>NZ_JALQCS010000001.1:800000-2000000 GCF_023277115.1 Acidithiobacillus acidisediminis
GGTCCTGGCGACGATTGAACAGGAAGAGATAGGTCATGTTGCTGTAGGGTCTTATTGGTTTCGCTGGCTCTGTCAGGCCCGCGGCCTGGATCCGGACTCGTACTTCTTTACGCTACTCGATCTCCATTATCGCGGGCGACCGGGGGGCGAATTTGCGGAAGCGGCGCGCCTTGCCGCCGGGTTTTCGCCCCTGGAATTGGATCGCTTACGGCAACGCGCGCAGGGGGCGGCGCTGCATGGCTGAATTGATCCTCGGGGTAGAAAGCTCCTGCGACGAGACCGGATTGGCTTTGTACGAGAAAGGTGTCGGGTTGCGTGCCGAAGTCCTGTTCAGTCAGACGGAAATCCATGCGCCCTATGGTGGAGTCGTGCCCGAGCTTGCGGCACGGGATCATGTGCGACGCTTACCCATGCTTTGGGAGGAATTACAAAGGCGCAGCGGATTGCATTGCGCCGATGCGGTAGCCGTCACTGCGGGTCCTGGGCTCATTGGTGCGTTGTTGGTTGGCGTGAGCTTTGCCCGTGCCTTGGCCTATGCCTGGCAAGTGCCACTGATCCCCGTCCATCACTTGGAAGGACATCTCCTTGCCCCCCTTCTTGAAGGAGAACTTCCCCTTCCCGCCGTGGCGTTGCTTGTCTCTGGTGGGCACAGCCAATTCATTGCCATCCATGCCCTGGGAGAGTACGAACTGCTTGGCGATACATTGGACGATGCGGCTGGCGAGGCATTTGACAAGGCCGCCAAGATCCTTGGTTTGCCTTATCCTGGTGGACCGGCCTTGGCCGCCCTTGCTGAGCAGGGCGACCCGTGCCGTTTCTCTCTGCCGCGGCCCATGCTCGACCGACCCGGCCTGGGTTTGAGTTTCAGCGGTCTGAAAACGGCCTTTCGTTTACAAGTTGAGCGCCTAGAGGCAGGCGACGCACAAGGGCGTGCCGATCTCGCCGCGAGCTTTCAGCAGGCCATTGTCGATACCCTACTGGAAAAGTGTCGAAGGGCGCTGCGGCAAACAGGCTTTTCGCAGCTCATCGTGGCGGGCGGAGTGAGTGCCAACCGCCTGCTTCGGCAACGTTTGCAGGAAGGTGTCGGGGGACAAGCGCAGGTTCATTTTCCCAGCTTGCGTCATGCTACGGATAACGCGGCGATGATCGCGCTTGCCGGTGCCATGCGTCTGCCAAAGGCAATGCCGGCCCTGCTACCCTGCCGAACACGCGCGCGTTGGCCGTTGGAGGAGTTATGAAAACCGTCCAAGAACCGCCTTTTTCCCTGGATGAGCAAATTCTGGAGGAAGCAGAACGCAATGCGGATTTTGCCGAGGGGCTCGATTGGCAGCAAACAGGCCATTTTTCTGAAGCGGTCCAGTCCTTTCGCAAGGCATTGGACGCCCGGAATGATCTGCCCTTGTATTGGACCTTCTACGCTTGGGCCTTGGCAGAGTCGGGCGATGTTCATGGGGCGATTGCGGCCTGCCGCAAGGCTATCGCCCTCGACCCTGAATGGGGTGTCGCGTGGAATGATCTGGGGGAATATCTCATGGAAAGCGGGCGCGTCGAGGATGCGCTGTTTCCAATTCGCAAGGCCCTGCGCAGCAAGCATTTCGATCGGCAGCACCTGGCCCATATGAATCTCGCGCGCTATTACCTACACCATGGGCAATTGCGCCGCGCGCGGCAGGCTGCGGAAGAGGCGCATCGGCTCTTGCCGATTTTCCATCCTGCCAAAGAGTTGGCCGAGTGGATTCGCGAGCGCCAAGAGGCCTGGGGCATCGACGACTGAGTTGAGCCGGAGCGGGCTCCTTCCGCTATACTTGCCTTGCCCCTTTCCTGATGATGAGGACGTTCATGAGCACCGAACTCTGGTATACCGAGCGCTATGAAGAACATGGCGCAGCCCTAAGCCTGAAGATCAGCGAAGTGCTGCATCGCGAGCAAAGTCCCTATCAGACCATCGAAATCTTTGAGACGGAGCACTTTGGTACCTTAATGACGCTGGATGGTTTGGTCATGCTCACAGACCGTGACAACTTTCTCTATCACGAGATGATGACCCATCCCGCCTTGTTCATGCACCCGGACCCCAAGCGCGTGCTCATCATTGGTGGTGGCGATTGCGGTACCCTGCGCGAAGTCCTGCGCCATCCGGAAGTGGAAGCCGCTGAGCAGGTAGAGCTGGATGAGCGCGTGACTCGTGTGGCCGAGCGATTTTTTCCGCTGCTGTGTGAGCGGAATGACGATCCCCGTGCACGTTTTCATTTTCAGGATGGGATCGCTTGGGTCAAGAATGCAAAGCCCGGCAGTTATGATGTGATCATTGTCGACTCCACTGACCCCGTGGGCCCTGCCGCCGGTTTGTTTGGTGCGGAATTTTACGCGACATGCCACGCCGCTTTGGCGGACAAAGGGGTGCTCGTGGCGCAGTCGGAGTCGCCTTTGCTGCATGCCGATCTAATTTGCGGCTGTCAGCGAAGAATGCATGCCGCGGGCTTTGACTCGGTAGATACCCTCTTCTTCCCGCAGTTTGCGTATCCTTCCGGCTGGTGGAGTGCCACCCTGGCACGTAAGGGGATCGAGCGCGACGCCTTCCGCCGCAAGGATGCCGAACAGATGGCTGGCTTGCAGTACTATCATGCCGACATGCAGGCGGCGGCAATGGTTGCGCCAGCGTTTTTGCATTCAGTCGAGAAATGACAATGCCCCCTTTGAGGGAAGGCGTGTCTGTTACCTTTTCGGCAATTTTCAAAAAGTGGTTGAGCTCTTTGGAGATCCAGAGATGGCATTCAGCCTAGGTCATGGCTGTTCAGGCTGCGACAGCCAGTGTCTGCCCTGCCGGTATCGGCCACATTCGGCCGTTCAAGATTCTTCCATATCAAGCTGTTGGACGGCAGGACTGCAGCGGGAAACAGTCGTTACCCTTAAGGTTGGTTGGCGTCAGCATCGTGTCCTTGTTTTCATACATACATATAGAGACGGAGGAATGATAAAGCGATGAAGAATCATCTGGTTAGTATCTGTTATCGCAGGTCTCTATATTAAAGACTGTCCGGACCCATCGGTCTCTATATTTACTGTTATGCGTCTCAAATATAAACACCGCGTCAGGTCGGCCACCTGAGAAAACATCGGAGAAAACGAATGGAGAAATTCAAATCGGGCGATATAGTCAAACTCAAGTCTGGCGGCCCGAATATGACCGTCAGCAACTACGTGGGAATAGCAGCGGGGCGAGAATCTAAAACGGTCCAATGCAAGTGGTTTGCGGGGGCAAAATCGGAATCATCAAACTTTTACGAAGACATGCTGGTTCCAGTTGAGGAAGAAAAGAAGTGAGTTTCTCCGCTTTGGAAGTGGCCATATGGATGAAGGAAACCGTAGAAAAGGACGGTTTCCTTTATCAAGATGTCGCTGCCAGCGAGATTGCATCTCGATTTGGAGATTCATTCACGTATATCAACGACAACGGGAACCTGGCAATCGACCAAGCCGTGCTAAAAGAATTCAAAAAGCAAACGGGAGACAGCGCAATTTGGGAGCGGGGCCAACGTCTTTGGCGTAAGCGCGAAAGCTACGACTTACCCGGTCGTCAACAGCCTTAGGGAAATTGTGGGCGATATGCATAACTCAAAGTTAGATCAAAAAGGAGATGGCTGTGCCTCAATTGAAAACATATAAACTGTTCATTAGTCATTCATGGGCATACGGTGATGCGTATGACAAACTGGTCAAATTTTTCAATGAGTATCCAAACTTCCATTGGGTTGACTACTCTGTTCCGAAGAACGACCCAATTCATAATGCTCCGAACGATAAAGCGCTTTACCAGGCGATAAAAAATCAAATGCAAGTTGTAAATTGTGTCGTAATGCTCGCAGGCGTGTACAGTACCCATTCGAAATGGATCAATAAAGAGATTGAGATAGCAAAGAATGTATTTTCAAAGCCACTGATCGCCGTCGAGCCGTGGGCATCTGAAAAAACCTCAAAAATCGTCAAAGATAATGCTGACGCAATAGTAAAATGGCAAAGCTCTTCAATTGTCGCCGCTATTCGTAATTACTCTATTTAGGTGAGTTATGAGAAAGGCTCTGGTTGTCGGGATTGATCACTACGAAAATGTCAGTCAATTGCATGGATGCGTTAACGACGCTTTCGCGGTTAAAAATGTGCTTGAAAGACATGGCGATGGTTCACCGAATTTCGGCGTCAATACAATAGTTGCATCTGGCGCAGCATCGAAGATTGAAAGAAGGCAGCTTAAGGATGTGGTAATTGAGCTTTTTAAAGATGATGCAGATATAGCATTATTCTACTTCTCGGGGCATGGGTATATTGAGTCAACAGGAGGCTACTTAATTACGTCAGAGTGTTCTGATGGCGATGATGGTTTTTCCATGGATGAATTGCTTACTATAGCGAACGGATCAAGAGCAAAAAACAAAATTATAATTTTAGATTGCTGTCATTCTGGAGTTGCTGGCAATCCGTCAAGCACAGAAGACAAGTCCTTTCTGAGTGAAGGAGTAACAATTCTCACCGCTTCTGCCAAAGATCAATATTCAATAGAGTCTGGTGGCTCTGGAGTATTTACCATGCTCTTAGTCGACGCCTTAAATGGAAGCGCCGCAAATCTTGTGGGAGATATTACCCCGGGAAGCGTTTACGCGCACATTGACCAATCTCTTGGGCCTTGGGAGCAGCGCCCTATATTTAAAACTAATGTAAAACGCTTCATATCCTTGAGAGAGGTTCAGCCTCCGATAGCGCTTGATGAGCTCAGGAAAATTAATCAACTCTTCCCAGATCAAACTTATAGCTTTCCTTTAAATCCCAGTTTTGAGCCAACGTCAGATAGTTGTGATGATGACAATATGGAAATATTTGCAATCCTCCAAAAGTACAATCGGATTAATCTGGTTAAGCCTATTGACGAAGAACATATGTACTATGCCGCTATGAATTCAACTGGCTGTAGGCTCACAGTTCTCGGCGCGCATTATTGGAATTTGGTGCAAAAGAAATTGATCTGACAATGTCATAAACGTGGACCCCAAAAAGTTACGCTCCGCTCCGCGTTTTGGGTCCATTTATGGCTGGCTTTGAACGGCGGCTGTTGGGTCTGGAACCGACAGCGTGTCACGTAAAAGCAAATGGCAGCTTGGGGTCGGTAGCGGCCACTCAGTCTGCTAGGGCGAAGCCAAGCGTCGGAGTCGATCATCCGTTCTGTGAAAAATGCGCTTGATCCTATAGCTGGTCCAACAATAGTTAACAACATTCCGGGTCTTCATAATGGCTGATGACGTTAAAGTCCGTTGAGCCAACCATTGTTCGCAGTTACGGAACGATCGGGTAATGAAGGCGTCTGAGCATGACCAAATCGCGGCAGTCTGGTTACGAGAGAGCAGGCTGAACCGCCAATAACGCGGCCTCTACGGCGCCTGCGAGGTATCCTGGGGTACTGGGCGAACACTCGCTGGCGAGGGCCAAGAGGCGGTGTTGCCAGAGTCCGGTATCTACCATCATAGGGGCCGGATTGGGGTGTTCTCCGGATGCGCTCCTATCTGTGCTGGTGGCCGTGAAGGTTTCCTGAGCCCAGTCCTGATAGAGCTCCTGGAGAGGGCTTTGGGCCTTCGCTCCAAAAAGGCGTGCGAGTTGAGCGCGACAAAGGGCGCGGAGTTCTGACTCTGACAGGGCGGCGCGTGTCGCGGCCGGTAGGGCAAAAAAGCCAAAGAGCGCGGCAGGTCCATCGGGGATGCTGGCGTCATGGATCTCATTGAGGGGGCCGACGGCGCTGCGTGCCTCCCCTGAGAGGCCCTGGGCACGCCAGAAGGGTTCGGCGTATACCGCGAAATATTTGGCATGGGGTGCCATCCAGGTCTCGGTCTGATGCCAGGTAGCCTGCAAAGCGGGAGGCAAGTCGGGTTGAAACTGTAGGGTGTCTGCGATCAGTCGCGGGGGTATGGCGAGCAGGACCTGGTCCACCTCGGCGATGACGACGCTTGCGCCTCTGGCGTCCAGCGCTTCCAAGCGAATCTTGGCATGACGACTATCCAGGGTCAGGCGCGAGATGGGGGTGCGCAGTTGCAGGCGATCGGTGCCAATACGCGCCTGCAGGGCTTCGGTCAGAGCCGCCATGCCCCCCAGCAGGCGCATGGACTCGGGCACCTGGGGCATATTGGGAAAGCGCTGCGCCGGTGCCGTACTGGAGCGTTCCAATAGGAGGTCTCCGCTGGCGTACTGGGGGTATGCCTGCAGCCCCAATGCCTGCACCAATTGCGCAAGCTGGGGCTGAAATTCGGGCCAAAACCATGAAGGTCCCAGGTCCAAACGGTTAGCCGGCTGGGCTTGCGGATGTTCCCGTGTGGGAGATAAAACCTCGGGCGAGAGAATGCGCCCGCCGATGCGATCGCGGGCCTCGAACAGTCGCCAATCCTTGCGACCTTGTTGGTCCAACTGCCAGGCGGCGACGAGGCCGCTAAGGCCCGCGCCAATAATCGCAATCTTTGCATCACCCATGGACGGGGGCTTCCCCAACGGGTAGGGCACCGACCTTGACATAGCAGCGCGCGCCGTCGCTTCCGGCGCGTAGGCCGGGATAGTGACCGGCAGGAAGTCGCATCCAGCTTCCCTGGCGGTAGCAGCTCTCGCCTTCCGTCAGCGTGCCGTGCAGCAGCAGCCATTCGGCGCCGGGTATGGGGTCGGGAAACAACACCGCACCGGCCTCCAACTCTTGCACGCTGACCTGCTCGCCCGCGCTGGCGAAGAGGGGGCAGACACGGCGATTCGTGCCCGCGCGCCAGTGTTCCGCTTGGCGGGTATTGATGCGCACGGGCTGGGTCTCGGTTGCGGGCATCTGCCGCAGTTTGACGAAGAGCAAGGCCCCATCCAGACTGCTCGGCTGGTGGGCGGAGCCCGGGGGATTGCGCAGATACCAGCCAGCCCCGTAGTCCTGCCCGGCCTCTGATAACGTTCCCTCCAAGACTAGGATCTCTTCGCCCAGGGGATGCTGGTGCGGCGGAAACGTTGATTGGGGCGCATAGCGCACCAGGCTCGTGGCCCGCGCCTGCTCGGCGCCGATGCGATCTAGCATCACGCGCTCTACTCCGGCCTGGGGCGAGGGCTGCCAGACATGCTGATCGGGGGTCACCGTGACCCGTTGGTGGAAGTCGGCACGGATGCGCATCGCGGGCTCCTGCAGGATCTTGAGAGACTGCAGGGTACAAAAGGCCAGCGTGGGAGCGCAATGCTCGACACCCGGCGTTGGGCCGGTAGGATCGTTGCTCGACGGAAGGGCGGATGAAAAGCCGCCAGGGAGAAGGACAGATCGTGCCGCAATTTCAACGGTATTTAGGAATTGACTACTCTGGTGCCAGTACCCCCGAGGCGGCGTTGCCGGGCCTGAGGGTCTATGAGGCGGTGGGTAACGCGCCGGCCTGGGAGCGCCTACCCGTGGGGGCAGGCCGGTACTGGTCCCGGCGCGGCCTTGCGGTATTTTTGGAACAGTATTTACGCGCGGAGATCCCCAGCGTGGTGGGGATAGATCATGCCTTTTCTTTTCCCCGACGCTACTTTGTGGCGCAGGGGCTGACAGGGGACTGGGCGGAGTTTTTGCAAGACTTCCACGGCGTATGGCCCAGCGATCTGCCGGGGGTCCGGGTAGAGACCCTGCGGCGTGGTGTAAGCGATCTCTGACCGGCGTTCTTCCCTTCTGAGCAGGCATTGCCCAGCATGGCGCCATCGTTCTTGTAAAGGATTGGCGTCATGGAAAACACCCCAGAAGATAGCGGCAAGGTTCAGGCCCGGACGGAGGTCTGGCAGCAACGGATGCAGGAATACGAGGCTTGTGGCCTTTCTGCCCGACAGTTCTGCGCAGAACACGGACTGTCCCTGCCGCAGTTTTATTATTGGCGGCGTCGCCTGCGCCTGGAGAGCGGTGGCGTGGTAGCTCCCGGGGATGATGGGGAGGCGATGGCTCCTGCCTTCGTGGAATTGGGCCTGGGTGCTGTGCCACCATCTGCAGCGCGGGCGCTGCCCCTGGAGATTCGCCTCGACCTGGGGGGTGGCTGCGTCCTCTCGATTCGGCGAGGCTGAGGGATGTTCTTTCCGGAAGGACGCATCCGGGTCTTTCTTTGCCGGGTGCCGGTGGACATGCGTAAGTCCTTCGACGGGCTCTCGGCCTTGGTGCATCCGACCTTCGCCCAGGATCCCCTGTCCGGGCATTGCTTCGTCTTCGTGAATCGCAGGGCGACCCAGATGAAGGTGCTGTATTGGGATCGAACGGGATACTGTCTCTGGGCCAAGCGCCTGGAGCGGGGTGGCTTTTGGTCGTGGCGGCATCCCCCCAAAGCGGAGATCGACTGGACCGGTCTCAAACTCCTGTTGGAGGGCATCGATGGCGTCCAAAAAAGGCGCCGTTATCGGCACCAAAACGGAGAAAAATTCTCCTGAAACCCGCTGAAATGCTTGCGATATTAAGCAGTTAGTGTTATGATTCTGCTATGGATTTGGCAGAATCTCCCACCCCCAGAAACTACCCCGAAGCCCTCGCTGCCTGGCAGCTGCAGGTCGAGATCAATGCCACCATCCACAAGAAATTTGAAGCCCAAATCCAAGGGCTCCAAAGCCAGCTCGATTGGTTCCGCCAGCAGTTCTTCGGCCAGAAGAGCGAACGGCGCGTCCCTCCGCCTCCGGTCGAGCAGCTGAGTCTCGGTCAGGAGTTTTCTCCGGCGGAAGTCGCACCTGCGCCTCTTCGTATCGTCGCCGCCCATACTCGCGCCGCGCCCAAACGGCCGGAAGATCGGGCCGAAAGCCTGCCCTTCTTCGATGAGAGCCGGGTACCTACCGAAACCATCACCCTCCCGGCTCCCGAGATCGCAGGCCTCGATCCCGACGCCTGCGAGATCATCGATACCAAGGTCAGCTACCGCCTGGCCCAGCGGCCAGGCAGCTATGTCGTCCTCAAATACGAGCGGCCGGTGGTCAAGCTCCGGGAATCGGAGACCCTGCACACCGCCCCGGCTCCCATGGGGGTTCTGGACGGCAGCCGGGCCGATGTCAGCCTGCTGGCGGGAATCCTGACGGATAAGTTCCTGTACCACTTGCCGCTCTATCGGCAGCATCAGCGGATGGTGGCCCAAGGCCTGCGGGTCAGTCGCTCTTGGCTCACCGATCTCGTGCAACGGTCCATTCTGCTCCTGTCCCCCATCTATACGGCCCAGTTTGAGAGCATTCGCCAGTCTCGCGTGCTGACTATGGACGAGACCCCCATCAAGGCGGGACGCCGGGAAAAGGGCAAGATGCACCAAGGGTACTTCTGGCCGGTCTTTGGCGATGCCCAGGAGATCTGCTTTCCCTATGCCGAAAGCCGGGGCACCATCCACATCCGGGAGCTCTTGGGCCCCTTGGCGCCGGGTACGGTGCTCCTGAGCGATGGCTATGCCGCTTATGCCCGCTTCCAGAAAGAAAACGCGGGGCTGATCCATGCCCAGTGCTGGGCCCACAGCCGACGGGAGTTCGTGCGTGCCGAGGCCCACGCCCCGGAAAGGGTGGCCGAGGCCCTGGAGCAGATCCGGGCGTTCTATCGCGTCGAAGATGAGATTCGCAGCCAAGGATTGAGCGGTGCGGACAAGCGGCACTATCGCTATACCCATAGCCGCCCCCGGGTCGCCCAGTTCTTCACTTGGGTCGAACAGCAGCTGACGGATACGGCCTTGCTACCCAGCAATCCCTTCACCAAGGCCCTCGCCTACGTCCACAGTCGCAAGGGGCCGCTGCAGGTCTTTCTGGAAGAACCTGACGTGCCCATCGACACCAACCACATCGAGTGCCAGATCCGACCCATTCCCTTGGGGAGAAAAAACTGGCTCTTCTGCTGGACTGAACTTGGTGCAGAGCATCTCGGTATCATCCAGAGTCTGCTCAGTACCTGCCGCCTGCAGGGGATCGATCCCTACGATTATCTCGTAGACGTCCTGCAGCGGGTCGGTCAGCATCCGGCCAAGGACGTGGCCCAACTCACCCCTCGTCTGTGGAAAGAGCACTTTGCCCAGGCACCCCTGCGCTCCGATCTGCACCGCTTCCAGCAACACCGCTGATTCCACCGCCCACCTCAATCCCGACCAGGCAATAAGCCATCCTGCCTCATGCCAATGGAGGGGGGAAGAACGCCGCTGAGAGACCGGTTACGGCGTGGTGCCGCTGGACAATTGCGCGTCGGTAACGCCCGCTGGCGCCGTCACTGCGAGCTGCGTGCTCGCGCGAAGTCGGTTTTTCATTTTGATGTGCCGGGTTCCGTGGCCAAGTCCACCCATGCCGGCCTGCCTTGGCTGGCGCAGTTGCGCACGGTGCTGGGTGCGACTGTGCATTGGTGGCCCTTTGATGGTTGGACGCCACCGCCGGCAACCCATGTGGTAGCAGAATGCTACCCTTCCCTGTGGAGTGGCCGTTATTCGCGCGAGGGACGCAGCCCGGATCAGCAGGATGCGTATGCCGTGGCGGAGTCCCTGCGTTTATTTGATCAGCAAGGCGATTTGGCGGACTACTTCCACCCCGTCCTCAGCCCAGAGGAAGCGCAAGATGCCCCCTTCGAGGGTTGGATTTTAGGGGTGCGCTGAGCCGTAGGTTAGTCCGCTTACGTTGGGGGGCTAGAGGTCGTGCGCACCGCTATACTCGTAGCGGGTTGCTCCCGAGGGAGACTCGGCGCTTTCGGGTAGGAGCTTACGCAGTTCTGCCCCTGCCGCACCGACGATTTTGGCGTTCTTGTCGAGTTCTGCAGCAACTTCGCGCGCTTCGTCCATGCGCATTTCCAAGACGGTGCTCTCGGCATCTTCGCTTACGATCTTCATCTTCCCCTCCTCAATCAAATACGCCTTTGGGTTGTTGGAAATGGTCATCAATACGGTAATCCTGCTCGCCCAGAAGGTATGCCATATCCAGCGGCACCGAAGAAAAGTTCTCGGCATGTTTGATGATCGGTTCCACAATCTTGTTCAGATCTTTCTTCTGGAATTCAATACGAATGGTCTCTTTTGGAGAATCCACCAGTTTCATTATTCACCCTCCAATTTGCCTAATCTACTTTAAGTATAGTTCAATTTTCGGGTACTGATGACGCGTGCTACATGCGCGTATCGAGCCGCTGATTCCACAAGGTAATCGCCGGACTGGTATGTTCCCAGCCTAGACGGGAAATACTCGCTGCATCCAGATGCAAATGGTCTCCAAAATCCAGACCCAGGCCCAGCCAGCAGCAGGCCAGCGCGCGCAGGATATGCCCATGGGCAAAGCAGAGGATGTGCTCGTGGCCAGCAGTTCTCCAATCGTGCAGAACCTGCTGGCAACGGGCTTGAATCTGTTCCCGACTTTCTCCCTCGGGGGCGCCACAGCGGAAGATGGTCCATTGGGGATCTTCCTGATGGATTTCTGGCGTGGTCTTGCCCTCGTAACGACCATAGCGCCACTCGTGCAGACCGTCGTGGATTTGGGGCGCGAATCCGGCCAGGACGGCGGTGTGATGGGCGCGACGCAGCGGGCTGGAATAGATGCCGTCAAAATGGTGTTTGCCACGCTCAAAATATTGCCACAGGGCCTTGGCTTCTTCCCGCCCCTGAGCGGTGAGGTCGATATCGGTAATGGAGGTGTGCCGCCCGGAGGCGGCCCACTCGGTCGTGCCGTGGCGCACGAGGGTAATGGATTGTATCTGCTGTGCCATCAGACCTCCCCCCAGTCGGGTTCGGCTAAACGGAATGGATCGTTGTCAACGTACTGATACCGCCGTTCCCAGGGGCGGGGGGTCAGCTCCTCGCCGCTCTGCTTGACCGCCAGCACTTGGTGCAGCGCTGACCAGTTGCGCCAGAAGCCGTAGGCGCAGCCCGCCATATAGATGGCCCAGATGCGATAGGTCTTGTCGCTGACCAGGGTCAGGGCCTCAGCCTTGCGCGCTTCAAGACGACGTACCCAATGGATCAGGGTCTGGGCATAGTGCGGGCGCAGGTTCTCCACATCCAGGACTTCCAGATTGGCTCCAGCCATGTCCCGCACCACGCGCCAGAGATGGGGAATCTCCCCATCGGGGAAGACGTATTTGTCGATGAAATCGCTGCCCGAGTGATGATCTCCATCGTCGTCTTTGGATGCAGCGGTGATGCCATGATTCATGACCCAACCCCCCTCCTTCAGCACGCGCTGGATGACATCGAAATACTCCGGCAGCTTGGCCCGCCCCACATGCTCGAACATGCCAACGGAGCTGACCTTGTCGAAATGCTCCCGCTCGGGAATGTCGCGATAATCCTGCAGGCGAATCTCCACCTTGTCGGCCAGACCCTCGCGCTCCATGCGTGCCTGAGCAAAGGCGAACTGTTCTTCACTCAGGGTCACGCCCACGCCCTGGATGCCGTAATGCCGGGCCGCCCAGCTCAACAGCCCGCCCCAGCCGCAGCCGATGTCGAGGAGCTTTTCGCCCGGCCGCAGATGGAGCTTGCGGCAGATGTGGTCGAGCTTTTGCTCCTGGGCCGTGTCGATGTCTTCTTCTCCCGTCTTGAAGTAGCCGCAGGAATAGACCAAGTTGCGATCCAGCCAGAGTTGGTAAAAATCATTGGAGACGTCGTAGTGGTAGTGGATCGCCTCTTTGTCTTTGTTCTTGCTGTGCAGGGCCTTGCGGATGATCCCGGTCTTGGAACTTTTTTTACTGGGAAAGGCGTTACTGAGACCTTCGGCGACCGCCAGGATGTCTTGGTAACGTCCCTCGATATCGATGTCGCCCTCTACATAGCCCTCGCCCAGCACGTCCAGGGCGCTCCCCATAAGCAGGCTGGTCACCACCTTGGCCGACTTGAGATGCATGGTGACGATGGGGTTGTCAGCGAAGTCATAGGCGTGGCCATCCCAAAAAACAAGCCGCAGGGGGAGTTCATGTCCGCCCAGGCCTTTTTTGACGTGATCGAGAAAGTTCTTGCGTAAATCCACTCAACTCTCCTTTTTTGAATCCGTGAAGCCAGTGTGTTGTCTGCGTCCTTTCAGTTTAGTTCTTGTCCTGATGGGATGGGATGGGATGGGATGGGATGGGGCCGCGTGCCAGTATCTGCCGAGCGGCTTCGCGCACGGCATGTGTGGGATGATCCCTCAGACGTTTCAGGGCTTGTTGCCGATCGCTGTCGTCGGGGAGATGGGCCAGGGCCTCCACCACCGCCAGACCCTGCACCACATCCACCGCGGACTGCAGTGCGCATTCCGCCAGAGGCAGGGCAGCGGCCGGGTTGTGCTGGTTCTGCAGGCTCAGGATGGCCCCCATGCGAACCTCGGGATGGGGATTGCGCAAGGCCCAGACCAAGCGGTCGAAATAGGGCGTATTGCGCTCCCATGCCTCAATGTCGCGGCCACAGGCCGGACAGCGCACGCTGCCGATGGGGATCTCGGCATAGCAGAGGGGGCAATAGTGGTGATTCACGGACAACCGCAATCCGCTTCCCAGCGTAGGATGTGATTGACAGGCACCAATTCCTGCAGATGGGGCATGACGGCGTCCACGGTCTCGGGCTCGTCAAAGAACTCCAGCACCAGGGGCAGATGGACATTCAGGCGCAAGATGTCATCTGCGTGCACTGTGCCCTTGCTACCAAAGCCCGCAATGCCACGGAAGGCCGTTACCCCATGCACCTTGTATTGGTCATGGAGCATACGGAAGATTTCTTCCATCAAATTATGCCCGTCGTGTTTATCCCCTTCCTTGATATAAATCCGTACCACCGATACCGTCGTCATGTTTCACCTCACAAAAATGGTTCAGATACTGCGCGAAATCCAACCCCCGGCAAATGTCGCTGCCACACACAGAAACAACGATGCGAACATGTAGATCAGTGCTTTTGCTGATTCCCCATTTTCAAAGAGCACCAAGGTCTCCAGAGAAAAGGTAGAGAAGGTGGTGTACGCCCCCAAGCCCCCCGTCAGCATGCCGGTGCGTAGTTCCGGGTTAATGGAGATGCGCTCCAGGGTCTCGAAGAACAGAAATCCCATAATAAAACAGCCCATCACGTTGATGCTCAGGGTGGCCCAGGGAAAATCGCGGCCAAAGACGGACTGGACGAGAAGGGTTTGGCCATAGCGTGCCCAGGCACCAAGAACGGCAAAAATCGCTATGAATCCGAAGGTGGCGTACATGATAAGAAGTCTCCTGCTTCAAATATAGAAAACACTCGCAAAGATAACGATCAGCAGCATCCCAATATAGCCCAAATAGACATTCAGAGAGCCATTCTGTAGTACCAAACCAATACGATCGCTGAGGAATTGCACAATACGTACTGCAGGGCGAAAGAGCCAAGGACCAAAAACCGGTACCTCGCTGTCATTGAAATGCAGTTCGCGGACAAAATACTCGCGCCCGCTATGGGATCGCTCCAGGCGATTTTCCGGTCGGTAGACAAAGGGGCAAGAGACCCGCAGGGCGTTGGTGACGGCCAAGGAAGTCACGGCATTTTCCGCAGGAATCTGGCGCAGCCCGCGGCCCCAGACCGGCACCCGCCGCCGTTTAATCATGGTCGCCAAGGCAATGGCAGCCGTCAGGGCCCGGGACACCTGCAATACGATGTTTTTGACCATACCTCCCCCCTGCTTTCGCAAAACAATCTACCTGCCCCGCCAGCGCGGGGGTGGGTAGAAGTCATTAGCCACAAGGGGCGGTTCCAGGCGGACTTCATCGCCTTTTTTTAGGCTAGGAGAGCGCGGCGTTTGTGTCAACGGAAATCTTGCGAAATTTACGGCGCCGCAGCACCGCACCCAGGGAGTGCATCAAACATCAGGGAGTTAGCAATCTATATGCTTTGCTTATGATTCGTTCCGTATGGAATCAAAAGGCCCAGTGTCCAGAAACAAAAAATGCCGACTGCAAGAATAGCGCTACTGCGCTGAAGCCTAGCGCGACATAACCGGCCTGCCGACGCCAAAGCAGCAATCGTCCGGCCAGGAGGAAGAGCGGAAGATTGAGATACAAGAGCCGGTACGAAGAAACTGGACCCTGCGACGCACCCTGAAACCACAGGTAGGCAATGACCAGCACCAGCGTCAGCCATGCCCAGGCCCACTCGCGGCGCCAGAGGAACAACAGCAACGCCAGCAGATTGATGGCCAAGGTGATGGCATTCAGCAGAAAATACACAGAGCGCGCCGGGTTCAGCACCGTGACCTGTCCGGCCAGGGCCTGCCACATTGGGGTGTAATCCGCTCCCCAAAAGGGGTAGAGCTGGAGGATATGCAGCAGCTTTTGGCCGGGGGACAATTCGCCCAGGTAGGATGCATGTCCATGGATGAAGGCCAGGGGCGCATGCAGCGCCAGATATTGATAGACGATGAAGGCCAGTAGGCCGCTACAGGCCAGGATGCCCAGCAACAACGATTCGCCAAGGCCGCGCCAGTGTCGATCTCGCCAACGTTCCACGGCCAGCAGTAGCCACAGGGCAAAGGCAAAAAAAGCCATCAAGGGGCCGCTGGCGCTCCCGATCCCCAGCCAGAAAGCGCTTTTGCCCTGCTCGCCGCGTCGCCAATGGATGAGGGCGAGCAAAGCGAGGGCATTCATGAGACTCGTAGGGTAGTCACTGGCGAAGAAAAACGCCGCCGGATACAGCGCGTAGGCCCAGCTTGCCCAATCCGCGCCTACCGGCCCCAGGGCCTCGCGTGCGAAGCGATGGAAAAGAAAGAGGGAAAGAATTCCCGTCGCAGCAGCGAGCAAAATCCCCAGGGGCGCCAAGGGCAGGGGAAAAATCTGACCCAGCGTAGCCAGGAGAAAGGGATAGAGTGGGAAAAAGACAATATTTTGTCCGACGGGGGAGTGTGCCTGGTAACTGTAGCCGTGACGGGCGATATCCAGATACCATTTGGCATCCCAGTTGACTAAGCTCGCGCCCAAGGGACCTGGCACAAGATCGAGCCCACGGCTAAAAAAATAGTAGCCGCAAAAGATGCCAAACCAGATCACCAGCGCCGCCAGCAAAGCGCGTCGCAAGACCGGGCTGATCCCTTCTGTTGCCGCAAAGCGCGGGCTTTTTTTCACCACCAGGTTATTTGACTGGGCCAATGTCCGAGCCTGTCTCCCCAAAAGGACCGCTGGCATGGTAGCGCTGGCAGTGAGGCGGGACAATTGCCCATGCGCTACGCTATGTATATCCGCCCGCCTGGGGTAGGTGAAGGAAATGCCACGAGGGGTACACCAATGCAAAGTAAATCCCATTGGGAAGAGGTTTATAGCCACAAGGCCGATACCGCCATGAGCTGGTTTCAGCCGCATGCAGAGACCTCACTGTGCCTGGTCGAGCAGTTGTCGTTGGCGCCGGTAGACCCCATCATCGACGTGGGGGGTGGCGCCTCGCACCTGGTTGATGAGCTTTTGCTGCGGAGCTATGAGGATGTTAGCGTCCTGGATATTTCTGCGACGGCGCTGGCGATTGCGCGTAAGCGGCTTGGCGAAGACGCCAAACGCGTGCATTGGCTAGCCGGTGACATTCTGCAGGTGGAACTGCCGCCGCAGCATTTTGCACTCTGGCACGACCGCGCGGTGTTCCACTTTCTCACTGATCAGCAAGATCGCCAGCGCTATGTGCAGCGCTTGCTACAGGCCTTGCGTCCGGATGGTCGAGCCATCATCGCAACTTTTGCCGATGATGGTCCCACCCAGTGTAGCGGCCTGCCGGTTATGCGTTACAACGCCGATCAGCTTGCCGCCGAACTCGGTCCGCAGTTTCACCTACTGCAGCACGAGCGGCAAACCCACATCACCCCTGCCGGCAAGGAACAGCGCTTTCTCTTCGCCGTTTTTCAGCGGCTAGAGTAGAGTAATAGCGGCAGACTCAGCCACTCCCCAAAAACAGCGGGAACCGTAACCAGCCCAAACCCAGCAAGAGGATGCCCGCGGCGGCGTGGATGCGCAGCACTGGGCCATGCCAGAGTGCCAGGCTGCGTTGCTCGTGGGGATGGCGTCAAAGATTGGGTAAGTAGTACGCGAAGGACAGGGCGTCTACGTGTTGTTGCCGGACGCCCTGTAATGTACACTTTGATGTACATAATTTAATCTGACGGGAGTACATTCATGCCTGAAACCACCTTTACCGAATTACGCAACCACGCCAAGGCCTGGTTCGATCTGGTCGAGGCCGGGCAGACTGTGCGCGTGTTGCGCAATGGCAAGCCTATTGCCGAAATTCACCCCATCCCGGCGCAACTGCCCTCCTGGAAGCAGCGTCCGGCGCGCCCGCTGGCCATCGGCGGCAGGGAGATCAGCCGGCTCATCCTTGACGAGCGCGGAGACTGATGCGCGTCTATTTCGACTCATCGGCCTTAGCCAAGCGCTACATCGACGAAACTGGCACCGCTGACGTTCTGGCGTGGTGCGAACGGGCCAGTGAGCTGGCGCTGTCGATCATCGCGGTACCTGAACTGATCTCGGCCTTCTGTCGCCTGCAGCGGGAAGGACGCTTGACGGACGCGCAATACCAGGAAATCAAGCGCGCCCTGATGCTCGACATCGCCGATGCGCTGATCTGCGATACCACGCCCCAGGTCATCCAGCACGCCGTCAAGGCTTTGGAAAAGCACACGCTGCGCGGTATGGACGCCATCCACCTGGGCGCTGCCCTCGCCTGCACTGCCGAAGTGTTCATCTCGGCCGATGTCGGCCAATGCCGTGCCGCCGAGGTCTTCGGTCTGCGAGTGGTGCCGTTGTGAGGCGCAAATCGCGCCACCACCTCGCCTTCGCTACCTTGTGTCTGGAGGGCGGCCCATCCCTGCCCGAGCAATTACGCGGGTTCTCCCGAAGGCGTTCCCACGAATAGGGAAGCTGCGGCGCGGGTACCGCCTCCCTATCCCCCCAAAAACAGCGGGAATAGTAACCAGCCCAAACCCAGCAAGAGGATGCCCGCGGCGGCGTAGATGCGCAGCACTGGGCCATGCCAGAGCGCCAGGCTGCGTTGCTCGTGGGGATGGCGCCAAAGGTTGGGCAAGTAGTACGCGAAGGACAGGGCGCTACCGAGAATCAGCAAAATGGCCAGGCCCCAGAGCTGGGCATGAATATCCGCGATCAGCACGCCCAGCTTGACAAAAAATCCCAGGGTAGGTGGCATCCCCGCCAAGGAGAGCAAACTGATAGCGAGCAGTGTTGCAGCCAAAGGGGCCTGCTGCCGTAGGTGCCGCCAAGGGACCTCGTCCATGTCCTCGGGTAGGCTGAGTAGCGGACCAAAGACGCCGAGATGCATCAGACCGTAGACCAGGGCATAGAGGGTGGCGATGATCAGGCCGAGGGGACCGGCGGCGAGGGCGGCGAGAAAATAGCCGGCATGTGAAACGGCGGAATAGCCCAGCATGCGGCGGAAGGAGCGCGTGTGCCAGGCGAGCAGGTTGCCGATAACAATGCTGAGCACGGCGAGGGCAAGATAGGGCAACAACCAAGTTCCGGAAACGCCGGCGAGATTGATCAGCACACCCATGATGGCCACTTTGCCTACCGCGCCGAGATAGAGCAGGCTCGGCACCGGCGCACCAGAATAGATATCTGCCACCCAGGCATGGAAAGGCGCGACACCCAGCTCGAAACCCAGGGCCGCCAGAAGCAGGATGATTCCGAGACGAGCGGCGAAGGTGCCATCCAGGGGCCCCAGGGGAGGATTCAGGGCCAGGTCCCCATTACCGAGATAGATCAAGGCAATGCCCAGGGCGAAAAGCGCCGAGGCCAGTGCTGCCAGGAGGGCATATTTCATCGCCGCCTCCAGGCTGCGGCGGGACGAGCCCGGCCAGGCAAGGAGTGCAAAGAAGGGCAGCACCTGCAACTCCAGACCGATAAAAAGCCCGATGAGCTCATCGCTTCCGACCAGCAGCAGGGCGCCGAGGAGCACGCTCAGGCACAGTCCGGTGAAGGCTCCGGGCATACGTCGCAGTAAGGGATGCCGTGCCAGCAAGAGGAGTACCGCTGCGCTGGCGAGACCCAGATAGGCACCGAGAATGCTCGCACTGCTGTCCCAGTAGAATCCTTCGCCCAAATCCAGGTGGCCATGCAGTACCAGGGCCGTAGCGGCGAGACTGGCGAGCACTCCCCAGTACGGTGCCCAGCGACCCAGGCGGGGTGTAACGTCAAAGAAAAAGGCGAGTAAAGCCGCGCCGGCAACGGCGATGGGAGCCCAGAGGGTAGCTTCAATGACCATGCAGCCCTCCAAGAATCAAGGAACTATGCACCGGCAACAGTTGCGTGAAATCGGCGAGGAGGCTTTGACTTCCGAGGCCGATATAGAGGCTTGCCGCTGCCAGGAGCAAAAAGATCCACAGCTCCCGCCGGCTGAGATCGGCGATCTGGCTGGGTAGACGCGGGTTGAGTTGTCCCAGCATGCTGCGCTCATAGGCACGCAGAAAGACGACCAGGTTGATGATCATGCCCAGGGTGGCGATGCCTGCCCAGAGCGGTAGGACCTGGAAACTGCCAAGCAAGGTAAGGAATTCACCGGGGAAGTTCCCCAGACCGGGCAGCCCCAGGGCCATAAGGAAGAACACCAGGAGCCAGGCGCCAAAGCGTGGCGTGCGTCGAAACAGGCCGCCCAGGCCTTCCCAGTTGCTGCTCAGGCCGCGGGATTCGAGGACCGCCAGCCCAGCGAAGAGTCCGCCCGCCAGGGCGGCGTGGGCGATACTGAGGATCAGCGCCCCACTCCAGGCCTGTGTCTGCAGCGCAAAGATGCCCAGCGCCACGAGATTCATGTGACTGACACTGCTGTAGGCCACGGTCTCCCGCAGCTCGCTGGTACTGAGGGCAAGAAAGGCCGCATAGAGGGTACCAACGGCAGCGAGAATGATCCCCGCCGGACTGAAGAGCAGGGCGCCTTGCGGCAGCAAGGGAACCGCCCAATGGCAGAGCCCATACACGCCCGCCAGCACGGTCGCCCCAGAGAGAAAAAGTGCCGCAGCAGGGGCGCTCTGGGTGTACGCCCCCCGCGCCCAACCATGCAAGGGAAAGAGGGGCAATTTTACCCCGAGTCCCGCCAGCATGCCGAGGAAAAGCAGGACCTGGGTTGCGCCCGGCAGATCCGTTCCACTCAAATGGATCCAGGAAAAGTCGTAGATGCCCGAATGGCTCCCCTGGGCGAGATAAATGGGAAGGACGGCGAGGAGCAAAAACAAGGAGGCGGTGATGGTATAGAGCAGAAAGGTGAGCGCGGCACGCCAGTCTTTTGCGCCACTGCGCAGGATCAGCCACGCAGCGGCGAGGGCAACGATTTCGTAAAAGATGTAGAAGGCGAGGAAGTTATTGGCAAAGAAGGTCCCCATCAGGGCGCCCTGAAGCACCGCCAGAATGCGCGCCAGATGCAGGTATTCGCCGTGTCGCCACTGTACCGCCAGGGCGACGGGCAGGAGCAAGGCTACGGTCAGGGCAAAGAGATCGGCCAGGGGGTTGCTCTGTAGCTGCCAGAGGGCACCGAGCAGAGGGAGATGCAGTGTCGTCACGGCGGAGGAGTCGCCCGCGAGCAACGGGATACAGAGCAGGATCTCCGCTAGTGCCCCAGCCACGCTGAGGGCAGCCGCCGAGCGCTGCGCCAGGCTTAGCCACAGGGCAATGGCCCAAGGGAGCAGGATCAGCAGTGAGACGATCATAACGGCCAGGTCCAGAGCAGCAGGAGCAGCAGGAAAAGCCCGGCAATCATGCTCACCGCATAGCGGCTTGCCAGACCATTTTCGCCGCGGGCGAAGGCGCTGGCAGAGAGGCGCAGACCATCTCGCAGGCCGCCTTGGGCAAGACCCTGCACCGCAAGATTCTCTACGCCGCGGCGCAGTAAACGCCCGAGGGCGTAGAAAGGGGCCGGGAAGAGTCGCAAGACCGCGCCATCGATGCCCCAACCCGTGGCCAGAAAACGCCAGCGGCTGAGTCCACGCCCGGCGCGCTCACGGCGCGCGGCCCAGTAGCCGAGGGCAATGCCCAGGAAGGTAGCAAGGGCGCCAACGATGGTGAGAAGCATGCCTTCCAGGCCCAGAGGACGGGGGGGCAGCCCCAATTCTGGGGCCAGCCAGTGGACCCAGAGGTGCGGTCCCGGCCACCCCGGCGGGAACTGTAGCCAGCCGATACCGATGCTTGCCGCCGCAAGAATGGCGAGAGGAATCTTCATCCCCCAGCGCATCTGATAGGGCTCCTCCAATTCCGAGGGCTTGCCCTCAAATACTAGAAAATACAGGCGAAAGGCGTAGCCGGCGGTCAAGACAGCGCCAGCCAGCGCCAGGGCGTAGGGTAGGCCACCACCTGCTACCAGGTAGCTGGCGTTGATGATGGCGTCCTTGCTGTAAAAGGCGGCGGAGACCAAGGGTACCGCCGCCAGGGCGAAAATGCCGGCAAGGAAGGTCCAGCGTAGGAAGGGCTGGCGATACTTCAGGCCGCCCATGTGGCGAATGTCATGGTCCTCGGCATAGATCAGAATGATCGCGCCCGAGCCCATGAAGAGCAGCGCCTTGAAACAGCCATGGACAAGCAGGTGAAAGAGCCCCAGGCTCGGTGCGCCAATGCCCACGCCCAAAAACATGTACCCGAGTTGACTGATGGTGGAATAGGCGAGGACCCGCTTGACGTCTACCTGCGCCAGACCACAGGAGGCAGCGAAAAAGGCTGTCCAGGCGCCCAGTATGGCAATCGCCTCGAGCATGCCGGGCACCGCAGCAAAGAGGCCCTGCAAGCGGATGCAGAGATAGACGCCAGCGGTCACCATCGTCGCCGCATGGATCAGGGCGGAAACGGTACTCGGGCCGGCCATCGAGTCCGGCAACCAGATATGAAAAGGGAACTGCGCGGATTTTGCGTAGGCGCCAATCAGGATCAGGATGCTGGCCGCCAGCAGCAGGGCTGGCGCGGGATGCGCATGCAGCAGCGGCAGAAGTTTCGTGATCGTCAGGGTGTGATACTGGGCATAGAGCAGAAAAATTCCGAGCAGTAAGGTCGTATCCCCAATGCGGGTGACGACGAAGGCCTTGCGTCCTGCCCAGGCGTTTTCTGCCTCCCGATACCAATGCGCAATCAAGGCATAGGAGCATAGCCCCACGGTTTCCCAACCGAGGTACAGCAGGAGCAGATTATTGGCCATGGTGAGGATCAGCATGCCGGAGACGAACAGATTCAAATAGAAGTAATAGCGCCGTTCGCCATAATCATTGTGCAAATATTGCTGAGAAAACAAATGGATGAGAAATCCGACGAAGCTGGCGATGGACACCATGACCAGGCTGACATCATCAAGGCGCAGGGTGATGTCGACGTGGAGATCCCCTACCGCCATCCAGGTCCAGAGTCGATCGAGCAGGGCTGGTTGGGTGCCGGGCCCAAGCCAGATGGCCAGCACGACGAGAGAAGAGAGGAACGGCATCGTTGCCGCCAGGCGGCCGCACCAACGCGGCCCAAGCTGCTCGCCAAGGAGAGCATTGATGAGGGCGCCCAGCAGGGGAAAGCCAGGGATGAGGAAGAGCCAGTCAGTCATGCTTCTCCTCCCGCTCGCGAAGCAGGCGCAAACCATCCACATTCAGGGTGCCAAGTTCGCGGCGGACCCGGAGCAGCAGGGCGAGACTCGGCGCCAGAGCGGCTCCACTCAGGGCCATGATGAAGAGCGCCAGCACCTGCCCGCTGATGGCATGCCAGCGCGCTCCACCGGCCAGGGCTACCAATAGGGCGGCATTGAACAGAAGCTCGGCGCCGAGCAACCAGAAGACCAGACTTCGGCGCAGCAGGATCAGCGCCAGACCGACAAAGAAGAGCAGGGCAGCAGCAACCAGGGCGATCTCAATCATGGTCCTTTTCTCCGGCATGCAGGACCAAGACGGCGCCAATGACGGCAAAAAGCAGCACGGCTACGGCCTCACTCCACCACAGGTTGGGGCCAAAGAGGGCACGCCCCAGTAGCACGGGACCCAGAGCGTGCACCACGGCAGTGATGGGCTGCTGTTCCCAGATCAGGGCCGCGAGGGCGAGCACAAAGACCAGAATCAGCAGCGCTCCCAGTGGCCAACCGGCGCGCCAGCTCTGGCGCACTGCGGCGGCACGAGACTCGGGGCCGAGGAGCATGAGGGTAAAGAGAAAGAGGACGAGAATGGCGCCGAGATAGAGCAGGATCTCCATGGCCGCCAGAAAGGGCGCGCCGAGCAGATAAAAGAGGATGGCCAGGACGCCCAGGGCGGCAGCCACCGCAATCACGCCGTGCATGGCATCGCGCAGCAGCAGCACCCCCAGCAGCAGGGCCGCCAGCAGGGCGAGCAGCAAGAATCCGAGAAAGATCATGGCAGGTTACTCCGCGGATCGCAGTGCTCCGGAGCTGGCAAGGCCTGAATCTGTACCCCCGCATGATCATAATAGCGATAGTGTGGATCTTTGCCGGGACCATCGATGAGCAGGGCTTCTTTGTGATAGACAAAATCGCCGCGCTCCCCCTTGGCGAAGGCAAATTCCGGTGAGAGCTGAATGGCGACGGTGGGGCAGGCCTCTTCACAGAGCCCGCAGTAGATGCAGCGCGCAAAGTTGATGCGAAAGGCCGTGGCAAAGCGCCGCCCGTCGGGGCGGTCGCCCCCTTCCAACTCGATGCAATGGGTAGGGCAGACGGCAGAGCAAAGCTCGCAGGCGACACAACGTTCCTCTCCGTCTGGATCGCGGGTGAGTATTGGACGACCACGCCAGCGTGGTGCGAGGGTGGGCTTCTGCTCTGGGTAGGAGAGGGTGTCGCGGCGCGGAACTTGGCGCAAGGTTGTCCAGAAGCTGGCCAGGAGCGCACGCCACAGTCTCATAAGGTCCCCCAGAAAGCCGCGGCAATGGCTGTCAGGAGCAGATTGAGAATGGCGAGCGGCAATAGGGCATTCCAGCCCCAGTGCAGCAACTGGTCATAGCGTGGCCGCGGCAGACTGGCGCGCAACCAGAAAAAAAGCCCAATGACGAATCCGGTCTTGATCAACATCCATAGCCAACCCGGTAACCACGGCCCGCTCCAGGCGCCGAGATAAAGCAGACTGATCAGGGCGGCAATCAGCACCAGACCAAGATATTCCCCAAGGAAGAAATAGCCGAAGCGCATGCCGCCATATTCGGTATGGTAACCCGCTACCAACTCGCTCTCGGCCTCGGCGAGGTCAAAGGGCAGACGTTGCGTCTCGGCGATGCCAGCAATGAAAAAGATGAGAAAGCCCAGGGGTTGATAAACGATCAGGGGGACAGGTTCGCCTGCTATACCCAGCCCTTGTAGCGACAGACTGCCGGCGAGCAGTACCAGAGCCAACAGGGCCAAGCCCAAGGGCAACTCGTAGCTGATCAGCTGCGCTACGGCGCGGATAGCCCCGTACAGGGCGAACTTGTTGTTTGACGACCAGCCGCCCAGGAATACACCGTACACATGCAAGGAGCTCAGCGCGAGAATGAGCAAGAGCCCAATCTCCCAAGTGCCCGCCCAGGAGATGCCGGGGGCCAGGGGCAGCACCGCGAATCCGGCCAGAGCACTGAAGGCGACCAACACCGGCGCGACGCGGTAGAGGAAGCTGCTGGCAAAGGGCGGCACGAAATCTTCCTTGCAGAGCAGCTTCAGCGCATCGGCCAAGGCTTGACCGACCCCGAGCGGACCCAGGCGATTGGGCCCGAGACGGTTCTGCAGCAATCCCAGCACCCGCCGTTCAGCAAAGACGAGAAAACCGGCGATGCCGAGCAAGACCAGCAGCGTGGCAGCCATGGCGATGAGCTGGGCGACGAACAGCATCAGTCACCCCACTCTGGGTTGACGCCATCTCCCGGGCGGAGCCCGAGAAATGCCAGATCCTGCTGGCCGATGGCGAGGACTTCCTTCGCCATGCCTGGGAGTTCCTGCAGTGCCAGGGTCCGCGTTGCCCCGTCGGCGGCGCACAAGCGCAGCTCTCGGGCTAGCGTCTGGCCTGGCGCGATCCAGGCGGCAGGGGCCGGTGCCAGGCTGTGCAATTCGCGTGCACCTGCGGCCAAGGTTTCCTCGCTGTAATGGCTGAAGCGGGCAATGCTCCAGCCCTGGTCCGTGGCGCGCGGGGGGGGTGCCGAATGCAGGCGAAAACGGGCACGCAGCTCCTCGGGCAGGAAAACACCGGCGGCTCCAGGTTCGGGCTCCTCGCGCAGCAGAAAGTCGCGATAAAAGTGCAATCGTTCCTGCCAGCGCTCGTGCAATTCCAGGCGCTCTGCCAGGGCAGAACAAAGTAGCAAGGGGGTCGGTAAAGGGTCCGGGTGCAAGGCGCCGCCAGCAGCCAGGGGGAAAGGTCCCAGTTCAGGACGCCAGCGACGTTCCTCCCGCGCTGGCGTGTAGGCCTGAGCAAAGGCCTGCAGACGCCCCTCGCCATTGTAGAGCAGGCCAGAACGCTCACTCAGGGCAGCGCAGGGCAGGGCCAGCCAGGCGTCTTCCCAGGACTGGCTGCGGCGCTGATCGATCAGGCTGACATCGATCTCCCGGCGTGCGCGCCACCATGGGCCGTCCAGCTCCTGTGGGTCCTGGGCCAGCGCCAAGAGATGGTCAACCTGATCGTTTGCCAGTGCGGCGCGCAGGCGGGTGGCGTGCCCATCGACGGCATAAAAAGATGCACCGGGAAGGTTGGCCTGCCGGTACACCGGGAGAATGCCGCTGCCATCGGGCCAGCCCTGAATTTCCCGGCGCAGGAGATGGAGGAGCTCGGGTCCTACCGCTTCGGTATCGATGAGGAGGAGAAAAGGGCGACGATGTCCCTTGCCCAGCCACGCCCAGGCCGCATCCAGGAGAGCGGCTGGCGGCAGGAGGCGATCTTCCCGCGCCAATGGGGTCAAGGGGCTCGGTAGACTGTGCAGCAGGGTGATCTGCGCGCCCCGCCGCTGCGCTTCCCGCAGGAAGAGAGGGAGTGTCGGCGCCACCCGCTCGACCGCGCCGATGACCAGGATCTTCTCATAGTTCGGGATCTGGGCCGGTGACGGGGGCCGCGGTAAGGCCAGGATCTCCCGCGCCTTGGCTTCTTCCCAAGGGTCGAGAAAGGCAGCAAAGGGGGCATCGCAAACCCGAGCCAGGGCGAAGAGCGCAAGGTTGCTGTCGAGATCCTCGCGGGCCGAGCCCAAAAAGGCGGTGCGTCCCTCGGCCAGTCGTGCGGCAAGGCGATCAAGGGCATCGTCGATGCCTTGCGCGCGCCCCGCCGCGTGGGGATGACGTGGACGGTCCTCAGCGGCGACATAGCGAAAGCCATAGCGTCCGCGATCACAGAGAAAGTAGGGATTGATATCGGCATGGGCACGTTGGCGAATCCGCCGCAAACGACCGCGGGCTGCGCCGGGCTGGGTGTTGCAACCGAGACTGCAGTGTGGGCAGATGCCCTTGCTCTCGTCCAGATCCCAGGGGCGCAGGTATTGCAGATGATAGACCTTGTCGGTAAAAACGCCGGTGGGACAGACCTCGGCCAGATTGCCGGCAAGGGGACTTTCGAGCGGGCCATCCTCCAGGCGGCCAAAGAAAACCCGATCCCGCGACCCAAAGACGCCGAAATCCTCACCCCCGGCCAGATCCTGATAAAAACGCACACAGCGGTAACAGGTGATGCAGCGGTTCATCTCCTGGCGAATCAGGGGGCCGAGTTCTTGGCTCTGATAGCGGCGCTTGGGCGGCTCGTAGGCGCGGTAAGCATGGCCAGCGGCCACCGTCATGTTTTGCAGATGACACTGCCCGCCCTCGTCGCAGATGGGACAATCATGGGGATGGTTGCGCATCAGCAACTCACTGATGAGCTGATGCTCGTGCGCCACATCGGCCTCGGCCCGTACCAGCTGTAGATCGCGGCTGGCGGGCAGGAGGCAGGCCATCATCAGCCGTGGCGGATGCTTGCCATCATGAGGATAGACTTTGACCCCACACTGACGGCAGGCACCCAGACTGCCCATCGCCGAGTGAAAGCAGAAATAGGGGATGGGGCTCTCTTCCTGGTTGGCCAGGATGGCCTCGAGGACATTCTGCCCCCGCAGGAAAGGGATGGCCTCGCCGTCGAGGTAAAAGACCTCAGCCATGCTGCACCGTATACGGGCAGTGACCCTGGGTTACGTGGGCAGCGATCTCGTCGTGAAAGATGACCATGCCCGACAGCAGCGGCATGAGGGCGCCGGGGGCCAGGGCACAGAAACTGTTGGGAGCGATCTCCTTGCCCAAGCTGTCGATTTTGTCGAGATCCTGCATTTTCCCTTCGCCTCGTTCTATCCTTTCCAATAACCATAGTAGATACGGCAGACCTTCGCGGCAGGGGGTGCAAAATCCGCAGGATTCTCGGGCATAGAAGCGGGTCGTGGCGATGAGAAAGTCCAAGGGGCAATGCTGATTATCGAGGACGATGCAGCCGCCGGTACCCAGACGCGAGCCAATCTTCGCCATGGCATCGAAGTGCATGGGGGTAGCAAAATCCTTGGGCAGGACGAAGGGGGTGGAAGCGCCGCCCGGCAGCACTGCACGAATTTCCCGCCCCGCTAGGGGGCCTCCAGCATGTTCATAGAGGAGTTCGTGCATAGGCGTCCCCATGGGCAACTCAAAGACCCCAGGCCGCTGCACTGGCCCGCAGACGCTGTAGAGCTTACTGCCGACTCCACCATTCACACCCCAAGCGCGATAGGTATCGAGCCCCTCGCGCAGAATGCCGGGAATTTGGGCAAAACTTTCGGCATTGTTCACCGTGGTGGGTTGCTGCCAGAGCCCCTTTTGCGAGATATGGGGCGGCTTTTTGCGGGGATTGGGACGACGGCCCTCGATGGCGTTGAGAATGGCGGAGTCTTCGCCGCAGATATAGCGCCCCAGGGATAAATGAATATCGAGTTGCAATCGGCCTGCGGGTAGGTCCAATAGCCCAGCTGCATCTGCTGCCCGTAGGGCACGGGCGAAGACCTCCGCCCCAGCGGCATATTCGCCGCGAATGAAGAGGAAGGCCTCCTGCACGCCCAGGGCATGGGCGGCGATGAGCATGCCTTCGAGAATCTGCTGCGGAGCACCGAAGAGCAAAGCCCGGTCCTTGAAGCTGCCCGGTTCGGTCTCGTCGAGATTGCAGACCAGGTAGCGCGGTTCCGGGGCATCCAGACCGCGCAGTCGCCATTTTACCCCGGTCGGGAAGCCCGCCCCGCCGCAGCCCCGCAGGCCAGATTTTTCCACCAAGGCAATCAGGTCTTCTGGCGTCATCGCCAGCGCCTTTCGCAGCCCCTCATATCCGCCTACGGCACGGTAGGCGGCGAGGTCTGCGGGATTGTCGTGGTCGAAGAGACAACTGAGGGGTTGGGCGCTCATGTCTCTTGCTCCCAGTCCGCCAAACGCTGGCGCAGGACATCGGCAGCGAGAGGCGCAACGATTTCCTTGCCATCGAGGAAGGCCGCCGGCGCCCGATCACAGAGTCCCAGGCAGACATGGGGAAGAACGCTGTAGTGCCCATTACTTTGGCCCAGGGTCACGCCGCTCTGCACTGCGGCGGCGGCGAGCAGTTCTGGCGCGCCAGCGAGGTGGCAGGCAACGCTGTCGCAGATGCGCAGCACATGACGTCCCGGATTTTCCCGCAAGACCAGCGGATAAAAGGTGCAGAGTTCCTCTACTCGCACCGCACTGATCCCACAGAGGGAGGCCACCAGATGCAGGCGTGGATCATCGATCCAGCCGTACTCCGCTTGCAGGATACGTAAGAGGTCGCAGACCGCCGCCTCGGGATGGCTACCGGCATGCTGCACCACGGCTTGGAGTTGGTCCAGCAGTTCTGGGGGTACCGTCTCAGCGGTCGAGGTCGGCGAGGACATAGTCGAGGGATCCAATTGACGCAATGAAATCAGGAATGTTTAAGCCACAGCCGAGTTCGGTGATCATCTGCACATGGGCAAAGGAGCCGGTGCGAATGCGCAGACGCTGGGGCCGTGCGCTGCCGTCGCTACAGACCAAGTAGCCGAGCATGCCGCGCGCCGATTCTCCAAGCCCCAGCGCTACCCCTGGCGGCGGACCAAATTCTGCCGCCATCTGCTCGAAGTGGTGAATCAGGGTCTCGATGTCGCGCAAGGTCCGCTGCTTCGGCATCAGAACCTCCGCTGCATCGTGCGCCAGTACTGCCCCGCCGGGCATCTGCGCACAGAGTTGACGCAGGATGCCGATACTTTCGCGAATCTCCTGCAGGTGCAGCCAAGTGCGGCTCCAGGCGTCGCCTTCCGTCGTTGTCGGCACGGCGAACTGCAACTGGGGATAGAGTCCATAGGGCTCCACCTTACGCAGGTCCCAGGCCATGCCAGTACTGCGCAGCACGATGCTCGTTGCACCCCAGCGTTCCGCCATGGCGGCACTGACCTGGCCGACGCCGCGGGTACGGGCACGAAAGATGGCATTGTCGACACTCAGGGATTCCGTATCGCGCAAGCCCCTTTCGACCTTACCCAATACTGCGCGCAGACGCTCCTGCCAGCCTTCCGGCAGATCGTCTGCCACCCCGCCGATACGAAAGAACTGCGGGTGCAGGCGCCCACCGGTAAAGTCCTCGATCAGATCGAGGAGCAGGGAACGGTCGCGGAAGGCGTAGAAGGCCGGGCCCATGGTGCCGAGGTCGTTACCATAGCTGCCCAACCAGACCAAGTGCGATTCGATGCGGCAGATTTCCGCCAGGAGGGTGCGGATACCCTCAGCCCGTTCCGGCACCTCAATGCCCGCCAGGGCCTCCACAGCGCGCAGATAGGGCCATTCGCCGAGTACCCCACCGAGATAGTCGACGCGATCGGTGTAGGGGATGAAATTGTGATAGCTGTGCCCTTCGGCAATCTTTTCCACCCCGCGGTGATGATAGCCAATGTCCGGATCGACACGGAGCACGCGCTCACCGCGCAAGCGCAGACGATAACGGAGGATGCCGTGGGTACCCGGATGATGGGGGCCGACATTGAGCAGCATCTCGCCCTCGCCTGGCGCATCTTCAGGACTGTAGACCGCCAGTTTTTCCTGCAAACAACCGCGCTCGAAGCGCAACGGCGGTCGCTCGGTCGCGCGGATGGGCTCGTTCTTGCGCAGGGGATGCCCTTGCCAGTCGGGGCTGAGGAGGATGCGACGCAAATCCGGATGGCCAGCGAAGCGGATACCGAAGAGGTCATAGACCTCGCGTTCGTACCAGTTGGCGGCGGGATAGATTTCCGTGCAACTGGGTGCCTCGCTCTGCCCCGGCGCCAAGGGTACCCGCAGGCGTAGCCAATCGCCGGGCTGCAGGCTGTGCAAGTGATAGAGCAAGGTAAATTGTGCGGTACCGTCCCGCTCTTCCTCCCGCGCCGTCAAATCAAAGAGCAGGCACATGGGTGGATCCTGCTCTTCGCGCAGATAGCGCAGCGCTGGCAAGATCTGTAGCTCTGGTAGCAAGAAATCTGGCAGATTGTCGCGGGCATCACTGGCTGGCTGCGCAGCAAAACGGCGTTGCAGAGTCTCGGCGAGCAGCATCAGCTCTCCTGCGCCAAGACCCGCGCGGGGCGCTGGCGGATCTTGCGTTGCAGAAGGAGCAGGCCGTCCATCAAGGCCTCCGGCCGCGGTGGGCAGCCCGGCACATAGACATCGACCGGGAGGATCTGATCGAGCCCCTGGACCACACTGTATACGTCGTACATGCCGCCGGAGTTGGAGCAGGACCCCATGGAGATTACCCATTTGGGTTCCAGCATCTGCTCGTAGATTTCAATGATCATCGGCGCCATCTTGGCGAAGACCGTTCCCGAGCAGATCAGCACATCGGCTTGACGCGGCGAGCTGCGCAGCACCTCGGCACCAAAACGGGCGAGATCGTGACGCGGGGTAAGCGCCGCGACCATCTCGATAAAGCAGCAGGAGGTGCCGAAGTTGAGGGGCCACAGGGAGCCGGCGCGGCTCCAGGCAATGATCTCATCCAGGCGGCCAGCAAAAAAGGACAGTGGCCCGCGTTTCATGTCCATCGTAATCCCCCCATGGCCCATTCATAGAGCCAGCCAAGGGCGAGGATGATCAGGAAGGCAATCCCGCCCCACAGGGCGGCCGGAGGGAGCCCGTGAAAGGCGACGGCCCAGGCATACAGGAATGCCCCTTCGAGTTCGAAGACCAGGAAGGAGACCGCGAGGAGATAAAACCGTATGGGGGTAGCCGGGTGGGTCGCTGTGGTCTCGCCCAGACCACTTTCAAAAGGCACGTCTTTATTCCGGTTGGGGTGGCGTCCACCCAAGTAGCCTGACACCGCTAGCAGGGCCAACAGCAAGCCCAGGGCGAGCAGGGCAAAGACGGCAACCGCAGCGGCATTGGTCAGGGGCATTCGGCCCTCCAGAACTTTTCGTTGCCCAAAGTATAGTCGAGGAATTGCCAGTGGTAGTGGACTATGCTGAAAGAGTAGGTGGGATGAGGGGGAGCAATCCCCAAGGAGAGGCGGATGGCACTCTGGGACGAAGCACCGGTGCAGGAGAGGATTCTCGATTTTCTTGATGCACAGCAATTGCTCGCCAGCTTTACCAGCATGGGGGGGGTGGCACTACGCGAAGGTGCCCATTGCCAATGTCAGCTGGTGGAGGCGGGGAAGGAGGAGAATATCCTCAGCTGTCTGGTGGATTTCGAGGAAGAGCTCGGCTTTGGCGCTGCGGAGCGCCAGCGCCTGCGCCAGCAAGGGGAATTGCACGTGCTTTTGGGGACGAATGGCGAAGTGCGCGATGCCTGGCTCTGTCGCGGTAATAGCTGCTGACTAAGCGTCTTCGGATTCGTCTTGCAGGGCGCGTTCGATGCGTCGGTCCGGTACCAGCCACAACAAGGCTACGGCCACATAGGCGGCCAAGGCCGGCCAGGCATGGCCCAACGCCGCCGCAATGATGCCCAGTAAGTACAGGGCTGGCGACATTTTCCCTTTCCAGTCGGAGCCGAGGGCGCGGCGCAGCTTTGAGTCCGTTCCCTGGAAAGCGATGATCCGCGACTGTAGTAGCCAGTAGGCGAGGGCTGCTGCCAGCAGGACCAAGCCATAGAGCAGCGCTGGCAGGGCAGCAAAGTGGTTTTCCCCCAGCCACGCGGTGACGAAGGGGAACAGGGACAACCAGAACAACAGATGCAAATTCGCCCAGAGAATTCCTCCATTGACCGTGGGGCAGAGATGCAGCAGGTGGTGATGATTGTTCCAGTAGATGCCGATGTAGACAAAGCGTAACCGGTCTCTCAGCGGCGTTCTTCCCCCCTCCATTGGCATGAGGCAGGATGGCTTATTGCCTGGTCGGGATTGAGGTGGGCGGTGGAATCAGCGGTGTTGCTGGAAGCGGTGCAGATCGGAGCGCAGGGGTGCCTGGGCAAAGTGCTCTTTCCACAGACGAGGGGTGAGTTGGGCCACGTCCTTGGCCGGATGCTGACCGACCCGCTGCAGGACGTCTACGAGATAATCGTAGGGATCGATCCCCTGCAGGCGGCAGGTACTGAGCAGACTCTGGATGATACCGAGATGCTCTGCACCAAGTTCAGTCCAGCAGAAGAGCCAGTTTTTTCTCCCCAAGGGAATGGGTCGGATCTGGCACTCGATGTGGTTGGTGTCGATGGGCACGTCAGGTTCTTCCAGAAAGACCTGCAGCGGCCCCTTGCGACTGTGGACGTAGGCGAGGGCCTTGGTGAAGGGATTGCTGGGTAGCAAGGCCGTATCCGTCAGCTGCTGTTCGACCCAAGTGAAGAACTGGGCGACCCGGGGGCGGCTATGGGTATAGCGATAGTGCCGCTTGTCCGCACCGCTCAATCCTTGGCTGCGAATCTCATCTTCGACGCGATAGAACGCCCGGATCTGCTCCAGGGCCTCGGCCACCCTTTCCGGGGCGTGGGCCTCGGCACGCACGAACTCCCGTCGGCTGTGGGCCCAGCACTGGGCATGGATCAGCCCCGCGTTTTCTTTCTGGAAGCGGGCATAAGCGGCATAGCCATCGCTCAGGAGCACCGTACCCGGCGCCAAGGGGCCCAAGAGCTCCCGGATGTGGATGGTGCCCCGGCTTTCGGCATAGGGAAAGCAGATCTCCTGGGCATCGCCAAAGACCGGCCAGAAGTACCCTTGGTGCATCTTGCCCTTTTCCCGGCGTCCCGCCTTGATGGGGGTCTCGTCCATAGTCAGCACGCGAGACTGGCGAATGCTCTCAAACTGGGCCGTATAGATGGGGGACAGGAGCAGAATGGACCGTTGCACGAGATCGGTGAGCCAAGAGCGACTGACCCGCAGGCCTTGGGCCACCATCCGCTGATGCTGCCGATAGAGCGGCAAGTGGTACAGGAACTTATCCGTCAGGATTCCCGCCAGCAGGCTGACATCGGCCCGGCTGCCGTCCAGAACCCCCATGGGAGCCGGGGCGGTGTGCAGGGTCTCCGATTCCCGGAGCTTGACCACCGGCCGCTCGTATTTGAGGACGACATAGCTGCCTGGCCGCTGGGCCAGGCGGTAGCTGACCTTGGTATCGATGATCTCGCAGGCGTCGGGATCGAGGCCTGCGATCTCGGGAGCCGGGAGGGTGATGGTTTCGGTAGGTACCCGGCTCTCATCGAAGAAGGGCAGGCTTTCGGCCCGATCTTCCGGCCGTTTGGGCGCGGCGCGAGTATGGGCGGCGACGATACGAAGAGGCGCAGGTGCGACTTCCGCCGGAGAAAACTCCTGACCGAGACTCAGCTGCTCGACCGGAGGCGGAGGGACGCGCCGTTCGCTCTTCTGGCCGAAGAACTGCTGGCGGAACCAATCGAGCTGGCTTTGGAGCCCTTGGATTTGGGCTTCAAATTTCTTGTGGATGGTGGCATTGATCTCGACCTGCAGCTGCCAGGCAGCGAGGGCTTCGGGGTAGTTTCTGGGGGTGGGAGATTCTGCCAAATCCATAGCAGAATCATAACACTAACTGCTTAATATCGCAAGCATTTCAGCGGGTTTCAGGAGAATTTTTCTCCGTTTTGGTGCCGATAACGGCGCCTTTTTTGGACGCCATCGATGCCCTCCAACAGGAGTTTGAGACCGGTCCAGTCGATCTCCGCTTTGGGGGGATGCCGCCACGACCAAAAGCCACCCCGCTCCAGGCGCTTGGCCCAGAGACAGTATCCCGTTCGATCCCAATACAGCACCTTCATCTGGGTCGCCCTGCGATTCACGAAGACGAAGCAATGCCCGGACAGGGGATCCTGGGCGAAGGTCGGATGCACCAAGGCCGAGAGCCCGTCGAAGGACTTACGCATGTCCACCGGCACCCGGCAAAGAAAGACCCGGATGCGTCCTTCCGGAAAGAACATCCCTCAGCCTCGCCGAATCGAGAGGACGCAGCCACCCCCCAGGTCGAGGCGAATCTCCAGGGGCAGCGCCCGCGCTGCAGATGGTGGCACAGCACCCAGGCCCAATTCCACGAAGGCAGGAGCCATCGCCTCCCCATCATCCCCGGGAGCTACCACGCCACCGCTCTCCAGGCGCAGGCGACGCCGCCAATAATAAAACTGCGGCAGGGACAGTCCGTGTTCTGCGCAGAACTGTCGGGCAGAAAGGCCACAAGCCTCGTATTCCTGCATCCGTTGCTGCCAGACCTCCGTCCGGGCCTGAACCTTGCCGCTATCTTCTGGGGTGTTTTCCATGACGCCAATCCTTTACAAGAACGATGGCGCCATGCTGGGCAATGCCTGCTCAGAAGGGAAGAACGCCGGTCAGAGATCGCTTACGACAAAGCTGAGAATATAACTGACAAAAACCGGTGCTACGGGTAGGAGGGCATGGAAGGAGGGATTTTCCGGCGGATGCAGGTCCAGGACCATGATCGTGATGATGATGGCAATGACGGCGTCGCTGAATGCCTCGAGACGAGTTCTACCCATGACGTGTTTGTTCGTGCGCTCGTTGCGAAGGGGTTAGGAATTAGCGGTATAGGCTGGCCTGACCCGGACGCTGTCGGGTTTGGCTCGGGCGCGAGCCCTTGGCTGCCGCCTGGCGCACGACTTCGTCTGGATCATCCAACAAACCCTGCCGCTGCTCTGCACTGAGCAGGGGATTGCGTGCCACCGCATAGCGGACATTGGGATCACGGTCCCGACAGAAGGCATCGAGCTGTTCCGGCGTCAGGTCCGGGCGTTTGGCAATGCACAAACGAATCACGTAGTCGCCATCCTGGGCGAGCTGAGCAACTTCACCAGGACGCAGATCCTGGCGCCGGGCAAAGTAGCAGCGGGTTTGCATCCACTGCTCTTGGGCCAAGGCTTCCCGATACGACTCCGGGATCTCTGGTGCCAAGGCCCAGCGCAGCCGCTCCTTGAGGTCGAGGCTGCGCCAGGCTGGGTACTGCAGACAGTTTTCGTGCTCGCCCGGCATCCGTTACTGCGGGGAGCAGGTGTAACCCGGTGGGCAACTGGGGGGTGGGGTGTTTTGGGAACAGTTATATCCCGGTGGACAGTTGGCCGGCTGCTGCTGGTTCTTGGACACCGCATAGCCGGCCAAGCCACCGAGACCCGCACCGATGGCGGCGCCACTCAGAGGGCTGCCGCTCTGATTGCCGATCACGGCCCCGGCCACGGCACCCAAGGCAGCCCCTGCGGCGGTATCGGTCGTGGTTCGGCTGCCACCGAGGGGGCTGCTGTTGTAGCCATAGGGGCTACTACCATAGGGGCTGTTGGCGCAGCCTGCGAGCAGCAGCGTGGTAAGCGCAATACCGAATATTTTCTTCATGCTGTTTTTCCTCTTTTTCCTCGACAGTGGCAGACGGAAAGCGGCAAAGCAGGAAACATGCCCATATTCCCCTATCTGTCCGAACAACATCTTAGGGACCGTCCACTGACGCGAGCGTCGGGAAGCGGCGACATCAGCCCGCCGACGCCGCCATCCGTTTGCGGTACTGACTCAGATCCTTGGCGTTGCGGATCGGCACGTCCAGCAGGGCCGACAAGTTGCGCAGGATGCCATTGACGACCTTGCCTTCCCAGATACTGTCGAAATGGATCTGGGTATCCAGCCAGCGCTCCAGCCAACCCGGGTCGGGCAGGTGACTCTGCACGCTATCCTGGGGATACATCTCCTTGTTGACGTGCAGGTTGGTGGGATGCAGGGCCTTCGCCGTTTTGGTGTTGGCCATCAGTACGCCGATCTTGGCAAAGGCGAGGCGGGCAGAGTCACCCAGCCGTTCCACGGCGCGCCGCATGTATTTCAAATAGATACCAGCGTGGCGAGCCTCGTCCTTGGACAGGGTCTCGTAGATGAATTTGATCACCGGTTCCTCGTGCCACTCTGCCGCCGCCTTGTACCAGTGGGTCAGGCGAATTTCGCCGCAGAAATGCAGCATGAGGGTTTCCATGGCGGGTGCGGGGTCGAACTCGAAGCGCACCTGATGCAATTCCTCTTCCGTTGGCAGATATTCGGGTGCGAAGCGTCGCAGGTACTCCATCAGCACCAAGGCGTGCTTTTGCTCTTCATAGAACCAGATGGACATGAAGGCGGAAAAATCCGAGTCATCGCGATTGTCGCGCAGGAACATCTCCGTGGCAGGTAGGGCTGACCACTCGGTAATGGCATTCATCTTGATGGTTTGCAGGTGCTCGGGTGCGACCTTGCTGGCGTCGAACTGATCCCAGGGGATGTCCTTCTCCATGTTCCAGCGGGCGGCCTCCAGGGCACGGAACAACTCCGGGTATAGCATGATACTGGCCTCTCGAAAATCTTCCCTGTCAAACAGGAGTATTTCTCATTCTACGGCAAAGTACCGATAAGAAAATACCCTTTGGTGACAACGCTACTGACAAAAAGCCCCGCGGCAGGCGGGGCAAGGTGTCAGTAGAGGGCTGATGCCTGGGTCTTAATCTGCTTGTCGGCGCAGAAACGCGGGAATATCGAGATCGTTGTAATCGGTCACCGGACGGCTGACAGGTCGGCTGTCCTGTGTCGCCATGCCTCGAGTGGCTTGCTGCCGCAGGGCGGCCGGTCGATCCAGCTGGCGCCAGTCGACGGCATTGGCTGGCGTCGTGACCTCTGGGCGCAAGCGGTTGTTTTCTACCGCCAGTCGTACCGGTTCCCGTTGCAGACCGGTGGCAACCACTGTAACCCGCATTTCCCCCTCGAGGCTTTCATCGATGACCGTGCCTACCTTGACGTTCGCGTCGTCCGAGGCATAGCTGCGGATTAGTTCGCCCACTTCTTCAAACTCGCCCAGGGAGAGATCGTTGCCGGCGGTGATGTTGACCAGAATCCCGCGCGCGCCGGAGAGATTGATGTCATCCAGCAGCGGACTGCTGGCAGCACGATTAGCGGCGTCGCGTGCGCGGCTCTCGCCGCGGGCGGCGGCCGTACCCATCATCGCCAGGCCCATGCCCGACATCACGGTGCGCACATCGGCAAAGTCCAGATTCATCAGGCCGGGACGGGTGATGAGCTCGGAGATGCCCTGCACCGCGCCCATGAGGACGTTGTCGGCAGCCATATAGGCATCACGTAGGCTGATCTGCTTGCCGAGTACCGCGAGCAGTTTCTCATTGGGGATGATGACCAGAGAGTCGACGTGCTGGGCCAGCTCGTCGATGCCGGAGAGGGCATATTGCTGCCGCTTCTTGCCTTCAAAATTGAAGGGCTTGGTGACGACGCCAACGGTCAGGATGTCCATGTCGCGGGCGATGGATGCGACCACCGGTGCCGCACCGGTGCCAGTACCGCCACCCATGCCAGTCGTAATGAAGAGCATGTCGGTATTTTCGAGCACGGCGCGGATCTCGTCGCGGCACTCTTCCGCCGCTTTGCGCCCGATCTCTGGGTTGGCACCGGCGCCGAGGCCGCGGGTCAGTTCATTGCCGAGTTGCAGTGTGCGCTGCGCCTTGGAGTTGCGCAGGGCCTGGGCATCGGTGTTGGCGCTGATGAATTCCACGCCATCCAGACCGGTCGCTGCCATATTGTTGATCGCATTACCGCCACCGCCACCCACGCCGATGACCTTGATGACGGCACCATCCTGCTCCATTTCGTTCAGTTCAAACATTGTCGATTCCTCTCGCTCAATTAGGGGTGGGGGTGGTTCAGCCGAAGCTGGTCTGAACCCAGTTGCGCAATTTGCCAAAAACGCTGCCCATGGCGGCGGCACGGTGTCCATCATCGCGCACGGTGCTGGTGGCGGCCGCGGGCTGCTGCACTGGCTCTGCCTGACCGGCCAAACCATTGTGCAGCCCGTACATTACCAGACCAACACCCGTGGCATGCCACGGGGCACGGACCACGGTTTCCATGCCGGCCAAGTGCATCGGCTCACCGGTGCGTACGGGAAGATGCAGGATTTCTTCGGCCAGCTCTGCCATGCCTTGCAGACGGCTGGACCCCCCGGTGAGCACGACCCCGGCGGCGACGAGATCCTCGAAGCCGGTACGGCGCAGCTCTGCCTGGATGAGCTCAAAGAGCTCGCGCACGCGTGGCTCGATGATGTCGTTGAGGACGCGGCGGGAAATCGTCCGCGGCGGGCGCGCACCGACACTCGGCACGGGAATGTCGTCATCCTGCTCGATCAGGTCGCCCAAGGCGCAGCCATAGAGCTTCTTGATCTGTTCCGCTTCGACGGGGGGCGTGCGCAGGCCCAGGGCGATGTCGTTGGTGATCTGGTCGCCGGCAATGGGAATCACCGCGGTATGACGCACCGCGCCATCACGGAAAATGGCGATATCGGTGGTGCCACCGCCGATGTCCACCAGGCACACCCCCAATTCCTTTTCGTCGCTGGTCAGGACGGCGTCTGCCGAAGCCAACTGCTCAAGGACCAGACCCTGTACCTGCAGCCCGCAGCGCTCGACGCACTTAGCGATGTTCTGGGTCGCGCTGATGGACCCGGTAACAATATGGACCTGGGCCTCCAGGCGCACGCCGGACATGCCAATGGGCTCCCGCACCCCTTCCTGACTGTCGATGGTGAATTCCTGCGGGAGGACATGGACTACACTTTGATCCTGGGGGATGACGATGGCGCGTGCCGCATCCATGACGCGACCGAGGTCATCATTACTGACCTCTTTGTTCTTGATGGCGACGATGCCATGGCTGTTGTAACCGCGGATGTGGCCCCCGGCGATACCGACTACCGCGCCGCGAATCTGCACCCCAGCCATCAGTTCGGCCTCCTGTACGGCGCGATTGATGGCCTGGACGGTCGACTCGATGTCCACCACCACGCCTTTTTTCAGACCCCGGGACGGATGCTGCCCCACACCAATGATTTCCGCCTCTCCCGTAGAACGCGCCTGCGCCACGATGCAGGCGACCTTGGAGGTACCAATATCCAGACCGACGATGAGTTCCTGACTGCCGCGTTTCATTTTCTTTCACTCCTTGGGGCTGCTGGCCCCTCACTGACACTCGTAGAAGCCGCCTCGGGCAAGGCGACCGCGAAACCGTTGTTGTAGCGCAGATCTATGCTGGCGCCGGGCACCAGGTATTGCTGGATCTCTGGGGCGACTGCGACCCAGCGTTGCACATCCGCCATTACCTCCTGGCGACCGAGGACGAGGCGCACGCCATTACTCAGGATGCAGCGCCAACCGCCGCGTTGATCCAGCTCCAGGGCGCGCACCTGGAGTCCGAGGGGCGTCAGGGCCTGATCTAGCTTCTGCCGTTCCTGCAGCATCTGTAACCCGTCTTCGGCAGGGCCGAAGAGCGCCGGAAGCTGCTGGGGCACGTCGCTGGGCGGCACCGAATAGACCTTGCCATCCTGGCCCAGGATCTGACCCGCACCCCCCAGCCAACGCGCCATGGGATGCACACTTTGCAGGTCGATCTCCAGTCGATCTGGCCAGACCCGCCGCACATCGGCATTGGCGACCCAGGGCACGGTATGCAGGGCATGGCGCAGGTCGCGCAGATTGACCCAGAGAAAGCCCTGACCCAAAAACGGGGCGATGGCGCGATTGACGCGATAGACGGGGATATGGGGTGAAAGTCCCTCGATGCGGATACTGCTGATGGGCATGAGGGATGGCTGGCGGACGAAATGCCACAGTTGCCAAGCACCGATCCCGCAGGCGAGGAAGCCCACCGCCCAGAACGTGTTGCGCATGGCCTTGCGCCAGGGAAAGGGTTGACGGGCGGGCGCAGGGGCCTTGACGGGCTCTTCCCGCACTCCACCATCGCTGGCCGATGGCCTGCGCTGAATTCCTTGCAGATCCCGAATGGCGCTTACCATGCTCTATTCCCCCTCCGTGCTGGCGAGGATGCGCCGGCACAATTCCGCAAAATCCCAGCCCATGGTCTGCGCCGCCATCGGTACCAGACTGTGGCTGGTCATGCCGGGCACACTGTTGACCTCGAGCAGTGCTGGCCGTCCGCTGTCATCCACGAGAAAGTCCACGCGTCCCCAGCCCTGGCCGCCGATTTCGGCAAAGGCGCGCAGGGCGAGACTCTGCAGTTGTGCATCGAGTGCATCACCCAACCCGGAAGGCAGGAGATAACGGGTGTCATCGGCCTGATATTTGGCGTGGTAGTCATAGAAAGTGCCCGTGACCTGGATGACGATGGGCGGCAAGGCCTGTCCGTGGACGATACCGACGGTGACCTCCTGACCGAGTATGGCGGCTTCAATAAGAATTTCCGTGTCGAAGGCGAACGCCCCTCCCAGGGCCCGTTCCAAGTCGTGGGTGTTGTTTGCGCGGCTGACGCCGATGCTCGAGCCGCCACGATTGGGCTTGACGAAGAGGGGCCAACCCCAGGATTCCAATTCCTCGGGTATCGGCTCGTCGCCACGCAGCAGGACTCCGCGGGTGGTAGGTAAACTGGCGCTTTGCCACAGGCGCTTGCAGCGCCACTTGTCCATGGACAGGGCACTGGCAAGCACACCACTCCCGGTGTAGGGAATCCCCAGATTCTCGAGATTGGCTTGCAGATGGCCGTCCTCGCCAAAGGCGCCATGACAGACGTTGAAAACCCGGCCGACGTGCTGGTCGCGCAATTGCTCGGCGAGGTGCCGCGGCTCGACATCGATGCCGCAGGCGTCGACGCCCATGCCTTGGAGGGCGCGGAGAACCGCGGCGCCGCTCTGCAAGGAGACCTCGCGCTCCGCCGAGGGACCGCCATACACCACGGCAACGCGCTGTGTTTCAGTCGTCATGTTCTTCTCCCAAGACGCGCATTTCCGGCTGTAAAACAATGCCAAAGCGTTGGCGCACGGTCTCCTGAATTTCCATCACCAAGGCCTCTACCTCGCGCGAGCGGGCCTGCCCGCGATTGAGGATGAAGTTCGCGTGTTGGGTGCTGATCTCGGCATCGCCGATGCGTCTACCCTTGAGCCCCGCGGCCTCGATCAGCCGGGCGGCATGGTCGCCGGGGGGATTGCGAAAGACCGAACCGCAACTCGGCCAGGATAGGGGTTGGCTCGCCGCCCGCTGGTTCTGCCAGGCCCGCAGTTGCATCCGCAGTTGCTCCGGCTCGCCGGCGGGCAGGCGCAGGCCAGCGCGCAGGAAACAGGCATCGCCCTGGCCCTGCACGGAGCGATACCCAATCCGAAACGCCGATGCCGGGCGCCGCTCCCGCTCGCCATTGGGATGCAGGAGTTCGACCCATTCCACCAAGGGCCAGGTCTCGCCTCCATGCGCTCCGGCATTCATGGCCAGACAGCCCCCCACAGTACCGGGAATTCCGGCCAGAAACTCCACCCCGGCGAGGCCATTTTTGGCAGCAAAATGGGCCAGCTTGACTGCGGAAACGCCAGCCTCGACCACCAGCTCGCCAGCGGCGTCCAACTCCATCTGGTCCAGCCCGTGGGCAAGGCAGATGACGGTGCCGCGCAGCCCGCCATCACGCAGTAAGACATTGCTGCCGAGGCCCAGCCAGGTGATCGGGGAACGGCCAAATTCGCGCAAGAAGCTGACCAGATCTGCCGCCGTGCCTGGGAGGTAGAAGCGCTCTGCAGGCCCGCCAATGCGCCAGCTGCTGTGGCGGGCGAGGGGCTCACCCAGGCGTAAGCGTCCGCCCATCATGACTGCGCCTCCGTCGCGAAAATCGCCTGCCATTGGCTGGCCAGCTGGGCAATGCTGCCGGCGCCCATGCAAAGGAGGACGGCGCTGGGCGGCAGATGCGCGAGGATCTGTTGTGGCTGCTGCAGCGCGTCCGGTAGATGCTGCACGTCGGCACCGCGCTCGCGCAGGGCAGTACAGAGCGCAGCACTGTCGGCGCCGGGGATGGCGGGTTCGCCAGCGGCATAGACGTCGAGGAGAAGGCTGCGGTCAGCTTGTGCCAGCACCTCGACGAAATCCCCGAAAAGATCCCGCGTGCGGGTGAAGCGATGAGGCTGAAACAGTAGCACCAAGGGTCGCTGTGGCCAGATGCGGCGGGCGGCGGCGATGGTGGCGGCCAACTCCCGGGGATGATGCCCGTAGTCGTCGACGATACTCCAGCCGCGCCAGTCCCCGAGATACTCGAAGCGTCGCGCAACGCCACGAAAATCGGCCAGGGCCTGGGCAATGATTTCCTGGCTGATGCCCACCTTGCTGGCAATGCCGATGGCCGCCAGGGCATTGAGGACGTTGTGCTCCCCCGGAATATTCAGCTGCAGGTCAAACCAGTGCACTCCCTGGCCCTCGACCCGGCGCCAGATTTCCACCTCGCTGCCCATGCCGCGATAGCGGATGTTTCGCGCCTGCAGGTCACTGTCGTCGTTCAGACCGTAGCCCAGCACCGGCGTGCGCAATTCTGGTAAGAGTCCGCGCACCATGGGCTCATCGGTACAGAGGACGGCCAGACCATAGAAGGGGAGACGCTGGAGAAACTGTAGGAACGCGGCGCGTAGCTGCCCCATGGTGTTGCCGTACGTCTCCATGTGGTCGGCGTCGATGTTGGTGACCACTGCCATCACCGGAGAGAGATACAGAAAGGAGGCATCGGATTCGTCCGCCTCGGCGACAAGATATTCGCCACTGCCCAGAGCGGCGTGGGTACCGGCGCTTTTCAGCCGTCCGCCGATGACAAAGGTGGGATCCAGCCCGGCGGCCCCGAGGATGCTCGCCACCAGGCTGGTCGTGGTGGTCTTGCCGTGGGTGCCAGCGATGGCGATGCCCTGCTTGAAGCGCATCAACTCCGCTAACATCTCAGCGCGGCGAATGACCGGAATGCGTAATTCGCGGGCCGCACGAATTTCGGGATTGTCCGCCGCAATCGCGGAGGATACGACCACGACGTCGGCACCCCGCACATTGGCGGCACCATGGCCGGTGAAAATGCTGGCGCCAAGGTCACTTAGGCGCAGGGTCGCCGGTCCCGGACGCAGGTCCGAACCAGAAACGGCATAGCCCAGGTTCAGCAAGACCTCGGCGATGCCGCGCATGCCAGCACCACCAATGCCTACCAGATGGATCTGTCGTACCCAGTTACGCATGCGTAGATCCTCCACAGGCAGCGGCAACTTCCACGGCCGCATTTACCCGAGCCTGGCGACGTGCCGCCTCTGCCCAGCGCAGGCGCAGTGCCGGATCCTGGAGCAGCGGGAGCATAATCTCGCGTAGTTGCTCCGCATCGAGCCCCTCCTGGCGCAGCATCCGTGCTGCCCCGGCATCTTCCAGAAAGCGGGCGTTGGCGGCCTGGTGATCGTCGACGGCAAAGGGGAAGGGAATGAGCAGGCTCCCCAAACCTGCGGCAGTCAATTCGGCAACCGTGGCGGCACCGGCACGGCAGACCGCCAAATCGGCCCAGGCCAACGCCTCTGCCATCGCGTCGATGAAGGGATCCACCCGCGCTGTGAGGCCGGCAGCGGCATAGGCTGCCCGCGTCTTGTCCAGATGTGCCGCGCCGCTCTGATGCCAGATTTCTGGGCGTAGGTCGACGGGCAGGGCCGCCAGTGCGGCACAGCAGAGTTCGTTCAGGACCTGGGCCCCCTGGCTTCCCCCCATGATCAAGAGCCGCGGCCGTCCCTGGCGTTGGGCAAAGCGCAGCTTCGGCTCGGCCAGCTCTGCGATTTCTGCGCGCACAGGATTCCCCACCCAGCGCGCCTTGCGCAGCCCAGTGTCGGGGAAGCCGGCGAAGACCTCGGCGGCAAGGGGAGCAAGCAGGCGGTTGGCCAAGCCAGGGATAGCATTTTGTTCGTGCAGGCAAAGACGTTTGCCCAGCGTCCAGGCGGCAATCCCGGCGGGTGCCGAGACATAGCCACCCATGCCCAGGACCGCCTCGGCCCCACAGCGGCGCAGAATTTGCCGCGCTTGGACGACGGCACGGCCAAGGCGCCAGGGAGCAGTCAGCCAGCGCCGCCAGCCCTTGCCGCGCAAGCCTTGCATCTGCAGTTGGTGCAGTGGATAGCCTGCCGCCGGTACCAGGCGTTGCTCCAGCCCCTGCGCAGTACCGATCCAGTCGACGGTTACCCCTTGCGCACGCAGCTGACCCGCGACGGCGAGGGCGGGGAAAATATGCCCGCCCGTGCCGCCGGCAGCGATCAGTACGCCCTTAGCCATGGGCCACCTCAACCGTGGCTTTCGCCTTCTTGGCCAAGGGCGGGTAACGCCGACTCACGGCCAGGACCACGCCCAACGTGGCACAGAGGAAGACCAAGGCGCTACCGCCGTAGCTGATCAATGGCAGGGCAAAGCCCTTGGTGGGCAAAGCGCCGAGATTGACCCCCATGGACATCACTGCCTCGCCGCCAAACCAGATCAGGGTGCCGTAACAGAACAGGGCATAGAAAGCATCTCCAGCCGCTGCCGCACGCCGGCCAATGCGGTAGATGCGCCAGCTCGCGAGTGCATAGAGAAGGATCAAGGCCCACACGCCAATCATTCCCAGTTCCTCGCCAATCACCGCCAGGATGAAGTCGGTATAGGATTCGGGCAGGTAGAAGTATTTCATGATGCCGTTGCCGAGCCCGACACCAAAAATGCCCCCACGACCGAAGGCGATCAGGGATTGCACCAGTTGGAAGCCGGTGCCGTAGGGGTCTGCCCAAGGGTCGGAAAAGGAGGTGATGCGCGCCAGACGATAGGGCGCGGATACCGCCAGGACCCCCAGGGCTGAACCCGCGACAATGCCGGCAAAAAGGACGTAGCGTATGGGCAGGCCGCCGAGGAAGAGCAGGGTGCCGGTGATCGCCACGACCATGAAGAAGGAGCCGAAATCCGGTTGCAGGAGGAGCAGGAGCCCGAGGACAAAGAGCAGGATGAAGATGGGCCAGAGCCCTTCTTTGAAATTGCCGAGTAGCTCGCCTTTGCGCACCACATAGCGCGCCATGAACAGGAGCAGGGCAAATTTCAGGAGTTCCGAGGGCTGGAGGCGGACGATGAGAAAGTTGATCCAGCGATGGGAACCATTCACCGCAACGCCGATCACCGGTAGAAAGACGACCAGCAAGGCAACCAGGGAAATCCCCATGAGGGGGAAGGTCATGCGTTCCCAAAACTCCAGCTCTACCCGACTAAAATAGTACAGGACCCCGAGCCCGAGCACGGCGTACAGCACCTGCCGCTCGGCAAAGAACAGCGGGTTGCCGGTTTCCTGCTGGGCAACGGGGGCGCTGGCGGAATAGACCATGACCAGGCCAAAGCAGACCAGAATGATGAGAATCCACCACAGCATCTTGTCGGCCGGGCCACTTTCCGCGAGCCACCAGCTGGGCTTATGCATGCTCACCTCCAGCGAGGGCGTGGACGGCGGCGGCAAATTGCCGACCCCGGTCCTGATAATCCTGAAACATATCGAGGCTGGCGCACGCAGGCGAGAGGAGGACGCGATCGCCTGCCTGGGCGAGGGCGGCGGCTTGACGCACACACTCTGCCATCCCGGCCCCTCCCGTCCGTCGCAGCGGCAATACCCCTGTCAGGATCTGTGTCAGATCCTTTTCCGCCTTGCCAAGCAGTACGGCGCCGCGCTGTCCCACACAGGCCTTGGCCAGGGGGCGCAAATCTGCGCCCTTGGCGTCCCCGCCCAGAATCAGGACGAGGGGGGGCGGAAGTGCCTCGATGGCGCGCAGGCTCGCGCCCAGATTGGTGCCCTTGGAGTCATCGTAGTAATCCACGCCCCCCACTTTGGCGATCCACTGCAGGCGATGGGGGAGGCCGGCAAAGTCGCGCAACGCCTGCTGGATGTCGGAGCGCGGGATGGCCAGGGCATCGGCAAGGAGGGCTGCGGCCAAAGCATTTTCCTGATTGTGGCGGCCAGCAATGCGCAGTTCCGTGCAAGAAAGAAGGGCCTGGCCATCGATCCGTAATTGGCCATCGACGATCTCGCCCGCCGCCGCTGGGCCGAAACGACGTACCGACAAATCGGGTGAGAGCGTGGCGGGAAGCTGCTGCAACTCTGCATCCTCACTCGGTAGAACCAGGATGTCTCCAGCTCCCATCCGCTGCGCGATACGCCATTTCGCGCCCACATAACGGGCAAAATCGCCGTGCCAGTCCAGATGATCCGGACTGATGTTGAGGATAGCGGCGGCGCGGGGACGCAAACTCTCGCAGTATTCCAACTGGAAGCTGGATAGCTCCAGCACGTAAAGTTCCGGCTCTGCGGCACCCGGTTCCGGTAAAAGATCCAGGGCGGGCGTGCCGAGGTTGCCCCCCACGGCGACGCGCAGACCCGCGGCCTGCGCCATCTCGCCGACCAGGGTGGTGACGGTACTCTTGCCATTGCTGCCGGTGATGGCGATCACGGGCGCCCGGGCGCTTTGGGCAAACAGTTCGATGTCCCCCCACAGCGGAATGCCAGCGCGCCGTGCGGCAGCCAGGGCGGGCAGCTGCGGCGACAGGCCAGGACTGCAGAGAACCTGCGCATAGGGCAGGAAGGCGTCTTCCGGCCAGGTACCAAAGTGGCAGTCGACCTGGGGATAGCGTTGCTGCCATTCCTGCGGGTCCAGCTGCGCGCGGGTGTCCCAGAGACTGCAACTTGCGCCGCTAGCCAGGGCAAAGCGCAGCAGGGTTTCGCCGGTCTTTCCCGCTCCGGCTATGGCCACCTTGCGTCCTCGCCAGTTGTTCATCGTCATCGGATCTTCAGGCTCGACAGGCCGATCAGTACGAGAATCACGGTGATGATCCAGAAACGCACGGCGACGCGCGGCTCCGGCCAGCCCTTTTTCTCGTAATGGTGGTGCAGGGGGGCCATGCGGAAGACCCGTTTTCCCGTAAGACGAAAGGAAGTGACCTGGATCATTACCGAGAGGGTTTCGACGACGAAGACCCCGCCCATGATCACCAGAACTAGCTCCTGGCGGGCAACGATGGCGATGATGGCCAGGGCCGCGCCAAGGGCCAAGGCACCGGTGTCGCCCATGAAGACTTCCGCCGGATAGGTGTTGAACCACAGAAAGCCGAGTCCAGCGCCAACCAGTGCGCCGCAGAAGATGAGCAGTTGTCCTGCGCCCGGCACGAAGGGCAGCTCGAGATAGTGGGCAAAGACCGCATTGCCGGCGACATAACTGAAGATCCCCAAAGCGCCGGCGACCATCACCGTTGGCACAATCGCCAAGCCATCGAGGCCATCGGTCAGATTGACGGCGTTGGAGGTGCCGACGATAACGAAATAACTGAAAACGACGAAACCGACGCCGAGCGGGATGAGTAAATGGGGCACGAAGGGGATGATCAGGCTGTGCGGCGTGCTTCCCTCGCCCCAAAGATACAGCGCAATGGCGGCAGCGCCAGCGAACAAGGACTGCAGCCCATATTTACCCCGCGCCGAGAGGCCTTTGGTGTTTTTGCGCCGCAGCTTCCGCCAGTCATCAATGAAGCCAATCGCACCGAAGGCCAGGGTCGTCAGCATAGCAATCCAGACCATCGGATTGCGCAGATCCGACCAGAGCAGGGTGGTCAGGAGTACCACCAGGAGGATCAAGGCCCCACCCATGGTGGGCGTTCCTTGCTTGCTGAGATGCGTTTCCGGACCATCGCTGCGCACCATCTGGCCAATCTTGTATCGGCGCAGCCGCGCAATGACGATGGGGCCAAGCCCGAGAGAGAGAATCAGGGCGGTCAAGATACTCAGAACCCCGCGCAGGGTCAGATAGGAAAAGACGTGAAAACCGTGGTAGACGCCCTGCAGTTGAAGGAGGAGGTAGTAGAGCATCTAGCTGGCCTCCGTGCGTAGGGCGGCGATCACCCGTTCCATATGCGCCGCTCGCGAACCCTTGACCAGCACGGTGGCATCTGGCGCCAGGACCAGTCGCAGCGCAGCAAGCAGGCTGTCGAGGTCGGCGAAATGGGCAGCACCGCTGCCAAAGGCCTCGACGGCCGCAGCGCTCAACGGGCCGATGGCAAAGAGTCCATCTATCTGCAATTCGCGCAGGCGTTTGCCGGCCTGCGCATGATAGGCACGCGCCTCTGGCCCCAACTCGCCCATATCGCCCAGGACCAGAAAACGGCGTCCTGGCTGCTGGGCTAAGACCTGTAAGGCGGCCTCTAGGCTGGCAGGGTTGGCGTTGTAGCTGTCGTCGAGCAGTCGACTGTCCGTTGTGCCTGCTACCCATTGCAGGCGTCCGGGAACGCCACGCAATTGGGCGACGCTGCGCACGATGGCGGCAATGGGTATCTCCAGGGCCAGGGCCGCAGTTACCGCGGCGAGGACATTGGCGCCGTTGTGGCGCCCTGGAAGGGGAATCTGCAAGTCAAAGCTACCCTGCGGCGCACGTACCTCCATCTCTCCGCCCTGGGCGTTACCGCGCCACTGACCGCGTACCCGCGCTGGCTGATCCGCCAGGCTGAAGCGCCAGACCTCTCCCGGTGCCCGTTCGGCCCAGCTATCGCAGAAGACGTCATCGCCATTCAGTACCGCGATGCCTTGCGGGCCCAGACCCTCGAGAATTTCTCCTTTGGCCGCGGCGATGGCCTCTACGGAGCCGAGGTTTTCCAGATGCGCGGTGCCGGCATTGTTGATGATCACCAGATCTGGTGCAGCCATGCGGCTGAGTACACGAATCTCGCCAGCATGATTCATTCCCATTTCGATCACGGCAAAGCGATCATCGCCGCTGAGGCGCGCCAGGGTCAGGGGAACGCCGATGTGGTTGTTGAGGTTGCCCCGGGTGGCAAGCACCCGTCCACTCTCCTGCAGAATGGCCGCAAGGATTTCTTTGACCGTGGTCTTGCCGCAGGAGCCCGTAACCCCAATCACCTTGGCTGGACAACGCTGCCGCCAAGCCGCGGCTAGGGTTTGCAAGGCCTGCAGGGTGTCAGGCACCAAGACCCCGGGGCCGGATACTGGCCGACTGACGAGGAATGCCGCCGCACCGTTGCTGCGCGCCTCCTCGATAAAATCATGCGCATCGAAGTGAGGACCAGAAAGAGCAACGAAGAGTGCCGCCTTCTGCTCGGCCCGGCTGTCGCTACTGATGCCGCGTATGTGGGTGCCCGCAGCGCTTCCCGGCAGGACCTTTCCGCCACAAATCTGGGCAATCTCCCGTAAGCTGAGCTCAATCATTGGCGCAGGACCTCCTCGGCACAAGCGGCGTCAGAAAAGACCTGCCGTTGCCCGCCGCTGTCTTGATATTGCTCATGTCCCTTGCCGGCGATGAGTACCCAATCGCCGCTTCCTGCCTCATTGATTGCTCGGGCGATTGCCCGACCCCGATCATGTTCCAGTTCAGCCCCGCCAGTGGGGATGCCAGCCAGGATCTCGGCGGTAATCTGTGCGGGATCCTCGGTACGTGGATTGTCGTCGGTGACGATCACGCGATCCGCTAGCCGCGCGGCAATGGCCCCCATCTGTGGGCGCTTTTCGCGATCGCGCTCGCCACCACAGCCAAAGACAACGGTGATCTTGCCCTTGGCTACCGCACGTACATCCTGCAGGACCCGTTCCAAAGCATCCGGGGTGTGGGCGTAATCGATCATGACCCGTGCCTTGTTCGGTATGGCAGGCAGGCACTGATAGCGGCCTTGGGGCAAATCGAGCGCCGCAATCTGCTCATCCGCCACGTCCCAACCCAGGGCAGTCGCCGTCGCCAGGGCGGCAAGAAGGTTGTAGACATTGCTGCGTCCCAGCAGAGGGCTGCGCACGCGGCGCTTGCCCTGCGGGGTCTGCAGTTCCAGCAGGGTGCCGCTGGCACCGGGATGGACTTCCTGCACGCGGATATCACCGCTCCCGAAACCATAACAGATGATCTGCACCGTGGGTGCGATCTGCTGCCGCAGCTCGGCGCTGAACGGGTCGTCGGCATTGAGGGCGGCAAATTGCAGTTCTGGCGTATGGAAGAGCCGTGCCTTGGCCGCAGCATAGCTGGCCATGTCGCCATGAAAATCGAGATGATCCTGGGTGAGATTGGTGAATACGGCGCCTTGGAAGGGAATGGCTGCCACGCGCTCCAGGGCGAGGGCATGGGACGAGACCTCCATGGCGACGACGGATGCCTGGGCCGCGCGCATTTCGGCAAGGATACGCCACAGTTCTACCGCCTCCGGAGTCGTATTGGGCAGGGGCTGGAGGGAATCCACGCTGCCATGCCCCAAGGTGCCGATGATCTGGGCAGATTGTGGGGCAAGCTGGGCGATCAGCCGGGTGACACTGCTCTTGCCATTGGTGCCGGTCACGCCAATGAGCAGCGGTGCCTCCTGCTGATCCCAGCCATGATGGCGACGTAATGCGCGCCCGAGCAAGGCGCGCGCATCGGGGCGGAACCAGACTGGGCCGGTCGCGCTTTCTGCGAATCCCTCTCGCACCGATTCGAGCACCGCCGCCACGGCACCCGCCTGCCAGGCCGCCGGCAAAAAATGCTCAGCCGAGCCGTGGCGGGTAGCGAGAGCAAAAAAGAGACCGCCGCTCTGCAGGCGGCGGCTATCACTGTCGATCGCGCTGATGGCGATGTCCCGCGCGGGATGCAGTTCTGGTAGAAGGATGTCGAGTCGCTCAGTGTCGCGCATCGCCAGCCCCCTCTGCCCAAAGCTGCCGCTCGACTGCGCTGCGCGGTCGCACCTGCTGCGCATCCTGCGATTGTGGCGTGATCTTCGCGTTGCGCAAGGCCACCGCCATGGTGCTGCGAAACACGGGCGCTGCCACGACACCGCCGTAGCGCCAGCCCCGGGTGGGATCACGTACCGTCACGGCCATGACGAAGCGCGGGTCCTGCGCCGGAGCAAAGCCGACGAAACTGGTATTGACCTGGTGGCGGTGGAAGCCACCCTTGCCATTCGCCATGGCGGCGGTCCCGGTCTTGCCGGCCACGCGATAGCCGGGGATGGCGGCGAGGAATCCGGTACCCTGGGGGCCCACCACTCCCGCCAGCCAATCGCGCAGTCGTGCTGCCGTTGCAGGGCTCATGGCGCGGCGCTGTTCCCCCTCTTGCCCGAGCACGAGGTGCGGGCCGACGTAGATGCCACGGTTCGCGATGGCCGCGTAGGCCGCTGCCAATTGCAGGGTGTTGACCGAGATCCCATAGCCATAGGCAATGGCCGCATGGGAGGCAGGCCCCCATTCCTGATAAGCGGGCAGGCGACCGGCGCTCTCGCCGGGCAGGCCCAGGCCGCTCGCTGCACCGAAGCCAGCGCGCTGCAGCTCGTCGTAGAGATCCTTTGCGGGGGTGCGCAGGGCGATCTTGGCGGCGCCAATGTTACTGGAGTATTTGAGAATCTGCGCGATATCGAGCTCGCCATGGCGGGCATCATCCTGGATGCAGTAACCGGCGACGCGAAAGCAGTTGGTGTCGACGTCGAAGTGGCTGTTGGGCTGGATGCTACCGCTATCCAGGGCGGCGGCCACGGCAAAGGGTTTCATGACCGAGCCGGGTTCAAAGATATGGGTAATTGCGCGATCGCTGGCGCCAGAAGGATTATAGTGCTCGCGCTCATTGGGGTTGCTGGCGGGATAGCTGACCATGGCGAGGATGGCGCCGGTCTTGGCGTCGAGTAGGACGGCAGATCCGGAGCTGGCGGCAAAGCGTTGTACCGCTGCGGCGAGGGCTGTGTAGCTTGCGTATTGCAGGCGCTGATCGATGGTCAAGGTCAGGCTTTGTCCCCTATGACCGTCCGCCTCCCCAGCGCTGGCGAGGAGATGACCATGATTGTCGCGAAGAATCTCCCGCGTGCCCGCATGGCTATGCAGCGCGGCATCGTAGGCCATCTCCAGCCCCTCGCTGCCGGCGCCATCGAGATTGGTGAAGCCCAGGAGCGGCCCGGTGATTTCGCCCATGGGGTAATAGCGACGATATTCCGGTAACTCATGGACCCCGGGAATTCCGAGGGCCAGCGCGCGTTCCGCCCGCTCGGGATCGACTTGGCGCAGTAGGTAGGCGAAGGCCGTGCCACTGTGCTGCAGGCGTTCCCGAATCTCCGCTACCGAGATCCCAAGCGCCGCAGCGAGCTCCGGCCAATGCGTTTCTTCCTTGGCAAAGATCCTCGGATCAACCCAAACGGTGCTGCTGCGCACGGAAACTGCCAAGACCTGGCCGTTGCGGTCGAGAATCTCCCCTCGTGCTGGGGCGGGTATCGGTACATTCCGTTGATACCGTTGTTGGCCTTGGCTGCGCAAAAAACCACTGTGCTCGACCTGGGTTTGCCAAGTCTGGTACAGGATGCCGCAAAAGCCCGCCCCGAGCAGCCCGAGCAAGAGGCGCGGACGCCAACGGGGCAGGGGAGGGGTGGGCGCGATTCCAGCAGTCATTGCGCCTTCACCATGACGATCTGACTGTTTTTGGGCGCCTCCAAGCCGAGCTTCTGGTGGGCGATATCGCCAACGCGCGCATCGGAGGCGAGGGTTGCCTGCTCGAGTTGCAATTGTCCCCAGCGATTGTTGAGGGTGAAGATGTGATTTTGCTGAGCTTGCAGATGAATGAATTGCGCCCGGCTGTTTTCCCGCGCAGCGACGATACCGAAGAGCGTGAGGGTGATCAGAACGACGAGGATGATGGTGCTACGACGCATAGCGAAACTCCGGGTTTTTACTCGCGGCGCGCAGTACGGCAGAACGAGCCCGCGGATTGCGAGCAATTTCCGCGGCATCGGCACGGATTGCCGAACTGATCTCGATCCAGGGCGCGGCGGGGATCTCGTGGGAGCGCAAGGGCACACGGGGGTCGGGGCGCTGCTCCTGAGCACGAAAAAAGCGCTTTACCAGACGGTCTTCGAGGGAGTGAAAGCTGATGATGGCCAGCCGCCCGCCGGGACGCAGTGCCGCTAGGGCCTGGGGCAGGAAGCGTTGCAGCTGCCCCAGTTCGTCGTTGATGTGGATGCGGATGGCTTGAAAGCTACGGGTTGCCGGGTGAATTCCCTTGCCCGCGGGGAGCAGACTGCCTAGGAGTTCGGCCAGCTCACTGGTACGGAGCAGGGGCTTGTCCTGCCGCTGGGCAATGATCGAGCGGGCGATCCGGGTAGCCGCGCGCTCTTCGCCGTAGTCCTGAAGTACACGACGCAGCTCTGCAAACTCCACCTGTGCCAACCACTCGGCGGCGGAGGCGCCCTGCTCAGGATCCATGCGCATGTCCAGCGGGCCATCGCGCAGAAAGCTGAAGCCGCGTTCGGCATCATCCAGTTGCGGCGAAGACACCCCCAGATCGGCCAGGATGCCATCGACGCGGCCGAGCCAGCCGCGCTCGCTCATCACCGACTCCAGGGCATCGAAGGAGGCTTGTACCAGATCGACCCGCGGATCGGCGTCGAAGCGTTGGTGCAGGGCGGCGATGGCCTCAGGATCGCGGTCGAAGATACACAGACGGTCTTCGAGCTGAAGCCGCTCCAGGAGCAAAGAACTGTGCCCGCCGCGTCCACCGGTGGCGTCCACCAGACGCCGTGGTCCGCTGCCCCCCAAGGCCGGCACCAGTGCCTCGATGGCATCTGTCGCCAACACCGCTTGGTGTGCATTCATAGGCGCAGGTCTCCGAGGCTGGCGAGCAGATCCCCCTCGCTGAGCAGGCTCTCCTGTTGATCCCAGAGGGCCGCGTCCCAAATCTCGAATTTGCCGATTTGTCCAACCAGCACGACATCGCGCTCGATGCGCGCGTACTGCCGCAAATTGGCAGACAACAGGACGCGGGATTGGTTGTCGAGACGGAGCTCTTCGGAATGGCCAATGAACACGCGCTGGAAGCGACGGGTACTGGCTTGGCTGCTCGGCATGCTGGATACCTGCCGCTCGACCTCTTCCCAGTGCGGCAGCGGGTATGCCCAAAGACAACGCTCGCTCTCTTCGCTGGTGGGGTTGATGGTGAGCACCAGTTGCCCGTCACAAAGGGCGTTGAGTTGGTCGCGAAAGCGCGCCGGCACGCTGAGGCGCCCCTTACTGTCAAGATTGTGACGATGCGTGCCGCGAAACATGTCTGGGTGGCTCTCCGTTGTTTACCACTTTGCCCCACTTCTTCCCACAACGGTAGATTATGGCGCCACCTTTTTTCTGTCAAGGTAAAATATCTCGATATTTCGGTAGCTTAGGCTGTGCCGAGAGAGTTCTCGTGAGTTTTCTGAGAAAAAGCGTGCAAGCAGATAAATAACAAGGAATTTTTAGAGAGACAGGAGCCGCATAGGGGCCTGGTGGGGGAAAGTGGAGTGAGCCGGTAAGCCGGGTTCTGTCGTGGACGACCATTCCTCTAGGCCACCCCTTACGGAGTGGCTCCAGCAACCTACCCGCGCACGCTGCGGGCCACAGCATGGTGCGCCTATTTGGTCTTGCTCCGGGCGGGGTTTACCCTGCCACTCCCGTTACCGGGAGCGCGGTGCGCTCTTACCGCACCTTTTCACCCTTACCGGCGTTTGCACGCTTGGGCGGTATGTTTTCTGTGGCACTTTCCGTAGGCTCACGCCTCCCGGCCGTTAGCCGGCGCCTTGCCCTGTGGAGCCCGGACTTTCCTCCCCGGATTGCTCCGCGGCGGTCGTCTGGCTCACTCCAGGGCGCACTATACGCACTTTGCGTCCGCACACAACTCAATGCGCGCACTATACTAGGAGAGAAGCGAGATAGAGGAGGAAATACGATGATCAATGATGGATTTCTCGATGAGGCGCGGGAGCTCCCTTCGGTTGCTCCGATGGAGCGTGTGGTGGCGTGGTCGGTATTTCGCAGCCGGGACGCGGCGCGACAGCTGCTCGAGCATGTGCATCTGGCGCCGGGCCAGGTCTTGGTCGGTGGCCATGGCAAAGATAGCGTCGCCGCCTATTGGTGGGTGGGGGTGCAGGTACAGAATCTGGAGGCCTGGGGCCATAGTGCGTCCGTGAATAAACACGGACGGATGGGGGACTAAGACGGGGGGTTGTGCGGGCCGGGCCTAACAGCGCAGCTCGGCCAGTTCGCTGGCAAATTGTTCCGCCACCCTGCGCCTTTTTACTTTCAGGGTTGGCGTGAGGGTGCCGGTAGCCTCGCTCAGTGGGGCGGGAAGGATGGCAAAGCGCCGCACCTGTTCAAAGCTGGGGAGGCCAGCGAGGGCTTGATCCATGGCTTGGCGAAGTGCTCTTTCCAGGCTACGCTGCTCGGGATTTTCCCCCAGCAGCGACTGCACGATTTCTGGATTGGGGTAGAGCAGGGCGACAAGGTAGGGAAGATGATCGCCGAAGACCACCGCCTGAGCGATTAAAGGCTGGCTGCAGAGGCGCATCTCGATCTTTTGCGGGGCAATGTTTTCCCCCGCACTGTTGACGATCAGTTCCTTCTTGCGCTCCGTGATGTGCAGGTAGCCATCGGCATCGAGCTCGCCCATGTCACCGGTGTATAGCCAGCCATCGATCAGCGCCTCTCGTGTTGCCGCATCGTTGTTCCAGTAGCCGCGCATGATGGAGGGGCCGCGTACAAGGATTTCCCCGTCTTGCGCGATACGCAGTTCCAGATTGGGCAACGGCTTGCCGACGCTGCCTGGGTGGATGGCGCTGAGGGGATTGGCCGCGATGACCGGGCTCGCTTCGGTCATGCCATATCCTTCGAGAATGGGTAGGCCCAAGTGCAGAAAAAATTGTGCGATCTTGGGGTCGAGGGCAGCACCACCAGAAACAAAGTACTGCAATCGTCCACCGAGTTTCTTGCGCATTTGCGCACGCAGCACGCGGCGGCTGAGGGCCGACTGCCAGGCGGCGGGTTCCTTCCCTTCGATTCCGATTCCGCGGCGGAGAAATTTTCCCAACCAGTCATGGCGTTCCTGCAGCGCCCGTAGCGCTCTTTCCTGCAGCACCTGAAAGATGCGCGGTACGGCAATCAGAAGATCGGGATGGATGGCATGCAGGTCACGCAGTACGGTGTCCGGGCGCTCGGCATAGGCAATTTCCAGCCCCAAGAGATAGCCGGCAAAGTGGCCCGTGGCACGCTCGAAGACGTGGCTGAGGGGCAGGACGGAGAGCAGGCGCTGTCCTGCGCGCAGCGGCACGAGGTTCAGGAATCCCTCGATATTGCTGAGAAAATTTCCGTGACTCAGCATCACGCCCTTGGGCCAGCCCGTGGTGCCCGAGGTGTAGACGATACTGGCGAGGTCCTGGCGTTGGATTTCGTTCTGCTCGGCGGCCAACGCCACGGTACTGTCGCTGCCCAGTTCTTCGAGGGACGCCCAGCTCTGCAGATCACCCTCCGGGTATTGCAGAAACAGGTGCTCTCGATCTACGCCCCAGGATTGGGGATCCAAGCGATGGTACATTTCGAGGTTTTGCAGCAGTACCAAGCTGGGGCTGCAGTCCCCCAGCACGTAGTGGATCTCGCGTGCGCCAAAGCTACTATAGAGGGGTACCGTAATGGCGCCGATGCTGAGAATGGCAAAGTCGAAACAGGCCCAGTCCACCGAGTTGGAAGCCATGAGCAAGACGCGGTCACCGCGGCGAATGCCCAGGCGCAGCATGGCACGGGCACGCCGACGCACCCTGTCGGCAAAATCTGTGGCGCGTAGGGGCAGAAACTTCTCCCCCGCCCGCGTCCAGGCAATGGGTCCGTCTGGGTTGCGCTGGCAGCGGGCGAAGAGACCGGCGGGCAGGCTCGCCAGACCGGCTACCGAAAGCCCCATCAGCGCAGAGCTTTTTCGGCCGGGGTCAGACTGCGTTGGAAGCTCTCCAGGGCGAAGACCTGCGTCATGTAATCCTGGGTCGCCTTTGCCCCTTTCGGGATCTCGATGCCCAGGCTGGGCAGGCGCCAGAGGAGCGGTGCCAGAGCGCAGTCGGCAATGGAAAGTTCATCGCCGAACAGATATCGTTGCTGACTGAACAGGGTGCTGAGTTGCGCCAGGGAACGACGCAGGGAGTCCTTCGCCTGCTGCTGCTCTTCGGCGCTGTGACCGGGGCGGAAGAGCGGGTTAAACCAGTCGCGATCCATCTGGGTCAAGCCCACCCGCACGCGGGCGCGGGAGATGGGATCAACGGGAATGAGGGGGGGGTGGGGGAAGCGTTCGTCGAGGTATTCGATGATCAGAAAGGACTCCATTACTGAGAGGTCACGATCTACCAGGGTGGGGACCTCGCCATAGGGATTCAATTCCAGCAGGTCGTCGGGCTTGTCGGCGAAATCAACGTCGACGACCTGGTATTCCATGGCCTTTTCTTCCAGCACGAAACGCACGCGGTGCGCAAAGACGCAATCTTGCGCAGAATAGAGGGTCATCAGGGTCTTTTTGTTGCTCGGTGTTGCCATACAAAGGATCCTCGGGAACAGTAAAGTGGGGTGGAGTCGCCGCAATGATTCAGTAAACCGCAAGTGTATCAGAACTTGTGCGGGAATGGGCGGGGTCGGCAAGGCGAGCTTGGGGAGCGTGGAAATTGGGTGACCAGACGGCCATGATGGCGGCCCCCTATCGATTCGACAGCAGCGTATTGCTCGATGCCCTGGATAGCCGACTGGAGGGGCTGACTGCGGAGGAAGCGGCAGTACGCTTGCAGCGATGGGGCGCCAATCGCTTGCCCACGCCGCCGCGACCCAGCTGGTTGGGCCAATTTTTGCGGCAGTTTCGTGACCCTTTGATTTATGTCTTGCTGGCGGCCTTTCTGGTGACGTTGCTCCTTGGGCACTTGCTCGACGGCACGGTGATCTTTGCCGTGCTGTTCCTCAATGCCCTCATTGGCGCCCTGCAGGAAGGGAAGGCAGAAAATGCCTTGGCGGCAATCCGCAAGATTCTGCGCTTGCAAGCCACGGTGCGCCGCGATGGGGTGTGGCAGACCGTCGATGCGGAAGAACTGGTGCCGGGAGATATCCTGCGCCTGCGTTCGGGGGATCGCGTTCCTGCCGATCTGCGCATCCTCACGGCCCTGGGGTTGCGGGCCGACGAGTCCCTGCTCAGTGGCGAATCCCTGCCGAGCGATAAATCTCCCGCGATCATCGCCGGGGATGTCCCCCTCGCCGATCGTCACAATTTGTTGTATGCCGGTTCCTACCTGCAGGCAGGGCGGGCCGAGGCACTGGTTATTGCCACCGGCAGCGCCACGGAGATCGGCAGGATTCAGGGATTGTTACAGGGGGTGCCAAGCATCCAGACGCCGCTGACGCGGCAGATGCAACGCTTCAGCAAGGCTCTGGCGCTGCTGGTTCTGATTCTTTCGCTATGGATGGTGGGGTTTGGTCTAGCGCGCCAATCTCTGCCGCCATTCGAGCTGTTTCTGGCGGTCATCAGCTTCGCTGTTGCCATCATTCCAGAAGGGTTGCCAGCGATCCTCACGATCACCCTCGCCATCGGCGTCGAGCGCATGGCGCGCCGCCGTGTCATCACCCGCCGCTTGAATGCCATCGAAACCCTGGGTTCGGTGTCCGTCATCTGTACCGACAAGACCGGTACCCTGACCCGCAATGAGATGTTCGCCCGTGGTCTTCGTACCCTCGCTGCCTTTTATGAAGCGACCGGCGAGGGCTATGCACCGGTCGGGACTCTGGCTGGCGCGGAGGGCGAGGATGTCGCTCGCTATGCCGCCTTGGAGGTGCTGAGCCTAGCCAACGACAGCAGTTTACAGGAGCTGGATGGGGTCTGGCGCGTCGTGGGGGAACCCACCGAGGGCGCCTTGCGTGCCCTGGGCGCCAAGGCCGGATTTCCCGAACAGGGCTACCGGCGGCTGGGGGCTATCCCTTTCGAGTCCAGCCATAAGTTTATGGCCGTCCTGGTGCAATGCCCCCATGGGGAGCGCCGTGTCCTGCTCAAAGGGGCCCCGGATCGCGTGCTCGAACGCTGTTCACGGGTACTGCAGGCGGATGGCACAGAGCAAGCCATCGACCCCGTCTTTTGGCAAGGGCAGATGCAGCAAATGGGCAGCGCCGGATTGCGGGTGCTGGCCCTGGCGCACAGGGCAGCCTCTACTCAGGAACATCTGCGTCTCGAGGATTTGGGACAGGGGTTCACCCTGTTGGCATTGGTTGGGATGGTCGATCCGCCCCGCCCCGAGGCCATTAGCGCGATTGCCGAGTGCCGGCGCGCCGGCATTCAGGTGAAGATGATCACCGGCGATCATGCCGCTACGGCGCTGGCGATTGGGCAGGAAATGGGGCTCTTTGCTGGGCAGGTGCCACAGGTACTGACGGGGAAAGAGATTGACCGCATTGCACCCGCCGACCTAGCGGCGGCGGTGCTGGCCACCCAGGTTTTTGCGCGTACCAGTCCAGAACACAAATTGCGCCTGGTCGAGGCCTTGCAGGCGCAAGGAGAGGTGGTAGCGATGACGGGCGACGGAGTCAACGATGCCCCTGCCCTCAAGCGCGCCGATGTCGGCATTGCCATGGGGGTGAAGGGAAGTGAGGCGGCCAAGGAGGCGGCGGATATCGTGCTGGCCGATGACAATTTTGCCAGCATCGCGAGCGCCGTGGCGGAAGGTCGTGCGATTTACGACAACCTGCGCAAGGCGATCCTGTTCATTCTGCCCACCAATGGTGCCCAGGGCCTGGTCATGCTCCTTGTCGTCGTTGCTGGTCTACAGTTGCCACTCCTGCCGCTGCAGATCCTTTGGGTCAATCTGCTGATTGCCGTTACTTTGGCCCTGAGTCTCGCTTTTGAACCAGCGGAAGCTGGCATCATGGAACGCCCGCCGCGCAATCCCCAGGTGACTCTTCTCGATCGGCGCTTTTTTCTCCGTGTCATTCTCGTTTCCTTGAGCATTGCTGGTGCCAGTATGGCCACCTTCTATGAGGAAATCGCCCTGAGCTTGGGCACGGAGACGGCGCGCAGCATGGCGGTCACCACCCTCGTTCTGTGCCAAGCTTTTTACCTGTTCAATGTTCGTCACCTGCGCAGTGGAGTTTCGGCGTGGCGCAGTCTGTTTCGTAATTCGGTCAGCTGGCTTGCCTTGCTGGTACTTCTGTTGCTGCAGCTCGGCTTCCTGTATTTACCGGTTTTGCAGCAGATCTTTCATAGCCACTCCCTGTCGCTCAGGCATTGGGGCATTGCTGTTCTGATTGCCGGCGGCGTCTTTCTGCTCATGGAGCTGGAGCAGTATTTCCTGGATAGGAGCGGCTAATCATGAATGATTGTCAAAATGGATTGCCCAGGCGCAGAGAGTAGCGTTACACTGGCGCGACAGAGAAAAGTTGTATCTTCGCAACACTCGTTGTATGGTTGGCCGTGGAGAAAGATGGGAGGGCGATCCGGGTGATCGCGGATACGGTAATGATTCAACAGCGCACGCTAAAAAACATGATTTGGGGCACCGGCATTGGCTTGCACAGCGGCAAAAAGGTGTACCTTGGATTGCGTCCGGCGCCAGTGAATACCGGGATCGTCTTCCATCGCAGCGACCTGCTGGGAAACGCCTACATCAAGGCTGACCCGCTGCACGTGGTGGATACCCGGCTGTCCACCAACATTGGCGCAGGCGACCTGCGGGTGGGCACCATCGAACACCTGATGTCCGCCTTTGCCGGATTGGGGATCGATAATGTCTACGTCGATCTGGATGGGGCTGAAGTGCCGATCATGGACGGCAGTGCGGCCCCCTTCGTCTTTCTCATCCAGTGTGCTGGGGTGGAAGAACAAAACGCCCCCAAACGCTTCATTCGCATTACCAAGACCCTGGAAGCACGCGATGGTGATCGCTGGGTGCGCCTGGAGCCCTTCGATGGCTTCAAGGTGAGTTTTACCATCGATTTCGACCATCCCGTGGTCCGCAATGGCGGCCAGGAAGTCAGCGTCGATTTCGCGCAAACCTCTTATCTGAAGGAAGTTTCTCGGGCGCGCACCTTTGGCTTCATGCGTGAGGTCGAGACCCTGCGCCGCATGGGCCTGGCCCTGGGAGGCAACCTGGACAATGCCATCGTGGTGGATGAGTATCGCGTCCTCAATGAAGACGGCCTGCGCTATGCCAACGAATTCGTGCGCCACAAGGTGCTCGACTCAATTGGTGATCTGTACCTGCTCGGCCACCCCTTGCTCGGCCATTTCTCGGGACACAAGGCCGGCCATGCCCTGAACAATCAATTGCTGCGTTTATTGCTGCAGCGGGAAGATGCCTGGGAATACATTGACTACGCTTCGCCGGAGCGCACCCCCTTCTCCTTCGTGGATTCCTTGTCGGCAGTACCGGCCTGATCGAGGGTTTCCACCAGACGCAGCAAGGCAGTTCCGAGCGCACCCTCGCTCGTAGCCGCCAGTTGCCGTAAGGCCAGCGGGGCTGGCCCCTCCACCCTGGTCGGCATAGGTTGTGGAGGAAGCTTGGCTTGCTTGGTCCAGGGCCGCACCGTCGCCTCGATCCGCTCCACCGGCTCTTCCGGAAAGCGGGCGCTCCAGCGCTGGCAGACCCGGCGTTGATTGCGGCGCAGCCACGCCAGCCAGACGCCGCTTTCCACCAACACCTGCAGCACGCCACCACGCCAGTCGATCAGCCAAGTGCGTTCCTGGGCTTCCAGGCTGAGCAGGGCGTTCCAATCCTGTTGTCGCTGCTGCAAGTCTTGTCCATGGCGAAACAGTGCTGCCAGGGCCGGGCCTACTTGATCGCGGGCGCGCCGTTTCGCCCGCGTCGGCTTCGTGCTACCCTCGGGCATATTTTTTTGACTTAGAGTTTTGGCATTCATGCTGGGAACCATCATCCGTCATGTCGTGGGCAGTCGCAATGACCGCCTGATCAAAAAAGCTCGCAGTGTCGTTTCCCGGATCAATGGCCTGCAGGACCAGTATCGCGCCATGAGCGACGCGGAGTTGCAGGGTCAGACCGCACGGCTGCGCGAGCGGGTCGCGCAGGGGGAGTCCCTGGATGCGGTCCTGCCCGAGGCCTTTGCCACAGTGCGGGAGGCGGCAGGACGGGTGATGGGCATGCGCCATTACGACGTGCAGCTGATCGGTGGCTACATGCTGCATGAGGGCAAGATTGCCGAGATGCGCACTGGCGAAGGCAAGACCCTGGTGGCCACCCTGCCGGCCTATCTCAACGCCCTTTCTGGTCAGGGGGTGCATGTGGTGACAGTCAACGACTATCTGGCCAGTCGCGATGCGGAATGGATGGGGCGGGTACACCGCTTTCTGGGGCTCTCGGTGGGAACCATCATTGCCAATCTTTCCCCCGAAGAACGGCGGGCCGCCTACGCCGCCGACATCACCTATGGCACCAACAACGAGTTTGGCTTCGATTATCTGCGCGATAACATGGCCTTTTCTCCGGCCGAGCGGGTGCAGCGCGGCCTGCATTACGCCATCATCGACGAAGTGGATTCCATTCTCATCGATGAGGCGCGTACACCCCTCATCATTAGTGGGCCTACTGAGGAAAATACCGATCTCTATCGCCGCGTCGATACGCTCATTCCGCAGTTTGTGGCGGAGGAAGACTTCAGCATCGACGAAAAGGCCAAGCAGGTCCTGCTCACCGAGGAAGGAGTGGAGAAGGCCGAGCAGTTGATGATCGACAACGGCCTCCTGCGTGAGGGGAGCCTCTATGATGTGCAGAATGTCAGCCTGGTCCACCACCTCAACCAGGGCTTACGCGCCCATCACATCTACAAGCGAGAGACGGATTACATCGTGCGCGATGGCGAGGTCTGCATTGTCGATGAGTTCACCGGACGGATGATGACCGGGCGGCGCTGGTCTGACGGCCTGCACCAGGCGGTGGAAGCCAAGGAAGGGGTGGAGATCCAGAACGAGAGCCAGACCCTTGCTTCGATCACCTTCCAGAATTATTTCCGGATGTACGAAAAACTCTCGGGAATGACCGGTACCGCCGACACCGAGGCCTTTGAACTAAATCAGATCTATGGGCTGGAAGTGGTCGTCATTCCCACCCATCGGCCCGTTCAGCGCCGCGATTTTGCGGATCAAATCTATCGCACGGCAGCGGAAAAATGGGATGCCATCATTGCCGACATTGCCGATTGTCAACAGCGCGGTCAGCCTGTTCTGGTGGGTACCACTTCCATTGAACACAATGAATACCTTTCGCATCGCTTGCAGCAGGAAAAGATCGCCCATTCCGTGCTCAATGCCAAGCAACATGAGCGGGAGGCGGAGATTATTGCCCAAGCGGGTGTGCCAGGCGCGGTGACCATTGCGACCAACATGGCGGGTCGCGGCACCGACATCAAACTGGGTGGGAATGTCGAACACCAAATCGAGTTTCTCGAGGCCGATCCGAATCTTGCCGCTGAGGAAAAAGAAAGTCGCGCCCAGGCCCTGACGGATGGTTGGGCGGCACTACACGAGCAGGCCCTGGCCGCCGGCGGTCTGCACATCATTGGCACCGAGCGCCATGAGTCGCGCCGAGTAGACAACCAGCTGCGCGGTCGTTCCGGGCGTCAGGGCGACGTTGGCAGCAGTCGCTTTTACCTCTCCCTCGAGGATCCGCTGATGCGGATTTTTGGTAGCGATCGCCTGGGTGGGCTGATGCAGAAACTGGGCATGAAGCCCGGTGAAGCCATCGAACATCCGTGGGTGAACAAATCCATCGAAAACGCCCAGCGCAAGGTCGAGGCACGCAATTTCGATATCCGTAAACAGCTCCTCGAATATGACGATGTCGCGAATGAGCAGCGCAAGATCATCTACGCCCAGCGCAACGCCTTCATGGACAGCGAAAATCTCCAAAACGAAGTGGAAAGCCTGCGGGAAGACGTTCTCGCGGCCCTGCTCGAGGATTATGCGCCCGCCGGAGTGATGGAAGAGCAATGGGACCTCGAAGGTTTGGAAACCGCCTTGGAGCGGATCTTTGCCGAGAAATTTCCCGTGGGTGACTGGCTTGCCGCGGATCGCACGCTGAATCACGCGGGCCTGCAAGAGCGGATCCTGACGGATGTACACGCCCGCTGGCAAGAGCGAGAGGGCCTGATGGGCGAGGAGATGGCTCGCCACCTGGAAAAGAGCGTCACCTTGCAGGTGCTGGATAGCCAATGGAAAGACCACTTGGCCAGTATGGATCACCTGCGCGAAGGAATTCACCTGCGCGGCTATGCGCAGAAGAATCCCAAGCAGGAGTACAAACGGGAGTCTCTGACGCTCTTCAACGCCATGCTGGCACGGGTGCGTGAGGAAATCGTGAGTACCCTTGCCCATGTGCAGGTCAGCCCAGTATCAGAAACGGCGCCGGAACCCATCGACTGGAGCGCACTCTTCCCCAACCGCCCGAGCACCCAGGGTTTGGTGTTTCAACACCCCGACCTCGCTGGCGGCTCGGCCCAGGACGAAGATCTCGACCTCCCCGCAGTGGCTGCGCTCGGTGCGGTTGCAGCCGCGCCTTTTCAGGCGCCGCACAAGGTGGGTCGCAACCAACCCTGCCCTTGCGGTTCCGGGAAAAAGTACAAACACTGTTGTGGTCGCCTCGACTGAGAAATTGCCATGCCTGTTGCCCTCAATCCCCCCAGTGTGCTTTTGCCAGTTTCCGGTGTGCGGATTGCCGTTGCCGAGGCGCAGATCCGCTACGCGGGACGGCGTGATCTGACCTTGCTGGAGCTGGCGCCTGGCACCCAGGTGGCTGGCGTCTTTACCCGCAATCGTTTTCGTGCCGCCCCCGTGCTGGTGGCCGAGGCCCATCTAGCGGCGCGGCAGGGCATTCGCGCCTTGGTGATCAATACCGGCAATGCCAATGCGGGCACCGGCAGCGTCGGTCAGCGGGCCGCAGAGGACAGCTGCCGGGTGGTGGCCGCAGCCCTCGGCTGTGCGCCGGAGCAGGTCCTGCCTTTCTCTACGGGGGTGATCGGCGAGCCGGTAGATCTCGCTGGCAAGATTGCCGCGGTTTTGCCCCAGTGCCAAGACAATTTGAGCGAGGATCAGTGGCTGGCGGCGGCAGAGGCCATCCGCACCACCGACACCGTCGCCAAGGGCGCATCGCGACAGGTACAGGTGGCGGGGCAGACCGTGACGGTGACGGGCATTGCCAAGGGCTCGGGCATGATTCGCCCGGATATGGCGACCATGCTGGCCTACATCGCCACCGATGCGGCCCTTGCGCCAGAGGCCTTGCCGCCGATCCTGGAACAGGCGGTGAACCGTTCCTTCAATCGCATTACCGTCGATGGGGACATGTCCACCAATGATGCCTGCATCCTCATGGCGACGGGGGCGGCGGGGAATCCGCCCCTGAGTCTGGCTCAGGCTGGAGCCCTGGCGGACGCCATCACCGCGGTGGCGCAGGAGCTGGCCCAGGCCATCGTGCGCGACGGGGAAGGGGCGACCAAGTTCATCCCAATCCGGGTCAGTGGCGGGCGCAGTCCCGAGGAATGCCTGCAGGTGGCCTATCGTATGGCCCACAGCCCCCTCATCAAGACCGCGTTCTTTGCCTCGGACCCCAACTGGGGGCGTCTGCTGGCGGCCATTGGCTCCGCTGGGGTGGCCGACCTGGAGGTAGATCGGATTCAGGTCTGGCTGGACCAGGTGCAGATCGTCCGTGATGGCGCCCGCGACCCGGAGTATACCGAGGCAGCGGGGCAGACGGTGATGGCGCGTTCAGAGATTCCGATTCATGTAGACCTTGGCCGGGGCACGGCGGAAGAACAGATCTGGACCTGTGATCTCTCCTATGATTACGTGCGTATCAACGCCGATTATCGGAGCTGAGTCATGGCGGTAGTCCCGGTGGCGACGGGGGTGTTGCAGCGCGCCGATGGCCGGGTGCTGGTTTCGCTGCGGCCCGAGGGCAAGCCCTGGCCCGGCTACTGGGAGTTTCCTGGGGGTAAGATCGAGCCGGGGGAGGCCCCGGAGGCGGCCCTGGCGCGGGAGCTGGAAGAAGAGATTGGCATTCGCGTGCGGCAGGCCGAGCCCTTCCTGCGCCGCGATCACCCCTACCCCGAGCGCACCGTCGCCCTGCATTTTTTTCGGGTAACGGCCTGGGATGAAGAACCCTACGGGCGCGAGGGGCAACAGATCCGCTGGGTGCAGCCCTGGGAAATTGCCGCCCTGGATTGTCTGGCGCCCAATTTACCCGTGGTGGCGAAGTTATTGACGGAGATGCTACCGCAGCCGCCCCTCTGGCTCATCGCCGACCCGGCGCGGGTGGCGCCGGAGCGGTTTCTCCCGGCCCTGAGGGCCGCCATCGACGGGGGTTTGCGCGCTGTGGTCTTGCGCATCAAGGAAGCCATGGCGCCAGAATTGGCGGCTGCCTTGCCAATCTTCTTACAGCAGGTGCAAGACCAGGGCGTGCAGGTCTTTCTCAACCATCCAGAGCCCTTACCCGAATGGCCCTGCACGGGGCTGCACTGGACCGAGGCCCGCATGCAAGGCGCGTCCCAAGCGCCGGGGCGGGCCTTTGGCGTCTCCTGCCATTCCCCAGCCTGCCTGGAGCGCGCTGCCCAGCTCGGGGCGCGCTATGCCTTGCTCTCGCCCCTTTTTGCCACCCAGACCCATCCCGATGCCGCGGCCCTGGGGCCGGAGCGCTTTGCCGAATGGGTGGCTCCCGCCGCCCTGCCGGTACTCGCCCTGGGTGGGTTAACGCCGGAGCGGGTAGCCGTGGCGCGAGCGGCGGGTGCGCAGGGGGTGGCGGTCCTGTCCGGAATCCTGGAGGCCGCAGACCCGGCCCATGCCACCCAAGCCTTTCTTTCTGCCTGGGAATCCCATGCCTGAACTCTCCGTCGTGATCCCCCTGTACAACGAAATCGACAACGTCACCCCCCTGGTGGAAGCGCTGCGCGCGGCCCTGGGGGATGCCGATGCCGAGGTCATCATCGTCGATGACGGTAGCCGCGATGGCAGTGCCGCGGCCCTGGACCGGGCGGCGGTAGACTGGGCGCCGACCCTGAAGGTCCTGCACCTACAGCGGAATTTTGGGCAGACGGCGGCCATGCAGGCGGGCATCGATGCCGCCCGGGGGGAGGTGATCGTGACCCTGGACGCCGACTTACAGAACGATCCCCTGGACATCCTGCCCCTGGCAGAGCGTCTGCAGAAAGAGCGTTTGGATGTGGTCGCGGGCTGGCGCAAGAATCGTCAGGACGGATTGTTCTTGCGTAAGATCCCATCGCGCATTGCCAACCGCCTCATCCGGCGTCTGACGGGGGTGCGCCTGCATGACTACGGCTGTACCCTCAAGGCCTATCGCGCCTCGGTGCTGCAGAGTGTGCGCCTCTATGGCGAAATGCACCGCTTCATCCCGGCCTGGCTGTCCACCCTGACCTACACCGACCGCATTGTCGAGGTGCCGGTCCGCCATCACCCGCGCCGCGCCGGCAAGAGCAAATACGGCATTTCGCGCACCTTTCGGGTGCTGGTCGACCTGCTCTTCGTCAAGTTCTTTCTCGGCTACAGTCAGCGGCCCATGCATTTTTTTGGCGTCATCGGGCTCTTTTCCCTGTTTGTGGGCTCAGGAATGTTGGTGTATCTCTTTATCGACAAGTTCGTCGAGGGTGCGGCAATTTCCGGGCGGCCCATGCTCATCGCGGGGGTCCTGTTTTTCCTGGCCGGCCTGCAGTTTCTCAATACCGGGATCGTGGGCGAGATGCTCTCCCGCATCTATTTCGAGGCCCAGGGCAAGACCACCTACGTCATCCGCCGGGGAGTGAATCTGGAACCGTGATGGCGCGGCCCATCCCCATCCTCATGTATCACAACATCGCCCGGGCACCCCGGGGGGTAAAGCTGCGTGGGCTCTACGTGAGCCCGGGGCGATTTGCGCGCCAGATGCAGCTCTTGCGTCGCCTGGGCTATCAGGGCCTCTCCCTGACCCGGGCCCTGCCCTGGCTGCGCGGCGAGCGGGACGGTAAGGTCGCCGTGATTACTTTTGATGACGGCTATGTGGATAACCTGGAACATGCCCTACCGGTGCTGCAGTCCGTGGGATTCGGCGCTACCTGCTATGTGGTGAGTGGTCAGATCGGACAATACAACGCCTGGGATGCCGAGGCCTTGGGGGTGCGCAAGCCCCTGATGGATGTGGTGGCGCTGCGGGCGTGGCAGGAGGGGGGGATGGAGATCGGCGCCCATACCCGGAGTCATCCCCACCTGCCCCAGCTGCCGGCGGAGAAGCTGGAGGCCGAGATCCGTGGTAGCCGGGAGGACTTGGAGGATCTGCTCGGCAGCCCGGTGGAGCAATTCTGCTATCCCTATGGTGAGGCAGGTGCACGGGAGATCGCTGTGGCGCAGGCCGCTGGCTTTGTCAGCGCCGTGAGCACCAGGCGGGGGCGGGCGCGGCCTGGCGAGCCCCTCTGGTCCCTGCCGCGGGTGAGTGTGGGCGGGCATCATGCCCCCCACGTCTTTCCCCTGCAGCTCCTCACCCGTCACGAGGACCGTCATTGAGCCCTGCGCCGCGCCTGCTCTGGGTGGGCACCAATCCCGGCGGTGGCGGTACCGAGACCCACATGATCACCCTCTGCCGTGCCCTCGCCGATGCCGGGGTGGAGATGCATGCGCTGGTGCATCCCCAGGGTCAAATCGCCCAGGCCCTGCGTGGCTCAGCGGTACAGCTGCATTACGGTCGCTTTCGTAACAGCGCGGATCCCGATGGCGTGGCTGCCCTGTGGCGCGCCCTGAGACAGGTTCGTCCTCAGTGGGTGATTGGCAGCTTCAGTAAGGAATACTGGCCCCTGGCACTATTGAGTCGTGCCGCAGGCGTGCCTCTGCTCCTGTTTCGGCACATGGATCTGCGTCTGCGCCCGAGTACCCGTTGGCTCTTGTCCCACTGGCCCTTGCGCCTGGTGGCGATTTCGACCTATCTGCGCGAGCGGCTCGTGGCCCAAGGGCTTCCGCAGGCGCGGGTGGAGCTGCTCCCGAACCCGCTGATCTTGGCGGAGTTCACCCGCAACGAGGCGGCGCGGCGACAGTTGCGTGCCGGCCTAGGGCTGGACGAGGGGGATTTTGTGCTGGGCTTTGTCGGGGCTTGGCATCGCGGCAAGGGCGTCTTTGTCCTTGCCGATGCCCTGGACGCCGCTCATGCCGTCGATCCGCGGGTACACGGCCTGTGGTTGGGGGGGGGTGCCCAGGAAGCCGAGCTGCGCGAACGTCTGGCCGGTCGGCCGGGACATCACCTGATGGGCTGGCAGCAGCCGGTCACTCCCTGGTACAGCGCCATGGATGCCCTGGCCCTGCCGTCCATCGAGCCCGATACCTTTGGTCGCGTCTGCCTGGAGGCTCAGGCCTGCGGCACTCCCGTCCTGGGTGCCGCCATGGGGGGGATTCCCGAGAGCTTCGTCCCGGGGCAGACTGGGCTCTTGCTGCCTCCGGGCGATATCACGGCGTGGCGTGACGCCATCCTCCTTCTAGCCATGGATACCACCGAATCTCTGCGCCTAGGCGCCGGTGGCTCGCTATTTGCCCAATCCTTTGCCGCAGAGCGGATTGCCCACGCCCTTCTGCGATCCCTTGATGCCGAGCCACCACCAGTGTAAACATTGCTAGCGGCGTGCGGTCGTCAGCGTCGGTCAATCAAGCGCCTAACACAAAGGATAAGCACACCATGGTACAGAACGACGCCGCTCTGGTGCTGGGAAAGTGGGGATGCCATTCTAGACAATGCCAACGGCTCTACATTTCAGGAAATCGGTAATGGCCTGCTACCTAAACTCATCTCCGGCGAGCTGCGCATTGCAGATGCCAGAGCAATTTCTGGAGCAATTTTGATGACCGCAGTTGCCCAACCACCGCGCATTGAACGCCTACAAGTCAGAAATTACCGCGCGCTGAAGGATGTCACGCTGGAGAAGATGACTCCGCTCAACGTGCTACTCGGACCGAACGGTAGTGGTAAGTCAACGGTGTTCGATGTATTCGCCTTTTTGGCCGAGTGCTTCACCGATGGCCTGCGAAAGGCCTGGGATCGCCGGGGGCGTTTCAAGGAACTGCGCAGCCGGGATCAGGATGGACCGATCGTGATAGAGCTTCAGTATCGCGAGAAGCCCAGAACGCCTTTGATCACCTATCACTTGGAGATTGAGGAGAAGGCCAGGGGCCCGGTGGTGGCACGGGAGTTCCTGCGTTGGAAGCGTGGCCATCCGGCAGCGCCGTTTCATTTTCTTGACTATCAGTACGGCACGGGTAGAGTCATAACCGGAGATGCGCCGGAATCGACCGACACGCGTATCGAAAAACCGCTTTCTGGACCGGATGTGCTCGCTGTCAGCACTCTGGGCACGTTGGCAGAAAATCCGCGCGTCATCGCGCTACGCAACTTCATTACCGGTTGGCATCTATCTTACCTGTCGGCAGATGCCGCCCGCGGTAATCCGGAGGCCGGCGGGGAGGAGCGGCTCTCGCCTACGGGCGACAATCTGCCGAACGTTATCCAATATTTGCGGGAACAGCACCCCGAGCGACTCGAGCAGATCTTCGCAACCCTGCGCCGGCGCATTCCCCGCATCGAGCGGGTGCAGGCCGAAGTGCTACAGGATAGCCGCTTGCTGTTGCTGGTGAAGGATGCGCCATTCTCTACGCCGGTGCTGGCACGTTTCGCCTCTGACGGTACGCTTAAGTTGCTGTCCTATCTGTCCGTGCTTTACGATCCTGCTCCGCCGCAATTGGTTGGCATCGAGGAGCCGGAGAACTATCTGCATCCTCGCCTATTGCCGGAACTGGCTGAGGAATGCCAGCAGGCGGCGGACCGCACCCAGTTGATCGTCACCACGCACTCGCCTTTCTTCATCAATCCGCTGCGCCTGGAGGAGGTGCGTGTGCTCTACCGGGGTGCTGACGGGTACACCAGAGTGCGGCGGGTTGCCGATATGCCCGGCATTGCCGACTTTCTCAAGGAGGGCGCAACGCTGGGTGAGCTTTGGATGGAAGGCCATTTTGATGTGGGTGATCCCCTGGTGATGGGAAACGCCGAATGATGCGGATAGAATTCTTGGTTGAGGAGCAGTCCGCCGAAGAGGCGTTGAAGCACTTGCTACCGCGATTGATAGATGGGCGCGCTCAGTGGAAGCTCATTAACCTGAGCAGCAAATACAAGCTGCTCAAGGTGCTTCCGCAACGGCTGGCCGCTTACCGGAGGTGCATTGACCAGAGCGAAGATTTGCGGATAGTCGTGCTGGTAGATCGTGACCTAGATGACTGCATAGCGCTTAAACGTCAGATGGAAGATACAGCAAAGAGCGTCGGGTTGAGCACTAAATCGGTGCCCGGCCCGGATGGCCGGTTTCTCGTGGTCAATCGCATCGTCATTGAAGAACTGGAATCCTGGTTTATCGGTGACCCGGTGGCATTGCGTAAGGCATTCACCGGTTTGCCTTCAATGGATCCGACAAAAGGCATTTTCCGTAATCCCGACAATGGTGGTTCCTGGGAGGCCTTGCATCGCTTTCTCAAGAGGCATGGCATCTACAAAAGCAGCTATCCCAAAATTGACGCTGCTCGGCGAATAGCGCCGCACTTGGGTCTTCAGTCCAACCGCTCGCGCAGTTTCCAGGTATTTCTCGATGGGGTGGAATCCTTACTGACACAACCCGCATCCCCGTCAACCTCGAGTTGCTTACCCGAGCGTTCCCAGAAAGGTAGCACCCCAGCCACCAGCAAAAAGGAGGGGTAAAGATGGTGATCAAGGGCGTTAGACCCCCTATCCAACCTGAGGGGGCGGTCTTCATGGCCGCGCCCAGAAAGGCAGCGAAGGTGAAGAGAGGACCGGGAACCATCTGCACCGCACCATAGCCTGCCAGAAAGGTGCCATTGCTGATCCAGCCCGAGTCGACGACCGTGCTCTGCAGAAGTGGTAGCACCACATGGCCGCCGCCAAACACCAGGGCCCCGGCACGGAAAAAGCCGTTGATCAGCATTATGGCCGGCAGGGGTAGCCACGCTGCCAGCGCCGGCAGGCCTAACAGCAGGGCAAAGAAGACCATCAGCCAAAGTAGTCCTGCCCGATGGCTGATCGCAAAAGGCAGCGCGGGCGTATCGCTCGGTAACGCTGCGGCCTGGAACAGAAGCAGGCCCAAAAGCCCGGAGGCGAAGATGATGGCCACCTGTCCCATGGGCGTTGGTAGCAAAAGAGCAAATCCGGCAGCCATGGCCATAAGGGTGATCCGAACGCGACTGGCACAGAGACTGTTCCCCATTTGCCAAACCGCCTGGGCGACGATGGCCACTGCAGCAATCTTCAGGCCGTGGAGCAAGCCATTAGAGAGGAATTGGGCGTGATGGGTAACGCCGTAGGCAAAGGCGATCATCACCACCGCCGAGGGCAGCGTGAATCCCAGCCAGGCGAATAGTGCGCCCAGGTAGCCCCGGCGCAGCAGCCCCAGGGTCATGCCCAGCTGACTGCTGGCGGGCCCGGGCAGGAATTGGCACAGGGCAACGAGGTCGGCGTAGTTTGCTTCACTCAGCCAGCGGCGCCGATGAACGAATTCGTCTCGAAAATTTCCTAAGTGGGCGACCGGGCCGCCAAAGGCTGTCAGCCCCAGGCGCAGAGAGGCGCCGAAGATTTGTGCGAGACTCTCCACTTTGGGAGGGTGATGGGTAGTCATGGATGAGGTACCCCGGTCCGCCGAATGGCCTGCAAAGCTGCTGCGATCCTGGAGCCTTTGCTGGTACCGGGAGCCAGCCAAGAAAGCAGCGCCGGAGCGGGCAGCGACATAGAGACCTCGGTCGATGGAAGCATCGGAATTATCGCTAGAACGTGTCTGGAGTCAATCGCTCGAGAAAGTCTCTCTAGATCGCTGGTATTGCCCAAAAGGAAAATCGAACGAGGTTTGGTGGTACTTGGACGCGCAGACTGGCGATCCCAGTTGATGCCCTCCTGCTGCCAGTGCAATGATTACCTGGGGCGCCGCATGGGCAGCGCCGGAAATGGTGTGGCGTGACTGGATATGGCAGGCCCATCTCGAGCACTTGGGCTGCACCGGAGCATAACAATGACCCTGAATGTAGAACACCTTTTGCGTACGGCAGACACTTTGGAGCAGGCCCTGCTCGCCTATCGCGCTAACCGCAACAGCACGGCCCATGACTACGGCGAAGGCTTTGCCAACGAAACATTGAAGTTGTTGCCTCAGTATTTGCAGGATGTCCGGCAACTGGCGCCCGCCATACAGGCCGTATTTGATGCCGCGTCTTGAACTGTCGCGGCTACTCATGCCGCCGCAACACCTGCGCACCCTGCAAACCTTGCTGGCAGAAGAGGTGCCACATGCCGAGGTATGGGCCTACGGCAGCCGCGTTACCGGTGGCGCCCATGAAGGCAGTGATCTGGACTTGGTTCTGCGCCATCCCGCGGATCTGACCCAGGAGGTCCCAGGCTGGATAAATCTTCAGGAAGCGCTGCAAAACAGCGCGTTGCCCATGCTGGTGGACCTGCATTTGTGGTCGCGTCTGCCCGAAGCGTTTCAGCGCAATATCGAGGCGGGGTATGTGGTCCTGCAGGATGAATCGTGAAGAAAACAAAAACCCCCAGCAGAACTGGGGGTTTTCTCCAACTCGGGCGATGAAAGCGCTTACTTCTTGGGCGCCTTGGCAAAACGCAGGTAGGGGAGCTTGATGTCGATGTCACCAAACTTCTCTTTGGCCTGCTCGTCGGTCAAGGACAGGGCCACGATCACGTCCTGACCAGGAACCCAGTTGGCCGGGGTGGCCAAGGGGACGCCGTCGGTGGCTTGGATGGCGTCCAGGGCCCGCAGGATCTCCGCAAAGTTGCGGCCCACGGACATGGGGTAGGACATGGTCAGGCGCACCTTCTTGTCCGGTCCAATGATGAAGACCGTACGCACGGTGGCGGTGTTCTTGGCGTCACGCTTCTCGGGCAAGTAGGCCTCGGCGGGGAGCATGTCGTAGAGCTTGGAGACATGCAAAGACGTGTCGTCAATGATGGGGAAATTAGCCGGTGCGCCCGCCGTCGCCTCAATGTCCCGCTTCCACTTTTTGTGCTCTTCCACGGTATCCACAGAAACGCCCATGACCTTGGTATTGCGCTTCTCGAACTCGGGGGCCAACTGGGCCACGGCGCCGAACTCGGTGGTGCAGACCGGGGTGAAGTCCCGGGGATGGGAAAAGAGGATGGCATAGCTGTCGCCAATCCACTGATGCAGGTTCAACTCCCCAGCGGTGGAGTCGACGGTGAAATCTGGGGCTACGTCATTGATACGAATAGACATGAAACGCTCTCCTCAAGATAGAACCGATGAAAACAACAGCTAGTGCTCATGCACAGTCTAATGGATCGGATGGTGACTGTAAATAGTTTAAATTGATACTAAGTCTAATACCGAAGGGGCCATCTTGTATTTAATTAGAAATCTAAGTATAAGCTTTCTTCCTATTCAGTGATACGAAGGCGCACTCCATGAACGCCGACCCGATATACGAAGCCTTTGCGCTGGCCCTGCATGACAGTGCGCGGGCCTGGCGCCACGCCCTGGACCAGCGGCTGAAGCCGTTGGGCTTGAGTCAGGCGGGTTGGATGAGTGTGGCCTTGTTGGCTCGGGCGGCGGCCCCAATGACCCAACGGGCCCTGGCGGAGGCCCTGGGGGTGGAGCCAGCGACGGTGGTCTCCATGGTGGATCGCCTGCAGCGCCTGGGTTTGGTGCGTCGGGAGATGGCCCTGGAAGATCGTCGGATACGCCAACTGTTTCTGACAGCTGAGGGCGAGCGCGTCTATGCCGAAGTGCGGCGCATCGCCGCCGATTTTCGTCGCGAACAACTGGCGGCCATCGATCCCGCCCTGCTGGCGACCAGTACGGAGACCCTGCAACAGCTGCTGCACGCCTTGCACGCCCTCCCCCGATGAGCCCCCAGACAAGCGCTACCGGGGCTGGGGAGGCGTTGAATCGTCCCCTGATCACCCTCTCGATCATGTTGGCGACCATCATGCAGACCCTGGACAGCACCATTGCCAATGTGGCGCTACCCCATATGCAAGGGAGCCTGTCGGCGACCCTCAATCAGGTCGGTTGGGTCCTGACCTCCTACATTGTGGCCACCGCCATCGCCACACCCATGACTGGCTGGTTGGTGGACCGCTTTGGCAAGCGGCATGTCATGCTGGCATCCATCATCGGCTTTACCTTGGCCTCCATGTGGTGCGGGATTTCCACCTCTTTGGGGGAGATTGTCTTGGCACGCGTGTTTCAGGGGGCCTTTGGTGCCGCTTTGGTCCCCTTGGCGCAGACGACCTTGCTGGACATCAATCCCCGGGAAAAGCAGGGCGCCGCCATGGCCATGTGGGGGATGGGGGTCATGGTGGGTCCCATCATCGGCCCCACCTTTGGGGGTTGGCTCACCGACAGCCTGGGCTGGCGCTGGGTGTTCTTCATCAACGTGCCCGTCGGGATCCTCGCGACCCTCGGCGTCTTGCGCTCCTTTCCCCGTGCGGATCAGCGTCGCCATACGCCCTTTGACATGGCAGGCTTCATCAGCCTCAGTCTGGCCATTGGGGCTATCCAATTGCTGTTGGATCGGGGGCAGCAATTGAATTGGTTCAGTTCCAAGGAGATCTGGGTAGAGGCCTACCTGGCCGGCTTTGCCGGGCTGTATTTTGTTTGGCACACCTGGCGCTCCAATCCCGAACGGGCATTTTTTGACTATCGCCTGGTACTGAACCGGAATTATGTGACGGGCCTGTTTTTCATCTTTGTCGTGGGGTTGGTGCTTTTTGCCTCCCGCGCCCTGATTCCCACCATGCTCCAGGATTTGATGGGTTATACGGCGGAGGATGCCGGCTGGGTGACGGCGCCCAGTGGCCTGGGGACCATGGTCGCCATGTTGATTGTGGGGCGCTTGGTGGGCAAGGTAGACCTCCGCCTGCTCCTGGCCGTGGGTTTTGGCTTTACCGCCTTTTCCCTGTGGCAAATGCAAGGTTACAGTCTTGTCATTACCCAGGGCGACGTGATCTGGCCCGGGGTGTGGCAGGGCCTGGGCATTGGCCTGGTCTTCGTTCCTCTCAGCACGGCGACCTTTGCAACCCTGGCCCCGGAGATGCGCGCCAGTGGCACCGCTATCTACAGTCTGGTGCGGAATGTGGGGAGTAGCATCGGGATTTCCCTGGTGGAGACCTTGCTCACCCGCAACACCCAGACTGCCCACGCTAGCCTTGCCGCCCACCTGGACCCTCAGAATCCGGGCTTTGCCAACGGGAGTGTCGCCAGCCTGTATGACCTGCATACGCGCTTGGGGCAGGCCCTGCTCAATGCCGAGGTCACGCGTCAGGCGAGCATGATTGCCTACATCGACGATTTTTGGCTGATGCTGGTCCTGACCCTGGCGATATTTCCTCTGCTGCTCTTCATCCGCACGCCCCGGGGCCCGGGGAAGGTGGAGGCCGTGGTTGCGGAGTGAGTTAGATGCCTTGGGGCGGGTCTATCTGACGCGCCGGCTCATGACAATGATCAGGCTTCCCCTTATGATGCGGACCAATCGGGACTGTTGGAGAGAAGGATGCCTGTCTTTGTTGCTGGACGTAGTTCACGTGCACAGCCGTGAGTCGCCCCGTGGTGATTTCGCGTAATCACCGGGCACCGGGGCGAGGTGAGATTCTTTGAGCCGTCGCTCGCTGACGAAGGATCCCCAACGCATTGTGCTGATCAAGTCCCACAGTGCCGGGGTAGGCGATATCCTGCGCAGCTCTGCCGCTTGGGCGGCCCTGCATCGATGTTGGCCTGAGGCCGAGCTACACCTGCTGTTTCTAACCCGCTGGCCGGGCTATCCCAGCGAATCCTTGATCCAGGGCCACTATCTCTTGCGTAGCGCCCATTTCCTAACTCTGATCGAGGGGCGCTTTGCCGGGATGCGCGGGGTGGGTCCCAAGGGCTGGAGCACGCTGTTACCCCCATTGCGGCGCCTGGGCCGGGAGATTCAGCCGGACCTGATCGTTGACCATGAGGCCCATGGCATCGAGACTTCCATTGCGGCGCGGGTGCTCCGGGCCCAGAGTCCGGGCGCCGTTACCGTGGGTCTGGCCCAGGTACCCGGACGGGGTTGCTTGTATGATCTGGCCGGACCGAGTTTGAGGCGTTATGCCCAAGCGCGGGGTTTACCGGATCCCATGGATTATACCGAACGGGATTTTGCGGCCTTGACTGCCCTGGGCATAGAACGCAACGGCCAGCAGATTACCCTCGGGGTAGGCGAGGATGGGCGGGCTTGGCAGACGGCGCACCCTCGTCAGCCCGGGGAATGGCGGATTGGCTTGAACATCGGTTGTGGTACCTCTGACGCTGTACCTAGACGCCCAAATATTGATTTGCTTGTGGAGGCATTGGATCCAAGCGCCTTTGAGAAGCCATTTTCCTTATTTTTGACGGGCGCGGTAAACGAGTGGGGAATTAACGAGGAGTTTATTCGTCTTTATGGGCAGCGCTGGCGACAGGTGAGGCACATAATGAATTTGGCTGGCACGGGCTCGCTTGATGTTCTCTCTGGAATCATCGCCAGTTGTGACGTTTTTGTCTCCGGAGATTCTGGTCCCTATCATATGGCTGTAGCCCTGGGGACGCCGACCGTGGCATTGTTTCACTGGCTCAATTTAGAAGCATATCACCATGTGCCTCATCTTACCGTACTTACAAGTTCATCTGCCGAGGAGCTGATGAAGGCTATCAATCATTTTATAAAAATTGCGGAGTAAGCCATGCGCCTTCGTATCCCTGACCCCTGGATGTTCAGTCTTTACGCCCTGCCGTTGTTCTTTTTTCCCTTGAGCACGGCGGGGTCGGGTATTTCCATGGGCCTACTGATTCTGGCCTACGGGTTCAGCGGCCATTGGCGCAACTGGCGCACTATTGGCGAGCGCGGCTGGTACTTGCCGTGGTTGCTTTTGATGGCTTGGACCGCGATCGGTTTGTTGTGGACGAGCAATATGTTCTTTGGTCAGAAGGTGACGATATCCACTTTCGACGCCATTTTTGCCTTCATGGGCGCCACGCTGCCGTGGCAGGAACGCTGGGTCAAGTGGGTAATCCGCTGGTTTCTGGCGGGAATCGTCGTCAACGAAATTCTGGCCTTTTTGATGACCTGGAAGATTCTCCCTTGGCAAAATACGGACTGGATTCCCTACACGGGTTTCTGTGACCATATTTTTCTCTCCCTGGTATTGGCCCATGCCATCCTGTGGCTGGTCTACGACCAAAAGCAGCGCTGGAATTTTCCGCGCTGGGCCAATTGGACATTGATCCTTTTCTTTGCCTTGCAGATGGCGTTGACGCCGGGGCGTTCAGGGCAACTGTTGCTGGTGCTCTTACTCCCTGTCGCCTTGTTCCTGCTCTATCCGGGGCGTTGGCGCTGGGCCTTGCCCATTCTCGGGGTCTTGGCAGCGGTGCTCTTGTTTGCCATCCCGGAGGTACGGGCGCATTTCCTCGTCGGAGTCCACGAGCTGCTGGCCTTTTCGCCGGCCCAGGCGGATGTGAAGAGCAGTTGGGGGATTCGCTTGGTGGCCATGTGGGCCGGCGCCTTGCTGTTCTGGATGCACCCCCTCTTTGGTGTGGGCACCGGTGATTTTTATCCGGCAGTACTGCATCTGCAGGCCCAACATCTGGTGCCGGCGACGGGCGATTTCATCATGAATACCGCCGCCAATAGCTATTTGAGCGAGGCGGCGAGCCTGGGCATCATTGGCATCGTCCTGTTTCTGTGGGTGTTGTGGGCCATTGGCAAGGAGTCTTGGCGCGCCCGCTTCAGTCCCCAGGGCTGGTTTGTACTGAGCTATTTCGCCATTTATGTGATCGGCGGTGTTTTTGATTCCCTAAGTTGGGGTTATGCGGATGCGGTCAATATTGCGCTCTTTGCGGGCATGCCGTTGCTGATGCGCTGGCCGCTGCCGGGGCGCGGATGACGTCCTTATCGGTGGTGTATGTGGCCCAGGACTGCGCCGCGGCGCTGGCCCGTTCCCTCGACAGTGTTGCCGGGCTGGCCGCCGAGATCCTGGTGGTGGATGGTGGATCTCGGGATAATACTGTGATGCTGGCACAGACGCGGGGTGCCCGAGTCGTTGAGCACCCCTGGGCGGGCTTTGGGGCACAGCGCCAGTTTGCCGTGGCCCAGGCACAGAACGATTGGATTTTGATGCTCGACAGTGATGAGTTGCTGCGCCCAGAGGGGCGAGCGGCGATCGAAAGACTCCTGGAAGCGCCAGTAGAGCACGCCGCCTACTATTTGCGCCGCTGCAGCTATTTTCATGGGCGCCGCATTCGGCATGGCGATTGGGCCAAGGATCAGGTTTTGCGGCTCTTTGATCGCCGCCAGGGCCGTTATGACCCGACCCAGCAAGTCCATGAGTCGTGGCAATGCAGCGGATCGTTGGGAACCGTGGCGGCCCTGGCGTTGGACCATTATTCCTACGGGAGTTACGCCCAGTTGCTGCAAAAAATGCAGAAATACGCAGAGCTCAACGCCGAAAAGGTCTATGCCCGGGGTCGCCCAGTGCCGGCCCATGCCCCCCTGTCTCATGCCATGGCAGCCTTTATGCGCGGCTATCTACTGCGTCTAGGCTTTCTGGATGGGGTCGATGGTGCCGCCATCGCCTGGACCAACGCCCTGGGGGCATTCATGAAATACGCCATGGCCCGCGAACGGCAGCAGGCGGAGCGGCGGTGAAACTCCTCCTCGTCCGCCTGAGCTCCCTGGGCGATGTTCTGCATACCCTACCAGCGTTGACGGATATGGGGGCGGCGCATCCAGACTGGAGGCTAGATTGGCTGATTGAGCCGGGCTTTGGGACGGTGGCGGCTTGGCATCCGGCGGTGGGTCGGGTGCTGCCTTTTTCCCTAAGGCGTTTCAAGGGCAAGGCGGGCGGGTTGGTGCCGGCCCTGTGGGCGTTGCGGCGGGAGCTGCGGTCGGCGGATTATGGGGCGGTGCTGGATAGCCAGGGGCTCTACAAGAGTGCGCTGCTGGCGCGCTTGGCGGGGCGACCGGTCTGGGGGCTGGATCGGCAGAGTGCCCGGGAGCCGGGAGCAGCACTCCTGTACGCGCGGCGTTTTGCCGTCCCCTGGGGGCGGCCGGCCATCCAGCGGAATCGCGAGCTCTTTGCGGCGGCATTGGGGTATCCCCTGCCCCAGGGTCCGGCAGACTATGGTCTTGGGCAGGTAGCGGAGGGCTGGCGAGCAGAGCGACTGCCCCCACCCTGGGACGCATTGACCCAGCGCCCCTTTGTCCTCGGCTTTCATGCCACCTCCGGCGCCTGGGAAAATAAGGAGTGGCCCGTCAGCCATTGGCAGGTGTTGGCGCAGAGATTGGGCGCGGCGGGCTTTCGCCTGCTCTTGCCCGCTATGGGTGGGCGCGAGCAGGCGCGGGTGGCGGCCATCGCCAAGGGTCAGGAGAATGTCGTACCCTTGCCTTCGGCAAATTTGCAGGAGCTGGCGCAACTGATGGTGCGGGCAGAAGCCTTTGTGGGCATGGATACGGGATTGTCCTACCTGGCGGCGGCCCTGGGCTTGCCGGGCCTGACCCTTTACGGCCCGACGGTGGCACAGCAGGGGGGGGCGGATTCGCGCTGGCCGCAGCTGCGCAGTGCCGAACCCTGTGCCCCCTGTGGTGCAGCGCGCTGCCAGCGCCGGGACCGCGCGCCGGGCAGCATCCCCTGTCAGGAATCCCTGGTCCCCGATCAGGTCTGGGCCAAGCTGCAGCCCTTGCTCACCCTAGGGGATCGCAATGCCCAGCACTAGCCTCTCGGCGCGGGACTATCGGCGCTTTCGCCGGCATCAGTTCTGGACCGATCACGGCATTTTTCGCGAGCTGTTCTACGCCAATTTCCACGAGATCGCGCCGGGGGTGTTTCGCTCCGCCCAGCCCTCGCCAGCCCAACTGCGCGCTTGGCACCAGCAACATCACTTTCGTACGGTGCTCAACATCCGCGCCCCCGGGCCCGACGAGCCCCATTATCGTCTAGAGCAGGACATCTGCGAGCAACTGGGGATTCGCCATCTGCCCCTGCAGGGTTTTGGCTCCCGGGACCTGCCGGTGCGGGACCGTCTACTGGCGGCCTTAGACCTATTTCCCCAGATCGAAAGGCCGCTGCTCATCCATTGTAAGTCCGGTGCCGATCGGGCGGGGTTGATTGCCGCGCTCTACACCTGGCAGGTGTGCGGCTGGTCCCTGGAGGAGGCACGGCGGCAATTGCGGCTTTGGCCCTACGGGCATATCCGGCACGCCAATACGGGTATTCTCGACTGGTTCTTTGTGCAGGTATTGGAGGCCGCCCAGGGGCAAGCGGCTCAGGGGAGGGAAAAATTCGATCTGCGGCGCTGGGTGGCCGAGGACTACGATCGGGAGGCCCTGCTGCGCAGCTTTCGCCCGTGGTACCGGCTGGACTGGCTTACCGATCGGATTCTGCGGCGCGAGTGATGCTGCGCCGTCTGTATGCCTTTCTGCTCTGGCTCCTCACGCCGCTGATTCTGCTCTTCACCCTCTGGCGCGCCTGGCGCCGTCCCCCGTATCGCGCCTTTTGGTGGCAGCGTTTTGGTTTTGTGCCCCCGCGCCGGGATCGGCCTCTGTGGATCCATGCCGTGAGTGTGGGGGAGGGCATCGCCGCACTGCCCCTGATCCGGGCCCTGCAGGCCCGCTATCCGGCCTTGCCGATTCTACTGACCAGCACGACACCCACGGGGCGGGCGCTGTTGCGCGAGCGCCTGGGCGATTCAGTGACGCAACTCTACCTGCCCTATGACACTCCCGGCGCAGTGGGGCGGTTTTTACACCGTCAGCAACCGCGCCTGGGGCTTTTTCTGGAAACGGAGATCTGGCCCAACCTGTTCCAGGCCGCCCAGCGCCAGAAGATTCCCCTCTTTCTCCTCAATGCCCGCTTGTCGGTACGTTCCCTGCGCGGCTATGCCCGTTGGCGCGGCCTTTTTGCCCCCGCCCTGGCCGCGCTGGAGGCCGTGGCCGCCCAGAGCGAGGCCGATGCCGAGCGCTTTCGGGCCTTGGGTGCCCCCCGGGTCGAGGTGTTGGGCCAGCTGAAGCTGGATCTGCAGATCGACCCCCAGCAGCGGCAGCAGGGAGAGCAGTGGCGTGCTGCCTGGCATCGGCCGGTTTGGGCCTTCGTGTCGACCCATGCCGGCGAGGAGGCGCTGGCAGCAGAGATCTTGCCGCGCTTGCAGGCCCGTTTCCCGGAGCTTTTATTGCTGCTGATCCCCCGCCATCCCGAGCGCGCCGCCGAGATCCTCGGGCACTTGTCAGACTTCCGGGTCGTCCAACGGAGCCGAGGTGAGGCCGTAGGCGCCGACACGGAGGTCTATCTGGTGGATACCCTGGGTGAGGTCATCGCCTTCTGCGCTGCGGCGGACGTGGTCAGTATGGGCGGCAGCTTTGTGCCCCATGGCGGTCACAACCCCCTGGAACCGGCGGCCTTGGGCAAGCCGGTGCTGGTCGGTCCACACATGGAAAACTTTCAGGGCCTGACCGATGCAATGCTGGCAGCGTGCGCGCTACAGCGTTGCCCGGATACTGAAACTCTGTACTCAGCCCTGCTGCGTCTGCTCCAGGAGGAAGCCGAAGCGGCAGCCCTGGGCAACCGCGCTGCCACTTGGGTGGCGAGGCAGACGGGCGCACTGGAGCGGACGCTGGGGATATTGGGGCCCTATCTCGAGCGTTGAGCCCAGGGGCCGCTGGGGGCATCAATCACGCTACGAGGAGCATGCCCGTCAGGGCGGTATTCGCAAGCTGCAATGCAAATGCGCTGTATGCCGCCTGCCGTCAGGCCCTGGAGCGGCGCGGCTCAGCTGAAAGCTGGGAGTGGATTTAGCCGTACCTCCCCCGCCAACTCCTTCCTCACCCCCCCAACGCCCGACATAACCGCTCCACTCCCTCCGCCACGGTGACTCGGGGTGCGGCCACATTCATGCGCAGGTGACCACTACCGCCTGGGCCGAAACTCGGGCCGAGATTTAGGCCCAGGCCGGCCCCCAGCAGGGCGCTGGCGATGTCCGGATCGTCACCGTAACTGCGCACGTCCAGCCACGCCAGGTAGCCAAAGTCCGGTGGGCGGTAACCCAGCTCGGGCAGGCGCTGGGCCAGGGTGCTCTGCAAGAACGCCAGATTCTCTTGCAGATAGGGGCGCAAGGCATCCAGCCAAGCGGCACCCGATTCCCAGACCGTTATGGCGGCGATCAGGCCCATTTCGTTCAGGTGATGGCATTGGCTGCGTTCCAGCTCGGCGCGCAACAGGGCGCGACTATTGGGATCGGCACAGACGGCGATGCCGCCTCCCAGGCCAGCAATATTGAAGGCCTTGCCAGCGGAGCTGAGGACGATTGCCTCGGGCGCGATCTGTGCCAAGGGGGTATGGGGCTGGAAACTCAGGTCGGCGTGGATCTCGTCACTGATCATGGGTACCCCCGCGTCCTGGCAGAGTGCGCTCAGTCGGCGGAGCTCGTCGGCAGTCCAGACGCGGCCTACGGGATTGTGGGGCGAGCAGAGGAGGAGCAGGCGCGATCGAGCCAAGGCCGGCTCCAGGGCATCCCAGTCCATTTGATAATGGCCCCCAGCATCGGCGCGCAGGGGCACCAGCTCCAGGCGCCGCTGGTTTTGCTTCACGGCGTCGAGGAAGGGCGGATAGATGGGGGGCATCACCAGCACCCCGTCACCGGGGGCGGTAAAGGCCCGGACGCTGGCAAAGAGGGCAGGGACCACCCCGCTCACCGGGAGCAATGACTCCTGAGCCACAGACCATTGGTAACGATGTTGCCACCAGCGGCGCGCTGCCTGCCCAAAGGCCTCTTCCCGATGGGGGTAGCCAAAGATCGGGTGTTCCAGACGCTGGTGCAGGGCATTGAGGATACTGGGGGCAATGGCAAAATCCATATCCGCCACCCAGAGGGGCAAGACCTCGCCGCCAAAGCGTTCCCGGGCGCCGTCCCATTTCACGGAGCCGGTGCCCTGTCGGGAAATGACCTGGTCGAAGTCCGTCACGATCGACGCTGCCAGACCGTCACCTGGGCGATGCTATGCTGGTACTTGCGCGCCGTTTCGCGGATGACGAAGGGGAGGTCCTGGGGAAAGCCCGGTTGCAGGTCGAAATGACTGCCCAGGATCGCCCGCAGACCCTGCAGGGTGTTCCGGCTCTCTCCGTCCTGGCGCACACCGCCGATCCAGCGCTCCTTGGGGGTGAAGTCCTCCAGCCACGTGTAGGGTGAACTCAGTACCAAGAGTCCCCCAGGGACGATGCGCTCGGCCATGTCGCGCAGAAATTGGGCCGGGTCACTGAGGCGGTCGATCAGATTGGCGGCCAGCACCAGATCGAAGTCCCGATGCATCGGCTTGAGATTGCAGGCATCGCCTTGGACGAACTGGCAGCGTGCCGCGGTCTCCGCCAATCCGAGCGTGCTGAGGTCGGCCCATTGATGACTCTGGAGTTCGCCCTCTTCGGTGATGGCATAAGGAAAACGCCCTTTTTCCTGTAGACGGGCCGCCACCTGGACGAAGCGGGTGGAAAAGTCGATGCCGGTGACCTGCTCAGCGCCCCGAGCCAACGCAAAACTGCTGCGCCCCACGGAGCAACCGATATCCAGGGCCCGGCGCAAGGGCCGATCGCCCCAGGCCCGCAGGGCCAGATCGGCAATGGCCTGGGCGTAATTCGCTACCCCAAAATAATCGGGACCGAAGTGGAAATGACAATATTGGGCCACGGCGGTGTCGGTTTCGTAAACCGGCGTCTCGGGCAAGGCATTGTCCGAGGCGACGTAGCGGAAGCCCGCATGCTGAAAGAAATGTCGCCGAAAGGCGTAGCGGGCCTCGGTCTGGGTCTCGTTGCCCAGGCTGATGAAAGAACCACCCTTCATGAGGTTATGGCGCTGGTCGAAGGTGGGGACGGTGAAGTCGTCGTAGTAGGGGTGGACGCGGAAGCCATCAAAGGGATAGATGGGGGTTTCGGTCCACTGCCAGACATTGCCGACCACATCATAGAATGCGCCGTGCTGGTAACGGTCCACGGGGCAGGGCGACGCCCCATGGGCCAGGCCAATCTGGGCTGGGGCGAGTTCCCCCCAGCTATCGTGATTGGCGAGTCCCGAAAGGTCCCGTAGGCGCCGCCACTCGTCCTCGCTGGGTAGACGGATTTTCTTGCCGAGCTGGGCCGATTTCCAGCGACAAAAGGCCGCCGCTTCGTGATAATTGACCTCTACGGGCCAGTTCCACGGCATGGGGCGCTCTTCGGCAATCAGCCGCAGGCGCCAACCGGCGGGGCTGGGTACCCAGAAACTGGGGTGCTCGGTATGGGTGAAGCGCCGCCACTCGTCCCCTTCCTCGCCCCACCAACGGGCTTCTCGGTAGCCGCCATCCTCTACAAAGCTCAGAAATTCGCCATTGCTGACCAGATGTTGGCTGGCGGCAAAATCCTGCAATTCCTGCTGATGGCTGCCGTATTCATTGTCCCAGCCGTAGTGGAGGTCATCGTCTGCCTTGCCGAGTTGCACCCGTCCACCTGCGACGGGCAGCAAGGGGTTACCCGGAAGTGCCTCTGCAGCGGGGGCCAGGGGCTCGGGGGTAAAGGCAGCCACGGGCCGTACCCGATCCAGGGGCAATTGGCGGATGAGGACCGAGCTGGTTTCGATGTGGATGTTCTCATGCTCGATACCCATGAGCACCGCCCACCAGGGGGAATCCCAGGTAATGGGGAGGTCCAGGGGCAGGCGGCTGATCACCCCATCCACCATCTCCCGCACCTGATTCCTGTAGGGGCGCACGCGCTCGACGCTGGGCCAGTCGTAGTGGGTCTCGTCGAGATCGTCCCACGACATCTCATCCACCCCCACCGCAAAGATGGATTCCAGATCGGCATCCAGGTGCTGGTCGATAAGACCCGCCACCAGGAATTTGTTGGTGTAGAAGGTGGCCGTATGGCCAAAGTAGAAGATCAGCGGATGCCGCAAGGAGATGGCCTGGGTAAACCAGGCAGCGTCACCGTGCAAATGCTCATAGAGTGATTCATTCAGACTGAAGGTTTGATGGAAGACGCGTCGAATTTCTTCGCGCTTTTCTTCACCGTGTCGGCCGTCCAAACGTAAGGGGTGAATCCGCATTTCGCCCATGAAGTCCTCCCGTATTTCTGCCAGATTAGCACAAGATACCGGCCGGTCGGAAACGTGGGAGAGAAACAAAAACCCCGCCGAAGCGGGGTTTGGTGCTTGCAGTTTGCAGTTCAGGCATGCGCCGGAGTGTGCTTGCTGGGGTGCTGTACGACATTGTCTTCGCCGCTGACTTCTTCCAGAGTCTTGCCGCTGGGTTCGGGGATGAAGAAGATGGTCAGGAGCAATCCCGCTAACGCAAAGAAGAAAGTGATCATCAAGGTACCATGCAGACCGAAGTCATGCAGTAAGACCGGGAAAATGAAGGCGCCGATGAAGGCCCCGACCTTGGCTGTTCCCGCCGAGAGACCGTGACCGGTAGTGCGTAGGTTCACCGGGAAGACTTCGCCCGCAATGACGAAGGTGGTGGTGTTGGGGCCATATTCCGCGAAGAAGTAGGAGAGGCCATAGATCACCATGAAGACACCGATGGAGGCGGACACCACCGGGAAGGCACCGATCAGCAAAAACATCAGACCCATCATGAAAAAGCCCAGCATCTGTAGGGTCTTGTGGCCAATGCGGTCGATGGTGAAGGCGGCCAGAAAGTATCCTGGTACCGCCGCCACGGCAAAAACGATCAAGCTCAAGGCCGTGCTCTGAATCACGTCTGCATGGGGCGCCAGACGATGCATGATCATCGGCGTCGAGATGGTATTGCCGTAATATGCGTAATCGAAAACGAACCAGCTGCCGGCGGTGCCAAGTAGCGTCAGTAGATATTTGCGCAAAGGTTGCTTGATGACCTTGGCCTCGGGCTTCCGCGCCACGGCGGTGCCAAGACTGAAAGAGGCCAGCTCCCGCGCAGCGGCGTCGCCGTCGCCTTTCACCCGCGCCAACCAGCGGGGCGATTCCGGCAGGGTGCGGCGAATATAGATCACCGCCATGGCCGGCAGGGCACCCAAGCCCAGCATCAGGCGCCAGGCGAGATCGTGGTTCATGCCCGCAGCCAGCAGGGTCAGGGCCACGATCGGTCCAACCACCAAGCCAATCGCCTGGGCGGAAAAGACCAGCGAGACCATGCGTCCCCGGGATTTGGCATTGGCATACTCGGACATCAACACGGCAGACATGGGATAGTCGCCACCAATCCCCAGGCCGAGGATGATGCGGGCGATGATCAACACCGTCACGCTGGGCGACACGGCAGATAGCAGGGCACCGATGGTCATGAGCAGGGCTTCGAGGCCGTAAATCTTTTTGCGGCCCAGCTTGTCGGCGAGGATTCCGAATACATAGGCGCCGACGAAGGTGGCAATCAGAGAGATGGCGCCCACCAGCCCGACCTCGTCGGGGCTGAGGTGCCATTGCTCCTTGATCAGCACCAACGCGGTGCCAATGATGAAGAGGTCATAGGCGGAGGTAAAAAAGCCCATGGAGGAGGCCCAGATGGCCTTCAAGTGAAAGGGGCTGAATCTTGCGGTATTGAGGGCGTCGGAGATATCGCTATCGGCGACGTTGGTAGCGTTTGTCATGGTGAATCCTCCGTTTTGCGGCACAGAAGAAGGTGCACTGGAGAGATTACACTTTAATTGTGACATTATGATGAAGATTTTATGACACTTTTATGACAGTCTACACCCCGCCGGGATAACCGCATTGTCGCCATGCCTCAAAGACGGCAATGGCACAGGAGTTCGACAGATTCAGGCTACGCTGGCCGGCGCGCATGGGCAGCCGGAGCAGTCGATCGCTCGGGAAGGTGGCGAGCAGGCTGTCTGGTAGGCCGCACGTCTCGGGGCCAAAGAGCAGGACGTCGCCCGGCAGAAAGCGGGCGTTGGCAAAGCTTCCTGGAGCGCCCTTGGTGGTGAAGGCGAAGATTCGGCGATCAGGCAATGCGGCGACACAATGTTCCCAGTTGGCATGCCGCCGTACCTCGGCAAATTCGTGGTAATCCAGCCCGGCACGGCGCAAACGGCGGTCATCCCAGGCAAAGCCGAGGGGCTCGACTAGGTGCAAGCGGGTGCCGGTGTTGGCGCAGAGGCGGATGACGTTGCCGGTATTAGGGGGAATCTCGGGCTGGTACAACACCAATTCCAGAATCGGCTCCGTCATAGGGCGCGTGCCAACATCCAGAGGTCCACCCGCGCGACTCCTTCGGCTTTGAGCAGTTGCGCCAGGGCCTCGGCGGTGCTGCCGGTGGTCAGGACGTCGTCTACCAGGGCGACGTGCTGCGGCAATCTTGCCCGCAGCGCAAAGGCGGCGCGCAAATTGGCGCGGCGTTGTTCGCGACTGCCGCCGACCTGATGCGGGGTATTGCGTACCCGGCGCAGCACGTCCCGCACCGGTACGTGGTAGTGCCGACCCCACTGGCGTGCCAGCAGTGCGGCCTGATTGTAGCCGCGTTCGCGCAGGCGGGCAGGGTGTGCCGGCACCGGGACCAATGCTTCGGGACGCAGCGGGGCTTCCCGCGCCCAGGCCTGGATCCAGGCGTTGGCCAACGGTCGGGTCCAATCCAGTCCGGCGTGAAACTTCCAGGCACTGATCGCTTCTGCCAATGGCGAGGTATAGACGAAAGGGCAAAAGGTATAGTCGTAACTTGGCGTTTCGATGCTGCAGACCGGGCAATCTCCGCCATCATCTACTGGCAAGGCGCACCAACTGCAACGATCACTGGGAAGACGCGGCAACTCCCGCTGACAGTCACTGCAGATCGCCGCGCCAGGTGCGGAACAGAAGCGGCAATTTTCCGGCAGTAGCCAGGATACGCTGGCTTCGCCTCCCCGGCGCCAGAGCGTGGGTCGCCACCACTGCATCGCTGCCTGCATTCAGTCCTCCCGTTGCCGCGGGTGCATTGTTGCGCTCGCCTGCGGCATTGACAAGGCGCGCCAGGCTCCCCTATACCGTGCCCATGGCGATGCTGAGTTCCTTACAAGCAGACTGGGAAGATGGACTGGCCGCGCGCCGTAACGCCGGTCTCCTGCGGCAAACGGAGGTCTTGCAACCCCTGCCGGAGACGCGTCCGTATTTCCGTGACGCACAGGGCGTGCGGCTACTTTCTTTCGCCAGCAATGATTATTTGGGCTTGACCCGGCATCCGGCGTTGCGCGAGGCGGCGCGGGAGAGCCTGGAGGGCAGCGAATATGGGGTCAGCGCGGCGCCTTTGCTGGGTGGCGTGCGCCCCACGCATGAGGCGCTGGCGGCGAGTCTTGCCGCTTGGTTGGGGGTGGAGGCGGTATTGCTCTTTGGCTCCGGCTATCTCGCTAACCTCGGCGTCTTGAGTGCCCTGGTTGCGGTGCAGGATCACCTCTTTCTCGACCGTCTCGCCCACGCCTCCCTGATCGATGGGGCGCGCCTGAGCGGCGCCCGGTTGCAGCGCTTTCGTCACAACGATCTTGATCATCTGGAGACACTCTTGCAGCGCCCACGCAAGGGACGAGCCTGGATTGTCACCGAGGGTGTCTTTTCCATGGATGGTGATCTTGCGCCACTGCCGGAACTGCTTGCCCTGGCTGCCCGCTATGATGCCGCTGTTCTGCTCGATGAAGCACACGCCTTTGGGGTGCTCGGAAAGGAGGGGTGCGGCAGTCTCGACCATTGGGGGCTTGCGGCAGAGCAAGTGACATTGCGCATAGGTACCTTGGGCAAGGCGTTTGGCAGTTATGGCGCCTTTGTTGCCGGTCCCACACTCCTGATCCGTTGGCTGCAACAGGCGGCACGGAGCTATCTCTTTCACACCGCCTTGCCAGCAAACGTTGCTGCCGCGAGCCTTGCCGCCCTCGAATTGCTGCGGGGCGGGGATGCACGACGTCAACATTTGGGCGATCTCCGCGACGCCTTGCAGCTTGGGCTGCAGGGGCGATCCTATCTGCCGAGCACTACGCCCATCCAAGGCTTGATCCTGGGCAGCAATGAAAAGGCCCTGCAGGCGGCGGCGCAGCTACGTGCGTCAGGTATCTACTGCCCCGCCGTGCGGCCGCCCACCGTCCCCGTCGGACAGGCACGGTTGCGCATCAGCCTGAGTGCCGCGCATGCGGCAGAAGATATTGCGTCCCTGCTCGACGCCCTGGAGCCCCGATGACTCTGGGTCAGTTCCAGGAGCGCCCGACCCTCGTTTTGCTCCATGGTTGGGGTATGGAGAAGCGCGTTTTTACGCCCTGGTTGCCGTTGCTGGAACCGGATTTCCGCGTGCTGGCCTGGGATCTCCCTGGGCACGGAGCGCGCCCTTGCCCATCGGCGGGATGGCAGTGGGAGTCTGGTCTTGATGATTTGTCCGTAGCCCTTGCGGCCCTGTCCACGCCACCCATCCTCCTCGGCTGGTCCTTGGGCGGTCTGCTCGCCCTGGCCTTGGCCCTGCGGCCCTCCGTCCCCCTGGCAGGCTTGGTTCTCGTCGCCAGTTCACCCTGTTTTCGCCAACGCCCGGACTGGTCTGCCGGCGTTTCCCCGGAACTGCTGCGGAATTTTGCGGCGGAGCTGGACCAAGACGCACAGGGCCTGCGCCGACGGTTTTTCGCCTTGCAGGTTCTCGGGGATAGCGCGGCGCGTGCGCAGTTGCCCAAGGTAGACGATTGGCCTTTACCTGCCAGCGCCTGCCTGCAGGCTGGCCTGCAGTTTTTGCAGGACATCGATCTCCGCGCCTCCCTGCATGCCTTGGCCATTCCGGTTTTGCTCCTGCACGGCGAGGGTGATCGGATTGTACCGCCGGCAGCGGCAGAATATCTGCACCAGGCGCTCCCTGGGAGTGTGCTGCGTGTTGTCCCGGCTGGTCATGCGCCCTTTTTGGGTCAGCCCGCGGCCTGTGCCGAGGCCCTGCGCGAGGTCTTTGCTCATGCCGCTGAATAAGCGCTTGGTGCGGCGCCACTTCGCGCAGGCAGCATCCAACTATGAGGCGCGCGCCACCCTCCAGGATCGGGTCGGGCAGGAGATGCTCGACCGTCTAGATTTCTTGAAGGTCGACCCGCAAGTGCTCCTGGATCTGGGCGCGGGTACGGGGCTACAGAGCCGCCGGCTGAATCGACGTTTTCCCCGCGCCTGGATCCTGGCCCTGGATCTCGCTTTGCCGATGCTGCAGGAGGCACGGCGACGCAAGGGGTGGCGCCAGCGGCAATGGTTTTTGCAGGCTGATGCCGAGTCTCTCCCGCTGCGCGCGCAGAGTCTGCAGATGATTTTCAGCAACTTTGTCCTGCAGTGGTTGCCCGATCCGCGCCCCGCACTGCGCGAAATGCGCCGCGTACTGCAGCCGGAGGGGTTATTGCTCTGCAGTTCTCTCGGACCGGATAGCCTGCGCGAGCTGCGCCAGGCATTTGCCAGCGTGGATGCCGAAGCGCACGTGCATACCTTTCTGGATATGCATGACCTGGGAGATGCCATGGTGCAAGCGGGCTTTGCCGATCCCGTTCTCGATGTCGAGCACTATGAGCTGCACTATGCGGACCTCGACAGTCTGCTTCGTGACCTGCGTGGCATTGGGGCGGCGAACTCCATGCCCCGAGCTGGATTGTTTACCCCGCGCAAGTTGCAACGTCTGCGTTGCGCCTATGAGGAGTTGCGCACGCCGGAGGGTAAACTCCCCTTGCATTACGAGGTGATCCATGCCCACGCCTGGCGCGTTGCGGAGCGTCACACGTCGGAGCTGCACCCGTTACAATTCCTGCCGCGGACACGTGACTGATGGCGCAGGGATATTTCATCACCGGCACCGATACGGAGGTGGGCAAAACCCGGGTTACGGCAGCCCTTGCCCGCGCCTTTGCCGCCCGCGGTGAGCGGGTTGCGGCTCTGAAGCCTTATGCCTCAGGACAAGAGGCGGATGGCAGCTGGACCGACATCGAGCAGCTCCGCCAGGCCAGTCATCCCCCCTTGACCGTTGATGCATGCAATCTCTATCGCTTTGTTCCACCCATTGCCCCGCATTGGGCGGCCCGTCTTGTGGGACAAGAGATGGATCGCCAGACGCTGACGGATTTTGTGCAACAGCGGGCACGGCAGGTCGATCGTGTTTTGGTGGAGGGTGCAGGCGGCCTTCTGGTACCCCTCGGCCCCGCGTGGGATACCTTGGACTGGGCCGAAGAGCTGGGCTTGCCGCTGATCCTTGTGGTCGCCTTACGTCTTGGCGCGATCAACCATGCGCGTCTGACGGAGGCGGTGATTCGCCAACGCGGCGTTCCCTATGCCGGGTGGGTGGCAAATCATGTTCAGGATGGGGTCGTGGCGGCTGGCACCCGGGAGTCGTTACAGCTATGGATGCAGGGGCCTTTTCTCGGTGAGATCCCTTATCAGGGCACGGAATGGTCCGCGACTGCTCTTCCGTAATGATAGGCTTCCGTTTACACTTTGCTGATTGATAAGGCGTAGGAAAAACGCCGACATGCCGCAACACTGGGATGGGAGCGTGGAATGGCGTGGATCAAGGCAGGGTGGCTGCTAATTCTGAGTAGTGTCCTCGTGACTGGGGGCATTCTGTTGCTCGTTTATTTGCTCTCCCTTACTCTGTCTGTTTGTTGCGTCCTGCCTTTCTCTGCCGTTCCTCCGCTTTTGCTGGCGACAGTCGTTTTCGGCCTGGTCTTGCTCAGCGCGCTGCTATCGGGCTTGTTGATGCCCTTCCTGGTCAAGGGTGCGTTAGGGGTGCAAGCCTGGGAGGAGATTGCGGAGGGCCAAGTGGCCATGCGCATTACCCGCGAACTTGCCCAACGCCTGGGAGTGAAGCCGCCGCGCCTTTATCGCTATGCGTCTGCCATCCCCAATGCCTTTGTGCTGGGTTTTGGTCATCGGCACGCAGATCTCCTGCTTTCCTCTGCGCTGCTCGAGCGGGCCTCGGATGCCGAATTACGCGCCGCCATTGCCCATGAAATGGGGCACATTTATTCCGGTGACATGCTCAGCATGCAGCTTTTGCAAGGGACGACCATCGTCCTTGGGTTAGGCCTTACCCAGATCCTGACACATCTGTTTCAACTGCATCAGCCCGCCCGAGCCCTACCCATTCTGCTCCTACAGATGCTTTTTTTGGTCTTCTCCTGGTTGCCCACTGCCCTGTTCTCGCGGCGGCGCGAGCTGCGTGCAGATCGTTTTGCGGCAGAGCAGTATGGCGCTGCAGGCATGATTTCCCTGTTACGCAACCATGCTGCGGCCGCAGAGAATGAAGCTTGCTTTAGACCCCTCGCCTTCTTATCCATGTTTGGTGTTAGCGAGGGGATTTTGTCCAGTCATCCCGCGGCGGAAAAGCGCATCGCTGCATTACAGAAATTCGAGTGAAAGCGGCGCGCAAGTCTGTTGCCAGACCGCAGTAGTAGCTTTTTGTTATACTCTGGGTTCCTTCCTCCATCGGGATCTGTATGAGTTACGCCGCGACAGGCCTGTTCAGCCAGTTTTCGCCTTGGGCAATTGCCGGAGTCTTCGGCCTTTTGGGCAGCGCCTGGGCCCTGTCCGCCTGGCAGAGTCTGGGCGTTGGCCGAGAGCTCTGGTGGTCCGCGCTGCGGGCGACGGTGCAGCTCGCGCTCATGGGTTTTGTTCTGGGCTGGCTGTTTCGCCAGCAATCGCCGCCGCTACTGATTCTCTTTCTCGCGCTTATGATCGTTGCGGCAGGTTTCTTCAATCGCAAGCGCGGTGCAGGCATTCCCCATGCCTATTGGGTGGGAACCGGGAGTATCTTTCTTGCCACCAGCGTCACCCTGGCGTGGATGCTGGTTTCTGGTCTGGTCACCTGGCAGGGCCAGTCCCTGGTGCCGATCGGGGGAATGATCATCGGCAACTCGATGAATGCCGTCTCCCTGGCCCTCAATCGTCTGCGCAGTGAGGTAGATCAGCGGGAGGACCTGCTGCTGGCCATGCTGGCCCTCGGCGCGACGGAGCGCCAGGCAATGCGGCAACTGTATGCCATGGTCGTGCGTAGCTCGCTGATTCCGACCTTGGACAGCCTGAAGAGTGTGGGCATGATCCACATTCCCGGCATCACTGCGGGCATGATCCTGGCTGGCATGGCACCGCTGGCTGCAGTATCCATGCAACTGGTGGTGATGTTGATGCTGACTGCGGCAGTCAGCATCAGCGTCGCCAGCGCCGTTGTTCTGGCTGGCCCGCGTGCCTTGCGCTTTCCGGCGCGGACAATGGCATGACGACGACACCGATAGGCGGACGGATCCGTGGCTTCTTGCCGGTAGTCGTAGACCTCGAAACCGCAGGCTTTGACTGTCAACGTCACGCGCTGCTGGAAATTGCCGCCGTTGTCCTGGCGGGGGACAGCGGTTCCTTGCGTCCGGTGAAAACCCTGCATTACCAGGTACAAGCCTTTCCTGGCGCGGAACTGGATCCCCAGGCCCTGGCGTTCAATGGCATCGACCCGGAGCATCCACTGCGCGGGGCGTTACCCGAGGGGGAAGTGCTGCGCGATCTTTTTCAAAAATTGCGTGCCCAGGTCCGCGCGCATGGCTGTCGCCGCGCCGTGCTGGTGGGGCATAACGCCAATTTCGACCTTTCTTTTTTACATGCCGCCGCCGCACGGCAAAATCTGCGCAATAGCCCGTTCCACCCCTTTAGTACCCTCGATACCGTTACCTTGGCTGCGTTGCAGCTGGGCGAAACGGTGCTTGCCAAGGCGGTGATGAAGGCGGGGTTGGATTGGGATGGTAAACAGGCACATTCGGCCCTATATGATGCCGAGAGAACCGCCGCATTATTTTGTTGGATTTGGAATCGTTTTGACCAAAGTACGCTTTCGCCTTTTCATCCGCTTGCGGGGGATGCGATCCCTGCCCGACAGGAGTAGCTCATGACTTATCGCTTACGAATCGAACCCAGTGGCCATGAGATGGATATCGAGGCCAATGAAACCATTCTCGAGGCCGCCCTGCGCCATGGGTACGCCCTGCCCTATAGTTGCCGCAGTGGTACCTGTGCTACCTGTAAGGGAAAAATCGTCTCCGGTTCGGTGGATTATGGGGAAGTGGATGAAAAGATGCTTCCCGATACCGAGATGGAGGCGGGTTATGCGCTTTTCTGCCAAGCCACGCCATTAACCGATGTCTGTATTGAAGCACGGGAGGTGGGAGCGGCGGCAGGAATCGAGATCAAGACGCTGCCGTCGCGGGTGGCACGCATTGTGGACCTTGCACCCGAGGTCCGTGCCCTCTTTCTGCAATTACCCAGCACCCAGGAATTCCGTTTTCTACCGGGACAGTATATCGACATCCTGCTCAAGGACGGCAGTCGGCGCGGCTTTTCCCTGGCCAATATCCCCGGCCCGGGCGCGCAACTGGAGCTGCATATCAAGCATGTGCCGGGCGGCCAGTTTACCGGTCATGTTTTCTCCACCATGAAGGAAAAGGATATCCTGCGCTTTGAAGGGCCGCTGGGCACCTTTTTCATTCGCGATGACTGGCCGGAGCGACCCTTGTTGCTGGCCGCGACGGGAACGGGATTTGCGCCGCTCAAAGGCATGCTGGAGCAGCTCTTTGCCAATGGCGATGGCCGGGATATTCACTTTTACTGGGGCGTACGTTACCCCCAGGAGTTTTATTATCAGGATTTGTTAAAGCAGTGGCAGATGGAACACGCAAACTTTCATTTCCATCCGGTGGTTTCTCGCCCGGACGATAGCTGGACAGGAAGGACTGGCTATATCACTGCCGCCATTACCCAGGATTTTCCCGATCCCAAGCTTTTGGTCGCCTACCTCTGTGGCCATCCAGACATGGTTTTTGACCTATCGCAATGTTTGGAACAAGCAGGATTGGATGGACAATATATCTTTTCCGATGCATTTGTATTTGCGAAAACGAAAACGACCTGACATAATCGCCGCTATTGGCGCAGCAGGTGCCAAAAATTGGTTCAATGGGGAGCTCGGGAAATGGAAAAGACAAAGCAGAAAAGACATCGCCGCACGGCGGAAGAGCGCTTGGCCGATCTGGAAGCCAAGCGACAACAGATGGAAGCGCGGATGCGCGAGCAAATGAATAAAATTGAAGAGCAGAAGCGCCGCTTGCAGGAAAATCCAAAACTGAAGCGCGAGCGCGATGCGCAGCGGCGTATGCTCGTCGACCGTATTTCCCGTCTCGCGAACGGCTGGGAAGCGACGCAAATTTTGGCAGCCGTAGCGGAAGTCTACGAAAAGGCGGACGGCAATGAGGCCAAAATGAGCGCTTTGCATGCGCGGGGTGAGGAGCTCATGCGGGAGCTCAAGCCGCGCCGTGGTCGCCGTCCGCGCAACAGTATCTGATATTCGACTATCTGTTAGTGGTAAGTAAGCGAAAAAGGGCCTGCAGCGTCAGGCCCTTTCTCATGGGGTGTATTATCTTCTTCGCCAGCGCGCCAAGGTGGTGATGCGGTGCGCCATGTAGGCGCGAATATACCAAGGCTGATTGCGTTTGCGCAGCAAGTTGCGCACGCGCTGTTGCATCTGCCGTAACTGCAGATCAGGTTCCTTGAACGCGCCAGACGCATAGCAAAAACTGCAAAATTCCTGGCTGCGGCTACCGTCCGCCTCTGTACCGCCGCCTTCGGGGTCGAAGCAGAGTGGCATGCCGCAGCTCTGGCAACGCTGTTTTTCCAATTCCCACTGCCGTTTCAGTTTATTCATCCCGTCCTTCATCATTACAGGTCTTCCGGAGCCTCTAATTCCAGGGCTTCCAGATACAGATGTGCCATGCCCAGCAAAAACACGACACTCGGCAACAAAAAGGTAAGAATGGCTGCGGCACCCCAAGACAAACGCTGTCCGCTGTGGGTCCAATGAACAATGGGTAGCACGGTTTGTTGCCATTGCTGCGCGGCTACATTGAGATTGGGTAGCCAATCGAGAAAGAGGGCTTCGCCACCACCATGATCCAAAAGAGCGCTGCCCAGAAAAGGGGTCGCCGCAGCCAGGGTCAGGGCGTAGCCACCATACAGAACGAGGATGGTGACAAAGGCGACCGCGCCACTGAGTAGTCCCAGCAATAGCATCATCAACAATACCGATCCAGGACGTTTTCTCGCGATGGCGATAGTGTGACGCAATGCCTTTGCGACTCCCTCGCCATGCCAGAGTGCGGGTCCAGAAAGATTGAAGACAATGACTGCCAGGATGAGCAATACCGCATTGAAAAGCATCGCCAGCGGAAACAGTGGCACGACAAGATAAGGGCCAAATGCAGGCAGTCGAGTCAGGCCAAACCCCAGCATTTCCACCACGCCAATTCCCAGTAGGAGCAATCCCTCCATGACCACCAAAAGCAGCAGTCGGGGCCAGGTTCGCAGCGCAAATCCCAGGCTATGCCAAATCCCAGGGGTACGCTCGCCGCGGGCATCAAATACCAGCAGTCGACCGGCAGCCAAATAGCCGACCAGAATCGAGAAGACGAACAGGATGATGCCCAATAGGGCGCCAGCCGCGCTTTCTGCCCAGGCATCGATCGCCTCCCAAATCACGGCACCCAGCAGGATGCTGGCCCCATATATGGCATTGGGGCGCCACAAGGTAACGCCGCGCAAGGCCTGCAACAGCAGCCCGAAAGAGAGATCGCTATGACTATTCTGCTGGTGAAACATAGAGCTTCCTTGGGAGAATGTGACGTAGGATAGCAAATGGCGGCGGTGGACGCATTCGCTCGCCTTGTGCGATAGTCCGATGCTAGGCAGGCTGACCGACGAGTCAGTATCGGGTGGTTTGGGAATTGTGCATGGGAAATGACGTCATCGGCGCGTGCAGTGAGGGCGACGGTTACCGCAAGATCATTGCGGCGGCCGAAAAGCTCTTTGCCGACCATGGTTTCGATGCGGTTTCCATGCATGCCATTGCCAGTGCAGCCGGCATCAGCAAGGCCAATATCTACCATTATTTTTCCAATAAGGATGCCTTGTATCTCGCGGTCTTGCAGGGTGCCGGCGCGAGCTTGCGAGCCTTGTTGCAAGAGGTGGTAGACAATAACGGTAGTGCCAGTGACGCGCTGCGTAACTTTGCCGTCCGCCATCTGCAGCATCTGCTTGCGCGCCCTCGCCTGGTACGACTTTTTCTCCGTGAATTGCTGGAAAAGGGCGAACCGCGCGCGCGCGATCTCGCCGATGCGGGTCTGGCGGACCTTTTTGCCAGCCTGGTGCAGATTTTGCGGCTTGGTCAGGAGCGTGGCGAATTGCGCCCGGACTTCGATCCGGCCCTAGTGGTGACCATGCTCTTGGGCGCCAACATGATCTTTTTCCAATCCCGAGATCTGTTGCGACAATATCCTACCGTCAGTTTCGTCGACCTGCCCGAGGAGTATGATCGGGCCATGGTGGACATATTGCTCTCTGGAATTCGTCAACCCTCCCCCGACTAGGAACCGATTTGCATGACCACTGATCCGCGCCAGCAGGCCGAATTTCTCATTGAAGCCCTGCCCTATATGCAGCGTTTTCAGGGTAGTACCCTGGTGATCAAGTATGGTGGCAACGCTATGACCGAACCCGCCTTGCAGGAGCAGTTTGCCTATGATGTCACCCTGCTGAAGCAGGTGGGCATGAACCCGATCATCGTGCATGGTGGTGGGCCACAGATCAATTCCTTGCTGGCGCGTCTGCAGCTTCCCTCCAAAATGCTGGATGGCATGCGGGTAACAGACGATGCGACGATGGAAGTGGTGGAGATGGTCCTTGGGGGCCAGGTCAACAAGCAGATCGTCCAGGGCATACAGCGCGCCGGCGGCAAGGCGGTGGGATTGACGGGCAAGGATGGGAATCTCATTCAGGCGCAGCGCCTGCAGCGTGCCGATGGCGTGGATTTGGGCTGGGTAGGCGAAGTGACCCGGGTCAATGCGGACCTGATTCGTTTCCTTGATGCTGGCGGACTGATCCCGGTCATTGCTCCTATTGGTGTAGGTGCGGCAGGTGAGTCCTACAATATCAACGCTGACCTAGTAGCCGGCGCGCTGGCCAGTACGCTGCATGCCGACAAGTTTGTGCTCATGACCAATGTAGCCGGTGTGCTCGATCCGGAGGGCAAGCTCTATGAGCGTCTGCGCATTACCGAGGTGCAACAACTGATGAGCAATGGTGTGATCAGCGGCGGCATGATCCCTAAATTGCGTTGTTGTCTGGATGCCCTGGCTGGTGGGGTGCGCGCCGCACATATCATTGATGGTCGTGTGCCCCACGCGCTGTTGCTGGAGGTGTTCACCCGCCTGGGCGTGGGAACCCTGATCTCGGATCTCGATTGAAGGCCGTGCGCGGGCAACGCCGAGGCGCGCCACGGGCAGATCGCATCCTGCCGCGTTTTCTCGGTTTGCGGCGGCGGCGTTGGCCGGTCTATCTCTTCGATCTCGACAACACCCTCTATGATGCCAATGTCCACTGCTTTCCGCAGATGCATCGCTATATGCACGGATACCTGCAGGAGAGCCTAGGCTTGAATGCCGCTGAGGCGGCGGCGCTACGGCAGCGCTACTGGCGACGCTACGGTACGACCCTGGCCGGGCTGATGCGCCATCACGACACCGACCCGCATGAATTTCTGCGCGCCATTCACCCCCCGGCCCTAGCAGAGACGGTGCCCCAGAATTCGCGCCTGGCGCGTTGGCTGGCGTCTCTGGATGGCCCTTGCTATGTGTTTACCAACAGCATTTCGGCGCATGCCGAGCGGGTTCTGGCCCGCCTGGGCGTAGATGGACAATTTCTGGGAATTTTCGATTTGGCGGCCGCCCAGTTGTGCGGCAAGCCGGCACCGGCGGCCTACCGGCGCTTGCTGCGCCAGTATCGCGTTGCGGCGCGGCACTGTCACTTCTTTGATGATAGTCGAGCCAATCTGCGCAGTGCTCGGCTTTTGGGCATGCGCACCACCTGGGTGCATCCGCAGCGTCGCCGCAAACGGGGTCAGTGGGCGCAATTGCCGCCCACTTGCCGCGAGTCCTCCAGGAGCGCAAAGTAAAACCAGACAGAACGGAGGTGTACCATGAAAGTCCGCAAAATCTCCCTGGCGATCACGTTGTTGTCCCTCGGCAGCTTCTCTATTGCCAGTCTTGCCGCAGCGCAGTATCACACCTTGCAGGGCAACCCCGATGGTCTCTATCGTATCGATCCTGCGCATAGTGGCGCCTATTTCACCATCGGCCATGTCGGAATCACCGAGCTCACAGGGCGATTCAACCAAATCTCGGGTACCTATCGCTTCGATGTCCAGGACCCGGCCAAGGACCGCGTAGATATCACCATTCCCGTAGCCAGTATCGATACCGACAATCCGGCCCGCGATGCGATTCTTCGCAGTAGCCAGTTCTTTGCGGCGAAGAAATACCCTGATATTCGTTTCGTCGGCAGCAGCTACCGCGCCACGGGCGCGAAGACCGGACTGCTCACCGGCAAGCTGAGCTTTCATGGAGTCACCCATTCAGTGACTTTCCGGGTGCAGGAGATTGGCGCTGGCGATGTGTCGTACCTACCCAAACCCTGGGGGGGATATCTCTCCGGATATGTGGCCCGCACCACAATCGAGCGCTCCCATTATGGGCTATTGGCCTATCTACCCCAGGGGCTCTCCAACCGCATCAAGATCAAGGTGGAGATCGAAGGCAAGCGTATCGGCCCGGCCTGACAAACAGCGGGTCAGAAGTAGGGTTGCAGGAAGGTCACCCAGCCGGGCACGTTCTTCGTGGTCACGGTAACCGTGGCACTGGTGCCAATCCGCAAGGGCAGCTTGGGATCTGGATTCAGCACTTCCACTCGTACGGGCACGCGTTGCGTGACCTTGACCCAATTGCCCGTGGCATTTTCTGGGGGCAAGAGGGAGAAGGCGTTACCGGCACCGCCACTGATGCTCACGACCTGCCCCTGGAAGCTATGGTTGGGGTACATATCGATATTGATCTTCGCCTGTAGACCGGGATGAATTCGATCCAGATCGGTCTCCTTATAATTGGCTTCGATCCAGTACGCCTCATTGCCAATCAATGGAAAGAGATCCTGATTGACGGTGACAACATCGCCGACATGGATTTTGTCGACCTTACTCACCACCCCGTCCATGGGCGCGTACAGGGTGGTCTCGGATAGGTCGAGCTTGGCCATGCGAACCGCCGCCTTGGCCGCCGCAATCCGCGCCTTGTTGAGGGTGTTCTGGGCGACAGCGCCGGAGAGATTGGCATGATTGGCCTGGATTTGGGCCTGGTACTCTGCCGCTTTGGTTTGCGCGTTGTCCGCTGCCTGGACCGAGAGATAGCGTTTGGCGGCGAGCGCCTTGGCGCGCTCGGCGTTGCGTGCAGCGTTGGCGTAATTGATCTGGTTGGCGTGCATCTGTGCTTGCGCGGAGGCAATATTGGCGGCTATGCTCGCCCGTTGCCGTTCTGCCTGTGCCAGTTCCGCCTCGGCCTGCTGCAATTTATATTCATAGGCGCGTGGGTCGATCTTCAGGAGTTCCTGACCTTTCTTGACGACCTGATTGTCCCGTACGTAGAGCGCGATGACATGGCCGGTAACGCGCGGAGCGATGTTGACTACATGGGCATGGACGTAGGCGTCGTCGGTGCTGGGGTAGTAATCAGAGATCTGGAAGTAGGCATAGGCGCCAAAGGCAACCAAGACAACGATGATGATCACCGCAAATCGTTTGATCCAACGCATGGCGATTTCTCTTCTCCCGCAGCAAACCCCGAGCTTCTACAATACTGCTTTGTTCCCGCTGGCGCGGGTAACAGGCTTTGACGCAATTCGTAACAAAAGACATACTGACCGTTCGGTCGATAAGGTAGCGCATGGCGCGCTGCTGGGCAAGTCATTTTTCAGTAGAGATAAAAGGAGCATGGAATGGGGATTTTTCGTACCAGGACTTGGGTGATGGCATTGGCTGCGCTGGCCTTCGCGCCCGTTGCCAGCGCCGAAGGTTTGCATGTCATTCAGGGTGGCCCCGCTTACCTCAGTGCGGGTGTGGGGATATTCAACGGTGTCGGAGTTCGCCCGATTTCCGGCCCGAATCCGCGCGTACCCGAGATCAACGTCGAATACCAGTCTGCCTCCAAACTCTTTGGTATTGGCGCGGCCTGGGGTCTGATGGCCAATACCCGCGGTGGCTTCATGGGCTATACCGGCTTCTATTCAGACATTGCCTGGGATCGTTGGGTGCTCACGCCAATGCTCGGTTTTGGCGGCTATGATGCCGGCAATGGCAAGCAACTAGGCAGCATCTTTGAATTTCGTCTAGAGCTGGGGCTGGCCTACCAGTTCGCCAATGGCGGGCGTTTGGGCCTCAAGATCGCCCATATCTCCAATGCCTACATCGTCTCCCAGGATCCGGGGGAGAACGAGGCCCTGGTTACCTATTCCTTCCCCTTATCCTTCGGCGATCATGGCTGAAGACTAGACAGCGGGCGGGCGCTCATCCCGCCGCTTGCAAGCCCAGCTTGGCGAAGAGCTGAGCGTCGTGATCCGTACTCGCGTTATCGGTAGTCAGCAGGCGATCACCGAGGAAGATGCTGTTGGCACCTGCCAGGAAGGCCAAAGCCTGCAGACTGTCACTCATCTTTTCGCGTCCTGCTGCCAGGCGCACATAGCTCGTGGGAAAGAGAATCCTCGCCACCGCAATGGTACGTACGAATTCGATCTCGTCGATGGGCTCGGCCTCTGCCAAGGGAGTCCCGGCGATGGGAACGAGGGCGTTAATGGGAATGCTCTCCGGCACGGGGTCCAAGGCGGCCAGGCTTTGCAATAGACGGGCGCGGTCGCGGCGGCTTTCCCCCATCCCCAAGATTCCGCCACTACAGACCTTGATTCCGGCATCGCGCACCGCCGCCAGGGTGTCGAGGCGTTCGGCAAAACTGCGTGTCTGAATCACGGCGCCATAATATTCCGGAGAGGTATCGAGATTATGGTTGTAGTAATCCAGCCCGGCTGCGGCGAGTTGCTCTGCCTGTCCAGCTTTGAGCATGCCCAGGGTGACGCAGGTTTCCAGTCCAATTTCCTTTACGGCCTGCACCATCTCTGCCACCCGGTCCAGATCACGCTGGTGTGGGCTGCGCCAAGCGGCGCCCATGCAGAAACGCTGCGCGCCCCCCGCCTTGGCAGCCTGCGCCGCAGCGATGACCTCGTCCAGGGGAAGGAGCGGGGTAACAGGAAGCTTGGCCTGATGGTGAACACTCTGCGCACAGTAGCCACAGTCTTCCGGGCAGGCGCCGGTCTTGATCGACAGGAGCGTTGAACATTGCAGTTCCGTGGCGCGGAAGTGGGTACGATGCACTTGCTGTGCTTGAAAGAGAAGATCGGGAAATGGCAGGGCAAAGAGCGCAAGAATGTCATCCAGGGCATTGCCAGAAGCGTGATCGGTCATGACGGGATATTCCAAAATAGATGACTGGATAGATTGCTGTAGTTAAAGGCTGCCAAAAAACAAGCGCGGAAGAAGCATTTTCGCAGCCTCGATGAGCAGCATGGCGACCAGAGGACTGAGATCGATGCCACCCAGATTCGGTAGATGCCGTTGCAGTGGGCGGAGGATTGGATCGGTAACGCGATCAAGAAAACGCACAATCGGGTTGTAGGGATTGGGTTGCACCCAGGACAGGATGGCGCGCAGGAAGATCGCCCAGAACAGTAAGGTCAGGGCCAATTCGAGCAGGCGGTACAGGTCAAAGAGCAGCATGCTCAGAGCTCTTTGGCGAGGGTGTTCGCCAATTCCTGGCTGCGCGCGCTAGCGGCATCCAGGGCCCGCTTGGCGAGGGGGCGCAGCGCCTCCTCCCAAACCGCCAGACCTGCTGCGGTGGTTCCCCCCGGGCTGGTCACTTGATGGCGCAGCAGGGTCGGCGCCAATTCGCTCTGCACTGCGAGCTCCGCTGCTCCGCGCAGGGTGGCGAGGGCCAGGCGCCGCGCCTGATCGCGATACAAGCCTCCGGCTACGGCAGCGTCCTCCAGGGCCTCCAGGAACAGAAACACATAGGCCGGCCCGCTACCCGCGAGGGCGGTGGCCATGTCCATGCTCTCTTCGTCCGGCAGCCATTCCGCCAGACCAGTGCTTTGTACCAGAGTCTCCGCCTGCTTGCGCCGCTCTGCCCCGACGTTCGGCGGCGCGTATAAGGTGCTGGCGCCAGCACCGATCTGGCTCGGGGTGTTGGGCATGACCCGCAGGACATCCACGTCGGGGACCAGCTGCTGCAGAGCACTGACGCGAATGCCAGCAGCGACGGAGATGAGCAGGGCTTGGGCGTCGCGCAGGGGCTGCGCCCAGGCGCTCAGTACCGCGCGTATCTGCTTGGGCTTGGCGGCATAGACGACGATGGCACCCGTCGGGAGCGCGCAGGGCTCGGCATTGCAGCTCTGTATGCCAAATTCCGCCGCCAGGGCATCGCGACGCTGCGGATGCGGGGCGTGCACTTGGATCTTCTGGGCCGGGAAACCCTGCTTGCGGATTCCGGCGATGAGGGCGCGGGCCATGTTCCCCGCCCCAAGAAATACGATATTCTGCTCTTGCAATTACGGCTCCTTGGAACGCGCGCCAAAGAGCGCAGTCCCCAGTCGAATTTCGGTCGCCCCGTGGGCCAAGGCCTGAGGATAGTCGTCTGAGGTGCCCATGGAAAGGGTATCGATGCGTTCCTGCGGGAATTGTGCTTGCAATTGGCCATACCATTCCCGCATCTGGGCAAAATTCTGCTGGGCCTGTTCCAGTTCGGGATGCACCAGGGCCATCAGCCCGCGTAGGCGTAGATTCTTGCTGGCAACAATAGCCTGTGCCAAGGCAGGAATGTTGCCGGGGGCGGCGCCGCCCTTACTCTCTTCCCCACTGGCTGCAACCTCGATCAGCACCTGCAGTGGCGGCAGACCACTCCGCTCGCGCTCCAGGCGCTCGACCAGCAATGCGCGATCGACGCTCTCGACCCAATCGAAGTGCCGCGCAATGTCCCGCGTTTTATTGCGTTGAATGCGGCCAATGAAGTGCCAACAGAGCGGTAAATCTGCCAGCGCAGTCATTTTCTCCAGCGCTTCTTGGAGGTAATTTTCGCCAAAATGGCGCACGCCCAACTGGTACGCCGTGCGCAGCCGCTCCGCCTCCACCCGTTTGCTCACGGCCAGCAGGCGCGTTGATGGGTAATTACGTAGCTCGTCATTCAGGGATTGCAGGCGCTTGCCGAGGTCCATGGTATCTCTTGGGCGGAATTCAAAAGCTCGACTATAGTAAGGGCTTATCGCTGGTTCCCCAAATGAGGACGTCGCAGATGAGCCAAATGGATGTGACCGATCTGCTCGGTTTTGCGGTAAAGAATAATGCCTCGGATATCCATATTTCTTCCGGCCTGCCGCCTATGGTGCGCATCAATGGCGAAATCAAGCCGGTCAATGTGCCGCCGCTCTCGAAGGAGGTGGTGCATGCCATGATTTACGACATCATGAATGACGCCCAGCGCAAATGGTATGAAGAGAACCTGGAAATCGATTTTGCCATTGACGTGCCGCAGGTGGCGCGCTTCCGGATCAATGCCTTTCAGCAGGACCGCGGCCCGGCTGCCGCCTTTCGTACCATTCCGGCCAAGGTCTTGAGCCTGGAGGAATTGAATGCGCCCACGGTGTTCAAGGAGATCATCGACGTGCCGCGTGGCTTGGTTCTGGTCACCGGACCGACGGGCTCCGGTAAGTCCACCACCCTGGCGGCGATGGTCAATCACATCAATGGCAACCGTCACGACCATATCATTACCATTGAGGATCCGATCGAGTTTTTGCATACCCCGAACAAATGCCTCATCAATCAGCGTGAGGTCGGCCCCAATACCAAGTCCTTCGAGAACGCACTGCGCTCGGCCCTGCGTGAGGACCCGGACGTGATTCTGGTGGGCGAATTGCGTGATCTGGAGACCATGCGCCTGGCCTTGACCGCGGCCGAGACCGGCCACGTGGTCTTTGGTACCCTGCACACCAGTTCGGCACCCAAGACCATCGACCGTATCATCGACTCCTTTCCCGGCGGGGAAAAGGACATGGTGCGCGCCATGCTCTCGGAATCGTTGCGTGCCGTCATCGCCCAGACCCTGATTCCTACGGCTGACCACCGGGGCCGGGTAGCGGCGCATGAGATCATGATTGCCAATCCGGCGATCCGTAACCTGATACGCGAAAACAAGGTGGCGCAGATGTATTCCGTCATCCAAACGGGACAGAACCAGGGCATGCAGACGCTGGATCAATGCCTCGGCAACTTGTTGCGCGCCCATCAGATCAGTCGCGATGATGCCTTGCGTCGCGCGCAGAACAAAGAAAGCTTTGCCAATGTCGCCTGACGGGAGAACCTTAGATGCCAGTGCTTGACGAACTTCTGCGCATGATGGTGCAGAAAAACGGCTCGGATCTGTATTTTACTGTTGGCTCGCCACCCGTAATCAAGATCGACGGGCGTGCCATCCCGGTGGGGGAAGAGCCCTTGAAACCGGCGCAGAGCCTAGCTTTGGCCAAGGAAATCCTGGGCCTGGAACGGCTGCAGGATTTTCAGCACGAAAAGGAAGCCAATCTCGCCCTGTCCGTACCTGGGGTCGGTCGCTTCCGCGTCAATGGATTTTTCCAGCGGAATGAGATTTCCTTTGTCATCCGCGCCATCAAGACCCAGATTCCGACCTTGGATCAATTGCACATGCCGCCGATTCTGAAGGATCTGGCGATGACCTCGCGCGGTCTGGTGCTTTTCGTCGGTGCTACCGGGTCAGGAAAAAGTACCTCGCTGGCTTCCATGCTGCAGCATCGCAATGCGAGTTCGGCGGGGCATATTCTGACCATCGAAGACCCCATCGAATATCTACACAAGAATATCAAATCGATCGTCAATCAGCGGGAAGTCGGTATCGATACCCGCAGTTATGAGAATGCCTTGGAGAATGCCCTGCGTGAGGCGCCGGACGTCATCCTGATCGGTGAGGTGCGCAGCCGCGATACCATGGAACATGCCGTGGCCTATGCAGAAACCGGTCACCTGTGCATGTCGACCTTGCATGCGAACAATGCCAATCAGGCGGTAGAGCGCATCATCAATTTTTTCCCGGAAGAGCGAAAAAGGCAGTTGCTCATGGATCTCTCCCTGAATCTTCGGGCGGTGGTTTCGCAACGCCTACTGCCACTCAAGGGCCGCTCGGGACGGATTGCCGCCATGGAGGTGCTGATCAACACCCCGACCATCGCCGACCTCATTTATCGGGGCGAGGTGGGTCTGCTCAAGGACGCGATGGCGCGTCCCAACGATGTCGGGATGCAGACCTTCGACCAGTCTATCGTCAAACTGTACATGGATGGTTTGATCGAGTACCAGGATGCGATTCGTGCTGCGGATTCGCAAAATGACCTGCGCCTGTCCATCAAGATGGAATGTATGAAGCGCGGCCTGGAAGATCCGGGAGCCAAGGCTGAGGGCGCAATGAATTGGCGGATCAGCGGGGATAGCTGATGCTGCTGGCGTTCGCCATTGCCGAAGTGCTGGCATGGCTGGTTCTCTACCTGGGGCGGGGAAATTTCTGGCGCGCGGATCAGCGTCTCGAGGCGGGCGAACTTGCCGCATGGCCCGCGGTGACGGCGGTCGTACCCGCGCGGAATGAGGCCGAAGGCATCGCCGCGTGCGTGCGCGGTATTCTTGGACAGGATTACCCCGGCGAAGTGCGGCTCATCGTCGTCGACGATCAAAGTAGCGATGGCACCGCAGAGTTGGCCCATGCCGCCGCCGCTGCCATCGGCGCAGCGACAAGGCTCTCCGTCCTGGCTGGGGAAAATCTGCCCGCTGCGTGGGCGGGCAAGGTCTGGGCGATGGCGCAAGGCGTCGAAGCGGCTGGTACTGTACCTTACCTTTGGTTTACCGATGGTGACATCGTGCACCAACCGCAGGTGCTGCGCGCGCTGGTTGCCAAGGCAGGAACGGAAAATCGGGTCCTAGTTTCCCTGATGGTGCGTCTGTCTTGCGAGACCCGGTGGGAGCGCTGGTTGATTCCGCCCTTCCTCTTTTTTTTCCAAAAACTCTATCCCTTCCCCTGGGTAAATGATCCGCGCCGCCGTACGGCGGGGGCGGCCGGGGGGTGCATGCTCGTTGCCCGCGATGCCCTGCTGGCCAGTGGCGGTCTGCAAGCCATGCGTGGTGCGTTGATTGATGATTGTACCCTAGCGGCGCAACTGCAGGTGCAGGGGCCTATCTGGTTGGGGCTCGCGGAGCAGAGTGAGAGTCTACGCCGCTACCAGCGGCTTGGAGAGATCTGGCGCATGGTGGCACGCTCGGCCTACGTACAGCTCGAGTTTCGGCCGTCCCGCCTGCTTCTGGCTACCCTGGGCATGCTTTTTCTGTACCTCTTACCCTGGGTCTTGTTCATCTTGGGCTTGCTGCAGAACAAACCCTGGGTCTGGGCGCTGTCCTTGCTCAGCTTGCTTCTTTCCTGGCGCATGTTCTGGCCGACCCTGCGCGATTACCGGCTTTCTCCTTTCTGGATCTTCAGCCTGCAGCCTGCGGCTTGGCTCTATACCTTGATGACCCTGGATTCCGCGCGCCGCCACTACCGAGGTCGGGGCGGCGCCTGGAAGGGGCGCACCTACCCCTGAGGCCGCGGGCGGTAAGGGGCCAGGTAGCGCCACTCGAAAGCCCGTTTGGCGAGATGCCACCACGCGCCGGGCACAACCCGGGCAAGGCTGGGGGAGCGATAGACGAGGTTGCCGCCGTCGAGACTATCGACAATGCAGATGAGCTCCTTGCGAAACTCTTCCTCTGCTCCCTGACCTTTCAGGTAGCGCAAGGCGTTGCGTACAGCGGTTTTCGCCTGCAGGTCGGCACTGTGCCCCTGTTTTGGCAGCCAGTCGGGGCTGGCGCTGTAAGAGGCCGCATCGCCGATTACGTAGACGCCGGGCACCCCGGGTACCTGGCAGTGATTGTCGGCTTGCAGGAATCCTCCGGAGGAGAGGGGTAGGGCGCTGTTGGCCGCAAAATCTGGCCCCGTCATGCCGGGCATGAAGAGGATCAGGTTGGCATCGATATCGCCGCCTCCCGTATGCACTTGTTGCGCATCAAAACCGCTGATCTTGTGCCCGAGGTGGGTATGGATCTGACGTTTTTCCATCTCTGCCAGGAGCCCGGCCACGGCCTCCGCCCCCAGACGGTTGCCGGGCTCGCGCATGGGGTTGAAAAAGGTGAGGGTGAAGGCTTCGCGTCGGCCTTGGCGGCGCAGCCAGGTATCGATGCCGAAGAGCAGCTCAAAGACCGGCCCGCCACGCACGGCACTGGGTTCCTGCGGGTTGCCGGCAAAGCCAAAGGCGATGCTGCCTCCTTGCATGGCATGCAGGCGATCTCGAATCTGCTGCGCCACCTCGATCCCATCACAAATCGCCAGGCTGTGCTCGATACCCGGCAGCTTGCGCAAGCCCCGACCGCCCGCGGCAATGAGCAACACGTCTTGCTCCAGGATCGTGCCGGTTTCGAGGGTCACGCGCCCCTGTGCATCGATGGATTGGACCTTACCGGGGACGAAGTCGATCTGTTGGCGAGCAAAGAAATCACGTAGGTCGATGCGCAGCTCTTCACCCTGGCGCAGACCCGTCGGTACCCAGATCAGGCTCGGGTAATAAATAAACTCGGGTTTGGGCGCGACCAGCCGTATCTGTAGCTCCGGATCTTGGCGGCGCAGTTCACGCACCGCTGTCAGGCCGCCGAAGCCGCTACCAATAATCGTCACTTGGGTCATTGCAAGATCCTCCTTTATCCTGTTCAGGATAGCTTAGCCCAGAACGCGCTGATAGGCCGCCGGTAGGGGACTCTCTTGTTGCGCTTGCGCGCCGCCGTGGGCGACGAAGAGGTTGATGACCTGACCGTGCGCCTGAATCAAGGTGACCACATTCGGATCGTCGCTGGTTTCTTCGATCAAGACACCATCCGGGAGCAGGGTCAGCTCCATGTGAACCTTGCCATGCTGGGCGAAGAGCTCGGCAAAGGCGGGATCCCAAAAGCGCAAGCCAAAGTTCTCTTCCAGACGTTGTTTCATGGAGGGCACATGGTCGTGCAAGAGGGCAACGATTTCCGGATCGTCCGAGCGTGTTCGCGCACGTATGCCATTGGGCAGGTACTCGAGCTCGCGTTGAATGCGCTCATGCAGAGCCAGCAGACGATGAAATACCGCCTGGTCATGCTGGTGCCGGGCAGCCCGAGCCGGGTCGCCGCCAGCACGTCCAGCACCGCGGCGCAGGGGAATCAGAGCTTCGTTCATGGTTTTCTCCTTAGTGTTCCGTGCCACAGAGCCGGTTGGCGGGTACGGCCACGTCAATCAGTTTCGGTTTGGGGAGATCCAGGTTGTGCATGATCTCGATGAATTCCTGTCGTGACTTGCCGGCAAGACGCGGGTTCAGCTGTTTTTCCTCAGCGATGCAGCTCACCCGCCGACCCTGGTAATCGTGCCCGGGATAGACCAGGGTCTCCTCCGGGAGAACAAACAGTTTTTCGGTGATGCTGTCGTAGAGGGTTCCGGCATCGCCGCCTTGGAAATCGGTACGGCCGCAGCCACCAATGAGCAAGGCATCGCCGGTAAAGACCCGATCGTGCCAGCGAAAACTCAACGACTCTGGCGTATGCCCGGGGGTAGCAAGGACGCGGATCACGTCATCGCCCAGGACCAGGAAATCGCCGTCACTCACCTGCAGATCGGCACAGTCGGCCCCGGCAAGCGCGCTCAGGACCACCTGGGCGTCGGTAACCTCGCGCAGCTTTTTCGCTGCGCTGATATGGTCGGCATGGAGGTGGGTCTCGAGGATATGGGTCAGATGCAGATCCTGCTCACGCAGGGTAGCGAGCACCGCATTCGTGGCGTCGGATACTGCATCGATGACGACGGCGTCGCGCCAGGTACTATCGGCGAGGATGTAGGTGTAAGTACTACTCTCGGGATGAAATAATTGGCGAAAGAACATCATTCACTCCTTGCCCAAGGGGCAGAACGCTCTGTGCTTGGGGGCATTGTCCTGCACCTGCCCCTCCGCTGCATTGACAAAAGTCAATCCTGAGTGAATTAGTCGGGTTTGGCTGCGGCAATGTCCTCCAGCCGGCCGCTGGCCAGAATTTCCAATTGATTGCGACTCTCCTGCAGCAGGCCTTGCCGCTTGAACTCCGCCATCAAGCGACTGACGTGCTCCACCGAGAGGCCCAGAAAGGCCGCCAGATCCTGGCGGGTCAACGGAAAGGGAAGGCTACGAAGTTGCGGATAGCGGCTGGCCCACTGCAGGAGAAAGGTGGCCAGACGGGCCTCTGCCTTTTTTGCGCCCAGTTCCACGACGCGCTCCTCACTATCGCGTAATGCCTCCTGCCAACGCCGAAAGATGGCTTCGCGAATTTTTGGCAGGCGCTCGGACAGAACTTGCAGTTCGATCAGGTCCAGGCGGCAGACCTTGCCCTGCGTCAGGCTGATGGCATCGTGGCGATGCAATTCTTCCTGCATCCCCTCAAAGCCAAAGAGATCGCCATGGTGCAGAAGACGCAGGATGACCTCCTGACCTGAGCGCAAGGGCTTGACCAGTTTTACCGCGCCCTCACGCAAGGTGTAGGCATAGCGCGCCGGATCGCCGGTGCGGTAGAGAACTTCTCCAGGCGCGCAATCGAGGTCCTGTACTTCCATGCCCAGAGTACAGAGTTCGACGGGATCGAGGCCGGCGAAGATGCTCTCGCCGCGCATCTGACAATGCAGGCAGTCGGAAAGGCGGGCTGCCTTCATGGCGCCTGCCATTGAAAACGGAGATCGAAAACAGTATGGCCGAGGGCGGTTCCGCGCCGCTCGAAGCGGGTTTGGATGCGGTTTTCCGGTGCCGGGGAGAAATTGCCCGGGCCGGCGAGATTGCGCCAGCCGGGTTCTGCTTCGACGACTTGCAGCATCTGCTGGGCGTAGGGCTCCCAGTCCGTCGCCAGTTGCAGTTCGCCGCCGGGCCGAAGGATATGCTGCAGAATCTGCACAAACTCGGATTGGATGAGGCGTCGTTTGTGGTGCCGTTTCTTGGGCCAGGGGTCGGGGAACTGAATGACGATCATGGCGAAGAGACCAGCGGGAAGGGCGCGCAACCAGGGCACGACATCGCTGTGCACGATCCGCAGGTTCTGCAGCCCCAGTTCTTCAGCCCGTAAGAGTAGCGCACCCACGCCGGGGGCATGGACCTCGGCGCCTACGCAGCCCCAATCTGGATGCTGCTGTGCAAATTGCGCCAGATGCTCCCCATTGCCAAAGCCAATCTCGAGCAGTAGCGGCGTGTTGCTAGGCCAAGGCGAGTGCCAGGGGGACTGCGCATCCACCAGATACGACTCTGCACCCTCCCGCAGGATGCGCGCCTGCGCCGTCGTCAATCGGCCTTGGCGCAGGACGAAACTCCGGATGGGGCGGATTTCGGGCTTGAGACTCTCCTTCATGCCCGGCATTATAACCAGTTTCCGGCACGAGGCCGAAGGAGAAAAGGATGCAGCAAGGGCCGCTCGTCGGCGTGGTCATGGGCAGCCAGAGCGACTGGGACGTCATGCAGCGCGCTACGGAGATTCTCACGCAGTTGCAGATCCCCTTCGAGGCGCGCGTGGTCTCCGCCCATCGCACCCCCGATCTGCTGTTTCGCTATGCCGAAGAGGCCGCCCCGCGTGGCTTGCAGGCGATCATTGCTGGGGCCGGCGGCGCTGCTCATCTGCCCGGTATGCTGGCGGCCAAAACGCTGGTTCCGGTACTTGGGGTGCCGGTCCCTTCGCGGCACCTGCAGGGGCAAGATTCCTTGCTCTCCATCGTGCAAATGCCCAAGGGGGTTCCCGTTGCCACCTTTGCCATCGGTGCTGCCGGCGCCGCCAATGCCGCACTCTTTGCGGCGGCGCAGCTGGCCTTGCAGGATTCCGACTTGCAGCAACGGCTGCAGCAGTTTCGTGCCGCACAAACCGAGCAGGCCTTGCACAGCAAGATCCCGCCGGATCCAGCATGATTGCCCCCGGCAGCACCCTCGGGGTTCTGGGTGGTGGGCAGCTGGGCTCGATGTTCGTCTTGGCCGCGCGGCGCCTCGACTATGCCGTCTGGGTCTTTGACCCCGACCCCCATGCCCCGGCAGCGGAGCTTGCCACCCGGCATTTCTGCGCCAGTTTCACCGATGCGAGCGCTCTGGCTGAATTCTGCGCGGGGGTGGCGGCCATCACCGTGGAGCGCGAGCAGATTCCCCTCTCCAGCCTGGCTTTCTGCGCAGAACAGCGGCCTCTACGGCCTGGCCTGGAGGCACTCCGCATTGCCCAGGACCGCCGCTTAGAGAAAGAATTTTTCCGCAGTTTGGGTTTGCCGACCGCGCCCTTCCTGGTCGTGGAACAGGAAGCTGACCTGCAGAGGGCAACGGGGTTGACCTTTCCCGCTATCCTCAAGACGGCGCAAGAGGGCTACGACGGGAAAGGGCAGATCGGCGTGGACGATGGCCGTGCGCTCGCGTCCGCCTGGCAACAATTGCGGCAGCGGCCGGCAATATTGGAAGAGCGGGTGCAGCTGCAACAGGAATTCTCGGTGATCCTGGCACGCAACAGCGATGGCTTTGTGGTGTTCTATCCCATCGCCGAAAATCGCCATCAGCACGGCATTCTGGACCTCAGTATCGTGCCCTGTGAACTATCTCCCGAGCATCAGGAGCAGGCCAGGGAGTGGGCCTTGCGGTTGGCGGAGGCACTGGATTATGTTGGCGTGCTTGCCGTCGAATTTTTCCTCACCCAAAACGGCAAGTTGCTCCTCAACGAGATGGCGCCGCGCCCGCACAATAGCGGACACTTCACCCTTGATGCCTGCGTCCACAGTCAATTCGATCAGCAGCTACGGGCCCTGGTGGATTTGCCGTTTGGTGATACACGCTTGCTCTCACCGGTGCTGATGCTGAATCTCCTCGGCGATCTCTGGCAGGACTCGGATATCGACTGGCAAAGCTGGCTGCGGCATCCCCAAGTAAAACCCTATCTCTATGGAAAGAAAGAGGCGCGCCCAGGGCGCAAGATGGGGCATCTCAATATCCTGGCCGAAAGCCGTGCGGCTGCCCTGCACACGGTGGCAGATTTGCGTGGCAGCGACGTGACCTAGTCCATGGACCTGGCGCGGCTGCTGGCGGAACGACTCGGTGGCGACTGGAGTGTCGAGGCGAGTGGGGCGAGCGACTTTTTTCGCTTCTATCGGGCGCGGAGTGCGGACCAAACCCTCTTTCTCAAGCTCGGACAGGAGCGTGAGCAGCTCGAAGCGGAGGCGGATGGGCTGCAGGCCCTGCGAGCGGCCGGGGCGCCAGTGCCAAAGTTCTATGGTGTATGGGACAGCGGCGGGGAGGTGGTTCTCGCGCTGCAACTGCTGAACTTCGGGCACAAGGGGCCCGATGCCTGGGGGCAGTTGGCGCGCGTGTTGGCAGACCTGCATCGCCCTGCTTGGCCCTGTTTTGGTTGGTCACGGCACAACTTTCTCGGTGCTACTTCGCAGCACAATGCGCAAACGTCCAGTACAAGCGCTGAGGACTGGATCTCTTTCTTTCGCGAGCAACGCTTGCAGGTGTTATTGGAGCAGCTCGAGCTATCGCGGGCGGAGGAACAGCTCTTCACCGGTCTCCTCGCCGCTCTGCCAGAGATATTGGGCGATCATGCCCCACAGGGGTCTCTCACCCACGGCGACCTCTGGTCTGGCAACTGGGGTGCTGGCGCCGAGGGTGGAATCTGGCTTTTTGATCCTGCCGTAGCCGTAGTCGATCGAGAAATGGATCTTGCCATGCTGGAACTCTTTGCCCAGCCGCCAGAGCTGTTTTGGCAGAGATATAGCGAGCTAGCGGCGCCGAATTTTGTCTTGGCCGCCTACGCGCGCCGTCGCCCGCTCTATCAGCTATACCACTTGCTCAACCATTGGCTGCTGTTTGGCGCCGCGTATGCTGGGCAGGCCCAGGTGGCTGCACGCGCCGCACTCAGCGGCGTCGCTTCTGGGTAAGCACTGCCACCATCAAGAGCAGCGCGCAGCCCAGAAAGAAGGCGACACTCCAGTGCGTGATCGGCCAATGCGCTAGCTTCTGTTGTCCAGCGATGGCACAGGAGCCGTGACCAGCCAGCGCTGCCGTCAGTCCGCCGCTGAGGCTGCCGGTAGAGAAATCCTGACTCGGCCAGAGTTGTATGGTGGCACAGGCCTGCACCCGGTCTGCCGCCGCATTCGCCAGATGCCATTGCCAGCCGGCCAGGGCTGCCCCGCTCAGGGCAGAGAGGCTGGCTAGAGACCAGAGCCAGCGCCGTAGGATAAAAAAACCCAGGAGAATGGCGATCATCATGAGTAAGTCTGCCAGCCGCTGATAGATGCACAGACTGCAAGGCTGGACGGCCTCGGCGAACTGCAGGTACAACACGGCTCCGAGTGCCCCCAAGCCCGCGAGCAGAGAAAGGGTGGCGAGGGCGCGAGAGAGCGCGCCGGGATTCAATGATCCCCGTGAAGGATTTCCTGCCATTGTTGCTGATCCGGAAGGGTGGGGAGATAACGGACCTGCTGTTGGTAGCGATACACCAGCAGCGGAACAGTGACATCACCTGGTGGAACATTGGGCAGGAGGGATTCCTTGCCCCAGAGAAAGGCATAGTTGCGCTGTAAAATGCCAGACTCCTTCTGCACCAGTGCCGGCGCAGCGGGGGCGATGCCGCCCATAGGCTCGCCATTGACGATGGCAAAATCCTCTTCATTTTTCTGGAGAGCGGTGCGGGGATCCTTTGCTCCCAAAATGGCCGCGGCCTTCGCTTGACTGTTCTCTGGCACCAGGAACCCGACGACCACGATGCGCAGGCGTATCTCGTTCTTCGCGACCGGATTCTGCAGCCAGGTATAGAGTTCATGACAGTAGGGACAGTTGGGATCCAGGAACAGATAGACCACCGGCCCCTTCTCACCCTCCTGAATGTACTGGGTGTGGGTCAGGGCCTGCCAGAAAGTGTCGTCATGCTCGGCATCCGCTGCCCAAACGGGAGAAAAAGAAAATCCCGCTAAGAGAACCAAGGTGCTGCAGAGCAGGAGAAGAGGGAGAAGCTTACTTTTCATCGATTCGTACCAGGGTAATTTTTTGTCGACTATAGAGCTCATAGCTGGCGTAGAGTTCCGTGCTGCTTTCTGTTGCCGTCAAATTCCGGCGCAGCGCGGGAAGGTCTTTTTGTGGCAGAACCAGGAACAAGGGTCCATGGCTATGGGCAAGAATCTCCGGGATCTGCTGTTTTGGCCGTTGTATCTGGGTCGCAGTCATGCTGCCACGCCCGGCGTAGAAGAGGTAGCTGGGTTCCCACCAGTTCCAGGTGGCGATCGTATAGGGTGCATTGCCGTCCAGACTATGCACCATTTCCCCCATGGTCACCGAAGGCTTGAGACGATTGAGGGCCGGCATCAATAACAACAGCATGCAAAAAGCCAGAGCCACGGCGCCTGCTCCTAGGCTGCCTATGACCCCGATAAATTGTCGGCGATAGACAAAAACCAGGGCTAGCAACGCGGAACCCAGATAAGGGAGGCCCAGATACGCCACCGAGCCGAGGGGAGGAATCTGTTGCGGGACCAAGCTGGCCCCGAGGCCCAGAAGGATCGCGCCGACGGCAGCCAAGGCGGCCAGGGAGGCGATAATGCCGCGACCAGAGAAGGCATGTACGCCCGTCAAGGCGATATCCATGCGCCAGGCCAGCAGGGCGAGGAGGGGCGGGTACGCCTCCCAGACATAGTTGGGCAGCTTGGTAGCGCCAAGACTGAAAAAAGCGATCCAGATCCCGGCCCAGAGACCAAAAAACAGGAGATCGGGGCGGGAGCGAAAATATTCGCGGCGCTGCAGCCACAGGGTGGCAAAAACCTGGGGAAAAAATACCGACCACGGCAGAAGACCAAGGAAGGTGGTAAAGAGATAATAGACAATGGGCCCTTGATGCCCCTGCATGGACCCCGTATAACGCGCGACATTTTGTTGCGCGAGGAAAAGCAGATCCCAGCGCCAATGGGTTTCGAGGCCTACCGCGATATACCACGGCAGGGTGAGGAGCAAAAAAATCGGCAAGCCCCAACGCAGTTGTCCCTGACGCCACAAATGGGGGAGGTCGCGGCGCAGTAGTAAGAACAGGGTAATGATCAAGCCTGGCAGCAGAAAAAAGATTGGCCCTTCGCTGAGGGTGCCTAAGCCCATGGCGCCATAAGAGAGCAGATATTGCCAGCGCCGCTCTTCGGGATAGCGATAGCCGCGCAGATAACTCAACAGGGCGACGGTGGTGAAAAGGATCACCAAAGGATCGGGTACTGCAGCACGGAAAATGATCTGACTATGTAATGCCGTGGCGGTGAACAGGCCCGTCAACAGGGCCGCACGTGCACCGAGCAGACGGCGCAGCGCCAGACTCAGGTAGAGGACGAGCAATGCCCCCAGGGTCACCGAGCCCATGCGTAGCCCCCAACTGTTCATCCCGAGGCTGCGTACCCCAAGATCCATCAACCAGTAGTTGAGAATCGGCTTGTCCGGTCGCAGATGGCCGTTGAAGGTAGGCACCACATAATTGTTATGGGCAATCATTTCCTTCAGGCACTGGGCGTTATTCGGTTCGTCGATGTCCCACAGGCTGGCATCACCGGTATGAAAGGCGAAGAGCCAGAAAGTAAAGACGAAGAGCAGCAGTGCATGCAGGAGATGCCGATCCGCTTCCTGCGTCTTAGCCATCGCGGGCGCCACCCTTGAGGATGCGGGCCTTGTCGCGTTGCCACTCGCGTTCCTTGAGCGTCGCGCGCTTGTCATGCGCCTGCTTGCCTTTTACCAAGGCGATTTCCGTTTTGGCACGGCCCTGTTTCCAATACATCGCCAGGGGGACGATGGTGAAGCCCTTCCGTTCGACTGCGCCGATCAAACGATTGATCTCCAATCGATGCATCAGCAGCTTACGGGTACGGGTAGGATCGGGCTGAATATGGGTACTGGCGGTGGGCAACGGGCTGACATGGGCCCCGAGCAGCCAAAGCTCACCATTCTTGATGACGACGTAGCTATCCTTGAGTTGCAGGCGACCAGCGCGCAGAGACTTCACCTCCCAGCCTTCGAGGGCAATTCCGGCCTCGAAACGCTCTTCGATGAAATACTCGTGTCTGGCCTCGCGATTGAGGGCAATGGTACTGCTGCTCATGCTATTCCGCATCCCCGCTGTCGAGCCGCGATCTTAGCGCAAAGCGCAGCACGACGCATCGCCGGGGCGCTTGTCTGGTCGCTTGCCAGCGCATCGGCTAGACTGCTCCCTATTCCATGCAGCGATAACGACAGAGCTCATGAACACTGGCAACCCCCGGCGTAGCCCCATCTGGATGCCAGCAGAGGATTGGCTCCTGCTGGCGGAAATGCCCGCAATTGCACGTTCTTTGGTCGCTAGATTACGTGCCGCCGAGCGGGAAATCCTCATCGAGAATTACATCTTTCAGGCTGGCGACTGGCCCGAGGAAATCCTGGATATTTTGTGTGCCAAGGCGCGAGACGGGCTGCGAGTGCACCTGCGTCTCGATGCCGTCGGAAGTTATGGCTTTCCGGAATCCTGGGTTGCGCGATTGCGCGCCGCGGGTGGCGAGTTTGAATGGTATCATCGTCTCGTTTGGCGCAGTTGGCAGAGGAGTCTGCGGCGCAGCCACCGCCGCATGGTGCTGGTGGACCAGGAGTGGGCAGCTGTAGGCGGTTTTGCCTTTGCGGATGCCTGGCTGCGCGGTGATCCCGGGCAAGTCCCCTACCGCGAGCTGCTCTATGCCTGCGCTGGGCCGGTGGTACTCCTACTGCGGCGCCTCTTTCTGAAAAATCGGCCCTTGTCGCGACAGGAACTGCGCACCGTGCCCAGTGCTGATATCGACGTGGGAGCGAATGCCGTTCTGCGCCTGTTGGCGGGGTCGCCGCCAGACCGTTACACCATTCGCCGGCGCTATTTGGCGGCGTTTCGCTCGGCGCGGGAGAGCGTCTGGATCGCCACCCCCTACTTCAACCCCGACCCGATAGTTCTGTCGGCACTCTATGGTGCCGTGCGCCGCGGTGTGGACGTGCGCGTGCTGCTCGCCGGGCGAGTAACGGATCATCCCCTTTTACGCCTGGGTATTCAGGCGTATTATCAAAAGCTGTTGCGACATCGTGTGCGCGTCTATGAATATCAGGAAAGTTTCCTGCACGCCAAATATATTTTGGTGGATGGTCAGTGGGGAACCGTGGGCTCCGCCAATCTCGATTTCTTGAGCCTGTGGTTCAACCGCGAACTGAATCTGGAGCTGAAAGGGCTGATCCCCCTGACCTTGCTGCGCACCCTGTTTCTGCGCGAATTTGCCCGTTCCCAGGAAATTTCTGTGGAGCACTGGCAACGTCGCCCCTGGTGGCGGCGTCCGCTGGAGTGGCTGTTGGCTCAGGTCGATCGTCGCATCCAGGCGCGAGCACTGGGCTCGCGTCGTTATTGAGTCGAGGAGCTCGATGCACCACATCCGTAAGACGGCGGTGCTGCCGTATAGCGCCGAAGAAATTTTTGCCTTGGTAGAAGATATCCGCAGTTACCCGCAATTCTTGCCCTGGTGTGGTGCGACGCGCATCCTCCAGGATCGCGGCGACGAAGTGGTCGCCGAGATTCGCATCGCGCACAATTCCTTTGGCAAAGCCTTTTCTACCCGTAACCGTTATCAGCGCCCGAAGCTCGCTGAGGTCCGTTTGGTGGACGGCCCATTTCGCTTTCTCGAAGGGCTCTGGCAGTTGGAGCCCGTGGACGGCGGCACCCGTGTGACCTTGGACATGCGCTTTGAGTTTGCCAGCCGCCTGATCGGCGCCTTTCTCGAACCGATCTTCAAACAGGCGGCAGAGACCATGGTGCAACGTTTTGGGCAACGTGCCCGTCAGGTTTATGGCAGTGCGCGCCTGGCGAAGAACGAAAACTGAGCCTTAGCCCTTTTCTGGTTTTGCCGCCCGCACGTCGCCATCAATGCTTTGCAGCGCGCCGTCCGCGTTGAAGTGCAAGATGATGTTGCGCACCTTGGTGCTGCCGTAGGCAGGCTTATCACTGTAACTGTACACCCATTCATTGGAGTGCCACGGATCCTGCAATAAAGGTGCGCCCAGAATGGCACTGACCTCGGCTTGGGTCATCCCCTGGTGAACTTGTGCCAGTTCCTTCTGGCTGACGACGTTCCCTTGTTGCACGTTGACGCGATAGATGCTGCAGGCACTGAGTCCGGTGCAGAGCAGGAGGATACTGGCGAGTAGAGAGAGTGTGCGCATGGTCCTTGTCTTGGGCGTACGGTGCCACTATGCTACTAAAACAGAGCGCTACTTGCCATTGGAACGAATGAATAGCGAAGAACTGAAACGCGCTGGTCTCAAGGCCACTCTGCCGCGCCTACGCATCCTGCAGATACTGGAAGCGAGTGATACCCGTCACCTCACCGCAGAAGAGGTGTATCGGCAATTACTCGATGCCGGTGAAGAGGTCGGGCTGGCTACGGTCTACCGGGTGATGACCCAGTTTGAAATGGCCGGGCTGGTGCGTCGCCATCATTTTGAAGGGGACCGCGCGGTATTCGAGCTGAATGAGAGTGGGCATCACGATCACATGGTCTGCACCGCCTGCGGAAAGGTGCTCGAGTTTTACGATCAGACGCTGGAGACTCGTCAACTACAAATCGCTGCTGAGCGTGGGTTTCACATCACCGATCACAGTCTTTCGCTCTACGGAACCTGCAAGGGGATGCAAGAGCGGGGGGTCTGTTCCTTGGAGGGACAAGGGAGCTAACGAGCTTACTCGCCCGCACGTCGGCGTAGAGCAGCGATACGCTCCTCCAGTGGATAGTTACGCATGAATCCTATTCCCTTCTCCTCCTGGGTACCGGAGGCCTGCATCGATTTGGGCAGGTGAGAAAAAGCAGCGCAGGGGAGAGTCAATAATGGAAGCGCACCATGAACACCACCATCACCATGCGCATCATCATGTACCAGGGCATTTTGGACGTGCCTTTGCCATTGGTATCGGCCTGAATCTGTCCTTCGTGTTGGCGGAAGTCGCCTTTGGCATCCTGGGCGGCTCCCTCGCCCTACTGGCCGATGCCGGTCATAATTTCGCCGATGTTTTTGGCCTGATCCTGGCCTGGACGGGCGGCAGGTTGGCGCAGCGTTCTCCCACCCTGCGCTTTACCTATGGTCTACGCGGTGCCTCGATCCTATCCGCCCTGGCGAATGCCATATTTCTCCTCCTGGTGACGGGCGGGATCGTCTGGGAGTCTGTGCTCCGCCTCTTGCATCCCGAACCGGTGCTGGCGTGGGACATCATCATTGTCGCGGCGGTGGGGGTGGTCATCAATACCGCTACCGCCCTGCTCTTCGTGGCCGGGCAGAAGACGGATCTCAACCTGCGCGCGGCCTTTCTGCATATGGCGGGCGATGCCGCGCTTTCCCTTGCGGTGGCGGGCACCGGTGTCCTAATTCTTTTGACCGGCTGGCTCTGGCCCGACGCGGCGGTCAGCATCATCGTCAGTGGCTTCATCGTCTGGTTTACCTGGGGGGTATTGCGGGAATCCATGGGCTTGGCCTTGCATGCGGTGCCGATGGGTATCGACCCTGTCGCTGTGCGCCGATTTTTGCTCAGTCAGCGGGGTGTCGAGGATGTGCATGACCTGCATATCTGGGCCATGAGTACCACGGAGAATGCGCTAACTGCCCACCTCATCATGCCCGGCGGAACTCCGGGGGACGACTTTCTGCATCATTTGGCAGAAGATCTGGACCAGCAATTTCGTATTCATCATCCCACCCTGCAGGTGGAAACCGGGGGGGGCACCCACGACTGCGCCTTGGCCCCCGACGCCCACGTCTAGGGCTCTCTCAGGGTAGAAGTGCCAGGTTGTCGCGATGGATCAGCTCGACAGCCTCCTGCTCGCCAAAGAGCTCGGCAATCTCCGCGCTGTTTTTTCCGAGTCGGGGCAAGACCTCGATGCTGGCAAAATTGATCAGACCACGGGCAATCTCTTGCCCGTTGGGATCGAAGCAGGAGACGAGATCGCCGCACTGAAAACTTCCCTCGACCGCCGTGACGCCCACCGGCAAGAGGCTGGAACCCCGCTCGCGCAAGACCCGGGCAGCGCCGGCATCGAGAAAGAGTTTCCCCATCGGATGTAGTTGGCCCAGAAGCCAGCGCTTCCGCGCCGCGAGTCGGGGGATTTGCGGGTGAAAGCGAGTGCCGAGAACTTCCCCGCGCTGCAAACGGATGAGAACCTCGGGTTCCTGCCCGCTGGCAACAATGGTACTGGTGCCGGAGCGCGCTGCGCGGGCCGCCGCAAGCACCTTGCTGCGCATGCCGCCGGTGCCGACCCCAGTGCCGGCGCCGCCCGCCATCGCCAGGAGTTCTGGATCGCCGGCACGGACTTCGGCGAGCAGTTTTCCGTTTGGGTCCAGGCGGGGATCGGCCTCATAGAGGCCCGCCTGATCGGTCAGGATGACCAGCACCTCCGCTTCGAGGAGATTGCTGACCATTGCTGCCAGAGTGTCGTTGTCCCCAAAGCGCAGCTCGGCACTGGCGACGGCGTCATTTTCGTTGATAATGGGCAAGGTACCCATCTCCAGTAGGGTGCGCAGGGTCGCCCGGGCAGAGAGATAGCGTTGGCGATCACGCAGGTCTTCATGGGTCAGGAGGACCTGGGCACCGAGCAGGCCCCCCTCTTGCAGGAAGCCCTGATAGACCTGCACGAGCGCGGCCTGACCGATGCTGGCGGCAGCCTGCAACTCCGCGAGGGCGCGCGGGCGCGTCTGCCAGCCCAGACGCTCCATCCCTGCAGCGACGGCACCGGAGCTAACCAGAATGATCTCCAACCCCTGTTTGCGGAGCGCGGTCAGCTGTGCCACCCAGGCAGCAATGGCGGGTAGATTGAGGCCTCTTCCCTCATTAGTGAGCAGGCTACTGCCGATCTTGACCACCCAACGGCGGGTCTCGGCGAGTTCTGTGCGACTCATTCCTCTTCCTCGTCCTCCCAGTCGGCGTCCCCCCAATCCTCTTCGTCCCAGTCCTGCTCCTCGGCCATTTCCTCGTCTTCTGCCCAGTCGACATCACTATGGGGTTCCGGAGCCGGCGGTAGATCGGGCAAGGCGCGCCAGATCGCCTGCGCGAGCTCCTTGCAGCCAGCACCAGTTGCTGCAGAGACAAGAAAAGCGGGACCCGCCCACTGGAGGCTTTGGCACAAGGCGCGGAATCGCTCCTCTGCCTCTTCCGGGAGCAATAAATCCGCCTTGTTGCCAATCAGCCAGCGCGGCCGGCTGGAGAGCTCGGCGCTGTACGCCGCTAGTTCTGCCTCGAGGGCGGTCACGCTCGCTGCCGGTTCCGTTTCTTCCAGGGGGGCGATATCGACCAGATGGAGCAACAGGCGGGTGCGGCGCAGATGCCGCAGGAAGCGGGTGCCCAGCCCGGCGCCTTCGGCCGCGCCAGGGATCAGGCCGGGGATATCCGCGAGGACGAAGGATTCGTGCTCGCCTACCCGCACCACACCGAGCTGGGGATGCAAGGTGGTGAAGGGATAACTGGCGACTTTCGGTTTGGCGGCGCTGACGGCGCGGATGAAGGTGCTCTTGCCCGCGTTCGGTAGCCCGAGGAGTCCGACGTCGGCGAGGAGGCGTAATTCCAGACGGAGATTGCGCTCCTCACCGATCCCGCCCTTCTCGAACTGACGCGGCGCACGATTTACACTGGTCTTGTACCAGAGGTTGCCATGGCCACCGCGTCCACCCTTGGCAATCAACAGCCTTTGCTGGTCTTCGCGTAGATCTCCGAGCAACTCGCGGGTATCTTCGTCGTAGACCAAGGTGCCGATGGGGACGGCGATTTCCAGGTCCTTGCCGGCGCGCCCGGTCATCTGCCGTCCCGCCCCGCCGTGGCCATTCTCCGCGCGATAGCGACGTTGAAAGCGAAAGTCGATCAGGGTGTTCAGGTTTTGCTGCGCGACCAGAAAGACATCACCACCGCGCCCGCCATCACCGCCGTCTGGACCGCCGAAGGGAATGAATTTCTCCCGCCGAAAGCTGACAGAGCCGTGCCCACCGTTACCGGCGCCGACCTGGATACGGACTTCGTCGAGAAATTGCATAGAAAAGCCCCGCCCCGCAGAGTCGGGGCGGGGCTATCCCGATGGCTGTTTTCAGCCGTTGATGACGCTGACGGTACGGACCTGGCGCGGTCCCTTGCGCTCGAACTGTACCACCCCATCGCTGAGGGCGAAGAGGGTGTGATCCTTGCCGATCCCGACATTGGCGCCGGGGTGATACTGCGTGCCGCGTTGGCGGATAATGATGTTACCAGCGATGACGGCCTGCCCGCCGTAACGCTTGACCCCCAGTCGCTTGGACTCGGAATCGCGGCCGTTGCGTGAGGAACCGCCTGCTTTCTTGTGTGCCATGGATCTTGTCTCCCTTACGCGTCGATGCTGGTAATCCGTACTTCGGTGAAGTACTGGCGATGACCCTGCCGCTTGCGGAAATGCTTGCGACGACGCATCTTGAAAATATGGATCTTGTCTGCCCGCCCCTGGCTGAGGATGGTCGCCTTGACCGAGGCACCAGCCAAAATTGGCTGCCCGATCTGCACCTCTTCCCCTTCGCCCAGCATCAGTACACGGTCCAGAACCAGCTCGCTACCGGCTTCGGCCTCGATCTTTTCCAAGCGCAGCTTGTCCCCGACCGCTGCTCGATATTGTTTGCCACCACTCTCGAATACCGCGTACATCAGAACCTCCACAGACTGCCGGCGGGCGTTGCCGGAAAAGGTCTAAATCATAGGGAGAAAGCCCTGTGCCGTCAAGCTGCGCTAGCTTGCCAGCTTAGAGGGCATTTTCTGCCTCGTGCCAGAGGGTGCCGACGGTTCCTGCGGGTTTGCTGCTTTGCGTGGCAAGCAGCGGCGTTTCGCCCACGACCTTGCCGTGCAGAGTGATGCGCAGTTGTCCGACGACCCCCCCAGCCGCGACGCCGTGGTCGCCTAGTTTGTCATAGCTGACACTGCGTTGCAGATTTTTCTGCTCGCCGCTGGGGACAGTCACCCAGACGTCGCGCGCCGCCCGTACGGCAAAGGCCTCGGGATCGAGCTGTGGATCGCGGTATTGGCCCAGAATGGTGCCCTCCTTCACGGCCTCCACATCCTGGGTAAAGGAGTAGCCATAATCGAGCAGGGCGACAACGTCATGGACTCCAGCTGGCCAACTGGGGGCCCCCATGACCACGGCGATCAGCCGCCGTCCATCACGAATCGCCGTTGTATCCATGCAATGCCCGGCAGCGTTGGTGTGCCCCGTCTTCAAGCCATCGATGCTTGGGTGCCCAAAGAGAGCGGGATTCCAGCTCCGCTGGGTAATGTGATTGTAGCGGTAATACTTGATCTTGGAGATCTGGATGACCTGCGGGTAATGCTGAATCAGATTGCGGGAGATGGTCGCGATATTGAGGGCGGAAAGGTGCAGTCCGGGATCCGGCAGACCATCGACATCCGTATAATGGGCGCCCTGCAGCCCCATCTTGCGCGCTTCCGCATTCATTTCGTCGACGAAGGTAGCGCGATTTCCTGCTACGGCCTGGGCGAGTGCCACGGCGGCATCGTTACCCGAGTCGATAATCAGGCCATGCATGAGCTGCTCCACCGTTACCGGAAGATTGGGCTGAATGAACATGCTGGATCCGCCGGTGTGCCAGGCGACATTGCTGACCGGAATCCGCTCGTGCCAGTGCAGGCGGCCATCCGCCAAGGCGCGATAGGTGAGGTAAGCCGTCATCAGCTTGGTCAGACTGGCGGGTGGGAGCTGTAGGTTGGGATCCTTCTCCGCGATGATGGCGCCAGTTTGAGAATCCATCAGCACATAGCTTTTGCAGTCTGGAATCGGCGGCGCCGGCGGTTGCAGGTCCGTAGCGCTAGCCAGGGGGCTGGCGAGGGGCAGAAGGGCAAACACAAGAAGGGGCGCCCGCAGGCGCCGCAAGGGGAACAGCATAGGCCGAGATCCTTAGTCTTTAGAAAGATGAATGACCACAAAGAGGCTGTTGTGCCCTTGCCGTACCAAGAGGGAGATCGGTTGGTGGGCGGGAAGTCCTTTGACGATTTCGGCCAACTGTTCTGGAGTATTGACGGGCTGCTGCGCGATCTGCTGGATGGCCATGCCTTCGTGCAGGCCGATCTGCGCTGCCGGGCCAGGATAGACACTTTCGATGAGTACCCCATGGTGGATACCCAGGCTCTTCTTCTCCGCTGCGTCAAGGGTCGTTACCCGCAGTCCGAGACGCCGAATATCGGCGGTTTTTTGCATCTCGGCATGGCGCATCTTGGAGGGCATGGTGCTAATCGTGGCGTTGATGGTTTCTGGCTTGCCATTGCGCAGGATACCGATGGGAACGGTGGTTCCGGGCAGCGTATCGCCAACCAAGGGGGGCAATTCGCCGACACTGTAGACCGGCTTGTGGTCGTAGGTGACGATGACATCACCGGTCTTGAGCCCAGCCCGTGCTGCCGCTTCCCCGGGTTCTACGTTGGCGACCAAGGCACCGACGGGTTCTTTCAGGTGCATGGCCTGGGCAATTTGTGGGGTGACATCCTGAACGTCGACACCGAGCCAGCCAAAACGCAATTTCTGGTGCGCAAGAAAGGCATCGACGGCGCGCATGGCGGTATTGATGGGGATGCTGAAGCTCAGGCCCATATAGCCGCCATCATTGGTGTAGATCTGATCATTGATACCCACTACCTGACCGGACATGTTGAAAATCGGTCCGCCAGAATTGCCAGGGTTGATGGGCACATCACTCTGAATGAAGGGGATGTACTCATCGTCATGGGGCAGGGAGCGGTCCAGGGCGCTGACCACGCCTTGAGTGACGGTATTGTAGAAGCCAAACGGCATACCAATCGCCAATAACCACTGCCCTACCTTGAGGTCTTTGGCGTTGCCCAGTTGCACCGTGGGCAGATCATGAGCATCGATCTTGAGCAAGGCCGTATCGTAACGTACCGAGAGGCCGACGATCTTGGCTGGATAGGCATGATGATTGGTCAGGGTGACAACAATGTGATGCATGCCGCGCACCACATGCCCAGCGGTAACGATGTAGCCGTTGGGCGAGATAATGAAGCCCGATCCCAAGGCTTCCTCCTTTTCCTTCTGGGGCGGCTGCGCACCCGGGAAATTCCGGAAGAATTGGTAAAACGGTGAGTTCTTCGGGAAGGGATTTTGCCCTTGCCCAGCGCCAACGATCTTGGTATCCGAGTCATCGATCTTGACGATGGCATTGCCATATTTCTCTACGATCGGGCTGAAGTCGGGCACGGGTACCATCTTCGGCCCAGGACTATGCAGTATGGGCTTGGGAATAGGCATCCCCTCATTGGCGGCAAAGGACACTCCAGCAGCAGTCAGGCCGAGGGCAAGCACGGCAGTGCTGACACCCAGGAAAATGGAACGGGATTTCACGGCTTTTGCGGTCATAAATCGGCTATTCCTCTTTTTGTTTGACGAAAGCTAAGACGGAATGGCTGCAGGGAAGTTCCCGCAGGCCCTGTTAACGGAGATGAATCTGTGTTGCGTGAGGGAACTCTTTCGCCTGTGGAGCCTCTATCTCTGCACATGGAAACGCACGCAGACGAATCACGTCGCTTTCGCCGACGTCTGGGTTGGGCGGCGCTGACTTTAGTTGCGCTACTTTTGCTGTTGTTGGGTCGGGTGGTCGTGCTGCAGGTGTTCCATTATCAACGTTTCCGCCAGCTGGCGCGTGCCAACCACACCGCGATGGTCCCGCTTGCCCCGCCGCGGGGCCTGATTTTGGCGGATCACGGTCAGATCTTGGCGGGCAATTCCGCCCACTATGTCCTCGAGCTGATTCCTGACGAGGTGCAGCATTTGCGCGCAACTTTGCAGGCGTTGCAACAGGATTTCCCACTGCCACAAAAAATGGTAACGCATCTTCTGCAGACCATTGATGATAAGCCAGCCTATTTGCCTCGCGTTCTCCTACCCAAGTTATCTCCTGCGCTGGTTGCCCGTTTCGCCGTCCGCCAGCAGAATTATCCGGGGGTACGCTTGGCCATTCGCTGGCATCGCTATTACCCCTACGGTAGTCTCTTTGCCAATACGGTTGGCTATGTCGGGCCGGTTACCCAAAAAGATCTGCAGGGCTTTGATCCGCAGCAATATCTATATCGGCGCACCATTGGCGTGAATGGGCTGGAATATACCCTGGAACGGCAATTGCGCGGCCATTTCGGCTACGATATCCGCAGTGTCAATGCCCTTGGGGATCCAGTAGCGCCCTTGCGGCGGGTGGCGCCCAAGGCTGGGGATACGGTACGCACCACCCTGCGACTGCGGGTGCAGAAGGCCGTCGCCCAGGTGATGAAGAAAGAACATTATCGCGGCGCGCTCATTGCCATTGATCCAAATACGGGTGCCATCCTTGCAAGCGTCAGCAAGCCCAGTTACAACCCCAACTGGTTTGTGGATGGCATTAGCGCCAAACATTGGCGTGCTTTGCTGCATGACCCCGATCATCCGCTCGACAACCGCGTCGTGGCCGGACTCTATCCTCCAGGCTCGACGATCAAGCCCTTCTACTCCCTGGAGGCGCTACAAAAAGCGATCATCCCGGCAAACTTCCATACCTATTGCCCGGGATACATCAAGGTGGGTGGGCATGTCTTCTGGGACTGGTATCGTGCCGGCTTTGGCGAGACCGGGCTGCGCAAGGCCCTGGCCTGGTCTGTGGATGTCTTCTTTTATAAATTGGCGATGAAAATGGGCATCCATTTGCAGGACCAGACCCTGTGGCGTTTTGGTTTTGGCAAACCGGCGCCGATCGATCTGGAAGGTAGTGCCCCAGGCTTGGTGCCCACGCCTACCTGGAAGCGAAATCATCTGCATGCCCCATGGTATACCGGTGACACCGTCATTCTGGGCATCGGTCAAGGCTATCTTTTGGTTACCCCAGTGCAACTGGTGCGCGCCGTCGCGGCCATTGCCAACGGCGGTCGCTTACCCTACCTGCATCTGGTCAAGGAGCTGCGCAACCCCAATACGGGTCAGATCCAGACACCGCAATTCCCCGCCGCACGCCAGCTGCATTTTTCCGCTGTGGCCTGGCACGCCGTGCGCGCGGGTATGCGCGCCTGTGTGACCTCGGGAACCTGCAAGACGGTAGCCTATCCAGGCCTTACGGTTGCGGGAAAGACCGGTACGGCAGAGGTGCCCATTGGCTACGCCCATGGGCACACGATCTATAATGACGATTCTCTCTTCATTGGTTGGGCGCCGTATCATCACCCGAAGATTGCCGTGGCTGCCGTGGTGGAGGATGGTGGCGGTAACGCCTGGCAGGCGCTGCCCTTGGCCAAGGCAGCCATCTTGTCCTATTTGCGTCCGAAACTGAAATTGCATACCTTTATTACCAATATCGTAGTCGATCCTGCCCAGGCGTTTGGGTGAGCTGTTAGCCGCGGAACCGAAAACTATAATTATGCTCTAATATGCTTGCACAAGCCACGATCAATAAGCGAGGAGTTCGTCATGTTTTATGCATTATTTATCATTCTCAGCCTGCTCTGGGTCATTGCCATGGTCATGGGGATGAAGAGCACCTTCACCAGCGATGATGCCAGCGATCATTCCTGATTGGTATCGCTCCGTAGCGGGATCATGACTGCATGATCCGGGCTACGGAGCTTTTTCACTTTTCTCCCTGGCAGCGTGCGCGGCGGTGGGGGACACGGGCGCGATCGTTCCTGCGCCTCGACCGTTGGTTCCCACAGATCCCCCTCGCGATCGCCGTTGCTGGCCTGGGCGGGGTACTGATTCTGCATGCACTCCCGGCGCTGCAATCTTTGATTCCGCAGTTGTCGGTCATCACCCCGAGCAGCACCTTGACTGGCCTGCCGGTGATGTCCGATTTGGGTGCCATTCCCTCCTTGGTGGTAGGGATTGTTCTCTTGATCATGGCCTTGGGGCTGTTGTTTCGCTCGCGCCTGTCCTGGGCATTGACGCTAATCATCTCCGCCGTCAGTCTGGCGCTCCTGCTCCACCATTATCAGCGGCTCAGTGTGGCCATGCTGGTTTTCAATGGCGCGATCCTGCTCGCCCTGTTGTTGTTTCGCCGCCATTTCTCGCGCTCGAGTGTGGCCGCAGGTACTCTTTTTGCGTCGTTGTCTATTGTCCTCTTGATGAGTTATGCAGTATTTGGCTCTTATGTTTTGGGGGCGGGCTTCAGTCCCAAGATTAAATCGCTGGAATCGGCTCTGTATTTTGCGGTAGTAACGATGTCGACCGTTGGCTATGGAGATATCACTCCCAAGAGTCCAGAGGCGCGTTACTTCGTCATTTCCATTATCATTCTGGGAATTACCGTCTTCGCCACCTCGATTTCTGCGGTGGTGGTACCGCTGATCAATGGGCGCATGCAGCGGCTGCTCCTGGGGGAGAAAAGATCCGACTGGAGTGACCACTATGTACTCATCGGTGATAATCTCTTTGCGCAGAATACCTATCGTGCGCTGCGCCGGCGACATTTGAAGGTATTGGTCGTCGCTCCGGCGCGCCCGGAGCCCTTGTGGCTACCCGAGGAAGACCTCTTCGTTGGTGATCCTACCGACCCGGCCGTGCTGCTTCGCGCCGGCGCCATGCGGGCGTTGGGAATTCTGGCTTTGCGCAAAGACGATAGTGAAAATGCCTTTATCGTTCTGACGGCAAAGGAAATGCAGATTCCCGGCAAGACCGTAGCGTTGGTGGGAAATCAGCGGCACCTCCAGCGCTTGCGACAAACGGGGGTGGACTTGGTGATTGCGCCTGAAGTTCTCGGTGGACAACTCTTGGTGGATAGTCTCATGGGGGTCGAATTTCAGGGCGATGCCATCTTGGACACCATCTTCAGCACTGGCGCGAAGGCCTGAGTACGTTTTTTAGCCGTCAATCTTCTGACTGAGCTGGAAATTCCCCAAATTGAGCCGTTGCAGGCTGTGCACGTAGCCAGCCGTATTGTCGGTGCTAGCCAAAGGACCAATTTTCACCGCATATCCCGTCGATTGTGGGACCAGGTGCGCGGTGGTAATGCCAAAGGCGTGTAGTTTTTGTTCTTCTCGTTTTGCCTGTTCCAGTTGCATGGGCTCTGCGCTCACCAAGTAAATCACCTTCTCCAACTGCGGACGCGCAAGCACCGCATTGGTAGCTGGTCTTGGCCTCGCCTTCGGCGCGATCGGCGTTGTCGAGATCGGTGCCTGGGGAACTGCTTGCTCGGCAAAAGTATTCGCAACTACGGAGCGCAATTGCGCGCGAGAATATGGGTTGTCGGTATGGGTACGCATGGGTGTAGGGACTGGCGGGGCTGCGGGTTGGGTGTTTTGTACCGGTAGCAACTGCGGAAGGACGGGTGGCTGATAGGGTGTTGGCGTCGGCAAGTTGCCTTGCATCGCCTGGATCCGCACGGATGCCGTGCCTTGATTGACGAGCCCCAGGGCATGGGCGCTGCCAATCGACAGATCCATGATGCGTCCGGGGACGAAGGGCCCGCGATCATTCACCAGTACCAGGATGCTGCGACCATTCTGTAAATTGGTGACGCGCACGCAAGTGGGTAGAGGTAACACGCGGCTGGCAGCCGTCAGTCGGTTGTCATGAAATGCTGTTCCCATAGCGGTGACGTGACTGGATGAGGCGATGTCATACCAAGAGGCGATGCCCGTCTGCGCATAGCCTTGGGCACTCTGCAATGGATGGTACCATTGCCCATTGATCTCATAGGGCTGGTTATATGCCGCCTGTAAATTGGGCGATGGGGCATAGCAGGTGGTGCCGGTGGAGTACGCCATGCCGGCGCGAGCACTGCGCACTGTCGATGCTATCTGGGGCGTGGATACACTGGCACAGCCGGCCAAGGTAGCAAGTCCCGCGGCGAGGCAAGACCAGCGGACAAGGCTCCTGAGTGCTGGCTCCTGCATGAATCTCTTCACCCCCATTGCAAATGACCGCAATTCGCTCATGATGCGTCTGACACAGTACGCGAAGGTTGGAACTTAGTCCAATGAAAGGTAGACGGAATTTTTGATATCTGCAAGCCAAGGTAGGGGGAGATGGTGGCCCGGCCCAGCTATTCGGTCATCGCCCAAAGCTTGCGTCGACTCTGAAGCCAGCTCTGCATGGCTTGCAGATCGCGTCGCAGCAGGCCCGCCATGATGGCGATAGACAAGCAAAATACCCCGAGCGCTGTCCACCAGAGGAAACTGGGCATACCAAAGATCAGGTTGACCAGAAATACGCCGAGCACTGGGCCAAACAGGAATAGACTGAGCATCCATTCGCGCCGCAGTAGCTCTACTCCTGCCCCGAGACGATCCAGTTGAAGTGGGCTACAGCTACCCTGTGCGCTCTTCAGGGCAAGGATTTCATTGGCATGCAGCAACACTTCGCAGGGCTCGGCAGCAGATCGGGAAGCAGCAGCGGGAACCTGCAAGAGCATCTTGCCGCCATTCACCTCTATCTGTGCCCAGCGCAGAGAGCCGGGGCCAGAAATAATGATCCCTCGTCGTTGCCAAAGCGGCACTCGGCCTTGCCAACGAAGTTGCCCGGGAACCCACGCGCTGTGTTGCGTCAATGCCCTGCCGTCCTCAGTTTGGCGTACAGGTATAGCCGGGGGGGCAGGTGGGTGGAGTTTGGTATTGTGGCGCCGTAGGCGTGCAGGTATAACCCGGCGGGCATGGCGTGGGGTTTGCTGGCGCCGCATAGTATCCTGGTTGGGGCGCCTGTGGGACCTGCTGCTCCTGGGAACGGGAGATTCCGTAGCCAGCTAGCCCACCCAAGCCTGCACCAATGGCGGCCCCCGCCAGAGGAGATCCGGTCTGATTGCCAATTACCGCGCCGGCAATCGATCCGAGAAGCGCCCCACCTGTGGTGTTTGCCGTGGTGCCGTTACTGGCGTACGGATTATTGGCGCATCCGGCCAAGGCGATAGGGATGATGATCACTGCCATCCAACGAATTGTTTCCATTTTATTGACTCCCCCAGCATCTTCTAAGCAATTAGATCTAGCGCACAGGAATGTGCTAGTCTTTCGAGTATAGCGCAACCAGAGGCATTTGCGAGCTTCTGTGGTTCGATTATAGATCCCGCGAAGTGAGGATAAGTGCATGAAAAAGAACTTTGTCATGGTGGCACTGTGGTTGGGGGTGGCCGGCCTCCTGAGTGCATGCAGTTCCACGGTTGCGCCGCAAATCAATCCAGTACCCTATTACACTTACTATCCTGCCTCTCTTGCGATGGTAGAGAGTGCGACGGAAAGGGCCCTGCCGGCGGCAGGAATGCATTTTACTGGGTCCAAAACGGTGAATGCGCAAACCGTTGAGCTGCGGGGCTACACCTCTGGGGGCGATGCGATTTTGATCACCCTGCATAGCGTGGGCACGTCGGTGACAAAATTCGAGGCACGCATCGGTCTGTATGGGCACCTGCGCGACGTGCAGGATATTGAGCATTGGGTTGGGAAATATGTAGGGCAGGCAATTTCGGCGCCTGCTGCCTGAGCGAGCATGGGGGCGGAAACCCATCCCTCCGCTTCATTGTCGATGCGCAAGGTACAGAAAATCCTGGTTGCCGGTCATGTGGGTGCGGGGAAAACCACGGTTCTGCAGACACTGTTCGGGGCGCAAGCGCTTACCACGGATGCAAGGCACAGTGAAGCGGTAGCCGACGGAAAGACGACCACCACCGTGGCCATGGATTACGGGGTGGTGGACTGTCCAGCCAGTAATGATCGTTTGCACATTTACGCTATTCCCGGTCAGGAACGATTCCAGTTCATGTGGGAGATTTTGAGCAAAAATGCCAATGGCATGTTGTTGCTGATGGATGCGCGCATTCCCAAGCCGTTGCAGGCCATCCACCTCTACCTAGACCGGATATTACCTTATTTGAATCAACCTGCTGGCGTGGTAGCGCTGAATAAATTGGCGACGGAGGAGCGTGCACAACTGGAACTCCCGCCCTATCTTCGGCATGGGGATCTACGTTTACGCCTTACCAGCACCGACGTGCGGGAATACCAAGAAGTCCTTGCCCTGTTGCGCCTGCTACTGATAGAGATGGGGCGGCGGGATGCGGAGCGTCAGGAACTCATCCCCGACGGCATACGACCATACCGACCCGACTCCACGCCGCGGTAAAATTCTCGTTTTCGACTAAGTGCTCAGCTGTACAGAGTTCAATCAGGAGCGTGATCCGTGCAGGGTTTGATGCTGATCCTGGAAATTGTGGTGGTACTGTTGGTCGCCATCGAGGTGTACATCCGTTTTACTGGGCGGCGCAAGAGCAAGAAGCGTTCGCCCGAGGCCGAATTGCCGCCGCGATCGCGCCCCGTCGAGCCGGCGCCGGCGCCACAAGGCGTGCCCGCTGCACCTGGGCAAGAGGTGCAGGAAGAGGCGCTGAGTGGCGACGATCTGCTGCAAGAGGCAGAAATCTATATGCAGTATGGACACTATTCCCAGGCAGCCACGGTGTTGCGGTGGTATGTAGACTTGCAGCCTGGTAATGGTCGAGCGATCAACCAGCTCCTGGATGCTTACCTCGCCCTGGAAGATCTGAATGCCTATGCACAATTATTGGATAGTCTCGGCGAGGCGGGGGCCGCACCTGGCGACCAGGTTTGGTGGACGCGGCGGGTGGGCGAGGGGTTGCGCCGCGATCCCGGCAACTTGGAGCTTCTCGTCCTCGCGGAAAAGATGGGTATGCCCATCCCCTCTCCGGAAGCGGAGCTGGAGGAGCCCATGACTGCGGCAAAGGCCCTTGCCCTGGTCGCGCGAAATTCCGATCCCCACTATGGTACCGCAATTCTCCTTGCAGCGATTCAAGAGGAGCCGTTGCGCTTGCCGTTGTATGCTGAACTGCTGCGCATTACCCACAAGCAGCGCGATCTTGAAGGCTACCTCAATGCCCTGATATTGATGAACTTGGCGCTGGGGGATGGAGGCCATGGTATTCGCGAACGCATGCTCCGCGCGGGTATGAACCTTGGTCCGCATCCCCTGTGGGAGCGCCTGACCGCTGCTGGAAACAATCCCGCAGCATTGAGACAGTTGGCGGCGGAGCGCAATCTCAAACTGTCCCCCCGCCTTACCCACTAGACTTTTTTCTGCAATATCGGGTTGTCAAAATGTTGTTCGCGCACGCGGATGCGCCGCAAAGACGCGGATTGCTCAAAGTTGCGAATCACCTCCAGCACGTCATGATCGATGAAGTCTACCTGTGCGCCGTCCAGGGTTACCGAGCTACCGCTGGGCAGCGTATCCAGGATGCGCGCCAGACGGGCCTTGTTGACGAAGGTGATTTCTCGCTTGAGGCATAATAGGTATTCTCCCGCCGCCGTTTCTTGCAGATCCAACGCGCTATGGTAATTGGCACGCAAAACGAAAAAGAGGCCGACGACGAGGCCGATGCCAACCCCAATCAGCAAGTCGGTAAAGAGCACAGTAAAGATCGTGATGACGAAGGGCAGGAATTGGCTCTTGCCTAATTGCGCCATATGGCGAAAGACCCGCGGGTGCGCGAGTTTGAAGCCCACCACGATCAGAATGCTGGCCAGGGCGGCGAGGGGAATCTGGTTCAGTACGCTTGCTGCCAACAGCACCGCCAGCAACAGAAAGACGCCATGCAGGAAGGCGGCGGCTTTGCTGCGGCCACCGGCAGCGATGTTGGCACTGCCACGCACAATCACTGCGGTGACGGGTAGGCCGCCAATCAGACCGCTGAGCAGGTTGGCAATCCCCTGGCCTACGAGTTCGCCATCCAGCGGTGTGCGTCGTTTGAAGGGATCCAATTTGTCTGCGGCTTCGATGGAGAGAAGACTCTCCAGGCTGGCGACAATAGCGATAGTGACGCCGACCACCCAAACCTGCTGCTTCTGGAAGGCGCTCCAGTCGGGGAAATGGAAGAGGTTGCCCAGGTCGCTCAGAGAGTGAATGACCGGCAACCGCACGAGGTATTCGGCAGACAGATGCAGCGCCGGAAGAGTGTGGGCGAAGAGGAGGTTCAATAGTGTTCCTGCCAGGACGGCAATCAAGGGACCAGAAAACCAGGTCTGCCGCTTGAGTAGGGGTACCGCATCCCAGACCAGGAGGATGAGCAGGCAGAGCAGGCTAATGAGAAGTGCGCCCCATTCGACATGGGAGAGCGCACTGATGATGCCGGAGAAGGTATTTTCTCCGCTGCCGGTGGCGAACGCCTGACTGCCAAATTGGCCGATATCGACGCCGACGGCATAAGGGAATTGCTTCATGATCAGAATGATACCGATGGCTGCGAGCATCCCTTCGATGACCGCGGAGGGGAAGAAATAGGCAATGCTCCCGGCGCGCAATAGGCCAAGCAGGATTTGTATGCCACCGGCGATGAGCACCGCGAGCAGGAAGGCCGAAAAACTCGCCAGATTCTGGATGGCGACGAGAATGATGGCGGTCAGTCCAGCGGCGGGTCCGCTCACCGAGAGCGGGGATTTGCTGAACAGTGGCACAATGATGCCGCCGATGATGCCGGCGACGATGCCGGCGAGGAGCGGCGCACCTGAGGCGAGGGCGACCCCGAGACACAGGGGGATGGCGACCAAGGCCACTACCAAGGCTGCCGGGACGTCATACCGTAGGTTCTTGAACGGTGATAGCGATACCGCTTGTGCCGGTTCCGCCGAGTTCTCGGCTGGTGTTGTCTGCATTCGTTCGCTCTCTTTGTTGGCTTTATCCGGCGCTTAGACTGTGCGATGACGGGCTGGTTCCGAAAAAAAACCCCCGCAACGCGGGGGTTGATGCCCTTCTACCAGGCTGGATCAGGCCAAGCGCTGGCGGATTTCCTTGGTCGCTTGGACCATGTTCTCCAACGCGGGGGTGACCTCTGCCCACTTGCGGGTTTTCAGGCCACAATCGGGGTTGACCCAGAGTCGCTCCGCCGGCACGACCTTGGCGGCCTTTTCCATCAACTGCACCATCTCCTCCACACTGGGAACGCGCGGGGAATGGATATCGTAGACACCCGGTCCGATTTCGTTGGGGTAGTTGAAGGTGGCGAAGGCGTCCAGGAGTTCCATCTGCGAGCGCGAGGTCTCGATGGTGATGACGTCGGCATCCATGGCGGCGATAGCCGGCAGGATATCGTTGAACTCCGAGTAGCACATGTGGGTGTGGATCTGCACATCATCGGCAGCAACCTGCGCTGAAATGCGGAAGGCACGGGAAGCCCAGGCCAGGTAGCTGTCCCAGTCCTTGCGCTTGAGGGGCAGGCCTTCCCGATAGGCGGGTTCGTCGATCTGGATGATGCCGATACCGGCGTCGATGAGGTCCTTGACCTCGTCGCGGATGGCCAGGGCAATCTGCAGGGCGGTGCGTTCCCGTGGCTGATCGTCGCGCACAAAGGACCACTGCAAGATGGTGACCGGCCCGGTGAGCATGCCCTTCATCGGCTTGCTGGTGAGGGACTGGGCGTATTTGGCCCATTCCACGGTCATCGGGTGGGGACGGGACACATCGCCAAAAATGAGCGGCGGCTTCACATAGCGGGAACCATAGCTCTGCACCCAGCCGTGGCGGGTAAAAGCAAAGCCGGCCAACTGCTCGCCAAAGTATTCCACCATGTCGTTGCGCTCTGGCTCGCCGTGTACCGGCACGTCCAGGCCCAGGCGCTCCTGCTCCTTGACCACCAAGGCCACCTCGGCCTCCATGGCTTGGTGATAGTCGGTTGCTGAGAGCTCGCCTTTGCGATGCTGCATCCGCGCCTTGCGGATCTCTGGGGTTTGGGGAAAGCTGCCGATGGTGGTGGTGGGGAAGGGGGGCAGCTTGAAGCGCGCGGCCTGCGCCTTGGCGCGTGCCGGGAATGGGCTGGCACGGTGTCCGTCGTCGTCACCTAGCTGCTGCAAGCGCGCGCTGACGGTGCTGTTGTGGATCCGCGGCGAGCTCTTGCGCGAGGCAACGGCCTTACGTGCCTCCTCCAGCTCAGCCGCAACTGCAGCCTCGCCCTGATCGAGGGCACGGGCAAGAATATGCAGCTCATCCAGCTTCTGTACCGCAAAGGCCAGCCAGGATTTGAGCTCAGCATCGAGCTCGTTTTCCTGACTCAGGTCGACCGGGCTATGCATCAGGCTGCAGGACGGGGCTACCCAGAGGCGATCGCCCAGGGCCTGGTGGGCTGGGGCGAGGAGTTCCAAGGCGGCATCGAGGTCGGTGCGCCACACGTTGCGTCCGTCTACCACCCCCAGGGACAACACCTTGTCGGCCGGATAGTCGGCGACGAAGGCATCGCGCTGGGCCGGGGCGCGGCGCAGGTCGAGATGCAGACCAGCAACCGGCAGGGCCTTGAGGCGGGCGGCATGTTCCGCGACGGATTCGAAGTAGGTGGCCAACAGGATCTTGGGGGTTTTCCCTTGACTCAACTGGGCGTAGGCCTGGTCCAGCGCCTGCAGCCATTCTGCCGGGAGATCGAGGACCAACGCCGGTTCGTCCATCTGCACCCAATCAACGCCCTGCTCCGCCAGTTTGGCGAGGATTTCGGCATAGACGGGCAGAATCTTGGGTAACAGACTCAAACGGTCAAAGCCGCTGTGGCGGGGCGCCTCGCCGTGCCCGGTGCAGCCCTCGTCATGGCGATGGCCGACCTCGCCGTGGGTGCTGTCCAAGTCCTTTTCCTTGCCCAACCACAGATAGGTGAGGGGGCCGACCAGGACGGGTTTGGCCTGCAGATCCAGGGCTTGGGCCTCTTTGACCTGCGCAAAAAGACGGTTGCTGCTGAGGCGGAAATCCATGCCCGCGTGGAATTCGGGGACGATGTAGTGGTAATTGGTGTCAAACCACTTGGTCATCTCCATAGCGGGCTGGGTCTTGGAACCACGGGCCATGGCAAAGAAGGTATCGCGATCGACTTGGCCACCGGAGAAGCCATAACGGGGGGGAATGGCACCCAGGGTGCAGCTCATGTCGAGCATCTGGTCGTAGAAGGTAAAGTCGCCCACGGGGACCAGATCGACGCCACAGGTCTGCTGAATCCGCCAGTGCCGCTCCCGGAGCTGTGCACCCCGGGCCTCCAGTTCGGCACCGTCGATCTCGCCGGACCAGTAGGCCTCAGTGGCCTTCTTCAGCTCACGCTTGTGGCCAATGCGGGGAAAACCAAGATTGTGCACCCGGGTCATGTCATCACTCCTTTGCCAAAATTGCCGCCATGATGCCCCGCCAACCGGCGGCGCTCAAGGGGAAAATTTTGACGAGGGAGATGAATCCCCTTCATGCTCGGGAATTTAGTCGAGACGGAAGCCGCGGTGGATGGCGACAATGCCGCCGGAAAGATTGTGTACGTCTACCCGGGCGAAGCCGGCATCTTCCATCATCATGCGGAAGCTTTCCTGATCGGGAAAGCGGCGAATGGACTCGACCAGATATTGATAGCTTTCGCGGTCTTTGGCGACAATTTCCCCAATTTTTGGCAACAGATTGAAGGAGTAGAGGTCATAGAGGCTTTGCAGACCGGGCCAACGGGGGTGGGAAAACTCCAGGATCAGTGCGCGGCCGCCGGTCTTGAGAACCCGATAGATCTCCGCCAAGGCACGCTCGGGATGGGTCATGTTGCGGATACCAAAGGCCAGGGTGACGAGGTCGAACTGTTGATCGGGAAACGGCAGTTCCTCAGCATTGGCCTCGACGAATTCCACTCCCGCCAGCACCCCCCTGTCGGCCAGACGTCTCTCCCCCACGGCGAGCATGTCCGGATTGATGTCCGAGACGACAATGCGGCCATGCGGTTGCAGGCGTTTGTGCATCAGCAGCGCCAGGTCGCCGGTGCCGCCTGCCAGATCCAGTACCTGCTGCCCCGGGCGCGGGCGGGCAAGGTCGATGGCATAGCGTTTCCACAGCCGATGTACACCCAGGGACATCAGGTCGTTCATCAAGTCGTAGCGGCCAGCAACGCTGCTGAAAACACCACGTACCATGCCTTCCTTCTCTGTCTCCGGGACTTCTTGGTAACCAAAGTGGGTGGTGCTGGGTTCAGGCGCGTTCTCTGGTAGATCCTGGTCCGTCATTCCTTCCTCCGTCACAATGTGCGCAGCAGCAGGCTGCCCTTTTCACTCAGATAGGTGCGGAGCAGATCAGCAAAATCTGCCCGCACCGAGCCCGCCACTTCCGGCAACTCCATCAGAACGGCGGTCCACAAGCGCAGTTTGCCCAGACTTTCCCAGCGCGGCAATGGCCGCAACGCATGCAGGATCTCCATACGCATGAACAAGGGCGCCAAGGCAGCGTCCACCAGGCTGAAGCGCTCGCCGGCGAAGAAGGGGCCATTCTTCATTGCTGCCTCTAGTCGCTCCAGCTTGTTGAAGAGCTGGCGATGTGCCGCAGTGAAACGTTCTTCCCCCTGTGCCACCATCATCTGAAATTGATCTCCCAGGGCCTCGCCCCCCAGGGCGATCCAAGACCGATGGCGCGCTCGCTCCAGCGGATCTTCGGGATGCAACGCTGGCGGGAGGGTCTCGTCGAGGTACTCGTTGATCACCTGCGACTCGAAGAGCACCGTATGCTCGTCTACCCGCAGACAGGGCACCTTGCCCAAGGGCGAGATCTGCAAAAACCAGTCGGGCTTGTGGGCCAGATCGATGTGGGTGAGGGTGAACAGCACCTCTTTGTGCAGCAGGGTAATGACCGAGCGCTGCACATAGGGGCAGAGAGGAAAACTGATCAGTTCCAGGGTCATGATGGCTCCTGCGCAGTCCGCTCAGTCTGGCCGAGCGCATCGATACAAGGCCAGTTCTGCAAGAAGATTTGGCCAGATACGGTTCGGCGCAGTACTGCGACGACGATCGTCGAGCACCATCCGCTCGCGCACCTCGATGCGATTTTCCCGACAGAGGGCGTCGAAATCGCGAATGGTACAAAGATGGATATTCGGCGTATCGTACCACGAATGCGGCAGCACGTGGGTCATCGGCATTCGTCCCCCCAAGCCCAGCTGCCAGCGGGCGCGCCAGTGCCCCATGTTGGGAAAGGTGACGATACCCTCGCGGCCGACGCGCAGCATCTCGAGCAAGAGCTCGCGGGGATAGTGCACGGCCTGGAGCGTGAGGGACAACACCACCGTATCGACGCTATTGCTGGCGAACTGGCGCAGCCCGCTATCGAGATCCTGCTGCAGAACCGAGATGCCCCGTCGCAGCGCCACGGCAATCCGTTCCTCGTCGAGCTCGATACCGTAAGCTTGGACGCCCTTTTCACGCTGCAGATAATCGAGTAACTCCCCCTCGCCGCAGCCCAGGTCCAGGACGCGACTGTTGGGTCTGATCCAGTCGGCAATGATTTGCAGATCCGCTCGCAATGGTGATGTGCTCATAGGGCCAGCTCCTCGGCGATGCGCTCCAGGTATGCCCGCATGACGCGCAGATACTGTGGAATCGGCAAAAGGAAAGAATCGTGACCATGCTGGGCCTCGATCTCGGCGTAGCTTACGGGGACACCGGCGGTATACAGGGCCTGGACGATCTCGCGCGAGCGCTCCGGCGAAAAACGCCAGTCGCTGCTGAAGGAGACCACGAGAAATTTGGCTTGCACTGCGGCAAACGTGGCGGCGAGATCCCCGCCATGTGCCGCCGCTGGGTCGAAATAGTCCAGGGCCTTGGTGATGAACAGGTAGCTATTGGCGTCGAATTGGTCGACAAAGCGTGAGCCTTGATAGCGAAGATAGCTCTCGACCTCGAAGTCGACCTCAAAGCCGTAGGACAGCGCCTTGCCACCGCGGGTCTCGCGACCAAATTTTTTTCCCATCGCATCATCGGAAAGATAGGTAATGTGCCCGATCATCCGTGCCAGAGCCAGGCCGCGTTGCGGTTTGACTCCCGCCTGGTAGTAGCGACCAGCGTGAAAGTCTGGATCACTCATGATGGCCTGACGACAGACCTCGTTGAAGCCAATGTTTTGGGCGCTCAATTTCGGCGCTGCGGCTATCACAACGGCATGGTGCAGGCGTTGGGGATGATCAATCGCCCATTGCAGTACCTGCATACCCCCGAGGCTGCCACCGATCACCGCCGCCCAACAGTCGATGCCCAAATAGTCACTCAAGGCAATCTGCGTCTGCACCCAATCGGTGACGGTGACCATGGGGAAATCCAGACCCCAAGGCTCGCCAGTAGCGGGGTTGATACTCGCTGGCCCCGTCGAGCCGCGGCAAGACCCCAGAAAGTTGCTGCATACCACGAAAAATCGTCGCGTATCGATGGGTTTGCCCGGGCCGATCATGGTATCCCACCAGCCGGGTTTGCGATCATCCAAGCTGTGATAGCCCGCCGCGTGATGATCGCCGGATAGGGCGTGGCAGATCAGGATTGCGTTACTGTGTGCGGCGTTGAGTTCGCCGTAGCACTCATAGCGCAGGGTATATCCTGGCAGAGTGCGCCCCGAGGTCAGCGCGAGAGGTTCAGGTACATGGAAATCCAGGGGTTGTACTACGCCCACCGAATCCTCGGGATTGGTCTCCGGCATCGTTGTCCTTACAGGAGTGAAGCAAGACGTGAGAGTCTACTGAGGCGCCGGTCAGGGAACAAGCAATCGCCCGTTGTTCGCGAACCGCGACGAGCTCAAGTGGTAGTACGCACCACGGCAGCGCCTGCATGTACCCCTGCTCCGACCACATCCACCGCACCATCGGCGGCGGTACCCACGGCATCCCCCACCGTCGCACAGCCGCTCAAGGCGTTCATGAATAGCAGCAGCACAGCAATCAGAGACCCATGCGCAAGGCAATCTACTCCAGTTTACCCCAGTCGTTTTGGGGCAGCTTGGCAAATTTCCCGGAGTATACCTGCTTTTTCCTCTGAAAAGAGACGGGGACGGCCTGGGCGGCCAGTAGTAGTGCCCACAGAGCGGCAAGGCTCAGGGCGGATAGGGTGCGGCGCAACGACGTGGTCAACCACTTTTTTGATGGAACCGGGGTTCAGCGACGCAGGAGCGCGCCACGCGCGAGGCCGAGGATCAGCGCTGAACTGAAGATGCCGATGACCGACATGGCCATACCGTCACCGATGATGCCCTGCCGGAAATTGCCGTAGATGTAGGTTGAGATCACCTGGGTTCCGGCGGGTTGCAGCATCAGGGATGCGACCAACTCGCGCATGGACAGGGCAAAGACCACCGTCGCGCCCCCCACCAGCATGGGCCAGGCGATGGGGACTTGCACGCGCAGGACCGTATAGAAGGGGCTACCCCCATGCACTCGGCCCGCCTGTTCCAGGTGCGGCGGGATCTGCGCCAGACCCGTGCGGGCATAGCGCAGGGCAAAGGGAAAGGTCCCGGTGGCATAGGCCACGGCAAGGATGATGGGATGACCAAAAATCGGCAGATTATTCCACGGCGCATTCCAGAACAGGATCATCCCCACCGCCAGGACCACGCCGGGGATCGCCATGGGTAGAGTGGCAAGCAGATCCACCAGGGCGGCGATGCGCCCTCCTCGGCGGACGATGTTCGCGGCCAGGAGGGCCGAGATCATGCCCGCCACGGCGACCAGGGCCGAGAGTTCCAGGCTGGTGCGCAGGGCGGCAAAGGCACTCGAGCCGTGGGATAGGACATGCTGATAGTGGTGCAGGGTGAAATTGCCCGCTTGCAGGCCCACGCTCAGGGCCTTCTCGAGGGAGATAGCGATCACCGCGCCCAGCGGCAACAGGGCAGCGATCAGCAAGAAGGCCAAAAGCGGCAGCATACTCCATAGATACCGTTGTTCTCTGGGCCGCTGCTGGATTTGGCCCTGATTGTTCTGCACCAGCGGCCGGTAGAGGAACCAGACCACCACCCCCATGGCGCAAAGTACCAGACCAATGGCCGCCGCACGGGGTAAATTCACGGGCCAGACGTTGGTGGCGGCCTCGATGCTCGTGCTCAAAACCTGGACACCGGCATAGCCGGCCAGCAGCGCCGGCACACCAAACTCTGCCGAGGTATCGAGAAAGACCAGGAGCCCGGCGGCCGCCAGGGCAGGCAGCAGCAAGGGCAGGATGGCCAGACGAAAAGCCGCCAGCGGCCCGGCACCATGTACCCGCGCCGCCTGCAGCAAGCGAAAATTGCCATTTTCCAGGCTGGCCCGGAGCATGATGTAGACCAGGGGGGTGAGATGCAACGCCATCACCATCCCCATCCCCCCCAGGGAGTACAGAAAGTGCTCCAAGGGGGTGCCAAACGCGTGGATCACCTGTTCGATCAATCCCATGGGACCGGCCAGAAGGCTCCAGGCCTCAGCGGTGAGATAGGGCGGGATCAAAAAGGGGATCAGAATGAGGGCCTCCCACAGGGGCGTGAAGCGCGGGGGGGCATAAAACAGCAAGAGGGCGAGGCCCAGCCCCATGGGCAGAGCAAAGAGCACCGCCAAACCCGCCATCCCGAGGGTTCCCGAGAGGGCCGTAAGAAAATGCCGGTCTACCCCCAACTGCAGCAAGGCCACGCCATGACTGTGGGTGGCATCGGGCTGCAGGGCCTCGTAGAGGATGCTGAGCAAGGGGGCCAGTACCAAGACCCCCAGGATCAGATAGACCAGCAGATGATTGAGCAGACGGCTCACTGGCCGAGGATGTCCTTCTTGAATTGGGCCTCGACGCCCGGTGCCTGGGCCGCCAGTTGGGTCCAGTTCACCTTCCAGGTCGGGAAGCTACCGATCTTGGCCATTACCGCCTTGGCCGGAATCCCTGCACGGGCGGGATAGAGATTGTTCTCGGCGACCAGTTTTTGACCCGCCGGTGACAGGGCAAAGTTCACAAAGGCCTCGGCCAGCTTCTTGTTCGGCGCCGATTTCAGGATCAGGATGGGGCGAGGGATGATCAGGGTGCCTTCCTTGGGGTAGATCAGGTCGACGGAGTTGCCCTGCACCTTGGCTGCCACCGCCGCGTGCCCAACACACTCCAGCATGCCGCTACGCTCACCCGCGAGCACGGGCAACAGTGCGGCATGGTTGGTACCCGGCCAGACGGTGCCATTGGCCTTGAGCTGCTGCAGATACTGCCAGCCATGATTCCCGTATTTTTCGATGAAGGCGACGAGGAAGCTGGATGCCGTGCCCGAGAGCAGCGGATTGGGGGCGGTGATGCGGTCCTTCCACTCGGGCTGGGTCAGGGCAAACCAACTGTCGGGCAACTTGGCCCCTTTGGGCAGGGCCTTGGTATTCATCACCATGGAGACCGTATCCAGACCATAGGGCAGGAAGGACGCATTTTCTTGCGCAGGTGCCACCAAGGTCTTCTCGATGGCTGACGGTCGGTAGTTGAAGACCATGCCCTGCTTAGCGAGGTCCAGACCCGCAGTCCATCCCGCGACCATCACCACGTCGGCATGGGGATGATTGGCCTCGGCGGCCAGTCGGGCCATGACCTTACCGGTGCTGGAGGTCCAGACTTCGACATGGTCACCGGTCTTCTTGCTGAAGTCCCGGGCCAAGGCCTTGGCCAGGGTGGCCGGGGCAGCACTGTACAGGGTCAGGGTAGCGGCGGAGGCCGAACCGGCAAAGGCCAAACCCATCAGGGCGAGCAGGGCGCGTTTCATGATGACTCCTTGGTAGAGGGGGTGGATTGCGGAATACACCAGCCGTGTTGCTGGCGGATTTTCCAACGGCGAGGGCCCAGGGCTCCATCGCGGGAATAGGCAAGGAACTCCTGGCCGTCGCTGGTCTGCAGTGCCAAGAGATAACGACCATCGTGCCAATGGGCATGATGCACCGTTGCCGTTGCGCCAGCGCCATCGCTGGGCTCGATCTCAATATCTCCAGGGCGCAGGAGCAGCGTGGCACGGGTGGCGCCATTGAGGGTGCGGGCAGCGGGCACTTGCAGGCGCTGCCCCTCCCAGTGCAGCAAGGCCTGTTCGCGCTGATGTTCGAGAACGGGAACCTGCAGGGCGCGGACCGAGCCACCTAGGCGGGCAACGATCAGGCTGTTCGGGCGCTGGTAGAGAGCTTCTGGGCTATCCCACTGCTCTAGACGTCCGGCATTCAGGACGCCAACTTTGGCCCCCAGGTAGAACGCCTCGCTCGGGTCGTGCGTAACGTGCAGGGCAGTGATGCCTTCATCCCGAAACAGACCATGGAGAAACTCCCGCAGATTTTCGCGCACGCCATGATCCAGGGCTGACAGGGGCTCGTCCAAGAGTACGATACGGGGCTTGGCGATGATGGCGCGGGCGATGGCCACCCGCTGCTGTTGACCGCCAGACAACTCATGCGGGCGACGCTTGGCAGCAGCCAGAGGAATCGCCATGCGCTCCAACAGCGCCTGGGCGCGTGTGCGGTCCCGCGCCAGGCCACGTGCCCGCAACGGATACAGCACATTGTCGAGGACGCTGAGGTGCGGCCAAAGGGCGGCATCCTGAAAGACCATGCCAATCCCCCGTTTTTCCGGGGCCAGCCAGATCCGCTCGTCTCCCACGGTATCGCCAGCAATGGCAATCCGCCCTCGCTGGGGACGCAAGAGCCCCGCAATGGCTGCCAGCAGCGTGCTTTTGCCAGAACCCGACTCCCCCAGCAGACAGGCGTAACTGCCGCTTTCCTGCTCCAGACTCACATCCGCCAAAACCGGCCGGCCGCCAAGCTCGACGCTGAGTTTCTGCACGCTCAGGCCGGCGGCCGAAGGCACCTCAGAAGGCATACTGGAGCATCAGCCAGTTGTTGTAGTGACCACGCATGGTGAGGGCTGGAAAGCACATGCTCCGGATCGCGAGCAAGAAATTACGGAAGCGGCGCATTTGGACCTCTTAGCGGATAATATTTAATGCCGCATGTTAGCGCCAAAATATGACAGAATGATGAAACTTTGATGAACTTTTTATGACAAGCGCAGTTTCTGTGCGAACTATGCTAGAACTTGGTTGTCGTGGAAATGGAGCCGGAGTCCTGCAGCGAGCGTGCAGTGCTTTTATTCCCCCAAGCTGTGCGCAAAGGTGGCAATGACTGGCAGGAAGCCAATGAACAGGATAAAAATAAAAGCGTAGGCAGAGCTCAGCAGGGCTACTCCGATGCTGCACTCCCAGAAACAGCCGAGGGTGAAGAGCAACCAGACGCTAAAGGCGATGGCAGCACTGTACTTTAATGCCTTGAGGAATTTGCGCTTTTCCGTTGCGTTCATCGAACCCTGCCAGTGCCGCTGATCCCGGGCTCCGGGACCCTTTACGCCCGTTGTTTCGATTGGTATGAAAAAAGGCCCTAGAAAGCATCCTAAGACCTTGTTTTGTATGGGGTGACTGATGGGGCTCGAACCCACGACAACCGGAATCACAATCCGGGGCTCTACCTACTGAGCTACAGTCACCGAAGAACGCTTATGATAGCGCTCCGCGTGCCGCTTTCGCAATATCCTCAGACTTCGGCTCAATCCCAGTTCAGCGCGCCGCCTGTCTGATATTCGGTGACCCGCGTCTCGAAGAAGTTCTTTTCCTTCTTCAGATCCATCATTTCGCTCATCCAGGGGAATGGATTCTGGATACCTTCCCACTGCGGTTTGAGGCCGATCTGACTCAGCCGCCGGTTGCCGATGAAGTGGACATAGTCCTTGAACATCGGTGCGTTCAGGCCAAGCACGCCGCGCGGCATGGTGTCATCGGCATAGGCGCATTCCAGCTCCACGCCGTGTCGAATGAGGCGGATGATTTCTTCCTGAAATTCCTCGGTCCACAAGTGCGGATTCTCGATTTTGATCTGATTGATCATATCGATACCAAAATTGCAGTGCATGGACTCGTCGCGCAGGATGTACTGGTATTGCTCGGCCGCGCCGACCATCTTGTTCTGCCGCCCCATGGCGAGGATCTGGCTGAAGCCCACATAGAAGAACATGCCTTCCATGATGGTAGCGAAGACGATCAGCGAGCGCAGGAGCAGCTGATCATTTTCTGTGGTCCCCGTCTTGAAATTCGGATCGGCGAGTACCTCGATGAAGGGAATGAGAAAATCATCCTTTGCGCGCACCGAGGGTACCTCATGGTACATATTGAAGATTTCGCCCTCGTCCAGACCCAGCGACTCGACGATGTACTGATAGGCGTGGGTGTGAATCGCCTCTTCAAAGCCTTGGCGCAGCAGATACTGGCGGCATTCCGGCGCGGTGATGTGGCGATAGGTACCCAGCACGATATTGTTGGCGGCAAGGCTGTCGGCGGTCACAAAAAATCCGAGATTGCGTTTGATGATGCGCCGCTCATCATCGCTTAACCCCTTGGGATCCTTCCATAGCGCGATGTCCCGCGCCATCTGCACTTCCTGCGGCATCCAGTGATTGGCGCAGGCCGCCAAGTACTTGTCCCAGGCCCATTGATACTTGAAGGGCACGAGCTGATTCACGTCGGCCTGGCCATTGATGATGCGTTTATCCTCAGCCCGCACACGGGCAAAGCTGTTGGCCTGGATGCCAATATCCCCTGCACCGGGCTTCTCGTGGTAAGCGGGCATGGTGACTTTTCTCGTGCTCTCGTCGTTGAATTCTAACATGTGGTTTATCTCCAATTTCTCGTCTTATTGGCAGGCTTCGCAGGTGGGATCGTCAATGGCACAAGCCTTGAGACTGCCCGGTACGGCATTCAGGGTGCCGGTCTGCACCGTCGATTTTTCGGCAGCCGTCGCGCCCAGGGACCGCAGGTAGTAGGTGGTCTTGATACCGCGGCGCCAGGCCAGACGATAGGTTTCGTCGATCTTCTTGCCAGAGGGCTGGCCAAAATACAGGTTCAGGCTTTGCGATTGGTCGAGCCATTTTTGCCGCCGCGCGCCCGCCTCGATGAGCCACTGCGGGTCCGTCTCGAAGGCGTTGGCGTATAGTGGCTTGAGCGCAGCGGGTATGCGATCGATGGGCAGAACCGAGCCGTCAAAGTACTTGAGATCGTTGACCATGACTTCGTCCCAAAGATCCAGACGCTTGAGATCTTCGACGAGAAACTGGTTGACCACGGTAAATTCGCCGGAGAGGTTGGATTTGACGTAGAGGTTCTGGTAGATCGGTTCGATTCCCTGGCTGACGCCAACAATGTTGGAAATGGTCGCTGTCGGGGCAATGGCTAGGCAGTTGCTGTTGCGCATGCCCGCGCGGACTTTCTCCCGCAGGCCTGACCAGTCGAGTTGCTGACTGCGGTCGACATCCACCCCTTCGCTGCGGCTCTGTGCCAGAATCTCGATACTATCGATCGGCAGTATCCCTTGGCTCCACAGCGAGCCCGGGAAACTTTGGTAGGCGCCGCGTTCCCGAGCGAGATCGGCCGAGGCATCGATGGCGTGGTAGCTGATCAATTCCTGGCTGATGTCGGCGAAGCGCACGGCTGCCGCAGAGGCATAGGGAATGCGCAGGGCGAGGAGGGCGTCGGAGAAGCCCATCAGCCCCAGACCCACGGGCCGGTGACGCAGGTTGCTATTGCGTGCCTTGCCGAGGGCGTAGTAGTTGATGTCGATGACATTGTCGAGCATGCGCATCGCCACCGCGATGGTCCGCGCCAATTTTTCGGTGTCGATGTAAGCGAGAATTTCCTCTGCATCCATTTCTGTGCGCAGCATGTCGGTGTTTTGCCCCGCAGGCAGGCGTAAATGGGCAAGCAGGTTGACTGACCCCAGATTGCAGACGGCAATTTCCTTGTCGCTGGTGTTGAGGGTGATCTCGGTGCAGAGATTGGAGCTATGTACCACACCAACATGCTGCTGCGGGCTGCGCAGGTTGCAGGGATCCTTGAAGGTGATCCAGGGATGCCCGGTCTCGAAGAGCATGGTCAACATCTTGCGCCAGAGCTGCAGCGCTGGAATGCGCTTGAAGAGGCCGATCTCGCCGGCATCGGCCATCCGCTCATAGGCCTCGTAGCGCGCGCGGAAGGCCGCTCCGGTCAGGTCGTGCAGGTCGGGAACATCGTTGGGGCTAAATAGGGTCCAATCGGCGCCCGCTTCGACCCGTTCCATGAACAGATCGGGGATCCAATTGGCGGTATTCATGTCGTGCGTGCGTCGTCGATCATCGCCGGTGTTCTTGCGCAGCTCCAGGAATTCCTCGATATCCAGATGCCAGGTTTCCAGGTAGGCACAGACCGCACCCTTGCGCTTGCCGCCCTGATTGACGGCAACGGCGGTGTCATTCACGACCTTGAGGAACGGCACAACGCCCTGGCTCTTGCCATTGGTGCCCTTGATGTAGGAGCCGAGGGCACGGACCCGCGTCCAGTCATTGCCTAGGCCGCCAGAGTACTTGGAGAGCAGGGCATTATCCTTGATGGACTCGTAGATGCCGTCGAGATCATCTGCCACGGTGGTGAGGAAGCAGCTCGACAACTGCGGCCGCAGGGTGCCGGAATTGAACAGGGTGGGAGTGGAACTGACGAAATCAAATTGGGAAAGCACCTGATAAAAGGCAATGGCTTGCTCCTCCCGGTCGATTTCCTCGACGGCCAGGCCCATGGCAACCCGCATCCAGAACGCTTGGGGCAGCTCGATGCGCCGCTCGCGTACATGCAAAAAGTAGCGATCATAGAGGATCTGCAGACCCAGGTACTGAAAGTTCAGGTCACGTTCTGGCCGTAGCGCCGCACTGATGCGCTCCAGGTCAAATTGCTCCAGGCGCGGGTCAATCAGTTCCTGCGCGATGCCCGTTGCCAGATAGTCGCGGAAATATTCGCCGTAGCGCTCCGCCATCTCCGCCTGAGTACAGGCCTCGCCGATGACTTCGCGCCGAATCCGATCGAGGAGCAGTCGAGCGGAAACATAGGCATAGGCAGGGTCGCGTTCGATGAGGATGCGGCTCGCGAGGATGGGGGCCTGGAACAGTTCCTCTTCACTGATTCCATTGTAGAGGTTTTTGAAGGTGGATTGCAGGATGGCCTCTACTGATACCGCTGCCCCGAGGCCGGCGCAGGCCTCTTCGATCACGGCGCGCAGACGCTGCCGATCCAGCGCTTTGCTGCTGCCATCCGCCTGTCGTACCTGCAGCTCCGCACTGCTCTCCGCTGCCTGCTGATGTCGTTGCGCCCGTTCCCGCGCCCGTTCTTCCCGATACAGCACATAAGCGCGGGCGACTTCATGTTCCCCCGCGCGCATGAGTGCCAGCTCGACCTGGTCCTGGATATCTTCGATATGAAAGGTACCGCCGCCGGGCTGGCGCCGGGCCAGGGCGTTGATGACCTGCTCCGTGAGGCGGGCGACTTGCTCACGCACCCGGGCACTGGCAGCACCATGGTTCCCTTCCACCGCAAGAAAGGCCTTGCTCATAGCTACCTGAATCTTGCTGGCATCGAAAGCGACGAGGGTACCATTGCGGCGAATGACGCGGTGATTGGATTGGGGTTGATCTGCGATGATGGCTTTGGCGGTACTGGGCATGTCGTCCTCCTGGGTGAACAGGCACAAAATATAGTTATCAAGACCCCAGTGTCAACACTATATATAGTGTTGACAAGCTGTGGATGTCCTGGGGATATTTGGTGTATATGCTGCTCAAATAAATTTAGACTTGTTCTATAACCGAGGGCGGCGCATACTCACAAACATCACTGCGTAGGAGATGTACTCGATGACCGAACACGCCCTCGACCTCGCCCGGGAAAACCTGCTGCAACCCGCAGGAATCGATGAAGTGGCACTGGATCGCATCTTTGGCCGCCTGAGTCGGCGTGCCCTCGATGATGCCGACCTGTACTTTCAGTACAGCCGCAGCGAGGCCTTCAGTTTAGAAGAAGGGGTAGTCAAATCCGGGAGCCACAGCATTCACCAAGGCGTAGGGGTGCGGGCCATTCAGGGAGAACGCCAAGGCCTGGCCTACTCCGACGAAATCGCTGTGGATGCCCTGCTCGGGGCCGCGGAGGCAGCGCGAAGCATTGCGCAGCATCCAGGCCAGGAACGCGCCTTGCAATGGCGTTCGCAGCGCGGCTTGCAGCTCTACCCCGGCACGGATCCGCTGGCGAGTATCGACAACCGCGACAAGATTGCCCTGTTGGAACGTCTGGAAGCTGCAGCGCGCGCCGCCGACCCGCGGGTTGCCCAGGTCATGGCAAGCCTCTCCGCACGCTATGAGGTGGTGTTGGTGGCGCGTCTGGATGGGAGTCTGGCTGCCGATCTTCGTCCCCTGGTGCGTCTCAATGTGACGGTGATCGCCGAAGAGAATGGGCGACGGGAGCAGGGCAGTGCTGGGGGCGGTGGTCGCCATGACTATCGCGAGTTCGTGACCAGTGATGTGGCGGAAAGCTACGCTCGCGAGGCAGTTCGGCAGGCGCTGGTAAACCTCGAGGCAGAGGCGGCGCCGGCGGGCAGTCTCGAGGTCGTGCTGGGGCCGGGCTGGCCCGGAATTCTGTTGCACGAGGCCATCGGGCATGGGCTCGAGGGGGATTTCAACCGCAAAGGAACCAGTGCCTTTTCCGGGCGCATTGGGCAGCGGGTGGCGGCTCCTGGCGTGACAGTGGTAGACGATGGCACCCTGGCAGGGCGGCGCGGCAGCCTGAATCTCGACGATGAGGGGCATCCGACGCAGTGCACGGTGTTGATCGAGGATGGCATCTTGCGTGGTTATCTGCAGGACAGTCTCAATGCCCGGCTCATGGGCGTTACCTCTACGGGCAATGGTCGGCGCGAGTCGTATGCGCACCTGCCTATGCCGCGCATGACCAACACCTACATGCGTGCCGGGCAGCACGACCCGCAGGAGATCATCGCCAGCGTCAAAAAGGGGCTGTATGCCGTGAATTTCGGCGGTGGTCAGGTGGACATCACCAGTGGAAAATTCGTGTTTTCCGCGTCTGAGGCCTATCTCATTGAAAACGGACGCATTACCCGCCCGGTGAAGGGGGCGACGCTGATCGGCAATGGCCCTGATGTATTGACTCGGGTTGAAATGATCGGCAATGACCTCCAATTAGATCCAGGGGTTGGTACTTGCGGCAAGGACGGGCAGAGTGTGCCCGTGGGCGTCGGGCAGCCGACCATGAAGATCCGTGACCTCACGGTTGGGGGAACGCAGTAGTGTTGTGTCGCTGGGTAGCGCAGAATGACGCGCTATTGTCAGCATCCCGGCAGAGGTCTAATATCCTGCATATTTGGGTATCTGTACCCAGTCTAAACTCCCGGTGGGGGAGGTGAGGAAATGAATAACGTTTTCAAGAACGTGCTTTTGTGGGTGGCGATCGGCGTCATTCTCATTTTCGTTTTTCAGAATCTGAACTCGTCGAGTTCGACGCCCGCGCAGGCGATGAATTTCTCGACCTTCGTCAATAGCGTCAAGCAGGGGCAGGTCGCGGATGTGACCATGAATGGCAACCACCTGACCGGAGCCCTGAGCTCAGGTCAGCAATTCAGCGTCTACACTCCGCCCAACGACGCACAATTGGTGCCTCAGCTCTTGGCCGCCGGCGTGAAGATCTCGGTCAAGCCGCCGGAAGGGCAGTCTCTGTTGCTGGCGTTGCTGATCAACTGGTTCCCGATGCTTTTACTCATCGCGGTATGGATTTTCTTCATGCGCCAGATGGGGGGCGGTGGTGCTGGTGGCCGCGGGGCGATGAGCTTTGGTCGTAGCCGCGCGCGCATGCTCAGTGAGGAGAACAACAAGATTACCTTTGCTGATGTGGCGGGGGTCGAAGAGGCCAAGGAAGAGGTGGCAGAAATCGTCGACTTCTTGCGTGACCCGCAGAAATTTCAGCGTCTCGGTGGACGGATCCCCAAGGGCGTCCTGCTCATGGGCTCGCCTGGATCGGGTAAGACCCTCTTGGCCCGCGCTATCGCCGGTGAGGCCAAGGTACCCTTTTTCTCCATCTCCGGCTCGGATTTCGTCGAAATGTTTGTTGGCGTCGGCGCTTCGCGCGTGCGCGATATGTTCGAACAGGCCAAGAAACATGCCCCATGCATCATCTTCATTGATGAGATCGATGCCGTGGGTCGGCAACGTGGTGCGGGCCTCGGCGGTGGCAATGACGAACGCGAGCAAACCCTGAACCAGATGCTGGTGGAGATGGATGGCTTTGAGGGTACCGAGGGCATCATTGTTATCGCGGCGACCAACCGGCCGGACGTCCTTGACCCCGCGCTTCTGCGTCCGGGCCGTTTTGACCGGCAGGTGACGGTGCCGTTGCCCGATATCCGTGGGCGCGAACAGATCCTGCAGGTGCACATGCGCAAAGTACCCTTGGCGCCGGATGTCGATGCCAAGATCATTTCGCGGGGCACCCCTGGTTTTTCCGGCGCGGACTTGGCCAACCTCGTCAATGAGGCAGCTTTGATGGCGGCTCGCAAGAGCAAGCGGCTGGTCGATATGCATGACTTTGAAGACGCCAAGGACAAGGTCATGATGGGCGCCGAGCGCAAATCGGTGGTCATGAGCGATAAACAGCGCGAGACGACGGCGTACCACGAGTCTGGACATGCCGTGGTGGCCAAGCTGCTGCCGGGGACCGATCCAGTGCACAAGGTGACCATCATCCCACGTGGCCGTGCCCTGGGTCTGACCATGCAGCTTCCTACGGAGGATCGCTTCAATTACGAGCGCCAGGAGATTTTGCACAACATCTCGATTCTCATGGGTGGTCGGATTGCGGAGGAAGTCTTCCTCAACCAGATGACCACTGGCGCGGGTAATGACATCGAGCGCGCGACGGATCTTGCCCGCAAGATGGTCACGCAATGGGGTATGTCAACGATCGGCCCGATGGTGATCGGAGAGAAGGAAGAGGAGATGTTCCTCGGTCGGGAGGTCACCAAGCACAGCAGCGTCTCGGAGCACACGGCGCAAACCGTGGATGAAGAGGTGCGGGGGATCATCCAGGAGCGCTATCAAGTGGCGCGCAAGCTCATCGAAGAAAACCGTGAGATTGTCGAGCACATGGCGCAGGCATTGCTCAAGTTTGAGACGCTGGACGCGGGGCAGGTCAATGATCTGATGGCTGGTCACGATCCACGTCCGCCGCAGGACAGCAACCCCGGTACCCCGGCGGTCAGCGGTGGTAGTGTTGGTACGCCACCAGATCACTTGCCCGGCAATCTGCCCAAGCTCAACCCTGGAGAGCATCCCGTTTGAGCACGGCCTCTGTAGCACAACGGCGCCCCTGGCTTCAGGGGCGTTCTTGTATTATGGGGATCATCAATCTCACGCCGGATTCCTTTTCCGACGGTGGGCGCCATAACTCGGTAGCGGCAGCCCTGGCGCATGCCCGGCAACTTTGGGAGGAGGGTGCAGATCTCCTGGATCTGGGGGCGGAATCCACGCGCCCCGGGGCGCCGGAATTATCGGTGGACGAAGAGCTGGACCGCCTCCTACCGGCCTTGGCCGCCATTCGCGCCGAGATTCCCCTGCCAATCTCCATCGATACGCGCAAGGCGACGGTCATGCGCGCCGCCCACGCCTTGGGTGCGACCCTGATCAACGATGTCAGCGCCCTGACCTTTGATCCGGATGCCTTGACGACGGTTGCGGAATTAGACTTGGATGTCTGTTTGATGCACATGCGCGGCACGCCGCAGACCATGCAAAATTTGGTCGTCTACGAGGATTTGCTGGGAGAGGTGAGCACTTATCTTGCTGCCCGGCGGGACGCCTGTCTGGCGATGGGAATTCCGGCGGAGCGGATCCTGCTCGATCCCGGCATCGGCTTTGCCAAAGACGACGCGGGGAATCTCACTCTGCTGCGTGGGATCGGTCAGCTCGCGCGCTTGGGGCAACCTCTTCTCCTGGGCCTCTCGCGGAAAGGCTTTTTGGGGCGGCTTGCCAATCTGGAGAGGGCAGCGGAGCGCGGCGGGGTAAGTGTTGCGGCGCTCCTCTGGACACGGCAGCGACACCGTGCGGCCGTATATCGGGTACATGACGTGGCGGCCACCCGCCAAGCCTTGGATATCTGGGACGCATTGGAGGAGACAGAATAACGTATGGCACGACGGTTTTTTGGTACCGATGGGGTGCGTGGTCGCGTTGGGGAAATGCCCATGCGCGCGGATTGGGTATTGCAATTGGGCTGGGCTGCGGGGCGGGTGCTGACCCGAGACGCGTTAGGGCGCCCGCGCGTGCTCATCGGCAAGGATACGCGCCTGTCTGGCTATCTGATCGAGTCAGCTCTGGAGTCTGGTCTTGCCGCTGCGGGGGTCGATGTCCTCCTCGTCGGGCCCCTGCCCACCCCAGCGATTGCCTATCTCACCCGCACCCTGCGCGCCCATGCTGGCATCGTGATCAGTGCTTCCCACAATCCTTATGAAGACAATGGGATCAAATTCTTCTCTGCGGATGGCTACAAATTGCCAGATGCGGTGGAAGAGGCCATCGAAGCAGAGCTCGAACACGCCATGCGCTGTGCGCAACCGCGGGACCTCGGCAAGGCGCGCCGCGTCGATGACGCTGCGGGTCGCTATGTCGAATACTGTAAGACCACCTTTCCGGCCAGCGCGGATCTGCGCGGTCTGCGGATCGTCGTCGACGCCGCCCATGGGGCCGCCTACAAAGTGGCGCCCATGGTGTTCAGCGAGCTGGGCGCACAAGTGGAAACGATTGGTTGCCAGCCGAATGGCGTCAATATCAACGCTGGTGTTGGCTCTACGGCCCCAGCCGCGATCATTGCCGCGGTGCGCGAGCGGCAGGTAGATATCGGCATCGCCCTGGATGGCGATGGTGATCGCGTCCTGCTGGTGGATGCGCAGGGGCAGACTTGGGATGGCGATGCCATTCTCTGGCTCCTGGCACAGGCCATGGCAGAGCGTGGGGAGCTGGCCGGCGTGGTGGGTACGGTGATGAGTAACCTGGGTTTGGAACGCGCACTGCAAGCGCGCGGTATTCCCTTTGCGCGCAGTGCCGTCGGCGATCGCTATGTGCTGGAGACCATGCGACAGCTGGGCTATCCCCTGGGGGGGGAAAACTCCGGACATATCATCACCCCTGCCAATACCACCGGTGATGCGATCCTTGCCGCCTTGCAGGTGCTCGCGTTCTTGCAGCGCAAGGGGAAGAGACTGCATGAGCTCAGTGGAAGCCTGGAGCTATATCCGCAGGTATTGCTGGGGCTACGTCTGGCCGACGCCAAGGAGCAGTTGCAGCGGCCTGCAGTACAGGCGTTGCTGCAGGCTGCGGAAGAGCGCCTTGCCGGGCGAGGTCGCCTCCTCGTGCGCGCCTCGGGTACCGAACCGCTGCTGCGCATCATGGTGGAAGCCGAGGAGGCGCCGCTGGCGCAAGCTGTGGCGGCAGAGCTGCAGGTGCAAATTGCAGCTTGTGTGGGCGAGCCATTGCCTGTCTGAAGTCCTGGGCAAGAGCATTCGATGCAAATTGACCCTTGCGAGGGGACTCTTTACACTCGAGCAGCAATTCATGATAGATAACCAAGGAAGGGTCACGTGCGGCCGATGATGGTAGCGGGCAATTGGAAGATGAATGGCTTGATTGCAGATGCCGAGCATCTGACCCAAGCGATTCTGGATGCTGGTCTGGCACCGGGCGCACCGGAGGTCGTCTTGTTTCCTCCATTCACGCTATTGCCCGCAGTGCATCAGGTTGCCAAGGGAAGCTCCCTGCGTTGGGGCGGCCAAAATCTCTTCTGGGAAGCGCATGGCGCCTACACGGGCGAGATTTCCGGCCCCATGTTGCGGGACAATGGCTGCCGTTACGTCTTGGTGGGGCATTCGGAACGGCGACAGATCTTTCAGGAGACGGACGCGGTGGTCCTGAAGAAGGTCAAGGCCGCATTGCAATCCGGACTGATCCCGATGGTTTGTGTCGGTGAGTCGGAGCAGGAGCGCGAGCAGGGGCGTACGGAGGAGGTCCTGCGCCGTCAGGTGGAGGCAATTTTGCCCGCCCTGGGCAGTGCTGGTCAGCAGGCCAATCTGGTCTTGGCCTACGAGCCGATCTGGGCGATTGGTACAGGTAAAACCGCAAGCCCTGAACAAGCGCAGGAAGTGCATGCATTCATTCGTGGGCTGATTGCGGTCCAGAGTCCGGAAATCGCGCGCAAGATTTTGCTGCTCTACGGTGGTAGCGTGAAGGCCAGTAATGCGCAATCCTTGTTTTCCCAAGCCGATATCGATGGTGGACTGGTTGGCGGCGCCTCACTACAGGCTGCGGAATTCATTCAAATTTGTCAGGCTGCCCATGCGGTGGCTCGGGGTCTCTGAGTTATGTATACCTTGCTGTTGATTCTTCAGGTTTTGATCTGTGTGGTGCTGGTTGGTCTCGTGCTGATCCAGAAGGGGCAGGGCGCGGATATTGGGGCGGTCTTTGGTGGCGGTGGTTCGCAGACCGTATTCGGAGCGGCAGGTGCGGGAAATTTTCTCAGCCATGTCACTGCTGCCCTGGCGGCAATCTTTTTTCTCAATAGCCTGGCTTTGGCTTATCTATCTGAGCATGAGGCGCATCAGGCTGGTGCGGGTATCGCGCTCCCCAGTGCAAGCGCAAGCAGCAGCGCGGTGGCCCAGACGACGAGCCCGGTAGCCACTACCCATAGCGTTGTCGCGAGCTCGCGAAGTGTCGCAGCGCTGGCACCAGCGGCGAGCACAAAATCTGCTATTGGCAAGCCTTGACGTCTTTGGCGGGGCATGAGAAAGTTTTGATCCACTTGCCGAAGTGGTGAAATTGGTAGACACACCGTCTTGAGGGGGCGGCGGCGCAAGCCATACCGGTTCGAGTCCGGTCTTCGGCACCAAATCACAGCCCGCGTGGCTGTTTTTTTGTCCCTGGAGTATTCCAGAGATTTGATTATATAGAGAAAAATATTTTTATAGCGACCCTGCCGGGGTTTTGACGACATTGTTGGAGGGGCCGGTCCTGTGCTCGGACATTATTTGCCTGTGCTCATATTTTTGCTGCTCGCCCTGGTGGTAGGCATCGTGCCGCTATTTTTGGGTAGCAGGCTCGGACCCAATCGGCCCGACAGCGAAAAGCTCTCCCCCTATGAGTGCGGTTTTGAGGCCTTCGAGGATGCGCGGGTCAAGTTTGATGTGCGCTATTACCTGGTAGCCATCCTCTTCATCCTCTTCGATCTGGAAATTGCCTTTTTGTTTCCCTGGGCGGTGGTCTTTGATGCGGTGGGAATGACAGGCTTCCTCGCCATGATGGTTTTTCTTGCCATTTTGGTGGTGGGTTTCGTCTATGAATGGAAGAAGGGGGCGTTGGAGTGGGAATAGAGGGCGTTCTCGAGAAGGGATTCGTGACCACCAGTATCGACACGGTGGTCAATTGGAGTCGTACTGGATCTCTCTGGCCGATGACCTTTGGCCTTGCCTGCTGTGCGGTGGAGATGATGCATGCCGGCGCGGCGCGCTACGATCTGGATCGCTTCGGCATCATCTTCCGACCCAGTCCACGACAATCCGACGTGATGATCGTTGCCGGTACCCTGGTCAACAAAATGGCGCCGGCACTGCGCAAGGTCTATGACCAGATGCCCGAACCCCGCTGGGTCGTCTCGATGGGTTCCTGTGCCAATGGCGGTGGGTATTATCATTACTCTTACAGCGTGGTGCGTGGGTGCGACCGCATTGTGCCCGTAGACGTTTATGTGCCCGGTTGTCCACCTACCGCCGAGGCACTCCTCTTTGGGCTGATCCAGTTACAGAAGAAGATCCGCCGCACCCACACCATCGCCAGGTAGCCTATGATGGAAGACTTGGAAACATTGTCCCAGCAGATGAAGGCTGGGCTGGGGCAGCGGATACGCCGGACAGATATTGCCCATGGCGAATTGACGCTGGAGTTGGCGCGTCAGGATTTCCTCGCCAGCTGCACTTGGCTGCGGGACAGTGCCGGTTTTGACCAACTCATCGATATCTGTGGCGTGGATTACGCCGAATATGGCGATGGCACTTGGGAAGGCGAACGCTTCGCCGTGGTCTATCATCTGCTTGGCATCCAGACCCGCCTACGTTTGCGGCTGCGTGTCTTTCTCGATGAAGACCTGCCCTTGATCCCTTCGGTCAACGCGATCTGGCCGGCTGCCAATTGGTTTGAACGAGAAACCTTCGACCTCTTTGGTTTCCTCTTCGAAGGCCATCCTGACCTACGCCGTATCCTGACGGATTATGGCTTTGTTGGGCATCCTTTCCGTAAGGATTTTCCCTTGGTGGGCACGGTGGAAATGCGCTATGACGCGGATCAGCGGCGGGTGATCTACGAGCCCACCCAGACGGAGGAGCGGGTGGTAGTGCCGCGGATCGTGCGCAGTGATGAGGAGGGGCGCTACGATGCCAGAAATCAGTAACTTCACCATGAACTTTGGGCCCCAGCATCCCTCGGCCCACGGCGTTCTGCGGCTGGTGCTGGAACTTGATGGCGAGGTGATCGAGCGAGCCGACCCGCACATTGGCCTGCTTCACCGCGCCACCGAGAAATTGGCGGAACACAAGACCTATCTGCAGGCGCTGCCCTATATGGATCGCCTGGACTACGTGTCGATGATGTGCAATGAGCACGCCTATTGCCGCGCCGTCGAGGGTTTACTCGGTATCGAGATCCCGCAGCGTGCGCAATACATTCGTACGATGTTCGACGAGATCACGCGGGTGCTCAATCATCTCCTCTGGCTCGGGGCCTACGCCCTGGACGTGGGCGCCATGTCGGTCTTCCTCTACTGTTTCCGGGAGCGCGAAGACCTGATGGATGTCTACGAGGCGGTCTCCGGTGCGCGGATGCATGCGGCCTACTACCGTCCGGGGGGGGTCTATCGCGATCTGCCCGAGCAGATGCCGCAGTACGAAACCTCTCCCTATCGGGATGCCAAGCGTCTGCGCGAGCTCAACGCCAATCGTCAGGGCTCTGTGCTCGATTTCATCGCCGACTTTACCCAGCGTTTCCCTGGCTACATCGACGAGTACGAGACGCTGCTCACCGATAATCGCATCTGGAAACAGCGCACCGTGGGTATCGGCGTGGTTGCTCCAGAACGCGCTATTGCCCTGGGCTTTACCGGCCCCATGCTGCGCGCCTCTGGCGTGGCCTGGGACCTGCGCCGTACTCAACCCTATGCGGCCTACGCCGATCTCGATTTCGAGATTCCCCTGGGCAAAGAGGGCGATTGTTATGATCGCTATCTGGTGCGCGTGGCGGAGATGCGAGAGAGCAACAAGATCATCGCGCAGTGTGTGGACTGGTTGCGACAGAATCCCGGCCCGGTCATCGTGGATGATTACAAGGTCGCGCCGCCACCGCGGGAAGAAATGAAAACCAGCATGGAGGCATTGATTCATCACTTCAAGCTGTTCTCCGAAGGAATGATCGTGCCGGCTGGGGAGATCTATGCAGCGGTTGAGGCGCCCAAGGGGGAGTTCGGGATCTACATGCTCTCGGATGGGGCGAACAAGCCCTACCGCATGAAGATTCGCGCGCCGGGATTTTCTCATCTCGCGGCCATGGACGAGATGGCACGTGGGCACATGATTGCCGATGTGGTGGCCATCCTGGCCACCATGGACATCGTCTTTGGGGAGATCGACCGATGAGTGCGTGGCTGTCACCATCATCTCTGGACGAAATTGCCCGCGAACGTGCCAAATATCCACCGGAGCAGGCCCGTTCCGCGCTTCTGGCGGCCCTGCGCATTGCCCAGGACGAACATGGCTATCTCCCCGACGCGCTCATCGAGCATGTCGCGGAACTCCTCGAGGTGCCGGCCATTCAGGCCTTCGAGGTGGCGACCTTCTATACCATGTACGATCTGCAGCCGGTGGGGAAGCACCAGTTTTGCGTCTGTGGTAGTGTTTCCTGCTTCTTGAATGATTCCGACGGCATCCTCGCACACCTGCAGGAACGTCTCGGTATTGGTATCGGTGAGACCACGGCCGACGGACTCTTTACCATCAAGGAAGTCGAGTGTTTGGGGGCGTGCAAGGATGCGCCGGTCATGCAACTGGCGGATCGCTATATCGAGGATCTCACTCCGGCAAAGCTGGATGCCCTGATTGCGGAATTGCGCAAGGAGGCGGACAAATGACGACAGAAGCCTATGTGAATGGGGTTACCCTGCAAAATCGTGGACTGCCCGACTCGCACCGCTTGGCGGTCTACCAAGGTACGGGCGGGTACCAGGCCTTGCGCAAGGTGGTGCTGGAGGCGATGAGCCCCGATCAGATCATCAACGAGATGAAGACCTCGGCCCTACGCGGGCGCGGTGGCGCTGGCTTTCCCACGGGTCTGAAGTGGAGTTTCATGCCCAAGGGGGTCGCCGGCATGAAATATCTGCTGTGCAACGCCGATGAGGGAGAACCTGGCACCTGCAAGGATCGCGACATCATGCGCTATGAACCGCACCGCTTGATCGAGGGGATGATCATTGCTGCCTATGCTATGGGTGCGCGCGGCGGTTATATCTATATCCGCGGCGAGTTCATCGAGCCCATTCGCATTGTCGAAGATGCCATTGCCGAGGCCTATGCAGCAGGTTTGCTCGGGCAGAATATCCTCGGTACGGAATTTTCCTTTGATCTCGCGGTACATCGCGGTGCCGGTGCCTATATCTGCGGCGAAGAGACGGCCCTGATGGAGTCGCTGGAAGGCAAGAAGGGGCAGCCGCGTTTCAAGCCGCCCTTCCCAGCGAGTTATGGCCTCTATGGGCAGCCGACCACCATCAACAACGTCGAGACCTTTGCTTCGGTGCCCGACATCATTGTCCGTGGTGGGCAATGGTTTCTCGAACTCGGCAAGCCGAACAATGGTGGGACGAAAATCTTTTCGGTGACCGGTCACGTACAGCGGCCGGGCAATTTTGAAGTACCCATGGGGACGCCTTTTGCGGATTTGCTGGCAATGGCCGGTGGTTTGCGCGCTGGGCGCAAGCTCAAGGCAGTAATCCCCGGCGGTACCAGTACCGCCATGGTCGCCGGTGCCCAGATGATGGAAGTGACCATGGATTACGATAGCATCGCCAAGGCGGGTTCCGCCCTGGGCGCAGGCTCGGTCATTGTCATCGACGATAGCGTTTGCATGGTCAAGGTGGTGGAGCGGATTACCCGCTTCTACATGCATGAATCCTGTGGTCAGTGCACCCCATGCCGCGAGGGAATGGGTTGGTTGTGGCGCGTCATGCACCGCATCGAGAATGGTCAGGGCCGGGAGTCGGATCTGGAACTGTTGCAGAATGTGGGCTCGCGGATCGAGGGTCGCACCATCTGCGCCCTTGCCGATGGTGGGGTAGCGCCGGTGACGAGCTCCCTACGCCTGTTCCCGGAGGAGTACCTGCATCATGTGCGGCATAAGACCTGTCTCGTGGGCGCCGATACTGCACGGAGAGTTGCCTGATGCCACGCATCGAGATCGATGGGCAGGAAATCGAGGTTGCTGCTGGCACCACCCTGATGGAGGCGGCGCAACAGCTTGGCATTTACATCCCCTTCTTCTGCTACCATCCCAAGCTCTCGGTGGCTGCTAACTGCCGGATGTGTCTGGTGGACGTCGAGAAGCAGGCGAAGCCCCTGCCCGCCTGTGCCACCCCGGCCAGCGATGGTATGAAGGTCGCTACCCGTTCGCGGCGGGCGAAGATGGCCCAGCAAGGGGTCCTGGAATTCCTGCTCATCAATCATCCTCTCGATTGCCCGATCTGTGATCAGGGTGGTGAATGCCCGTTGCAGGACATCACCATGGGCTACGCCAATCCCCATAGCCTCTACACGGAAGAAAAACGGGTGGTGGAAGACAAGGACATCGGGCCCTTGATCGCCACCGAGATGACCCGCTGTATCCAATGCACGCGCTGCGTGCGTTTTGGCACTGAGATTGGTGGTATCAGCGAGCTGGGAGCTACGGGGCGCGGCGAACACATGGCCATCGGTACCTATGTTGCCAAGGCCGTGCGTTCCGAATTGTCGGGTAACATGATTGATCTCTGTCCCGTCGGTGCCCTGACCAGTAAACCCTTCCGCTACAAGGCCCGCTCTTGGGAGCTCAAACATAGTAGCAGTCTCTGTCCCCACTGCTCGACCGGCTGCAATACCGACGTGCAGAGCCTCGGCAAGGAGGTCCTGCGGGTGAAGCCGCGGCTCAACGAGGCCGTCAACGAAGAATGGCTCTGCGACAAGGGGCGCTTTGCCTATGCCGGTTTGCAGGCAGCAGATCGGCTGCAGCAGCCGTTGTTGCGCATTGATGGCAGTCTGCAGCCGGTCTCTTGGGCTGAGGCCCTAGATGCCGCTGCGGCCGCCGTGCAGAAGGTCATCGGTCGTGCGGGTCCGGACGCCATAGCGGGCTTTATCAGCGCCCAGTCCAGCAACGAGGAATTGTATCTGTTCCAGGCCCTGCTACGGGCGCTGGGAGTAAGGGCCATTGAGCATCGCCTGCGCCAGACGGATTTCCGCGCTGATCCGGCCATGCCGCTCTATCCCGCGCTCAATATGAGTCTGGAACAGTTGGAGACGGAGCGGGACATCGTGCTCTGGCATGCTTACCCGCGGGAACAGCAGCCCTTGACCAACCATCGTCTGCGCAAGGCGGCGCTGGCAGGGGCGCGGATTTGGGCAATCGATAGTGTCAAACGGGAATTCAACTTTCCCTTGCAACAGCTATGGGATGCGGCGGGGGACGATCTCGCCCTGGTTCAGGAACTGCGCGATGTTCTGCGTGGCAATGCCGCATCTCGCAATACTTCCCTGCAGCCCTTGGCGAATGCCCTGCGGGCAGCAGAGAGCCCGGTTTTCCTCCTCGGCAATGGCCTGTTGCAGCACCCGCAGGCGGCGGATCTCCTGGCTACTCTGGCAGACATCGCGCAAGGGCTGGGGGCACGAATTTCCTGGCTGGCGGAAGCGGCCAACAGTGCCGGTGCTTGGTTGCTCGGCTGTGTGCCGGGGCGCAAGCTTGGTGGCGTGCCGCTGGAAGATGCCCCAGACCCTTGGTCCGAGAAGCAGGCCTTCCTGCTCCATGGCATCGAAGCCGAGGCCGACGCCATGAATGCGCCGCGTGTGCGCGCGGCCCTCGATGCGGCGGAGTGTGTCATCAGCATCAGTACTTTTCTTGGCGCCGCCGAGGACTGCGCGGATATCGTTCTTCCCCTGGCGAGCTGGGCCGAGAGTAGTGGCAGCTTCTTCAACAACGAGGGTCGTCTGCAACACTATCGTGCTGCCGTCCGGCCCCTCGGCGAGGCACGACCTGGCTGGAAGATCCTGCGGGTTTTGGCCGACCATCTCGAGTTGGCGGGCCTCGATTTTGTCGATCTCGAGGCGGTGCAGTCAGCATGGCAGGCGGCCTTGGGCGAATTCCCTCTCGATGTTCCTGGCCTGGCTATGCAGCCGAAGTTTGCCGCCGTACCAGGCGGGATTACAGATGGCTACCGCTTGCTCGGTGACTGGGGTATCTATCAGCAGGACCCCTTGGTCCGGCGCGCGGCGCCCTTGGCAAGAGAGTCCAGTTGCCGCATGCATCCCGATAGCCTAGCAGCTCTGGGAATTGTGGGGTCATTGGTGGAATTGTGTGCCGCCAATGGCGCACGGATACAGTTACCCGTTGTTGCGGATGCGGGGATTCCGGCTGGGGCCGTGTGGCTGGATCTGGGTCATCCCGAGACCCAGGCCTTGGGTGGGGTGGGGGCGGCCCTACAGGTGCAGACCCCAAGCATGCGGGCGCGGGCTTAAAGGAGGCCGGATGCACGATCTTACCCAAGCAGCATGGTGGCCGCCGGTATGGGCGCTGATCAAGATCATCATCGTCTTGGTTCCGCTCCTGCTGGCAGTGGCCTACTTGACCTTGGCCGAGCGCAAGGTGATTGGGTATATCCAGATTCGCCTGGGACCGAATCGCGTTGGGTTCCGTGGACTGTTGCAGCCCATTGCCGATGCCTTGAAGCTCCTCTTCAAGGAAGTCCTCATCCCCAGCAACGCCAACCGCTTCCTCTTTCTGGCGGCGCCGGTGCTGGCCTTTGTGCCGGCCATGTTGGTCTGGGCAGCGGTGCCCTTTGGGCCCGACGTTGCCATCAGCAATATGAACGCTGGCCTGCTCTATGTGCTGGCTGTCGCCGGTCTGGGAGTGTACGGCATTATCATTGCGGGCTGGGCATCGAACTCCAAGTATGCCTTCCTCGGTGCCCTGCGCGCAGCGGCGCAGCTAGTGGCCTATGAGATTGCCATGGGTTTTGCCCTGGTTGGGGTGCTGATGCTGGCCCAGAGCCTGAATCTGACGAAGATCGTCGAGGCCCAGGCGGGGGCCGGTTTCTGGTCCTGGTACTGGCTACCTCTCTTTCCCTTCTTCCTGGTCTACTTTATCTCTGGGGTGGCCGAGACCAACCGAGCACCTTTTGACGTAGCCGAAGGGGAATCGGAGATCGTCGCCGGTTTTCATGTCGAGTATTCTGGCATGGGCTTTGCGCTGTTCTTTTTGGCGGAATACGCCAACATGATTGTTGTTTCGATCCTGACGACGATACTGTTCCTGGGTGGTTGGTATCCGCCCTTCGACGTTGCGCCCTTTACCTGGGTGCCAGGATTGATCTGGCTGCTGCTCAAGACCGCCTTCCTGCTTTACGTCTTTCTCTGGATTCGCGCTACCTTTCCGCGCTACCGCTACGATCAGATCATGCGCCTGGGCTGGAAGGTCTTCATCCCCATCACCATTGCCTGGATCGTGGTGGTCGGCATTGCCCTCGAGACCCCGTTGCGGGCCATCCTGCGCTGAGGAAAACGTCATGGCCAGTCCTGTCACCCGTTGGTTGCAATCCTTTTTCCTACTCGAACTAGTGCGCGGTATGCACCTCACCGGCCGCTATTTCTTTGCGCGCAAGTTCACGGTCCAGTATCCCGAGGAAACGACCCCGCAATCGCCACGCTTCCGCGGCTTGCATGCCCTTCGCCGTTATGAAAATGGCGAGGAACGCTGCATTGCCTGCAAGCTCTGCGAGGCGGTTTGTCCGGCATTGGCCATCACCATCGAGAGTGAGACGCGTAGCGACGGCACGCGCCGTACCAGTCGTTATGATATCGATCTCAGCAAGTGCATTTTTTGCGGGCTGTGCGAAGAATCCTGCCCGGTGGACTCCATCGTCGAGAGTCGGGTATTGAGTTATCACGCCGAGAGCCGCAGTGAGCTGCTCTACGATAAGGGACGTCTGCTTGGCAATGGCGATCGGCTGGAAACGGAGCTAGCCAGCGATCGTCAGACTGACAGCGCCTACCGCTAGGAGAGAAAGAAAGGCCCATGCTGCTCACCACCACCGTCCTTTTTTATATTTTTTCGGCGGTACTGCTGCTTTCCGCGCTGCTGGTCATTACCGCCCGCAATCCCGTCTATTCTGCTCTCTATCTGGTGCTCGCCTTTTTCAATGCGGCGGCACTCTTCCTGTTGTTGGGGGCGGAGTTCCTTGGCCTGATCCTGATTCTGGTGTATGTCGGTGCGGTAATGGTGCTCTTTCTCTTTGTCGTGATGATGCTCGACATCAATCTCGCCCAGCTGAAGGAAGGGTTTCTGCGTTATCTTCCCTTGGGGCTGGCGGTGGCCATCGTTGGTGTGCTCGAACTGGTGGCGGTCTTCTGGACCACACCTCTCGGCCGTGTCCCTGCACCCGGGCCGATCCCTGCGAATGCCGACAATACCCGAGCGCTCGGTACGTTACTGTATACCCACTATCTGTATCCCTTTGAGATTGCTGCGGTGATCCTCTTGGTGGCGATCATCGCGGCCATTGCCTTGACCCTGCGTCGCCGTCCCGATACCAAGAGCCAGGCGGTGGGCAAGCAGGTGGCGGTGGCGGTGCGCGATCGTCTGCGCATGGTGGATTTGCGGGAGCCACGGGAATGATGGCACCAACGCTTTCCCAGTGGCTGATTCTTGGCGCCCTGCTGTTTTCCATCGGGGTGGTGGGGATTTTTCTCAACCGGAAAAACGTCATCATCCTGTTGATGGCGATCGAGATTCTGCTGCTGGCGGTCAATATCAATCTGGTCGCCTTTTCTCGCTACCTGGGCAATCTCCAGGGGCAGGTGTTCGTTTTTTTCGTACTTACCGTGGCGGCCGCCGAAGCGGCCATTGGCTTGGCGATCCTGGTGGTCTATTTCCGTAATCGCCGCAGTATCAATGTAGAAGACATCGACGACTTACGGGGCTGATATGTGGATCTTTGACTGGCTGCATAGCCTGCCACCCATCTGGGTCTATTTGTTGATTCCCCTGGCACCTCTGGCGGGGTCGCTGGTGGCCGGATTGGGTGGTTGGTTCTTGCGTGAGAAGGCGCATTGGGCGCCGATCGCTGGCGTTGCCTTTGCCCTCTACCTGGCGGTGTTTGTTTTGCTGCAGGTACTGCAGGGTCATACCTTCTACGGCAACGTCTACACCTGGGCGGTGTTCGGGAATCTGCCGGTGCCCATCGGTTTTGACATCGACAGCCTGACCGCAGTGATGCTGCTGGTGGTTACCTTCGTCTCCCTCTGCGTGCATGTCTACACCATTGGCTACATGCACGACGACCCCGGCTACGCACGCTTCTTCAGTTATATCTCCCTGTTTACCTTTAGCATGTTGATGCTGGTGATGAGCAACAACTTTCTCCAGCTCTTCTTTGGCTGGGAGGCGGTGGGACTGGTTTCCTATCTGCTGATTGGTTTCTGGTTCACGCGCGAGAGCGCCAATCAGGCAGCGCTCAAGGCCTTCTTGGTCAACCGGGTGGGAGATTTTGGTTTTCTCCTGGGGATCGCGGCGATCTATCACTACTGTGGCAGCCTCGATTACCGTACGGTTTTTGCCATGGTGCCGAGCCTCGTCGGGCACACGGTGAGCATCCTTCCCGGCCATCCCTGGTCGGTACTGACCTGGATCGCCATTTTGCTGTTCATCGGCGCCATGGGAAAATCAGCACAAGTGCCTTTGCATGTCTGGTTGCCGGAGTCCATGGAAGGTCCGACCCCCATCTCCGCACTCATCCACGCGGCAACCATGGTGACTGCCGGGATCTTCATGGTGGCGCGCATGTCGCCCATTTATGAGCAGTCAGCCACGGCCTTGAGCCTGATCCTGATCATTGGTGCGATCACCGCGCTGTTCATGGGTTTGATTGGTTTGGTGCAGAATGACATCAAGCGCATCATTGCCTATTCCACGCTCTCGCAGTTGGGCTACATGACGGCGGCACTCGGCGCCTCGGCCTTCTCGGCGGCCATCTTCCATCTCATGACCCATGCTTTCTTCAAGGCGTTACTCTTTCTTGCGGCCGGTTCCGTCATTCATGTCATGGAAAATGAGCAGGATATTCGCAAGATGGGTGGTTTACGCCGACACATGCCGATTACCTACCTCACCTTCCTGGTGGGTGGTCTGGCCCTCTCCGGTATTCCGCCTTTCGCCGGGTTCTTCAGCAAGGATCTGATCATCGAGGCGGTCGGAGACTCGAGCATAAGCGGCTCTACCTTTGCCTATGTGCTCTTGGTACTGGGTGCGCTGGTGACCTCCCTCTATACCTTCCGCATGTTTTTCCTCGTCTTTCATGGCCAGAAACGGATGGATCAGCACACTCAGGCGCATCTGCATGAGTCCCCGTGGGTGATTACCCTGCCTCTGCTGGCCTTGAGTATCCCGGCACTGCTGGCGGGTTGGCTGTTCATTGCGCCAGTGGGGCTTGGCGGCTTCCTGGATAGCTCACTGCAGATCCGTGCGCAATGGAACACGGTGGGGGAAATTGCTGCCCACTGGCACGGGGCTGGGATCTTTTTGCTGCATGGCTTGCAGGCCTGGCCCTTCTGGCTGGCCTTGCTCGGCATTGCCCTGGCGGCTTGGTTCTATCTGCTGCATGACGGCGTTCCTGCGGGCTTGCGTACGCTCCTGACTCCCGCCACTTGGGTGTTGCGCAAGAAGTATGGTTTTGATGCGTTCAATCATTGGGTCTTTGTCCGGGGTGCCTTGCTCCTCGGTCGGCGCTTCTGGCATTGGGGGGATGAGGCGCTGATCGACGGTGCCATGGTCAATGGCAGTGCGCATCTCGTGGCGCGGGCGGCACAGTCCTGGCGTCGTCTGCAGACCGGTTACATTTACCACTATGCCTTCGTCATGATCATCGGACTGGTGCTCTTCATGACCTATTTCATGATCTGGAGAGTCTGAATGGGCCATTCCTTTGGCATCCTGAGTGCCGCCATCTGGCTGCCCATTGTTGGTGGTTTCTTGGTCCTGGCAATTGGGGAACGCGCCGGCGCTATGCCGGCACGCTGGTTATCCCTGTTGGTGTCGGTGGCAACCTTCGCCGTTACGCTGCCCCTTTTCACCGGCTTTGATACGCATAGCGCGGCGATGCAATTCGTCGAACGTGTGCCCTGGATTCCGTCGTTACATATCCAGTATTTCCTCGGAATCGATGGCATTTCCCTCTGGTTTATCCTGCTCACCAGCTTTCTTACCCCGCTAGTAGTGATTGCCTCCTGGCGCAACATCTCGAATCGCATCGCCCAGTATCTGGCCGCCTTCTTGATCATGGATGGACTGATGATCGGGGTATTCTGTGCCCTCGATGCCATCCTCTTCTATGTCTTCTGGGAAGCCATGCTGATCCCGATGTTTTTGATCATTGGGGTCTGGGGTGGCCCGCGCCGGGTCTATGCCACCATCAAGTTCTTTCTGTATACCTTCCTCGGCTCGGTGCTGATGCTGGTTGCCTTCCTCTATCTCTATTTTCATAGTGGCGACAGTTTCAGCCTCCTGGCCTTTCAGCGAACCCCGTTGTCTGCAACGGCGCAGATCTGGATTTTTCTTGCCTTCCTGATCGCCTTTGCGGTGAAGATTCCCATGTGGCCGGTGCATACCTGGCTACCGGATGCCCACGTCGAGGCGCCTACCGGTGGATCGGTCATCCTGGCGGCGGTGATGTTGAAGATGGGAGCCTATGGTTTCCTGCGTCTGAGCCTGCCCATCACGCCCGATGCCAGCCATCAATTGGCCTGGTTGATGATCGTGCTGTCGCTGATTGCCATTGTATACATTGCCTTGATCGCGATTGTGCAGCAGGACATGAAGAAACTGATTGCCTATTCCTCCATTGCACACATGGGCTATGTGACCCTGGGTTTCTTCGTCTTTACCCAGACCGCGATGGAGGGGGCAATCATCCAGATGCTCTCCCATGGTTTCGTCAGCGCAGCGATGTTTCTCTGTGTTGGCGTGCTCTACGATCGGATGCACACGCGCGAGATCCAGGCCTATGGTGGCGTTGCCAATGTCATGCCAATCTTTGCCAGTTTGATGATGCTGTTTGCCATGGCCAATGTGGGTCTGCCCGGCACCTCCGGCTTCGTTGGCGAGTTCATGGTGGTCTTGGGTACCTATCAGGTACACCCCTGGCCGGCAATCATTGCCGCGACTGGGTTGATTACCGGTGCAGGGTATACCTTGTGGCTGTTTAAGCGGGTGATCTTTGGTGGAGTGGTACGGACCGAGGTTGCCGCGCTCAATGACCTGAATGGGCGGGAAATCCTGGTCCTCGGGACCCTGGCCGGTCTGGTGCTTCTCTTGGGTGTATGGCCCGCACCTTTCCTCGAAATCGTCCACCATTCCGTGGCCCACCTGCTGCAGCAAGTGGCCGTCAGTAAAGTCCCGGGTTGAGGAGACAGCATGCAGAATCCCTTGTTTCATTGGTCCTTTGCCATCCCCGAGATTTGGGTGCTGGTGATGGCCTGCGTGGTGCTCCTGGTGGACGTTTTTTTCGGCCAACGCCAGCGCGATCTTGCCTTTATCCTCAGTATTCTCACTCTGCTCGCGAGCATGGTCCTGACCTGGCTGGAGATGGGGCAGAGCGGTGCGGCTTTCTACGGTCAATTGCGCCTGGATCCATTTACCAACGTCGCAAGTTTCTTTGTCGAGTTGCTGACCTTATTGGTCCTGCTCTACTCCCGCCGCTATCTCCTGCGGCGTGGGCTGTATCGCGGCGAGGTCTTCGTCCTTTTGCTCTTTGCCTTGCTCGGGGCGATGATCTTGATTTCCGGCGCCAATCTGCTGGTACTGTATCTGGGCCTCGAACTGCTTGCCCTGAGCCAGTATGCCCTGGTGGCCTTCCAGCGCAATAACCTCAGAGCGACAGAGGCCGGGCTGAAATATTTCATTCTTGGTGCCCTGGCCTCGGCGTTGCTGCTCTACGGCATGTCCTTGCTCTATGGGCTGACGGGAACGCTGGATGTGCAGAAGATTGCGGTAGGGCTGATCAATGTCGGGGCACAGAACTTTCTGCTCGTGCTTGCCGTGGTCTTTGTCGTGGCGGGCATCGCCTTCAAATTTGGTGCGGCGCCTTTCCATATGTGGCTACCCGACGCCTATCAGGGCGCGCCGACGCCGGTCACCCTGTTCATGTCCTCGGTACCCAAGATCGCCATCTTTGCCCTCTTTCTTCGTATTCTGGTGGATGGTGGCTATGGCAGTATCGAAATTTGGCGCCAACTGTTCATTGCTCTGGTTGTGGTTTCCCTGCTGATCGGTAACGTCGTCGCCATCGCCCAGACCAACCTCAAGCGCATGCTGGCCTACTCAACCGTTGGCAATATGGGTTTCCTCGCTTTGGGGATTGTTGCCGGAACGCAGAATGGACTCGCCAGCGCCTTCTTCTATGCGGTGGTTTACGCTCTTATGGCGACGGCGGCCTTTGGGCTCCTCGTCTATCTCAGTCGCGAGGGTTTCGAGGCGGAAGAAATCAGTGATCTGCGCGGATTGGTACGGACGCGGCCATGGGCGGCTTTCCTGTTACTGATCATCATGTTCTCCCTAGCGGGGGTGCCGCCGACGATTGGCTTCTATGCCAAACTCGCGGTGTTTCAGGCCCTGGTCGAGGCACATTATATCTGGCTGGCGGTCTTTGGCGTCCTGATGGCGGTGGTCGGTGCGTTTTACTATCTGCGGGTACTCAAGGTTGCATTGTTCGATGCGCCAGCGGAAGATCTCCACTATGGTGCCGACGATGGGCTGGCGGCTTCGGTGCTTACACTGAACAGCCTCGCCTTGCTGATCCTCGGTATCGTCCCAGGCGCGTTTCTGGCGTTCTGTTTCCATGCCTTGCAGGGGGTGCTCTGATGGCTTTGCAACAATGGGCCGTTCTCTATATTTTACTGGCCTTCGTCGCCGCAAATCTGCCGTGGTTTACTCGGCATCGTTTCTTCTTTGGCAGCAGCGAGCCGGTCAAGACCTTGCCGTGGTATCTCGGCGAATGGTTTGCGCTCTACGTTCTCGTGGGCCTCATCGGTATGGGACTGGAGAGGCTGACGGATGGCCATAACCACGGTCAGGGCTGGGAGTTTTATGTGATTGCCCTGTGCATGTTTGCCGTTTTCGCCATTCCTGGCTTTCTGTGGCGCTTTAATATTGTCCCGATGCTGCGCCGATCAGTTCTTTCCAATCCAGAGATGAGCCTGAAGGAGGGGCAGGAATGAGCCTGTCAGGCGGCTGAGTGTTGGGCATTGTTGATGGAACGAAAGAGCTTTGCCCGCGCCTTTTGGAGGCAAAGAGCGGCGTCATTATCGCTCTTGGCGTAGGCGATGGCATCCAGTGCTGCGAAGGTGACGCCTGGCTTGAGGTACTGGCTGGCCTGATCCAAAGACTTGAGCTTGTCGTACGGGGTCATCATCTGTGCGTAGGGATAACGTTTCCGTAGTCGGCCTCTGGCGTCGATCTCCTCTATCGGAAAGAAGCACGGCCGATGGAAGTTCAGGTACGGGGAGAGCAGCTCCTGAGCGAAGGCGTTGACCTGTCGGGCAAAGCGCCCCGGGATGTGGGCGTAGCCCAAATGTTTGCGGACCACCGACCCGTTCTTGGACTCCACCAACGCATTGTCGTTACTGCGCCGGGCGCGGGATTTGGTGAACTGCTCGACGCGCAGTTTCTCCAGCAATCTGGCGACGCGTTGGTTGATGTATTCCGAGCCATTGTCGGAGTGAACGCCGTGTACGACAAAGGGAAAGGCGTCGATCAGGGCCTCCAGAACGGGCAGCAGGAAACGCTCGCTGATGCGTTCGACGGAGCCCACGAACTGAAACTGTGTCACTTCGTCGACGAGGTTGATATGGTACAGCCCCTTGATGCCATCCAGATCACCCTGATGGACAGAATCCACGCGCAGAAAGCCGGGCCTCCCGTCAGGGTGGGGTTTGCGCCGTTGGCCGATGGCCACCTGGACGGGTCGTGTCTTGTCCATGCTGCCACGCTGGCGTTGATAGCCCGGAGAGTGGCGGAGATTGTAGAGATGGCCGTTGGAAATCGTCGCCAGACGCTCATAGCGGGCGTCATGGAATACCCGATAAGCGCGCTCGCAGAGCTTGCGGGTGGCCGGACCCGACAAGCTATCATGCAAGGCATCTAACGCTGCCAGCGCCTGCACGTCGGCGGTGGTATAGCGACGCGGAAAGGGCTTGCTGGGCAGACCACGCCGGTCCCGGATCTGCCCGCCAGCGCGAAATTGCGAGATCAGACGGGTCACCTGCGCGCGAGACAAGCCCGTCACCTTCTCCAAGTAGCGATGCACCCATCCTCGGGCAACTTTGCCCAAGTGCGCGTACTGGAAGCGGCGCAACTCGCCAGTAATCCAATCATATGCCTCCTCTCGGGCTGGAGCGGCAAAATCGAGGCCTTGAGCGCCTTCCACAAAGGCGCGGATCTGGTCGAGGGTCTGTAGTCCCTGGGTCTTGAGTGTCACGATCATCCTCCGATGATCCCAAACTCAGACCGCTCAGGCTCATGTCACCTTGGAATCACGCTCTCCCTTCAGGCTCATCTGTCATTGGAAGAGGCTCGATCTTGACGAATGGCGGCTGATACTGATACTTTTGCCCGGCTTAGGCGCGTAGCTCAGGGGGAGAGCGCTACCTTGACACGGTAGAGGTCGGCGGTTCGAAACCGCCCGTGCCTACCACACCCGCACCAGAGGGGCCTGGCTCACTGGTGCTTTTTCTTTGGAGATGGCATGCCCGAGATTCGCCTGCCGGATGGCTCTGTGCGTTCCTTTTCGGCACCCCTCACGGGTGCGGAACTGGCGCGCGATATTGGTGCGGGCCTCGCCAAGGCGGCAGTGGGTGTGCGCGTCGACGGGCAATTGCGCGATCTCAGTACGGTCCTCGATCATGATGTCGAGGTGAGTATTGTCACCAAAGACAGTGCCGAGGGGCTGGACATCTTGCGACATTCTACAGCGCATCTGCTGGCGCAGGCGGTCAAGGAACTTTTCCCTGCGGTGCAGGTGACCATTGGTCCGGTCATCGAGAATGGCTTTTTCTATGATTTTGCAGCGCCAAAGCCGTTTACCCCGGAAGATCTCGCCGCCATCACGGCGAAAATGCACGAACTCGTCCAGGCAGATCTGCCGGTGCAACGCGAATTGGTCAGTCGCGACGCAGCGATTCAGCGTTTTCACGCCATGGGCGAAGAGTACAAAGTTCAGATTATCAAAGATATCCCTGCTGCAGAGGATTTGAGCCTCTACCGTCAGGGCGATTTCGTCGATCTTTGTCGGGGTCCCCATGTGCCACGCACCGGCGTGCTGGGGGCTTTTGCCTTGCGCAGCGTGGCCGGGGCCTATTGGCGTGGCGATTCGCGCAACCCGATGTTGCAGCGGATCTATGGCACTGCCTGGGCAACGCAGAAAGAGCTCGACGCCTTCCTGCAACAGCAGGCTGAAGCCGAACGCCGCGATCACCGCAAGATCGGCACGGAACTGGAACTTTTCTCCATCCAGGAGGACGCTGGCGGTGGCTTGGTCTTCTGGCATCCGCAAGGCGCGCGCATACGCAAGGTGATCGAGGACTTCTGGCGCGCCGCGCATGTCGATTCTGGGTACGAACTCCTGTTTACGCCACACATTGCCCATGAGGATCTCTGGTACACCTCGGGGCACAAGGATTTCTACGCAGAATCGATGTTCCAGCCGATGGAGGACGAGGGCCAGCCGTACCAGCTGAAGCCCATGAATTGCCCCTTCCACATCCTGATCTATAAGAGCAAACTGCGTTCCTACCGTGAGCTGCCCATCCGCTGGGCAGAGTTAGGCACCGTCTATCGTCACGAAATGTCTGGTGCCTTGCACGGCCTGATGCGGGTGCGCGGGTTTACTCAGGATGATGCCCATATCTTCTGTCGTCCAGATCAAATCGAATCGGAAATCGCCGGGGTCTTGCAGTTGACCCAGAAGATTCTCGGCACCTTTGGCTTTGACCGCTACGAAATCAATCTCTCCACCCGCCCTGAGGGCTCCGTTGGCAGTGACGAAATCTGGGAAACGGCCACTGCGGCATTGGAAGCGGCACTGCGGCGCGCTGGGCTAGCATATCAGGTGGATGCTGGCGGAGGCGCCTTCTACGGTCCGAAGATCGATCTGAAGATTGAAGACGCTATCGGCCGGAAATGGCAGTGCAGTACCATCCAGCTCGATTTCAATCTGCCCGAGCGTTTTGGTATGGAGTACGTCGCTGAAGACAGCAGTCGACAAGTGCCCATCATGATCCATCGCGCCATCTTTGGCTCGGTGGAACGCTTCTTTGGCGTGCTCATCGAGCACTATGAAGGCAAATTTCCTCTGTGGTTGGCGCCTACCCAAGTCGTAGTGGCCCCAATCAGCGAGCAACACAGCGCTTATGCCGAGCATGTAGCGAAGCAACTGCAAGGGTTTGGCTTACGTGCAGAAACAGACTTGAGAAGCGAGAAGATCGGCTATAAAATACGCGCCCACACTTTGCGGCGGGTGCCGTTCATGGCGGTTGTGGGCGAGCGCGAGAAGGGCGAGGGCACGATCAGCTTGCGGGATCGCGATGGGAAGGATCTTGGTTCCATCCCGGTAGAGATTTTGGGCAAGGCATTGCAGAGGTTGAATTCACGGCGGCAACAGGGTCTGGAACTGGCCTAGGGGGAGGGTAGGGCAATCGCGACGGAAAAAGAGATCCGCATCAATCGGGAAATTTTGGCGGCAAAGGTACGATTGATTGGGGATTCGGGAGAGCAGTTAGGTATCGTTTCCCTGCATGAGGCCTTGGCCGCCGCTGAAGAGGCGGACCTCGACCTCGTCGAGATTGCCCCGCAAGCCGTCCCCCCGGTTTGTCGGGTCATGGATTACGGAAAGTTCCGTTTCCAGGAAAGCAAGCGGCAGCACGAGGCGCGCAAGAAGCAAAAGCAGAGTCAGGTCAAGGAGATCAAATTTCGGCCGCGTACTGACGACGCAGATTATCAGATCAAGTTGCGCAATATCCTGCGCTTTTTGGAGGATGGTGACCGGGCCAAGATTACCTTGCGGTTTCGCGGGCGGGAAATGAGTCATCCAGAACTGGGTATGGAATTGCTCAATCGGGTCGAGGCGGATTTGCAGGAACAGGGTGTGGTCGAGCAGCGGCCACGTATGGAAGGGCGGCAGATGGTCATGGTCATCGCCCCCAAAAAGAAATAGGAGAGGCACGATGCCGAAGATGAAGACCAATCGCGGGGCCGCCAAGCGTTTCAAGCGCACCGGCTCGGGAAAATTCAAGCACCGGCAGGCGTTCTTGAATCACATCCTTACCAAGAAAAGCACCAAGCGTAAGCGCCACTTGCGCCACACCTTGGTAACGTCCGGTAGCGAGCAGGCCGCATTGCGGCGCATGCTGCCCTACGTCTGAGTATAAAGGAGCACCGAGATGCCAAGAGTCAAACGGGGCGTAACTGCCCACGCTCGCCACAAGAAGGTTCTGGCCCGCGCCAAGGGCTTCCGCGGCCAGCGCAAGAGTAATTTCCGTATTGCCAACCAGGCGGTGATGAAGGCCCTGGTCTACGCCTACCGCGATCGGCGCACCAAGAAGCGCGACTTCCGCAGTCTGTGGATTGTCCGTATCAACGCCGCGGCTCGCTCCGAGGGTTTGAGCTATAGCCGTTTCATCAACGGCTTGCAACGTGCGGGTGTCAGTCTCGACCGTAAGGTATTGGCGGATATCGCGGTGCGGGACAAGGCGGCTTTCTCCCGCTTGGTGGAAGTCGCCAAGGGTCAGCAAGACGCGGCTTGATTTCACGCGAGGAGGCTACGGTGGAGAATGCAGCGCCCCTGGCCTCGGTCGCGGAAGTGGCAGAAGCCATTGCTCGAGTCGACACGATTGTCGATCTCGAGCAATTGCGTGTGCAGTGGTTGGGCAAGAAAGGGCATCTGACGCGTGCCATGCAGGGTTTGGCTGGCCTCGACCCCGAGCAGCGTCGGGCGCGGGGCGCCGAACTCAACCAGCAAAAAAATGCCATCCAGGATTTGCTTGAGCAACGCCGCGCGGAGATCGACCAGCAGGTATTGGAGCGCCGCCTCGCCAGCGAGTCCATAGACGTCACCCTCCCTGGCAGGAATGCTGTGCAAGGAGCCCTGCATCCGGTCCGGCAAACCTTGGACTGGATCGAGGACTATTTCGCTCGTCTCGGTTTTGATGTGGCCGATGGTCCAGAACTCGAGGACGACTTTCACAATTTTACCGCCCTGAACATCCCTGAGGATCACCCTGCTCGGGCGATGCACGACACCTTCTATCTGGAAGATGGTCGTGTTCTGCGCACGCATACCTCCCCAGTTCAGGTGCGTTACCTTGCCGAGCATCAGGCGCCACTGCGCATGATCGCGACGGGGCGGGTCTATCGTCGCGATTCAGACCTTACCCATACCCCCATGTTCCACCAGGTCGAGGGCTTGTACCTGGATGAGGGCGCAAGTTTTGCCGATCTGCGCGGGCTGCTGGCGGATTTTCTCCAGGAGTTTTTTGGCAGTAGCTCTTTGCCTGTGCGTTTTCGGCCCTCGTACTTTCCGTTCACCGAGCCATCGGCGGAAGTGGATGTCGGCTGCGTGATCTGCAACGGCGAAGGCTGCCGCGTCTGCAAGAATACGGGCTGGCTGGAGGTGCTCGGCTGCGGCATGGTGCATCCCGCGGTGCTGGAGATGGCCAAGGTGGACCAAGAGCAATTTACCGGCTTTGCCTTTGGGTTGGGAGTCGAGCGTTTGACCATGCTGCGCTATGGCATCCATGACTTGCGTCTGTTCTTTGAGAACGACCTGCGCTTTTTGCGTCAGTTCGCCTAGGGATCATCATGCGCGTCGCATTGGAATGGTTGCGGGAATTTCTGGATACGGCCTATTCGCCGGAGCAGTTGGCGGATACCTTGAGCATGGGAGGGCTGGAGGTCGAGGCCATCGAAGCGGCAGCCCCGCCCTTTTCCGGTGTTGTCGTTGGGCGGGCGCAGCGGGTCTGGACGCATCCCAACGCTGAGAAGTTGCGGGTAGCAGAAGTCGATGTAGGCGTTGGCGCGCCACGGCAGATCGTCTGCGGAGCGGATAATCTACGCGAAGGGATGATGGTTGCCGTTGCCCTGCCCGGAGCAAGGTTACCGGCCATGGAAATTGCCGCTGCGGAACTGCGTGGTGTGGCCTCGGAAGGTATGTTGTGTTCTGCCGCTGAACTCGGCATGGAGGATGGCAGCGCCGGAATCCTGGAGCTGGATGCCGATGCACCCGTCGGCGCCGACCTGCGCAGCTACCTGCGACTGGATGATCCCATTTTCACCCTGGGGATCACTCCCAACCGCGGCGATGCCCTGTCCCTCTTAGGGGTGGCGCGAGATCTGGCTGCCCGCGGTGCCGGGCGCTTTGTCCCTCCTCAGCTTCCCGCTGCCCCGTGGCAGGCGCAGGAGGGGGAAACATGCGTAGAGGAATTCCCTATCCGCATTGCCGAGTCCGCGCGTGCGGCCTGTGGCAGCTATTCTGCGTTGTTGCTCGATGCATTGCCGCAGCGTTTGCCGGATCGGTGGCGCGAGCGTCTGCGCCGCAGCGGGCAAAAAATGATCTCGCCCTTGGTGGATTGGCTGAATTTGTGGATGATTGCCCTCGGGCAGCCCATGCATGCCTTTGATCGCGAGCGCCTGCAAGGAGAAATTGAGGTACGCTGGGCGCGCGATGGCGAAATCCTCGACGCCCTGGACGGGCGTGATCTTGCGCTCAGCTCGGATATGCTCGTGATCGCCGATACCCAAGGACCCGTGGCCTTGGCTGGCATCATCGGCGGTCGCCGTACGGCGATATCTGCGCATACCCGCCGGGTACTGCTCGAAGCTGCCTATTTTTCCGCGCGGGCGGTGCAGGGCCGAGCCCGGCGTTTGGGCTTGCAGACCGAGGCGGCGCAGCGGTACGAGCGCGGGGTAGATTTTCGTCTTGCGCTGCCCGCAGCCCTGGCCCTGCGTGAACGCTGTGCGATTACCAGCAGCGGCGGCGCTACCGCTCTGGGTACGCTGCCGCAGCTCGGGCAGATTCTCTTGCGACGCCAACGTATCGGTCGGATTCTGGGCGGTCCAATGGCCGCGGAGCAGGTATCCGAGCATCTACAGGCCCTGGGTTGTACCGTGCAGGCGCAGGAAGAAAACTGGCGGGTAGTGCCGCCCAGTCACCGCTATGATTTGCGTATCGAGGCGGATCTGATTGAGGAATTGGCCCGGGTAAGCGGTTATGAGCAGTTGCCCACCCGTCGCCCCCACGCCATTTTGCGTCCCCTGGACGCCTCTAACGCTAAACAGCGCCGCGCCCTCATGGCATTGCTCGCCGCGCGAGGCTATCACGAAATCATCAGCTATAGTTTTATCGCGCCGGAATTACAAGCGCGCTTCTACCCAGGAGTTGTTGCCCCAAGCTTGCAGAATCCCATCTCCGCCGATATGGCGGTGATGCGCGCCGGGCTCTGGCCGGGCTTGCTGCAGACCCTGCGTTTCAATCGGAACCGGCAACAGGAGCAGCTGCGCTTTTTTGAACTGGGGCGTAGTTTTGCCGCGGATGCGCAGCGGCTGCAGCTTGCTGGCGCGCTGTTCGGGCCGGGCACTGCAGAGTCTTGGCTGGGGAAAGCGCGGGGGAGTGATTTCTTCGACCTGAAAGGCGATGTCGAGGCCCTCCTCGGGCTCTGGCCGCAGCGGCAATTCCGTTTTGTCCGGGTCGTTGATCCGGCGCTGCACCCAGGGCAGAGCGCGGAAATCCTGCTTGCGGGACAGGCCGTTGGGCGCCTTGGCGCGTTGCATCCGCAGATTGCGGAAGCGTACGATTTTAGCGAGCCAGTTTGGCTGTTTGCGCTCGACCTAGAAAAATTGCTGGAGGCGCAGCCCGTCCCGCGTTTTCGGGGTTTATCCCCGTTTCCGTCGGTGCGCCGGGATCTCGCCCTGCTGGTACCGGAGGACATGGAGGCTGGACGGATCCTGGACATCCTCTGGTCGCTGGAATCGCCACTGTTGCAGGAGGCGGAAGTGTTCGATCGCTACTGCGGCGCCGGTTTGCCCACCGGTCAGATGGGCTTGGGCCTACGCTTGCAGTTTCAGGATCAAACGAGCACCCTCACGGAAGGACAGGTACAGGAAGAAGTGGAGCGGCTCCTCCAGGGCATGCAAAAACTCGCTCCCATTGCATTACGCATATAGAGGTGGAAGATGGCAGTAACTAAAGCAGAAATCGTCGACATGCTCTTTTCGACCATGGGCCTCAACAAGCGCGAGGCCAAAAGTGTGGTGGAATCCTTTTTTGAGGGGATCCGAGAGACCCTGGCACAGGGGGAAGAGGTCAAGCTCTCGGGCTTTGGCAATTTTTCGTTGCGCGAGAAGAACCCGCGGCCGGGACGCAACCCCAAAACTGGTGTGGAGATTACCATTACCGCGCGCCGCGTCGTGACTTTTCATCCCAGTCAGAAACTCAAGGCGCATGTAAATGGCGATGGAGCAGGGGAGTAGGGCCAAAGCTGCCAAGGCCCTGGCGCCGCTGCCTGAGATTCCGGAAAAACAATATTTTTCCATTAGTGAGGCAGCGGAGCTCTGCGGCGTCAAGGCCCACGTCCTGCGCTACTGGGAACAGGAGTTTCCGCAGCTTCGGCCACTGAAAAGGCGGGGCAATCGGCGCTATTATCAGAAGCATGATCTACTTCTCGTGCGACAGATCCGGGCCCTGCTCTATGGTGAAGGTTTCACCATCCATGGTGCGCGGGAGCGGATTGGACAACATCCGCGCCAACGCCATGAAGATCTCGACAAACAGTTGGTGTTGGATATAGAGCCCGGTGCTGAGGTGCAGGAACTGGCGGAGCAGCTCTGGCAACAGCGTTTACGATTCTTGCGTCGGGAAGTCGAGGCTCTGCAGCGGCTTTGTGCTGGGAGTGATGGGCAACCATAGTCGTCATCCACGATATTTTGACGGTGCATTTGAGTGTGTTAAGAAGCGTTTCCTTGATCTTTATTCATTCTAATATAGTATCATAACTAACTGTTTCAGTGGGAAATATTCTTCCTGATCGAGTATCTCTGGAGCGCCCTCTCAGCTTTACAAAACGATAAGAAAATATCAAAATAAATTTGTAGGCAAAAAGTCTACATAACCATAGATCATTTGAGGGAGTGTGACACGATGAAGAAAATTACGATATTGCTCGCCATGGCTTTTCTTGCCAGCCCTGCTGTATTCGCTGCTACGGCTGAGGAGGGAACTCAGGTCCATGGTAGCCAGTTGATGACCCAACAAGAGCGCCTACAGCAACGGGAGCAGATGCGCTCTGCAACTTCTGACGAAGCCCGCCAGCAGCTACGGCAGGAGAACCACGAGCGGATGCGCACACGGGCGCAGGAAGAGGGGGTGTCCATGCCCGCTGAGGTGCCCAGCCAGCGCGGCGGTATGGGACAACAAATGGGCGCAGGCATGGGCGCAGGTATGGGTGGTGGTATGGGTGGTGGTATGGGTGGTGGTCGCGGCGGGCGCTAATTCCTCCGCGCGCTACGCTCGTGGTGATTGACCGCAAACGCGAATCTGCGTAATGTTCACGAACCACGGGGCGTAGCGCAGCCTGGTAGCGCACCTGAATGGGGTTCAGGTGGTCGGAGGTTCAAATCCTCTCGCCCCGACCAATACCAAAAGCGGGTCAGACTGGTTTCGTCTGACCCACTTTTTTTGCAGCTAATTCTGCGGTCAAAAAATCAACTTTTACTTGGCTGCGCCTGCCACCGTTGTCAGCAGCCTGATTCCATCTATCTATGGACGTCAGGCGGCTATTTGGCTAGCCTTGCTAGCCAACTCCAGTGACGGCTTGCGAACAAGGAAAGGGCATGCGTAAAGGCATCATCCTGGCGGGTGGATCGGGCACTCGTCTCTACCCACTGACTCAGGTGTTGAGCAAACAGCTCATGCCCATTTATGACAAGCCGCTCATCTACTACCCCCTCTCGACCCTCATGCTTGCAGGTATCCGCGAGTTTTTGCTGATTTCTACCCCGCATGATCTGCCGCACTTTCGGCGCCTTTTGGGCGATGGCTCTGAGTGGGGAGTGCAGTTTCAATATGCCGAGCAGCCGCGCCCAGAGGGCTTGGCGCAGGCCTTGATCATTGCGGAGGAATTTCTTGCTGGCGCCGCTTCTGCCTTGATCCTGGGAGATAACCTGTTCTACGGACACGACCTGAGCGAAGCGCTGCAGCAGGTCAATCAACAGTCGGAGGGCGCCACCGTATTTGCGTATCACGTCGCCAATCCGCGTGCCTACGGGGTGGTCGAGTTCGGTCCTGACGGCCGGGCATTGTCCCTGGAAGAAAAACCCAGCCACCCGCGCTCGAACTATGCGGTAACGGGTCTGTATTTCTACGATCATCAGGCCAGTCGGATGGCGCGGGAGATTCAACCTTCGGCGCGGGGTGAGTTAGAAATCACCGAGCTCAATGCGCGTTATTTGGCAGCGGGACAGCTACAGGTGAAAATTCTAGGTCGCGGCACGGCGTGGCTGGATACCGGTACGCATAATGATTTGCTCAATGCCGGTGAATTCATTCGCACCTTGGAGCAACGCCAGGGGCTCAAGGTGGCCTGTCCGGAGGAGATTGCCTGGCGCATGGGTTACATCGACGCGGCGCAGGTGCGTCGCCTTGCCGAACCGTTACGGAAGAGCGGTTATGGCGAGTATCTCTTGCGCTGCCTGCAATTGGAGACAGCGTGATGGAATTGCAGCGTTTGGCCATTCCGGAAGTCTGCTTGCTGCGGCCGCGGGTATTTGGCGATGCGCGGGGGTTTTTTCTCGAAAGCTGGAATCGCAAGGTCTTTGCGGAGCTTGGCCTGGATCTCGATTTTGTCCAGGATAACCATTCGCGCTCGGCGCGTGGGGTGCTGCGCGGACTGCACTATCAGATCGAGCAGGCGCAGGGAAAACTGGTGCGGGTGGTCGAGGGCGAGGTTTTCGACGTAGCGGTAGATCTGCGCAAGAGTTCGGCCAGCTTTGGGCAGTGGGTGGGGGCGACCCTCTCGGCAGAAAATCAGCAAATGCTCTGGATTCCGCCAGGTTTTGCCCATGGCTTTTACGTCTGCAGTGAAACGGCTCAGTTCCTCTACAAGACCACGGACTACTACCTGCCTGCGGCAGAGCGTTGTTTGCTCTGGAGTGATCCGACCGTGAACATCTCCTGGCCGATTCCCGCTGGCGAACGGCCACTACTGGCCGCCAAGGATGCCGCTGGACTGCCTCTCGACCAGTGCGAGTGTTTTATATGACGAGGGCCGTCGGATGATTCGCGTCTGTCTCTTCGGTGCGGCGGGACAACTCGGGCGCGAGTTGCAGCGCTCCTGTCCGGCAGATGTCGCCCTCCAAGCCGTTACCCGCGATACTGTCGATCTCTCTCAGGCGACACAAATTCGGGACGCCCTGGAGCAGGGGCAGCCGACAATCATTATCAATGCGGGCGCCTATACCGCGGTAGATCGGGCCGAATCGGAGCCAGAACTTGCCTATGCCGTCAACGCCGAAGCCCCGCGGATCATCGCCGAGTGGGCGCGCGCGCGGGGCGCACGGCTCCTGCAGGTGTCCACCGATTTTGTGTTCGATGGCGCCCAGGGCCGACCCTACCAGCCTGCGGACAAGCCCGCACCGTTGGGAGTCTATGGGGCCAGCAAGGCCGCTGGTGAAGAGCATATCCGTACTATCCTTGGCGATACGGCACTTATCCTACGCACCGCCTGGGTCTACAGCGAATTTGGGCAGAACTTCGTCAAGACCATGTTGCGCTTGCTTGACGAGCGCGAGCGTTTGTCCGTGGTTGGGGACCAGATCGGTAGTCCGACCTGGGCGCGCGGTTTGGCTGGGGCATTGTGGCGCGCCGTGGCTCTACCAAGGTTTTCCGGCACGCAACACTGGACGGATGCCGGCGTGGCCTCCTGGTATGATTTTGCGGTGGCGATCCAGGAAGAGGGTTTGCGCATTGGCTTACTGCAGCGGGAGATCCCCATCCAGATGATTCCCAGCTCCGCCTATCCCACCCCAGCTCGGCGCCCGGCCTGCGCTGTATTGGACAAGAGCGAGAGCTACGCGGCCTTGGGCGCGGCGCCGCACTGGCGGATACAGTTGCAAACAATGCTGGCCGATTGGCAGAAAGGAATAAAAAATGGTTGAACCCCTGCAGGGCTCAGAGATGCGTCTCCTGGTGACGGGAGGCGCTGGCTTCATCGGTGCCAATTTCTGTCATTATTGGCACCAGCGCTTCCCTGACGGCACGCTGGTCGTGCTGGATGCCCTGACCTATGCCGGCAATCGCGCCAGTCTGCAAGCCTTGGAGGGGGTAAAGGGTTTTCGCTTTGTGCACGGCGATATCAACGATAGGGCTCTGGTAGAGAAGCTACTGCGGGAGGGGCGACTCAACGTGATCGTGCATTTTGCGGCAGAGAGTCATGTGGATCGGTCCATCCACGATCCTGATGCCTTTCTGCGTACCAACATTCTGGGCACCCACAGCCTGCTCCAGGCCGCGCGCAGTTATTGGCTGGAAGGCCCGCAGGGGCTGATATCCCATCGCTTTCATCACATTTCCACCGACGAGGTCTATGGTACCCTGGGACCGCAGGATCCTGCCTTCCGTGAGGATACCCCTTATGCCCCTAACTCGCCTTATGCGGCCAGCAAGGCAGCATCGGATCATCTCGTGCGCGCCTATCAACATACCTATGGCCTCTCCACTACAACCAGCAACTGCTCCAACAACTACGGTCCCTTTCACTTCCCGGAAAAGCTGATTCCCTTGGTAATCCTCAATATTCTGCATGGCCGTCCTCTGCCAATTTATGGGGACGGACAGCAAATCCGCGACTGGCTTTTTGTCGAGGACCATTGTCAGGGTATTGCCTTGATCCTGGAGCAAGGCAAGGAGGGGGAGAGCTACAATATTGGCGGACATAATGAGTGGGCGAACTTGGAGATCGTCCGACTTATATGTCAATTGCTCGACGAGGCCTTCGCTGCCGATGCCACCCTGGCAAAGCAGTTTCCCCATGCCGCGCCAGCGCAAGGAAAACGCTCAGAGAGTCTGATCACCTACGTGCAGGATCGCCCTGGCCATGACCGTCGTTATGCCATCGATGCGGTCAAGATCGGAGGGGAACTCGGTTATGCGCCGCAGCATAGTTTCGCCGCGGGTATTCGCAAGACGGTGGACTGGTACCTGCAAAATCGCGACTGGTGGCAGCCTCTCCTTGGCGAGGCCTATGCCGAATGGATCCAGAAGCAGTATGTGCGCGAACCTGGCGGAAGCCGCAACTAGGGTGCGCCAGATCGTCAGTGCCATGATGGAGCGGTAACGCAGCACGCGAGGGGAAGGTATCATGTCTGAAGTCATTGAAGCGGTGCTGCGCAAATTGGATCGTGCGGAGTGTCCTTCGCCTTCGCGCGTAGCCTTGGAACTGATGAGTCTGTTGGAGCAGCCGAACGCAGGGATTAACGACGCCGCCCAACTGGTTCGTCTGGATAGTGTCCTTACCGCCAAGGTGCTGGAGCTGGCCAATTCCGCTCTATACCGCGGATTGCGACCAGTTTTGGTACTGCCCGATGCACTGCTGCGTCTCGGTTTGCGCACCCTTGCGCACTTTGTTCTCAGTTTGTCGTTGATCAAGGCCCCGTGTCCGATTCCGCGTCTCGATCTTTCCCGTTATTGGGCACAGGCTCTGCTGCGCGGCCTTTTTGTCGAGGAGTTGGTGGCGCACACGGGTAGCTGGGCGCGGGCCGAGGTGTTTACCCTCGGTCTTTTGAATGATTTCGGTTACCTGGCGGAATTCTGTGTGTTCCCCGAGCGTATGGCAGAGATCGTGGATGCCGCGCCAGATGCGGCGGCGTTGCTTGCCGCAGAGCGGGAACAACTGGGTTTGGATCACGTGGAATTGACCGCTGCCCTGCTCGAGCGCTGGGGCTTCCCCGAATTAATGCTGCGCGCCGTGCGTTCCGAGCGCGATCCTGCCCCAATCGGGGAGGAGCCCCGCCTGCAGATCTTGTGCTACGTGTTGGAGGCGGGGCGGATATTTGCCGATCATTGGGACGGCATCGCTACCGAAGTGCAAATCGACCGTTTACGTTTTCTGCGTCAACAATTACAGATCAGTGACGTACAGTATCAGGAAATTCTCCAACGCCTGCAGACGGAGTGGCTGCAATGGAGCCAGTTGTTCGCAGCGCAGGTACCCGCAGACCTGGGACAGCGCTGGAGTGGCTTTGTAGAACGCATGATGCACGCGTCTGGCGAACAATCCGCCTATCGCGTGCTGGTCGTGGATGACGATGAGGCGAGTCGCCACCTCTTGCGTCGTTACCTCGAGCCCGTTGGCTACGAGGTCTATGACGCAGCGGATGTCAGCACCGCCATGCAGGTGATTGACACGCAGGGGCCACGCATTGTCCTGATTGATTGGTATCTCGGTCAGGACGATGGTCTGGAGTTCTGTCAGCGCTTGCGCTCTCGTTATGGTGCGCGGATGTATCTTGTGTTGTTGTCCGCCTTCGCGGATGAGGGCGATGGTACCCGGGCACTGGAATGTGGCGCCAACGAGTTCCTGTCCAAACCGGTATCGCGAAGGGTGCTATTGGCAAAGCTGCGAAGCGCAGTGGACAGTGTTGCGTTACTGTTGGATCTGGAAGACGCGCGGCAAAAACAACTGCGCGCGCAGGAACAGCTTCTGCACCTAACGGAGGAACTGCGGGACGAAGCCCTACGTGATGCCTTGACCGGTCTCTACAATCGCCGTGCTTGGGAGACGCTTGCGCCCGGAATCTGGCAGCGAGCGACGTCTGCGGCAACCCCGATTTCTTGCATTATACTGGATATCGACTACTTTAAGCAGGTGAATGACCAATACGGTCATGATGTCGGTGATCGCGTCCTAATGGCCCTCGCGAAGCTGCTCCTGCAGAGTACCCGCGAGACAGATCTGCTGGTGCGTCTTGGTGGAGAGGAGTTTGTCATTCTGATCGAAACGGCGGATTTGCCCGGTGTAGGACAGATGATGCAGCGTCTGGCATCGGAGATTGCGCAGCTGCAGGGAGACTTCCCGAGCATTACGGTCAGTATGGGGGCAGCAAGCAGCCATGCGAGCACGAGCTTGGACGAGCTGCTGCATGCGGCGGATCAAAACCTCCTCCAAGCCAAACGACAGGGGCGCAATCGTATCGTCTGTAGCGATGATCTTGCGCCTGCTCTTGCCAGAGAAGAATCATGATCGGCCTGATCCAGAAGGTCCTATTCGACATGATTGAAGATCAGGCAGGGGCCAGCGTATTGCAGGAATTCAAACAACGCGTAGGTCTTTCGCCAGAATTCGTGTTTCGCATCGATACCGATTATGACGACGCGCAGATGCATGAATTTTTACAAGAGACCTGCAAGTTATTGCAGGTAGATGCGGATACGGCGTTTTCCCTCTATGCCAAGTATTTTCTTGCCGCAGCATTGGAATTGTTCCCCGCATTTTTTCGTATGTCGCATTCAGCACGGGAATTTTTGGCACGCCAACCAGCCATTCACAACATCATGGCGTCTGGCCTACGGGATCCCGAGCGGCGCAAGATCATCAATGATAAATTCGCGATGATCGATCATATACAAGGACCGCTGGAAGTCAGCTATCGTTCCGAGAATCAGTGGTGTTCGCTGTTCATGGCATTGGCTCGTGAAGTGGCTGCGCACTATGGGGAATCTGTCAGTATCGAGATACCGGATTGTCGTAAACGAGGCGCTGAGCGATGCACCTTCCATCTGCAATTTGTGCGGATCTCCACAGATGACTGATGTTGCTGCGTTGCGTGCGGCACTGCGGGAAATCAGTGACCAGCTCTGTCTGGCAGTCGATGGTCGAGTGGACTTTGTGGTGCGAACGCAAGTTCAAGATATTGAGGTAGAAAAGTTAGTCATCTTGATCAATTTCTTGTTGGACGCCAGTGGTCGCCTGATTGAGGCCGAGGAGTCGCAACGTCGTAGTCTCGATGCCCGTGTCATGGAGCGCTCCGCTTTACTCAAGGCAACTTGGGATACGCTGATTGATGGTCTCGTGGTCATTGATGGTGAGGGGCAAATCCTGGATACCAATCCAGCAGCCAGAGAGTTGCTCAAGGTATCCGAAACCATGGTGGGGCGTAATATTCGCGAGTTCATGCCACCCCCGTATCGCGCGGCGCATGACGGCTATCTGCAGCGCTATCAGGAGACCGGCGAGCGCCGGGTGATTGGTATTGGGCGCGAGGTAGAGGCGGAGTGCTCCAATGGTGAGCGGATACCCGTCCGTTTGGCAGTCTCGGAAGTAGTGATTGAAGGCAAAGCGCATTTTATTGGCCTGTTGCGGGATATTCGGGCAGAACGCGCCGCTCTCGCGCGGGTGCAGCAGGCCCGTGATCGCGCTGAGGAAGCTTCTCTGGCCAAGAGTCGCTTCCTGGCGGCGATGAGTCATGAATTGCGTACCCCGCTGAATGCCGTGATTGGCTACAGTGAGTTGATTCTGGAAGAAATCAATGACGGCTTTTCGGTGCAGAATAGCTGTAAGGATCTAGAGGCGATACGCGATGCCGGCCGACACCTCCTATCGCTGATCAATGACGTGCTCGATCTGAGCCGTATCGAAGCGGGACACGTCGAGTTGCGGCTGGAAGAACTGGAGCCGAGGGCGTTAACCCGTTCCATTTTTTCGACCCTGCGCCCGGTGGTAGAGAAAAAAGGCAATCAATTTCTCCTCGATATGCCGGAGCACGTGCCAATGATGATTTCTGATCCGGGTAAGATCCGTCAGTGCTTGGTCAATCTGCTCGGTAATGCGGCAAAGTTTACCGAATCCGGCACAGTGACCTTGCGACTTTTCGACGACGCAGAGCGACAGAAAATGCTCTGGGAGGTGATCGATACCGGCATCGGGATGAGTCAGGAGCAGGTACAGCGAATCTTTGACGCCTTCACCCAGGCGGACCAAAGTATTGAACGGCGCTATGGTGGCACGGGGCTTGGTCTCACCCTGACGCGGCAGTTGGCACAGATGCTGGGTGGCGAAATTCTCGTGGAGAGTGATCTAGGCACAGGATCCCGTTTCCTCTTGGAACTTCCCGCTACAGCTGCGAATACTGAATGTTGACCGTACTGTTGGCGGAGGACGACGCGGCTAATCGGGATATGCTTAGCCGAAGATTGCAGCGGCGGGATTGTCTGGTGCTCACCGCTGTCCATGGATTGGAGGCAGTGCGCCGCGCAGCGCAGGAGAGCGTGGATATTATCCTTATGGATATCGCTATGCCCGAGCTTTCGGGCTGGGAAGCCGTTGCCCAGATCCGCGCATGTGACAACCGGACGCCGATAATCATGCTCAGTGCCCATGCCTTTGCCGAGGAGCGGGACCGGGCGCAGTCCTACGACGTCCAAGGTTATTTGAGCAAGCCCATCCAACTGGAGACGTTGATGGAACTGATGCACAAGCTTGTTGGGCCAGAGGGGAATGATGGAATCGGCTGACGCCACCTGCATTCTGATTGTGGAAGATGACGCCCCAAGTCGCGATCTACTGCGTCGTCGCTTGGAGCGGTCTGGTCTGCGGGTGATCACCGCAGCCGATGGTCCTCAGGCGTTGTCCACTGTAGCGCAGGAGCCTCCCGCGGCGGTCATCCTCGATATTGGTCTACCCGGTATGGATGGACTCGCGGTCTTGCAAGCGCTGCGGCGCCAGTATTCTGCCTTGGAACTGCCGGTGCTGATGGCTACCGCCTTTGATGCCGACGCCCATTTGCCCGAGGCGCTAGCCCTGGGCGCCAATGATTTTGTGAATAAGCCCATTGACTTCACGGTGCTGCGGGCGCGACTACAAACCCAACTGCAGTTGCGGCAGGCGACCCGCTCCCAACGCGAGCTTCTCGCCAGTCAGGAATTGATTCTGGCCGGTTCCAATGATGGGATCTGGGAGTGGGATCCGCTTCAGGACCGTATCCGAAACTCCAGGCGCTGGTATGAGGTTCTGAATGAAAATACCCCCGAACAGTTGGAAACCGATAGCTCAGCATGGTTTTCGCGGGTGCATCCGGAGGATCTCCCACGTCTGCAGGCAATGGTAGAGGAGATCATCGCTCCTGATGGAAACGCGATTTTTGCCATCGAATACCGTATTCGTGACGGGGTAGGGCGGTATCGTTGGGTACTGACGCGCGGTGCCGTGCAACGGGATAGCGACGGCACTGCCTTGCGCGCAGCGGGAACCCACTCCGATATCAGTACCCTGCGTTACTGTGATCGCAGCACCGGCTTGCCGACCAAACAAGCGCTGCTCGATACTCTTGCGCTGCTCCAACAAGAGGCAGCGAGATCGGATTCGAGCTGGGCTCTATTGTCGCTGCAATTGGATGACCGCGTTGGTTTTTTGCAGCACCTGAGCGGTGGCGAGCAGTTGATGAAGAATCTTGCGGAAAGTCTGCGGCAGATTCCGGCGGTGCATAGTTTTTCCGTCGATGATGGTTCTTATGCGCTTTTGCTTCTCCTCTATGGCGAGGGGCATGCGGATTTTCAGGCCACTATCGATGCGATCCAGGAGCTCCTGCGCACGGGATTGGTAACACCCCTCGGCCCCGTTTCGTGCCAGGGTTACATGGGGCTACACCACCAGCAGTGCGCGCTTACCGATTCTCCCGAGAAGCTATGCATGCAAGTGCGAAGGGCGGCGCAATTAGCGCGGGAACAGGGTCGCGAGATCGTGTTTGTGGATGACCAGGTGCTGGCCCAGATGGCGCGCAGCGAGAGCCTGACTCACGATCTACGCGGCGCTTTGGCGAAGAATGCGGTGCAGCCGTGGTGGCAGGCGCTCGTACATCACGACGGCAGTCTTGCGGGTTTTGAGGTCCTTGCCCGCTGGCGGAAGGCAGATAACAGCATGGTGAGCCCGGCGGAATTTATCCCGCTCTACGAAAAGGCAGGACTGATCGGGGAGTTGACCTGGCGAATGTTAGCGCAATCCTGCCAACAGTTTCGCCGCTGGCAGGATCTGGGCTTGGTCGATGAGGCGATGTATTTTGCCGTCAATGTTCCGCCGGGCCTCTTGACCACCAGTTTGCTGGGACGCCTGCAAGACATTCTCGCGGCCCATGCTTTGCATCCACAGCAGCTCTGTGTCGAGGTAACGGAATCCAGCGCTATCGTGGATTTCGCCGTTGCCACGGACACCCTGGACGCGCTCGCCAAAGCCGGCTTTCGCTTGGCTTTGGATGACTTCGGCACCGGCTACGCGTCTCTGAATACCCTGCATCGTTTACCCTTCCACACCTTGAAGATTGACCAAAGTTTCGTCCGTCAGATGGATCAGGGGCTGGAATCGCATTCCCTGATCCGTGCCATCATTCGCATGGGTCAAAGTTTGGGATTGCAGGTAGTGGCCGAGGGGGTAGAGACCGCGGAGCAGGTCGTCGCCCTCCGTGCCCTGGGCATTGATCGGATGCAGGGGTACTACTTTTGTCTGCCCAATCCCGCAGAGAAAGTGGAGGCGCAATGGCGTAGCCTCTATCCCCTACCGGATGAGGCTGTTTGAGCTAGCGAGCGGGTTTGTCCGTATCCAAAGCAAAATGCCCGCTGAACTCCGCCTGATCAAGGATATGACCCAGCGGATGAAACTCGACCGCTCTGGGATCATCGGCAGGGGGTGGCGCAATGTCGCCAGGGTCGCGTTGCTTGCGTAGCTTTTCCTTGACCTGAGCCCAAGTGGCGCCAGCGCCCAAGCCCAGGGTGGGCAGGTCCGTTGCGAGCAGCAGAAAGTCATAATACTGCAATTGATGATTGGCATCGGCTCTTGGCGGGGAATAGGCCACAGAGCCAAAATCATTTTTGCCCAACTTAGCCCCTTCGGGGAGGACTCCCCCTTCGCGTAAACCTTCCAACTGTGGCGCGAGGTCATAAACCAGCCAGTGTACGCGTTGCCCTTGTGGGGCATGCCGGTGTTCCATGAGCAGTACCAAGCTTTGTGTGCCAGCGGGCAGATGCAACCAGCTGAGCGGCGGGGTAATACCTTCGCCGGGATCACTGAAGCGTTGCGGGATCCAATCCTCGGGATCAATACCGGTGCTGAATAGTTTCATCTCTGCAGTCATCGTTGCCTCCTCATTCCGGATGAATGCGCCAAATGCTGTTTCTATTCAGTGTAGACGATGGATCATTTCTCCGCCTTACAAGCCGGTGGCGCGACGCAGAAGCGGAAAGTACCAGCGATAAGGGAGGCAGCGCAGCAGCGTGAAGCGGCGGGTGAACGCTGGTGGAAAGGCAATGACGAAACGTCGACTCTGCATCCCCTGTACCAGGGCACGTGCCGCTTCCTCCGGTTGCAAGAGATGTGGCATGGGGAAGTCGTTCTGGGCGGTGAGAGGGGTTGCGACGAAGCCTGGATGTACCACCTGCACGTGAAATCCGCGCGGCTCCAGATCCAAACGAAGGATCTCTGCCAAATGAGTAAGCGCCGCCTTGCCCGGGCCATAGTAGAGTGATTGCGGCAAGCCGCGCAGGGCCGCGATGCTCGAAACCAGTACGATTTGCCCCGGACCTCGCTCTTCCCATCCAGGCAAGGCCGCGGCCAGTGCGCGCAGTGCCCCGCGATAGTTGATGTCCAGAATCTCCTCTGCTTTCTGCAGATCCAAATCCCAGCTCCGGGCGGGGACATAGGCGCCCGCGAGGTAGAGCAGCAGATCAAGGCCGCCCCAGTGCTTCAGGATTTGCTTGTGTGCAAGTTCCAGGCTGGCAGGGTCACGAACGTCAACGGGCAGCAACAGTGAGGTTGCGTCACTGGGCAAGACCTTGGCGAGCGTGTCTGCATTACGCGCACTGAGTGCCAGCCGCGCCCCGGCGGCATGCAGTGCCTGCGCTGTTGCCGCACCGATCCCCGTGCTGGCGCCAATCAGCCAACAGCGTTTGTTTTGCCATACGGAGGTAGTCATCGATAGTCCCCTGGTGCCGGATAGGTTCGCGCCTGATCACTGCAGGCATCAGGGAGACGGTGGATTTCAATAATGGCTTCACCGACAAAAATGCCCATGAAGTGCATCCGACTATGATTGGTTACACAGGTATCGTTCAGCCGATACATCCGATCATCGGTCCGTAAATTGTAGTGCTTGTCGCCGACAGGCTGACGTACTGTATATCGCCAGTGCATGGCGTAGCCCTCTGAGCTACCCTCGGCCATGCCCACTAGATCGCCAGCATTGCCTTTTGCCGTCCCACGAAAACTGTTCTGATTCAGAATCTCCAGCTTCCAGATTCGATCCGCATGGGTCACATGGCCGTGATCATCAAGAAACGTAAAATATTCTTCCAGCGTTCCATACGATCCCGCCCATTCACCAAATAGATGCATGAAAAAACGGTTGCGCACACGACGACGGCGATCAACAAAAATCCCGCTCGCCGCGAGGGGGCCGGAAAAAAATTCATCCAAGCGAAAGGTTGGGACTGTTTGGGTGTAAGCGTGGGTCGTCTTCTGAGGCATGATCTCTCTCCTGTTGTTTGGTAATACGTCATTTGGGGATAAGTAGACGCAAAAAAGGGAGCGCAAGCGCTCCCCAATAGGCCACCAGAAGTCAGTCTCTGCGGTTTCGGATGCGGATGGGTACCAGTTCCGCCGCCGAATCCTGATGCAGAACCAGTGCGTTCATCGCATAGAACATAGCGATAATTACAGTGATCCCCGCACTGAAGTCCCAGAATGGCGCAACACTACTGCTACTGCTCGCAAATAGACCGGAGATGAACAAAAAAGCCCCAGACTTTAGCCATGAACGCAAGGCAGGATGTTGAGACATGTCAGCCTCCTTACGCGCTGAGGCGAGCCAATTGATAAAGGTCCATCACGGCGCGGGACCCCGCGGATTGACCTTGCGCAATCGAATCGTCGATCGTTTCCGGACCGGTCGCCGCACCACAGACATAAATACCCTTGCGGGTCGTACCTTGGCTGTTGGTGTACTGCTCGGCACGATCGATGAAACCATGCTTCTCCAGCCCGATGCCAAAGGTCTTGGCGATTTCCGGGTTCAGCGCGTTGGGATCCATACCGATAGCGTGCACGACCATGTCCATCGGTATCACGATGGGCCGCTTGACCAAAGTGTCCTCACCCTTCACCAACAGGCGTCCATCCGGAGACTTGGTCACTTCCGCAATCCGCGCCTTCACAAACTTGGTCTTGTACTCTTCCTGACTCTTCCAATAGAACTTGTCCTCGTACAAACCAAAGGTGCGGATGTCCATGTAGTAAATGAAGACGTCCGTGCTGGGAGAAAGCTCTTTGATTTCCATCGCTAGGTTGGCAGACACCGTACAGCAGATCTTGGAGCACCACTCCCGCCCAATCTGACGGTCACGGGAGCCAACACAAAGCAAAATAGCAACGCGCTCTGGCACCCGACCATCGGAGGGGCACTGAATCTTACCCGTAGCCACCATCTGCTCCATCTGGGAAGTGGTCAGCACGTCTTCGTACGTACCAAAACCCCACTCTGGCTTGTTGATGGAATCGAAGTGAGTGAAACCCGTTGCTAAAACGACGCTACCCGCCTCGACCTTCTCCCCATTACTCAGGGTGGCGGTAAAATTACCGGCCTCTCCATCCAACTGCGTGACCTTGGTCGACTTGTGAATACTGACGTTGCCGTCGCCATCGACCCTGCTGACCATGCGCCCGATGGCGTCCTTGGCCCACTCCCCGGAGGGCACTAGCTTAGAGTATCCAGAGATAATGGGAGCACCACCGAGAACATCTTCCTTCTCGACGATCACTGCCTTTTTGCCCATGCCTGCAACCGTTGCCGCAGCCGATAAGCCTGCCGGACCGGCGCCGACCACCAGAACTGTATCTTGAAATGCCATGACACTGCTCCTTCGTTGACCCTACGCCCGAAGCATAGGACCCGTTCTGCGACATGTCAAGCGAATGTACTATACAAATATTGATCAAGTTTCTCGTAGAGGATTCTGCCAAGCTTGAACTGCCTGCAGGAGATCGTGAAGGCGCCGAAAAACCGGTTCATTGCTGGGCTCCGCAATATCCTCGGCGCCACTTCCGCTCAGCCAGAGCGTGGTCTGTGCCGGCATTTCTGCGCGCAGGCGAGCCACGAGCTGTCGATTCGATGGGGTGACGGCGGCTGCCGAGACAGCAATCTGCAACACGGATGTCGAACAATGCCGTAGACACTCGATGACGTCCTCAACAGGCGGCTCTGTACCCAGGAACAGCACATCTGCCCCGCTGCTAAGGAGTAAGGTGCGGATCATGAGCAGTTCCAGTGGCCGATTGTCTCCGGGGAGATCAATCAGCAAGATCTGTAATCCATTCGCGTTGGGTAGAGGGAGCAGAGTAGCCGCAAATTGCAGTGTTTCCAGGAGTATCTGGCGTGCGAGCTGGCAGGTGAAAGCGGGTAGGGCGTCACCCAGTTCAGCGCGAGCCAGATCTTGCTGTAGGGGCGCGGCGATGCCGAGTACAAATTGACGTACCCCCTCAGAAGCCAATTCTTGTCGAAGCTGTCGGCGATAGTCCGCAAATTCATGGTGTTGTATAAGTTCCAGCAGTGCGTCAAGTTGGCGCGGTGCAGCGCCATTTGACTCCGCCGTGGCCGCGCTGGGCAACTCTTGAAGCAGCTGTTGCAGTTTTTCTTCTTTCGCGCCGACGACAAAGCCCGGTCGATAGCCGGCAGCCAGCAGTTTGTTAATGTCCTGCAAGCGGTCGATCTGCGCGCGGCTGTACATGCGATTGCCGCTGGTGTCGCGAGCCGGAATGGGGAACTCATAGCGCCGCTCCCACATTCGCAACAGTTCCTTGGAAATCCCGGTTTCCTGCTCGACTACACTGATCGGATATTGGCTGTCATCTTCATGCATGAGGGATAGATGTTCTCTGGTTGTATAGGACATGCTTGTTACATTGCGCTGAGCGAGCTATAGTAAGCGCAGTGCACTTGCCACGTATAGTACAAAAAAGACGAAACGAGAGGAAACGGTGAAGGAGTTCTTCCCCCAGGCTTGGCGCAACCAGCTTGCGCGCATTGATCGGCAACAGGTCGAGCAATGGTCTTTCGGTGTGATCGGTCTGGATCCTTCGGCGCGAGTGGTATTGTTCAACAAGGCGGAGGAGCGCTTGAGCGGCTTACCGAAAAGCGATGTGGTAGGCAAGGACTTTTTTGTCGAAGTGGCGCCATGCACAGCGAGCCGGCTCTTTCGCGGACGGTATCAGCGGGCTCGCGAGCTGGGCGAGTTGGATGAACATTTCTTCTACACCTTCACCTATCGGATCCGGCCAGTCTCTGCGCACATTCATATGTTGTACGACAGCAAACAGTCGCCCCTGGTTTTTATCTTTCTCGATCGGGTAGTTCCGCTTTTTGAGGATCTCGGATGAGTACCCAGTTACAAACGCGGTCTGAAGAGGACTTCCTGCTGACCTTGGATGCGCTGCAGAGACAAGGGTTTCACACTCCCGGATTGCGAGCCGAGCAGGATGTTCTGCTCTACTTTTGTCTGCAAAGCCTCTGGCAACTCCTGAATAACGCCTATCAAGGCGACGGAGAGCGCTTTCTGGAGGGGAAGCAGATTAAGCAATTGCGGGATATTGATGCGCGCATCGCCCGGTTAGAGGAGCGACTACCGCCTGCTTTAGTGGCGGAAGCTCAACATTGCTTGCGCCGTTATTTGGCCCAGCTTGACGATAGTTTGGAGACCTGGGGGTGAGTGCTCGCGCCGAACTGCTGCAGGAACTGCGCAGCGGCCTGGAACAAGGATTTTGCCTCGACTGGCATGCCGATGGCATGAGTCGTGGCTGGCCAGGATCGGCATTGTTCAGTTGGGCCGTTCGCCTACGTCAGCACTGGCATCGGCGGCTGCTGCCTCGCTCCCGCATTGCCGTAAACCTGCCTAACAGTCCCGCATATATTACGCACTGGTTGGCGGCATGGCTCGGTGACTGGGTATTTTGCCCGCTGCCGGCTTTGCCCGAAGCAGAAGAACGTCGACGCCTGGAATTGCTCGCTCCTGCACTCATCCTGCGTTGGCGTGCAGGCAAAATCGAGGAGCAATGGAATGACGAAGCCCCGAAGCAAGCAGACCCGGATGACCTAGCCTCTATTTATTGGAGTTCTGCGTCTTCAGGACCGGGTAGCGCCTACGGGCTGACCTTTTCCGCGCTTCGCTGGCAGTGGCATCAACATGCCGAAGCCCTCGGCCTCGGAAGACAGAGCCTGATCCGGAATACCCTACCCTGGAGCCATGTGTTTGCGGGTGTGCTTGAGCTCCTGCCCGCGGTGCTGGCGGGAGCGGAGATACGCGTTGCCCCCCTGACAGAATTGCGCCACGAGGAGTTCTCGCAGTTGTGTACGATTCCGCGCATTGCCGCGTGGTTGAACGATGCGCAACTGCGGAGGCTCGCCAGCGGGATTGTCGGCGGGGCTGCAATACCCGCTTCGTTGGCCGAACGCTTGCAGGGCAGTCGTTTGCGGGTGGGTTACGGACAGACAGAGGCTGGGCCAGGAGTCACCCTGGGAGAAGCGGGAAACTTCTCGGCGGGATATATCGGGTTCCCATTATCGCAAGTTGAGGTACGGGTGGCCGATACTCTGCAGTATCGCAGTCCGGGTCAGGTCTATGGACGATGGAATGGAGAACTGTGGGAAACATTGACCGACGCCGAAGGTTGGGTAGACAGCGGCGATCGGGTGATGGCCAACCCGGCAGGGGATTTCGCATGGTTGGGGCGTGACGATTCCACCTTCAAACTGGCTAATGGCGAAAGCGTCATTCAACCGGAGATGGAGGAATTGCGTCTGCAGGCAATCTACCCAACCCTGAACGAGCTCGTTCTCGGCGCGCCCGGACAAAGGCAGCTGGCGGTACTAGCGGCCGCGCCGCTGGAGGAATGGCGTCCGCTACAGTGGCGTTGGCGGGAGCGCTACCCGCTGTTCCTACTACCCCCCGCACAATGGGAAAGCTGGCGGGGCGTGTCAGGAAAGACCAGGCGCGGCGAACTCTACGCACATTGGACGGAAATTGTGGGTCAGGCGTGGCAGATTGGAGGAGTTCGACGATGGAACACTCGGTAATGATTACTGGAGCCTCTGGGGCGTTGGCGCAGGAAGTTATGCGCCAGGCCCGGGCCCGGGGATGGCGCATCATCGCGGTGTCGCGACAGGAAATGCCTGCAGATTGGGATGAAAATGAGGTCTGGTTACAGGAGGATGTTTCCTCGAGCCGCGGGGTTGAGACGGTTTTTGCCGAGTTAGGCAATCGCGGTATGGTTCCGGACTGTCTGGCGCACTTGGCTGGTTCCTTTCTGCTGGCCGGACTGGGGCAGACTTCGGAGAGTCAGTATCGCCAGTGCTTGGCCGCAAATCTGGATTCGGCTTTTTTCACCCTACGTGGCTTTGTTGCTGCTCGGCGCAAGGCCGGTGGTGGTGGCGCGGCAGTGTTTGTCTCATCCGTCGTCGCGCATATCGGGATCGCCTTTCACGAGGCAGTTGCCGCGGCCAAGGGGGGAGTGGAGGCATTGGTTTTGGCTGCTGCTGCCACCCACGCGCGCGATCAGATTCGCGTGAATGCAGTACGTTCGGGGCTGATGGATAGCAAGGCCGCCAGCCATATTCTGCGCAATGATCGTGCCAGAGAACTGGCTCGGCAGCAGTATCCCCTCGGGGAGTTGATCGCGCCCGAAGAGGTGTCGCGCAGTGTATTGTTTTTGCTCGAAGCATCGCAAATCACTGGGCAAATATTGGCAGTGGATGGGGGTTTCGGAGCCATTCGTCCCCTCGTCACATCTTGAGAAAAGAGGGGCGCGAGGCCCCTCAACGACTCAGGCGGTGGGCATGGGTGCCACGCGAAACGTCTCGAAGAGGATGTCTACCGCCGTATGTTGGGCGCCATGGGCGACCGCATCAAAAATGTCTTGATCTGTCCATCCCAAGGCACGTAGGTCGTCAACTTCGCTATCTTTCACGCCATGGGGATTGCGAACTGCGCGTAACACATAATCCAGTAGACGATTCTCCCGTGCCTCGAGAGGCCCCTCGAGAGGTTTGTTGCGGGCACGCGCAATGGCCTCTGCAGAAAGACCGGCATTGAGCAACAAACTCTGATTAAACCCGATGCAGAACTGACAATGGCCGTCCTCCGAAAGAATGTAGCGCAAGAGGGCGAGAAAGTTGGCCGAGAGGCGCGGGTGTTGACCAAAATAGCCGAGAATCTGCAGTTGAATCTGCAGGAGCTTGGGGCTGACGCCAAAGAGCTGCAGTCCCTCTGGAACAGCACCAAAGGACTGTTCGATGGCGGCGTAAAGTTCAGCGAGCTCGCCTTGGGCATCTTTTGGGGCGGTGAGATGTAGCGTTGTCATGATAAAAGCCTCCTTCTTACCATTAGGGGGATCAAAGATACCAACTAGTCGGGATGTATTCAAGGTCGATTTTGCCTCGACCTTTTCGGCTGCCTCGCAAGAGATCAGCGCCGATTGAGTCCTTTTCCCAACAAAAATTCCTGCATGTGTGGGCGCGCTTCCCTGCCCACCAGGGCTGCAACCTCGCGACTCCAGGTACTGTCTTTCTGGGTGCCGCTACGCTTGGCGTAGTACGCATGCATCTCGGTGTCGTACCCGGCAATTAGTGCAACCTCTCCGAGGTCATCGTAGCGGTTCTTTTTCAGGACTACCGGCAGAGGTAAGCGTGGTTTGACCTCGGGATCTTGGGCGGGATGGCCAATGCAAAGACCAAATACGGGATAACTTTGCTGCGGCAAGCCCAGAAGTTCAGAGATTTCGCGCGGATGATTGCGTACTGCGCCAATATAGCAGGTACCGAATCCCTGAGACTCCGCCGCAATGACACAGTTTTGCGCGAAGAGGGCGGTGTCAACCGTCGCGATCAGGAAATGTTCCGTCATTCCAGCCACAAAAGGCGTTTCGGCGCGCTCGCAAATACCCTTGGCGCGGTACAGATCCGCGACAAAAACCAGAAAAACAGCGGCGCTGCGAATTTGCTCCTGGTCACCGGCGAGTCGTGCAATGTCCTCCCGCGTCTTACCGTTTTCCACTTGAATAACCGTGCACGCCTGAATATTGCTCGAGCTGGCTGCATGTTGTCCACAACGCACGATTTCGTCGACGGTTGCGTCATCAATGGGCTCATTCCGAAATTGGCGGATGGAGCGGTGCCGCTGAAGCAAAGCAAGGACGTCGTTCACAACTTTCTCCTCTGTTCGGAAGAATGGGGTAGGCCGCGATTCAACCACCAAACACTGCCATTCAGATAGAAGGCGACACCCAACCATAGCACATAGGGCAACAGGAGAATGCCGGCAAGCAGTTCCAGTCGCAAAAAGCATAGGGTAGTGGCAAGGACAAGAGCGAGTAACAATGTTAGATCCGCCCATGCCAACAACATGCGGCGCTGACCGAAAAAGATCCAAGACCAAGCAGCGTTACTGGCGAGCTGCAGCCCATAAAGAACAAGAGCAATGGTACGGAGTTCAGAATCGGGCAACAGCCAGACGCGTGCCGCTGCAACGGCCATGAGGATATACAAACTGGTCCAGACGACGGGAAAAACCCAAGATGGCGGCGTACCACGTGGCTTGCGAAGCGTTTGATACCATGCGTCGGGCCGAAAGCGGGCACCGGTGAAAGCCGTGGCAAAACTGAGTGCGAGACTGACGACATATACCAGAATGACCATTATTGCTCGCCCTCGACAAACAGGGATAACTGCCTTTCCTCTCTAGTATGACGCCGAACTCTGCTGCCTGCATGCTTACGACTACCGTGCCGACGCAAGATCTGTTCGGCCTCGGTACGCGCATCCAGTTCGCGCCGAGCGGTGAGAATGCGTGCGCGAGCTTGCCGCGTGGCGGCGGTCAGAGAGACGATGGGTGCTGGGTAATCCCGGTCCAGACATACGCCCAGTCGCTTCGCCGTCTGCCGCGGCAAGAGCCAGGGCTGATGAATCCAGGGGGGCGACAGCGGGGCTAATTCTGGCAGCCAGCGACGCAAAAAAATGCCCTGTGGGTCGAGCTCTTGCGCTTGTTTGGTTACATTGTAGATGCGCAAGGCGTTGATACCCGTCGTGCCCGATTGCATCTGTACTTGGGGATAGTGAATTCCAGGTTCGTAATCGACAAATAGACGTGCGAGGTGCAGGGCGGGTCGCTGCCAGTGTAGCCAGAGGGCATAGGCGCTGAAGGAAACCAGCATGGCGCGCATGCGGAAGTTTAACCATCCACCAGCCTGCAAATACCGCATACAGGCATCCACCAAGGGAAAACCTGTCTGCCCCCTCTGCCATGCCTGAAAGTGTGACTCATTGAACTCGCTCTCCCGCAGCCCGCTGAGGGCGCGCTGCAGGTTTTCTCGCTCCATACGCGGCTCATCTTCCAACTTCTGCATGAAATGACCGCGCCAGGCGAGACGGGATTGCAGCGCGCGCAGGCCACGATGAGGCTCTTGGCGTTGCGCAGCCGAGATCTGCTGCACAACTTGCCGCGCACTGCAGACGCCGAGCGCGAGATAGGGAGACAGGCGCGAGCAACTTTGCGCAGCACTCACTGGGCTCGACATTCCGCCAAGATAGTGGCGATATTTCTCCGAGAGAAAGCCATCAACGAGCTGGTCGGCCGCCTCTGGACCAGAGGTGGGCAGGCGATCCTGCAGAAGGGCGTCGCTCAGGGCAAGATCCTCGCTCTCGGGAAGCTGCGCGAGGGATACACTGGCGCTTGGTAGCGTGGCTACTGCTGTCAAGTGTGCTGGCAGGGAGATGATCGGCGCCGCCATATATCGATCACGCTGGCGCTGCCAATGATCTCGATCGGGATGAGGCCTTGCGATCCCATCCTGGGGGTACTCCCACCACGGTATGCCCTTTGCACGCAGCCACGCGGCCACGCGGCGATCGCGGGCATAGGTCCAGGCGTTGCCCACCTCGATATGACTGTGCACCGCTGCGATGGATAATTCCCGGTGGATGCGCTCGAGCACCGCACAGATCTCACCCTGCTGCACGCAGAGCGTTGCGTCGAGCAGGTGTAACTCGTCGGCAAGACTGAGCAGGCTGGCGCGCAGCCACTGCCAGTGGCGTGCTGAATAATCCGGCTGCCGCCATAATTCTGGTTCAATGACATACAGCGGGAGCACGGTGCCCTGTGCTGCCGCTTGCGCAAGAGCGGCATGATCCCGCACCCGCAGATCCCGCTTGTACCAGAGCAAATGAACGCCGCCCATTCCTGGCTCTTATTCCGGCGCACTCATCGCCGCCCGGTTCGCGGCTGTATCGGGCAGTTTGTGCATTTCCAGGGTGATATCTCCGGCGTGCAATCCGTACCAGGTCACGTCGGTATGATCGATGACGACATCGGGCTGAATCATATACATCCAGTCGTCCGCATGCAGATTGTAAAAGGTCTTACCCACGGGTTGCTTGACGTTGTAACTCCAATGCAAGGCAAAACCGTAGGCATCGCCTGCCGCCTTTTTCACGTCGCCAGCGGAGCCCACGGCATAGCCAGAAAAGTGATGTCCGCCGTCATCTTGCAAATACCAAACGCGCTGCGCGTGGGTGATCTTGCCATCGTTCGCAATGTAGGTGAAATACTCGTCCAGAGTGCCTTTATTACCCTCCCAGTGCCCGAGCATGCGCACCCGAAAACGATTGACGACCTTGCCAGAGCGATTTTGAAACATGCCAGTGGCGATGAGCGGACCATTGAAAAACTGCCGCAGCGAGAAGTGCGGCTGCGTGTGGGCATAATCCTGCGGAACGGTGGCACAGCCGCTGAGGGCGGCTGCGGTGACAACGGGGGCAAGAAGATAACGCAGTTTCATGGATTGACTCCTGAGAGGGTAGAGGACAAGAGAGCGGGGTTTTCAACCCGCCGTGGCTGTAAAAGGTATATGGCACAAAACTTCAGCGAGGCTGGCACTAGGGCATATCCCAGCAGTAAGGCCCAGAGGTTTTGCCCGTCGGCGCGGTAACCAAGCCATTGCAGCAGGGGCAGGATGAAACCAGCACCGAGGGCGGTAGCCGCCTTGCCGACCCAATTGTAGAGACCAAAATACGATCCGGCCCGGGCCTCTCGGTCGTCGTCGGTATGATCGGCAAGAATGCTGGGCGGCAGTGCCTGATCGGCCCCGAGAGCCAGGCCGCTGAAGAGGCAGACGGCGGCGTAACCCCAAAGATCACCGGGCCCGAGGAGTGCAGCGCCCAGGAATGCAATCGTGGCTATGAGCATCGCCCAACGCCAGGCTCGTGCTTTGCCGCGCCGGTGCGAGTACCACAGCCATAGGGGCATACCGCCCGCCCCTGCGAGAAAGTAGAGCAGGAGAAAGGCTGGGGCCCAGTGCGGAGCGCGCAGGATTTGATCGACAAAAAAGAAAAACAGGGTTGCGGCAACGGTGTTGGCGCTTTGCGACAAGGTGTAGACGCCGAGGAGGCGGGCGGTGTGCGGCCGCCGCAGCGGTTCATAAAAACGCCACCAAGGCCCACTATCCGTTGCCGCCACCGGTCGGCGCAGGCCCGGGTTCCACAGGGGAATCGCGGCCACGAGAAGAAGCAGAGCAAAAATGATTCCAAAAAGGGGCCAGGATTGCTCCACCCCGAAGCGTTCCTGAAGCAGGTCTGGCAACACCGCGGCCAGCAGCACTCCCAGTAGGGCACCGGCTTCTCGTGCGGTGGTCAGCCAAGTTCTCCCCTGGTAGCTACGCGAGAGTTCTGCGCCCAGTGCCTGGTAATTCAAGCTGCTGACACTATAGGCCAGGTAAAAGGCGAGGAGGGCTGGGATCACCGTCCACCAGACGGAAAAGGTATGAATTGGATTAAAGAGTAGGTAAAAGCTGAGCATCAGGCCCGGCAGGCCCCAAGCGATCAGTCCCAGTCGAGCACCTTTGCGCGCGGCCCAAGTGTCACTCCACCGACCGATCAAGGGGTCGACGACCGCATCGCCCAGGCGGGCGAGCAAGAGAAAGACCCCAATACCCGCCAGGGGTAAGCCGTAGCGCGTAGCATAGAGGTGTGGCAAGAGAAGATAGACCGGCAACGCTCCGAAGGCCAGGGGTAGACCGAATGGAGCGTAGCGCAGCAGCACCGCTACGTCGGGTCGATCGTCCCTAGCCATGCAGCCCCAGAAGCCTCCGGCGCAGGCCAGGAACCCGGGTTTCCGGGTTTAGCCAAATGCCAAAGAAAGCGGGACAGAATTTCGCATTATCAATCTTGCTGTAGAGCTTTCCGTTGAAGTAAAAAGCAGTGTATTGCCCCGGCATGCACAGGCCGACGAGTTCGTCACCGGCGTGCACGTTGGGAAATGCGCTTTGCAGCTCTTGCGCGAACTGCGCCTGCAATGCAGGGCTGGGATGACTGAGGTGCCGCATTTCCCGTAACGAGGTTTTCGCCAACTCTTTGCTGCTAAATTCTCGCTCGTAGCGAATGGCCAGAGCAAAAGGCTCTGTCTGAGGATCGTAGTGGCTGCCGGTAACGTACAGCGCCGCGTTATACACCGAAAAAAGAAACCAGGAGAGATGCCCTGCTCCGAGTAAATGCAGCTTGGGCACGGTGTTCTGCAGCGCAGGGGGGAGCGGCACATGTACCCCCTCTGCCCGCGCTCCAGGGCTCAGTAGAACGGTGACCAGGAGCAGGACGGCTGGCAGCCAGCTACGCATGGCGCAGAGTCCACTGACCGACGCCAATCGAAGCCTCGGTAAAACCGGCTTCGCAATAGGCGAGGTAAAAACGCCATAATCGTTGAAATTGCTGATCATAACCCAATGCCGCCAGCTCGCCCGACTGGCTGTCAAACGTGCGACGCCACGCGCGCAGGGTGCGCGCGTAATCTTGCCCGAACTCTTTATGCTCCAGCACCTCGAGCTGCGCCTGTTCCAATTCATCGCGCATTGCCTGCGGGGAGGGCAGGAAGCCGCCAGGAAACACATGTCGACGGATGAAGTCCGAGCCGCGGCAGTACTGTGCATACAGTTCGTCGCGAATATGGATGGTCTGGATAAGCGCCCGACCGCCCGTTTTCAGCAGGCTATTGATGCGACGAAAGTAGGTAGACCACCACTCGCGCCCCACCGCCTCGAACATTTCAATGGAAACGATACCATCGTAATGTCCTTTTACCTGGCGATAATCGCAATACTCCAGTGTGCCGAGCCTTTCCAGCCCCGCCTCAGAAAGTCGGTTCTGGGCGTATCGAAGTTGCTCTTGCGAGAGGGTGATACCGTGCACCACGTATCCTTTTCGTGTGGCGTATTCGGCGAAGCCTCCCCAGCCGCAGCCAATTTCCAGGATTTTCGCGCCCGGCTGGAGTTGGAGGCGAGCTAACGCACGATCATATTTGCTTTCCTGCGCACTCTGCAGATCGAGGACTTCCGATTCGCCGAAGTACGCGCTGGAATAGCTCATACTGGGATCAAGCCATAGGCGATAAAAATCATTTCCCAGATCATAATGCTCCGCAATATTGCGGCGACTCCCTTTCTCCGAATTCGCACGGAATTGGTCCAGCAACCAGAATAGGCGCCGACGCCACCAGCTTCCCTGTATCCATGCTTCTATGGCACTGCGATTTTGTAACGCAAGGGCGAGCAATGCGGCCGGATCGTCGCTGTCCCAAAGGCCTTGGTAATAACTTTCGCCAAAGCCGATATCACCGTCACGAATGATCCGGGGTATTACGGCCCAGTCGTGGATCTGCCAGTGCGCATGGGGACCAGGCTCCGTACCGCTGAACCGCCAGCGCTCACCCTCGGGTGTTTCAATGTGCAGGGAGCCAAAGTGAAATTGCTTCTCCAAAATTTGATGTAAGAGACGAGCATGGCTACTGCGCGATTTCCTGCGCAATGGCAGGGAGGCGAGGGGGGACGTGCTCATAAACTGATCTCCTCATTCGGTGGGGAAGGCTTGCGTTGCAATCGGATACCGGAGCGCCAGAGCTTGAGTGCCTCCCAGTGAATACCGACGATGACCATCCAACTCATGAATGGATTTGCCAATATCACGCCCCAGATACTGCGAAAATTGAGGTCAAAGCGTTGGCCAGAGAGTTGCGTGACCAGGCGTACCTTGCCGTCCTGGGCGAGATAGTGGATATCGATTTGTACTCGCTGTTCCTCCGCCCGAAAGCGAAAACGGTAGCCGCCATCCACGGGAAAGAACGGCGAGACGAAGAAAGACTTTTCTGCTTCTAGCCAGTCGTGCGGACCGATGGGGTGTCCGTCTGTATGACGAACCAGATAGCTGTGGTGCTCCCCAAAGGTGTTGTTTACCTCTGCCAACACCGCCAGTAGCTGTCCGTCGCGATCCATCCCCAGCCAAAAACTTACCGGCTTGAAGGCGTAGCCCCAGAGCCGCGGATAGCAAATCAAGAGGATTTCCGCCGGATGGATACCGGCCTTAGCAAAGATTGTCTGGATCCAGTCTTCCGGAGAAGACTGATCGCGCCGTCCATGATCACCCCAACGAAAGGAGAGCGGTGTATAGCGCAGAACTCGGGGCAACTGAGCCAGCTCGGACATTTTAATGCAGAGCTGAAACCCACGGTAATGAAAGGCCCGGCGCGTCGGTTCGAGGCGCCGATGCATGATTCGCACGGGCAGGAGAGCCCTCCTCAATGCGCTTGTTGTGGCCATAATGCAGGGATCTCCCGTGTTTCGACCTGATCCGGTTGCTCCCAGGGCGCCCAGACGTTGAGGGCGTGTGCAACGGCCACGGCGCTGCGCATCCCGTCCTCGTGAAAGCCGTGACCAAGCCAGGCACCTGCGAAAAAGAGTCTCTCCTTCCCCTGCAGTGCTTGTAGGCGGCTTTGTGCCTGCAGGGCAGCGGCATCAAAAATGGGATGCGCGTACGCGATTTCCTTCCAGACTAGCTGGGGATTCGGTTCTCTCTCCGGGTTCAAGGTAACAATGACGGGATCGTGAAAGGGGAGCGGCTGAAGATGATTGATCAAATAACTGACGGAAACGGGATGCGTCCCTGATGCCGACCCCTCGGCGTGAAAATTCCACGCCGACCACGCACCGCGCCGCTGGGGCAGAAAACTGCGGTCACGGTGCAAGATGGCGCGATTGGGCTGATAGCGAATCCTCTCCAGGGCGTTACGCTGCTCCGGCCAATGAACTCCCAACAGTGCAGCAGCCTGATCACTGTGCACCGCACTCACCACCGCGTCGAATTCTTCCTCGCCAGCCGGACCATGAACCCGTACGCCATTCCTAGTAGGCTCCAGGGCATGGATCGGATAATCGTGGCGCGCATCTGCCAGACCGGCAATGATTCGCTGCACATATTCCCGGCCACCACCCGAGACGGTGCGCCATTGCGGGCGGTGCAGCACATTGAGCAAGCCATGATTGGCACAGAACTGCAAGAAAGAGCGGGCGGGATAGGCGGTCATTTGTTGCTCGGGGCAAGACCAGATCGCCGCCGCCATCGGTAATAAGTAAGCATCGCGTAACCAGGTGCCGTAGTTTCCGCGATCGAGAAATTCGCCCAGACTGAGGTCTTCGCTGGTGAGGTGGAGCCAGCGCTTGGCATCCCGATTGAAGCGCAAAATATCGCGGAGCATGCCGTAGAAGGCCGGACGCAAGAAATTTCGGCGCTGTGCGAAGAGGCTGTTGAGGCTGGTGCCGCTCCATTCAAGATCCAACGCGGGCATGCGCACGCTGAACGACATGTTGCTAGCTACCGTTTGCACGCCCAATGCCGAGAAGAAGGCCAGCAGGTGTGGGTAGGTCCAGTCATTGCAAACCAAAAAGCCAGTGTCCACCGGCGCAATGTTGCCTTCATGCTCCACATCGACCGTGTGGGTATGACCACCAAAACGTGCATCCGCTTCAAAAAGGGTCACTTGATGTCGCTGTTCCAGCAGCCAGGCACTTGCCAAGCCCGCAATACCACTCCCAATAACCGCAATACGCATCTGGGCCTCCGGTGTCCTGTCCTGTGGATACTACGCACGCCAAATCGCTTCGGATGCGACTGTCGTTGCAGTGATCTCTTAGTGTTCATATTATGTATAGTACATAAAGTGCGCAAGAGTCCTTTGGATGAAGAAATCTGAGTTGCCCAGCAAGATCTGTCCGACCTGTGGCCGGCCATTCTCCTGGAGGAAGCGGTGGAGAAAAGACTGGGAGCAGGTGAAATACTGCTCTGATTCCTGTCGTCTCCATAAACAAAAAGTTGACAGAGCATGAACATCAAGCGTTTCTTTCTGTTCCTGGGTGATCAGCTCGATCCTGATAGTCCCCTGCTCGATGATCTCGATCCAGCCCGTGATCTCTGTGTGATGATTGAGGCGCGTAGTGAGGCGGAAAACGTTTGGTCGCACCGATCACGCATCACGCTCTTCCTTTCGGCCATGCGGCACTTTGCCGCTGCCCTGCGCGAGCGCGGCCTTACCGTTGAGTATCGACGTCTTGAAGAGCATCGACGGCAGGGCCTGGTCGCGCAGCTGGAAGATTTACTGCGGGAACACGCGCCGCGGGAGCTGTGCTGCGCTCGCCCAGGCGCTTGGGCTTTGCGTGAGCAAATCCGCTCTCTCTGCGCCGGCCACGGTGTGCAATATACCGAGCGGGAAGATCGGCGCTTCCTTTTTCCTCTGGCAGAGTTCGATGCTTGGGCTGGGACTCGTCGTCAGTACCGAATGGAACACTGGTACCGGCATGCGCGCGTCCGCAGCGGAATTCTGATGGAGCAGGGTCAGCCCCGCGGCGGACGTTGGAACTACGATCAAGAAAACCGACGGAGTTTCGGACGACAAGGCCCCGGATGGCTGCCGCCGCCCCGCCGTTTTTTGCCTGACGCCATCACCCAGGAGGTGATAGGCCTCGTTGAACGGGAGTTTCCCGAGCATCCCGGAAGTCTGGAACACTTTGACTGGCCGGTAACGCCGGAGCAGGCCGAAGAGGCGCTGCAAGACTTTGTACAACAGCGCCTGCAGGGTTTTGGGGATTTTCAGGATGTGACTTGGCCGGGTGAGGCCTGGATTTACCACTCGCGTCTCTCTGCCGCCATGAATCTTGGCCTGATCCCACCGCGACAGGTGATAGATGCTGCGCTTGCACAGCTCGAGGCTGGTCGCGCAGCCCTGAACGCCGTCGAGGGATTTGTGCGCCAGATTCTCGGTTGGCGGGAATACGTGCGCGGAATTTATTGGCGCGAGATGCCGGCGTACCTGGAGCAGAATGCCCTGCAGGCAGAGCAACCGCTACCCTCTTTTTATTGGACCGCAGACACGGAAATGGCCTGCCTGCGCGATGTGTTGCAGCGCACGCTGGATTTTGCCTATGCCCACCATATCGAACGACTGATGGTTACCGGGCTTTTTGCGCTGCTCCTCGGCGTTGTGCCGAAGGAAATCCATAGGTGGTATCTCGCGGTCTATGTTGATGCCGTTGAGTGGGTGGAGTTACCCAATGTGCTCGGAATGTCGCAATATGCCGACGGCGGCATGCTCGCATCCAAGCCCTACGTCGCAACCGGGCAGTATCTGCAGCGTATGGGCGGGCATTGTCAACACTGTCGCTACGAGCCAAAGCAGGCGACTGGGGAACAGGCATGTCCCTTCACCACCCTCTATTGGGATTTTCTGCAACGGCACCGCAATCGATTTGCGGAGCATCCGCGCACGGCGCTGCAGTGGCGCAATCTAGAGCGAAAATCGGCGGCGGAATTGGCAGCCATTCGCGTGGCGGCGGAAGAACTGCGTGCACGGTTACGCTGACTTTCGTTAAGATCGGCGGCGGGATTCGCCCAAGTAGGGAACCATCCGCATGTTCACGCGTAATGCCAATCTCCCCAAACTGCTGCGCCATGTCAGCTTTCGTCAATTGCAAATCTTTCAGGCGATTGTGCAGCAGCAAAGTTTTACCAAGGCGGCAGAAAGTCTGTTCCTGGCTCAGCCCACGGTTTCGCTACAAATCAAAAAGTTGACGGAAATTGTCGGCATGCCATTGTTCGAAAACGCGTCTGGGACACTGCGTCTCACCCCGGTAGGGGAGGATTTGCTGCGCACCAGTCAGGAATTGTTCGCGCTTTTTGAAAATCTCGAATCGCAGATTGCCGATCACCAGGGGCTGCGGCGAGGCAAGCTAGCCCTCGGCGTGGTAACCACGGCCAAATATATCGCCCCAGAATTGCTTGCTGCCTTTGGCCAACAGTATCCAGGTATCCAATTCAGCATGAATGTGAGCAATCGGGATGAGATCATCCGGCGCATTCAGCAGAATACGGACGATCTGTACCTCATGGGGCAGGTGCCCGAGATTGAGGTGGATGTGGAAGCCATTCCTTTTGCCATCAATCCGCTGACGGTCATGGTCCCCAGTGACCATCCCCTGACCCAGGTATCGGGTCCTCTCCCCCTCTCGGCGATTGCGACGGCTCCTTTCCTGATTCGCGAGCCGGGTTCGGGTACCCGCAACGCGTACCTGCGCCTCTTTGCAGATCGAGGACTGAAACCCCAGGTGTTTATGGAGTTGAGCAGTAATGAAGCGATCAAGCACGCCATTGCCAGTGGGCTAGGGATTTCGATCCTCTCCATTCACTCCCTGGCCTTGGAGGGCGTGGGTGGACCGATCAGTATTCTGGATGTGGAGGGCTTTCCCATTTTGCGCCGCTGGTATCTGGTCTATCCCAGGGGTAAGCATTTGAGCCTCACCGCCCAACGCTTTCTACAATTCTCCCAGACGCAAACGGCGTTCATCAGCCAGCGCTTGGTGAATTTGTGGCCGGATCTCTCCCGTCACCTGCATGACGAGGACGATATCATTTAATTTAATAAATGTAGTAGATCTGAAAATCAAATTAGAATAAAAGATAGGCGTTGGCTATAGTTCTCCTGCTCGCAAATACGAAGGAGGACGGTAACGATGCAAAACCTTATCCCTGTGCCTTGGCTGACTGGCGCCGTTTTGAGCCTGATGCCCATGGTCTTGCTCGCGGCCGCCACACCGCGCGCTCGCAGTACCCGCAACGCGGCCCTGAGCGCAAGAAATCGGGTGCGCTGGGCGGCCGTGGCTGCGCTTCTGGCGGCACTCCTTGCCGATCTCAGTTTTTTTCTGGGCGATCGAGGGGACGTGACCTGGTTCCATTTCCCCCTGCCGGTGGTGCATTTCTCGTTGCCCATTTCCATTGCGGTCAATGGTGTGACCATGCTGCTGGCGACCCTGGTATCCTTCGTGATCCTGATGATCGCCCAGTACAGCGTGCAGTACCTGGACGGGGACCCACAACAAGCACGCTTTTCGCGCTTGTTGGCGGTGACTGGAGGATGTTTTTTACTGGTGGTGATCTCCGGCAACATTGGGCTCTTCACCGTGGCCATCTTTGCCACGGGCTTCAGTTTGCACAAATTGCTCAAGTTCTATCGCGAGCGTCCCAAGGCGATCATGGCGGCACACAAAAAGGCCTTGTTCAGTCGTACCGCTGACCTGTTCCTTTTCATCGCGACGATTCTGTTGGGCCAGACTGTGGGCAGTTTGCAGTTTTCGGCCATCGAAGCCTATGTTGCGGCGAGCCATGCTTTGCCGGCAGCGCTGCAATGGGCTGCCTGGCTGGTCATTGCTGCGGTCATCTTGAAAAGTGCCCATTTCCCGTTTCAGGGCTGGTTGATCCAGGTCATGGAGGCGCCAACACCGGTTTCGGCGCTTATGCATGCGGGGGTGGTCTACAGTGGTGCCATTGTCGCCCTGCGCTTGAGCCCGCTTCTGGTGCGGGTGCCAGAGACCTTATGGTTCCTCGGTTTCTTCGGTTTGGTTACGGTGCTGGTGGCATCCTTGGCGATGACCACTCAGGCGGCGGTCAAATCGATGTTGGCTTGGTCCACGGCGGCCCAGTTGGGATTCATGTCGCTGGAGTTGGGTTTGGGCTTGTTTCCCCTGGCGCTCTTACACTTGGTGGGGCACTCCCTCTACAAGGCGCATGCCTTTCTTTCCTCGGGTAGCGTGACCGATCAGCTACGCCAAGTGCCCGCTGGCGGGAAGAAGATTCCGGGTATGCCGAGCTGGATCAGTGCTGTCGGGCTCGCAGGAGTGATTGCTGCCACAGCCATCTGGGCCTTCGGTGAGAATCCGGCGCAGGATCGGGTGTGGTGGGCTCTGGGAGTGGTCATCGCCGTGGCTGTTGGCCAGATCCTCGTCAAGGGATTTCAGTTTGGCGATTGGCGTGATCGCCTGAATGCGGTCGCCGTCGCGGTGACTATGGCAGTGGTCTACCTGGGCCTACATACCCTGTTTGTCTGGGCATTTTCTCCCGACTTGGCGACCCCTCTGGGTACCAACAGCAGCGTTTACTTGGCCTTGATCGATGCAACCGTAGCCAGTTTCCTGCTCTTGAGTTGGGTACAGGGTCCGGGTCGGAAGTGGCTACCTCAGTCAGTGCAGTTGGCTTTATATGTGCACTTCTACAACGGCTTGTATGTCGACTATTGGGTCGATCGCTTCTCGCACAAGTTTTGGGCAGAGAAGGTGGGCGTGGAGGTGCCGCGTAAGAATCTCGCCCTGGAATCCCTCGAAGCGCTGGCGAAAAACCGTGAAGAATCTGTGTCTACTCCCGGAGGTGTGCAATGAGCAAGCAGGACAATGGAATGAGCTCCCTGATGGATCGCGTCACGCGGCGTATCGCCCCGGTCTGGCCTCTGGACAGCTTTGTCGCCGTAAACCCGTATTGGGGCTTTGCCGAGCACAGCCTACCCGAGGCAGCGGCAACCCTGCAGGGGGCGGCGGGAGAGCGGGTATTCATGGACCGACGTTGGTACGCGGAGCAGATACAACTGGGTAAGCTCAGCCTGGCAGACATCCAGCAGGCGGCCGAAGACCTGGGACTCAGCAGCGACGAAGAGGAGTGGCAGGAATACCTGCGTCAAGCGCCCGAGCCACCCTTGCGTCTGCTGACCTTGGCAGAGCTGATGGATCGGCAAGGACGCCCGGCGATCTCGCAGTTTGTCGTCGAGCAGATCAGCCACTTTCTTGCCGCCTATTACGATCGTGGCCAGTCTCTTTGGTCTTTGCCCAAAGCGGAGCAACTGGGGCTTTTCGCAAGCTGGCGGCAATATACCCTGCGGGATCGTAGTCTGCATGCCATTGGTCTGGGAGGCGCGCGCCGGAACCTTCTGGCACTGCCCAGCGATGCGGGCAGCGCCACAGCGTGGGCGATGCAGACCTTGGATCTGCCGCCTGCGACCGAGGAGACCTATCTATTGGTCTTGCTCAAGACCGTGGGAGGATGGGCCAGCTGGTGTCGTTACTTGCTTTGGCAGGCAGAATTACAGGGCGGCACCCACCAGGATCTGCGCGACCTCCTGACTATTCGTCTGGTCTGGGAGGCCCTCTTGCGGGCAGTCGCACCAGCCAAGGCCCAGGAGCGCTGGCGCCAGCAGTTGCGCGGTTGGGTCCTGTTGGATAAAGGAGAGGACTTGGAACACGCTCGGCGCAGCGAGGTCTTGTTGCGTGCCTCCGAGATGGTGTTCCGGCGCCAGGTCGCTGCCCGCATCCGCCACAAGCCTTCCCGCAAGACCAAGACTGGGGTCATACCCGAGGTGCAGGCGGCGTTTTGTATCGATGTCCGTTCCGAGGTCTATCGCCGTCACCTGGAGAGCCTCATGCCGACGTGTGAAACCATCGGTTTTGCGGGATTCTTCGGGGTGCTTCTAGACTATCGTCGCGCGGGGGATCCTGCGGCAAGAACCCAGTCGCCGGTGCTCTTGAATCCCGCGGTGCACGTGGAGGAGCAGGCGCCCGAGTCCATCGTCCGTCGCCGCTTGCGTCGGCTGCGTCGCGGTGCGGAATGGAAGCTATTCAAGCTCTCAGCCTCTTCCTGTTTTTCCTTCGTGGAAACCGCTGGAATTTCATATGTGGCGCGCTTGCTGGCCGATAGCATGGGCTGGCACCAGCCGTCCCAGGCACCCGACGACGCGGGATTGACGGCCGATGAGCGGGCCCGACTGCAATGCGTTCTGCCCGCGACCCTGAACAGCGAAGAACGGGTAGGCCTGGCGGAATTCGTGCTGCGCGGTCTGGGTCTGACCCAACGTATCGCACCCATAGTGCTCTTGGTGGGGCACGGCAGCTCGACGACCAACAATCCCCATCGTGCGGGTCTGGATTGTGGCGCCTGTGCCGGACAAACCGGAGAGGTGAATGCCAAGGCGGCGGCCAATCTGTTGAACGATCCGCAAGTGCGCGCAGGATTGCTGGCCAAGGGTTGGGCTCTCGATCCGCAGACGCGATTCGTGCCAGCACTGCATGACACCACCACTGATCGCGTCCAATTGCTCGAGGAGCCGGCTGGATTGTCCTCTCAGTCGCAGTTCGCGACGCTGCAAAAGGCCCTGGAAGAAGCGAGCGTGCTCACCCAGATGGAACGGATGCTACGTCTGGACGGCGATGTGCGCGAACCCCTGGAGGTGGCGCGGAACACCCAGTTCCGTGGTCGCGATTGGTCCCAGGTCCGACCGGAATGGGCATTGGCGGGCAATGCAGCCTTTATCGCCGCCCCGCGTTGGCGGACGCGGGAAATGAACCTCGGTGGACGCGCCTTTCTCCATGACTATGAGGCGCGTGAGGATCAGGACTTTGCCCTGCTGACGCTCATCATGACGGCACCCCTGGTGGTGGCCAATTGGATCAACCTGCAATACTACGCCTCTACTGTGGATAACCAGCGTCAAGGCTGCGGCAACAAGGTGCTGCATAATGTGGTGGGCGGTACCATCGGCGTGCTCGAGGGGAATGGAGGGGATTTGCGTATTGGCCTCGCCGAGCAGTCCATCCGCGACAGCAATGGGGCACTGCAACATGAGCCCTTGCGTCTTTCGGCTTTCATCGAAGCGCCAGCTGAGGCCATGGATCAGGTGATTGCCGACAGTGAGCCCCTCCGCAATCTGGTGGAAAACCGCTGGCTGACCGTGCTGCAGATTGGTGAAGACGGCACGCTACGTGAGCGCCGGGCGGCGGGGCAGTGGATGCAGGTGTAGATCTGTGTTGAGATTGCGGGGCATTTTTTGCGCGCAATGGTAGCCGATTGCCGGGAACGCCAAGTCTTCCCGGCAGTTTTTTGCGCGGTGCCTTCCGCTGTCTGGCTTGCCTGTGCTATAACCTGCGCGAATCAGCAGGGGTGACGATGTATGGCGAGCACGATCCTGAGAGACGCCCGGGGCGGCGTAGAGCAACTCTGGTTTCATCATCCTGCGCCCAGTATCGGGACGCTCGATGCCCTGCTTCAGAGGCTCGAACTTCCGGAAGATTTCTTCGAAGAACTCCTCGACCAGCAGCAGAGCCCTCGTCTGGAACGGATTGGTGGCTATCTCTTGCTGGTCATGCAGTTTCCGTGGCGGAGTGCGGCCGGGACGGAGTGCGTTCTGCGTCCTTTTGCCTTGCTCTGGGGAGAAGGAAAATTGTGGACCTTTGCCGAGGTCGATTGGCCATTTCTGGCGCAGTGGAATGCGCGCAAGTTCCACGATCCCCGACAAACCTTGATCTGGATCCTGCAGGTTCTGGCCTCCAGCTATCAGCAGACCGTTGAGCGATTGCGTAAGGAGATCCTGCAGGTGGAGACACGCCTCGATGCGACGCAGCGGACCGAGGACTTCTATGCCCTGCTCGCTCTCAGTAAGGCCTTGACGCAGTTTTACGTCACCTTGGCCAGCAACATCGTGGCGGTGTTCAAAGTGTCTCGCACCGCCGCCTTGCGCTGGGAAGAGGAAAACCGCTCGGCCCTGAATCGTGCCATCGCCGATTTGCAGCATGCCCGGGACCGGGCGGAAATCAGTGCCAGTACCGCCAATGACATGATGGACGCCTACGCCGGCATGGTACAAATCAACATCAATCATGGTCTCAAGATTCTCACCGTCATGGCCTTGGTGCTCTACGTGCCGAGCCTGGTAGCCACGGTTTTTGGGGTCAACGTACCGCTGTTGGAGCAGCACAGTCATTGGACGGTCTGGGTGGCGATGGGCATCGCCTTCCTGATTTCCATTGGCATGACGGTACATTTCAAACGGCGAGGATGGTTATGAAAAACCTACGTGCCGCACGGGTCATTGCCATCCGTGGAGAAGGGCGCCGCACCTATCATTGGACCAGTGTCGTTGCTCCCGATAACCAGCAGGTCAGCGAGCTCACCCAGCGCTTTCAGATCTATGAAGAATTTTTTCACGACGTGCAAGATCTGGATGAACGCCCTCGTCTCGAAAAAGAGGCCAACAACATTTTGGTGATTCTGAAGCTTCCGGTGCCGCGCACGGATCCAGACTCTGGCCGGCCGAGTTTTGCCGTGATTCCGATGGGCATCGTTTTTGGCCGCGAAGAGATCCTGACTGTGAGTTCGGAGGAACTCCCCCTATTGCGTGCCATTGAGGCACAATTGCCGCAGGAAACCGATGAACTCGATCCGCGCTGGCTGACGGTGGAAATGATTCAGCGCATGGCGCGGGCTTTCCTCGACGCTCTGCAGGTAATCAACGAGGAAATCGTGCATACGGAAAACCGCTTGCATCATTCTCAGAGCAATGATGATTTTTTCAGCATGCTCAGTTTGAACAAGATCCTCATTCGCTTTACCTCGGCCTTGCGTGGTGATATTTCGGTGCTGCAGCAGCTTCTGCGCCTGCCGGTCATCACCCAGGATGAGGAGGACTCCGAAGACCTCGCCGATGCCCTGATCGATCTGCAGCAGGCGCGGGATATGACGGAGATCTACACCTCCACCATCACCAACATGATGGATGCCTACGGTGGGGTGCTACAAACCAACGTCAGCAACACCCTGAAAGTCATTACCGGCTGGACGGTGATCATTGCCATCCCCGCCACCGTTGCCACGATTTATGGCATGAACGTACCACTGCCGCTGCAGGACTGGGCCTATGCTTGGCCGACCTTGATGGGTGGTGGATTTCTGCTTTCCCTCTTGGCGGTACTCTGGTTTCGGCGGCGACATTGGATTTGAATCCCTGGCTCTGGACCCTGTGGCGGACCCCCGCTGCGCTGCCCGCAACTGTGCCGGTGCAGGGTGCCTTTTTGCTCGGTGCGGACGGGCAAGAGGGCTGGCGAGGGTATGCGCAAGCCCTCGGCCTGCCGCCTTCCTGGTTTTTGACCGCAGCATCGGATGAGTTGCTGGCAACCTACGGTGCGCGCTTGGAACAGCCGAGCGACGGCATTTGGCATGTGCATCTGCCCTACGTGTATGAGCAGGAGGATGCCGAGGCCGGGACGGATCGCTTGCTGGAATCCGTACTCGGTATTATTGTCGCCCCCCAGAGCTTATGGGCTTTGGCCCCCGCCGAGGCGCTGACCCCCTTGTATCACGACGTTGCCGAGATGAGTGATCCAGAGAGCCGCGAGCAGGCCTTGTTGCGGGTCGTTCTGGTAGCCATTCACAGTCATGACCTCGCCGCCCAGCGCATTGTCCGCCGCCTGAAAGAGTTGCGGGCTGACCTGCGCAAGTCCATGAACAATCGTGAGCTGCAGGAGATCGTCAAACTCAATCGGAGCATGGGAGACTTGGTGGTATCTCTACGCGATCTTGGGCACACCCTGCGCACCTGGCTCTGGGAGTTGGAGGAGGGGGACCCCCTGCTGGCGGTCTTGGAGGAGTTGCAGGCAGAGCTGCGCCGGGTGGAGGATGGCGTAACCTTGATCTGGGAGCGTTATCTCTCGGTAACCAATTGCTATACCGGCATCGTGCAGAACAACTCCCATGCCGTCATGAAGGTGATGACCTTGTGGCTGGCACTACTGATGGTGCCAATTGCCCTGATCATGCCGTTTCACATGGAAACCCATCTCCCCCTGGGGCATTGGCATTTCACCTGGTATTTTCTGATTGCCTATGGCTTTGGGGCCTCCTTGTTGATTGCCTGGTGGGGTCGGCGCCATGGCTTCTTTGACATGTGAGCGGTAGCGATGCTGAAAAGGGTTCCTGGCGCTTTTCTCACCGGCAATGGTCGGAGTCGCGACTGGTTGCAGCTGCTCGCGCCCAGCGATGAGGAGTTGGAGCAGGTGGCCACTGGCCTTGGAGTGCCAGAACCTTTCCTGCGCCGGCGCCTGGAAGATAAGCCGGCCCGCCCCTTCGTGCGGGAAAAGGGCTTTCTGGCGCTGCAGTTTACCGTGCCGCATCATCATGCCCCACAGTCGAGCACCTTTGATCTCCTGCCCCTCACGTTGATTCTGGTGCCGGGAAATTTCGTTACCCTGAGTCTGGAGCCGGTGCGCTTCCTGGATGCCCTCCTGGATCCTGCCGCACCGCGCAAGCGCTGGGAACTGGTCCTGCAGATCATTCACGAAATCGCTCGTCGCTATGTGCGTATGTCGCGTGACGTGGGGCAGGAATTGGGCGAGATCGAGAGAGACTTGCGTCGGGCGCAGCGAGTCCATGTCATTTACCGCGCCCTGGCGGTCAATGATCGCCTCTTGGACCTGGATCTCGGCCTCTTGCAACTGGAGCACTTGCTGGAAGAGTTGCGCCCCTGGCTACCCCAGGATTCTGCTGATTTCCGCGAGTATTATGAAGACAGCCGTATCGAATTGCGGCAGGCGCGGGAACAGGTGGATACCGAGCAGGCGACCATCAACAGTCTGCTCAATGCCTATACCTACGTCGTCAATAATAACGTCAACAATATCTTCAAATTCATGGCCTCATTGATCATCCTTGCCACCATTCCGCTCTTTATTCCGGGTGCCGTGGCGATGAACGTGAACCTGGGGCCAATTCCGGCTTCGCATTCAGCCTTCTATTGGATTACTGGTGGCTTGATCCTTGTCGAAATGACCACGGCCTTGGTCTTTTATCGCATTGGCTGGTTTCGTTTGCGCTAGAAATCGATAAAAATCATATTCTTGTCATAAAAGTTCATCAAGATGTCACAGTGCGTTGTTACCATTCCCCAACAGTTTGCAAATCCGCCACAGTTGAGGGTATACCCGTAACATCGAGAAAACCGCTGTTTCTGGCCCTATTGGTAAGCGCCCTCGGCCAATGGATATGGGTGTGAGAAAGGTGTACTTCAACTTGTGCGTGGACAGCTTCTTCAATGCCAAGTACTACAGTTCGGCGGATCTCTACCCGGGTTCGGCGAGCCAAGGTGCGCATTTCGTTTTAGTGTTGCTCTGCCGGCCCAGCGTGACCTTGGCGAGCCCCCCGATAGCCCTGAGCACACCGCCAACCTCGGCGCCGCTGCTGATGCCTATCTGCATGGCTGCTGCCCAGCCCTGGCATTCCGCCATCAAATCATGGTATAAAGCGCCTCTTTTCGTAGGGGATGGTAGTCATGTCCAGAGTTTGCAAGGTGACGGGCAAGAAGCCCATGGCGGGGAACAATGTCTCCCACGCCAACAACAAGACGCGGCGGCGTTTTCTGCCGAATCTGCAGTATAAGCGTTTCTGGGTGGAGAGCGAGAAGCGTTGGGTGCGCCTGCGGGTGAGCACGCAAGGGATCCGCACCATCGACAAGAAAGGCATCGATGTGGTCCTGGCGGACCTGCGTGCCGCTGGCGAGAAAATCTGAGGGGTTGAGCGATGCGTGACAAAATCAAGCTGGTCTCGACGGCGGGTACGGGACACTTTTACACCACGACCAAGAACAAGAAGACGACCCCGGACAAGCTCGAGTTCGTCAAATACGATCCCAAGGCGCGCAAGCATGTCGCCTATCGGGAAGACAAAATCAAGTAATCCTCTGGCCTCTTGGCACTCTCTGCGCTAGAGTGCCAAGAAGACGCCCGGAGTGGGCGTGTCCTGGAGCGATCATACGATGGATGCGCGTGCCCGTCATTTACTGAAGTCCTTGATTGAGCAGCATATCAGCAGCGGCCAGCCCGTGGGCAGCCGCCAGCTGGCGCGAGATGCGGGTTTGGCAATCAGTCCGGCTACCGTGCGCAACGTGATTGCCGATCTTGAGGACGAGGGTTACGTCATCTCGCCGCACACCTCGGCAGGACGGATACCTACCTCCAGCGGTTACCGCTTTTTCGTCGACTCGCTGATTCATGTGGCACACCTATCCGGGGCCTCTCGGCGGGTACTCTTGCAGCGCATTGGCGCGCGGGCACCAGATGCCGAGGAGGTCCTCCATGCGGCAACCGAGGCCCTCTCGGAGATGACGCGCATGGTGGGCTTCATCCGGGTGCCCAAACGGGCGACACAGACGCTGCGCCATGTCGATTTCATCGCGTTACGTGAACGGGAAGTCCTTGCCATCTTTGTCACCGATAAAGGCGAGGTCGAAAACCGCCTGATCCGTGTGGAAGAACCCCTCAGCGCCTCTGCCCTGACGCAGGCTGCCAATCGCTTCAACGCCAGTTACGGCGGACGCCCCTTGCAGGAAGTCATGGCGCTGCTGGACGAAGACCTACGGCAGTCGCGCAAGGAAATGGACGAGATCTTGCGCAGTGCCATGGAGCTCGGGCGAGAGATGCTTGCTGCCGACCAGGAACGCATGCTCATCGAGGGCGAGCTGCAACTCTTGGATCTACCAGATTTTTCCGCCAGTGAGCGTCTGCGTGAATTGCTTTCCGTGGTGCGCCAGAAACGTGAGCTGGTCATGCTCCTGGATCAGAGTATGCGCGGCAGCGATGTGCGCCTGTTCATTGGTGGTGAATCGGGCTTTGCGCCATTGAGCGATTTCACCCTGATTTCTGCCCCCTATCAGATTGATGGCGAGCCGGTGGGGGTGATCGGCGTGCTCGGTCCCATGCGGATGCCCTATCAAGAGATCATCCCCTTGGTGGATGGCACCGCGCGCTTGCTTGGGCAGGCCCTGTCTCACAGCGAAATGCTTCCCTCTTGAAATGGCTCTGCCCCCGCCCCATCTATGGGTGGGACGAAGCTGGAGGAAGTGCCCCATGAGTGACGAAATAGAGCAGGATTCACAGGCTACGGAAGCTATGGCAGAAGAAGGTAAAAACGCTGAGGATACGGATTGGCAAGCTGAGGCGGAGAAATTTCGCAACGAGTATTTACGTTCGCTGGCCGACATGGAAAACCTGCGCAAGCGCATGGAAAAACAGATGGATGATGCCCGCAATTACGCCGTAGAGCGATTTGCCCGCGAGCTATTGCCAGTTGTTGATAGTCTGGAAATGGCGCTGGCGACGCCGAGTGGTGATGACGATGCGATGGTGCAGTTTCGGCAGGGTATCGAAAACACGTTGCATCTCTTCAGCGGCGCCCTGAGCAAGGCAGGGGTGCGTGAGGTGGAGGTTGAAAATGGGCGCTTTGATCCCAATCTGCATCAGGCGATCGCCATGGTCGAGCAGGACGGCGAGGCCAACCGCATCCTCGCGGTACACCAGAAAGGATATTTGATTCACGATCGTTTGTTGCGACCGAGCATGGTCTCGGTTTCCAAGGCCGCCAAGTCGCAATGAACGGTGCGAGAAACGAACGTTTTGATAATTCAGGAGATTGAACAATGGCAAAAGTGATTGGTATCGATTTGGGAACCACCAATTCCTGTGTCGCGGTGATGGAAGGGGACAAGGTCAAGGTGATCGAAAACAGCGAAGGCAAGCGCACTACGCCTTCCATCATTGCCTTCAGCGAGGACGGTGAGGTTTTGGTCGGCGAGTCCGCAAAGCGGCAGGCGGTTACCAATCCAGAAAACACCATTTACGAGGTCAAGCGGCTGATTGGGCGCAAGTTTGACGATGCGGAAGTACAGAAGGACATGAAACACGTCCCCTATAAAATCGTCAAATCCGACAATGGCGACGCTTGGGTGGAAGCGCGCGGCAAGACCTATTCGCCGCAACAGATTTCTGCCTACATCCTGCAGAAGATGAAAAAGACTGCGGAAGATTATCTCGGCGAGACGGTCAGCGAAGCGGTAATTACCGTGCCAGCCTACTTCAACGACGCGCAACGGCAGGCAACCAAGGATGCCGGACGTATCGCTGGTCTGGAAGTGAAGCGCATCATCAACGAGCCGACAGCGGCAGCGCTCGCCTTCGGTGAGGACAAAAATCCTGGCGACAGCAAGATTGCGGTCTATGATCTCGGTGGAGGGACCTTTGATATTTCGATCATCGAGATTGCCGAAATGGACGGCGAGCATCAGTTTGAGGTGCTCTCCACCAACGGCGACACCTTCCTCGGTGGTGGTGATTTCGACAACCGGGTGATCAATTACCTGGCGGATTCCTTCAAGGCCGAGGCCGGAATCGACCTGCGCAATGATCGACTGGCCATGCAGCGCCTAAAGGAAGCCGCGGAGAAGGCGAAGATCGAACTGTCTTCTTCCGCGCAGACCGATGTCAATCTGCCCTTCATCACGGCGGATCAGTCTGGTCCGAAGCATCTCAACATGAAGCTGACCCGGGCCAAGCTGGAGTCCTTGGTTGAGGATCTGATCGATCGCAGCATGACGCCCTGCAAGGTGGCGATGAAGGATGCTGATCTTTCTTCCAGCCAGATCACGGACGTGATTTTGGTGGGTGGTCAGACCCGCATGCCCAAGGTGCAGGACAAGGTCAAGGATTTCTTCAGCAAGGAGCCACGCAAGGACGTCAACCCCGACGAGGCGGTGGCCATTGGCGCTGCGGTGCAGGGCGCGGTGCTGTCCGGCGACAAGAAAGACGTCCTGCTCATGGACGTGACCCCCTTGTCCCTTGGCATCGAAACCTTGGGCGGCGTGATGACCAAGCTGATCGAGAAGAACACCACGATCCCGACGCGCAAGTCGCAGGTCTTCTCTACGGCAGAAGATAACCAGTCGGCAGTAACGGTGCATGTGCTACAGGGCGAGCGGGAGCTGGCGCGAGACAACAAGTCTCTTGCACGCTTCGACTTGGCGGATATCCGTCCGGCCCCCCGTGGCATGCCCCAGATCGAAGTCACCTTCGACATCGATGCCAACGGGATCCTGCATGTTTCGGCCAAGGACAAGGAGACCAACAAGGAGCAGTCGATCAAGATTACGGCTAGCTCCGGTCTCTCCGAAGCAGAGATCCAACGCATGATCAAGGAGGCCGAGGCGAATGCCGCCGACGACAAGAAGGCGCGAGCCTTGATCGAGGCGCGGAACGAAGCCGATGGCAGTATACACGGTGCACGTAAGGCCCTGAGCGAACACAGTTCCGCGCCAGCGGAGATACGCAGTAAGGTGGAAGGCGCCGTAACTGCGGCGGAGGAAGCCGTGAAAGGCGAGGATGCCGAGGCCATCAAGGGCGCCGTGGCGACTCTGATGGCAGCCATGTCGGAGTTGCTGCAGCATGCCGGTCCTGCGGGGCAGGGTGGCCCCGGTGAGGCTGCCGGTCCTGGCGCGCAGAGCAAGGACGATGACGTGGTCGAGGCCGAGTTCGAAGAGGTCGACAAGAAGTAAGGCAACGATCGGTATGGGAGGGCAGGGGTAACCCCCTGCCCTTGCCTGTTTCTGGAAATGGAAGCAATGAGCAAACGTGATTACTACGAAATTCTAGAGGTTTCCCGCAGCGTCGATGATGGGGAGTTGAAGAAATCCTATCGGCGTCTGGCTATGCGCTATCACCCGGATCGGAATCCTGATGACAGTTCTGCGGAAGAGCGCTTCAAGGAGATCAGTGAGGCCTATGAGGTTCTTTCTGATCCGCAGAAGCGCCGCGCCTACGACCAGTTTGGTCATGCCGGCGTGCAGGGCGGTGGCGGTGGTGGTGCGGGCTTCGGTGGGGCCGGCGGTTTTGGGGATATCTTCGGCGATATCTTCGAGCAGTTCACCCGCGGTGGGTTTGGCTTTCAACAGGATCCCGGCCGTGGCAGCGATTTGCGCTATCGCCTCGAACTCAGCCTAGAAGAAGCCGCAGCCGGTAAGGCGGTAGAGCTCGAGATCCCCAGTTCGGTGGTCTGTGAGTCCTGCCAGGGCACTGGCGCGGAACCAGGCAGTGAGGTCGAAGACTGCCGCACCTGCGGCGGCCACGGTCAGGTGCGGATGGCGCAGGGCTTCTTCTCTGTGACTCGTCCCTGCCCCAACTGCGGCGGCAGTGGTAAAGTGGTGAAAAGCCCCTGCAAGTCCTGTAAGGGACAGGGGCGAGTGCGTAAGAACCGCCTTGTCGAAGTAAAAATCCCGGCGGGTGTCGATACCGGTGATCGTATTCGTCTGAGTGGCGAAGGTGAGGCCGGTGAGCGCGGTGCCCCGCCGGGAGACCTTTACGTCGAAATCCAGGTACGGCCGCACAGTCTCTTTGAACGGGACGGGGACGATCTCCACTGTGCCGTACCCGTCAGCTTTACGACCCTGGCTCTGGGTGGCGAGCTCGAGGTACCAACCCTGACGGGTCGCGTCAAGGTGCAGATCCCTGCCGGTACCCAGTCGGGCAAGGTATTTCTTCTGCGTGGCAAGGGAATCCAGGGAGTCCGCAGTCGTATGGCTGGTGATCTCCATTGTCGGGTACAGGTCGAGGTGCCGATCAAGCTCAATGAACGACAGCGGGAACTGCTCCAGGAGTTTGCCGCCGAAACTGGCGAGGCTGCCCAGCATCCGCAGCAGGAAAGCTGGTGGGCCAAGGCCAAGGATTTCTTTGAGCGCATGGGGAATTGAGATGACGATTCGGGTGGCGGTGGCGGCAGCGGCGGGCAAGATGGGTAAGGCGATTATTGCCGCCCTGGCGGAGCAAAGCGATCTGCAACTGGTTGCCGCCCTGGGTCGACCGGGCGCGCCTTATCTGGGCGAGGACGCAGGTCGCCTCGCGGGAATCGCGGATCTTGGCGTGCCCCTCAGCGAACAGCTGCTCGAAGCACTCACCCAGGCAGATGTCCTCATTGATTTCAGTCCGGCCGATGCCGCCTTGTGCTATTTGCGCGCTGCGGCACAATCGGGTTGCCCGGTCGTTCTCGGCAGTACTGGATTCAGCGCCGATCAGGAGCGAGAGATCCGGGAACTCAGTACCAAAATCCCGCTGCTTGTCGCCCCAAATATGAGTGTTGGGATTAACGTCCTGCTCGCCATTCTGCCCAAGGTGGTCGCTACCCTCGGTGAAGAATACGATATCGAGATCCTGGAGGCGCACCATAGTCAAAAGCGGGATGCGCCCTCGGGTACGGCCCTTGCCCTGGGTCGAGCGGTAGCAGCTGGTCGCAACACCGATCTCGAGGCGTTGGCCTGTTGGGATCGCAATGGTGTCTCAGGGCCGCGCGGCAAGGGTACTATTGGTTTTGCCAGCCTGCGCGCTGCCGATGTCGTGGGAGAGCATAGCGTCTGGCTGGCTGGCGCCGGAGAGCGGCTGGAACTCACCCACCGCGCCAGCAGTCGGCGCAACTTTGCCGAGGGCGCCTTGCGGGCCGCGCGCTGGGTGCAGGGGCGCACACCGGGATGGTATGACATGCAGGATGTCCTTGGTCTGCGCAGCGCTGCTGCCGTAGAATAGGCATATTATCGCAAGCTACTGGAGGCGAAGATGCAATACGTGGTAGCCAACCGAGTGCCGGTGAAACCCGATTTTCGCAGCGAGTTTGAAGAGCGCTTTCGCCGCCGGGCCGGAGAGGTCGAGAAGCAGGCTGGGTTCGTGCGCATGGAAATCCTGCGCCCCGTGAATGAGGACGGCTTGTACGTGGTTCTCACCCACTGGGAAAACAAGGCTGCTTTCGAGGCCTGGGTACGGAGTGACGATTTCAAGGCAGCACACCAAAATCCCCTACCCAAAGAAGCCTTTGGTGAAGGTGGTGGTCTGGAGCAGCACGAGGTAATCATCGCCGCTGGTTGATGCCTGCGGCGCGCGCGAGAACGGAGGGGGCGAAGTCCCATGGCAGAGTTACAGAAGCAACAGGTCGAGCAGGCCCTTGCGCAGATTCAGGATCCCTATCTGGGCAAGGATCTCGCCAGCGCCGGGGTGCTCAAGTCCGTTGAAGGGCAGCAGATCCGGATCGAATTGCCCTATCCCGCTCAAGGCGTCGCAAAGCAGGTCGCTGAGGAAATTGCGGCAGCGGTGCAGAAGCTTGCTGGTCAGCGGCCGCAAGTGGAAGTTGGACAGCATATTCGTACCCACCAGGCCCAGCGGGGCGTGAAATTGCTGGACGGCATCAAGAACATCATTGCCGTGGCCTCGGGCAAGGGCGGTGTCGGAAAGTCCACGACCTCGGTCAATCTGGCTTTGGCCTTGGCCCAGGAAGGGGCCACGGTTGGGATGCTCGACGCCGACATCTACGGCCCCAGCCAGCCGCGCATGCTCGGCATTGAAGGCAAGCCCACCAGCAAAGACGGCAAGAAGATGGAGCCCATGGAAGGCCATGGCATTAAGGCGATGTCCATCGGCTTCTTGATCGATGAAGAGACGCCCATGGTCTGGCGCGGCCCCATGGTCATGCAGGCCTTGGAGCAATTGCTGTCGGATACCCGTTGGGGCGAGCTGGATTATCTGGTTATCGACCTGCCCCCGGGCACCGGTGACACCCAGCTCACCCTAGCCCAGAAGGTGCCGGTCTCGGGCGCGGTCATTGTCACCACACCCCAGGATATTGCCTTGTTGGATGCCCGCAAAGGCCTGAAGATGTTCGAGAAGGTGGGCGTACCCATCCTCGGGGTCATCGAAAATATGAGCTTCTACATCTGCCCCAAGTGTGGCAACGAGGATGATATTTTTGGCCATGGGGGGGGGGCTGCCATGGCCGAGCAGTATGGCGTGGAGTTCCTGGGTGCGGTGCCCCTGGATCGGCGTATCCGCGACGAGGCCGACAATGGTGCGCCGACCGTGGTGGCAGCGCCCGATTCGCAACTGGCCAAGATCTATCGGGAGCTGGCCCGGCATGTGGCCGGACGCATTGCCTTGCAGGCGGTGGACCACAGCCACAAGTTCCCCAAGATCGTCATCGAAAACCGCTAGGAGAGCCCAGCATGGCCATCAAGTCCGACCGCTGGATCCGGCGCATGGCCGAAGAGCAGGGGATGATCGAACCGTTCTCATCGCAGCAGGTGCGGCAGGCGGAAGGGCATCCCATCATTTCCTATGGGCTCTCTTCCTATGGGTACGACATCCGTTGTGCGGGGGAATTCAAGGTCTTTACCAATGTGCGCAGTGCCATTGTTGACCCCAAGAACTTCAGCGAGGATTCCTTTGTAGAGTTCACCGGCGACACCTGCGTCATCCCCCCCAATTCCTTCGCCCTGGCGCGCACGGTGGAATATTTCCGCATTCCCCGGAATGTGCTCACCATCTGCCTGGGCAAGTCCACCTACGCCCGTTGCGGCATCATCGTCAATGTCACCCCCTTTGAACCGGAGTGGGAAGGCTACGTGACCCTGGAGTTCTCCAATACCACTCCGCTACCGGCCAAGATCTACGCCAATGAGGGAGTTGCCCAGGTGCTCTTCTTCGAATCGGATGAGGTCTGCGAGGTGTCCTACGCCGACCGCAAGGGCAAATACCAAGGCCAGCATGGGGTGACCTTGCCCCGGGCGTAAGGGGCGCTTCGGGTTGTTTTATCGAACTGCAAGGGGTTGGTTTTAGGGCAGTTCCGCGCGCCCTCTCGGCATCCTACAAGTCCTCCACCCGGTATTTGCTATAGCCCTCGTAGTAATAGCTGATGTCGATGCCTTTCATGAACAATTCCCGGTCATGGATTTTGTCCGTCAGGGCGGCCTTGAGCAGGTGCTTGATTTCCACATCCTTGACCACGCTGCGCTCCATGGCCGAAAGGTAGTCCGCCTTGTCCACGGCGTTCCAGTCGATCACGCGCTGGATTTCTTTCTTGAGGATCAGGTCCAGCCAGATGCGGGTGGCGCGGCCATTGCCCTCGCGGAACGGGTGGGCGATGTTCATCTCAACATATTTTTCGATGACCTGCTCAAAGCTGCTTTGGGGCATGGCGCTGATGTGTTCCAGCGCTTGCGGCAAGTACATGCGCGGGGCAAAGCGAAAATTGCCTTTGGCGAGGTTCACGTCGCGCATTTCCCCCGCAAATGCGTAAATGTCGCCGAACAGATAGGCATGAATCTGTGCCAGCCCTTGGAAGGTGCCGACTTCGATGCGCTCAATGTCGCCGCTTTCAAATAGCTGCTTGGCCTTTTGTTTGCTGATTTTTTCTTCGGCTTTGTTCAGTGCGATCTGGTCGATGAGGTTTAGTTTGTTGGGCAAGACCATGTTGCGCTCCTTACTGTGCCTGCTCACACGCACTCAACCCAGAAATCGCCCGCCATAGCATGTGGCCCGAAGGTGCATCATCGTGCCGCAAGGGAGGGGCTTGGCAAATACTTGCCCTCGCCGCTCAGTGCCTACCCTCTTCTTCCGAGGGCTCCGAGTGGCCTTCCTTGGCGTGGCTACCCCGGTGGGTGAGGTAAAGGGCCAGGGATACCAGCGCGATACCCAGGGCCAGATAGAGCAGGTCCAGAAAGTTGGCCACGTGCATGGACAGGGAGCGCTCGAAGAAACTCACCACCAGAATCATCAGGATGACTTTGGCGAGGCGGTCCTTGAGGTCATCCAGGCTGCGGATGAAGAGCACTCGGGAGCCCTTGCTCTGGCCGGCAATATCGATCTTGCTGATGAAGAGTTCGTACAGACCCAAGGAAAAGATCAGCAGGATGGTGGCCAGCAGGTATCCGTCCACAATGCTGACGGCGTGCGCCACCACTTCCAGATGATAGGCGTTGCGGGCCTCGCCGCTTAGGCTGGGGTCGGCATAGGCAAAGATGTGGGCCACCAGATGCCAGGCATCCACCGAGGTCATGAAGAAGACCGCAAAACCCACCAGCAGGCTGGCGACCACCGCCAGCAGCACCACGAACCGGCTGTTCCACAATAGCCACTCGAAGAGGTGCTCGATTTTTTCGCCCATTGTATCCTCAGTGTTTCCCGGTACTGCCAAAACCACCCTCACCCCGTTGCGAGGCCACGAATTGCTCCACCACCTGGATTGCAGGGCGGAAGACTGGCACCAGGATCATCTGGGCGATGCGCTCTCCCACAACAATCTGGAAGGGCGCAGTGCCCCGATTCCAGAGCGAGACCTTGAGGGGTCCTTGGTAGTCGGCATCGATCAAGCCCACCAGATTGCCTAAGACCAAGCCCTTGTGCCCCAAGCCTGAACGGGGCAGGAGCAGGGCAGTGACCCCGGGGTCGCCAATGTGCATGGCAAAGCCCGCCGAGATCAGGCTGGCCTCGCCGGGCGCAAGCTCCAGGGGGGCGTCGATACAGGCGCGCAGGTCCATGCCGGCGGCTGCAGCGCTGGCGTAATGGGGCAAGGGCCATTCCTGACCCAGGCGATGATCCAGGATGCGGATCTGGAGGCTATTCATGTGTTTGGGCTCCCGAGGGTTCCAGCCAGGTGACCAGATGATGCATGAGTCGCCGAGCCAGGTCGAGCTTGGGACCGCTTTCCAGCAGCACCTGACGATCTCCTCCGTGCAGGCTGCAGGCATTGTCGTCACCGCCCATGGCCCCTGCCCGCAAGTCATTGACGGCAGCCAGATCGGCCCCTTTGGCGTAGAGCTTGGTCACGGCCCTGACGCCGTCCCCATGGGTCTCGGCGGCAAAGGCGAGAATATGGCGGGGCCGATGGGGCGAGTGGGCGAGGGTGTGGACGATGTCGGGATTGGGTAGCAGGGCGAGTTGGTCGGGGAGGGTGGTCTTGCCCTGTTTCTCGGCCAAGGTCTCGGCAGGACGATGATCGGCGACCGCCGCGTTGGCGATGAAGAGATCCACGGGGCTGGTCATCACCACCTGCTCGCAGGCGGCCAGCATCTCCCGCGCGGAATCGACCCTGATCCGCTGCACACCCGTCGGGCAGGGCAGGGCGGTGGGGCCGCTCACCAGAATGACCGTGGCCCCTAGCTCGGCGGCTGCTTGGGCCAGGGCATAGCCTTGCTTGCCGCTCGCCCGATTGCTCAGACCACGCACCGGGTCCCAGGCCTCCCAGGTGGGCCCAGCGCTGACCAATACGCGCCAGCCTGCCCAGGGATGAGGGGCCAAGGCAAGGCGCAGCTGATCGACGATATCCGGCAGATCCAGAAGACGCCCGGCGCCGGTCTCGCCGCAAGCCAGATCACCACGATCCGGACCGAGAATCGTCGCCCCATCCTCCAGCAACTGCCGCACATGACGCTGGGTGGCGGGGTGTTCCCACATGGCGGTATTCATGGCCGGAGCCAGAAACAGGGGCGCACGATTGGCCAAGGCGATGGTGCTGGGTAGATCGTCAGCCAGCCCGAGTGCTAGACGCGCCAGGCCATTCGCCGAAATCGGGGCATAGAGCACCGCATCCGCCCAGCGCGCCAGGGCGATGTGATCCATTGCCGCCTCCTCACTGGGAGAGAAGAGCGACTGCCGCACCGGTTGTCCGCTCACGGCCTGCAGTGCCAGAGGCGCGACAAAGTCGCCGGCGTGTTGGCTGAGGGCAATGCGCAGTTCCGCCCCGCACTGGCGCAATTGACGCACCAGCTCCGGCGTCTTGTACGCGGCAATGCTGCCGCCAATGAGGAGAAGGATCTTTTTGCCCGCGAGTGGGTCCATGCTGCTTCGCTTTGCAGTACAATTCAGAGCGTAGAATACGAAAAAGAGGGAGCATATGGCTATTTCCGATTGGCCCGCAGCGGAACGGCCGCGGGAGCGTTTGTTGGCAAAGGGGGCGGAGAGTCTGTCCGATGCGGAATTGTTGGCCATCTTTTTGCGGGTAGGCGTGCGCGGAAAAAGTGCCGTCGAATTGGCGCGCGATCTGCTGCAGCGTTTTGGCGGCTTGCGCGGGCTGTTGACGGCGCGGCAATCGGTCTTTTGTGCGGAGCACGGTTTGGGTAATGCCAAATTCGCGCAGTTGCAGGCCGTCCTGGAAATGGCGCGTCGTCATCTCGCAGAGGGCTGGAGTCGCGGTGACGCGCTGGACTCGCCCCGCCGCGTGGCGGAATACCTGCGTTCCACGCTGCGCGACCGGGGGCGGGAGGTCTTTGCCGTGCTCTTCCTCGATCAACGGCACCGCGTACTGCGTTTTGAGGAAATGTTCCAGGGTACTATCGACAGTACCAGTGTCCATATCCGCGAGGTCGTCAAACGGGCGCTGGAACTCAATGCTGCGGCGCTGATCGTTGCCCACAATCATCCCTCGGGGGTGGCGGAGCCGAGTGTGGCCGATCGTCAGCTTACGCGCCGCCTGGAGGAAGCCTTAACACTGCTCGAACTCCGTCTCCTCGATCATTTCATCATTGGCGATGGCGAGCCCTTATCCCTGCGCGAGGCCGGGGGCTGGTGACGAAAAATGCGGCGCTTTGGCAGCGTGGGCGCTATGCCCTGGCGGGTCTGACCCGCGCCATTCGCGCCGAGGCGAGCTTTCGTACAGAACTCGGCGCGGTCTTGCTGGGGATCGCATTGCTGGTTTTTACCCAGGCGCCGGTGTTCTGGTGGGCGCTGTTGATCTTGCTGATGGCCGCGATCCTCGCCACGGAATTGCTGAATACCGCCATCGAAACCCTGGCTGACCGGGTCAATCCAGAGCTGGATCCCTTGATCGGACGGGCCAAGGACCTTGGGGCTGCGGCCGTTTTCGTGCTCAGTGTCGCAGCAATTTTGCTCGCCCTTTGTTTGCTTTGGGCCTACTTCCACGGGGCGGGCGGTTTTGCGCCTACTACCTGATCCGTTTATAGTGAAGAGAAAGTTTTTTGGGGACGACGCAAGGTATGGGTATCAACACCTCTCTGACCATCATTGCCATTGTGGCGGTCATCGCGTTATTGATCTTGGCGGCGGTCGCTGGGGTTGTCGTCCGTACCTTTCTGCGCTTGGAGCGCGTTCTTGCGCGAGTCGAGCAGGACATGGCGCCATTGCTCTTCGACGTCAAGGTGTTGCTCGGTGAGCTGCAGAAAATCGTGCGCAGTGGGGGGAAGGAGATGCAGCGCGTGGAAGCTACCCTACGTTATGTCGATCGGGAGCTACGCGACAGCATTGATACCCTCACCCTGCCGGTGCAGGAATTTGGACTTTGGGTGCGGGCGTTGCGCGCAGGATGGCGTTATTTCGTCCGGCGTCGGTAGGTTCCCCGTTTTCGCAACCGAGTGGAGGTGCAGATGAAAAATTCAGCGACAGGGTTTGTGATGGGTGTTTTGGTGGGAGCGGCGGCTGGGGTTTTGTTGGCGCCTGCCAGTGGCGCAGAGACGCGCGGCGACTTGCGGCGCCGCATGCAGCAGGGTAAAGAGCAATTGCGGGAGCTGGAAACCTTGGCGGAAGAACGTATCGTTCGCCTGCTCGACGAGATTCAGGAGAAAAGTCAGCAGCTGCTGGCCGCTGGTGGGGAGCTGATGGAGGCGAAGCGGCAAGACCTGCAAGAGGCCATCCAGGTAGCCAAACGCGCTTTGGCGGAAGAGCGCGAGATCATGTTGCGATCCCGCCGCGAGCGCCGGCTCGAAGAGGAAGTTGAGGATTCCGTGGATTGATCGTGCAGTTTTTTATGCGGTAATCAATCAAATCATGGTGCAAGGGGCGCTCAGCGTCGCTAAGATACCGCCAGTCTTCTGTCAAGGAGTAGTACAATGGCTGATAAATTGCTGATGGTTATGGTCAACACCGATCCTTCCAACCCGCAGGAGCTGGGTGCGCCTTTCTTCCAGGCTACAGTCGCGGCGGCGATGGACTTTGAGGTCGAGGTCGTTCTGACCGCTCGTGCCGGTGAACTGGCCAAGAAGGGTGTGGCCGAGAACATGCACGTCATGCCGGGTAGCCCCAAGAGTGTGCATGACTTCATCAAGGATGCCCACGAGGCTGGTGTGAAATTCTTCGTCTGCACCCCCACCCTGGAACTTTGGGATTGCACCAAGGAAGACCTGATCCCCGAGGTGTCTGACGTGGTCGGTGGCGCTTATGTTATCGAGCAGGCCATGGACGACGATGTCGTCACCTTCACCTACTAAGTTGAGATCATGACGCCGACCCATCTGGGCCCCGCTGAGCAGTTGTTCAGCGCGGAGGCGGTTCACGCGGCCATCCAACGGATGGCCGTTGCTATTAATGCCGACCTCGAACCCTTGGTGCCGCACCGGCCGGTCGTGGTACTCACGGTGCTTTCCGGTGCCATTGTGATCGTCGGCCAACTGCTTCCTCTGCTGCATTTTCCTCTGCACCTCGATTGTGTGCAGGTGAGCCGCTATGGCGACAAGACGCGTGGAGGCGACCTGCTGTGGCGTTTGACGCCGCGGGAAAATCTCCTGGATGCCACGGTGCTCATTGTCGATGACATCCTGGATGAGGGCGTGACCTTGCTTGCGTTGCAGGACTACTGCCTTAGCCAAGGGGCGGCGGCGGTGCATACGGCAGTGATGGTGCGCAAGGAGCGTGAACGTGCACGGGAAGTGCCGGTGGATTACGTCGGCCTCGAGGTTCCGGATCGCTTTGTCTTTGGCTTTGGACTGGATGCCCGCGGCCTGGGACGCAATGCCCCAGGGATCTTTGCTCTGATCGAGGAGGACGCCCATGGGTAGCGTCGGTATTATCGGCGGCAGCGGACTCACCAAACTGAAAAATCTGCAGATTCGTCACCGCCGGATCATTCGCACCCCTTTTGGTGAGGCGTCTGGTCCGCTCACTTTTGGTGTACTCAATGGTCAGGAGGTGGTCTTCCTCGCCCGCCATGGTTATGGCCACACCATTCCACCGCATCGAGTCAACTACCGTGCCAATATTTGGGCTCTGCACCACGTCGGTGTCAGTCATGTGATTGCAGTGACGGCCGTAGGCGGGATCACTGCAGCCATGCAGTCTGGCGTCTTGCTGGCCCCGGATCAGCTGATCGACTACACCCATGGCCGACCGAGCACCTTCTTCGAGGGAGGGGAGGCGCAGCAGGTGATCCATATCGATTTCTCTGCGCCCTATTGTGCAAATGTCCGCGCGCGTTTGCGGCAGGGCGCCGCGACCGCCGGCATTGCCCTCCATGACGGCGGTACCTATGCTGCCACGCAGGGGCCGCGTTTGGAGACTGCGGCAGAGATCCTTCGCATCGAGCGTGATGGTGGCGATGTGGTCGGCATGACTGGCTGTCCTGAAGCCGTGCTCGCGCGCGAGATCGGGCTTTGTTATGCCCCCTTGTCGCTGGTCGTGAACCCCGCTGCCGGCAAATCGGCTAAACCGATCACTATGGCGGGAATCGACGCGGTGATGCATGAGGGCATGGTGCGGGTGCGCAGTGTGCTGGCAGCGGCGGTCCCGCTCCTGCAGGACTGCCCTCCTTGCAATTGCACTACAGCCGTAGGCCCCGAGGCGGCCAAGGCCTTGCACAGAGCGCCGCTGGCTAAGGCGAGCGCACAATACTGAAGGGGGATCGGCGCCGCCCCGTTCGGGCGCGCCGACTCAGCGCATCGTCACCAACTCTTCTGCACTGGTGGGGTGGATAGCGATGGTGTCATCAAAGTCCCGCTTGCGTGCCCCCATCCGGATCGCCACGGCGAAGCCCTGCAGCATTTCATCCACGCCATCGCCAATGGCATGCAGGCCAACGATGCGTTCGTCATGACCGACCGTGATCAGTTTCATGGCCGTGCGTTCTGGTTCTGTCTGAAAGGCGCGCAGTAGTGGGACGAAACGGCTCTGGTAGCACTTCACCTGCTCATCTCCGTACTGCTCCCGCGCTTCGATCTCGCTGAGTCCCACGGTAGCGATGGGCGGATGACTGAAGATGACGGTGGGCGTGAGCTTACTGTCCAGATGACGCTCGGTCTGTCCCCCAAAAAGGCGGTCCGCCAGGCGTCGTCCCGCGGCAATGGCGACGGGCGTCAGGGCAGGGGCACGGGTAATGTCGCCCAGCGCATAGATATCCTCGACGGCGGTATTCTGATACTGGTCGACGGCAATATAGCCGTCGGTATCTCTTTCCAGCCCGACTAGGTCGAGTCCGAGGTCGTTGGTCTGGGGGCGGCGGCCGATAGCCCAGATCACCGCATCGAGACCGCCGAGGAAGTCGCCCTGGGCGAAATCCAGACGCAGATCGTTTTCGTCTCGGATCAGACGGGCGACCTGGCGCTGGGCAAGGAGGTTGATACCCTGCCCCTGCATGGATTCCATGAGATGCTCGCGCAGCATGGGCTCGAAGCCATGGAGAAAGTGATTGCGGCGCATCACCAACGACACGTCACTGCCCAGGGCGCGAAATACGCCGGCAAGCTCCACGGCGATATATCCAGCGCCAACCACGGCCACTCTGCGCGGCTGTTGCTCCAGGGCAAAGAAGCCGTCGGAGTCGAGCCCAAGTTCCGCGCCGGGAATTTCCGGCCAGATGGGCGCTCCGCCGGTGGCCAATAGAATCTTCGGCGCGCGGAGTACGGTTTCGCTATCCACGCTGACTTGCTTGGCGCCTAGCAGGCGTCCGTGTCCGCGAAAAAGCTGCACCTGATTGTGCTGCAAGCCCTCGGCATAGCGGCCATTGAGGCGCTGGATGTAGGCATCTCGTCGCTCTTTCAGTTGCGCCCAGGAGAAATCCCAGGCATCTCCGGCAAAACCATAGCCTTGGGCCAGCTCATGGCTCGCCGCCAGATTGGCAGCATTCCAGAAGAGTTTCTTGGGCACGCAGCCGACGTTGACACAGGTACCACCGAGCGGTCCTTTCGCCACCAGCGCGACGCGTGCGCCGTAGGAGGCGGCGCGATTGGCGCTGGCAATACCCCCGCTGCCGCCGCCAATGACAATCAGATCAAAATCTTGGGTTGCGATCATCGGTCTGTCTCCCGGCGGTGCCGGTATGGCACCGCCACAGTGGAAGGTTTTCAGTGGCCTGCAAGATGCTTGGCGAGATCATCGGCACCACCAATATGTTTGCCGCCAATGAAGACCTGCGGCACGGTGGAGCGCCCACTGACCGCACGTACCGTGCGCGAACTGATCCCTGTACCCATGCCGGTATGGACCTCTTCATAGGGAAGATTGCGTTCTTGCAGCAGGGCCTTGGCGCGGGCGCAATGCGGACAGCCTTCCCGGGTGAACAGGGTAATGAACTCCGGATCTCTGGCGTTGGGATTGATGTAGCGTAGCATGGTGTCAGCGTCGGAGACCTCGAAGGGGTCACCGGGCTTGTCGGGCTCGATGAACATCTTCTCGACCACACCATCCTTCACCAGCATCGAGTAACGCCAGGAGCGGCGACCAAAACCCAGGTCAGCCTTGTCCACCAACATGCCCATCCCAGCAGTAAACTCGGCATTGCCATCGGGAATCAGGCGCACGTTCTCCACCGCCAGCTCCTTTGCCCAGGCTTCCATAACGAAAGCATCATTCACAGAGACACACAGAATGCTGTCGACTCCATTTTCCCGTAGCACGGGTGCGAGTTCGTTGTAACGTGGCAGATGGCTGGAAGAGCAGGTTGGGGTAAAGGCCCCCGGCAGGGAGAAGACCACGACGGTCTTGCCGGCAAACAGTTCTTTCGTGCTGACGTCCTTCCATTGGTTGTTCTCGCGGGTGCGAAACGTGACTTGGGGTACGGCCTTTCCTTCCATATTGGAGAGTTTCATAGCGTTGTCCTTTCTGGCATCATCAACATTGATGATGCCTTAGTTTAGACATTGTCTAAAAAATGCGCAAGCACAGTCCTACTGCTCAGGCGATGCCGAGAAAACTTGCCGCCACTTCCAGCCCACCCTGACGAATCTGGTAATTGGCTTGGGCACGCACCGTCGCCTTGGCGTGATACGCGATACCGACACCGGCCTTGCGGATCATGGGCAGATCGTTGGCGCCGTCGCCGATAGCTACACAGTGGCTGGCGTCGGTGCCCGCCGCTATGGCGAGCAGGTCGAGGATATCGGCCTTGGCATTGGCATCGATGATATCGCCGATGACCTCGCCGGTGATCTTGCCGTCGCGAATATCGAGTTGATTGGCGAAGGCGTAATCCAAGTCTAACGCCTCTTGCACATGGCGGGTAAACTGGGTGAAGCCGCCGGAAACCACGGCGGTCTCCATGCCGGCGCGCTTTGCCGCGGCGACCAGTTCGCGGGCGCCCGGACTGAACTGCAGTCGTTCCCGAATCACGGCATCGATGGCGGTCACCGGTGTGCCGGCCAGCAGGCGTACCCGCTCCTTCAGGGAGCTGCGAAAATCCAGCTCGCCGGACATGGAGCGCTCGGTGATGGCGGCGATCTTATTTTTCAGTCCGAGATGTGCGCCGAGTTCATCAATGCATTCGATCGCAATGAGGGTAGAGTCCATGTCGCTGATCAATAAACGAAACTGGCCACTCTCCCAATTTGGGGTCAGAGCTACGTCGACGGGGAGTGCTTCGAGTGCTTCGATCAGCTCGTGATTGCTGAGGGCCAGGGTTCCGGATCCCCCCCAGATTTCCAGGACGAGTGCATTACCCTGGGCAAGCTGTACACGCCCTGGTAGGAAGCCGCGCAATTGCAGGCCGGTCAGCGCGCGACGCAAGGCAACGGCGCCTAGCTTGCCACGCAAGACCAGGCGCAGAGGCTCTTCCGCCTCTGCTGCCGGTCCCCAGAGGACCTCCCGCTCCTGTGCCACCCCCTGCCGCGCCAGTTCTTCGAGGAAGGGGTGCAGGGCGGCGAAATCTGCCGGCAGGCGCCAGGTCTGCAACCAGGTGCCAAGGATCTCCCGTTGTTCGATTTCGCCGCTGACAATTTGCCCCATGCTGGCAGGCAAGGGCATGCGCCCTTGGGCCGCGGGGCTGAGGATGGCAAGACGGGTAGCCGGCATAGTCACTCCCTGGTACTGCGGGCGGAAAGGTCATCAATCACGGCAAGCAGGGCTTCGCAACGCTGCTGCCCGGCAGGAAAATCACGACGAATGCGCAAGCGATCCTGCCCCTCCAACTGATAGGTCTGGGATTCCTTTTGAATCTTGGCGATCAGGCGTTCGACTGGCAGATGATGTTGTTGCGCCAAGGTCAGACGGGCACCTTGGGGGCCCGCATCGATGGCGGCAATGCCGAGCTGCGCAGCGATGATGCGTAGATGGGTCTGACAGAGCAGGGTCCGCACAGCATCGGGAACCGGACCAAAGCGGTCTACCATTTCCACCAGGATCTCGCCGATCCCCACCACCTGACGCAGATTGGCAAGACGCTTGTACAGCTGCAGCCGTAACTGCACGTCGGGTAGATAGTCGGCGGGAATGAGTGCTGGGGTATTGAGATGGATTTGCGGGCCTTCCGCCTGCTTCTCCGCCAAGCTGTGGGGGTCCTTGCCAGCGCGGATGGCCGCTACGGCATCATTCAGCCATTCCATGAAGAGGGTAAAGCCTACTTCATCCATGTGGCCACTTTGGGCATCACCCAGAAGCTCACCCGCGCCGCGAATCTCCAGGTCATGGCTCGCAAGAGCAAATCCTACCCCCAGCTCTTCCAGGGACTGGATGGCATCGAGACGACGCTTGGCGTCGTCGGTCATCGCCCGAGGATCGGGGGTGAAGAGGTAACAGTATGCGCGCTGATGCCCGCGGCCCACGCGCCCGCGCAACTGGTGCAACTGGGCCAGACCAAAGCGGTCGGCGCGATCGATGAGCATGGTATTGGCGTGCGGATTGTCGATACCCGACTCGATGATGGTGGTACAGAGCAGCAGATCGAAGCGCTGGTGATAAAAATCTAGCATCACCGCTTCGAGCTCCGCCTCCGCCATCTGTCCGTGGGCGATACGGATGCGCGCCTCGGGAAGCAGTCGTTGCAGGATCTTGGCACTACGCTCGATGTCGCGAACCTCATTGTGCAGATAATAAATCTGTCCGCCGCGATGGAGCTCGCGCTGACAGGCCTCGCGGGTGATTTCCTCGGCAAATTCCTGTACGAAGGTACGCACCGGCTGGCGCCGCTGCGGCGGTGTGGCGATCAGCGACAGGTCGCGCAGACCGGCCAGAGACAGATTCAGGGTGCGGGGAATGGGCGTGGCAGTCAGGGTCAGGACATCCACCGCGCTGCGCAGGGCCTTGATCTTTTCCTTGTGGCGCACGCCAAAACGATGTTCTTCATCGAGGATCAAGAGCCCCAGGTCGGCAAACCGTACGTCGCCCTGGAGGAGACGATGGGTGCCAATGAGGATCTGAATCTTTCCCGCCGCGCTGTCTTCCAGGATGGCGCTACGCTCCTTGCCCTTCTGAAAGCGCGAGAGCACGGCAACGCGAATGGGCAGACCGGCAAAGCGGTCGCGAAAGTTCTCGAAGTGTTGCTGGGCGAGGAGGGTGGTGGGTACGAGTACCGCCACCTGTGCGCCGGCATGGGCGACCAGGAATGCGGCGCGCAAGGCAACCTCCGTCTTGCCGAAGCCAACATCACCACAGACCAATCGATCCATGGGGTGCGGACGCTGTAGATCACTCAGTACCGCATCGATGGCGGCCTGCTGATCTGGCGTTTCCTCAAAGGGAAAGCGGGAGACGAAATCCCAATAAGCGTCATCGGGTGCGGGAAAGGCGCGACCGGCATGGGCGGCGCGGCGGGCGTAGAGATCCAGTAGTTCACTGGCGGCATCGATAGCCTTTTGCCGTGCCTTGGCCTTGGCCTTGCTCCAGCGGCTGTTGCCCAGGCGGGATAATTCCACCTCCTCGGAATTGCCAACAAAGCGACTGACGCGATCGAGTTGCTCGACGGGGACGTAAACCTTGGCATCCCCGGCGTAGGCAATGCTCATGTATTCGTTCACGTCCCCTTGCGCCGCAAAGGGGGTGTCCAAGGCCAGGAATCGACCGACGCCATAATCCTCGTGCACGACGACGTCGCCAGGCTGCAGTTCGCCCAGATCGCGGAGCAGATTCTCCATGCTGCGCTGTCGCGCGCGACCGCCACGGCGCTGGGCGAAGACCCGATCCCCAAAGATCTGCGCCTCGGAAATCAGCGCCAGGTCGATGCGTCCGCGCTGGCTATGCAGCAGGCCACGCTCTAGGGGTGCCACGGCGAGGCGCACTCGTGCTTCGCCACTACGGAGCTCTGACCAGTCTCGTATCCGCTGGTGCACAAAACCGAGCCGCTGCAAATGCTCGCCCAAGGCCTCGGCGCGTCCCGCAGACTCCGCCGCGACCACCACCCGCGCCTCCGCCGGCAAGTCCTGCAAAAACCGTTCGAGTCCGCGCAGGGGATTTTCGTTGCTGCCCTGCAAGGAGGGAGGTGCCAAGAAACCCTGGGCGCCTCCTTCTGCCTGGTCCTGGAGCACGATCTGCGGATAGGCCGCCATGCGCTCCTGCCAGCTCTGCGCATCCAGCAGCAGCTCATCCGGACCCAGGATGGGATGGGTCCGATCGCTGGAGCGTTCCGCAAAACGCTCCGCCCAATCCTCGCGCAAGCGCTGGGTCGCCGCGAGGAGTCCGCTACTCTGCACGACGATGGTATCGCGCGGCAGGTAATGGCTGAGGTCTCCACAGGCCTCGTAGAACAGGGGGAGATATTGTTCCGCACCGGCCGGGACCTGATTGCGGCTGGCCGCACGATAGACCTCCGCCTGCTGCGGGTCACCACTGAAACGGGCGCGGAACTGGGCGCGAAAGCGTTGTAGATCCTCATGGGAGGTGGGGATTTCCCGCGCCGGGAGCAATTCGACCCGCTCTACCTTATCCAGGCTGCGTTGCGACTCTGGATCGAAGGCGCGGATGCTGTCGATGCTGTCACCAAATAATTCAATGCGGTAGGGGAGGGGGCTGCCACTGGGAAAAATATCGATGATGCCGCCACGCCAGGCAATTTCCCCCGCCTCCGATACCTCGCTGACAGTTTGGTAGCCGGCGTCGATGGCGCGTTGCCGGAAGCTGTCCAAGTCCAGGCTTGCCCCAACGTGCAACCACAGGGCGTGGCGGTCGAGGTGACTCGGGGGGGGGAGGAGCTGCAAGGCAGCGGCCATGGGGGCGATGATCAAACTGCGCCATTGCGGCATGCTCGCCAGGGCAGCTAGCCGCGCGGTACTGATCTCCGCCGGTGGATTCATCCGATCGTAGGGCAGCACCTCACGGTCAGGAAAGACCAGGGGGCTGGGCAAATCCGCCGCAAAAAACTGCCATTCGCGCTGCCATTCTTCAATCTCTCGACTCGCGCCAACGAGCAAGAGTATTGGGCGCTGCCACTGGCGCTGTAGCGCTGCAAGCAGCAGCGTCTGGGCAGCGCCGGGAGTGGAAGGGAGAGCCGTTGTTTTTCCGGGTTGTGGGACCAGTGACCCGAGCCAATCCATCAGCAAGATGTGAGATCCTTGATTGCGGAAGCGCACAGTCTATGCAGGGGCGAAGAAAACTGCAAAAGTCGAGACGACTCAGGTATGCTCTGGCAGCAGCCAGGAGAAAGACTATGGAGCAAGTTTGGGCGTTGATCCCTGCCGGTGGCCGCGGGCAGCGCTTTGGTGGGGCAGTTGCCAAGCAATATTTGCAGCTACAGGGGCGCCCGGTCTTGGCGCATGCCCTGCAGCCTTTCTTGGGCGAAGCCCGTATTCGCGGCGTGCAGCTCGTTTTGCCCGGTGACGATCTGGCAACGGGGGCGTGGCACGAGTTGCTCGGGGCGCAAAGCGAGACCTTCTTGCCTCCCGTCGTTGGCGGCGCGGAGCGCCAGGACTCCGTGCGCAATGGCTTGCTCGCCTTACTCGAACAGGGCGCGCTGCCTGCCGATTGGGTTCTGGTCCACGATGCCGCACGCCCCTGTTTGCAACGGGCCGATCTGCACGCCCTCCTAGATGCCCTGCCAACAGCGAGTCAAGGGGCTTTGCTGGCCGTGCCGGTGGCGGATACCTTGAAGCGGGCAGAGGGTGATCACGCGGTGGCGACAGTGGATCGGCGCCAGCTCTGGCGCGCGCTCACCCCCCAGGCCTTCCCCATCGGTGCCCTGCTCGAGGCCCTCGATGCGGCGCGACAGCAGGCCATAACCATCACCGACGAAGCCTCGGCCCTGGAACGCCGCGGCTGGCGCCCGCGCCTAGTGCTGGGGCATGCCGACAACATCAAGATCACCTACCCTGAGGATCTGCCCCTGGCCGAGGCCATCCTCGCCGTCCGCAAGGCATAGGAGAAGAGCATGGATTTTCGCATTGGACAGGGTTTTGATGTGCATGCCTTGGTGGCGGACCGCCCCTTGATCCTTGGTGGCGTAGAGGTGCCTTACGCCCTGGGTCTGGCAGGACACTCCGATGCCGATGTCCTCATCCATGCCATTTGCGACGCCCTGTTGGGCGCTTTGGCCCTGGGCGACATTGGCAAGCATTTTCCCGATACCGATCCGCGCTACGCCGGTGCCGATTCCCGCGTCTTGTTGCGCCATTGTCGGACACTCGTGGGCAAGCAGGGGTATCGGATTGCGAATGTCGATAGCACCCTGATTTGTCAGCGGCCCAAATTGGCCCCCCATATTCCGCAAATGCGCGAATACCTGGCTGCCGATCTGGAACTCCCCATTGCCGCTATGAGTGTCAAGGCGACGACAACGGAACAGCTGGGCTTTGCCGGTCGGGGGGAAGGTATCGCCGCGCAAGCCATCTGCCTCGTGCAACGTGGCTGAGCTACCGGAACGCCTTTACCCGCCGCTTGGGCTAGAACGCCCCTCGGCCCGGTTCCACCCCTCTCCGAGCCATTTTTTCGTCGAAGAAGTCCTTCCCTTTGCCGCCGATGGGGAGGGAGACCATGCTTGGCTCTGGGTAGAGAAAACGCAGCGGAATACCGAAGAAGTGGCACGTCTGCTGGCGCGTTTTGCGGGTGTTGCGGCACGGGACGTGGGCTATGCCGGCTTGAAGGATTATCACGCCACTACGCGGCAAGCGTTCACCATCCCCCTGCTGGGTCAGCCAGAGCCGGATTGGGCGCGGTTTGATGACCGTGGCGTGTCTCTGCTCGCCGTCAGTCGCCATCGGCGAAAACTGCGCCGCGGCGTCCATCGTGGCAATCGCTTTCGCGTGCATCTGCAGGGCGCCGGGGATCCCTCGCATTGGGAGGCCGCATTCACGCTACTCCAGCGTCAGGGCTTCCCCAATTATTTTGGGTCACAACGCTTTGGTCGCGACAATTTGCAGGCGGCGGGGAGGATGCTCCGAAGCGGCCGCCGCGGGCGTATGCCCCATCATCTGCGCGCATTGTTCTGGTCTGCGGCGCGATCCGCATTGTTCAATCTTGTGTTGACGGAGCGGGTATGCCGCGGCGACTGGACACAGATCCTGCCGGGGGAGTTGGTCCAGCTGGCGGGAACCCATAGTCAGTTTCTTGCCCAGGCGGAGGAGCTGGCGTCTTTGCAGGAACGTGCCGATGCCTGGGATCTGCATCCTACCGGGCCGTTACCGGGTCGGGGTGGCAGTCAGCCGCAGGGGCAGGCCGCCGAGCTGGAGCAGCAGGTTTTGGACGCTTGGTCGGGTACCGAGGATTCTCCGGGCAACGGTAGCGCCTGGGCCGAAGCCTTGGCGGCGCAGGGGTTGGACGCCGCCCGTCGCGCCTTGCGCTGTCGCCCCGAGGAGGTCGTTGTGCAGGAGGCCCAGGAGAGGGAGATGGTGTTGGAGTTTTTTCTGCCCCAAGGTTCCTACGCCACCGTCCTGCTCGAGGCGATGGGGGTCGAGATCGTTTCGTGATCCAAAGCCCTTGTTCCGAATAAGTACATACTTTACGATAAACTACTACCGAAATGTAGAATGATCTGCTGGGAAGGGAGACTATGAAAAACCACGTGACCATTGGGCGTTTGGCGCGCGAGGCGGGGCTGGCAGCCGAGACCCTGCGCTATTATGAACGAATCGGCCTGATTCAGCCGATACAGCGTACACAATCCAACTATCGTCTCTATGACGATGAGGCGGAGGCGCGCCTGCGTTTTATCCGCCGGGCGCAGAACCTGGGCTTTTCCCTCGCGGAGGTGAAGGAATTGCTCGACATCAGCGGCCGGCCGGAGAACGACATGGGCGCGGTGAAGCAAATTGCCGAAGGCAAGATTGTGGATATCGAGGAAAAGATCGCCGACTTGCAGCGCATGCGCTCAGCTTTACAGCGTGTCAGTGAGCGTTGTCCTGGGCACGGCTCGGTCGAGGGTTGCCCGATTCTTGCCTCCCTTGCGGGCGTGGAGAACGACACCGCTGTGCTCCAAGCGCAAGCGCGCTAAGCCCAGCTAGTCGCGCGGCTCGCCGAGCAGGACGCGCAGAGCCCCCGAGCCCCCTTCGGTGGGGCGGGCCGGGGCAAACGCCAGCACTTCGCGGTGGCGCTGCAGCCAGTGCCCAACCAGGCGCTTCAGCACGGGTACCTGGCCCGGGGAACCATAGCCTTTGCCATGCACGATCCGTACACAGGTCCAGCGCTGGCGGCGCGCCTCCAGCAGGAATCCGCCAACCGCCGCACGGGCCTCGTCCGCTCGCAATCCGTGCAGATCGAGATCGGCCTGAATACGGATCTTGCCGCGGCGAAGATCGCGCAGCCGCCTTTCTGGCAGGCCAGGGCGCAAATAGATCCACTCGTCCCCGGTCCACCAATCGCTTTCCTCCTCATGGCCCCTGGCGAGATCAGCGAGCACCGCGAGATCGTCGGCCAAGGTAGATTGTGCTACCGGTCGCGGGGGGGGCGGGCGTGAAGGCGGTGCAGGCGCCGCAAGGGGATGAACATCCCCTACAGCGGCACGAAATTCAGCGCGCTCCTCTTCCCCCAGGAGTGGCCCAAGTGGCCCCTGCTGCTGCGAGTGCTTGCGACGCTGTGGCACGCATCAGTCGCTGGCCTGCTCCAGCCAGCGCTCCGCGTCGAGGGCTGCCATGCAGCCGGTACCGGCACTGGTCACCGCCTGCCGGTAGACGTGATCCTGCACATCACCCGCGGCAAACACGCCTTCTAGACTGGTCATGGTGGCAAAGCCTTCGCGGCCGCCCTTGGTGATCAGGTAGCCCGTCTCATCCATCTCCAATTGGCCTTGAAAGAGCTGGGTGTTGGGTTGATGACCAATGGCAATGAACACGCCCGTCAGGGCGATGTCCTGGGTGTTGTCATCGGTAGTGGAGCGCAGGCGCAGACCGGTGACCCCGGATTTGTCCCCCAGCACTTCTTCCACCGCATGATTCCACAGAATCTTGACGTTTTCCTTGGCAAAGAGCTTATCTTGCAGGATTTTTTCGGCGCGGAACTTGTCCCGTCGATGCACTACCGTCACGGTCTTGACGATATTGCTGAGGTAGAGGGCCTCTTCGACGGCAGTATTGCCACCGCCCACCACGGCCACATCCTGATTCCGATAGAAAAACCCATCACAGGTGGCGCAGGCCGAGACCCCCTTGCCGCGCAGCTGGGTTTCGCTCTCCAGGCCCAGATACTTGGCCGAGGCGCCCGTGGCGAGGATCAAGGCGTCACAGGTGTAGGTGGCCTGATCGCCACGCAGGCGGAATGGCCGCTGCTGGAGGTCTGCCTCCTGAATGTGATCGAAGACGATTTCCGTATCGAAGCGGCGTGCCTGTTTTTCCAATTCCGCCATCAAATCCGGGCCCATGACGCCATCGGCGGCACCCGGCCAATTGTCGACGTCTGTGGTGGTCATGAGCTGACCGCCGGGCTCCATGCCCTGGATCAAGACCGGATGAAGATTGGCGCGGGCGGCATAGATGGCGGCCGTGTAGCCCGCCGGACCGGACCCGAGAATCAACAGACGACTGTGTTTGGCTTCGGACATCCCTGCGCTCCTGCAATAGTTTGGCTGTTGTCTAGGATAGCAGCTTGCCTACCCGTCTGTCAGAGTCTCCTGTCAGAGTCCGACGGCGGAGAACGCCCCTTTGCTACGCGCCGATCAACCGCGCAGGGCGTAGCGCCAACTGAGACGAACGATGGCTACCAGGGCGTTGGGCAGCCTGCTGCTAGCGGCATTGGCGCCGGGGTTGACGATATATTGCAGGTCCGGGGCAATAGAGAGCCCGTACAGAAGCGGCTGCTTCCAGTTGATTTCCAAGCTGGTTTCTGCACCACTATCGCGCTGCCAGGCACGGGCCATGCCCAGGCTGAGGGTGCTGCCCGGAGAGGTGGGCAGAAAATGGCGCAGGCGTAGTCCGGCCCCCAAATAGGTATGGATGGGTGACACGGCGGCGGTGTTGGGGGCTGAGCCAGCCTGCACAAAGGCCCCCCAATCTGTCCCGGCGCTCTTCCAGCGGTACTCGCCAACGCCATAGAAGCCGCCTTGGCTGGGCGTAGCCCCGATGGCAATGTCCTGACTCAGATAGGGACCGTGCACCTGGCTGTAGTAGCCTCCGGCCTTCACGGTAAGCTGTCCTGGCCCAAGAGGCAGCGCCTCGTCCACTTCGCCATAGCTGATGACCCCATCACTCCCCCAGGGGCGTCGGAACGGATGCACCCCATCGGCACCAAAGACCCCTGCCAGGATGGTCGTCCCGCCCCAATGGCGAGCGACCATGAGCCCCAAGCTCGAGTACGGGTAGGTGGGGGTATAGGCAATATTGCCGGAGATGATGGGATTAATGCCCTGAGAAGGGTTAAACAGTTCCTCTGCCACGCCGATATCATCGAAATAATCATTGGGATTGATGAGGCCGATGCGCGCTGTGTAAGTGCCTAAGGTCTGGCGATAATAGGCTTTATACAAGCGGGTTACATGGGCGTAGGCGGTGGTAAGGTTGGAAACCCCCTGTACATCGCCCACATACAGGCCATCGGGGTTGCCACTGTTGGCCACCAAGCCTTCCACCAGGAAGAGCCCACCCGGCCACCAATCCGCCTTGCCCGTGTGCAGCGCCAAGGCGCCCTTCCACAGCCCCGCCGCCGTGCTGCCCTGAGCAAGGCCCCCGCTCAGGTTCGAGACGCTTTCCATATCCAGGTGATTGACGAGGGAGAGCCCCTGCTCCCAGGGTTGATGGGCGATCTCGGGGATGGAACGACCACTCGATGTTGCCCAGGCGTCATGGCTACCGAGCAGGCAGAGAAAAAGTGAGGCGGCGCGTAGTGCGGTGATCCGCGATGCATTGGGCATGGTCAGGCCTTTGGCGGTTTTCGCGAACAGTTGGCGGAGCGATGCTGGAGGACACCCTGGGTCTTCGGGCCGCTGATTTTCAACTTGAATGGGAGTTTGAGCGCAAACTTTCCAGCCGCTCGGCAAGCCACACCTTGATAATGGACTGTCGCGTTACGCCAAGCCTTCCGGCCTCACGATCCAGTGACTCAATCATCCAGGTAGGGAAATCCACATTAACGCGCCTCTGCTCCTGCATTACCCGTCTGCCCTTGGATAAATCCAGCGCAGAGGTAATATCCATTCCCTCGTCAAACTGCTCATCAAATAGTTTAGCTTTCATAGAGTGCAACCTCCTCGGTGCGTGAGCGGCGAACAGAAATGATTCGAATATTTGTCCCTCTATAGGTAATTACGGCTGACCAATGCTTTTCATGAATCAGTCCAATCACGAGGTATCTCGGCTCATCCTCTGTCTTTGCTGGAATCTCCAAAAGTCTTGGGTCATCCCATAAGACCTGAGCATCGTCAAAGCTGATGCCATGCTTAAGAAGATTGACCTGACTTTTCGTCTCGTCAAATTCAAAGGTGATCATGGTATAAAAAATATACCATGACTAACGGGGAGGCAAGCTGGGAGGGCCAAAATCGTGCAAGGATGCAGGCTATCAGCGGGCAAGCATCGTGCGTTGATGGGGCGCCACAGCCCGAGCACAAAGCGCAAATCTTCCTCCACCCGTTGCATTGCTGGCTAGGGCAGTGCCTTTTCGCGCATGCTACTCGTCGTGCGTCCACATACAGAGCACCTTGACGACATGCTCAGGCTCCAGACTGCATAGACAACTAATCCGGGCTTAGGCATTCAACACTGGTCAGTTGCTCGATGGTGGCCTGCCGGAACCATGGTAACTCGGAAAACGGCAAAGCGAGCAGCGCATCGAGGAACGCAACCGCATCTTCGACGGGCGTAGGCACCTGGATGATCTTGGGACTGGTCACCAGCCGCAGAAAGCTGGCGAGCACTATGGGCATCAGTGTGAAAAGTGCGCCCGTGCTTGCGCTTCCCAGTGACTCTTCAAGCCATTTGCGCGCGGTCAGATGATGCGGTTAATCGGTACGCGACGCCGCCCCCAAGACGTTGACGTCAGGCGCCATCGTCCAGGGCCTTGAGTAGGGAATTATTGCTTAGTGGATCCACCCCTACCACCAAGCCGCCGCGGCCTTTGAAGACAGGCAAACGGACTCTTTCGGGTTTCACCGCCCCCGATCTGGCGCGCAAATGACCCAAGCACTCTTGGCGCGCTGGGCATTCACTGGCGGGGACACCGCCGAGCAGTTTGGTTCTGATGCCTAAAGTCCAAGTTCAGGGGCGGCTCCGCCGATGGCAGAGTCGTCCCCTGGAACTTGTCGTTGGGGGTCACAGGCCAAGTACCAGCCTCAAGCCCTCTTCAACTTGGCGCATAGCCTGCCCCGGAAGGGCGCGCACACGCTCAGTGAGAAAAGAGCGATCAATGGTCAACAACTGAGACACATTGACGACGGATGGCTTGGAGAGGCCGGAGTCTGACTTGCCAATCCGGACATTGCCCGGCGCTTCAGCCAGCGCGAGGTTCGACGTGACCACTGCCACGATGACCGTGGCAATACGGCTCTCATTAAACGGGTTGGATTGAATGACAAGTACCGGACGACGCATGCCCGGCCCGGAACCCGCTGGCGCGGGTAAGGATGCCCACCAGACCTCACCACGCTTCATGGCTGATGGACTGAATCTGCGCCTGAGCTAAATCACTGTCCACTTGTGAGGACTCTGAGCCATAGACCGCGTTCAGCTTGGCCGTAACAGCGGTAGCTCCCCGAGAACCCAGGTACGCCGAAAGCGCCTCGGCATAAAGCTGACTGCGCGACATCTTCAACTGGTGAGCAAGTTGCTCAGCGGCATTGAAGACCGTGTCTGGGAGAGAGATCGCAACCTTCATACTGCAACGGTATCACTAAAGTATGACCGCCACAACAATGACACCCAACGCTTGAGTTAAGCGGCGTGCGGTACGCGCGTCCGCTTGGACGAGTAGTTAGGTTCCTTGCCGGCTGATGGGCGAGGGCGAACTGACTTTGCCTTGATGGATGTTGGCACAGTCACTGGCGTTACCGAAGTAGAGGAAGCGATTTCCGCTCGTAAGTTCGAAGAGGTAGTCGCCTTCCTGCGCGTACTGCGCCGGCGGAATGATCTGCTGGGCCTGCGACAAAGTAACGTCGGCTAGTCGCGTGATTCTCTCCGCATCCGATGCCGAGATGAGCTGAGGATGGGAGGGCGTGCCGTACGACCAGCCCAAATATCCGTTGTGGACGAAGAAGTCTGCCATTGAGACCTAACGTTTGACGTTGGGGGCGGCCGAAGCCGCAAGCGAAGGGAACCGCAAGTGCAGCTTGCGGACGTCCCTCTCGACGGAATTTTGGGCGGCGCGACACTAAAAGCACGCAATATAAACATAGCATTCGAGGCCCGATGCATCTTTGCCGCCAGAGCTACGTAAGTAGCTTTTATCCCTCTTCTCGGGGTGGTACTTTTCGTATCGTCTGGATTTTTTGTCAGAAACACAGAGCTCAAACAACCCTTGCTCAACTTCAAGTGCAGTTGTGTAGTCGAGCTCGGCTGCGATTACAAAGACGTGTGGAATCTCAATGCCAATATAGCTTCTTCTACGGTTTTCAAGCGTGCTAGTATAGCCAACTAAAAACGTCGTTACCTGCGGAGAAGAAATAACTATATCAATATCCGCCAGGCACCTTTGAATCAAATTTGATGTACGTCTGTTCATAGGTTATTAGGACAGGGGCCTTTGTTTTGAATGTGATGCCCAACGTTCGCGGTTACCGGCGGGCTTGGGAGACGCGCCATAATCACGTTGACCAAGACCGTCCGTGTTGAGCGCGTTGTTATGTGCTTCTATGTTCACAAACCCAACTCGTTGGCGATGACTGTGATTTCATTCTTGAAATAGCCGTCTAGCACAATGTTTTGTTTCGACGGTCGCTCTTTTTGTGCCCAGGTTGTGAACTCAGCTCCCGCAGTTTTTCCACTGCAATAGACGACACGCGCGCCAGTCTTGGCCAACGGCTCCCAGATATGTTGGTCGTGTGGGCGCACACGGATTCCGACGACCACAACGGTTGCGGCAGAATTAATCAAATCACGATAGCGCTGCCGTTGAGACGCGATGAAATTGGCCCCACTCGTGGTCGCTTTACTTGGCTCAAAGTAACTCATTACCGGAGGAAACGCGTCCTGTGTAATCCGTTTTTGAAATTCATGGGGATTCGAGATAGCACGAACGGGACCGTTCGTAGTTACGTTCATTCCGGCAAATGATACTGCGCCAGCAGCCCCCGTGACTGAGTCGCAAAACAAGTGGCAGCACCCGTGAGGAAAACAAATTTCCAGATCGTATCCCGGCTTTGAGGGCGAACCGACAACCGGCCGCAAGCCAACATTGGAGACACACTGCTCGAGAAGTCTTTCATAATTTAACGTGCAGATTGCTCCGCTCCAGCCTGCCGCCTTAATTTTTTGTGCAAGGCCGACATATGTATTGGTGTTTCTTGCTTGCCAGTTAAAAAAGAAAGCAGCCATTGCGCGTTGCAGCACAGGCAATGAGTGGCTACGAGTCTTATTGAGCTCAACCATTCCTGCCTCGAAATCGCCGCTAAATAAGCTATGCAATGCCATAGGCAGCGTCCCCCACCCATGAGGATTGAATTTTCTCAATTCGTCAAAGAGTGCTCCTCCTAAAGGAGGTGTGTCACTCGTATCTGATCCGTAACTGGCGCCCGCTCCCAACACCAATAGTGTGCTCATTCGCGATCTCCAGTTTTCGGCACATAACGTCAATTATACTGTACCATAAAGCCATGTAACATCATTTTAAGCGGTCTATCAAGAGAGAGCGAGCATGACAACAAGCCGGTTGCGCGTCAAAGATCTGGATTTTGAGCGTCGTGAAATTGTGATCGGTAAGCAAAACCCAACAGGGATACTCTCACCGCTATCCCCGCCGCCCCCGCCTGCATTACAGCGGGAATAAGATGCCCCTTACCCCCTATCCGCCGTCCCCAACTCCCGCGCCCGCTCAGGCGTAATCTGCCGTGCCCGGATCCAGGCGTAGACCACTGCGGGTACCAGGGCGAGCAGCCACAGGGCCACGGACCAATCCAGCGGATACACAAAAGGCAGCAAGGACTCCCAGAGTACCCACCAGAAGAGCAGGGTGGCGATGATGGGCAAAACAAAATGGAAGAATGGGCGCGGGGCGAACTTTTCCTTGCCGCGGGGCAGGCGCATCAGGGCGATGTTCATCAGGGTGTGGACGGTCACCAGGCCAATGAGTACGGCGGTGGTCATCACGTTGAAGCCATTGCTGGCACCAAAGCAGCCCCCAAAGACCAGGGCCAGGGCCAGAGCGAGGAGGGCCAGGGCATTGATGGCGCTTTGGGGTGCACGTTGGCCGTTTACCTGGGCAAAGCGGGTGTGTAAAAGCTGATCGCGGCCGATGGCAAAAAGCACCCGCGCAGAAGAATTGAGCAGGACGATGCCGTCGGCCATGGCGCTGTTCAGGGCCAGGATCACCAGCGCCGCTGCCCCCCACAGGCCCAGATAGCGATGAAAGACCACCACCCCGGGGGCGCCATTCTGGGCAAAGGCGTGCATGTCATTCATTCCCCAGCCCACGGTCAGGGCATAAGCCGAAAGGATCAGCGCTGCCCCGACCAGGGTCAGGGAGGCCAACGCCGCCTTGCCGATCACCCGTCCTTGCTGGGTGCGCACACCCCGCGCCTCTTCCCCCAAGGGGGTATGACTGCCCACGCCAGTGAAACTGGTGATCGCAAAGATCATCCCCATGGCTACCCCCTTGAAGCCCACATCCCCTGGGCTGAAGGGCAACCAGGGATGGACGGGTGCCGCCTTGGCGATAATGAATAAAGAACTGCCGACCAAAAACAGGATTTCCATCAGGCTGGTGAGGGCGACGGTGCGAATGCTCGGACGAATCCCCGCCACACTCAGCAACCACGGCACCCCAATGAAAAAGAGGATGCTGGCTACCCAAAACCAGGCGGGCAGGGCAAAACCCAGGCTGCGCACCAGGCCCGGCAGGAACACGCCCCCCAACATAGACCGGGATCGCCCCCACGCTCAGGGTCTGATAGAAAATGACCAAAAAACCCGTAGTGATGGCCGCCCGTGGCCCCAGGCCCGCCGCCACGAAGCTGTAATAGCCCCCCGCCGAGTCGCGATGCTTGGTCAGGTGTTAGATGGTATTCACCTCGATGAACATCAGCAGAAAGGCCGCCACGTAAGACAGGGGCATGGCGACCAGGGCAAAGGCGGCACCAGCGGTCATGAAGGCCACCACGTCGCAGGTGGGGGCCACGCCTGAAATGCTCTGTCCGACGAGGCCCCAGAAACTTACCACATCCGTTTTCAACTGGTGTGCTTGCGGCATGATTTATCTCAATATGCAACTTTGTTGCATCAATTCTCGCGGCATCCATAAACAATGTCAGATGCTGTGTGACCATGCCCTATATGTTCATAAAAACGAAATAAGATGAAGGAGTTCCATGGTTTTTCTGGTTTATTTTCTTGACAGGGTGTCAGCGCTCCTTTAGCGTGCGCCTATGGCTAGAACTGCTGCTCCCTCGCGTCCCGCCAAAGTGGCTGGGCCACAGTTGAAACGATCACTGCCCTGGAAAAGCGAGATTGCCCTCGTACTCCTCCTGGTCTTTGCCTTGTTCGCAGCGATTTCTGTCATCAGCTTTCATCCCTTGGATCCGAGTTGGTTCAACAGTGGTCGTGGAGAGCCCGTAAAAAATTGGGGCGGCGAACTTGGGGCAGAGCTGGCGGCTTTCCTGGTGCAGATCATGGGGATTGCGGCTTGGCTCTTCCCCTTCGCACTGCTCGGATTCTGTTGGACCTGGTTGCGTCGTCTTCATTTTCAGCACCCTCTACCGCGTTTGCGCATCCTGGGGGGTGCGCTATTCCTACCGATTTTCAGTGTGCTGCTGGCTTTTCTTTGGCCCCTGTTTTGGTGGCCGATCAAGGGGCAAAGCCCCGGCGGCATCATTGGTGCCGGCCTGTCACAGCTTCTGGCGCCGCTGATTGGTTCCGTGGGCAGCGTTCTTGTCTTCCTTGCGCTGCTGCTATTCAGCATCGCGCTGCTCACCCGCTCCAGTCCTAGACAATGGCTCAGTGCCCTGGGAAATGCCCGTTTGCCGCATGTGTCGATGCCACGCATTCCCTCCTGGCGCCGCACCCGACCTACCTCTCCGCTGGGGAAACCTGCGCCGGCTCCCCAGCTGGACCCCGCTGCCTCTGCGCCTGCTGTCCCCCTGGTGACGGAAGCGCCTACAGCTCCTCCGCCAGCACCCAAAAAAGGCAACCCCTCGCCCGCCAAAGGCATGGCAAAAACGAACAAGGACCAGTTGTCGTTTCCTGCGCCCGTCGGCCCGCCCCGTGCCGATGGCCTGCCGGATCTTGGTTTGCTCGATGCTCCAGAACTGGATGATCCGGCCCTGACGCCCTCCGCGGAGGAACTTGCTGCTCGCTCTCGCTTTCTCGAAGAAAAATTTGCCGATTTCGGTGTCAGTGCGCAGGTAGTTGCGGCCCACCCGGGACCGGTCATCACCCGCTACGAGATCGAGCCTGCGGCTGGCGTCAAGGTGAGTCAGGTGGCAGGCTTGAGCAAGGATCTGGCGCGGGTGCTCACGGCGCGGGTACGCGTGGTGGAGGCCATCCCAGGCAAGGCAACCATGGGCATCGAGGTGCCCAATCCCAAGCGCCGGGTCGTGCGGTTGTCGGAAATTCTTGGCAGTAGCGCTTTTGCGCACAGCAAGAGCCTTCTCACCCTGGCCCTGGGGCAGGACATTGGTGGGCAACCCATCGTCGCAGATCTGGCGCGCATGCCGCATCTTCTGGTGGCGGGAACCACCGGCGCTGGCAAGTCTGTTGGCGTCAATGCCATGATTCTCAGTGTTCTTTATAAGGCCACGGCACAGGAGGTCCGCCTCATCCTGGTGGACCCGAAGATGCTCGAACTCTCGGTCTACGAGGGGATCCCGCATCTTCTCGCCCCTGTCGTTACCGACATGCAGGAAGCGGCCAATGCCCTGCGCTGGTGCGTTGCGGAAATGGAGCGACGCTACAAGTGGATGGCCCATGCCGGGGTGCGCAACCTAGCTGGCTACAATCAAAAGATCCGCGAGGCCGACGCGCGCGGCGAGACCCTTCCCGGCCCGGACAAGGATTTCAATGACGAACCCATCGCCATGCGTCCACTTCCGGCTATTGTGGTGGTCATCGACGAATTTGCCGATCTGATGATGGTGGTGGGAAAGCAGGTCGAGACCCTGATCACCCGTCTCGCCCAGAAGGCACGCGCGGCGGGGCTACACTTGATCATGGCGACCCAGCGCCCCTCGGTAGATGTAATCACGGGGCTGATCAAGGCCAATATTCCCACCCGCATCGCCTTCCAGGTCTCCTCCCGCATTGATTCCCGCACCATTCTCGACCAAATGGGCGCGGAAACCTTGCTGGGGCAGGGGGATATGCTGTACCTGCCCCCAGGTAGCGGTTACCCACTGCGCGTGCATGGGGCGTATGTGAGTGACGACGAGGTGCATCGGGTGGTCGAAAGCCTGCGGCAGTTGGGGGCACCAGAGTATGACGAAGATATTCTTGCCGGTGTTGGGGACGATGTGGGTTCGGGCGAGAATGGGGATAGCGATGCGGAAAGCGATCCCCTCTACGATCAAGCCGTGGCTATCGTAACCACTAGTCGCAAGGCGAGCATCTCTTATGTGCAGCGCCAGCTCAAAGTTGGTTATAATCGGGCAGCTCGAATGATCGAGGAAATGGAGAGGGTAGGCATCGTTGGCCCCTTGCAAAGTAATGGTAGTCGAGAGGTATACGCCGCTGCGCCGCCGCGTGACTAAGCTGCTGAAGCATGGCTGTGCCGCATTGGCGTTGCTTGGTCTTGGCAGTCTCGGGGCGGTGACGCCAGCCTGGGCAGCCACTGCGACCAGCGCCGCCGCCGTGATGCAGAAGTTTTTCCAGACCAGCAAGACCATCAGCGCCGATTTCCAGCAAGAGGTCGTCAATCACGGCGGCGTTGTGATGCAGCGTGCCCAGGGGCAGCTGTGGATCGAACGGCCCGGACGCTTCCGCTGGAACTATGCCGGCAAAAACGGGCAAATGATCGTGTCGGATGGCCAGCAAGTTTGGCTCTACGAACCGGCGCTGCAGCAAGTCACGGTGCAGCCCCTGGGCAAAGTTTTGGGCAGTACGCCAGCAGCCCTGATTGCCGGGCGTGATGTGCTGCCTGCCGATTTTCAAATCAGTTCCCTGCCAGCCAAGGATGGCCTGCAATGGGTCCTGCTCACCCCCAAGAAAGGGCAGAGCCAAGGCTTCACGTCGATCCGGATGGGTTTCGACGCCGCAGGGCAGTTGCGTGACATGCGCATGGAAGATGCCTTCCAGCAGGAAACCGTGCTGCACTTCGATCATGTGCGCGTCAATGTGCCCATTGCCAGCAAGACCTTTCATTTTACTCCGCCTGCCGGGGTAGACGTTCTTAAAAACCCCTGAGTGGAGTTCTCATGCGTAAGACCGCCCTGTTTCTGAGTCTGACCGGTATCCTTGCTTGTACGGCCAGCGTTCCGGCCCTTGCTAATGCCTTCTCTGTGCCTACTGGCGCTGCGGCCTTGTCCGAGGCGCAAGCGGTAGTTGCCGATGCCCAGCCGGTGAGCAACTACTCCTACAACCCCGCTGGCATGGCATTTTTTGCTGGCAATCGCGCCGCCTTTGAGGTGCTGGCGCAGCGACCCTCCTATAACTACTCTGGTCCGGACGGCAGTACTGGCGGCGAAACAAAGACCAATATTCTGGCGGATCTGTACTTCACCCATCGCTTTGACAGCGTGCCCCTGGCCCTGGGGATTGGTATTACCTCGCCCTATATCCTCCACAACGCCTGGGCGCCCAACACCCTTTCTCCGACCAATCCATATCTCCAGAGCCAGTTACGCATCATCGACATCAACCCCAGTGTGGCCTATCTGGTGCTGCCGGATCTCAGCGTTGCCGTTGGTCTGGATTATTACCAAAGCACTGGCGGACATTTTGGGCCGATTTCAGCAGATGGCGGTGGGGTAGGTGGACGTGTTGGTCTGCTCTACAGCACCGAGGGTTACAATATTGGCCTGAGCTATATTTCCCCCGCCAGCATCAGCGCCGGGGGCGGCAAGATCGAGTTGCCGGGCAAGGTTCAGGCGGGATTCCGCTATCGTTGGACGCCCTCCTTTGCGACCGAGCTCGATGTTGACTGGACGGACTGGAAAAATGCCCAGCTCCCTTACTACGGCAATCTTGGCTGGAAATCGGCGCTAGCCTACCGTGTAGGCTTGAGTTATCACCTCAACCAGGATCTGGAGATTCGTGGCGGTATTGCCCATGAAGACAGCCCTGCGGGCACCCAGGCGGTGCAGCTTGCGGCGCCAGCCACCGCTTCCAATCTCGCCTCCTTTGGTCTGGGAATCGGTCTTGGACCTTGGCACTACGATATCGGCGCTGCCTACGCGTTATCTGGTTCTGCCTCGGGCGCGGCATTCTCCATTCCGGATACCAGCACTGTGGTTCCAGCAGGTAGCTACAAGGCGAGCAACTTCACCTTCGGCGTGGCCATCGCCCGCAGTTTCTGAGGACTCATCCAACAACAGCCATGAGCCAGCGGCGTCCTTTGGCTGCGCGTATGCGGCCAAGCAGGCTCCAAGATTTCGTTGGTCAACCGGCGTTATTGGGTCCACAGGGTAGCCTGCGTGCCATTCTGGATGGTGGTGCCTTACCGTCGCTGATCCTGTGGGGACCGCCCGGCTGCGGCAAGACAACTCTGGCCAGGCTTCTGGCGGAGCAGGAAGATGCCCAATTTCTCACCCTCTCCGCCGTCGAGAGTGGAGTCAAGGACTTGCGCGCCGTGGCGGAACAGGCGCGACGGCTACGCGACCGGGGGCAGGGAACGGTCCTGTTCGTCGACGAAATCCATCGTTTCAATCGGGCCCAGCAGGATGCCTTGCTCCCCTATGTGGAGGAGGGGCTTTTCACCTTGATCGGTGCGACCACGGAGAACCCCAGCTTTGCCTTGGCCTCGGCACTGTTGTCGCGGGCCCGGGTGCAGGTACTCCAACCCCTGGATACGGCCGCCTTGACTGAAATTCTCGACCACGCGCTGACGGATGTGGAGAATGGCGTCGGCGCCCAAAAGCTCCCCCTCGCTCCGGATGCGCGGAGCTTGCTCCTGGCAGCGGCGGATGGTGATGCCAGGCGCTTGCTCGGCATGCTCGAAATGGCCGTTGACGCCTGTAAGGAAAAAGAAATTACCGTTGCGCACGTGCAACAGGCTATCGGACAAAGCTGGCGCCAATTCGACAAAGGCGGTGAGCAGTTCTACGACCAGATCTCCGCCTTTCACAAATCCCTGCGCGGTTCCGACCCCAATGCGGCCCTGTACTGGCTGGCACGGATGATTGATGGTGGCGCCGATCCCCTCTACCTGGCCCGCCGCATGGTGCGCATGGCCAGCGAAGACGTTGGCCTCGCGGACCCCCGTGCCCTGCAGATCGCCATTGCGGCGCGGGATGCCTACCAGTTCCTCGGCAGCCCCGAGGGAGAGTTGGCCCTGGCCGAGGCGGCGGTCTATCTCGCCAGCGCTCCCAAGAGCAATCGCATCGAGCTGGCCTGGAATGGGGTGCGGGCGCAGGTGCGTCGGGAAGGCAGTCGCCCCGTCCCCCTGCATCTGCGCAATGCCCCGACCAAGCTCATGAAAGCGCTGGATTACGGCAAGGAATATCAATACGATCACGATTTTCCCGACGCTATCGCGCCGATGCAGAGTTATCTGCCTACGGGGATGGCAGCGGAACCCTGGTATACCCCAGCAGATCGGGGCTTTGAACAGACCATGACGGAGCGCCTGCGCTGGATCGCGGCGCACCGCAAGCAGCGCGGAGACTGAAGATGCTCGACCCCAATTGGCTACGCACCCAGACCGTAGAGGTCGCCAATCGCTTGGCGCGACGGGGCTATGAGCTGGACGCGAATCGCTTGTATCAGCTCGACCAGCGGCGCAAGGCCCTGCAGGTGGAACTCGAAGACCTCCGTAACCAGCGCAATACCGTGTCCAAGGAAATCGGCCTCGCTCGCCGCGAGCAGCGCGATACCACCGCGGAGCAGGCCCGCGCCAGCGAGATTGGCCAACGGGTGAGCGAGGCAGAGACAGCGCTCGCTGAGGTTCTTGCCGATTGGGACACCTGGGTACGTAGCCTGCCCAACGTCCCCGCCGACGACGTGCCCGACGGGCGCGACGAAAGCGACAATGTCTGTCAGCGGACCTGGGGATCGCAAACGGTCTTTCCCTTCCCCGTCCAAGACCATGTGGATATCGGCAGCCGCCTGGGCATCCTGGATTTTGCTGCCGGTGCCAAGCTCGCTGGTGCCCGATTTGTGGTCCTGCGCGGCGACGGTGCGCGTCTGGAACGGGCCCTTGCCCAGTTCATGCTCGATCTGCACACCCGGGAGCATGGCTATGAAGAAATCGCGCCGCCCTATCTAGCCAACCCCCAGTCCCTTTTCGGCACCGGACAGTTGCCCAAATTCGAGGAAGACCTGTTTGCCCTGCGCAATGATGACTACTACCTGATCCCCACCGCTGAGGTTCCCCTCACCAACCTCCTGCGCGACGAGATCGTCAGCGATCTGCCGCGCAAGTTTTGCGCCCATACCCCCTGTTTTCGCCGCGAAGCCGGCTCGGCAGGGCGGGATACCCGCGGTATGATCCGCCAGCACCAGTTCGATAAAGTCGAACTCGTTCAAATTGTGCGCCCCGAGGACGCCGTCCAGGCCCACGAGGAACTCACCGCCCAAGCCGAAAAGGTGCTGCAGTTATTAGAGCTGCCCTATCGGGTCATGCTTCTCTGTGCCGGTGACATGGGCTTTTCCGCGACCAAGACCTACGACCTTGAAGTCTGGTTGCCGAGTCAAAACTGTTATCGCGAAATCAGCTCCTGCAGCAACTTCGGTGCCTTTCAGGCGCGTCGCCTGCAGTTGCGCTATCGCGATGCCGACGGTAAGCCGCAGCTGGCCCACACCCTGAATGGCTCTGCCCTGGCGGTGGGCCGTACCCTGGTGGCCTTGCTGGAAAACCATCAACAGGCCGATGGCCGGGTGCGGATCCCTGAGGCCCTGCGCCCCTATCTGGGCGGGCAAGCCTATCTTGAGCCCCGGAGTGTATGATTCCCCTTATGTGCCGGTCAGCTGTGCTTTGCATAGCGAGCTGGAACTCGCGGCCCTGCGTCGTCGGCCGATCACTCTGCGCCTGCGGGACGGTAGCTCGCGGCGGGGGACCATTGCCGATGTCTGGACGGAGGCGGGCCGGGAATGGTTACGCCTGCATAGCGCAGGCGCGGAAGAAATTCTGGATTTGACGATGGTGGAGCGTGTCGATGCAGTGGAAAACTAAGATCATCCTGGCGGCAACCATGCTGCTGGGGGCCAGCGGTCCCGCTTGGGCGGCGGAATTCCCCCTCCCCCCTGCCGGCAGCAACATGGTGGGCCAGATCCAAGTGGTCTTGGCGCGGCATCAGGACACCCTTCTCGATATCGCCCGCCACTATGACGTGGGCTATAACGAAATCCGCGCCGCGAACCCTGGGGTGGATCCCTGGTTGCCGGGTGCCGGCACTCGGGTGGTCATACCGACCCAATATATTCTGCCATCCGTGCCGTGGAAGGGCATCGTCATCGATATCCCCGCCCGTCGCCTTTATTACTTTCCCACCGATCAGAAGGTCGTTTACACCTTCCCCATTGGCATCTTCCGTCCCAAATGGCCTGATCCCCTGGGGACGACCAAGATTATCGCCAGGGTCAAGAATCCGAGCTGGACCGTACCCAAAAACATCCAGGAGGAGCACGCCAAGGCTGGCGAGCCAATCCCCGCCTACTTCCCGCCCGGACCAGACAACCCCATGGGAGAGCTGGCTCTGGAAACAGGTTGGTCGCAGATCTACATTCACGGCACCAACAAGCCTTGGGGGGTGGGCATGCGGGTAAGCCATGGTTGCTTCCATGTCTACCCCGAAAACGAGGTCCAGCTCTTCCAGATGGTCAAGGTGGGCACCCCAGTCACCAGTATCGATGCACCGTATCTGGTTGGCAGCAGCGGCAACGGCCACCTCTATCTACAGAGTTTTGCGCCCATCGAAGCCTACGCAAGCAAGGACTCGCCACAGCAGCGGGCAGTGAACGCCATCGTGCAGTACCAGAAAAGCATGACAAGCCCGGTGGTCGTCAATTGGCAACGGGTCATCGACCTCGTGCAAAAGCCGGATACGATTCCCACGCCTATTGATGTCTCCGCCCCCAGCTTGAGCCAAGTAATAGCCGGCTTGCCGGCAAAGCCTTACGCCTTTGCGCCCTATGGCGACAACGCCAATCAGGCCACACCACCGGGGGCGTTAAAATAGGGCTTGCAAAGGGGGGGCGAGGTCAGTATAGTTCGCCTCCTCGGCAGCAAATAAGCGCTGACGAGGTCGGAACCAGGGAGTGAAGATTGACTTCTGATTCTGAGTCGAAGTAGGATATAGGACCCGGTGCGGGGTGGAGCAGCCAGGCAGCTCGTCGGGCTCATAACCCGAAGGTCGTAGGTTCAAATCCTACCCCCGCTACCAATATTTGCGGTACACAGTTTTGTTCTTTCCCAACCGAGTGGAGATGTGTGGGGTTTAGGCCCTAAGCGTTGTGCGGATTTTTGATTTGGGAGTATCGAGTGTGAGCTTGGTGCGATCTGATCAGGGGTTTGCATGGCGTGAAGTTTTGAGAATTGTTGGATTGAACGTAAGAGTTTGATCCTGGCTCAGATTGAACGCTGGCGGCATGCCTAACACATGCAAGTCGAACGGCAGCACGGGCTTCGGCCTGGTGGCGAGTGGCGGACGGGTGAGTAAAGCGTAGGAACCTATCCTTTTGTGGGGGACAACCCAGGGAAACTTGGGCTAATACCGCATAAGTCCTGAGGGAGAAAGCGGGGGATCTTCGGACCTCGTGCTGAGGGAGGGGCCTACGTCCGATTAGCTAGTTGGTAGGGTAAAGGCCTACCAAGGCGACGATCGGTAGCTGGTCTGAGAGGACGATCAGCCACACTGGGACTGAGACACGGCCCAGACTCCTACGGGAGGCAGCAGTGGGGAATTTTTCGCAATGGGGGCAACCCTGACGAAGCAATGCCGCGTGAATGAAGAAGGCCTTCGGGTTGTAAAGTTCTTTCGTGGGAGACGAAAAGGCAAGCGCTAATATCGTTTGCTGTTGACGTGAACCCAAGAAGAAGCACCGGCTAACTCCGTGCCAGCAGCCGCGGTAATACGGAGGGTGCGAGCGTTAATCGGAATCACTGGGCGTAAAGGGCGCGTAGGCGGTTAGTTACGTCTGCCGTGAAATCCCCGGGCTCAACCTGGGAATGGCGGTGGAAACGGGCTGACTAGAGTATGGGAGAGGGTGATGGAATTCCAGGTGTAGCGGTGAAATGCGTAGAGATCTGGAGGAACATCAGTGGCGAAGGCGGTCACCTGGCCCAATACTGACGCTGAGGCGCGAAAGCGTGGGGAGCAAACAGGATTAGATACCCTGGTAGTCCACGCCCTAAACGATGGATACTAGATGTTTGGTGCCTTAGGTGCTGAGTGTCGTAGCTAACGTGATAAGTATCCCGCCTGGGAAGTACGGCCGCAAGGTTAAAACTCAAAGGAATTGACGGGGGCCCGCACAAGCGGTGGAGCATGTGGTTTAATTCGATGCAACGCGCAGAACCTTACCTGGGCTTGACATGGTAGGAATCCTGCAGAGATGCGGGAGTGCCTTCGGGAACCTACACACAGGTGCTGCATGGCTGTCGTCAGCTCGTGTCGTGAGATGTTGGGTTAAGTCCCGCAACGAGCGCAACCCTTGTTCCTAGTTGCCAGCGGTTCGGCCGGGCACTCTAGGGAGACTGCCGGTGACAAACCGGAGGAAGGTGGGGATGACGTCAAGTCCTCATGGCCTTTATGTCCAGGGCTACACACGTGCTACAATGGCGCGTACAGAGGGAAGCGAGACCGCGAGGTGGAGCAGACCCCAGAAAGCGCGCCGTAGTTCGGATTGCAGTCTGCAACTCGACTGCATGAAGTCGGAATCGCTAGTAATCGCGGATCAGCATGCCGCGGTGAATACGTTCCCGGGCCTTGTACACACCGCCCGTCACACCATGGGAGTGGATTGTACCAGAAGCAGCTAGCCTAACCTTCGGGGGGGCGGTTACCACGGTATGGTTCATGACTGGGGTGAAGTCGTAACAAGGTAGCCGTAGGGGAACCTGCGGCTGGATCACCTCCTTTAAAGAGACAGGGTACTAGACCCCACACACGCCACTCGGTAGAGAGACTTGGGCCTATAGCTCAGCTGGCTAGAGCACACGACTGATAATCGTGAGGTCAGTGGTTCGAGTCCACTTGGGCCCACCAAATGGGGCTGTAGCTCAGCTGGGAGAGCACCTGCTTTGCAAGCAGGGGGTCACCGGTTCGATCCCGGTCAGCTCCACCAGATTGCTGGTGGGGAGATCTATCCCGAGAGGGGTAGATAGGAGTAGGGAAGGGTAGAGGGAGAGAAGTAGGGTAGGTAGTGGAGAAGAGATGGATTGTCTCTTGTGCACTGCGTACCGGAAGGTGCGAAGTATTGTTCTTTTACAACAGAAGAAGGGAAGGCCCGTTGCCAGGTTCTGGGACTTGGTAGCGATTCTGCAAGGTATTGCGGGATATATGGTCAAGTGAATAAGGGCATACGGTGGATGCCTTGGCGGAAACAGGCGATGAAGGACGTGGATACCTGCGAAAAGCCTCGGGGAGTTGGTAAACGAGCTGTGATCCGAGGATGTCCGAATGGGGAAACCCGGCCCGTAAGGGTCATTGCTGATGGAATACATAGAGTCAGCAAAGCGAACGCGGTGAACTGAAACATCTCAGTAGCTGCAGGAACAGAAATCAACCGAGATTCCCGTAGTAGCGGCGAGCGAACCGGGAGCAGCCATCATGATTTAGCAAGAGGCCTAGGAGAACGACCTGGAAAGGTTGGCCGTAGTGGGTGATAGCCCCGTATCCGAAAGGTTTTTTGTGGAACTAGGCATGAGAGAAGTAGGGCGGGACACGTGGAATCCTGTCTGAAGATGGGGGGACCATCCTCCAAGGCTAAATACTCGTTTCCGACCGATAGTGAACCAGTACCGTGAGGGAAAGGCGAAAAGAACCCCGGAGAGGGGAGTGAAATAGATCCTGAAACCGTATGCCTACAAGCAGTGGGAGCCCCTTAGGGGGTGACTGCGTACCTTTTGTATCATGGGTCAGCGACTTACTTTCTGTGGCGAGCTTAACCGAAGAGGGGAGGCGTAGGGAAACCGAGTCTGAATAGGGCGACAGTCGCAGGGAGTAGACCCGAAACCGGACGATCTATCCATGGTCAGGATGAAGGTGGGGTAATACCTACTGGAGGTCCGAACCCACGCCCGTTGAAAAGGTCGGGGATGAACTGTGGATAGGAGTGAAAGGCTAAACAAGTCCGGAGATAGCTGGTTCTCCTCGAAAGCTATTGAGGTAGCGCGTCGCATATAACTGCCGGGGGTAGAGCACTGTTACGGCTAGGGGGCTGTCACGGCTTACCAAACCGTTGCAAACTCCGAATACCGGCAAGTTGAGTGCGGCAGACAGACGGCGGGTGCTAACGTCCGTCGTCAAGAGGGATGAAAACCCAGACCGCCAGCTAAGGTCCCCAAATATGGCTCAGTGGGAAACGATGTGGGAAGGCACAGACAGCTAGGAGGTTGGCTTAGAAGCAGCCACCCTTTAAAGAAAGCGTAATAGCTCACTAGTCGAGTCGGCCTGCGCGGAAGATTTACCGGGGCTCAAGCCATATACCGAAGCTGCGGGTGCACTTTTAGGAGTGCGCGGTAGAGGAGCGTTCGGTAAGCCAGTGAAGGTGCATCGGAAGGTGTGCTGGAGGTATCCGAAGTGCGAATGCTGACATGAGTAGCGATAAAGGGTGTGAAAACCACCCTCGCCGTAAGCCCAAGGGTTCCTGCGTCAAGTCAATCTGCGCAGGGTGAGTCGGCCCCTAAGGCGAGGCCGAGAGGCGTAGCTGATGGGAGATCGGTTAATATTCCGATACTGTGGTTCGATGCGATGGGAGGACGGAGAAAGGTAGCGTATCCGGGTGTTGGACGTCCCGGTGTAAGCGTGTAGGCAGGCTCTTTAGGCAAATCCGGAGAGTCAATGCCAAGGCGTGATGCCGATCTTCTACGGAAGAGAAGTACGTGAACCTACGCTTCCAGGAAAAGTCTCTAAGCTTCAGTCGAATCATAACCGTACCCCAAACCGACACAGGTGGGCAGGAAGAAAATTCCCAGGCGCTTGAGAGACCTCGGGTGAAGGAACTCGGCAAATTGACACCGTAACTTCGGAAGAAGGTGTGCCCTGGTAGGTTGTAGTCCCTTGCGGACGAAGGCCGAGAGGGTCGCAGAGAATCGGTGGCTGCAACTGTTTAACAAAAACACAGGGCTCTGCAAAGACGAAAGTCGACGTATAGGGTCTGACGCCTGCCCGGTGCCGGAAGGTTAAGTGAGGGGGTGCAAGCTCTTGATCGAAGCCCCGGTAAACGGCGGCCGTAACTATAACGGTCCTAAGGTAGCGAAATTCCTTGTCGGGTAAGTTCCGACCTGCACGAATGGCGTAATGATGGCCACACTGTCTCCACCCGAGACTCAGCGAAGTTGAAATCGCTGTGAAGATACAGCGTTCCCGTGGCAAGACGGAAAGACCCCGTGCACCTTTACTACAGCTTAGCATGGGATTTTGAGATGACTTGTGTAGGATAGGTGGGAGGCGTTGAAGCGCGGACGCTAGTTTGCGTGGAGCCGACCTTGAAATACCACCCTGGTGATCTTGGGATTCTAACCTCGATCCGTGATCCGGATCAGGGACAGTGTTTGGTGGGTAGTTTGACTGGGGCGGTCTCCTCCCAAAGAGTAACGGAGGAGTACGAAGGTACCCTCAGCGCGGTCGGAAATCGCGCAGTGAGTGCAAAGGCACAAGGGTGCTTGACTGCGAGACAGACAAGTCGAGCAGGTGCGAAAGCAGGTCTTAGTGATCCGGTGGTTCTGTATGGAAGGGCCATCGCTCAACGGATAAAAGGTACGCCGGGGATAACAGGCTGATTCCCCCCAAGAGTTCACATCGACGGGGGAGTTTGGCACCTCGATGTCGGCTCATCGCATCCTGGGGCTGTAGCCGGTCCCAAGGGTATGGCTGTTCGCCATTTAAAGCGGTACGCGAGCTGGGTTCAGAACGTCGTGAGACAGTTCGGTCCCTATCTGCCATGGGCGTTGGAGATTTGCGGGGAGCTGCTCCTAGTACGAGAGGACCGGAGTGGACGTACCTCTGGTGTTCCGGTTGTTCTGCCAAGGGCATTGCCGGGTAGCTATGTACGGACGGGATAACCGCTGAAAGCATCTAAGCGGGAAGCCCACCCCAAGATGAGATCTCCCGGGGCATAAGCCCCCTGAAGGGCCGTCGCAGACGACGACGTTGATAGGCAGGGTGTGTACGCACAGCAATGTGTTCAGCTAACCTGTACTAATCGCCCGTGTGGCTTGACCATATATCACCCCAATACCTTCCCTTCCCTTCTTCTCGCCCACAAGGCAAAGTTCCCTTTGTCTGGCGGCCATAGCGCAGTGGTACCACCCCTTCCCATCCCGAACAGGACCGTGAAACGCTGCAGCGCCTATGATAGTGGGGGGCCTCCCCCCGCGAAAGTCGGTCACCGCCAGACGCCTATACCCAACAACCCCAGCTCCGCTAGCTGGGGTTGTCTTTTTGCAGCGCGCTGCGTACAATCGCGCAAAAAGTGGGCCAGGTGCCCACTTTTTGTTTCTGGAAGGTTGCTGTCTTGGATAATCGACTCGCGGAAGGTATTGAAATGCAGGTAAGCGCGATGGGCTGTGAGCTCGTCGACGTGCGTTTGCTGCGTTCTGGGCGGCAGATCACGCTGCAGATCTTTATCGATAAAGAGGGCGGCGTAGACATTGACGATTGTGCGGCGGTTAGCCGCCAAGTCAGCGTCTGGCTCGATGTGGAAAATCCAATTCAAGGTGCCTATCGACTCGAGGTTTCCAGTCCGGGGCTTGATCGACCGTTGATCAAGATGACCGATTATCAGCGCTTTCTGGGTTCGGAAGCAGAATTGGAGTTGCACTCCCTGGTAGAGGGGCGACGGCGTTGGCGCGGCATTTTACTTGCCGCGACTCCCGAGTCGGTGCAATTGGCGACGGAGTTTGGCGAACGGACGTTTTCATACAGTGCCATACACCGTGCCAAATTGGTGCCGCAATGGTAATGGCAAGAGTGTTGCGTGAGGGAATCACAGGATGAGTCGGGAACTTCTATATCTGGCTGACGCCGTTGCACATGAAAAGGAAGTGGATCGGGAGGTGATCTTCCAGGCCCTGGAGGCCTCGTTGGTGTCCGCGTCCAAGAAAAAATACGGCCAGGATTGGGATATCAGTGTGGAACTGGACCGCAAGACCGGAGATTACCTGACCAAGCGTTGGTGGATGGTGCTGGCCGATGAGGAAGAAAAGGACATTCCGGACCAGCAGCTGCATTTGCAAGAGGCGCTCGCCAAGGACCCCGCGGCTCAGGTTGGGGAAAAGATCTGTGAGGAGCTTCCCGCGGTAGAGTTTGGCCGTATCGCAGCGCAGAGTGCGAAGCAGGTGATCTTTCAGCGGGTACGCGATGCAGAGCGGGATCGGATCGTGGCCGATTATGCGTTCCGCCAAGGGGAGATCATCAGCGGATTGGTCAAGCGGATGGACAAGGGCAATGCCATTGTCGATATGGGCCGCGCTGAGGCAATTTTGCCCCGTGATGAAATGATTCCGCGCGAGGCGATACGGCCAGGTGATCGGATTCGTGCTTATTTGAAGGAAGTGCGGCGGGTACAGAAAGGCCCACAGCTTTTTCTGTCGCGCACCGCACCGGAGCTGCTGCTGAAACTCTTCGCACAGGAGGTGCCGGAGATCGCCAATGGCATGATCGACCTCATGGGGGCGGCGCGTGACCCAGGACTGCGTGCCAAGATGGCAGTGCGTTCCAATGAGCCGCGCGTGGATCCGGTCGGCGCCTGTGTGGGCATGCGGGGCAATCGGGTGCAAACCGTAGTCAACGAATTGCGCGGGGAGCGGGTCGATATCATCGTCTGGTCGGCGGATCCGGCCACTTTCGTGATCAACGCGCTATCCCCTGCCGAGGTGTCGAGCATCATCGTTGATGAAAACACCCACAGCATGGATGTGGTCGTGGACGAAGAACAGCTGTCTCTGGCCATTGGCCGAGGTGGGCAAAATGTCCGTTTGGCCAGTCAGCTCACGGGCTGGACGATCAATATCCTGACCCAGGATGAGGCACGGCAAAAACGCGAAGAGGAAGACTCACGTTTTCAGCAGGAGTTCGTCAACGAGCTGGATATCGAGGCGGATTTGGCATTGCTCTTGGTGGAAGAGGGATTTACCTCGCTGGAAGAAATTGCCTATGTACCTGCGGCAGAGATGCTCGAGATTGAAGGCTTGGACGAAGAATTGGTGACGGAATTGCGGCGGCGCGCCCGTGATCGCTTGCTGAGCAAGGCGATTGCACAGGAAGAACAGGTGCATTTGAGCGAGCCGGCAGAGGACCTCCTGCAGCTTCCTGGCATGGATGATGCCCTGGCCCATCAATTGGCCGCCAAGGGAATTGCGACAGCCGAAGATTTGGCAGAATTGGCAGTAGACGAACTGGAGGAAATGGTGGCGGTCGGCAGCGAGCGCGCCAAATCCCTGATCATGGCGGCGCGTGCGCCTTGGTTTTCTTGAGTAACCGCAGAATGAGACCAGGGCAGGCGCGGCAGCAAGTGGAGGGATGACAGAATATGACGGTTACAGTTGCGGGTTTTGCGAAGGAGCTGCATTTAACCAGTGAACGGTTATTGGAGCAGTTTCAGGCGGCAGGGATTGCCAAAAATACGGCGCAGGATAAGGTGACGGAAGACGACAAGCAAAAATTGCTTGGTTTTCTGCGCGGCTCGGCAGACAAGGCCACCCCGCAACGGATCACTCTCAACCGTACCAGCACCAGCGAGATCAAGCAGAATGTCGGTGCGGGCAAGTCGCGTACCGTGCAGGTGGAAGTGCGGCGGAAGCGCACCTATGTGAAGCGGGAGACGGTGGCGACAGAGCTTGGAGAGGAGGCGGCGGAGGTCGCCACAAATCTTCCTGAGGTGTCCGCGCCCGAAGTTGCAACGCCTGGTAGGGTGGAAGAACTGCCCGTCAGCGCTGTGGAGCCGAGTGCTGAGCCGGTAGCCCTGGCATCGGAAACAGGGGTGACGGAGCCAGAACCAGCGGAGCAGAACGCGGCTGCCGAGACTTCGGCCGGTACGCCGGAGCCTGCTTCGAGTGAGCGGGCGCCAGTGCCGCCGCGCGTGCCCACCGGCGCGGCTGCGGAGCGCGAGTCGGTCAAGCGATCAGCGGTGCCGCGCGATACGGGAGGGGAGCGTCGTCGGCCGATGGCGGAAAGAGGCAGTGCTGCACCGACGCGCCCCGCTCCTGCCCCTGCCCCCAGTGCTGTTCCGGCAGGCAAGAAAAAGGCCGCCCCAGGTCGACGCGATGAAGAGGATTGGCGGAGTCGACGTTCTGGCGGGCGACGCGATGAGCGTAGCGCCGATGCTGCCTTGCGGCGCCGTCGCAACGAGAAGAAATCGAGCGCCAGCGCAGCCGGGGATTTCAACGCAGCACCGGTCATTCGCGAGGTAGCCATCCCGGAAACCATTACGGTTGGAGAGCTCGCCAGCCGCATGGCGGTAAAGGCCAGTGAACTGATCAAGGTCATGTTCAAAATGGGGGTGGTGGCGACCATCAACCAGGTCATCGACCAGGACACCGCGGCCATTGTCGTCGAGGAGATGGGGCACAAGGTCAAGATGGTGACAGTCTCCAGTCCGGAAGCACTTCTCACGGAGGAGGTATCACCGGAAGAGGCGGTGATGGTGCGGCGTCCGCCGGTAGTCACGGTCATGGGGCACGTCGACCATGGCAAGACCTCGTTGCTGGATCGGATTCGTTCCACCCAGGTGGCCAGCGGCGAAGCGGGTGGCATCACCCAGCATATTGGCGCCTACCACGTCCAGACGCCCAAGGGGATGATTACGTTCCTCGATACTCCTGGGCATGAGGCATTTACGGCCATGCGTGCCCGGGGGGCGCAGGCTACCGATGTGGTGGTGCTGGTCGTGGCTGCAGATGACGGTGTCATGCCGCAGACGGTTGAGGCGATCCATCATGCCAAGGCGGCAAATGTCCCCATGGTGGTGGCCGTAAACAAGATCGACAAGCCGGGGGTCGACCCGGATCGGATTCGTCAGGAACTGTCGCAACACGATGTGCTCCCCGAGGAGTGGGGTGGCGAAACCCAGTTCATCAATGTCTCGGCAAAGCAGGGATTGCATATCGACACGCTGCTGGACGCGATTCTTCTGCAGGCGGAAATGCTCGATCTCGAGGTGCAGAGCAATGGCCCGGCCAAGGGCCTGGTCATCGAGTCTCGCCTTGATCGTGGCCGAGGCGCCGTGGCCACGGTATTGGTGCGCCAGGGCACGCTGCATGCTGGTGATATCGTTCTGGCCGGGGCGCAGTATGGGCGTGTACGCGCCCTGGTCGATGACAGTGGCGCCCAGGTGGAGGCGGTCGGACCGGGCCTGCCCGCAGAGATACTCGGTTTGAGCGATGTGCCGCAGGCAGGCGATGAAGTGCTGGTGATGGCGGACGAACGCAAGGCGCGAGAAGTGGCCCTGTTTCGCCAAGGCAAGTTCCGCGATGTACGACTGGCAAAGAGTGCGAAGGGTAGTCTGGAAAGTCTTTTCGAGGCCGCCAGCGAAGGCGAGGTGCAGCAGCTCAACCTGCTGATCAAGACCGACGTGCAAGGGTCCGCTGAAGCATTGCGTTCTACCCTGGAAGGTCTCAGCACCAACGATGTGCGGGTGCAGGTGATCCATTCCGGTGTGGGTGGCATCACGGAGTCCGATGTGAATCTGGCCAATGCCTCGGGGGCGGTAATCATTGGCTTCAACGTGCGGGCAGAGGCGCAGGCGCGGCGCTTGATCGAGCAAAGTGGCGTCGATGTGCGCTACCACAGTGTCATCTACGATGCGGTGGATGAGGTCAAGGCGGCCATGACGGGCATGTTGGCGCCAGAGATTCGGGAGCAGATTCTGGGGCATGCCGAGGTGCGCGAAACCTTCCGCGTACCCCGGGTGGGTACCATTGCAGGTTGTATGATTACCGACGGCATTGTACGGCGTAATGCGAAGGTCCGGGTGATTCGTCAATCGGTGGTCATCCACACCGGTGACATGGACTCGTTGCGCCGTTTCAAAGACGATGCACGCGAGGTGCGCGAGGGATTCGAGTGTGGTATCGGGGTGCGTAACTACAATGACATCAAGGTCGGAGACGTGATCGAAGCTTTTGAAACCGTTGAAGTCGCGCGTACCCTCTGAGTCGAGATCTTTGTCGATGCAGCCGCAACGCAGTTATCCCCGCAGCGACCGGATCGCACAGCTCTTGCAAACAGAGATCGCTGCGTTGCTGCCGCGCTTGCATGGGCTGGCCGGAATCGGGTTGCTGCCGAGCATTACCGAACTCCGTCTGGCGCCAGACCTGCGCCAGGCGACGGTGCTCTTCTCGTTGATGGATGGTCCCAGCCGCGCCGAGGCAGTCCGCCAACGCTTGCAGGAAGAGGCAGGGGAGATGCGCCAGATTCTCGGGAAAAAGCTGCACTTGCGGCGGATTCCACCGTTGCATTTTGTCTACGACGTGCGTTTTGACCGCGATGCGGAGATGGCAGATTTGCTCGCCCATCTACCACCAGCCCCACCCGAGGTGGACGCGTGAGCCCTTGCGTAGATGGAATACTTCTGCTCGACAAGGCAGAGGGGATCAGCTCCAACGCGGCGTTGCAGCGTGCGAAGAGAATCCTTGGCGTCCGCAAGGCCGGACACGCTGGTACCCTGGATCCCTTTGCAACGGGCCTGCTGATTTTGCTTTTTGGACAGGCCACCAAGGTGTCGAACTATCTGCTGAATGCGGATAAGCAGTACCGTGCAACCCTGCGCTTGGGGGAAGAGACCAATACCGGTGATCGGGAGGGGGAGATCGTCTTTCGTGCGCCGGTCCAATTTGATCAACAACAGCTGGACGCGGCGCTGACGCAATTTCGTGGCCGCATCTCGCAGATTCCGCCGATGTTCTCGGCCATCAAGCGGGATGGCCAGCCGCTTTATCGTCTGGCCCGCAAGGGGCTGGAGGTAGAGCGTGAAGCGCGCAGTGTCGAGATCTTTTCTCTGGAGCTCGTTGCCTGGCGCGGGAAGGAGTTGATCCTCGACATCCATTGTTCCAAGGGTACCTATGTACGAAGTCTGGCGCAGGATCTGGGGCGGGTGCTGGGCTGTGGCGCGCACATTCGCGCATTGCGCCGTACCCGCTCCGGCAGCTTTTCCATCGCCGCAGCACATACCCTGGAGGGACTGGCTACCCTGCACGAGGCGAGAGAGTGCCCGTTGCAGGCGATGGATCTGGCGTTACAGGATTTACCGGCGGTGACCTTGACGGAAAACACCGCCTATTATGTGCGACAAGGCCAGGGGGTGGTGATTGCCCATGCTCCTCCCCCTGGCCAGATTCGCCTCTATGGACCGCAGGCACAGTTTCTGGGTCTGGGAGAGGTGATGGAAGACGGGAAGGTGGCGCCACGTCGCCTGATGGGCGTAAACTAGGAATATTTTCCAGATTGCTTGCGTAGGAGAAGTACAAGATGTCCCTGACTCGTGAAGTGAAGTCCGAGGTGGTCAAATCATACGCCACCCACCCCAGCGATACCGGTTCGCCGGAGGTACAAGTTGCATTGCTGACCACCCGCATTGAAGGGCTCTCCGAGCACTTCAAGGCGCATCATCATGATCACCATTCCCGTCAGGGTTTGTTGAAGATGGTTGGGCAGCGTCGCAAGCTTTTGGATTATCTCAAGAAGAATGACTATGAGCGCTACCGCTCTTTGATTGAGCGATTGGGCCTGCGGAAGTAATCCATTAGCGTCGAGGAGAGAGTCTCTTGAGCATCGTGCGGAAGGAAGTGCAGTACGGGGGCCGTATACTGGTCCTGGAAACGGGACGGATGGCTCGCCAAGCCGATGGTGCGGTGTTGGTCAGCAGTGGTGACAGCGTGGTTTTGGTCACGGCAGTGGGACGACGAGAGCTCAAACCCGGACAGGATTTCTTTCCGCTCACGGTCAACTATCAAGAAAAGACGTATGCAGCCGGCAAGATCCCTGGTGGTTTTTTCAAACGGGAGGGACGGCCGTCAGAGAAGGAGACACTGACCTCCCGCTTGATTGACCGCCCCATTCGGCCGCTCTTCCCCAAGGGCTTCATGCACGAGGTGCAGGTCATTGCCACGGTGCTGTCCGTGGATGGCGAGCAGGATCCGGACATCCTTGCCATGATCGGTGCTTCAGCGTCTTTGGCCATTTCTGGCATCCCCTTCGACGGTCCGATCGGTGCGGCGCGGGTGGGATACCATAGTGGGGAATATCTGTTGAACCCGAGCTTCGCCGAACTCGAGTCCTCGGAGCTTGATCTGGTGGTGGCGGGGACCGAATCCGCGGTGCTGATGGTGGAGTCCGAAGCCAAGGGGTTGTCGGAAGCGACGATGCTGGAAGCGGTGATGTTCGGTCATCGCAGTTTTCAGCCCGTGATTGCCGCGATCAACGACTTGGCGGCAGCCGCCGGGAAGCCGCGTTGGGATTGGCAGGCGCCGGCCAAGGACGCAGCATTGCATGCTGCGGTCGTCGAGAAGGCGCAGGAAGGTCTGCAGGCAGCCTATCAGCTGATGGAAAAGCAGGCGCGCAGCAAGCGCTTGGACGAGGTTCGAGCCGCTGTGGTCCAGGACTTGGCGGCTGAGGATGCGGAGCGCGCTGACGCGGTGCGGCGAGCCTTGAAGTCCATCGAGACCGAGATCGTCCGTGGACGCGTGCTGGATGGCGCACCGCGGATCGACGGTCGCGATCGCTTCACGGTGCGCCCAATCAGCATCGAAGTCGGCGTGTTGCCGCGGACCCACGGTTCAGCGCTCTTTACGCGTGGCGAAACGCAGGCACTGGTGACCGCGACTCTGGGGACCAAGAGTGACGAACAGATTATCGACGCCCTGCAGGGCGAAAGCCGTGATCGTTTCCTGTTGCATTACAATTTCCCCCCCTTTTCTACTGGCGAAACGGGCATGGTGGGTTCGCCCAAGCGGCGCGAGGTTGGCCATGGGCGCTTGGCCAAACGGGCAATTGCTGCGGTCTTGCCGGCGGATTCCGAATTTCCCTACAGCTTGCGCGTGGTCTCGGAAATCCTGGAATCGAATGGCTCCTCCAGTATGGCCTCGGTCTGTGGCGCGTCTCTGGCGCTGATGGATGCTGGCGTGCCGCTGCGCGCTCCCGTTGCGGGTGTCGCCATGGGACTCATTAAAGAAGGAGAGCGCTTTGCGGTTCTGACCGATATTCTGGGTGATGAAGATCATCTGGGTGATATGGACTTCAAGGTGGCGGGCAGCGAAACTGGGGTCACTGCCCTGCAGATGGATATCAAGATTCAGGGGATCACCCGGGAAATCATGGCGCAGGCCTTGGAGCAAGCCAAGGCCGGACGCTTGCATATTCTGGGTTTGATGAAGTCGATTCTCGATCATGGTCGCGAAACACTGTCGCAGCATGCCCCGCGCATCATTACCATCCACATCAACCCCGACCGTATCCGCGACGTCATTGGGCCGGGGGGCAAGATCATTCGCGCCTTGACGGAAGAGACGGGTGCTACCATCGATATTCAGGATGATGGTGTGGTGACCATCGCCTCTGTGGATGGTGCGTCCGGGGAAGCTGCCAAGCGTCGCATCGAATTGCTGACCGCCGATGTCGAAGTCGGGATGATCTACGATGGTAAGGTGGCAAAGATCATGGACTTTGGTGCCTTTGTCACCATTTTGCCAGGGCGCGACGGCTTACTGCATATCTCCCAGATCAGCTCTGAGCGGGTCAATGATGTCCACGATTATGTCAAGGAAGGACAGACGGTGCGGGTTAAGGTGCTGGAGGTCGATCGCCAGGGCAAGATCAAGCTCAGCATGAAGGATATTCCCCAATCCTGAGCCTTCTTTCCTTTCTCCCGCTGTGCGGCTTCAGCGGGAATATTGCTTGATGGCCAGCGAACCTATTGTCCTCGGCGCACTCGGCAACGGTGTCCGCTTCGTCAGCGAGCGGGTGCCGGGGCGTCAACAGGTCGCTTTGTCCATCACCCTGCTGCGCGGTAGTCGTCAGCAGCAGGTGGATGAAAACGGCCTGGCCCATCTCCTCGAACATATGCTCTTCAAGGGCTCCGCGTCTTACTCGGCAGCGGAGATCAATCGTCAGGGAGAGCGTCTGGGCGGCACGCTCAATGCGTTCACCGATCGGGAGTCCATTACCCTGCATCTGACGGTCCTCGCTGAGGATCTCGAGGCCGCTTTCCTCCTGCTGGTCGAACTCCTGCTACGGCCCACCTTGGTCGCGGCGGAACTCGCCCTGGAGCGGGCAGTGGTGGCGCAAGAAGCAGCCATGGCGGCGGAGGACCTGGAAGATTGGCTGCAGGAAACGGTGACCGCTGCATTCTGGGGCGAGCACCCCCTGGCCTGGCCGGTCCTCGGTAAGCCGGGCCTGATCCGTCGTGTCAGTGCGCGTCGCCTACGCGCTTTCCATGCCGAGTACTTGGCAGCGGCCCCTATCCTGATTGCAGCGGTAGGGGCGGTCGATGCGCGATGCTTTGAAGACTTGGTAAAACGATATTTTGCGGATCTACCAGAGCGGCGGGAAAATCCCCTTGCGCCACCGCCTAGCCCCCACTATGGACAAAAGAAACGCCGCCATTCTCAGGCACGTCAGACCCATCTGCTGTGGATGACGCGGGCGAGTGCCTTTGCTGATGCGGAACACCTCACAGAGCTTTTTGCCAATCACATCCTTGGCGCCGGAATGGCGTCACGCTTGTTTCAGGAACTGCGCGAAAGTCGTGGGCTGGCGTATCAGACCTATTCGCAACTTGAGGCCCTCAGTGATACCGGGGAATGGAGCCTCTATGCTGCAGTCCCAGCAGAAAGGCAAAGGGAAGCGCAGACAGCCATTGCCGCTATTCTGCAAGAATTGGCAGAACAGGGACCGAGTGCGGAGGAGATGCAGTGGGGCCGCGATGGTTTGCGCAAACAATGGTTGCTGGGGCAGGAGGATCTCGAGACGCGCATGGCGCGTCTGGTGCGGCAGCTCGGCCAAGCTGGACGTTTGCGCCCGGAGGCAGAGATGCTAACGCGCTTGGCGGAAATATCTGCGGATGATCTACGCAGAACCTTCGCACGGGTATGGCAGGAGCGTCTGGAGTGGACGCTGTTGCCCGCCTGAGTCAATGAAATCCATCTTTCCAACGCCGCAGGGCCGCAAACACCGCAACGGGTAATTCATCGCGAGCACCGTGGGCGCGGGCGCTCGCGATGACCTGCGACTGATCGCAGCGCAGAAAGGGATTGCTGACGCGCTCATCGGCGAGGCTGCTGGGCAGGCTGGGTTGTCCGGTACTACGGATTTGATCGACCTTGGCGATGCGTTGGGCCAGGGCAGGGTTGTCTGGCTCCACGGCAGCCGCGAAGCGCAGATTGCTCTGGGTGTACTCATGGGCACAGCAGACCTGAGTAGCGTCGGGGAGGGCCGCAAGTTTTTGCAGGCTGTGGTACATCATCTCTGGATCGCCTTCAAAGATTCGGCCGCAGCCCCCGGCAAAGAGGGTGTCGCCGCAGAAGAGGGTGCTCTGCCAAAGATAGGCGATGTGGTCCAGGGTATGTCCCGGCACTTCGAGCACCCCCACCCTTTCCCCATCGATGGTGTACTCGCCCTCACCCAGGGGATGACTGAGCTCCGGAATCTGCTTGCCATGCCCGTAGACCGGCACGGCATACTCCTGCACCAAGCGACGTACGCCGCCTACATGATCGGCATGGTGATGAGTGCACAGGATGGCGGTGGGACGGAGTTGTTCTTGCTGTAAATGGGCGAGCACGGGTTCGGCGTCGCCGGGATCGATAATCCAGACGGCACGACCGGTCTGTAGCAGGTAAATGTAATTGTTCTGAAAGGCGGATATGAGGGTCAGCAAACTGGGCTCCGGTCCCATCTCGGGGTAACATGGCTCCCATGATCAAAGCACAGCTCGGTCCTCATGCCTAGGGGGGCTCTTCGCTCTTCCCTGCGCCAGCGGCGGGCAGCACTCTGGTGGACGGGGCGCAGCGGACGCCTCCTGCTGGAGCGGGCGGCGGGTATCTTGCCCCCTTGGCTTGGGCGCCTCCATGCCGATGCGGTGTTGCAGTTGGGGCAGCCAGTGTTCTGGAGTCCGGCGCCGTCGGATAATACCTGGGTGCTCTTGAATGACGGCTTTGTCTGCGCCGCTGAAGGCTATCTGCAGGTCTATGGCCGTTGCGATACCCTGCCTTTTGCCAACCTCCGTTTTGACCTGATTATTGTCCCTTTCTGTTTGACGCGAATGCCGGATACCCGGCAGATTTTGGAGGAATGCTGGCGGGTGTTGCGTCCCGAGGGGCACATCCTGATCATGGACTTCAACCCCAGTGGCAGTTTGGGGATGTTGCGGCGTTGGCATATCTGGCGTCGCGATCGCAGCTGGCCCTGGCGCCAGCCCTTTTTGCCGGTGACTCAATTACGCCGTTTGCTGGAAGGCATAGGTTTTACGCTCCGCCAAGGGCGCTATTTCCAATATACCTTCCCTGGCCTCGGCCATAGCGCTCAATGGATGGAGTTGGTGGGCGATCGCTGGTGGCCGGCGGGGGCGAATGCCTATATCCTCCTGGCGCAGAAACGGGAGCAAAGCCCGACCTTGGTCGGTGCGCTACCAGCGCGCAAGAAAAAGTCCTTGCGCAAGCTGGCGACGGCCCCGGCGAACCTGCACCTGGTCAAGGAATCCCGGCATGACTGAAACATTAGCGCCTTTGCGATTGATTACCGATGGTGCCTGTCGTGGCAATCCGGGCCCGGGCGCCTGGGGCGCTTGGTTGCGGCTGGGGGAGCGGGAGCGGGTGCTGTGGGGGTATACCCCACAGACTACCAATAATCGCATGGAACTGGGGGCCGCTCTGCAGGGCTTGGCGGCCCTGAAACGATCCAGTGCGATCCTGGTACGCTCGGACTCGCAATACCTCATCAAGGGCATGACCGAATGGTTGCCGGGCTGGCAAAAGCGTGCTTGGCGATCGGCGGGTGGGGCGGCCGTCAAAAATATAGAGATCTGGCAGGCCTTGGCGCAGCTTGCGCAGCAGCACGAGATTCGCTGGGAATGGGTACGGGGGCATGCGGGTGATCCCGAAAATGAGGCGGTCGATGCCCTGATCAATCGCGTCTTGGATCGCTACGCCGGCAATCGCGAGGAGCAGCAAGGGGAGGGATGGTTATGAGGCAGATCGTGCTGGATACGGAAACCACGGGACTGGATCCCGGCAAGGGACATCGTATCATTGAAATCGGTGCGGTAGAGATCGTGGATCGGCGCCTCACGGGCAACAATTATCACGTCTACCTCAACCCCGAACGTCCCTGCGACCCGGATGCCGTGCGGATTCACGGCTTGACCGACGAATTCCTCCAGGACAAGCCCTTATTCGCGGATTTGATGGAGGAGTTTCTGGGCTATGTGGGGAACGACGAACTGATCATCCACAATGCCCCTTTCGATCTGGGCTTCTTTGCCGCTGAGCTGCGACTTCAGCAACGGGATCAGCTGAAGAATCCCGTTTATGACTCCCTGGTGGAGGCACGTCGCCGCTTTCCCGGGCAGAAAAATGACCTGAATAGCCTGTGCCGGCGCTTTGCCGTGGATAACAGTCAACGCGCCTTGCACGGCGCGCTCCTGGACTGCGAGCTCTTGGCGGATGTCTATCTGGCGATGACTGGGGGGCAGGTCGATATGGGCTTGTCGGACGCCCCGGAGCGGGTGACTGCGCGCCCAGGTGCCGTGGTCAACCTACCGCAACGGCCAGCGGGACGGCTGCGGGTGATTTCTGCTACCGCCGAGGAGATGGCGGCGCACACGGCCTATCTGCAGCAGATGGGCAATGCGCTGTGGCAAGAAGGTGCGGAGACCTAAGCGCTGCGGGTCTTGTGCTCGATGAGTTCGATGCGGTAGCCGTCGGGGTCTTCGACAAAGGCGATGACGGTGCTGCCGTGCTTCATGGGGCCGGCCTCGCGCACCACCCGGCCGCCGCGCTCGCGGATCTGGGCACAGGCAGCAGCGGCATCGTCCACCTCGATGGCGATGTGCCCGAAGGCCTCGCCCAGATCATAGTGATCGACGCCCCAATTGTAGGTCAGCTCGATGACCGCGCCGCGATCTTCCTCCTCGTATCCCACGAAGGCGAGGGTAAACTTGCCTTCGGGATAGTCCTTGCGACGCAGGACGCGCATCCCCAGCACTTCGGTGTAAAAGGCGAGGGAACGGTCAAGATTCCCCACCCGGAGCATAGTATGTAAAATTCGCATGAAGTTGACCTCCTAGCCTTGCAGGCGTTTCTCGATGCGTAGGCGCAGGGCGTTGAGCTTGATGAAGCCTTCGGCATCCTGCTGATGATAAGCGCCGGCATCGTCTTCAAAGGTGGCGATGCGCGGGTCAAAAAGGCTTTCTTCGGACTTGCGCCCGACAACGCTGCAGGTCCCCTTGTACAACTTGAGACGCACCACACCGTTGACCAGGCGCTGGGTCTGGTCGATCAGGCTCTGCAGGGCGCGGCGCTCGGGGCTCCACCAGTAGCCGTTATAGATGATGCTGGCATAGCGCGGCATGAGTTCGTCTTTGAGATGGGCGGCCTCACGGTCGAGGGTAATGGATTCGATGGCGCGGTGCGCGCGGAGCAGGATGGTCCCGCCGGGGGTCTCATAGCAACCGCGGGATTTCATGCCCACGTAGCGATTCTCGACGATGTCCAGACGACCGATGCCGTGTTCGCCGCCGATGGTATTGAGGTGGGCGAGGAGGGCGGCGGGGGGCAAGGCCTCCCCATCGATGGCAATGGGATCGCCATGGGCAAACTGGATTTCGATGTAGCGTGCTTGATTCGGGGCTTGTTCCGGGGCCGTCGTCCAGCGCCACATGGCGTCTTCGGCCTCGGCCCAGGGGTCCTCCAGAATGCCGCCTTCATAGGAAATATGCAGTAGATTGGCATCCATGGAGTAGGGCGATTTCTTGCCGTGGCGTTCGATGGGGATGCCATGTTGCTCGGCATAGGCCAGGAGTTTTTCCCGCGAAGTGAGATCCCACTCCCGCCAGGGGGCAATGACCTGAATCTTCGGGTCCAAGGCATAGGCACCGAGCTCAAAACGCACCTGATCATTGCCCTTGCCCGTCGCGCCGTGGGCGACGGCATCGGCACCCACCTCGGCGGCAATCTCCACCATGCGCTTGGCAATCAAGGGCCGCGCAATGGAGGTCCCGAGCAAGTACTCCCCTTCATATAGGGTATTGGCACGGAACATGGGGAAGACGTAATCGCGCACGAATTCCTGGCGCAGGTCGTCGATGAAGATTTCCTTGGCACCGAGTTGGGTCGCCTTGCGTCGCGCTGGCTCTAGTTCCTCCCCTTGGCCGATGTCGGCAGTGAAGGTGACCACGTCACACTGGTATTGGTCCTGCAACCACTTGAGGATGACCGAGGTATCCAATCCGCCGGAATAGGCGAGTACGACTTTCTTGACCATATTCAGACTCCTTGCTGGGTGAGGGGCCCATAGCCCGCCAGGAATTCCATGAGTGCCTTTTGGGCGTGCAAACGATTTTCCGCCTCTTCCCATACCAGGGAGTGAGGCCCGTCGATGATTTCCGCCGTGACCTCTTCACCCCGATGGGCGGGCAGGCAATGCATGAAGACTGCGCCGGTCTTGGCCTGGGACATGAGCTTCGCATTCACCTGGAAGGAGGCGAAGCGGGCCCGTCGCTCGGCATTCTCTGCCTCTTGTCCCATGCTGGTCCAGACGTCTGTGACGACAAGATCCACCCCGTCGACTGCTGCCTCTGCGTCGCTGAAGACGGTGCTATGGCTACCATTTTCCTCCCATGCCTGGTGGCTGGGTTGGAAGCCCTCCGGCGCCGCGATTCGCAGCTCAAAATCGAGAATTTGCGCTGCTTCCATCCAGGATCTGGCCATGTTATTGGCGCCATCTCCAACAAAAGCCACCTTGCGCCCCTGCAGACCGCCCCAGAGCTCCAGCGCCGTCATCAGATCGGCAAGGAGCTGGCAGGGGTGATGATCATCACTCAGGCCATTGATGACGGGTGCGCGGCTGGCGCTGGCGAAGCTTTCCAATCCGGCATGGGAAAAGGTGCGGATCATGATGAGATCGACCATACGCGACAGGACCCGTGCGGTATCCTCGATGCTTTCCCCACGCCCCAGCTGGGTATCGCGCGGGGAGAGAAAAAGGGCGTGCCCTCCCAGTTGGGCCATGCCGGTTTCGAAGGAGACGCGGGTACGGGTCGAGGATTTCTCGAAGATCATCGCCAGGGTGCGTTGGACGAGGGGAACGTAGTGCTCACCCGCGCGCAGCATGCGTTTGAGTTCGATGGCCCGCGCTAGGAGTGCCTCGAGTTCGCTGCGGGAGAGATCCTGCAGACGCAGAAAATGACGCACGAGCTTCATGCTTCCTCCCGCAACAGATCGACCAGAGTATCGACCAAGAGCTCGACATCTGCAGCAGAGAAAATCAGGGGCGGCAGCAAACGGATGACTCGCCCTGCGGTAACATTTAGCAGTACGCCAGCATGCAGGGCACGACGCACAAAATCCTGCGGCTCCTCGCGCAAGACCACGCCGACCATCAGGCCAAGTCCGCGGACCTCTTCGACCGCCGGGTTCCCGGCCAAGCGCTCGCGCAAGCGCTGTTGCAGCAGATTGCCCATGGCCGCTGCCTGCGCCGGAATCTTCTCGGCCTCCATGGTCTGTAGCACGGCCCGGGCAGCGGCACAAACCAGGGGACCGCCGCCAAAGGTGCTGCCATGTTTGCCGGGGCCGAAGAGCTCGGCAGCGGTCTGGCGGGCGACGATCGCCCCAATGGGAACGCCGTTGCCGAGGCCTTTGGCGAGGCAAAGCACATCGGGGAGAAGTCCTTCCTCGTGCTGATAGGCAAAGAACTGCCCAGTACGCCCAACACCGGTCTGTACCTCATCACAAATCAATAGCGCTCGATGCGTGTCGCAGAGCGCTCGGAGCCCGCGCAGAAAGCCGACGGGCGCTGGTCGAACCCCGCCCTCTCCCTGTACCGGCTCGACGAGCACGGCGACAATATCCGGGTCGGCCGCAAGCATCCCGGTGACGGTGTCCAGGTCACCATAGGGAGCGCGGACAAAACCCGGCAACAGGGGCGCAAAGCCCTCCTGGATCTTGCGGTTGGCTGTGGCCGTGAGTGCGGCCAGGGTACGACCATGAAAGGCCTGAGTGAAAACCAGAATCTTGGGCTCGGCGATACCCTGGGCATGACCATGCAGACGGGCCATTTTGATCGCTGCCTCGTTGGCCTCGGCACCACTGTTGCAAAAGAAAGCGGCATCCAGGCCACTCAGGCGACAAAGGTCGTCGCTCAGGGCAAGCTGTTCGGGGACTTGATAGAGGTTGGAAGTATGCAAGAGCTTGCCCGCCTGTTCCTGCAGGGCAAGCGTTACAGCAGGATGGCAGTGGCCCAAACCACAAACGGCAATGCCTGCGAGGGCATCGAGATATTTGCGTCCCTGCTCGTCATACAACCAAACGCCCTCGCCGCGCACAAAGGCAACGGGCAGGCGCGCGTAATTGTTCATCAGCGCCATCAGGAATCCGCCTCTTCCAGACCGAAGGTGGCATGCAGGGCACGCACGGCCAGCTCCAGATATTTCTCGGCAATGACCACGGAGATCTTGATTTCCGAGGTGGAGATCATCTGAATGTTGATGTTTTCCTGGGCCAGCGCAGCGAACATGCTGCTGGCAATGCCGGCGTGGGATCGCATGCCCACCCCCACCGCCGAGACCTTGACGATGCCGGTATCGCCGCGCACGTCCTCGGCCCCGAGGTCCCGCGCCACGCCGCGCAGGATGTCCATGGCGCGCGCGAAGTCGTTGCGCTCTACGGTAAAGGTAAAGTCGGTTTTGCCAGCCTCGGAAATGTTCTGCAGGATCACGTCCACGTTGATGTTGGCCGCCGAGATCGGGCCAAGAATGGCATGGGCAATGCCAGGCTTGTCTGGGACACCAACAACGGTCACTTTGGCTTCATTGCGGGAGAAGGCGATGCCTGAGACGCGGGGAGCTTCCATACAGTTTTCCTCACTGGTAACGAGGGTGCCCGGTCCATCCTGAAAGGAGGACAGAACGCGTACCGGCACCCGGTAATTCATGGCAAATTCCACCGAACGAGTCTGCAGGACCTTGGCCCCGAGACTCGCCATCTCTAGCATCTCCTCATAGGTGATGCGATTGAGGCGGCGGGCCTTGCCTTCTACCCGTGGATCGGTGGTGTAAATACCATCGACATCGGTATAAATGGCGCACTCATCAGCTTGCAGCGCCGCGGCCAGGGCAACAGCCGTGGTGTCGGAGCCGCCGCGACCGAGGGTGGTAATGTCGCCATTGGCGGTGACGCCTTGAAATCCCGCAACGATGACGACCTGCCCGGCAGCCAGAGCGGTACGCAGCCGACGACCATCAATGCGCTCGATACGTGCCTTATTGTGCGCCGTGTCGGTCTCGATGGGTACCTGTGTTCCGGTCAGGGACAACGCCGCTTGGCCGCGGCTGTGCAGCGCCATGGCCAGGAGGGCGATGGTAACCTGTTCGCCAGTGCTGAGCAGCGTGTCGAGCTCGCGCGGGTGGGGTTGCGCATCGATCGCTTGCGCCAACTTGAGCAAGCGGTCGGTCTCGCCGGACATGGCGGAGACCACCACCACCACCTCGTGGCCTGCTGCCCGGGTTGCCAGAACCCGCTCTGCTACCGCCTGAATTCGTTCGATAGTGCCGACGGAAGTGCCGCCAAATTTCTGTACGATGAGCGCCATATGCTGTGGAATGCCGTCAAAGAGCGAATGATAAAGGGAGAAAACCGGACTGTATAGGCCGAGGCTGCGCTCGTTCAGCTTGCAACGGGATAATGCCAGAGCCGACAACTCCCTGCAGGGGAACAGCGCAGAAGTGTCGCACCGCTCTCTTGCCAATCGCTGAGAACAAAGCGGTGGGCGTGGAGTTCCGGGATCTCCTCGTCGATGGGCTGGTGGGTGTGACCATGAATCAAAATGCGGTAAGGGGCGCTGGTGCTGGCGAAAAGGCCTTCGCCGCGCAGGGCCGCTCGGATCCCTGCCGTCGTCGCCTGGGTAATTGCTGCTGATTTCTTGCGCAGTTCGCGGTGGCTACCCTGGCGGAGTTGGCGCCCCAGGGTCAGCAGCGCGCCATAGGGAAGCATGCGCAAGAAGGACAGCACAAAGGGGTTACGGATGACTCGCCGAAAGCGCAGATAGCGTACATCGTTGGTACAGAGCAGGTCGCCATGGGTGAGCACCATGCCGCCGGGCAAGATCATCGGGTCGGCTAGAGGCCGAAGATCAAAAGCCCGCAATGTGGCCGGTGCCAGGGCAAAATCACGATTGCCGGTCATGACCCAGACGCGGATACCCCTTCGGGTCAGGGCGCGCAGCGCCGTGAGTACCTGAAGTTGCGGCTCTTCCTGGGCCTGCTGCCGATGCACCCAAAAATCGAAGAGATCGCCCAGAATACAGAGGTCCGTGACCTCTGCCGGGATGTCCTGGCAAAAGCGCAGAAAAAGTGCGGTAAGCTCTGGCCGTTGCGGACCGAGATGGAGGTCGGAGAGGCAAAGCAAGTCGCCTTGCCGCTCTGCCAGCGCTTGCGGGGTCAACTCAGGCGATGCGCTCTGCGCTTTCGATGATAACGGCTTCCTTGGGTACATCTTGATGCATCCCGTGGTTGCCGGTGGCGACTTTGGCGATCGCATCGACCACGTCCATACCTGCAGTCACCTTGCCAAAGACGGCATAACCCCAACCGCTGCCCGACGGGGAACGGAAATTGAGAAAATCATTGTCGACCAGATTGATAAAAAATTGGGCCGTGGCGGAGTGAGGATCGTTGGTCCGCGCCATGGCCAGGGTGCCGCGCTCATTTTTCAAACCATTGTCCGCTTCATTTTGAATGTTGTCCGCAGTGGGCTTCTGCTGCATCTTCTCGGTGAAGCCACCGCCCTGAATCATGAAACCGGGAATCACGCGATGAAAGATGGTGCCATTGAAGAAACCGTCGTCCACGTAATGCAAGAAGTTGGCGACGGTCTTTGGTGCCTTCTCTGAGTCCAATTCGATTTGGATATCGCCATGATTGGTATGCAGTACCACCTGTTCCATGATCAGCTCCTGACGTTGGTGAAATTGCTACTCAGGGTAGGCGGCTCCCAAAGATTTGTCGAGCACCTCTTGCGGATATGGCCCCTGCCCATTAATATTTGCAACAAAGTTGCAAATATGGGGGCGAAATTCGTGCTACGGAAAGGGCAAAAATGGCGGTGGACATCTTTGGCAGGGTTCTGCCTCGCGATTTCCGCGCAGGCCGAAGACCTGGGCAGTGTGCATGCCCACGCGACAAGCAATACCGGGGTGGACGCCCTCGGTATGCCCCTGGCGAATGGCACGAGCAGCGCCTGGCAGCTCAGTGCCGAGCAGGTTGCTCGGCTCGCCGGTCCCGGTGGGGCAAACCCGGAAGCAGCGCTCGGGTTTTTGCCTGGGGTCAGCTACAACGCCCCTGATGCTTGAATCTTGCGAATATCCAATCACCAAACAAAGGGCTACGGGTGCGTGGCGAGAGCGCTCAGCATGCCGCTGGCGACCTGGTCGAGGGCTTGCCCCTAGCGGCTGGGCTCTCTGGTCCGGGGCAGTGGCTCGTCGATCAGGAAGACATCCGCAGGGTAAATTTTTATGCGGGTGCCGTGCCTGCAGCTGTCCCGGCGCCGGGCAGTATCGCAGGGGTGGTCGATAGTCAGATACGCTGGCCCCGGGGAGAAAGCCAATGGCAGGTACAGCAGAGTGTGGGTAGCCAGTACTTCAGCCGCAGCTTTCTGCGCTGGGACAGCCCACGCCTGCCCGGCGCTTCCTCCTTGTTTCTCTCCGGCAGTTTTACCCGTGCGAATCTCTGGCGCAGCTGGGGCGAAGCTCCTGCAGGCCGAAAAAATTTTGCGTTGGGCTGGGAGCAACCCTATTCCAGCGGCCTAGTGCGCCTGTTTTATACCCATGGCGACTACCAGAGCGACAACTACCGGCCCCTTACCTGGTCCCAGACGCGGGATTTGGTCCGATATGGGCGCTTTGGCTACGATCGCACTCCGAGTGCCGCCTTACGATCGATACTGGTACGAACTTTTATCCCCTGGCACTGCGCACCGTAGTGCTGACGCTGAACTGGCGTTATAGCTGAGAGCCGCGTTTTTCCTTGCGTTTTCGCAGAAAGGTGTAGACGGGGCAGTAGCCAGTTGCGGCGGTAGCGATCAGGAGCAGGCCAGAAAACGTCCACTCCTTGTAGGGGAAAGGATTGAAGAAGTAGATGGCGACGATGATGACGCCAAAGTACAGGCGCAGCCAGCGCTCAATGGGCTGCATGTTCGGCTGGATCCACATGGCATGCCTCTCAATAAGGACCTGTGTATGGGATAATATAAAATCTCGCGATGGCAAACGCAATGCCTTTGCGGAAAATTTTTGAACTATCTTTATTTCATATATATTTTTTATCAAAAAAATTAATACAATTAAAATATTTTATCTTTTTATCATAATAAAATCATAAAATTTTAATAATACTGTAACACATTCGTTTTAGCGTAGATTGTACAACTATTGATCCCTCGGAGAGGGTTTTGCAAAATTATTTTTATAAAAAAATTTCCTCGGGGGATAATTTGCCAATTTTTCGCATAGAATAGGAAAATATCATGCTGCGCAACCAACGTTATCACCCATTATATTTCGCGCTTTTGACCAGTAGCGTTTGCTTCTTGCCCCCAGCGCTCGCGCATGCTGCACCACGCTACCTGCCATGATTTCGTAGCGATTCAGCCTACGGCCAAGCCCAGTGCCAGCGTCGGCATCAGCTACGGCAGCAACAGTTTCAAAAACGTTCGCTTTGATCTGCGCACGGGGAATGTGGACGGTTTCAGCGCGGTATTGGCTGGGGGCGTCAGCTCTCTGGCAACGATTTCATTGGCTGCCTGCGGATGCCACCCTACTCAGCCCCACTGGCACGGTTCTGCAGAGCGATAGCTACGCCTGATACTTCAAGCTACGCAAGCATTTCCACCACGGTGATGACAGTTTTGGTGCCTATCTGGTCAAGGGAGTGGCCTACAAGCCCTGCGACATCCCCGTATTCGTCACAGTCAGGCGACCATTAACGGTAGCAGTAGCGGATACCTATGGGCCCAGCACCAAGGGCGATCTGATTGGCCTGCCCGGCGCGCCGCGTACGGTCTATGCCAGCCTGACGGCTAATTTTTAACGGACAGGCATAGTGCAAAATTGCCCACGAAAACTTTCGTGGGCAGTTTTTTGTTGTCAGCTTCTTAGAGCTGAATCCCTTCTTCCGCCATGGTACTGAAGTAATCCGCCACACGCCCATCGGGGACCGTGACCTTCAGCGCCCAGACCATGCTGACCAAGGCGAGGATCGCCACCCAAAGCATCGACCAGAAGAACCCAATGTCTCCCGTACCCCCGAGCACCTTGGGGCCAAAATACGATAAGAGCCACAGCCCAATAAAATAAGGGAAGATCCAGGTGATGTTATAAAAACCAGACATTCCCGACTCGGAACCGCGAACTAGGCGCACGATTCCGTAAACGATCAGCACCGCAAAAAGCACGGCAAAAATATACGTCAGAGCCTGGAATCCGCCCCAATATGCAACCAAGGACGAGAGCACAAAAGCGACGGGCGCGATGACTTGGGCACCCCATAAACGGAATGGGCGCTGGAGATCTGGCACCGAACGACGCAGCTGCAAGAGCACGATGGGTCCAATACCATAGGTGATGACCGAAATGGTGGTAATGAAGCCCACCAGTTTCTGCCAGGATGGGAAGGGTAGAAAATACAGACAGCCAATGACATAGGCGACAATGACGCCTACCCAAGGAACGCCCGTTGGACTGATGCGGGTAAAGATCTTGGGCCCCGCCTTCACCTCACCGTTGGCAACGACTGCGCGGGCTGCCGAGGTGGCATAGACCAGCGCTGTACCCCCAGGGGAGATCAAGGCATCAGCGTAGATCAGCACCGCCAACCAGCCGATCCCCAGGAGCATGGCGATGGCCGCGAAGGGTCCGAAGAGTCCAGCGAAATTGAGCTTCTGCCAACCCTGCGCAACCTGATCTGGTGGCATGGCAACGAGAAACGCCCATTGCAAGCCCACATAAATGATGGCGCCAACAACGATAGCGCCGATTACTGCGGCAGGAATGTGGCGTCCCGGATGCTTTGCCTCACCGCCCAGTTCAATGGCCTGACGAAATCCAAGGTAACTGAAGACAATGCCCGAGGAGGCCACGGCTACGAACATACCGTGGAAACTGCTGGTCCAGTGCAATATGTGGAGGTTTTCCGGGTGGTAGCTCTGGCTCACCAAGACAATGATGGTGAGGATGGGGATGGCGAGCTTCCACCAGCCAAGGCCGGAAAAAATCGTAGCCACCCGACGAATACCGAGAAAGTTCAGCAGGAACATGACGCCGAGCAGCAAAACCGCGGCAATCAGCCCCCAACCGCTGAGCAGGCCCGTGTTGCCGCGCAGAAGGCCAGGAATATAGTTGTTCGCGTAGGTCAGTACCGCCACCACCTCCACGGGAGCGATGGCGATGTAGAACATGAACAGCAACCACGCCCAGATCTTCCCCAACAAATTGCCATGGACGACATTGGCGATGTGCGCCGCCGCCCCGGCACGGGGAAAGAGCGGCCCCACCTCGGCGTAGGTGAGGCCGAGGAGCAGGATGGTTAATGCGCCAATTGCCCAAGAACCAATACTCAAAGGTCCCGCCACGCGTGCTGCATCCAAGGGTCCAAATAGCCAGCCTGAGCCGATGATGCCGCCCAAACTGGCAAAGATGAGTCCAGAAAAACCGACTTCCCGTTTTAACCTTGAGGACATGGACAATTCTTCCTTACCGTAGCGCCCGCGACTCGTGCCTGTGAAAGCCTTCTTGGGATAGATTTTCCGATTGCCGCTTGTGTCAGCAAGCAGATACAGAAAGGATGCAAGGAGGAGATAGTGCCAGTCAACAACAAGCGCAGAGATTCAGTAGGTTCAATAGCGTTGATAAAAACTGAACATTTATCCAATAAAAAAGCACTTTTCTTGCAACGCTATACGGCTATTATAGGCCCATCTGCTACTCAACGTTCATTTTTGGTTCAATGACGCACCTAATTGGTGCATGAAGTAAGGGATGGTTGCGAGGATTGCTGGCAGGCGTGGTGGCACGGTGATTGCTCAACGGAAAGCGGTACGGCCTGATTCGACATGGAAGGGAATCGCATGACATTTGCGTACATTGTTCATTTATTAACCAGGCCCTTAAATATCCAACATAGCGTAACGAGCGGCAGGGTGATGGAAATAGCGAGAGACCTTCTCCGGCAGGAGACAGAGACCATTCATGAAGGCCATGGCCTTTGCCAAGAGGGTGGTTTTGTCTGTGCTCATAGGCCCGTTGCGTAGGGCCGTTTTGAAATCCCGGTTGAGGTATTCATCCGGGTTGGACTCTGGCGCATAAGGCGGCAGAAACACGAGCTCAATGCGGTCCTTCTTATCGGCCAGCCAGGCCGTTACCACCTTGGCGTGATGCACCCGTAAGTTGTCGACGATCAGGAAGATCTTCTGTTCGGCATGGCGGATCAGCTTTTCCAGGAAGGCGATGAAACGCTCGGTGTTGATGCTGCCCTCCACCATCTCAAAGGCAAGTTCTCCGCGCGGTGAGATCGCCGATATCATGGACAGACTGGTCCATCGTGCTGGATGTTCGAGGAGCGGCGTCTGGCCTTGGGGCGCATATCCACGCACCCAATGGGCGTCCTCTTTGACGGCCGTTTCGTCGCCCCAGTACAGCACTGCACCCTCGCGCAGGGCGCGCGCTCGGACTTGGGGATAATCCACTTCCAGCCATTGGCGCACTGCTTCTGGGTTCTGCTCCATCGCTCGCTTGACCGGACGCTGGGGCGTAAAACCCCAGCGCTTGAGGTACTTGCCTACCAGGCGCACCTGCAGATCTATCCCAAAGCGATCCCGGATCAATTGCCGGATGGCCGGCCGGGTCCAGAGGGCAAAAGGCATTTGCAACTGCCGCGGATCCCGTTGCACGATCTGATCCCGAACCCAGGCTTCCGCAGCCAACGTCAATCTGCGACAGGCCCCTACAGGACGCCCTCGCGGCCGTTCATCAAGGCTTTTGCCCCCCTCTCGTTTGGCTTGCGCCAACCACCCGCGAATGGTCGAGGGATGGGCGCCAGAGACCTTGGCCAGGTCTTCCACCCGCATACCAGACTGCTGGCGTAGCCGCAGCACCATCTGCCGAAGCAGATTCCGCCCCTCTACCGTCAACTTGCGCACATCTATCCGTTCCATACTCGCTATTCTACCATAGATAAGTCGGATATTTATGGGCCTGGTTAATAGCAAACTACTCGGACGGAGTTTTGTATCTTCTGATGGCCCTGCTCGCCATTGAGCTTGCGGTGATCTTTGATCGCTTCTGGTTTTTGCGCAACGCAATGGCGAAGGGAAGAAAGATCTTATGGTTGGTCTCGAACCGGGGTAAGCTGCGGCGGCCCGATCTGGAAGAGCTTGCCGATATGGCAAAGGGTTTACCGGAAGAGTCCTTGGTTGGCGTAGCACTGCGTCACTTCAATCTGGTTCATCATTATGGCAGCGCGCGCGGTGAGGCCTTTGCCAATCGTTTGGACGAAGCCATCTTCCTGACCACCCCCAGTCTGGATAAGCGCCTGTGGGTACTGGATACGATTGTTACCTTGGCACCGCTGCTGGGACTCTTTGGCACGATTCTGGGAATGTTTCATGCTTTCAGTATCTTGGCTACACCGGATCACGCGCCAAGCTCTGTTACCGGGGGTGTGGCGGATGCATTGATTGCGACAGCATCAGGGCTTGCCATCGCCATGATTGGATTGATCAGCTTCAATGCCTTCAACAACGCTATCGATAAGACGATCTTTCAGTTGGAGTCGCTCAAAGTCGTGTTGATGAACCGTCTGGATGGTGCCCCGGTCGTGTTGGAAGAGTCAGCGCCCAGTTCAGCGAATGCGCACCCCATCGCAGAAACGGCTGCGCACGCGTAAGGAGAGATCGTATGCTTCCGACCCGTCGACCCCGCAAGAAAGGCCGGGTAGAAATTATCCCGATGATCGACGTCATGCTGTTTTTGCTGGTGTTCTTCATCATGATCACGCTCCAGATGATCACCGATAAGGGGCTCAAATTACAGCTTCCCAGCTCCAGCCAGGCGAAGGAGCTGCCGCATCCCCACTTTGTACTGAATATCCTCAAAGATGGGGCGGTAGAGGTAAAGGGTAAGAAAATGGATTTGTCGGGATTGACTGGTTTCCTATCCGCGGATGGAGACGTGGCCCATACCCAGGTCACCATTGCCGCTGACAAATTGGTGCCCTTCAAAGACTTTGTGCATGTGATGGATGCCTGTCAGAAGGCGGGCGTAACGGCCATCGGCATCGCCACGAAAGAAACGTGATCCGATCCCAGGCCCTTGAGGAGAATCACGCAATGGCTAGTGCAGTCGTGAACACCATTCTGCCGCCGGATCCCGAGCAAGGGAGTCATCGTTTTGCTACCGCCCTGATTGCTGGGGTTATCGTCGAGATGGCTTTGATTGGTGCCTTGGTCTGGTATGGAGAGACCCATCCCGCGCATCCTGTTCCGCCGCCTAAGAAACACGTCATGGCGGTACAAATGGTGACGCTTCCCCCGCCTCCGAAGGTGGTTCCGAAGCCGGTCGTCAAACCGACCCCACCGAAACCGATACCTCCCAAGCCGGTTATCCATCATACCCCTCCGCCCCCACCGGCCCCGCACCCCAAGATGGTGGTACCCCCGAAGCCAGTACCGACCCCGCCAGCGCCACCGGTGAAGATGGCTCCACCGCCTAAACCGGTGCTGCCACCCAAGCTGGCAACCCCTCCGGCGCCGCCACCGCCACCGCCGTTATCGGCGGCAGAGCGGGTGGACCTGATGGGGCAGTATGTAGCGGAACTGCGTCCGCTCATTCAGAACCAGCTGCATGTCCCTGCCGAATTGCGCGCCATGGGACTCTCTGGGACAGCGACGGTGGAGTTTGAGGTATCACCCAGCGGTCAGGTGTTGTGGGCCAAGGTGATCAAGCCGAGCCCGTTGAGTGCGGTGAACCGGGCTGCCGTGGCAGCGGTCAAGAGCGGAAACTTCCCGGCGTTTCTGAAAAAGATGCCGAAACAGAATACGGTATTCGAGATCCCTATCGAGGTCGGCGCAGACTCGGGGTCGTAACCTGCCAAGAGGTGATGTATGACAGATGTCCATTCGCTGTCTCCGACGCTAGATGACGAAAGAACAGCATTACCTGGTGGAGTAGGCCTGATCTGGCTCGCAGCAACCATGACCGCATCAACTCTACCGTTGGGAGCTCTCATCATTGCTCTGTTTCCGCGCGCGGATTTTCTGTTGGTACTGATCTTGGCGTCACTGTTTTTTGTGACGGTTGGTCTCATCAGTTTGCCGGGATTCCAATTGGGAATTCCCACCATGGCGATATCTGCACGATTGTTCGGTTCATCTTTTAACCGATTGATATCAATCAGTAATTGGTTCTCCCAAGTAGGATGGCAGGCTGTGGTATTAGTCTTGGTGGTTTTCGTGATTCGTAGCCTGTTGGAGTATCTCCATCTCGCTCAGGGAACGACGGCATTAGCCCTGGCAATTGTGTTGAGTGTTCTAGCCAACTTTGTCATTCCAGTGATTGGCTATTCGGCAATCGTCAAGGTGCAAAGTTTTTCAGCCGTCATCATGGGTTGCTTTGCTCTCTATATACTTTGGCACCTACATGGCTTTTCCCTGCTGTGGACAGAATCGTATGCGTCCCATCATGGCTCTTGGCTACAGACGTTTGCGGCACTCTCCTTAGCCCTGATGGGAGGGGCACTTTCGTGGACTATGTTCGCTGCTGATTATTCCCGCTACCTTGCCCGCAGCAGTAAGCCCGTAGCCGTGTTTCTTTGGCCCGCCTTGGGTGGCGGAGTTGGTGGGGCGCTGATTCTTTGGTTGGCGTTTTCCCTGTACTTTACGGGTGGGATAAAGATAAATGCTGGCGGACTCTCCATAGCAGCAAAGGGCATGGCTTCTCCAGTGCTATATCTGGCCTTCTGTATTTTTGCCATTCTTGGATTGTTGGCTTCTAATTTTTTGAATTCCTATAGTTCTGCCTTTAGTTTGGCGGTAACTTTGGGAAGGGATTTGAACCGTAAATATGTGACGTTACTGGACGCCGTACTTGCCTCACTGCTGGCTTTTTATGTTCTATTTGTGGCGCCATCCTTCTTCGACGCATTCCAGACCTTCCTGGATCTGTTGATCATCATTGCCGCACCTTGGACTGGCGTCGTCTGTAGTGCAATTGTTCTGCGCGCGGATTCAAGCTTGGTCGAGGGGATTAAGTCTCCAGCGTATGGGAGGATTGCCATTTTGCTCCTAGGTGTGATGGCGACCATTCTGTTCTCCAATAATCCCTTATGGGAAGGCTGGGGGGCGCGGATTCTTGCCAATAATGATATTTCACCGCTGATCGGCTTCGGATTGGGTTTGCTGCTTGAGACAGTGCACCAGCTCGCAGTTCGCCGTAAATTGGTGAAAATGACAGGGAAGATTGCTGTTGCTGATGCGCTAGTGGAGCACCCATGACTGGCGACCGCGCCATCACGATATACCGGGCAGCGATTCTTAATCCGCAAGATTCTCAATCCTGGGAATATTGGCGAGACGGCGCCTGTGTAGTGCAGAATGCTCACATAATCGCTTGTGGTAACGCGCCGGCAATATTACAGCGCTACCCTAATGCGCAGATTGAAGAGCTGGAAGGTGTTCTGGTGCCGGGATTTGTCGATCTCCATTGTCACTGGGTTCAGCACGCTGTGCAGGGTGCCTACAGCGGAGAATTGCTGCAGTGGTTACAGGAGCATATCTGGCCAGAGGAAGGGCGTTTTACCGATGAAAATCGGGCACGCAACCATGCGAGAACTTTCTATGCAGATATGCTCCGTGCAGGGACAGTGATGGGGATGAGCTTCTCCAGCGTGCATATTGGCGCAACGAAAATTGCGATTACAGAGATGCGTGGTGATTGGATCATTGGAAACGCACTGATGGCGGTGAATGCGCCAGAGTATCTTACTAAGCACAGTGGGCACGAGCAGAACGTCCTGCAGAATGTCATGGGTGAAATTGACAGGAAACATTATGCAGTAACTCCGCGCTTTGCACCAAATATGCGCGAGAAAGACTTGCAGGTAGCAGGAAAAATCGCATATGACCATGGACTATTTGTGCAAACACATCTCGCAGAAAGTCGCGCGGAAACGCGCTGGGTGAAAGAGCTCTTTCCCGAGGCAGAGAGCTATACGGATGTTTATGATCGGGCAGGATTGCTTGGACCTCGTAGTATTCTCGCCCATGCTATAGAAATGACGGATGCCGAGTGGCGGTGTCTTGCCAGTCGCGGCGCGTGGGTAGCGCATTGCCCCAGCAGTAACGAAGCACTGGATAATGCGAGGATGCCTCTCGAAAAGTTGCGCCAATTTACTATTCCCTGGGCGCTTGCCTCCGATATCGGCGGCGGTCCTAGTCACAGTATGTTACATGTGCTGCAACGTTTTTTCGCCCTGCATGAGAAAGCGGGTGTGCGGGTAAGCCCAGAAGAAGGGCTATTCCGTGCCACTCTTGCTGGCGCTCATGCCATGGGTCGGATGGACGTTGCCGGAAACTTCATGCCAGGGAAACGGGCAGATTTCATCTTGATGCCAGAAAAGCCTCATCCAGGTCACGTTGAAGCGTGGTTTCGAGATCTTTGCCGTGGTGAGCCAGCTGATTTGGAAGTGCGGCCATTGGCTACCTGGCTCGGTGGAGAGCGAATTCAGATGTTGGGAGAGTTATGAACGCTATAGAAAAAGAGAAATTTCTGAAGATGCCAAAGGTGGAACTGCACCTGCACTTGGAAGGCACTCTGGAACCTGAGATGTTGCTCGCTCTGGCGAAAAAAAATCATGTTGACCTGCCCTATAAGACTACAGAGTCGATACGTGCAGCATATCAATTTTCTGATCTGCAAAGTTTTCTTGATCTCTACTATTTTGCTACTCAATGTTTGCGGACAGAGGAAGACTTTTACGATCTGGCCCTGGCCTATCTACATCGGTGCAAAGAGGAAAATATCCTGTATACAGAGATGTTCTTCGACCCGCAAACACATCTGGCGCATGGTGTGCCTCTGCCTGTGGTAATGGCTGGGATCTCCTCTGCACGGGCACATGCAGAGCGAGAATGGGGGGTCGGTTCGGCGCTTATTCTTTGTTTTGAACGCGATCGACCTGCTGCGGATACGGTATCGATTCTAGAGGAGGCGGAAAAAATTGGTGGGATCGTTGGTATTGGGCTGGATTCTGCGGAGAAAAATAATCCTCCGGTAAAGTTCAAGGAGACGTTTTCAGCGGCGCGTTGTTTGGGGTTGCACAGGGTGGCTCATGCGGGAGAGGAAGGGCCACCGGCTTATATTGTTGAGGCCCTTGATATCCTTGATGTCGAGAGAATTGATCATGGCGTACGCGCCTTGGAGTCTCCTGGGTTGGTGGCGCGGTTGGTCGACGAGCAGATTCCGCTGACGGTCTGTCCATTTTCGAACGTTTCCTTGGGAGGATTTCCTGCGCTCTCCAATCACAATGTCGGGAAGTTGCTGGGTGAGGGGTTGAAGGTCACTATTAACTCTGATGATCCGGCATATTTTGGTGGCTATCTCACGTCTAATATTGTGGATACGTGGAGTGCGCTGGATCTCAGTTGGGAACAGGCAGTGCTAGTGCAGAAAAATGCGATCGACGCCAGTTTTACAACACCGCAAGAGAAGCGGCGTATGCAGCAAAAACTTGAAGAATATCTCACTTTCTAAAGAATGTATTGATACAAGGACCATAATGATGAAGAAAAGAGCGATTATGTTGTGCACGTCGGTTATTGTCGCTGCACTGATTCCTGCTTTTGCGGTTGCGCGGGAAACAGTGGTATATTCGCCAAAAGTGATTGTGTTAACAGCATTTCCACCAGAATGGCACGCCTGGACAAAGCTGAGCCCGTATCATTATCGTACGATGCAGGTGGCTGGGTTGATACGCCCGCTTATTTGTAGCAAGGATCGCGTCTGCGTTACCGAAACTGGCGAAGGAGAAATTAACGCTGCGGTGTCAGTTACCAGTATTGTCAAAGACGCCCAGCTTGATGTTCGCAAGACCATCTTTATCCGCAGCGGAATTGCCGGCGGAGTGGATCAACCCGATTCTCCCCTGGGTAGTGTATATATCAATGATTGGATCATTTCCTGGGCATTTGGTCATCATTATCTATCGGACCAGAAAAAATTGGCGTGGTCACCTCCAGGTTGCAATAATTACGCGAAGGAATATAGCAAACCATCTGATTGTACAAACTACTCTCAGAATTCTCTGGAAAACCTCGCCTATCGGATCAATCCCCGGCTTTTGGCAATGGCAGTGGGCGCTGCGAGCGCAGTTAAACTAGGCAATGATTCTGCTGCAATTGGTTTGGATGATAGATTTCACTTGCAAAAGCAGCCAAAAGTGCTGGTGGGTGCGACGATCACCGGAGATGACTTCTGGATAGGAAAGGAGAATCAGGAAATTGCGCAGAAAATCGTGAAAATGTATACGCAGGGCACTGGAAGATATACCAACACGGCGATGGAAGATCTTGGCGATATTTCTGCCTTATCGCGCTTTGGGTTGGCTAAAAATTATCTTTCTGTTCGTGGGATATCTGACATCGATGTGCCGCCTCCAGGGGAAACGGAGGAGAGCATCTGGGCGAAAGGTGATCTCTACGCTGGTGAGCTAGCAGAGAAGAACGCGGTAATTGTTACGCAGGCGATCATTACTAAAATCTTGCTACAGAAAGATTGAGCTGAGCCATGACGAAGAAATGCGAGCCTGCCCGCCGCGACGCGCGGGAAAAGATCTTGGGGCAAGCGATCTACGTGGATGATCTGCAGCCTGCAGAGGCCTTATACGGTGCGACGATTCGGACGCGCTTGCCGGGAGGCTTGGTGGAAGCGGTGCATTTTGCGAAGGATTGGGATTGGTCGGAATACCTTATTGTCAGGGCCAGCGACATCCCAGGAAAAAACGCCGTGAAATTCATCGAGGATGATCAACCAATCCTGGTGGATAAGCAGTATCGACATGCTGGAGAGCCCGTTTTGTTGCTGGCGCATCCGGATCGGGAACGGTTGCATGCAGCGTTGTCCCAGATTCACCTAGACGAGCGCGCCGGCCCGGAACCCGTCTGGGATATCGATGCAGCCTTGATGACTGACAGGCCGGTCATTCCCCAGAATACCTACACGGACTATCTACTGCAGAAAGGGGATCTGGCCGCGGGTGACGAAGAGTGTGACTGTGTCATAGAACTGCGCGCTGAGACGCCGGCGCAGGAGCAGTTGTACATCGAACCGCAAGGGATGATTGCGAAGGTCATGTCCGATGGGCGGATGCGCGTAGAGGGCTCGATGCAGTGCCCCTATTATGTGCTTGACGCCCTGCGCCAGTGCCTCGGATGGGAGGAGAAGCGAGTCCAGGTCGTGCAGACGACTACTGGCGGTGCCTTCGGCGGTAAGGAAGATTATCCATCGGTCATTGCCTGTCATGCCGCTCTGTTGGCGCTCAAGGCGCAAGGTCGACCGGTGAAACTGGTCTATGAGCGCGGCGAGGATCTACGGGTCACCCCTAAGCGGCATCCGTCGCGCACTCTGATCCGCCTGGGCGCCACCCGAGATGGCGAGTTACGTTTGATTGATATGGATTTTGCCATTGATGGCGGGTCCTACCGTACCCTGAGTCCGGTGGTCTTATCCCGTGGGGTGATCCATGCCGCCGGACCCTACCATTGCCCGAACATCCGCGTGCGAGGACGGGCGGTGTTCACTAATCATCCGCCTTTTGGCGCCTTCCGCGGGTTTGGTGCGCCCCAGAGCATCTTTGCCATCGAGATCGCCATGGATCGTCTCGCGGCAAAACTGGGAATGGATCCCGCCGTGTTGCGACGGAAGAATCTTCTCCGGCCAGGGCTTACCAGTGCCACCAGTGATCGGCAGAGTCACGATTGTTTTGCCGAAGAGGTGCTCGACATTGCCTTGCTGCGCAGTCGATATCAGGAGAAGAAAACCGCCTACGAAACATGGAACGCAGGTGCTGGCAACACGCGTCGGGGCATTGGCTTGGCTTGTTTTGCCCACGGCGCAGGTTTTACGGGTAATGGAGAGCTGTACCTTGCCTCTCGACTCAGTCTCGCCCTGCAGCCTGATGGGACGGTGGAGATTCTCTGCTCCAATACTGAAATGGGGCAAGGCGCTGCTACGACGCTGTGCCAAGTCGCAGCGGAGGCCCTCGGCGTTCCGTTGGATTTTATTCACTTTCCTGCCGTAGATACGAGTCGGGTTCCCAATTCTGGACCAACGGTAGCCTCACGGACCTGTATGGTGGTGGGTGGCTTGGTTTCGGCCGCTGCCCAGAAACTCCGGCATGCCTTGGAGGACCGTGGGCTGGATCTTGCGCATTTCGCAGCAGAGCCGTATGTCGAGAGTTGTGCCGCACTCTGCGCCGAGCATGGTGGAGAATGGCGTATCACCGAGACCTATCAGGCTCCCACCGGGATGGTCTGGGACGAGAAGCACTTCCAGGGTCGTGCCTATGCCAGTTTTGCCTGGGCCTGTTATGTGGCGGAAATCGAGGTGGACGTGACGACGCTGGAAACCCGCTTGTTACATTTCACGGCGGTGCAAGAAATTGGCAAGGCGGTACATGCACAGATCGCACAGGGACAGATTGAAGGGGGTGTGGTGCAGGGGATTGGTTGGGCCCTGTTCGAGGACATAGTCTGGAACGATAAGGGGATCATGGCTAATGATCGCCTGACAAACTACATCATTCCGACCTCTGCAGACATTCCGGAAATCGACGTCGTTTTTTTGGAAAAGGGATTGGGTGCCGGGCCCGATGGTGCCAAGGGCATTGGTGAATTGCCTATGGATGGCCCCGCGCCGGCCATTGTCAATGCGCTGCATCATGCCTTGGGTGTGGCACCCTCCCGGATTCCTGCGTCACCAGAGCGACTGCTCGAAGCTTTGGAGATCGCGGCGGAGGAACAATCATGAGTATCGAATTTATCTTGAACGGGAAGCCCGTTTGCTCCCAGTCTCCGGCACCAACTCGCCTACTGGATGTGCTCCGCGAAGAATTTGCTCTGACCGGCAGCAAGGAGGGATGCGGCGAGGGGGAGTGTGGTGCCTGCGCCGTGCGCATTGACGGCGAATTGGTGAACAGCTGTTTGGTGCCCATTGGTCAATTACCTGGTGCCAGGGTGCAAACGATTGAAGGGGTGTCCGCAGAATCGCCCCTGGTGCGCAGTTTCGCTCGCTGTGGAGCCACGCAGTGTGGCATATGCACGCCAGGGATGATGTTGGCGGCACAAGCCCTGTTGGAGACCTGTCCCACCCCGACCTTACCAGAGATTCGTTGGGCGCTTAGCGGTAATCTTTGCCGCTGCACCGGCTATGGGCGTATCTACGAAGCCGTGGCGGAAGCCGCGCAGGAGATGGCCTGATGGGTGACTGGTATCGTCCCAGTAGTCTTGCGGCTGCAGTTGAATTTCTCCGCCAACATCCAGGGCAGCCGCAGATCATCCAGGGTGGCACCGACGTCATGGTCGGGCGCGGTAGTGGCTTGGATGGTGCAGAAGATTGGCTGGATCTCAGTGGTATCGCAGAGTTGCGGGAATACTGTGAAGCTAGCGATGGCAGTTTGCGTATTGGTGCGGGTGTCTCGCTCTCCCAATTACAGGCGGACGCGCGGGTACGGAGGAAATGGCCCAATCTCGCATCTTCGGCGTCCCAAACTGGTGCGCCGGCAATTCAGAATCGTGCCACCTTGGGGGGGAATGTCTGTAATGCGTCACCAGCGGCAGATAACGCTCCCGCGTTGCTGGCCTATGATGCCGAATTGGAAATTATTGGTCCGCAAGGGCGCCGAAGTTTGCCCTACCGGGACTTTCATCTGGATTACCGGCGCACGGCCTTGGGGCCCGCGGAACTGCTTGCCCGAATTCGACTACATCCCATACCCGCGGATTTCTGTCATTACTATCGTAAGGTAGGCACTCGTGCTGCCCAGGCCATTGCCAAGGTGGGGCTGGCTGCGGTGATTCAATGGACAGAAGCCGGTGTTATCGCCGAAGCCCGTTTTGCTTTTTCCAGCGTTTCTGCCACGCCAAAGTTGGCGGTGCATCTTGCGCACGCATTGGCTGGAAAAACTAGAGAGCAGATCTCGATGCAGAGCATTCAGAATGCATTGATCCAGGATATTGCGCCGTTATCGGATATCCGTTCCAGCGATACCTATCGCCGGGAAATTGCCGGGCGCTTGGTTTGGGAGGCGTTGCATACGCCCATTACGCAGGAGTGAATCATGGAAGTCATGGAGCAGCAAATCGTTAATGTGCCTTTGGTGGATGCCAGCGAGGATGCGTTGAAGGATTATGGGGTGATGATTTCGGAAAAGGTCTTTTCCCCTGGGCTGACCATCCCCTTTTATCAGGGAAGCGTAGAGGAAGGACAAAATCTCGATTTTGTCTATACCGGACGCGCAGTGGTGCGGACGGCACGCATTTCCCATCGTAGTCCCGAAATTACCTGGTTAGAGCGGCATCAGGCCATGAGCCAAATCTTTGTTGGCTTGGGGGCTTCTCCTTTTGTCATGGTGCTTGGCAAGCCTAATCACTTGCAGGGAGAGTCTGTTCCGCAACTGGAGAGTGTGAAGGCTTTCCGTATCCCCGCCGGGCATGGCGTGATGATACACGTGGGGACGTGGCACGATTTCCCTATGGCCTTTGATGGTCAGCCGGTGACCGTGCTTACCATGAACTCCGACGAGGTGGTGACCGCGTTAGCCTCTGCAGAATCCGCCGATGAAATGGACACTGGGGATGTCTACAAAATCGACATCCAGCGGCGCACGGGTAAGGTACTGCGGGTTCCTTTCTGAGGTTCATCCATGCGTAGCCAGGTTCATCGTTTCTTCCCCACCAATCCTGCGGATGTCAGCGGTCTCGCGATCGCGATTGCCGCAGGGGAAGTCCGGCCACAGCAGATCGTCGCTATCCTGGGCAAGACCGAGGGCAATGGTGCCATCAACGATTTCAGTCGGGGATTGGCGATCATGGCCTTGGGTCGCTTGCTTGGACCGCTTCTGGACTGCCCGGCTGAAGAAATAGAAGACCGCATTGTCCTCTCCTTCTCCGGTGGCACGGAAGGGGTGACCTGTCCGCATTACCTAGTGTTGACTGTGGATGAAACCCCCGCTTCGGCTGGGGAAAAGGGCCTGGCTCTGGCAGTGGGGCATACCCGTTCATTCGCCCCGGAAGAGGCAGGCCGTCTGCCGATGATTCTTGAAACCGCCCGGGTAGTGCGGGCATTGCAAGCACAACTTGAGGTTGATGCCGAGGATGTGCATCTGGTGCAGATCAAGGGGGCCATTCCGCCGCTGCCGGCTGATGTGGAGCAGCGTGGGCCGCGAGAGTGGCGTTGCGACATGGCTTGGTCACGGGGGGCATCAGCACTGGGGGTAGCGTTGGCTCTCGGCGAACTGTCTGGCGATGCCCTGCACGACGATATGATCAATCGGGATTGGTCGCAGTATTCGACTCGCGCGAGTGTGTCTGCGAAGCCAGCACTGCTGCGCTCGGAAATCTGCCTCTTTGCGAATGCCCCAGGCTGGGTTGCGGATCTGCAGATTGCGCACGGGGTGATGCGCGACATTCTGGATGTCGGCGCGATCTACCCGATATTGGCAGAGTTGGGCCTGGAGCCTGTCCATGGCCAGTTGCCCTCAGACGCTAGCGCCCGTGTCCTGGGCGCCTTTGCCAAGTCCGATGCCGATCCACGCGGCGTTGTCCGTGGTCGCCGGCATACCATGTGGACCGACGGAGATATCTCTGACATGCGTCATTCCCGCAGTGTCGTTTCCAGCCTCTTGGCTGGGGTGTTGGGGGAATCGGCGATCTATGTCTCCACCCGTGCCGAGCACCAGGGTCCGTTAGGTGGTGGCCCTGTTGCCATCATTGCGAGAACGTCATGAGCTCCGACGCACAATCCGTTATGCCCGTCGTCGTTTGGGAGGCACTGGTCACCGAGGTCTATGGTTCGGCACCGACACGGGTGGGTGCGCAACTACTGCTGCACCGGGATGGACGAATTGCTGGCAATCTCGGTGGAGGTCATTTGGAACATAGCGTTCGGCAAGCGCTGGAAAGGACGCGGTCTGTGCCGCCTTGGTGGCAACAGCGCTTTGTTCTTGGCGGTGAGAATGACCAATGCTGTGGGGGCGTGGTCGATGTCGCTCTGGTACAGGTGCCGGGGGAGCTTGCGCCCTTGTACCGGCCAGGAGCGAGCCGTTGGTATCAGCGGCAAGAAGGCCGATTGCAGCTTCGTGGCGGTGAGAGTGATGATGCGGTGTTGGGATCACCACAGCCAGTAAAAGCGATTTCCAGTTCGCCGACGTGGAGTATGGAAACCGAAATATTCCTGATGCCCAGTCCACAGCGACAGGCGCTGTGGATTTTTGGGGCAGGCCATGTCGGGCGTGCCATCGCGGCGCTCGCCCCGGGGCTCGACTTCGCCGTAACGGTGTTCGATGAGCGGGAAGAATGGCTGGACCCAAGTGTCTTTCCACGCGATGTAGGCTTGTGCCGGGACTGGGAACTGACGAGTTTGCCCAAGCCCAGAAAAGAGACGGCAGTCCTGATCTTGACCTACAGCCATGCTCTGGACTTCGCCTTATTGCGACACTTTTCTTGTATGCGCCTGGCCTATCTCGGGGTGATTGCCAGCAAATCCAAGGCGGCACGTTTTCGTCATGCCGCCCAGCGCGAGGGTTGGGCCTTGTCTCCCGTATTACATATGCCTATGGGCTTGCCCGGCATGGGTAAGGCACCCGCAGAGATCGCCGTTAGCGTGCTTGGAGAGCTATTGCAGCTCCGTCACCACACTCGACAGAAAAAGGAAAAGGAACATGTCCGATTACAAGATCCCGCCTGAAGAACTGGACCGTTACTTGCAGGAGATGGGTGCCGTCGTGGGTTTATCAATTGCAGAAGAGTATATGGCCGGAGTGAAAAAATACCTGCAGATATCCTTGCGGATGGCAGAAGCTCTGCAAGCTGCACCGTTACAGATGGAAGATGATTTCGCTCCCATCTTCCGCGCTTGAAGGAGCTTGCTATGGACTGGACAAGTGCCGCGGAAATTGCGGAGAAGGTGCGTGCTGGTATCTGGAGCGCAAGTGCTGTTGTCGAAGAAACTCTGGCGCGGATTGCCCGAAAGAATCCTGAGCTCAACGCGTTTACTTTGGTAACCGCAGAAAGGGCGCGTGAGGAAGCAGCGCGGATCGATCAGTTGCTAGCCTCAGGAAAAAACCCCGGACCATTGGCGGGGGTCCCCTTTGCCGTAAAAAACCTCTTCGACATCCAAGGGAAAGTAACCTTGGCCGGCTCCAAAATCAATCGCGATCTTCCGCCAGCAGTCGCGGATGCTACCCTGATTCAACGGTTGTCCTCAGCGGGGGCGATCCTGGTGGGAGCCCTGAATATGGGCGAGTATGCCTACGACTTTACCGGTGAAAACCTGCATTATGGCCCTTCACGCAACCCGCACGACTTACGTCGCATGAGTGGGGGTTCCAGTGGTGGCAGTGGTTCTGCCGTTGGTGGCAGACTGGTACCTCTAGCGCTAGGTTCGGACACCAACGGCTCTATCCGTGTGCCTTCCTCCCTGTGTGGCGTCTTTGGCCTCAAGCCCACCTACGGGCGTTTATCGCGTGGCGGTAGTTTTCCTTTTTGCCCTAGTCTGGACCACGTCGGGCCTATGGCGCGCACCGCGCAAGATTTGGCGCTGGCCTACGATGCCCTGCAAGGTTCTGACGATCGGGATTCCGCCCAAGTAGATCGTCCAGTCGAACCGGTGGGCACGTTGGCAACGGAACTGGCGCCTGATCTGCGCATTGCCATGTTGGGTGGGTATTTTGTGCAGCAAGGGACGGATGCCTCGCGGGAGGCCTTGGGACAGGTGGCGGATGCATTGGGCGTTCAGACATCCATCGAGATTCCAGAGGTGGCAATGGCCCGTGCAGCGGCATACGTGATTACCAATGCCGAAAGCAGCACGCTGCACCTGCCCAATCTGCGAACCCGTCCTGCGGATTACGACCCGGACGTGCGCGACCGCATGCTCGCTGGCGCACTATTACCTGCGACGGCCTACCTGCAGGCACAACGGGTGCGAGCCCGTTTCCAGAAGATCGTCGGGGAGATCTTTACCCAGTACGACATCCTTCTTGCCCCCTCAACCCCGATGACCGCTCCGCTGGTTGGGCAGAAAACCATGCAGCTTGATGGCGAAGAAATGCTGGTGCGCCCGCACTTGGGACTCTATACGCAACCGTTTTCGTTCGTGGGGTTACCAGTGGTCAGTGTGCCGGTGTCGGGATCGTTGCCCATCGGGGTGCAAATCATTGCCGCGCCCTGGCAGGAAGCCAAGGCGTTACAGGTGGCCCAGGTATTGGAGGACCGTGGTTTTGTCAGTGCTGTACCGCAATTCTAAGGAGAATGTCATGCAATCGCTAAAAATCAATCTTCCGAATGTGCATGCCGAGGTACTGGCGGCTTTTGAGCGCTATGAGAGAGCGCTGGTAGAGAATGATGTGGAAGTGCTGGACGAGATCTTTTGGGATTCTGAGCATACCCTGCGCTATGGAATCGCCGAGAATCTGTATGGCTATCCCGCCATTGCAGCGTTTCGGGCGAGTCGGCCGGGACAGGCGTTACAGCGACGATTGGTAAATACGGTGATTACCACCTATGGCGAAGATTTTGCTACCGCTAATACGGAATTCCTGCGAGACGCGGTACATGGGCGGCAGAGTCAAACCTGGATGCGTACCCCCGTGGGCTGGCGGGTGGTGGCAGCCCACGTTAGTCTGATGCCAAAGGGTTCGTGATCTGCTTCCCGCAGTCATCCTTGCTGCCGGGCGTTCCCAGCGCTCCGGGCGCGTCCATAAGTCCTGCCGTCGGGTTCCCGGTAGCCGTTGGACCTGGTTGGAGGACCAGGTGCGGCGGTTGCACTGGGCAGGCTTTGCACCTATACGGGTGATTGCTGGCCAAAGATCTCGGCGTTTATGGCGTTGCTGCCGATTGCGGGTACACCGCCGGGTGAACTTCCAAGCGGCACGGCTTGGGCCGTTTTCTTCGGTACGCCTGGCGGCTGATACTGCAGCGACCGCAGTACTGTTAGTACAGAGTGATACCCAGCTGCCAGCAAATACCGAATTACGACGCTTGCGCAGGGCCTTGCATATTTCTTCCGTCATGGCAGCGCGCTTGGTGGATCAGCATGGGCACGGCGGGCATCCGGTACTGATCGCAAAGGTTTTGGCCCAACAAATACGTGCCGCTGGGGAGGGTGAGCGCTTGGACAAGTTGTTGCAGTCTTTGCCGGGTGCCGCCTTGGCCAATCTTCCCACTCGACGCTTTCGTAGTTTTCCGCGTCTGAATGACGCGCAGGGGTGGAATAAGGCGAGAGCGCAATTGCGGGTGTGGGCGCGGCGCTCATGATGCTTTTGGCACAGGGAAGGCAGGGGCTGGTTACGGCGCCCCATGCCCTGGCGGCAGAGGCTGGTGCACAGGCTTTGGCGGGGGGTGCCAACGCCATAGAAGCGGCGATCGTCGTGTCTGCAACGTTGTCCGTTGTCTATCCGCACATGACGGGTTTGGGCGGCGATGCGTTCTGGCTGGTTTCCGATGGCAGGATGTCCTTTGTACGAGGCTTGCTTGCCGCCGGTCCGTCAGGTCTCGCCTACGACGCGAAGGTCTTTCATGCGCACGGGCTGCGTAACATTCCCTTTCGCGGGGCCCTATCCGCAATGACCGTGCCCGGTATGTTGCGTGGCTGGGAGATGGCACAGACCTTTTCCCAGACCCATTGGGATGGTTCTCTCGATTGGTCTGCACTCCTGGCGCCTGCACATGATCTTGCAGCACGAGGGTTTCCTGTCAGCCCAAATCAGGATCGAACCCTGCGGCAGTATCGTCATGATCTCGAGGCCGATGCGGAGTTCTGTGCGCAATATCTTCCCCAAGGAAGGCTGCCGCGAGCGGGGGAGATCTTCTGTCAGCCTGCCTTGGCGCGGACCCTCACGCGCCTGATGGATGAGGGGCCGGCCAGTTTTTATGCCGGAGAGTTGGCCCAAGAAATGATAGCGGGCTTGCGCGCCAAAGGGAGCCTGTTAGATCTGCAAGATCTGGAGCATTTCCGTGCCGAATGGGTAGAGCCATTGCAATTACCCTTTGCCGACGGGATTTTATACAACCTTCCACCGCCTAGCCAGGGCATTGCCTCGTTGATGATTGCGGGGATCATGGAGCGATTGGGTTTGGCGGCCGTCGACCCCTTGGGTGCGGAACTGGTGCATGGCGCGGTGGAGGCCACGCGGCGTGTTTTTCCCGTGCGGGATCAAGTGGTACATGATCCTCGCCGAGCTTCAGCATCCTCTTGGCATGAACTGTTAGAGGGCAATTATCTAGATCTACAAGCGGAGGAAATCCGCAATGGACTTATCCCCCTATTGCCTGCCTGGCAGCCTGGGTTGGGGGATACGACTTGGTTTGCCGTCGTCGATGGCCAAGGTCGTGTAGCGAGCGTTATCCAGAGTCTCTATCACGAGTTTGGTAGTGGGATCGTGGCCGGCAAATCTGGTGTACTGTGGAATAATCGTGGCTGCGCTTTTACGCTCGATCCCGATAGCCCACGCGCTTTGCTGCCGGGTATGCGGCCCTTTCATACGCTAAACCCTGCGCTTTATGGCCGCGCTGGGCGGGTGCACATGGCTTATGGGAGCATGGGGGGGGATGGTCAGCCGCAGACCCAAGCGGCGCTCCTATTCCGGCATCTGCACCAGGGGCTAACGCCAGCAGAGGCCGTAGATGCGCCCCGCTGGCTCTTGGGACGCACCTGGGGGAATCCCGTCACCGCGCTGCGGCTCGAGTCGCGCTATGATCAAAATGTTTGCAAACGCCTGGAACAATGGGGGCACACCCTGCAGCTCGTGCCCAATTATAGCGATTTGATGGGGCATGCCGGCATTTTACGTGCTCTGCAGGATGGCAGCTGGATAGGGGCCGCGGACCCACGCAGTGATGGTGGTGTCGCTGGGCCAGGGGCAATCCCCACCTAGTCTTCCATATACATACTTTCCATTTCCTGAATGACCAAATGCGAAAACTGCGCTGCGGGAACCGAAAGCCCCCGATTGCGAAGTTGTGCGCAGATGATGGGCACGGGATGAATCTCCCGTGCATTGATTGGACGAAAGAGCAGGGAGTTCGAATTTTCTCTTTGATACCGTCCTGTGGAAAGCACAAAGCCAATTTGATCGGTCCCGTGGAGTAATCCCCGCATTACCTCATAGGAGTTGGTTTCTGCAGCAATCCTGACGTCTCTCCCCAAGTGATGCAGGGCGCCTTCCAGCATCTCGCGCGTGGTCAAGCCAGTTGACGGAAGCACTAGAGGATACTGTAGGCAATCGCTAAGACGTATTGAGCCTATCTTTGCCAACGGATGATTTTTGTCCATGGCCGCGAGCAATGGCTGTTTCACCACTGCCAAATCAAATACATCCGGATGTTTGGGGGGCGCGATAATGATGGCGAGATCGACGTCAAAGCTGAGTAGATGTTGCATGGCAACTTCATGCTGAGCCACTCTGATCAAGAAGGAGATCCCCGGATGCCGCGCACGAAACAGGCGCACCACGCTGGGGACGAAATCTGTCGCCAACGCAGGGCTCACAGCGATAGCCACCTGACCCTGCTGCATTCCCTGTAAACGGTGGATCTCGGATTGGACGCGCTGACTCTCCGCAATATGGTGGCGGATGTAGTTGACATAGATCTCACCGGCAGCCGTCAACCGCATTCCTCGCGCGTGGCGCTCGAAGATCGGGGTGCCCAGTTCTTCTTCCAGGTCCTGTAGACGCCGATCCAGGGCAGAAGCCGTGACGTAGAGCTTGTCTGCGGCCCGCCGCACAGAACCCTCGCGGACGATCGCATCAATGTACTGAAAGAGTCGAAGATGGCGCATGCGTAAACCGTTCGATAAGTTGCAACAGATGGGAACAAAAATAGCACTTTTTGTCCATTCTACCTAATTGTATCGTTACCATAAGTAAATGATCGATGCACGATAATAGTGCGTATAGTTTTTGTGCGCACATTTATGGTGCGAAAAATAGTTTGCCAGGGATAGATAAAGGGCTTGTTTCCAGTATGTTTTCGGCATGAATATTGCTAAGCCTAGAAATATGAAAAACAGGAGAAGACTGATGTGTAAAAATCGCCAGTTTACATTGAGGCTGAGTGTGTTAGCAGCTCTCTCGATAACTACTGTGTTACCACAATTAGCATTGGCAACGGTTGACGGGAAAGGTGTTGGTAAGGTTTACGAAATTCAAGGCGTAAAAAAGAATCTGTTGCGTATGGTCGATAAGGCAGCCTTGACCCATGTCAAGCCCGTTTATGGTGCTGAAACGGCGCTGATCCCCAAAGAGTTCATCAAGGGGCAGGAATCTACACAGAACGCGTCGACGATACTGAGTTTTGTACCAGGTATCAACGCAACTAGCACCAATCCGATTGGCGTCAAGACCCACATCTCGGTCCGCGGCTTTTCGCAGACCCAGGTCGGTTATACCTTTGATAATTTGCCGATTGCCGATCTATTCAATGGTGGGTTGTCGGGCGGCAATAATAACTATGCGGATTTGACCAACTTGATCCCGGTGACCTTGGGCGAGACTTCTGGCATCCGAGTCACCTACGGTACACCAGCCCCTGACATCAACTCGGTAGGTGCCATTGGCGGCAACATCGATTATCTGCCGCGGATGCCGGGCAAAGAGCTTTACGGCATGGTCTTTGGTGGCTATGGATCCTTTGCAACCTTGAACTATGGCGCGGAGGTCAACACGGGGGCTAAGGCAGGATACGGGAACCTCTTCGCCCGCTTCTCGTCACGACAGACCGATGGCTACCTGCACGGCGCCCACGATCGTCAATACTCCTACTATGCTGCCTATGATCTGCCGGAAATCTCTCCCACATCGAAATGGTCGCTGATTTTTCTGCTGAACAAGAATCAGGGCGCGACGCCGGCCCGAATGCCCACAGCGCTTCTGGACCAATATGGTCGCTATTATCAATGGCCGAGCAGTTTTACCTATTCCAATAGCAAGACTGAACACATGATGGCGGTGTTACAGAACAAAACCTTGCTCTCAGCAGACACTGTTCTAGGGGTGAAGGCCTTCTATGCGTTTTCCAATTCTGATCGCCTGGAGTATGTCAATCCCAATGCGAGCTCGCCCTACAATAGCTTTGTGACTTTTTACCTCAATCCAGCACAAACGGTCTGTCAGTATTCGGGTAATGATTTCATGGGTAACAGCTCGGCAGCTTGCCAAGCGCAAACCATCAATGGCGATAATTACCATAGCTATACTTATGAAACCAACACGTTCGGTGTGAATCCCTCGGTGCATTGGTTTCAGCACTATGTGGACCTCAAAGCCGGTGGTTTGGCCATGATTTCGACCTATCATTCTCAGGACTTTGTATACGGCTCTCCCGACGTGCCAAAGATATCTGGCTATAATGATCTTTGGAATGAGCATGGTTGGCGCATGTATAGCAAGTTATATGCGCAGGCAAAGATCAAGCCAGTATCCTCGGTGGCAATTACGCCAGGATTGAAATATGAAACAATGTATACGCATCTCAATGATGTTCCTGGATACTACTATTCGGTTGGCGCAAGCAGCGGGCGTAGCTATAGTGAACTGAGTCCCTATCTGGGAGTAGAATATAAACCCATACCCTCGGTAAAGCTGTTTGCTGATTATGCTGTCGGCTACAAATATCCGAATATTACCGCGTTCTATTCTGCCGACAGTAATGCTACTACGACTAGCCCTTCCACCCCAGTAACCATTAAACCAGAGCGGGTGAACACCTATCAGTTTGGTGCCCAATATCATCATGGTCCGGTGGAAGTAAGCGTTTCATTCTATCGCTCGGACTTTGTGCACACGTTTAGCTCATACTATGACACGACGACCGGACTGACTTATGAATACAACATTGGCTCGTCACAATATCAGGGCATCAATATCGCGACCCAGGTGGCCTTGGATCGCTATGTTTCTCTCTATGGCAACTACTCCCTGCAAAACGCCCAATACACCAGTAATTCTTCCAGTCAGTACGGGGTATCGACGAGCATTGGTGAGCCGCGTCCCAACACGCCCACCTACTTGGCGGGTATGGGGGTTCTGGCGCACTATGCTGGTACCAAGGGACGGCTTTATGCGAATCTGGTTGGGCCACAATATATTGAGGCGAGTACTGGTGCACCAACTGGGTATAGTATGCCCGCCTACGCAACCATGAGCTTCAACCTATCACACGAGTTTCCGGTGCATGAGGACGGCATTGACGACGTGACCCTGAGCCTCACTGGGGTGAATCTCTTGAATTCTGATGCGTATGTCATGGAAAAGCAGTTTGCTTACACCACCGGCACGGGAAATTATATTGAGGCCGAACCGATGATGCCAAGATCCTTCTTCGGCACTGTGCAAGTGAAATTCTAAAGGAAATTTACGCATACCCATTTGCCCTGGTTGTACAATGCGGCCAGGGCTACCCTCTTAGCTAGCGTGAGGCAGTGAAATTTCTCTGGCATCTGCTTTGTGGCTGCCCCAAGGTTTCTCACGGAGCTATGCATGGCGCGACGATGGAAATGCCTCCGTCAGTCGATGGTTTTCAGGACCTGCCGGAGCGTGGTTTGTATCCTGTCCAAATGCCCCGATTCGAGAATGAGCGGGGGAGATAGGGCAATGGTGTCTCCGGTCGCCCGGATCAGCAAGCCGGCGTCAAAGGCTTGCACTAACGCCGCATGGCCGCGTTCCCCTGGTTTCCCTGATCGCGGTTCTAGTTCGATGGCGGCCATGAGACCTAGGTTGCGGATATCTACCACATGGGGGAGCCCGGCTAGACTATGCACCATCGCTGCAAAGGATGGTGCCATTTGTGCGCCGCGAGTGAAGAGTCCCTCATTCTCATAGATGTCTAGGGTAGCCAAGCCTGCTGCGCAGGCGAGAGGATGCCCGGAATACGTATAGCCGTGAAAGAACTCTATTTGTTCGGCTGGCCCAGTCATCATGGTGTCGTGAATGGCGTTGCTGACAAAGACGGCACCCATGGGTACGGCGGCATTCGTCAATCCCTTGGCCGTCGTGAAGATATCAGGCACCACGTCAAAGAACTGGCTCGCGAATGGGGTTCCCAGACGCCCAAAGCCGGTAATGACTTCATCAAAGATGAGCAGAATGCCGTGCGCTGTGCAAATCTCCCGCAGGCGTTGTAGGTAGCCTGCGGGCGGGACGATGACCCCGACAGACCCTGCTACCGGCTCAATGATAACTGCGGCAATCCGTTCGGCGCCATGGTGACGGATCAGGGACTCCAAGGCGTCGGCCTGCTCCACACTATACGGTGGCATTCCTCGGCAGAAACGGTTGCGCTCTTGATCCAGGGTATGCGGCAGGTGGTCGACCCGCAGCAGGTTTCCAAAGGCGCGGCGGTTGTTGGGTAATCCGCCAACCGAAATTCCGCCAAAACCTACGCCATGGTAGGCCTTATCCCGGCCAATGAGTAGGGTTCGGTCTCCCTCTCCTCGCGCGTAGTGATAGGCGAGGGCGATCTTGAGAGCGGTATCGGCAGACTCAGACCCCGAATTGGTGAAAAAGACATGGTCAAGCCCCGCTGGAGTTTGCTGAATCAATCGCTCCGCAAAAGCGAAGGGGAGGGGATGTCCGATCTGGAAGGTGGGCGCAAAATCCATCTCTCTGCTTTGCTTGATGATGGCCTGCTGAATTTCCTGTCTACAGTGACCCGCGTTGACACACCAGAGGCCGGAGGTTGCGTCAAGAATTTCGCGCCCCTCGGTGTCCCAATAGAACATCCCTTTGGCACGTGCCAAGAGTCGGGGTTCTGCCTTGAACTGGCGGTTGGCGGTAAAAGGCATCCAGAAGGCATCGAACTGGGTTTCGGCAGTCATGGGTAAACGTGAGGTAGTGAGGATATTAAAAGGACGCAAGTAGTGTGCCTAAGTGATCCCGGTATTCTGATTACCGGCGAAATCTATGTCCGCACCAATTATGTGCATTCAATTTGGTGCAGATGCATTATTGTCGTGCGCGTCACCGTGAGGATCCGTATAAAAAATGTTCACACTATTACCAGTTTTATGAAACGGATAACTTCTGATTGTTGAGCCTATTCCTGTAACCTGTCACTGATTCCTATATGTGTTTGTATCTGGTCCCTGATATTTTTGATGGCATGAAGCTTGCCTGTTTGAACTTCAAAACAGATTATGAATTTCATTGCAAGGAAATCTCTATGGGTAGAGTAGTCAAAGCAGCTCTGATACAGGCCGCGCAGCCTGCAAACGCAGCAGAAATGACGCCTGCAGCGATCAAAGCAGAAATGGTGGGTCGGCATTTGCAGCATATAGAGGCAGCGGCTGCTCAGGGTGCGCAGGTGCTGTGCATGCAGGAGCTCTTTTATGGCCCATACTTCTGTCCCAGTCAGGATATTGCATGGTACTCGTTGACGGAGCTAGTTCCTGATGGACCTACCATAAAACTCATGCAGGAATATGCCAAAAAATATTCTATGGTTCTGGTGGTTCCGGTGTATGAATGGGAAATGGCCGGCGTTTACTATAATACGGCGGCAGTGATTGATGCGGATGGGAGTTATCTTGGGAAATATCGCAAGACCCATATCCCTCAAGTGCAAGGTTTTTGGGAAAAATTCTTTTTTCGGCCCGGGAACTTGGGATATCCCGTATTTCAGACGGCTTACGGAAAAGTTGGAGTGTACATTTGTTATGACCGACACTTTCCCGAAGGCGCGCGAGCACTGGGTCTGCACGGGGCGGAGATGGTGTTCAACCCTTCAGCGACGGTCGCAGGGCTGTCGGAGTATCTCTGGAAGCTGGAACAGCCTGCCCATGCGGCAGCAAATGGTTATTTTGTGGGTGCGATCAACCGGATTGGTACGGAAGCACCATGGAATATTGGGGAATTTTATGGACAAAGTTATTTCGCGAATCCCCGTGGACAGATTTTTTCCCAAGCCAGTCGAGACCAGGAAGAAGTGCTCGTGGCAGAGCTAGATTTGGACCAAATCAGAGAGGTACGTGATCTCTGGCAATTCTATCGCGACCGGCGCCCAGACCTGTATGGCCCATTGTGCGAACCTTGAGGACTAGATGGTATGGAGTGGAGTGCATTGACCGATCAGGCTGTAGCAGAGCGCCTTCGCGGAATGGAGCAAGTCCTGAGTCAGGAAGACTTGCCGGTGGAGGCGGAGCGGTGTTTTTACTGCTACGATGCTCCTTGTACGCAAGCGTGTCCGGCCGAGATCGATATTCCTGCCTTTATTCGCGCGTTGGCTGTCGAGCAGCCCGAGCGAGCCGCCGACATCATTCTGCGCGAAAACCCGCTGGGGATGAGTTGTGCTCGTGTTTGTCCGGTGGAGACGCTCTGTGAAAATGTGTGCGTGCGCTTGACTGATGCGGGGGGCGCGGTACGTATCGGTCTTTTGCAGCGTGCAGCAATGGCGGCATGGACGCCAAGGGCTAAAGAACGTCCACATCCTCTAGGTCAGCGGGTTGCGGTGGTAGGTGCTGGACCCGCCGGAATGACAGCTGCCAGGCTACTTGCTGAAGCGGGGGTGCAGGTCACCGTGTCGGATGCTGCGGGCCACCCGGGAGGTTTGAATGAGACCGGTATCGCGGCCTATAAAATGCTCGATGATGCCGCGCAGAAAGAAGCATCCTGGTTGCTGGACCATCCATCTATCGAATTTGTACGAGGGATCGCGTTGGGTTCGGATTTCACCTTGGCCTCCCTGCGTCAGCAATACCGAGCGGTGATTTTGGCGATTGGTCTGGCAGGGCAGCGACAATTGCGGATCCCTGGGGAGGACCTCCCCGGCGTATTGGCAGCAGTCCCGTTCATCGCTGCGATGCGGCGAGGTGAGGCCGTTCCGGTTGGTAAGAAAGTGGCGGTAATCGGAGGAGGGATGACGGCCATCGATATCGCTATCCAGATCCGACTCCTTGGTGCGGAAGAGGTGCATATCTGCTACCGGCGCGGCATCGAAGATATGGGAGCGAGCGCCCATGAGCGACAATTGGCGCAGGCACAGGGTGTGCTGATCCATCCGGGTCTACGGCCTTTGGAGGTTCGGCAGGCAGCAGATGGGGGCCTAGAGTTGATCATGGAGCCCCTGCGTGCAGGGGCCGAGGGTGCTTGGATTCCTGCGGGTAAGCCGGAGTGTTGGCAGGTCGATCAAATCTTCACCGCCATAGGCCAGTGCCTGGATCGCGGCGCCTGGGTGGAGGATGCAGAGCTCATGTCTCTGGCCTTGGACGCGCATGGTAAGATTGCTGTCGATGACGCAGGGCGTAGCAGTCTTCCCGATGTCTGGGCAGTAGGCGACTGCGCCGGGCGCAGCAGCGACCTCACCGTGCAGGCCGTCGCTGATGCCAAGAGAGCCGTGGTTTCCATACTGTCCGACTGGAAGCAGGAGGCCGCCTGATGGTATCCCTGCAGAGCACCTTCGCGGGCATTTCCTCCCTGAACCCCTTTTGGCTTGCTTCGGCTCCGCCGACCGATCGTGAGGTGAATGTCGAACGTGCCTTTGCCGCGGGCTGGGGCGGGGTGGTCTGGAAAACCTTGGGTATCGATCCACCCGTCGTCAACGTCAACGGCCCTCGGTATGGTTTTTGGCGCGGTGACAATCAGCGCGTGCAGGGGTTCAACAACATTGAACTGATCAGCGATCGGGCAATCGGTATCAATCTGGAAGAAATTGCCCGCGTCAAGGCGCGTTGGCCAGATCGCGCCTTGGTCGTGTCGGTGATGTTTCCCCTGGAGGAAGCGCATTGGGCGCGCTGGTTACCGGAAATCGAGGCCACAGGCGCGGACGGGATCGAATTGAATCTCGGCTGCCCGCACGGCATGTCAGAACGTGGCATGGGGTCGGCGATGGGGCAAGCACCACAATTGGTAGAGTCGGTGACCCGCATGGCCAAGCGGCACACCTCGCTGCCGGTGATTGTGAAGCTGACGCCCAATGTCACCGATATCACCTGGAGCGCAGCCGCAGCGAAGTCTGCCGGGGCAGACGCTGTGTCCTTGATCAACACCGTCAATTCTTTGATGGGCGTAGATCTGGATACCTTGGCGCCAACCCCCACGATTGACGGCAAGGGTACGCATGGAGGCTATTGTGGGCCGGGAGTAAAGCCTATTGCCCTGCACATGGTCGCCGAGATTGCCAGCTCTCCGAACCTGAGCGACCTGCCGATTTCCGGTATCGGTGGCGTAAGCAATTGGTCTGACGCAGCTGAGTTCCTTGTTCTTGGCGCTGGGAATGTGCAGGTTTGTACGGCAGCCATGCTCTATGGCTTCCGCATCATCGAGGACCTAGCGGAAGGCTTGGCAACGTGGATGGAGGGGAAGGGATATGGCACTTTGGCAGAGGTACAGGGGCGGGCGGTAGCCAATGTCAGTGACTGGAACCGTCTAAATCTGAACTATGTGACCAAGGCCGAGATTGATGCAGATCGTTGCATTGGCTGTGGCCGCTGCTTCATTGCCTGTGAGGACACTTCCCATCAGGCCATTATGCGTTCACCGCGTGCAAAGAATTATCAGGTCAAGCCAGAGGACTGTGTAGGCTGCAATCTTTGTGTTGCGGTTTGTCCAGTCCCGGGCTGTATCAGTATGTTGCCAATGCGCGCGGGGGTGGTGGACCCACGCACGGGATCGCTGGTATCTCTAGAGCCGTTGAACTGGACAGAGCACCCCAATAATCCTCTTCGGGGCAGTAGTGTCTCTCCTTTTCGGCTGGAGGAATAGCTGATGTCTCTGTTGATCAAAAATGGCACAGTAGTCAATGCGGACCGCAGTTTCAGCGCGGACGTGCTGTGTGAGGGTGGGAGAATCGTGGCCGTAGAGCCAGGCTTATCGACGCTGGGTATAGAGACCGTCATCGACGCTCGGGGACAGTTGGTCATGCCGGGCGGAATCGATCCCCACACCCATATGCAGCTGCCCTTCATGGGCACAGTAGCGAGTGAAGATTTCTACTCTGGCACGGCCGCGGCCTTGGCAGGCGGCACGACGATGATCATCGATTTTGTCATTCCCAGCCCGGGCGAACGCCTGCTCGATGCCTACCATAAGTGGCGGCAATGGGCGGAAAAAAGTTGCTGCGATTATTCCTTTCACGTCGCGGTAACGTGGTGGGATGAATCCGTGTACGACGATATGGGCACCCTGGTTCGCGACTGGGGGGTCAATAGCTTCAAGCATTTTATGGCCTATAAGGGCGCCATCATGGCCGATGATGGCGTGCTCACCCAAAGTTTCCCCCGTGCCCTGGAATTGGGGGCCTTGCCCACGGTCCATGCGGAAAATGGCGAACTGGTGGACTATCTACAAAAATTGCTCTTGAAGAAGGGCATCGTGGGCCCTGAGGGACATCCCCAATCCCGCCCACCCAAAGTGGAAGGCGAAGCGGCGCAGCGGGTCATCCAGATCGCCAGCATTCTGGGGGTGCCCCTGTATCTGGTGCATAATTCCGTCATAGAGTCCGTGGACGCCATAGCTGCTGCAAGGCGTCAGGGACAACGGGTATTTGGCGAATGCCTCACCCAACATCTCCTGATCGATGAGTCCGTCTATTACGATCGGGACTGGGGCCGCGCTGCCGCCCACGTCATGAGCCCGCCATTCCGCCCGCGGGCGCACCAAGAGGCACTCTGGGACGCCCTGTCCGGCGGTGTGCTGCAGACCACGGCAACGGACCACTGTTGCTTTTGTGGCGAGCAAAAGGCCATGGGGCGAGAGGACTTTGCCAAAATCCCCAACGGCACGGGGGGGGTAGAGGACCGCATGGCGGTGCTGTGGCACCACGGCGTCAACATGGGTCGTCTATCGCCGAATGACTTTGTGGCCCTCACATCCAGCAACGCAGCGCGGATTTTTAATCTCTATCCCCGCAAAGGGGTAGTGCAGCCAGGCGCGGATGCCGATCTGGTCGTCTGGGATCCGAGCCTACGACGCACGATTCGCGCCGAGACCCAACACCAGCGGGTCGATTTCAATGTCTTTGAGGGCATGGAAGTCACCGGTGGCCCAGCGTACACCGTGAGCAATGGTCAAATGGCCTGTGCCGACGGAAAGCTATTGGCAACCGCAGGTGCCGGTAGGTACGTGGATCGGCCCGCGTTTCCGGCCTATATGGAAGCCCAACGGCGCCAGAATGAACGGCATCCCATGCGTTCCGTGGCGCGTTCAACTGCTGCCAGTTCGGCATGGAGACCATGACCATGGCTACGGATACGCCGGCAACCCAGGGGGCGATCGCCGTTCCCGAGGGGGCAGATTGGGAGGCTTTGTGCGCGGAGGCGGAACAGTCGCCTTTGTACAATGGGGACTTGGCGCCGATTCCCCAGTCGCGGCGTAGCTGGGGCACCTGGAACTACACGGCCCTCTGGATCAGTATGTCCGCAGCCTTGACCAATTACACCCTGGCCTCGGGTTTGATGGCAGCGGGTATGCTTTGGTGGCAGGCGCTGATCACCATCACCTTGGGCAATCTGATTGTATTGGTCCCGATGTTGTTGAACGCCTGGGTGGGGGTGCGCTTTGGCATCCCTTTCCCGGTGTTTGTGCGCGCTGCCTTTGGCACCGAGGGCGCCAAGGTCGCGGCCATGGCCCGCGGGCTGGTGGGCTGTGGCTGGTTTGGTATCCAGACCTGGCTCGGTGGTTTGGCATTGTCCACGCTCCTGGGGCATTTCTGGGCGGCGTGGGGAGGCGTTGCGGGCCATGAATTTCTGGCCTTTGGGGCATTTTGGCTGGTGCAGATGGCCATCGTTTCCCGTGGCATGGGGGCGATCAAGCGCTTTGAAAGTGGTGCAGCGCCGATTCTTCTGTTTTTGTTGTTGGCCTTGATGATTTGGGCGCTCAGTGTTGGACCTGGCTTTCTCGCCACGCTTCAGGCATCCACCCAATTATCTGCGCCGTCGTCTTACACGTTTTGGGAGCTGTTCTGGCCAGGCCTCGCCGCCAACGTGGGGAATTGGGCGACTCTGAGTCTGAACATTCCCGATTTTACCCGCTACGCCACCTCCCAGCGCGCCCAGTTGATTGGCCAGTCTATTGGCTTGCCCCTAGGAATGATGGGCACGAGTTTTGTCGGATTGTTTGTCACTGCGGCTGCCCTTGGCGTTTTTCATCAGGCCTTGTGGAACCCCATCGAACTGATTCCCCATATCACCCATAACGGACTGCTCTTGCTCCTCGCCCTTGGTGTCATCCTGCTGGCTCAGACCAGCATCAACATGGGCGCCAATGTAGTTTCCCCTTCTAACGACTTTTCCAACCTGGCGCCGCGCTGGATCAGTTTCCGCATGGGCGGATGGATGACGGGTATCGTGGGAATCTTGATGTGCCCATGGCTTTTGATGGAGCATGCGGGCGCCTACATTTTTACTTGGCTGGCGGGATATGGGAGTTTACTGGGCGCGATTGCTGGGGTGATGATTGCGGACTATTGGTTATGGCGTAGGCAGGATCTGATGCTTAGAGAACTGTACCGGGTGCAGAGCTCCTACGGCCGGTGGAACTGGCCAGCGTTCGTCGCCATGGCGGTGGCCATTTTGCCCTTGATCCCCGGATTCCTGACCGCAGCCGGGACCCCCGGCGGTATCGTCAAAAACCCCGATTTTCTGGATCGTATCTATACCTATGGCTGGTTATGGACCTTTGGGGTAGCGGGAGTAGGCTACCTTATCCTGCAGCTGGGCCGCCGCCGTCGGGCACCACGGAGGCAGTATGCCTGATTCCGTGCACAGGACTCCGCCTCCGGTAGAAATCACCCAAGTAGAGAGTTTCGGCGTCGCACCCGTGCCCGATGCATACCGCAACATGGGCCCGGGGATGCTCTTCCTCATCTGGGCACTGGCTTCCGCCTCGGCAACCACGCCAGTGATCGGGCTCCTCCTCAAAAATGTGGGTTTAACCCATTTTGTCTATTTGGTCCTTCTCGCAACGGCGGTGGGTTTTCTGCCGGGGTTGCTGCTAGCCCACATGGGACGCCAGGTGCCCATCATCTCCATGATCATGGCCCGGCGCACCTTTGGCATGGCCGGTGCTACCCTCATGGCGCTCCTGTATACCGTTGTTGGTGCCGGGTGGTTTGGCTTGAATACCGATGTGGGCGGCCGGATTCTGGATAGTCTGTTTCCGGGGTACGGTCTCACCTGGTACCTGTTGCTAGGGGCGCTACAGATCGGTCTGGTTTTTTTTGGTATGGAAGTCCTGGAAAAGTTTTATAAATATACGGCAGTACTGTTTTTGCTCTGCTACGCCGTGCTCACCTGGTATCTGTTTTCTCGCTACGCGTTTACCTTGCCCGTAGCCGACGGCGCGGTCCCTTGGGGCCGAGACATTGATCTGATTCTCAGTTTCAGTCTATTGGCGTGGGCCTACGACTTCCCTACGGTCACTCGATTCTGTACGCCTTGGGTTCCTGGCGAGGCCATGTCTCGCTCTCTACAGTATGCGGCCATGCCCGCTTTGGGCGTCATGTCCGCGGTCTTGTTCATGGGCATTTTGGGTCTGGTGGCCTTAGAGATGACCGGTGATTGGAATATCGCTTTGCTGGGCAAAGAGTTGCCCGTGTGGGGAGAAATCTCGGCGGTGGGCGTTATCCTCGCCATTGCCCACACCAACGCCATGAACCTCTACCCGGCAGTGACCAAACTCTTGGCCGTCGTCAATGTTGCCGAACGCCAGAGCCCGGCGTGGCTGCAGCCCCTAGTAGTGATCAGTTTGGGATGTTTTTCTACCTTGCTGGCCATACTTGGTATTCTGAATGTTATCGAGGGGTTCCTGAACGTCTTGGGCGAATTATTGTTTCCCTTTACCTTCATCTTGGTGGTTGATTGGTTTCATGGGCGTTACTACCGCATGCCTGCAGCCCAGTTTTATCCCGGTGGGAGGGGCGCACCCAAGGTCTGGTCCTGGCCGGCCTTGTGGGCCCTATTCGCCCTGCTGTTGGCCATTGGCATGGATCAGATGGTGGGAGCCTGGATTCCGGCATCCTGGCAGCCTGCCTTGCCCTGGCAAGTATTGTCTGCCCTATTGGCGGCGTTGCTCTATGGTGCAGGATTGCTCTTGTGGGGTAAAACGTGGACTTGGGAGGTAGCATGACGCGAGCGCCATCTCCTGCGGGGCCATTATCACCTGTGGCACCCGAACAATTGATCGCACTGCGCCGAGCCGCCTCACAGGCACTGGAACGCGCCTATGCGCCTTATTCCCGTTACCGAGTGGGTGCCGCGCTACTCACCAAAACCGGAGACATTGTCCCTGGCGCTAATGTGGAAAATGCCGCCTATCCCTCCGGCCTCTGTGCTGAGGCCTCCGCTATTGGTCACCTGGTCGCAACTTTGGGGGTCATGCCCTTGCGTGCTGCTTTCATCGTCTGCCAAGGCGACAAACCCGCCTGGCCTTGTGGTAGCTGCCGTCAGCGCCTCAACGAGTTCGCTCTCCCGGAGCTATGGATTTTTACCGCTACCTGGGAAGGGCCAGTGGAAGGGGCTGCCTTTTCGAGCTTGTTCCCCCATAGTTTCGGTCCCCAGAATCTGGGTCGGGCGGAACTCGGTCAATGATCAAGACGCTTGCGGCCCCTATTCGAGGTTACCTACCCTCGGATTATCCTCATGATGTCTACCAGTCTCCCACCGACAATTTTCATTGCACAGAAATGCTGAGCGTGCCGTGCCGGGTGCGCGACGCCCGCGAAGATCTCCACCGCTCCTCCACATCCTCGCTCCTTGAGCAATCGGGCTTTACCTTGGCATCGGGCAGACGGGTAGAGTATGGGCAGGCGGACTTCCAGGCAAAGACCTTCCGTGATGCCTGTGAGGTGGTGGAATCCCTGCTACCGAGCACGATGCACACCCTGTTTGCACAGTCCCAATATATGACCCTGCGGCGGTCCCAGGAGGGCGGCGTTGTGCCGTGCCTGCATGCAGATTACAGCCGATCCGCCGAAGAGTACTGGCGTACCCTGGCGTGTTTCACCAGCCTCGATAACGCCAATGCATGGAAGGAGCGTTTTGCCTGTGCTGACGTTCGCGCCTATCAGGTCTTCAATGTGTGGAGGGTATTGCAGCCGGATTACGACGACTTCATGCCCTTGGGGATGGTAAGCAGGGAGAGCGTCGTCTCGCGGGATATTGTCCTTGGGCGGGAAGCATTGCCGGGCAGTCCAGATGGTCAACTCAGCAATTTTTTACGCCTGCGTTATTCCGCGGACCATGACTGGTGCTATTTTTCGTCTATGCGGGACGATGAAATGATCGTCTTTCAATCCTTTTCTCTCGATAAGGACCCCTCCGTCCCGGTCACCGCAGGCTGCTTTCACGCTGCGGTGGATAATTCTGAGGCATCTTTCCGCCGCCCGAGCCGGATCAGCTGCGAATATCGGATTGGGGTTTTTCTGAGCTAGGGGTCATAGACTGTCATGGCTAAGGCCTGATGCCTGGGTTGTGGGAACAGTTCTTCGATCCATCAAAAGTCAAGATCCAAAATAAACACGCCCATGTACTATATGATATAGACTTTCTGGTTCTCGGCTATTGCAGTTACTGTTGCACTTTTTGAATCTCTAATAGGAAAAAAAAGCACTTTAATTCCATCCTTCTATTGTTGTTTACTGGCCACAGTAAAAGTAGCGCGGGTACCGATGTAGGAGAATGTGATATCTCCGGGGCCAGAGCGGTCCTTTGAATATGGGAGTTTATTGTGAACTATTGGAGGGAGACGAAATGAAAAGAAGTGCTCGGAAGTGTGGGCGTAGACTGCGACAGAACTATTTATTAACGGCGCTGTGGTCGGCGCTTCCCTTGGTCTATGTAGGCCAGGTAATGGCAGCCGACGTAGCCCCGGTGGTGCCAGTGACGGCAACTGCAGAAAGTACTGCGGTGGTAACGAATATCCAAGGGGTAAAGCGTATTGCTCCGCCGGAGAAAGCAGTCACCTCAGTCAACAAGAAAACGGTAGAACATGCCTCTCCAGCACAGAACTTTCAGTCAGTATTGAAGCATGTGCCAGGAATGAATGTCATCTCCCAGGGGCCGGGAAATCTTTCTGCCACTGATAACGAATTTACGTACCAAGGGTTCACCAGCAGTCAGATGGCCTCTAACTTTGACGGGGTACCGATCATCAATACCTTTCGTGGTGGTGCGGGGGGCACTGGTAGTGACCACGCCTACACGCCGCTGACCATGGGCCAGATCTCTACGGTCAAGGTCTACAGCGGTGCCAATCAGCCATCACAAAATGGTATCAATTCACTTGGCGGAACGATTTCTTATGAGCCGGCACTGCCGACCGAAGACTTCTATGTGGACATGAACGCCTCGGGTGGAAAGTATGGATATCGCGGAGGAAACTATACTTCTGGATTCGCGGTGAATTCTGGTGCATTGCCGGGCACTGGAACGGAAATGTTGTTCAAGTACTCCTATACCCATGCCCCCAGTTTTCTGAATAATATTTACGCGGATATTAATTCCTACTATGCTGCTGTCGTACAGCCCTATAACAATGGCTTGTCGCAGATCAAGTTGGTAGCGGTATACAACAATGAACAGGCACGTCAACCGTCTTTGGTGCCGCTCGCACTGATCAGCAAATATGGTCGCTCCTATCAGGCGCCGCTGGGTGTGGCATACAGTGCTACGCACACCCACGCACTGAATGTAATTATGTCCTGGAAGAGTCTCCTTAACGAATACATGATGGCCAAAACCAAAGTGTTCATTCAGCAACAGGCAGCAAATCGGACTTCATTCACCAATGCTGCCTACTATAATCCGAGCCATTACGGCTATGCCTTCTATCAAGGCTACCCAGTAGGAACCAATCTGGAGCCTTGGGCCTCCCCGCCATCACAGAACAATAGCTACGATCCTGCTGCATTGTTTGGCTCTGGCATCAATGGTACTCAGTACCATAATTATATTGACGATATTCAGAGTGTCGGCTTCCTGCCTTCCGTATCAATATTTGCGCCGCACAATACGGTAGAGTTGGGTGCTATGGTAGACTATAGTCAAGATCATAGCGCTGAATATTGGTATGGCAGTAGTCCAGTGCCCAACATCGATGGATATAACAATGCTTGGGACGAGCACGATACCAGAAATTACAATTATGTCTATCTGCAGGATAACATTGACCTCCTTGACGGCAAGTTGCATGTTTATCCTGGGGTGAAGTATAACATCGTCAGCACTGGTTGTGATGATGTGACTGGCTATTACTATACCTATGGTGGCCATGTGGACAACACCTACTACTTTTGGGAGCCGTCTCTTGGCTTTTCATATACGCCCATCCATGACGTCAACCTATTCTTTAGTGTAGGTAAGACCAATAAAGTCCCCAACATCAGCGCGTATTACTCGGCGATTGGTGTCAGTCCCACTCCAGCCGCGATTAGTGTAAAGCCGGAAGGGGATATCAGCTATGACTTCGGTGCGCGATATTCAGGACCCTACTTCTCCGGCAGTCTGTCCTTCTTTCGTAGAAACTTCAGTAACATCTTCAGCGAGTATTATGACTCGGCGACGGGCCAAACCTTTGAATACAATAATGGCTCTGCCCTGTATCAAGGTGTGACCTTGGGGTTGGATATTCCTGTAGAAGATCATGTGGGGTTGTTTGGTTCGTATAACTATACCAGCGCCAAATATGCCACATTATCCGTGGGCACCAATGGCACCTCGTATCCAGGGGAGTATCGCCCCTACGTGCCTACTTACACGGCGTCGGCGGGAGTGAAGTATCAGAGTGGTGGTCTGTATGCAGCGCTTACCGGGCACTTTGTTGGTCGCCAATATATGGCCACCAACAAGGGCCAGACCATTGGGCTGACGTTGCCAGCCTATGACACCTTGGACTTTTCTGCATCTTATGAGTTACCAGTGCATTGGCAAATGATCAAATCGGTCAAATTGGGGCTGTATGCGGATAATATCCTCAATAACAATTATCTGGTCTACGCCGAGCAGGTGCTGAAGCCATTCTCTTACCTCCAGGGTCAGGCAGGGGCACCCGTTTTTGTTGGTGGGAATGTCAGCGTGCGTTTTGATTGAGCCTGGGCATACCGCGGTGATCTACTAGTAGGTAGGGAGAGGAGATGGTCCTCTCCCTTTTTTCGGAGCGCGCGATGATTAAAAAATGGTTGGTGATTGGAGTGCGTGTTGGCGTTGGGGTGGGACTTGTCTGTGGGGTAGTGGATTCTGCGCTAGCAAAGGATGGGGTAGCGAATGTTGCCGCAGTGAATCTTCCGATCAGATCATTCTCTTCACCCACTGTCGGGATCATGCTCCCGAGCAGTCCTGACACCTATTCCCAGTATGTCCAGGTGATGAAGGGCACGCAATACTATAAAATCGGCCTATTCACTTATGCAACAGGAAAAATAGACGGCGTCGCGGTTGTGCTATCGTCACCGCCTCCGATTGGCAGTTTTAGCATGACGGCTATAGACACCTACTTGATGGAAACAACGTTTCGTCCAAAGATGCTCATCGATCCAGGCACGGCAGGTTCCCATCTACCGATGCTGACCATGGGCGATGTGGTCATTGGCGCCAGGGTAGTGAATTTCAGTAATTACATGACTACAGCGGCGGGTAAGGTCGTCCCAGGGCAGTTTACAGCGTTGGTTAGCGATAAAGAGGGATACAAAGACGGTAATCCTAACCCGGAATATCTATATAGCGCGCCACGATTAGTCGCCATGGCGTACCGGGCGGCGAACTCGGTTGCACAATTTACGCCATCTGCCATCTTACACGCCAAAGACGGACGCCGTCCCTGGATCATGGAATATGGCACTCAGGGATCGGGCGCCGCGTGGTTGCGGAACGTGGATGCTATCAGGGCAAGTACGGAGGTATTTCATGAGGTGGATGAGGCCGGGAATTATCCCATCGCATTGGTGTCGTCGTTGACGAAGACGCCTTTTGTGGAGATCCATACCATATCCGATGCGGCAATGAATGTACCGACAAAGATGGATGGCTATTTTCATCGTTGTTCCGTTTATGCCCAGGAGCGTTCCAATCGCATTGTGTTGCAGATGATAAAGGAAATGGCGCATGACAAAGCGGAGACCCAAGGAGGGGACATTGGCGGATACGCTAATCCGTACCCCCGTGGGGTCTTCAAACAAGCCGTGGTGGCGCCCAAGGAAGTACAGGACTGGACCAAAAAGAATGGCGTCCTTCGTTGACGTTCGCCACGGCCTTCCGGCAAGACGCCGTTAGCTCGCACGCTGTTTGCCGCCCGGGAATGCAGCGCACATGGCGCTAGCATTCCCGATGGATTACTCCACTTCTCCCGCCTGATAAGCCGCCAATGGTGCATGATGCGCCTTGGCGAGCTTGTGCAGATACGTCATCACGTGATGGTAGCTCTTGTCCCCCTCACTGCCAATCCATTCCTGACGCATCTGCTCAGGCCCAGGCACCTTGAGTAAGGCGGTTGGGGAATAGCTCTCGCCCTTCGCTGGAGGGGGAAGACTCGCTCCCGTTTGGGTTTGATGCTCCACAAACCAGTGCTTTACCCAGTTGGGGGAAAGATAGTGACCAGTGGCACCGGCCTCTCGACGCATGAGGGTGTAGTTGTCACAGGTCCCTGGATTGAAAGCCAGGGGAACTTGCATGGGCAGCATGGGGACCTCTGCATCATCGGGATGCCGGCGCCAAATGCCTGCAAACACCGAGGCATTCTGATCCCACTGAGACATGGGCGGGAGCCCAAAGATTGCTTCTGTCGTTTTCAGAATATTGACCTGGGAGTAGCGGCGGGTTTCCAGATGGCCGCGCTTGACCCAGGGCCCCAGTGCCACGGCAAAGGTGCGATGGGCGTTGATGTGATCCGCACCCGATTGCGCGTCATCTTCGGTGAGGAACACCACCATATGTTTCCACTCTGGAGTGGTGGAGAGATAGTGCACGAACTCTGCCGTAGCATGATCGTTGTTGGCGACATAATAATCCGGCGTGTAGTAGCAGGGCTGCCGACCCGCTGTATGGTCATCGGGTAGCCAGATGTAGACAAAATGTGGGAAGGCCTTGCCCGGATGGGCCTTGAGCCAGGAGATTGCCTTTTTCGCGCGATAGGTATCGAGAATCATGCGGTCCCAGCCGGGGAAGCTGGTAGCCAAGTGGGTCTTCATGGCAGCGGAGATATTGCCCGCCTCAGAGCGTGACACAAATTCCCCAAAGTCTTCAAAGGGGATATGGTGCTGCAGCAGGTCATTGAAAATGAATAGTCTCCCTGGATAGCTGATCCACGGGTTCGACCACTTACCCAGGGCCGACAGATTGTCGTAGATGGCATAGGGATTATCCACCCCTTGAGGTATGCCCCCAGTCCCTGTAGCGCCCCCAGGTACCAGGGATTGTGTCCAGCCAGGATTGGCCACCAGACCTCGGCCGGAATAGTACTCTGGCCAGGTCCGCTGGACGAAGTCGGAATCTGAGGCCGCCGTGGTCCACTGATGACCTTGTGCTGTTACTTCACCATCCGCCATGAAGTTCACGAACAAGGTGTCATGTTTTGCCCAGGAGAAGAGATTGGGCAGTTCCTTGGGATGATAGAGCGCTAACTGCGGATCGGCGCGCGCGCCGGCGGGTTGGTAGTCTCCCAGGTCCTCGTCAAAGGTCTTATTCTCGCGCAAGATGAAGACCACATAGCGAATGTGCTGACGCAAGAAATGGGTGACTTTGACGTCGGCTTCATGACGCGCAGTGCGTTGTGCCGTGGTAAATCCATCATTATGCAGCGCGGTTTCTGTCCATGCGGGTAGGTGTGCAGAAAGATCCTGCAGCGATACCTGTTGGATGAGCCCATCCATCATATCGCCCACCCACTGGTGTTCCACATTGGGCCCAGACCCCAGGCCTTTGGCGGCCGCAATATATAGTGTCCCCTGATGTTCAGTGAGCGCCGTGGGATACCAACCCGTGGGGATCAAGCCGAGTGGCTTGCCACTATGCAAATCGAAGACCGCAACATCATCATTGCCGGCGTTTGCCACGAAGACTCGGTCATGCCAAACCATCACGTCGTCGGGATAACTTCCGGGAGGGGCATCGGGGTAGGGGCTGTCGTTCAGATAGCCGGTGGTTTTCAGCGTCTGAGTATCTACGCGTGCCACACGGTCCACGTTGGCAAGCGCGACGAGTACGTCTGGCGTACCTGGAACCGCCGCCAATGCCGTGGGATGCACACCCGCCCCACGGTTATTCGGGCCCGTATCCGGCCCCACCGACACCGTACCGACCAGCTTCCAGGCCGCTCGATCAATGACCGCGACCGCATTGCCTCCCCAGAGACTGACCACCAACCTGCTTCCACCGTCTGCCAGGCATACGGCAAATGGGTAGGGACCGACGTTCAAATAGGTGGTCTGTCCCGTGACCAGATCAATCCTGGCCAGGCTGTTGGCCAGCATGCCGGTCACATACGCATAGTGCTCGTGCGGACTCAGCACCACCGCGTCCGGGTAGAAGAGCTTTGGCTTTCCGTTGTCATGACTCTGATACTCATAGGGGTATTGGTCTTTGGGGAAAGACTGCCACTCGAGTGGATAGCGATGGATGACGGTGAAGTGTTTCCCCCGCTCTTGCAAGGCCAATACATCGTCGCTGAAGCCTCCGGCTACGTACACTCGCCCATCCTTCCCCGTGGCCAAGCCCTGGAAAAAGCTTTGATGACCAATGCTGGTGGTACCGGGTAAAGCCGTTTTCTTATCGACATCGCCTTTGAAGCCCACCGCCTGTCCGAGCTTTTTCAGGGTCTGCCCATCATACAGGGTGACCGCTTGGGTCCGGGTGGCGCCATTGTTCAAGGTAAGTACATCATGCCCTAGGGCCTGAATGTCGGTGACAAAGTTGGGCGCGCCATTGATGCTTCCCACTGGCGACACAATCCGGCCCGTGGGTAGGACGTGAGTATAGTCGCCTTCGTTGGCAGCGGTCAGCTCTACCGCGGCGGTCACATCGCGGGTGTTTTCTGCAGCCGTGTAGGCATGGGCACTCTGTGGCAAGATCCACGGCAGTGCGGCAAACAGGGATAGCCAAAGAGTACGTGTTCTAAATTTCATAGTTATATTTGTCCTCTATGTTGTGAAGGTATCCATTCTACTTGATGCCGCCCAGCATCGAGCAGATTGTCGTTTTATAAATGGCTCAAAAGCGTTCCCAATCAGAGGCGAAGCTCATCCGGACAGTCCATGCAGAGTGACATGGGCTACACTACATGGGAAGCGCCTCAGCGTGAAGGGTACAGCATGGCTATGAACCGCATCCAATTTCAGCTGAGTCTGGTGATGACGGAGTTTTTTGAGGATTACAGCACTGGGGCAAAGCCGCTCTGCGGTACCATGGGTTGCTCGCTGATTCAAGGAGTTTTGTGCGGGGCCTGCTGGCACTGGACCTCCCTGATGGCGGGCATCTAAATGCAAGCCATATCCGAACGAGAGGACCGCAATACGCTTAGCGGTCAGTGGCGAAAGATGTGCCCACTAAGCGACGCTTATCACCGTGTACAAGCTGTATCTACCTATTCGGAGTCCTGATGGTGAGTTCCTGAGTTATTCTCGTGCGCCGTGGTAATGGCCGATGACCAGAAGACGCTCCACCACACCCTCATCCGACAGACCAGCAGGGGAATCTATAGGACGCCCAGCGGCGAAAAACTTGCAGAGATTATGCCCAAAACTAGAGCAAGGCATCAGGATTATCATTGGCTTATAGGATTCTCGCGCACGACTCGGTATCAAGTGAAGGCTTTGTCGTGAGATGATTCCGTACTTAGTTGAGCTTTGTGACATTTTTCGCATAAAATGTCGGCACGGAATGTCTTGGCAGGCTCTGTGGGTCCGTAAGGACGCGCGCGGGGGCAGTCCAGGCGCCGGTGTTTTGGATTTATTTTTGCTCGTTATTCCACCCGAAATGAGGAGACCGTTATGAGCAAGCTGACCACCACGTTGAAAGTTGCTGCCCTGATTCTGCCATTAGGTCTGGCTGGTTGTGCCACCAATTCTGATTTGGCCAAGGTTTCTGCCAAGGCAGATGCGGCACAGTCTACCGCCAACGAGGCCCTGGCCAAGGCCAATGCCGCTCAGAATACTGCCAATGATGCCCTGAGCAAGGCGAATGCCGCGCAGAGCACCGCTGACCAGGCGATGAGCACCGCCAATGCCGCCAACCAGAAGGCTGAAGAGGCCAATGAGAAGGTGGAGCGGATGTTCAAGAAGGCGATGATGAAGTAAGGCTTTCCCCTGCGGAAAAGCAAAGTAACCCCGCCAACGCGGGGTTTTTTCATGTCTTATCCCGGATTCGGCGAAGCGATGGCGACCAGGGTAGGCACGCCATCAGCCGTTTCGTAGATCTTTGCAGCCTGTTCCCAAGACACCTGTAAGCCCGCCGGGACCGTCTTCTCCAACCAGGTATGAAATTTGGTCAGCTGAGCCGCGCCGTTGGGCTGGAGCGCCGGGAACACTTGCAAATAGTAGTGCCCATCTCGATGTCCCCACAACCAGGGTTGGTCGACAACCTGGACCCGAGTGCCTGGATGCACCTGCGCAAACAAGACTTTGATATCTTGTGGCAATAGGCGAATGCAGCCGTGGCTGACGCGCATCCCCACGCCAAAGGGCTTATTGGTTCCGTGGATCAGATATCCCGGCCAAGCCAATCGTAGTGCATACTGTCCGAGGGGATTATCGGGGCCCGCCGCTACCACAGCGGGTAGGGGATCACCCGCTTCCGCGTGCTCTGCGCGCACGCTCGCCGGCGGTGTCCAGGTGGGATTGGGTACTTTGGCGACAATCTGCGTGCTCCCCACAGGCGTATTCCAACCCTCGCGGCCAACGCCAATCGGGAAAGTCTGTACCTCTTTGCCGTTTGGAGGATAGTAAAAGAGGCGCATGGCGGGAAGATTGATGACGATGCCCTGTCGGCGTGCGTCCGGCAAGATGTACTCGCTGGGCAAGAGTACGCTAGCGCCAGCCTGCGGCAACCAAGCATCTACGTGAGGATTGGCAAGACGCAGGGCGTCATAACCGATATCATTGTTCCGCGCGATCTCTGCCAGGGTATCTTCGCGATTGGCGGTAGTGTAACGGATGACGCCGACGAGAGTATTGCTGCCCGTCGGCAGGGGATAGATAACCGCACGCGCAAGACCCGCGTAGCCAACCAGCAGAAGTAATAAGCACCCACCCAGTCGCATTTTTCCTCCAGCATGATCGGTAGTTTGCCATCATCAGGTGCTGGTACAAAGCGCAGTTCACGATTGCTGATAGAACAGATCAAAGACGGTGCTGAAGCGGTTTAGGTGAGCCTTTCCTGTCCCATGAGAGACTTCCGCCTGGCCATAACTACCCAGAACGGGACAGCGGGGAAACTGTTCTTTCCACAAAAACCAATCGCTTTCGGCTGGCGCGAAAAAGCCATCGCCACGCCCGACCGAGCTGCTGATCCAGGCGAAGGCAGGTTCATCCGCGTCTGCCAGTAGCGCTCTGGTATCACGTCGGGCCGCCTCGGGATTGCGCCAGGCGAGAAAGATCTGTGCTGCTGGGTGCAGTGGACGTTCGAGCCATAAACCGCTGCGGTTGACGTCGGTGGCGACGATCTGCAGATAGCGTCGACCGTTCTTGGCATCCTCCTCACCAATCAAGAGGCGGTCCAGGGGGAGGCGACGGAATTCACGCAAAGCGAAAGGGATATGGCGTGCGAGGAGAGGAAGCGCAGAGTAGCGCTCCAGTTGCAACAGCAGGGCCCCTTCTTGACGATAGTGCGGGAACAGGGGAGTCAAAGGGCTGATTCCGGACGAACAGAATTGGCGATGTTGTAGCGGGCCGAGAAAGGTGCTGCGCAGGAAGGGAACGCTTTTCCGGTACTGCCAGAACCAGGAATTATTGACCGCGACGCTCCCGAGGTCCGCGCTAGCGCTGTGCAGCTCCCCATCTTCCAGGAGGCGCGGTATGGTCCAAAGCAGCTCAGCGACCCCGCGCCTGCCCAGTCCGCTCGGTGGGCTCAGTAGGAGGACGGCACAGCCTGGCTGGCCGAGACAATGACCGGCGTCACTGAGGATCCCCGGGAAAGAGCCTGCACAAATCTGCACGCAAGACAGACGCAGTGCCAGCCGTTCCAGCGCCGCTGATGGTGCCGGTAGCTGCGCCGGACTGAAGGCAATCAGCGCAGCACTGATCGGTCTGCCCGCCGCCTTTTTCTGGGCCTGTGATAGCGCCGCATCGAGAAGTTGTTCTGCAGTCCGATTTCCTGTCGCAAAGCCGGACCAAGCCAAGGCTTCAGGCAATGGTCTTTTCCGGCCAGGTGCAGCAATGTCGCAAGACACAATCGGTACAGTGCGGCCGGCGCGCGGTACAGGTATAGCGCCCATGCAGAATCAGCAAATGGTGCGCATCCTGTAGGTATGTTTCCGGTACGACCTGCACGAGGCGATCCTCGACCGCGCGGGGGGTCTTCCCAGGAGCAATGCCGGTTCGGTTGGCGACGCGAAAGATGTGGGTATCGACGGCAATGGTTGGCTCGGCAAAAATTGTATTGAGAACGACATTTGCCGTCTTGCGGCCTACCCCGGGTAATGATTCCAATGCTGCCCGATCGTGCGGAACCTCCCCCCCATACTCGCGCAACAGAATTCCCGCCAAGGCATGGACGTTCCGCGCCTTGGTGTTGAAAAGCCCAAGATGACGAATATGTTCGCGAATTTTTTCTTCGCCCAGGTCCCACAGGCTTTGGGCATCGGGTGCCGCCGAAAAGAGACTTGCGGTACAGAGATTTACGGTTCGATCCGTGCTCTGCGCCGAGAGGACGACGGCGACCAGGAGTTGAAAAGGGGAATTGTAGTGCAATTCTGTGCGTGGCTCGGGAATCGCTGCCCGCAAGGCAGAAAAGCAACGCTCGATCGTCTCCTGGTCCATGGAAAATCCCGCGTGAGCGGGACGACCGCCATCAGACGTGCCGGTAGCGGCCGATTTCTGGGGCCTCAGGGCGAGGGTGTTGAGCACAGACAGCGTCGGCTGCCTTCACCCACTCGTGATGTTCCTCCTCCAGGGCATGCAGGGCATCATGGTCCATTTTGGGGAAGATCGCGCCTTTGATGAATTCGCCGAGATCCAGCAGTCGGGTGGCGATGGCATAGCCATGCAGATGGAAATCATGATCTGCATGGGTGCCGAAGTGGAAATGTTCACCGGTGAACAACACCCCCTTGCTGGCTTTCAGATCGGGATCGTTAAGAACGTAGTTCTTGGTCCATTCGTACCACGCTTCAAAGTATTTTTCTTGCGCCTCCAGACTCCAGTCATGCGCCTCGAAAAAGGCATAGACGGAAACGCGGTTGGCTTTGCCGGAGAACGGAAAATGACCTGCCATGGACTGCTCCTGTGTGCGAGGAAAAACTGCGCCAGTATAGACGCGAAGACCCTTTGTCGGATAGTCAAGGTTTTTTTAGAGGGAATAATGATCTCCAATGACCGGGCAGTGATAAGGCAAGTCGCGCTCGCGCAGGATTTTGGCGATACCCTCGCGGCCATTGTCCTCGCCATGGACCAAAAACGTGTGTCTGGGGCGTTGTTCCGCCCCATACCAGTGCAATAATTCGTCGTGGTCGGCATGGGCGGAAAAGCCACCAATGGTATGGATCTTGGCGCGCACCTGAATTTCTTCGCCGAAGATATGCACCGTCTTGGCGCCGTCGATGATGCGTCGCGCCAGGGTCCCCTGGGCGGCGTAACCAACGAAGATGACACTGCTGTCGGCCCGCCACAGATTGTGCTTGAGATGGTGGGTGACGCGCCCGCCACTGGCCATGCCCGAGCCCGCCATGATCACCGCTCCCCCATGAATCTGGTTGATCTGCATGGATTCTGCGGTCTCACGGGTGAAGTGGAGATTGGGTAGGGCAAAGGGATCCGTGCCATGATGCAAAATCTGCCCCGTACTGTCGTTGAAACACTCCGGATGGCGGCGAAAGATCTCCGTCGCAGAGATTGCCATGGGGGAGTCGAGAAACACCGGCAATTGTTTGGGAAGTTCTCCGGCTTCGGTCATCTCGCGCAGGAAATAGAGCAGGTCTTGGGCCCGTTCCAGGGCGAAAGTGGGGATGATGGCATTCCCACCACGTTGTAGCGTATCCAGAATGGCGTCACGCAGTTCTCCGATGGAGGGCTGCATGGCCTTGTGCAGTCGATCACCATAGGTGCACTCCATCACCACGACATCTGCCATCGGCGCGGGGCTGGGGCTACGGATGATCGGCTTGCCGACATTGCCAAGATCGCCGGAAAAGACGAAGCGCTGGTGCTTGCCATTTTCTTCCGCATCGATAAAGACCCAGGCAGAACCGAGGATGTGTCCGGCATCGCCAAAGCGGACCCGGATGCCTGGGCAGAGCTCGATCTCCTTATCGTACTGGGCGAGGCGTCCAAAGTGATCCATCGCATCGAGGACATCCTGCATCTCGTATAAAGGAACTTGCTCTGCCTCGCCGTGCCGGGCGCCCCGGCGATTGGCGCGTTTTGCCTCTTCCGCAGCTAGACCGGCGGAGTCCAGCATGACCAGTCGCGCGAGATCGCGGGTGGCGGAAGTGCACAGGATTTCGCCGCGAAAGCCCCGATTGACGAGAAGGGGGATACGGCCACAGTGATCCAAGTGGGCGTGGGTGAGGAGCAGGAAGTCTATGGCGGCGGGATCGAATCCGAAATCCGCAGCATTTTCCTTGCCGATATCCCCTTCCCCTTGAAAAATACCGCAATCGACCAAGATTTGGCGGGCGCCTATTTGTAGGTGATGGCAGGAACCCGTGACGCCCCCCGCCGCGCCGTGAAAGGATATTTCCATGATCCGTACTCCTCGTTGTTGTCGTATATTTTGATCATGCGCTCGGCTGGAGTTGTCTGTAAAGGGCCGCATATTCCTGCGCTGCGCGCTGCCAGCCATAGTCGCCGGTGATACCGCGACGTTGCAGCTCCTGCCAATGCCCGCGGTGCTGAAAATGACGCAGGGCACGGTATACAGCATCACGCAGGGCGCCAAGTTCGGCAGGTGCAAAGACGAAGCCATTGCCCCTGCGCGCATCCTGGTCAACGTCGCGCACGGTGTCGGTCAACCCGCCGGTCGCGTGCACAATAGGTGGACTCCCATAGCGTAGGCTGAACATCTGGTTGAGGCCGCAGGGCTCAAAACGCGATGGCATGAGAAAGGCATCGATACCGGCTTCGATCCGGTGCGCCAGTCCTTCATCAAAGCCGATGTGGACAGCAAACTGGCCTGGATGTGCATGGGCCAGTCGCCTCGCTTCGTCTTGATAGTGTATCTCCCCACTGCCGAGCAGGACGACCTGGATGCGTTCCCGTAGGAGTTCCGGGAGGAGTTGCAGGATCAGATCCGTACCTTTCTGATCCACCAATCGGCTGATTACCCCCAACAAAAATACGTCTGAATCTGGATAAAGGCCGAGTTGGCTCTGCAATGCACTTTTGCAGCGCGCCTTACCGCCAAGATTTTCTGCGTCATAGTGGGCGATCAGATAGGGATCGGCGGCAGGATTCCAGCGCCGATCATCAATCCCGTTGAGAATGCCGGTCAATACGCCACTACGTGCTTGCAGTAGGCCGGTGAGTCCCATGCCAAAGGCTTCCGTCTGAATTTCCTGCGCGTAGCGCGGGCTCACCGTGCTCAGCGCATCGGCATAAACGAGACCGGCCTTGAGGAAGGAGAAGCTGCCATAGAGTTCGGTACCCTCCGGATGGAAGTCGGCCGCGGGCAGGTGCAAGGAACCCAGGAGGGTGGGTGGGAAACGCCCTTGATAGGCCAAATTGTGGATACTGAGCAAGGTTGCTGGTCGCGGCGCACCGATGCGACCTTCCAGTGCCAATAAGTACGGCGCGAGAGCAGCCTGCCAGTCGTGAGCGTGCAGCAGATCCATCCGACCTGGCAAAAAGCTGATCCGCCCCTGTGCCAGCTCGACGCCCATGCGGTTGAGGTAGGCATAGCGCATGGCATTGTCGGGCCAATCCTGACCATAAACATCCTGATAGATGCCGCCCCGCTCATAGAAGCCCGGCTCCCGCAGAAATAGGGTCTGCGGCTCACCCCGCAAACTCCACAGCTCACCCTGACGGTCGGTATAGGGTGGCGTGAAGCTGCCGAGATATTGCAATTGCTGCAGTTCCGGTTTGCCGTAGTAGGGCTGCAAGACCCAGGTTTCGATGCCGAGCGCTCGCAACTGTCCCGGAAGAGCACCGATAACGTCGCCGAGCCCCCCGGTCTTCGAGTAGGGAGACATTTCCGACGCAAGAAAGAGAACCCGCACGTTGCGCTCCTGGACCACAAAAATTGTGGTAAAAATAACACCACCGGCGACGCGCGCCAATTTTGAAAGTTCCCGATGCCTGCCGTAGTATGCCGGAAACCCATGCTCGACTGCGGAGAAGATGGCAATGGAAGTCTGTGAGCGCTTCAAGGAGTTTCGTGAGAGAAATCGTTGTGTCGTGTACTTCCCCAACACGCACAACGAGGAAGAGCCGGAGGCCTACAGTACCTTTCTTGCGCTGATGCGCGTGCAGATGGGGATCATGATCCTCGCTCCCGATCGCGAAGAGCGCTTCGAGCCGGTCTATCGTGACGCCCTCAAATACCATTTGCAGACGATCCGCCACAGTCGTTTGTTCACCAGCTACGTTCCGATCAAGACTCGGGTGTATTTTGTCGAGACGATTGCAATGCGCGATGCATTTTACGCCTGCGCAGATTTTTGTGTTCCCGGAGGTACGTTGATGGGGGGCGCGGTAGATTTAGAAAGCCCCATCCGGGCCGGTTGTCCCCTGCTTCTCGGGCCGAGGATGCCCGATACCGCAGAGCGGCGCGGTCTTTTGGAGGCAGGCGCAGCGCGGTATGCCAAAACCAGTGAAGAGATGGTCGAGCAGGCACGCGATTGGCTCAAGGATCCGGCAAGCGCCCGCGAGGTGGCTGCCAAGGCACAAAGCTGGTGGCGCGCCCAAGGCCGTGCCCTATAGTGCTTGCTTAACGGGTTGGGTTGCTGTCGACCTGAAACGGATACAACGACTCATAAAAATTGTCCATCGCCGCGCCCTGGGTATCGTAGCCGGTCACCTGAATGCGACCATCTTTGACTTGCAGGTAGACGTGGCAGGCCCGCGCGCTGGCATTGCTGGGCGCCGCACCGAAGAGAAAAGCCGGACCCCCAGCCCCACAGGCGGGCGCTACGGCAGCGCGGTTCCACTCGCGCAATAAGGCTTGGCTCCACCGTTCTGCATTGCTGCCTACCCAGAGGGCGCGGTAGTTTGCCCAGGCCGAGCGGGTATCTCCACGGATGGCGGGATCCGCTTGCAGCTCCATCTGCCGTTGATGCAGAAAATCCATGGCGCGCAGCGCAAGGCTGAGGTTGTTCCGTACGCTGTCCTGAGCCCGAATGACCTTCCAGCTCAGCACCGCGGCAAAGAGCCCATAGAGGCCAATGATGGCGAAGAGCAATAGTGCGAAGCGACGGCGAGCGACGATGCCGGGTATCATCAGACCGGGCGCCGGGAATCGTTCTTCTCGCGCTTGGCGGCATTTTCAGCAGCGCGGCGCTCGGCCAAGGTGCCCAGCTCGTAATGAATCATCAGGCGATTTTCCTTGGCAAAATGGAGAATTTCCTTGTATGCCTCTGGACGGAGCTGCTCCAAGGCCTCATCCATGATGATCGCGGCATTGCCATTGATGGTGGCTGGCTCGATCATCGGCAAATAGTGGATCTTGTGGTCACTGCCAAAGTGGGCGAGCCCCACACCCTCGATGAGCATCTGTGCCCAAGCCGAGGGGCGGAACTTGCCACCCTGGTCATTGACTCCCTCGATGATGATCATGGCGCCCCCTTTCTCTTCAGCGCGCCATAGCATAACCCAAGAGCTGCCGGAGCGGAAAAGACGAGCACGGACATGGATTCCGAGGATCTCAATCCTCGCCGTCCGGCCCTTTGCCGTAGCTGCTGAGGTACTGCGCGAAGGCCGTGCCAATTTCTGGGTGGCACAGGGCAAAATTCACCGTCGCCTGCAAATATCCCAGTTTGTCTCCACAATCGAAGCGCTGGCCGCTGAAGCGATAGGCCAGGACCTGACGCTCGCTGAGCAGTTTGGCGATGCCATCGGTGAGCTGGATCTCACCGCCCGCCCCGGTCGCAGTATTTTCGAGAAAGTGGAAGATCCGCGCCGGCAAGATATAGCGCCCGACGACACCGAGATTCGATGGCGCCTCCTCCGGTTTGGGCTTCTCCACGATACGACTGACCTGGTAGATCTGCTCGTCCCAGGCGCGGGCTTCGACTACACCATAGCGGGTACTGTGTTCATAAGGGATTTCCTCGACCCCGAGGATGCCAGCCTGGTACCGGTCATGCTGTTCCACCATCTGTGCCAGCACCGGTTGATCGGCCAGCATGAGATCGTCAGCCAACAGCACGGCAAAGGGCTCGTCCCCCACCACTGGACGCGCCATGGAGACGGCATGACCCAGCCCCAGAGGATAGGGCTGACGCAGGTGAATGATGCTGACATTGCTGGGAACAATGGCGCGAACCTGCTCAAGCAGTGCGTTTTTGCCCTTCTTCTCCAGCTCGACCTCGAGCTCATAGGAAACGTCGAAGTGGTCGGCAATGGCGCGTTTGCCACGTCCGGTGATGAAGATCATCTGATCACAGCCGGCAGCAATCGCTTCTTCTACCGCATACTGGATCAGCGGCTTATCGACTACCGGTAACATTTCTTTGGGGCTGGCCTTGGTGGCAGGTAGAAATCGCGTGCCCAGGCCCGCTACTGGAAAGACCGCCTTACGTACACGATCCATGTTTCTGCACTCCCATTGGTTGAGAAATTAGTTACCCGAGCTCTGAGTGGCCTGGGTTAAGGGATTTTTCGCGGCTCGCGCGACCGCTGCCAACCCCCCCCGCCATGGCAAAGCGGAGCGCTTGCTGTGGGCTGAGGTCAGGCAGCGGAATGATCTTGCTGCGCGGCACTACACAGGTAAACCCACCAACGCCATAGCTCATCGGAATGAATACCGCGACACAGTCCTCGCCCGCAATTGTCGGCAGTTCCGGCAGATGATCCCGAGTGATCAGGCCCACCAGATAGCCCATGTCGCCTTCCTGACGCAGTAGCACGGCGCTGCGAAACCCCCGCTCTTTTCCACCGAAAAGGAGTTCGACGGTTTCCTGTATGGTGCTGTAGATGCTGTGCAGGACGGGAATCCGTTCCAGCAGCGCGTTCAGGCGCTCAAAGATCCATGCGGTAAGCACATGGGAGGCGAGAAACCCAACCGCAAAGATACAAAGCAAGGTCAAGACAATCCCGAGTCCCGGGATGTCCATGCCAAAGATGGCCTGAATAGGGGCGGCAAAGATGCTATCCACCCAGCCGCCAACCATCAACACGACATAGATGGTAAGACCAATGGGCAAGGAGATGAGCAGACCCTGAATGAACCAGCGGCGAGGGTGCCAGTGCCGCTGCGGGGTCAGCTTCGGTTTGGGCATTGGCAGCATAGCGTTGATGTGGCCTCAGTCAGCAACATAGAAAGAAGTATACGCGCGACCGCCCCTAAAGATCACCCTCGGCGATGCCTCGGCTTTCCTCATCCCCCTTGAAGTCCTCCGGGCGCAACTGATGTTTGCGCATCAGTTTGTACAAATCAGTGCGATGACGCCCGGCAATCCTCGCGGCACGAGAGATGTTGCCAGCCGTACTGCGCAGTAACTGTTGCAAATAATCACGCTCAAAATTGGCCTTCGCATCCTGCAGTTGTGCGAAAGTGGGAGGGGTCGCAGCGCGTCCGGTACCGGGGATGCTCGCGGCGGAAATCCAGTCCGTGGTGCTTAATGCAATGGCTTGAATAACGGCATTTTCCAGCTCGCGCACATTGCCCGGCCAGGCGCGTTGCAACAGTTTGTCCAGGGCTTCGGAGGTAAAACCCTGAATATCTCGACCCAGGCGGGCTGCTTCGCGGTCGAGGAAATGCTGTGCGAGGAGCAGGATATCCTCGGGTCTTTCCGCGAGGCTGGGTACCCGAAGGGGAATGACGTGCAAGCGATAGTAGAGATCTTCGCGGAATTGCCCTGCCGCGAGGAGGGCGTGAATGTCCTGATGGGTAGCGCTGATGATCCTTAGGTCGACCGGGTATTCCTCGCGTCCGCCCACCGGACGTACCTTGGCCTCCTGCAGCACCCGCAGCAATTTGACCTGGAGAGGAAGCGGCAGGTCCGCCACTTCATCGAGAAAGAGGGTTCCGCCGTGCGCGCTCCGTAACAAACCGGGGTGGTCAGAGATCGCCCCGGTGAAGGACCCCTTTACATGACCGAAGAGCTCACTTTCGGCGACATCGGCGGCAATCGCGCCACAGTTGATCGCCATAAATGGCCCGTCCTTGCGTAAGCTGGCCGCATGGATGGCGCGTGCTACGCGCTCTTTGCCGGCGCCGCTCTCGCCAGATAGAAAGATACTGGCTGGGGTCGCGGCAACGCGTGCCACATCGTCCATCAGCGCAGCCATGGCGCGACTTCGATAGAGAAGAGAGCGGCTTGCTTGCTGCCGCAGTGTTTCCCGCAGCTGTCGGCTTTCCTGCTTGCTTTGCCATTGCTCCAGGGCTGCCTGCACCAGCTCCTGCAATTCCTCATGCCGAAACGGCTTGGCAAGGTAGCCGAAGGCATTGGCGCGCATGGCGGCAACAGCATTGGGGATGCTACCGTGCGCGGTCAGCAGCAAAACCGGTAGTTCTGGATCCAGCTCCCGAACCCGCTCGAGGAGTTCCATCCCGTCAATCTCTGGCATGCGCAGGTCGGTAATCAGCAAATCCGGCAGGCTGATTTCAAGCTGCTCCAAAAGGGCTGCTGGGTGAGCAAAGCTTTGCACCTGATGCCCCTCGCTTTCCAGCCATAATCCCAGGACGCGCAAAAAATCTGGATCATCATCTACCACGTAGATCGTGGCCAAGGGCGGCTCTTCCCTCATGGTGCTTTCTCTCCCAGACTTTTTTTGGCTTCGGAGTGCAAGAGGGAGTTCAGCTGCGCAAGCTTCTCCTGGTGTGCTGCATTTTCCGCCTTTAGCTGCTGTAGTTGTGCCCGGAGTGTAGCGGTACTGGCGCTATGCTGTCCGTTTGGAGAGGATGGGCGTGCCGCGAGCTTGAGCCAGGAGGCGGTCAATCTGCGCCAGGGTTCGATTTGCGTGGCCAACGCCGGATTTTGCGCTGCCAGATTCAACTCGGAATTTGCCGCCGCAACGCTCGTGCGCGTCAGGATGGGTTGCTCTAGATACTGACGCGCCAAGGCCAGGTGAATCTTCCCGCAGGCGAGTGAGCCTGCCGCACCGCAGTCAGCGAGGGCCTGCAATAAGGGTTGTGCCTTGCGGGGCTGCGTTGCGGGCAAACGCTGTACACACCCGCTTAGCAACAGACTGAAACAGAGGAGATAGAGCGCATGGCGTCTGAGCATCAGGTATCACCATAAGGCAGCCAGAATTCTGCCACTAGGCCAGGGTTGCTGTTGCGTACAAAAATTTTGCCCCCTTGCGCCTCGACCAGTTCGCGTGCGATGGGCAGGCCCAGGCCCGTACCCTTGCTCAGGTAGCCCTTTTCCTGCACCTGAAAAAATTCCTCGAATACCCTTTCCAGCAATGGCTCGGGAATCCCCTTGCCATAGTCGCGCACGGAAAAGTGTACGCCGTTTGTGCCATCCTCGACAGAAATCTGAATGGGCCCTGCTCCTGGCGCATACTTGCAGGCATTGGTAACCAGATTGCTGAAAATCTGGAGGAGGCGCTGCGGGTCGGCCCGTACTTTTCGCTGCGTGTGGCAGCGGATCTCGAGCTGCTGGTTTTTCTGCGCCAGGTAACTGCGAAAGCGTAGTTCAAATTCTCGTAACAAGGCATCGGGATCAAGCGCCTCTATATGACAATCGAGGTTGCGTGCACGCAAGGCATGCAGATCGAGCATTTCCTGAATGGCGAGGAACAGCTCCTGCATTTGCCGGGTAATGATTTCGAGGATTTCCTTTTGGCGCTGATCCAGCGTTCCAAATCGTTCACTGAGGAGCAGATCTGCGCCGGAACGGGCGGAGGCCAGTGGGGTCTTTAGCTCATGGGAAATCTGACTGAGAAAGACGTGACGTGATTTTTCCTCTTCCTCCAGGCGCTCCTGCATCAGGGAAATGCTCTTCGCCATGGCGCGCAATTCTGGTGGTCCCCTTTCGGCAACCAAGGCGCTTTTCCCGGCAGCGATGTCGTCCAAGGCCGCGCGTATGGCCAGCATGGGACGGGTGAGACTGACCTTTACGCGCCAGCTTACCAGTGCGGCAAGGATTGCGCTCAGTAAGACCAAGGCCAACATGAGCCAGGTAGCCTGTTGTCGAGCGATCTCGACCTGCTTCGCTTCGTGTTGAAAGAGCTGTTGTAAGTCGTCGTTCAGCTTGTCCAGTTGGGTATCGAGCACGCCCTGCTGCGGCTGGAGCGGTTTCGGGCTGGCTTGCAGAAGTGCCTGTAGTTGCCCTTGCACAGCGCGAACATCGGCCTCGATCTGGGGATACGGTCCCAGTTTTGGTTGCAGACGATTGAGCTGACTGAGCTCCTGCTGCAGCAGATGCAGGGCGGCTTCTCGATACCCTTGTTGTGGCAATACCTCGGCCAAACGTTCATAAAATTCGGCTTGCTGCTGCAACGCGCTGATCTGCAGCGCATCCCGTTGTAGCGGAATGGCTACTTGGAGCAGGGTGTCACTACTTTTCTGCAGGGTATGTACCGCGTGGAGCGCAAAAATACTGATTGCCGTCACCCCGATGACGATGAGGAGTGCGAACCAGAGCACTCGCCGCAGCAAGGAACCGCGCGGCAGGTTACCATCGTCAATCGCTGCCGATGGGAAGGGGCTAGACATCCGACGGATGTCATGGATGGCTGCAAAAGGTCGCATGCCTGACAGTCTATCGCGTCGCGGCATTTTCGCTACTGTAGCCATTTGACCACGGTGGGCGCGACGTTCGGAGGGCTAAGCTGCCGATTTGGCGAGCCCCGCGCTTTTGGCATGTCGATTGCATTAGAAAAAACGAATATTCTGATACACGCCAGGAGCTCTGCCATGCATTTATTGGTTCTTCAGAAACCGGGATATCCTCACCGCTATGCATTGATTTCCCGTGAGGGCGAGCTGCTGTTGCTCGATTTCCATCAGGAGACCTTGGAAGAGGATTTGGATACGGCTTTAGCTGTCGTCGCGGAACCAGGTCGAGTGTTGATTCTGCAGACGCACTCGGACCCCGCCTTGCAAGAGGCACGGGAGCGTCTACATCTGCTTTTGCCAGAGGCTGACAGTCTTGTGCCAGAGGATGATCTGTCTGCCTTGGCACCACGTCGCTTTGGCCGGCATGGGCTCCAGATCCTGCCGATGGGCTTTGGTTTCTGGGGCTACGCACTGGGGAATTACCTTTTCCTGGGGAGTGTGCGGGATCGAACTGGGCGCTGGCGCGGCGATGCGGAGGGCAGCAAGCTGGTCGCGCAGCACGGGGCAGAGCGACAGCGTCTATGGGCTTTCCCTGCTACTGCGGAAAAGGTGATCGACTTAGCGCTTCTGCGTGCTCGCCGCGCTGCCTGAGCTGTGGGCGGCATCGTCGAGGAGCTTGCGTGCCGCGCTACGCAGCCGGGCATCGATTTCGCTTCCTCCCAACATGCGGGCAATCTCGTTCGTCCGCTCGTCTGGGGGTAGGAGGCGTAGTTGGCTTTCGGTCTGCCCATCACGCACGATTTTTTCCACATGCAGATGCTGGTGTCCTTGCGCCGCGACCTGGGGCAAGTGGGTTACGCACAAGACCTGATGGGTTTTGCCCAATTGGCGCAAGAGCTTGCCGATGCGCTCGGCTACCGCACCGCCGACGCCCACATCGACCTCGTCAAAGATCAAGGTCTCGACCTCATCGAGCTTGAGCAACACTTGCAGGGCGAGGCTGATGCGCGCCAGTTCACCGCCGGAGGCCACCATGGTCAAAGGCTGCGCCGGATGCCCTGGATTCACGGAGATCCAGATTTCCAGGTGATCCCATCCGCTGCTTGACCAGTGCCTTTCCTCCGCCTGGGTACGCAGGCGTAGTTCGACGATTGCATGTTGCATACCCAGGGCGCGTACCTGTTCCTGCACGGCTGCAGCCAATCGCGGAGCTGCGTCTTGGCGTGCCCTACTAAGGATTTCGGCCTGCTGCTGATATTGCGCCAGACAATGACGCAGGAGTTCAGCGGCGGCGGCCAGGGGATCTCCGGCGCCACGGTCCGAGCCAAATTCTGCTGCCAGTTGCGCCTGCAAGGCGAGGAGGCCGTCCATGTCGGTGCGATGTTTGCGTTGCAGATCCTGTAGTTCCTGCAGACGGCGCGCGACTTGCGCAAGGCGTTCTGGTTCTGCCTCCAAATGGTGCAGATAGTTGCGTAGTTCTTCGATCGCCTCGCTCATCTGGATTTCCGCGGCTTGGAGGAGCTCCATGCTGTTCGTTAGCTGAGGATCCTTCTGTGCTGCTTGGCCAACGCCTCGCTGTGCCTCCCCCAGACGCAGCAAAGCACCGCCTTCTTCATCCAAAGCTACGAGGGCGGTGTCCACCCCCGCACGAATCTGTTCAACCGCCGCAAGGCGACGCTCTTCCTCTTGCAGTTCTTCCCATTCTCCCGGACGCAGAGCGACACGTTGCAATTCCTGGTGGAGAAATTCCCGCCACTCGCGCTGCGCGGCGTGGTCGGCTTGTGCACTACGGCGCTGCTCCCAATCCTGCCGTGCCTCCCGCCAAGCACGCCAATGCTGCCCTACGACAGCAAGCTGTTCTCCACTGTTGGCAAAGCGGTCGAGAAGGGCGAGCTGCCGCTCGGGTTTGAGCAACTGCAGGTGGGCATGCTGGCCAAGGATGTCGAGTAATAGCGTGCCCAGCTCGCGCGCCTGCTGACTGCTGATGGCGCGACCATTCAGGAAGAGGCGACTGCGCCCCTGGAGTGGGAGAAGGCGACGAACAATGATCTGCTCCTCCATCTCGAAACCTTGTTTGTTCAGCCACTGCTCTGTTTGAACCGTCCCTGCAAAGATGCCTATGATTTCTGCCTGCTCGGCACCATGCCGCACCATCTGTGGCGTGCCCTTATCCCCCATGAGCAAGGAAATCGCATCGATGAGGATGGATTTCCCCGCACCGGTTTCTCCGGTAAGCACGGTGAGCCCTTCATGAAACGCAATGTCGAGCTGACGAATCAGCGCAAAGTCCCGTATCTGTAGGTCTAGTAACATCAATCCTCGCCGGGGGGTTCGGCCCAATGCAGTTTGCCACGGAGTATGGCAAAGAAGTCCTGTTCCTGAGGATGAATGAACAGCGCCTCGCAATCGGCGCGATGCACATGGATTTCGTCGCCCGTAACCATGGGAAAGGAGCTGTGGCTATCGAGACTGAGGGCAGCGGGGTAACGGGCAGTGATCAATTTGAAACGCAGCGGTAAGTGATCCGGAAGTACGATTGGTCGCGTGCTCAAGGTGTGGGGGCAGATCGGGACGAGCAGTAAGGCGCGTAGCTCGGGCGTAAGAATCGGGCCGCCAGCGGAGAGGGCGTAAGCGGTGGAACCCGTGGGAGTGGAAAGGATCAGGCCATCTGCTCGCTCGGTATACAGTTGGCGGCCATCCAGTTGTACGCCGAGTTCAATCATGCTCTCGCCGCAGCCCTTGTGGACGAAGACCTCGTTCAATGCCAGGCCGGCACCGACCAAGCTTCCCTCGCGCCACAGCTCGGCGTGCAGAACGCTGCGTCGATCCTCCACGTAGGCACCCTGGAGAATGGGCGGGAGCGTCTTGATGATGTCCTGCAAAGAGATGTCCGCCAGGAACCCGAGACGTCCCATATTAATGCCCAGGATGGGTACGTTGCGCCCCGCAAGCTCCCGCGCCGTGCTGAGCAGTGTGCCGTCACCCCCCAGAGTGATTACCAGATCACCCGGCAATGCTTCATCCAGGGAACAAAAGGCGGGAGTCTCGAGAAAATCCTGCTGATGGCGGACGTCGACTCGTAGATCGCAGCCCCAGTGCTGCAGCTGAGTGGCCAGCTGGCGCAGGGCGGGAACCACCCCACTATCGCGATATTTTCCCAGCAAAAAGATGCGCGCGAAAGACGCCATGGGGTTCCTCTTGGTGTGTGCTGCTATGGTAACCCATGGCCGCAATGCGCGCAGTAGCGATCATCGGGAGCGACGGTCTGACCACAACGGGAGCAATAGGCTACCACAGTAGTCGCCGTCGTCGGTGGGCTCGGCAGGGGAGCCGCTACCGGGGCGGACGGCGCAACGGACCCTTGCTGGGACCCTCTTTTTTCATCAAGCAGCGCCCAGATGAGCGAGCCCAGCCAGCCCAAGAGACTCCAACCCAAAAACAGGTTCAGCAAGAAGATGGCCAGAAAATTACGCGCGGAACGAGAATAGGCGATGACACTAGGAATGAAATAAATGGCCACGCCTACGGTGATTGCGGCGATTACCGCAATCATCATCATGGATCCGAAGAATAGGTGGTCCATATGTCCTCCACGCCACATGCCTTGATTATTTCACAAGCGGAGGGATCCGGCGACACAGCAGAACGACACACGCAATGGGCAGGGATTCCCGGATCTTGGGGTGCAGACCGGAGGACATCCGGGGGCCTTCTTCGGAATCCCCAGAGCGACTATCATCGGACAATGGCCAACAAAATTCTTACCCCCGCACAGATTGCCTATCTGCAGCTCCTGGATGTGCCTGTCCCGGAGGGACTCGCGACTCGGGCCTTGCCCGCCACCCTGCAGCAGAAAGAGGCAGCAGCGACCAGGAAGCGCAGCGCAGATCTATCGTCGGTAGATTTCATGGCAGACATCCCAGTGCTCTCGGCGGAGGCGCCACTGGCGGAGGAGCCCTCCCGGCATAACGATCTAACGAAAGGTAAATCCTCATCTGAAATTCTGGTGCCACCATCCCCCGGCGAATCGTCACAGCAGGAGCGAGCGGAACGCATTTCGCGCATGGACTGGCCTCTGCTCGAGGCCAGTATTCACGCCTGTCGAGCCTGTAGTTTGGGCGAAAGTCGTCAGCATGCCGTTGTCGGGGCGGGGACGCGCCCCGGCCCGTGGCTCTTCGTCGGAGAGGCGCCTGGGGCGGAAGAAGACCGCCGCGGCGAGGCCTTTGTGGGGCGTGGGGGACAGTTGCTCGACGCCATGTTGGGGGCTATGGGCCTCAGCCGGCAAGAGCAGGTCTACATCGCCAATGTACTGAAATGCCGTCCGCCGCAGAATCGTGATCCGCTGGGACCCGAGGTGCACGCCTGCCTCCCTTTTTTGCAACGGCAGATCGCCTTGTTGCAGCCACGGATCATTGTTGCTCTGGGGCGTTTCGCCGCACAAAGCCTGTTACAGAACGCGGAGCCCTTGGCGAATCTGCGTGGTACCGTCCAACGCTATGATTCGATTCCGCTGATTGTGACCTACCATCCCGCTTATCTCCTGCGCAATCCCATCGAAAAACGCAAGGTGTGGGAGGATCTGAAGCTTGCCCTGCAAACTTATGCCGATTTGCCGCAGGGTAGAGAGGCCAGCGCCTCGGCCACGGAGTAGCGCGGCTGCCAAGCAAGCTCTTCCTTTGCCCGGCTGCAGTCCACCAGCAAAGGGTATTCGAGGCCAAGAAGCCAGCCAGGGTCACCCAATCGCCGGGTGAAGGGACGCAGGCGCTGGTGTAGCCAATGGATTTGCCGCGGGCTAATCGGGAGTTGTCTTCGGCGCGGAATCTGTGACCAGGGTATGGGGTCATCCGCAGCAATATTGAAGCTGCCAGTGGCGCGCTTCTCCCAAGCTGTCAGTATCGCCGTGGCTGCATCGTCCTCGTGCAGACATTGGATCAGCAGATCGGGATCGCGCAACCGCAGTCCCCAGGGGGCGCAGGCAATGGCATTGACCAAAGGTTGGGCTTGTGACCCGACAATGGCGTGTAGCCGTAATCGGCTCAGATGCATCCTTGGGTTAGCCGTCGCAAATTGCTGCATCAGCCGTTCCACTGCCGCCTTGTCTTCGGCGTAGGCAAAGCCTGGCGGAGGACGCAGCGGTTGCTCCTCTCGGATCACCCTTGGATTGTCTGGCCAGGCCCCATACGCGGCAACGCTGCTGCTATAGACAAAGGTCTTGACCTGAGCGTGCGCGGCCGCAACCAGGAGACGTTGCGTACCGTGGCGATTGATCGCCGCCATCTCCTGGCGCCAGCGTCTTTCTGGACCCAATCGTGGGCTGAGTACGACAAAGGCAAGGTGAATGACGCTGTCGACACCGGCCAGTAACTCGCCCCAATTGCAGTCCCGTAGATCGCCCTGTCGCCAATGCAGACGTGGATGTTGCGTGGTGCCGGTCACGCGATCGAAGGCAAGGACCTCTGGTGCCGATGGATGGGCGAGGAGTTTGGGCAGCACAACGCTGGCAGTATGCCCGGCAGCGCCCGTGAGCAAGACGCGGCTCATGCTGCGTCGGCGCGATGCTCTGCCAAGCTGGGCAAGACCTCCTCGGCCAAGAGTTGTAGCGAACGCCGGGTGACGACAGAGGAAACCATACCCGCGCCTACTGCCAAGAGGAGACGATCCACCCCGGCGCGGGCATAGCGCGCCAGGCCTTTGCGGCATTGCTCTGGGTTGCCGACCACCACCATGCCCATGCTCTCCAGGAGGCGCAGACTGAGTCCGCGGCGCAGCAAGGGCTCAAGAAAAGCGAGGCGATGGTAGTATTCGTAGCTTTCACGAAGTTGCGCCAGTACCGGTCGGGTCTGGTCCAGCAGGCGCTGGTAGTACCAGGTGAATCCCTCGGCCAGATGACGGGCCTCGGCGGCATCTTCCAGGCAGAGGCAGCCAATGGTCATGGCGAAACGCGGATTGAAGCTCGAGCTCTGGGCCTGTGGGCTTTCCCGAACAGCGCGCCGATAGGCCTTCAGATCCTGTTTGATCAGGAACCAGGGTTTGAAGGGCCCGCTCAAGACGCCAATACCTTCTTGCGCGGCCCAGCGAAAGGTTTGTGGGCTGACTGCAGCAACCCAGAGCGGCGGGTGTGGTCGTTGCACGGGTTTGGGCAGGATGTCGATGTCATCGAGCTGGTAGAGGGTACCTTGATGCTGGACGGGCCCCGACCCGGCAGCGCGCAAAATCGCCAATCCCTCCTGCAGATGCAGACGACTGTCGGCCATCTCGGCGCCGAAGATCTGGTATTCCCGTGGTGAAAAACCGCGACCGATGCCCACGTCCAGGCGGCCATTGCTTAGCAGGTCCAGCACGGCAACGCGCTCGGCAACCCGCACCGCATGGTTATAAGGGAGAGCGATCACTGCGTGGCCGAGGCGCAGGCGCTGAGTGCGCTGGCTGGCTGCGGCAAGAAACAGTTCCGGTGCACTGGAATGGGAGTATTCCCGCATGAAATGATGTTCCACCAGCCAGGCACCATGAAAGCCGAGCTCGTCCGCCAGAGCGAGTTCATCCAGGGTTTCGTGGTATACTTGCGCCTCGCTACGAGGAAGGTGGGCGGGTACCGCCAATTCGTAGAAGAGATCCACCTGCATGATTCGGGAGACTCCATGTCTGCACACACGCCACGGCAAATTGTCGAGCGCCTGGAAATTGCCATCCTAACATCAGAGCAGATGCGCCTGCACTGGGTCGATGAGCGGGATCAAACCCACTACATGAGTGTTGTCTTGCCCCTGAGCTTTGAAGAAGGCGAGCACGCCGACTTCCTGCACTGCCGAGTGCTGGAGGATAACGTAGAGCTGCGCGTGCGCGTAGATCTCATCCAGAATCTTCCGACACCCGTCAAGTAAAGTCTTTCGTGCTCTCACACGAAATCTGTACTTCCTTCGTCTTCTTCCCACTCCGGTCCGCGCAAAAGGACCTGACGATAGTGACGCAGTTCCGCAAGCGATTCACGAATATCACTCAAAGCTTCGTGGCGTTCTGATTTCTGGAATCGTGCAAGCTTGGGATACCAGCGCGCACTCAGTTCCTTCAAGGTTGAGACATCGATCAGCCGATAGTGGAAAAATCGCTCCAAGCGCGGCATGTGCTGCGCGAGAAAGCGACGATCCTGGCAGACACTGTTACCACACAGGGGGGAAGTTCCGGGTGTGACGTGGGCCTGAAGGAAATCTAAGGTTTGGGTTTCCACGGCGGCAAGATCCAGGCGACTGGCGCGGACACGCTCGATCAATCCAGAGGCCCCATGGGTGCGCTGATTCCAGTCATCCATCGCGCGTAGCACGGTTTCGTCATGGTGTACTGCTAGGACTGGACCTTCACAGATAACCCGTAAGTCGTTATCGGTAACGATACTCGCAATTTCGAGGATGTGATCCTGTTGGGGGTGGAGACCCGTCATCTCGAGGTCAATCCAGACTAAGCGTTGACTCTTGGGATCCATCAGCTCTCCTCATTGGCGATGCTATATGGTAGCATGAGGATGCGCGGACAAAAAAAGACGGGCGAGTGCCCGTCTAATAGCCGCAAAACAACCGCTACAAACTTTTTGGCTTGCAGGTCTGTGCCTGTTTGCCGTGATTCTTACGCTCCGTCATCATCGTGAGGCTTGGGTAGATCGCCTTCCTTGTTGGTTAGATTGCCAGAGTAATGTTTCCAGAATATTTCCGGTTGTAGGGTCCTGGAAACCGGCTAGAGCCGACAAAAAAAGACGGGCGAATGCCCGTCTAATAGCCGCAAAACAACCGCTACAAACTTTTTGGCTTGCAGGTCTAGGCCTGTTTGCCGTGATTCTTACGCTCCGTCATCATCGTGAGGCTTGGGTAGATCGCCTTCGTTGTTGAGAAGGTTGCCAGAGTAATGTTTCCAGAATATTTCCATTTGAAGTGTCTTGGATACCGGCGTGGAGCTGAAAAAAAAAGACGGGTGAAGACCCGTCTAATAGCCGCAAAACAAGCAATTGGAGAGGCTGACAAGCATCTGTCGGCGCGTCCACTGGTCTGGATTCTACAAGACAATTGTTTCAAAATTGTTTCCAGGGCTTCTTGGGGCGGATTATGGCGGTTGTGCTTATCGTTGATGACGATCTGCGATTGGCGCAGATGTTGAAGGACTTTCTGGAGAAAGAGGGGTTTGCTGTCCAACTGGCCGGTAACGGTGCTGAAATGTGGCGGCAGCTGGCTCACGGTGAGATCGACCTCATTGTGCTGGATTGGATGCTTCCGGGCGGCAAGGATGGCATAGCGCTCATCAAAGAACTTCGCGCCAAGAAAGCGCCGCCGGTGTTGATGCTATCGGCGCGAGGGGATGACGATGATCGCATTGTCGGGCTGGAGAGTGGGGTGGATGATTACCTTCCCAAGCCGTTCAATGCTCGCGAACTGTTGGCTCGCTTACGGGCGCTCTTGCGTCGCCAGGGGCGGGAGGAGCCAAGCCCCTCTCAGCAATTTGGCCGTTTTCGCCTGGATTTTACCAAGCGACGCTTATTTGCCGATGGTCAGGAAATGGAGCTCAATCCTGCCGAGATGGAGCTTTTGCTCGTTTTTGCCCAACGACCACGGCGTATCTTGAGTCGTGATACCCTGTTGCAAGTTCTAGGTGGTGAAGAAGATGGTCGTTTTGATCGCAGTATTGATGTGCGTGTCACCCGTCTGCGCAAGATCATAGAAGATAATCCCAAGCAGCCCCGCTTCCTACTTACGGAACGCGGGGCGGGGTATCGCTTTGAACCGGATCAGACAGTCCCGTAACCCAAGTCTTGGCCAGTGATGCGCTGCGTCCACAGCACCTGACCGCGGGTATTCTTGCAGGTTACGAGCAGGTCCCGGTCCCGGCCATGCCCCTGAAAATCGAGACTGCAATAGTTTCTTTGTTCTACCAGGGTGCCCGGCACCCGCCAAGGATTGTGATCGCCTTTGGCGGGGCCGGAGTTGAGGGGGGAACTGGTGATTTCCCACAGAGGGTAATCATGCTTGCCGCTGTAGCGCGGACGTTCCCGTCGCATGAGTTCACTGATGTGGCGATCCCCTGACAGAAAGAGAACGCCGGGGATGCGGGTATTCTGCAGCCAGTCGAGAAACTCCTGACGCTCTTCAGTATAGAGGTTCCATCCTTCGTAGGCGTCATCATCATTGAGCATCTGGCCCCCGGCGGCGATGATCTTGAAGCGCGCATGGGAGTCGAGTAGGGCGTTTTTTAACCACGCCATCTGAGCGGGGCCAAACATGACCTTTTGGGCCGACTCTGGGCTGGCGTCGGCACTTCGATACCAGCGATCGTCGAGCAGGAAGAAATCGGCGTCATACAGGCTGTACTGAGTGAACACGCCGGGTGTGCCGGGCAGGCCGAAACTGGGATTGGGCCAGTAGTGCTGGAACAACTGCCGGGCCGCTGCCTTGAAAACAAAGCTGCTGTCACTGTCGTTGGGGCCGTAGTCGTGATCGTCCCAGATGGCGATCTGCGCGGTGCTGTTGAGAAAGCCCTGCAAAGGCGCAAAGGCCCGGTCAGACCAGTAGCGCAGGGCCATCCCGGCGGGGCTATCTAGGTCGCCCTCGCGGAAATACAGATTGTCCCCCAACCAGACCATGAGTGCGGCCTGCTCAGCAGTCATGGCTTGGTAGATCTCGTAGCCACCGCCGTAGGCCTTACCGGGACGGTCATAGGGTGCGTCGTTGATGTAGGCGCAGGAGCCCGTCAGGACTTTGAAGTCCGGGGCGGGTTTGCGCCAGCGCCATAGTTCTGGGGTCCAGACCACTGGTCCGGGTTCCGGAAGGGCTGTGCCGTCCAGCAAGACCTGAGTGTGATAGCGTGTTCCTGGCTTCAGGTTGTTCAAGCTCAGGGTGGCGGTGAAGAAGTCCTCGGCCAGGGTCTGTACCGGCGTGGTCAGTTGACGTGCGGAGTCCCCCTCGGCGTAGTAGGCGATCTGTACCTGGGCCGGACCTTGGGTCTGTAGCCAGACCGTACCAGAACGACCCGTCGGATAGCCCATCATGGGGCCGGCGTGGAGTGACTTGGTCTTGCCTTGGGCCAGCAGGACCTCGGGCCAACTGACCCCGGCCAGACCGCCCAGGAGAGCGGACTGCTGTAGAAATCGGCGACGAGTAATGGACATGGGTGCTCCCTCTAGTTGTTGATATGTGGGTATTACGAGTCGTGGAGTACGAATGCGACCCAGACTTGCAGGTCGAAACTTTTGCCTTGCAGGCCCGCCGGTACGGGGGGCAACTTGGCTTGGCGCACGGCGGCGAGGGCCGCAGCATTGAAGTCATCGAGGCTGCCTTTCTGGACGATGCTCACCCGGGAGACCCGTCCGTCTTGTAAATAAAAGCGCACCAGGACCTTGCCACTCTGTCCCAGCATCCGCGCGGCCTCCGGGAAGTGGACTGCCGCCTGGATGGCGCCTTTGACTTGAACCAGGTAATCCGCCTTGACCGCAGCACTCACCGGCGGCGGGCTGGGTGGTGGCGTTTCCTTGACCGGAGGTGGTGGTGGGGCTTGTACCGGACTGGGCAGGGGGCTCGGCGGTGTCACCGTCTTGATCGGTGCCAGCGTGGGCCGTGGAACCGGGCGCACTATGGGTCTCGAGGTAGGCTTGGGCGCCACCTGCCGTGGCGGTGTCGGGGTCGGCTTGGGCTTGGGGGGTGCTGGCGGCAAAGGTTTGGGAGGCTCTGGCTGCACCAGCTGTAGGGTCATGGGCGGCAGCGCCGGTGGCGGAGGCGGAGTGCTCCGGTTGCTCTCCCAGAGCAAGAGGCCAATCAGGGCCGCCTCGGCCACCAGCGCCAGCATCAAGGCAGGTTTCCCCTTGCTGGGCTGGCGACCATCCTGGATCAGTTGCCCCAAGTCCTGAAGGGGCAGGGGAGGGACGGCGTTCATGGTTGGGCTTCTGCTTTGGCAGCCAAACCGATGGCCGTGACCCCTGCAGCGCGGCAGGCGTCCATGACCTTGACCAGGGCTTGGATGTCGGCGTTCTTGCTGGCAGCGATGGTGACCTGGGTATTCGCCGGATCTTGGGCATGCAGTGTTGCCGTGAGGGCGCTGAGGCTGATGGCTTTGCCATCCAGATCTACCTCCCCAGCCCCATGGAGGTTGAGGACGACTTTGGGCTTGGGCAGGGCCTGGGCGGTGCCGGAGCCTGGCATGTTGGCGGGTAGGCCGCGATCGGGGATCATGTGGATCGTGATCATGATAAAGAAGATCAACAGGAACAGCATGATATCGATCATGGGAATGATCTCTACCCGTCCCTTGCGCACTTCCAGATACTGCATGGCTCAGGCCTCCTGGGCGGCGTGGTAGACCGGCTTGGCCGAACTAATTTCTAGGGCCTGCTGATGGCTCAGTCCTTCCAGACGATTCACCAGCATGGTCCGTAGGGTTTCCATCTGATGCACCACCAGGCGCATACGATTGTGCAGACCGTTGAAAGTGACCAGGCCGATGATGGCAATGACCAGACCCGCTGCGGTGGCCAAGAGGGCCTCGGCCACGTTACCGGTGATCGCAGTCGGGTTGTTACTGACGTTGTTCAACACCTGGAAGGCATGGAACATGCCGACGATCGTGCCCAGGAGCCCGAGAAGGGGCGCCAAGGTGATGGTGGTGTCGAGGATCCAGAGGCCACGGTCCAAGGTAGGCACCTGTCGCATGACGACTTCCTGCAGGACTTCCGACAAGCGGCCGCTGTCCTGAATCTGGGGGTAGCGCAGGGGCACCTCCAGCAACGGTTTGAAGGGGGCGGGGGTGCTCTCGGCCAGGGGGCTCAGGCTGGATGGACGCAGATCCGGCAGACTATCCAAGGCTTGGGCCGTTTGTTCGCCCAGATGGGTCATGCGGTTCAGGTACAGAAAGCGCTCAAAGCTGACCCAGAGCACAATGAGCAAGAGAATGGGCATGATGAACAGGATGCCCCCGGAATGAGCGGCAATTTGGGCGAGTTGGGAAAAATTCATGAGCAGACCTCAAATGTTGGGACCGCCCGAAGGCGGCCAATGTGCCAAAGGTGTAGATAACGGCCAGGGATCAGAAGGTCGCATCCAGGCTGGCGTAGACGTTGAAGGGAAGGTTCAGCTTTTGGTACGGATTGCTACTGCTACCGGAGTAGCTGACGATGTAGCTCCGATCAAACAGGTTGTTCAGGTTCAGGGCCGTCGTCACCTTCTTGAAGCCCAGGGTGTTGCTGAGGGGGGCATTGTTGAAGGTGTAGCGCAGGCTCATGTTGCTGTAGAAGCGACTGCCCAGGGGCAGGAAGCTACTCCCAAGGCTATAGTAGGAATTACCCATTTCGTGGAAGGAAATGGTGCCCTGGAATCCATGGTACCGGCCGATAAACCCTAGCGCTTCCGTGTGGTGTGGTGCATAGGGGAAGGGCTGGCCCGCCGAAGTCAGCCGGGCATCCAAGATGCCAACGTTGGCGTACGCGCTGAAGATATCATTCAGTACCACGTTATTCTGCCAGCTAATGCCCTGGTTGATGGCCTTGCCCGCATTGGCCAGCACGCTCTGGTTGAAAGATCCCACCTGAATTGTGGTGCTGAGAATGTAGTTGCTAAAGTCCACCCGGAAGGCCTGGAGCTGGGAAGACCACGGGCCAAGTTCCCAGTTGGTGCCCACACTGTAGGTTTTGGCCCGTTGGGGCTGGAGATTGGCGTTGTAGGTGCCAGTGTAGAACTGATTGTATCCGGGTGGATTGCTGTTCTCACTATAATTCACATAGGCATGCCAATTGGGCAGGATACGCAGGTTGGCGCCCACGGAGGGCAGAACCGAGCTGAAATTGACGTCGAATTGTCCTGGTCTGCCCCGCGCCAGGGCCACGTCATCGACAAAGCTTCGGCTTACATAGAGATACTTGAGGCCAGCAGTCAGTTTCAGCGCATCGATCGGTTTGTAGTTCAGCACCAAGAAAGGTTCATAGGTGTTGGTGACCACCGGCTCGTAGTAGCTGGAACCCAAGTACACGTTGCTCATGCTGAGATAGCGAGAATCGTGCAAGGTGTTGTTGTGGTTGAACCAGAAACCGATCTCGCTGTCTACCGGCCCCAAGGGCACCAAGATCTTGGCAATATTTCCCCAGCGATGGGTATTGTTGACGCTGTTGCGCAACAGCACTTGGCCGCTGGCCGGACGCACCGTAGCGATGGTGTCATTGGGCGTCAGAACCGTCTGGCTGTAGGTGGTCGCACCGGCGCCAAAGCCGTTACCGTAGTAGTAGTAGAATTGATCAGAAAAGTGGACGCGCCCCAGGTGGCCCTCATATTTGGCATAGCCCAGCCAGTTCAGATAATTGTTGTAGTTGAAGCCCGAATAGTTAGTGTTCACCGTGCCATTCGGGTTATACAGGTTGCTGGTATAGCTGTTGTAATCCCGACCAAACTGATCGATCTGCTGCGCCGTAGCGCCGTTGTAGTAATTGAAGCGCTGATTGTTCTGGGTGAAGAACAGGGTCAGGTTACCGGGGCCAACCTGGGTAATGGACTTGAAAAGAAACTGTGACTGAATGGCGCCGTTGTTTTGAAAATACCCGTCCCGCTGGGTCTGATTGACGTAGATCCAGGCCGAAGTGGGGGCGAAATTCTTGGCAAAGAGGCCGGTGTTGATCAGGCCGCCATAATTGTATTTACCAAAGGATCCTGCTCCGACAATGGGCCGGACGATGGGGAAGGGCGAAGGCTTGAGACTGTAGGTGGCGAAGGCACCACCAAAGGCCGCCAACCCCGGCAGGGCCGCCGATTCCGCACCCGGGTAGTACTTGGCCCCAGACACCAGCACCGAGGGGATGAACTCGTTGGTGTAATAGGTGTAGCTGTCGTTGTCGTTGAGGGGAATGCCATCCAGAGTAAAATTGATCAGGGACTTACTGAAACCATTGATGTAGACGTCATCGCCGTCCATGCTGTCGCCGCTGCTGACCACCACGGCGTTGGGCAGGGTGTTGAGTACCTGGGTGTAGGAGTCCGTCGGGCTGATCATCTGGAACTGGCCCTTGGTGATTTCCGTCTCCTGATTGGTGGCGGTCTTGTTAAACTTCTGTACCCGTTGGATGTCTTCCTTGGGTGTGTGGCCGACGTTGAGATTGGGCGCGCTACCAAAGAAGCCGGTGCTGCTGCTGGCGCTGCCCGTTACGGTACCAAGAGATTGCGTGTCCGCGTGGGCACTGAGCTGGGATAACGCGCTGAGGGCTGCTGCTAGAGATAACAGCAAGGGTTTGTTACTTCTCATCGATACGCTCCTATCAAAAATGGGCCGGGCTGTTTGCGGCTCCTGGGCGGCCTGCTTTGGGCGAACCCTCATCAGAGCAGAATATTAGCAAAGATTTGTTACACTTTTATGAACATTTGGTTACGATTTCGTGACATTGTGGAGTCGTGTCCATGCTCTGGGACCTGAGTTATACTATTGATGTTCTTGGTTTCTGCAGGTTGGAGGCGATATGCGATTCGCGAAACTGACGTTTGCACTGGTCTTTCCATTTGGTCTTTCTGCTTGTGCCACCATGTCTCCCGTTGCTGGTACCTTCCCCCCCATCACTCCGCGTCAGGCGCAGACTGGGGCAGAAAACGGGAAACTCGTGCGTTGGGGTGGGGAGCTGATCCAGACAGAGCCGGAAGCGCAGCAAACCTGTTTTACGGTACTCGGCTTTCCATTGCGCAAGGATGGTCGCCCGATCTTGGGGCGCGAAGCGGCAGATGTGGGGCGCTTCATTGCCTGTGCGCCGGGTTTCTACGATCCAACGCTGTATGCGGCAGGGCGAGAAATGACATTCATTGGCACGATCCAGGGTACCGTGCGCAAAAAAATAGGCGGCTTCACTTATCCTTACCCGCGTCTCAGTGCCAGTCAGGCGTATCTGTGGCCCTTGCCTGAGCCCGAGCCGCAGAGGAGTACGGTCGTCATCGGTGGGGGCTGGGGCTGGGGCTGGCCAGGTTATTACGGCCCGTTCGGGCCTCGCTTCGGCTGGGCTTATCCCTGGTAAACTGGTCCGTGTTGCGCATCTCGCCTCGTGCTAAACTGAATTTTTTGTGGTCGGAGCGAGAATGATTCGGAGCATGACCGGCTATGCCCAAGTCGCGGGAAGCGGGGCGAATACCGACAGGATTTGGGAGCTTCGGGCAGTAAATCACCGCCATCTCGAGGTGGTTTTGCATATTCCCGATAGCATCCTGGCCATCGAAGGTGAGATCCGTCGGCGGGTCAGCCAGGTGATCAAACGCGGGCGGGTGGAACTTTGGTTGCGGCAAAATTCCTCGGAAGAAGACGCCGGCATCTCTGCGAATCTTGCCTTGCTGCAGCAACTGCGCGGCACCATGGAAACGGTTTCGGAAATTTGGGGTAGCCCTCTCGCGCAACTGAGTCCGCTTGATCTGCTGCGGTGGCCTGGAGTACTGCAGGCCAGTAGGCAAGAGCTGCAGCCAGAGCCACTTTTGGCGCTCCTCGATCAGGGATTGAGGGTGCTGCAAGAATCGCGGGAACGGGAAGGAAGCGCTCTGGCGGAAATCTTGCTACAGAAGATCCAAGCGATGGAGAAGATTCTCGCCTCGCTACGCGCGCGGTTACCTGCCCTAGAGGGCAAGCTGGTGGAACGTTTGGACCGGCGGCTGAGCGAATTGCAGCAGCAGGTAGATCCCGGACGTTGGGAGCAGGAACTGGTGTTTTATCTGCACCGCCAAGACATTGCGGAAGAAATGGAGCGTCTCAGTACGCATTTGGTGGAACTGCGCCAGGTATTGCAGCGAGACGAACCAGTGGGTCGGCGCCTCGATTTTCTGGTGCAGGAGTGCAATCGTGAGGCGAATACCTTGGGTTCCAAGGCGGGCGACCAAGAAGTCAGTCAGGCGGCCATCGAGCTCAAAGTTCTGGTTGAGCAGATTCGCGAACAGGTTCAGAACGTGGAGTGATCATGACGGAACGCGCCCATCATGCTGGTATTTTGTGGATTGTTTCGGCGCCCAGTGGCGCTGGCAAAACGAGTCTTTCGCATGCCTTGGTGCGGGAAACGGCCACACTACGCAGCTCGGTGTCTTTCACTACCCGCCCGCCACGCCCAGGGGAGGTGGATGGACAGGATTATCATTTTATTTCCGAGGCACAATTTGTTGCCATGGCGGAACGGGGGGAGTTTCTGGAGCACGCCCAGGTGCACGGCAATCGCTATGGTACGGGCGAATCCTGGGTCAAAAAACAGTTGTTTGCCGGAACCGACTGCCTCTTGGAAATTGACTGGCAAGGCGCGCGTTTGGTGCGCGAGCGCCTGCCCGAGCACACTGTGAGCATCTTCATTCTGCCTCCTTCGTTGCAAGCGCTGTCGGAACGGCTGCGGGGAAGAGGGCAGGATAGCGATGCAGTGATCGCCAAACGACTGGCGGCGGCGCGGGAAGAACTGCTACATTACGACGAGTTCGACTACTTGGTAGTGAATGAAGACTTTCCGTGCGCCTTGGCGGATTTGCGCTCTGTTGTCCGTGCCGAACACCTGCGGCGTAACCGTCAGCAGCATACCGAGCACGCACGTCTGCGCGAGCTTCTGGCGTGATCATGTTTTGCAGAGAGGAAGTGCCGTATGGCCCGTATTACCGTAGAAGATTGTTTGTCCCAAGTCGACAATCGTTTTGAGTTGACCCTGGTGGCAGCGCGTCGCGCACGTCAATTGGCTGGCGGTGCGCAACCATCGTTGCCAGTGGGACGGGATAAGAATACCGTACTCGCGCTGCGTGAGATTGCCGCGGGTAATGTGACGCGCGCGATTCTGGATGAGCCGGTCCCGCCGCCGCTGGCCAGTTTCCCTGGCGCTTCGCGTCGTGAGCTCACAGGTGTTGAGGATGTCGGCAGCGACTGAGCTCAGTGCTCGTGCTGACTCCGTAGTACTTGCGGAGGCGGCGGAGGTTCTGCACCTGTCACCAGTGGCGCCGTCTCTCGGCGATCCTTGCGCGCCCCTGCGTCTGTTACTGCAGCGATACCTACCGCCGGAAGATGTAGAGAAGGCTCGGGAAGCGTATGAGCTGGCGGCGGCGGCACATCGCGGACAGAAACGGCGCAGTGGCGAGCCTTATATCCACCACCCCGTTGCGGTGGCTTGTATCCTGGCGGAGCTGCAACTGGACGTGGCGACGATTCAGGCGGCGTTGCTCCATGATGTCATTGAAGATTGTGGCATCAGTAAGGAGGAACTGACCGAACATTTCGGTGCCGAAGTTACGGAAATGGTCGATGGGGTCAGCAAGCTCGGCCAGGTGCGTTTCGAGACTCGGGAAGAGGCGCAGGCGGAGAATTTTCGCAAGATGTTTCTTGCGATGTCGCGGGACATTCGTGTGGTCCTCATCAAGCTCGCCGACCGCTTGCACAACATGCGTACCATGGGCGTTATGGCGGCCGACAAGCGGCGGCGCATCTCCCGCGAAACGCTGGATATCTATGCCCCAATTGCGCAACGGTTGGGTATTCACGCAATCCGCATCGAGTTGGAGGAGTTGGCCTTCTCCCATCTCTATCCCAAGCGCTGGCATGCCCTAAACCAGGCGATCAAGGCCGCACGTGGTCATCGCAAGGAGGCAGTGCAAAAAATTGGGCAGTTGATTGCCGAGCGTTTACGTCAAGAGGCCATCCACGCCGAGGTAAGTGGGCGCGAGAAACACGTTTACAGCATTTATCGCAAAATGCAGCGCAAGGGCTTGCCCTTCTCTGCCATCCACGATCTCCATGCCTTTCGCATCATCGTTGACGATGTCGATACCTGTTACCGGGTCTTGGGCATTGTGCATAGTTTGTTCCGACCGATTCCAGGACGCTTCAAGGATTATATTGCTATTCCCAAATCCAACGGCTATCAGTCTCTGCACACCATTCTGCTGGGGCCCTTTGGGCATCCGGTAGAAGTACAGATTCGGACGGAGGACATGCATCGGGTGGCCGAGGCGGGGGTTGCGGCACACTGGCTCTACAAAAGCGGCATTCAGAAGGCTCATGCGGAAGCGCAAGCGCGGGCCTGGATCCAACGTTTGTTGGAGTTGCAGGCGCAAGGCGGGGATTCCCAGGAATTTCTGGAGAGCCTGAAAATGGATCTCTTCCCCGACGAGGTCTATGTTTTCACCCCCAAAGGAAAAATTTTGGGCTTGCCGCGTGGGGCAACGGCAATCGATTTTGCCTATGCCGTGCATAGTGATATCGGCAATCGCGCCGTGGCGGCAAAAATCAACGAGATTTATGTGCCGCTGCGCAGCATTCTCGATAATGGGGACAAAGTCGAGGTCATCACCGCCGAGTCTGCCCACCCCCAGGCCGGTTGGCTGGAAGTGGTGGTTACCGCCAAGGCACGTGCCAACATTCGCTCGTATCTCAAGACCATACAGCGCGGGGATGCAGAACAGTTGGGCCAAAATCTCCTCGACAAGGCCTTGCACAGCCTAGGCACATCCATCGACGCATTGACGGAGGAGCAATTTCACCGGGTATATGCCACTTTTCAGGTCGAGGATCGCGCTGCGCTCCTAGTGGCCATTGGCATTGGCCAGGTGATTCCCCTGGTCGTGGCGCAAAAGCTTGTCCCCGAAGAAGAGCGTGGGCGCCTGGCACAAACGGCGCGGCGCCTGGGTCAGGCGGTCAGTTCTCTGCTGCCGGGGCGTCCTGGACGCGAGGGCGAGCACATTCAGCCATTGCTGATTCGTGGTACCGAGGGCATGCCGGTAACCCTCGCCCGTTGTTGCCGTCCTATCCCCGGCGACCCGATCCTGGGTTTCATCACCGCAGGCAAGGGCATCGTGGTGCATACCCACGACTGTCACAACATCCGCGAGTGGCGCAAGCGCCGAGATCGCTGGGTGGACGTCCAGTGGGATCCCGATGTCCACGCGGAGTTTCCCGTCCTGGTGCGGGTGGTGGCGGAGAGTGGGCGCGGGGTTCTGGCACGCGTTGCAACCCATATAGCCCAGGCCGATGCCAATATCGATCATGTCGATATCGAGCCCCAGGATGGACTCTACACCGGCATCACTTTTACCATCAGCGTGCGGGATCGGGACCATCTGGCACAGGTGGTACGTAGCTTGCGCTCCCTGCCTTCGGTATCGCGAGTGCAGCGTGTAAAAGGATGATCAGTCAGGAGAGTCTTATGCCAAGAGCAGTGCACAGCGCCGACGCCCCCCAGGCCATTGGGGCGTATAGTCAAGCCATGATCCATGGGGATCTTTTATATCTCTCGGGCCAGATTCCCATCGACCCAAGCACGGGCGATTTGGTGGAAGGAGATTTTGCGGCGCAGATGCAGCAGGTGCTCGACAACCTGCAGGCGGTTTGTGTTGCTGCCGGCACGGATCTGCGCCGGGCCGTGAAATTGCAGGTCTACCTGAGTGATCTACGTAATTTTGCCACCGTGAATGCGCTCATGGAGCAGTTTTTTACGCCGCCCTATCCGGCGCGGGCGGCGCTGCAGGTGGCGGCGCTACCGCGTGCTGCAGCCGTCGAGATCGATGGCATTGTCGCGCTGCGCGAGACGGGAAATGCTACCGACTGATTTACACCAGCCCATACGCGTGCTGTTGGCACAATACCCAGAGCTACGCAGCTTGCTGGAGGAGCGCGGCATTCACTGCAGTGAATGCTTCATTGCCGAGCGGGAAACTTTGCTCGGCGTGGCTACCATGCATCACATCGATTTACAGGCCTTGCTCAGGGACTGGGACGCGCGCCGTACTGCCGAGACCAGCCACTAGTCCTTGCGCATGGCTGCTGGGTCGAGATCCGTAAAACCGGTACGCCTGCAGGACCCCCTTACTGCCTTGCCCGGTATCGGGCCTGCCCTTGCCACATGCATGGGCGCGCTGGGCTTGGAGCGAATAGAAGACCTGCTCTTTCATCTCCCCTTGCGTTTTCAGGATCGACGCCACTTGCTGCCCCTGAACGCCCTGCGGCCCGGAATGGAGTGCGCGACGGTCGGTGAGATCGTCGATCTACAACGTCAGCAAGGGCGGCGAGAACAATGGTTGCTGCTGCTGGGGGATGGTGTCGCAGCACCGTTGACCTTGCGCTTCTTCCATCTGAGCCCGGCGCTCCGGCAGCAATGGCAGCGAGGACGTCGACTCTGGTGTTTCGGGGAGTTGCGCGCGGGCGCACGCGGTGTAGAGATGGTGCATCCAGAGTGGCAACTTGCGGATCGCAACGATTTTCGTCTCCCCGAGCATCTCACGCCGTTTTATCCCAGCACGCAGGGCATGAACCAACAACAATGGCGGCGTTTTGCGGGAATGGCGTTAGCGCTCGTTGAAGAATTGCGCGATCCGCTGCAAGAATTGCTACCCGGCTGGCCGACGCTGGCGGATAGCATTCGCTATCTCCATCAGGGTGGGCAGCGGGCGCCTGCAGCGAGCGATCGGGAATGGCAACGCGTTGCCCTTGATGAACTGCTGGCTCATCATCTGGCCTTGCGGCGCGAGCGCCATCGTCTTGATGTCCAACGAGGGATCTCTTGCCATCCCGATCCGGTTCTTTGGCAGCGTTTGCGTGGACATCTACCGTTTACCCCCACGGCGGCGCAGGAGCGAGTCATTGCCGAGGCCGTTCATGATCTCGCCGGCACCCGTCCCATGCGACGCCTGCTGCAGGGAGATGTCGGGTCGGGCAAGACCCTGGTTGCTGCCGCAGTCCTCTTGCACGCGGTGGCCGCTGGCATGCAGGTGGCAGTGATGGCACCGACGGAGATTCTCGCCCTGCAGTTACATGAGCGCTTGAGCAGCTGGATGCAGTTGCTGGATCTGCCAGTAGGCTTGTTGCTGGGCAGCCAGGGGGCGCGGCAGCGACGGGAAGTTTTGACGGCGCTGCGGGACGGCAGCATGACCATTGTCTGTGGTACGCAGGCACTCTTTCAGGAAGGGGTGGAGTTCTCCCATTTGGGGCTGGTCATTGTCGATGAGCAACATCGATTTGGGGTTGAGCAGCGGCGGCGACTTCTGGAGAAGGGGATTGTGCCCCATCTGCTGGTGATGACGGCTACACCGATCCCGCGTACCTTGGCGATGACCTTGCATGCCGATCTCGATCTTTCCACGATCGACTCCCTTCCGCCCGGCCGCCAGCCGATCGAGACTCTAGTCTTGGCGGATGAGCGGCGAGAAGAACTCATTGGGCGTTTGCATCATTTGCTGGAGGCGGGCCGTCAGATCTACTGGGTGTGTCCGCTCATCGAAGAGTCTGAGCTGCTGCAGCTTCAGGCAGCGGAGGCGAGCTATGCGGAGCTGCAGGTCGCGCTCCCTGCTACGGCTATTGCCCTGTTGCACGGGCGTCAGCGAAGTGAAGAAAAGGCGGAGATCATGGCAGCCTTTCGTCGTGGCGACGTGCGAGTTCTGGTGGCGACGACGGTGATCGAGGTTGGTGTGGATGTGCCGAACGCCTCGGTGATGGTGATCGAAAACGCCGAACGCCTCGGGCTGGCGCAGTTGCATCAGTTGCGCGGTAGGGTAGGGCGCGGAGCGGAGGCTAGCCTTTGCATTCTCCTCTATCACGGGCCGCTCTCGGTCAAGGCGCGGGAAAGACTACAGATCCTGCGGGAGTCGCAGGATGGCTTCGTGATTGCCCGCAAAGACCTGGAAATGCGTGGGCCGGGTGAGTTTCTGGGTATACGGCAAAGCGGCGAGCGACAATTGCGCGTTGCGGACTTTCTCCGCGATGAGGCGCTGATGGCGATGCTTCCTGAACTGGCAGCCACATTGGAGCGCTCCTCTCCGACCATGTGCGAGATCTTAGTGCAGCGCTGGTTGGGTAGCGCCAGCGCCTATGCGGGCGTGGCATAAAAGTCGCCCAGAAATCATGGATCTCTAGTAATATATTAGGGTATTATGCGAGCCATTACGGCATGGTGAGGAAGTCGGTGTGAAATATTGGCAGCCCTGGCTTGCGGCCCTGATCGGCGTTGCGTTATTGGGTGGTTGTGCTGCCCCTATGCCACCCAGCCAAGTCCATTCAGTAGCGTATTACGCCGCGAGAATTCCGCCACCACCTGCATATGCCCCCGCCGCAACAACGGCACCCACGCAATCTGCCGTGCCGCAAAACACTACCATACACATTGTGATCAATGCCGATCAACGTACCTTGAGTCTATATCGAGGTTCTACCCTGTTGACTGCGTATCCAGTAGCCATTGGTTTCGGTGGATCGGCTCCACGTCGCATTCGCGGTGACGACAAAACTCCCCTCGGTCATTATCATATTGGTTACGTGCGCTGGGGGACGCAGTATGGTCCATTCATGCTGCTGACCTATCCCAATCGCCAAGATGCGGAATGGGGCTTGCAGCAAGGGATCATTACCCATCTACAATACCAGAAAATTATCCAGGCAATCGATCATGGCGAAGTGCCGCCGCAGAATACCCCATTGGGTGGATATATCGGTATTCACGGTATGGGACCAAGCTTTTCTTTCGATCGTTCGGCTAAGGTTTTCCCCGGTCGCTGGACGGCGGGTTGTGTCGCTCTATCTAACCATGATGCGCAAAATATTGCGGAATTGGTCGAGCCTGGAACACCCGTAGAGATTGTCGGCAAAGTGGCGAGCTATGCCGAGCAGATTGGGCAAAGCCGACGTCTTGCCTTTCAATATCGACATGTAGCTGATCATGGGTGGGAATCTGCTGCCCCTCTCCAGGGGAAGGTGGCCAAGGGATCCCCCGCCGAGTAAGTCGTCTACGGTTCGCTGAGAGTCGCGATTTCCTGAAACCAGCAAATGCGGTTCCGTCCCGCGGTTTTCGCACGGTATAGTGCTTCATCGGCACGAGACAGGATCGCTGATCCCGATTCGTCGTTGGTATCCATTAAGGTCGCACCAATGCTGACGGTTACCTGCGTCATGGTTTGAGGATTGATGCGCACAGGATTGCTCGCCACTTTTTCGAGGATCCGCTGTGCCAGTAGGCTGGTATTCGTTGCCGAGGAATCTTCACAAATCAACAGAAATTCCTCTCCACCCAAACGACCAAAATGATCGGTGTTGCGCAACTCACTCTGCACGACGTGGGCGAACTCTCGTAGTACCTGGTCTCCAGCCAAATGACCATGCTGATCGTTGATGCGTTTGAAATGATCCAGATCCAGGATACATACCGCAGTATCACGCCCGTGGCGCTGATGGCGTGAAATTCTTTTATCCAACTCTTCCAGGCTATAACGGCGATTCGAGATACCCGTGAGTTCGTCGCGACTGGCCAATTGCTCGAGTTTCCGTTCTAGTTGCCGACGTTGGGTAATATCCCGCCAGATTCCTTCGAGACCAGCATATTGTCCGGTTTCATCCAGGAGAATGGTGCTGCTGATGGAGATATCGATGATCCGTCCGTCTCGACAACGCATTTGTCCCGGGAAGTCGCGCACATATCCCTGTTTTTTGATGGTCTCGATAAGGGCATCGCGATCCGTCTGATCGGGATAGAAGGCCGAGGCAAGTTGACCGACAATCTCACTTTGCTGATAGCCCAGAACATTGACCACCGACGGGCTGACGTAGCGCGTAATGCCTTCTACATCGGTACGGTAAAAAACGTCCTGCATGGTGTGCATCAGATGCTGAAATTGCTCATCGCTCTGCCGTAGCCGTTCTTCCATGGCACAACGTTCGGTCATGTCGAGGAAGGTCGCGATCAGGCCGATTTGTCCTTCTACCCGCACGGTTCGGCTGGTGAGCGCAATCACCCGCACCTGATGGCGCTGGGTGTAGATGCGAAACTCGGTGGGCGGATTGATGACATTGCCTGCCTCTGCTCGTCGGATGCGGGCTACGACTCGCTCTTGATCGAGCGGATAGATGAATTCATGGACAGAGTGTCCCAATACTCGCTCGGGATGATCGGCTTCAAAAATTCCCAAAGCGACGGCATTAGCATAAAGAATGAGATCTGCGGCGAAGATCACCACGGCCGTGGGCAGAGAATCAAATGCTTCGCACTCTTCCGGCGTGAGTGATGGAATCGGTGTGGGAATGATCTCTCCCATGGCTTTGCACAGCCCTCCCCCCAGTTAGCCGGCCTCTCGGACCAGATCGATCGTATTTTTCGAGATTATCGTGGTCTCGCTTAATCAGCGTCAATAGGTATGCATAATTTGCTAATATGCTGATTGTGCTGTATCCAATCCATTGCGGATGCAGTCTCCCAAGGCGATGCCACCGCGCCAATTTCCCAATAGAGAGACTCCGGGCCAATCGCGCGCGGTTACAGCATCGATTGCAGCAATGCGGTCTGCATGGCCGAGATGATACTGTGGAATGGCGCGGGGCCAGATTTGCACTCGTTGGAACGTGGGTTCGCCATCAATACCAAGGATAGGGGAGAGATCGTTCAAGGCTTGGGCAACGAGCTGATCTTCCCTCGGGAGTTTTTCCTGTGCTCCCCCCAGGAATACCGTGAGCAACACCTGCCCCGAGGGCGCGCGCGCAGGAAAGAGCGTGGAAGAAAAGAGGGCGCCCAGGGTAGGGATCTGTAAACGGCGGGGAATGAGGAGGCCGAAACCATCCAGGGGATGTTGAATCTGCTGTCGCGCGAAGCCCAGCGCCAAGGTGGCTACCTGCGGATAGGCAATTTCCGCAAGCCGAGCGTGCAAATCTCGCGCATCCGCCGGTGTGATGCGCAGAATGGCGTCAGTTGGCAGGCAAAGGAATAGACGCTGCGTTTCCCACCCGCCGGTCGTACTCGTGACATGCCAGCCATTCGCTGTTCGCTGAATCGCCGTAACGGCGCTGTTACAGTGCAGATTCCCGCCCAGCTCTTTGGCAATGGCGCGCGGGAGATCCTGCATGCCGCCAGCAAAGGAGATCAGTCGACTCTTCAGTGACGCCTTTTTGCGTCGCAGACCGGCAAGCAGCAGTGATCCGTGCTCTTGCTCCATTTGTGCCAGGCGGGGAAGGCTGGCTGGCAGAGATAATTGCTCGGGATCCCCGGCAAAAACGCCGGAAACAAAGGGGTCGACCATCCAGTCGAGTACTTCCGGACCCAGGCGACGGCGCACGAATGTCGCAACGGACTCCTCTGTTTGCGCGCGGGCGCGAAATGGTTCACCGAGCAGACGCAGGCGTGCGCGTGCTGACAAAAGACTGCCGCCGAGCAGGGCTTTAGGGCCAAGCGCTACCGGCTGATGCCGTCGGTTGAGAACAAAACGACGGCGTGCAAGCGGGTTGGCGCGGATTTCTTCGAGTGGAAGTGTCTGTAGCAGTGCGTCTACTTGCGCGTCGCGGACCAGCAGCGTGTTTGGGCCGAGGTCATACAGGAACCCCTCTTCTCTGCGACTGCGGATATTTCCACCGGCTTCGTCGCGCGCCTCCAGAACTCGATAGTCCTTCCCTTGTTCTTGTAAACGGAGGGCCAGACTGAGGCCAGTAATGCCGGCCCCGACGATGAGGTTTTTCACGGATTCCATGGCTTAGTTCTCCACAGGCATCTCTGCGCCGTAGGAGCGACTGCGGAGATACCAACGATGGGCATGACGCAGCAGGGCAAGGAGGATGGCCGTGACCGGAAGCGCAATAAGCAGGCCAACAAAGCCAAAAAGCTGTCCGCCGGCAAGCACGGCAAAAATGACCAGCACCGGGTGCAAACCAATGCGATCACCAACCAGGATGGGAATGAAGAGGGTGCTCTCGAGGATTTGCCCGATGCCGTATACCACCCAGACTTCCACGATGGATAGGAAAGCGCCGCCCTGAATGTACATGGCCAGACTGGCAATCAGGATGCCGCTAGCGAAGCCCAGATAGGGAACAAAGCTCAGTAGGCCGGAAAGCAGCCCGATGAGTAGTGCAGTCTTCAAGCCGACAACGCTGAGGCCGATGGCGTAGGTGCTGCCCAGGGCAAGCATGTCGAGGAGTTGCCCGCGCAGGAAGGCCATCAGCATCTGATTGGAATCTGCGGCCAACTGGCGGACCAGAACGAGGCGCTGGCGTGGGATAAGCTCGTCGATACGGCGCAACAGATGTGGCCAGTCGCGCATCAGGTAGAAGGTGATCACGGGAATCAATAAAAAATTCATCAGGATCGACAGGACGCCAGACCCAGAAATGAGGGCTACCTGCAGGCTGTTGCTGGCCCAATGGGTAAGTTTGCTGGCATTCTTACTGGCATAGGCGGTGAGCGTCTGGGTATCGAGAGGAATACCAAAACGCTGGGAGATCTCTGGTAGCCATTGGCTTTGCAATAGCTCGGCATACTGCCGGATATAATTGATGGCAATGAGGGTCTGGGCGCGTACGACGGGTAGTAGGGCGATGACGATGGCGGCGACCAGAAATATGGCCAGGAGAAAGACCAGGGTCGTGCCCACGCTGCGCCCGATGTGCCAGCGTTGCAGCCGGGTGACCAGTGGATTACCCAGGTAGGCGAGAACCCCCGCAATCAGGAAGGGAGAGAGAATGGGTCCCAGAAGGTAGAGTAGCCAGAGCAGGAAGGCGAGGCCAAGCCAGGGGAGGAAACGTTGCGCCACGCCTTAGTCGCTCCGGGAGACAGGGGTTTGCAGACGATAGTGGCCGCAGGATTCAGTGCAGATTATGGGCACTGCCTTCTGCCGCCTCCAGCATCACCTGACGAACCTCCGGGCTATAGTCGCCCTGCAGGACCTGTTGCCGACCCTCCTGAAAGAATAGCTGCGCGTCCGCGGGCAAAAACCTTTGCATTGCCGCGAAGGCCTTGCGCATGAGCTCGGGGTCCTGTGCGCGGGTAGCGGTGATGCCCCAGTTGAACAAGAGAATACGCCAGGGCCGCTGTGGGTCGTTGCTCTCCAGATCCGCGCCGTAATCGCCTTCGGCAGCCTCTACGACCGCACCCATTAGACGCGCCAGGTTGGCGAGCGCGGTCGGCTCGCGTTCTCCATTGGCGAGCACCGCGAGGCCATTGACCACCGGGTCGAGGGTATGAATGGGCTGTTGCTCCTGCACCAGCCAGGCGGCAATGCTGACGCTGACCACCTCCAACGCCGCCTTGCTTTTTCGCTCGCCCAAGCGATCGGCCCAAGTCGCCAAATCCATCAGCAGGCCAATGGTCAAATCGCCAATGCGCTCTGCCTCGTCTTCGGGCAGCGAGGGATCCCAGTCGGCCGTATCTTTTTCCAATACGGCAAAGAGCTGGCGCAGGGCGTCGACGAGCTGGGGCGGAGTGACCTGTTCGCCCGTGGCAATGTTGCTTTCCGCAAAACGGACGAGGAGCGACTGCACCTGTTGTTCAAAGCGGGCTTTGGCGCTGCTGATATCGGCGAGGGATGCCAAGGCGAATTTCCTTGAAGTGCCAAAATTGGCCTTTGATGGTATCATGAAAACTTTGCCGAGCAAGGCAGAGTGTTGGGAGTTTCCATGCCACAGTCCACCCCCCCGCGATCGTTGGTTGATCTGCACATGCATTCCCTGCACTCCGATGGCAGTATGCCGGTGAAAGAGTTGGTGGCGCGGGTTGCGCGGCGGGGCGTGGCACTTATGGCGCTGACGGATCATGACAATACCGCCGGCATTGCGAGTGCGGCGCAGGAAGCGGACCGACACGGAATCGATTTCATTCCTGGGGTAGAAATATCGAGCGAATGGAACGGCATCGGTATCCACATCGTTGGCCTGGGCATCGACATCGAGAATGCAAATCTACAAGCCGGCTTGGACAAGATCATGGAGTTTCGTGACTGGCGTGCGGCGGAGATCAGCCGCTTGCTGGAGACGGCAGGAATTCCGGGGGCCGAGCAGGGTGCCCGCGAACTGGCGGGTAGCCGCATGGTGGGGCGTACCCATTTTGCGCGTTGGCTGAAGGATTCCGGCCATTGCCGTGACAACGGCGAAGCCTTTCAGCGTTGGCTGGGACGAGGACAGGTTGCCTATGTGCCGAGTGACTGGATTCCCATGGTCGAGGCCGTATCCTGGATACGTCAAGCGGGGGGCATTGCGGTGGTTGCCCATCCTGGTCGCTACAAATTGAGTGCAGACCGTCTACGCACGCTATTTACAGAGTTTCGTGCGGCGGGGGGAGGGGCCATCGAGGTCAGTTCTGGCTCACAGGCGGCGGCAGACCGTGAGCATCTCGGAAAGTTGGCCCAACAATTGGACCTGGCCGCTTCTTTGGGTTCTGATTTTCACGGGCCAGATATTGGGCACGCCGAGATTGGGCAGCTCGCCCCCCTGCCCGATGCCGTGCAACCGGTTTGGGAGTGCCTTGGGCACTCTATCCCGCACGACAAGCACTAGTTCGCCCATGCCCCCGATGCGGGAAAAGATCCGTTTTGCCAACTGGGGGACGATCGTTCTGCTTGTCGTCTACCTTGGGGCGTTGTATACCCTGAGCCCTTATGCTGGCCCCCTGCTCATGGGTGCGGTGCTCGCTACGGTCGGGTGGCCTTGGCAGCTGCGTCTGGAACGCTCCTTGCACCTACCGCGGTGGTTGGCCTCCCTCCTTCATGCCTTGGCCTGGATGGCGGTCATCATCATCCCTGCGGTTCTGGTGGTGGAGTCCATCCTCCCTGAGTTGTTGCGCGTCGTCGCCCGCTGGCAATCCGGCGCACCGCTTTTGGGGGTGCCGCGGGAATTGCAGGCCATTCCCTACCTGGGAAAATGGCTGGCGGATCATTTGCGGGTGTTGAATGGAGCGCATCTCGCTCATTTCCTGAGCGATCATGAGGCGATGATCACCAGCTCTCTGGGTCAGCTCTGGTTTTTTGTTCTGCACACGTTCTTTGTTGCCCTGACCGTTTTTGCTATCAGTCTGCACGGGCGGCGTTTGGGGGAGGTGCTGCATCTCAGCGCGAGTCAGCTCTGGGGCGCGGAGCGCGGTGATCGCTTTCTCTTGGCGGCGCGTGAGGCGACGCGATCGGTCCTCATTGGGCTGATTGGGGTGGGCGTCATCGAAGGCTTGCTGATCGGTGTCGCTTACGCGATTGCTGGCCTCAGCACCTGGCCGCTGTGGATGGTGGTGACGGCTTTGTTGTCCCCTATCCCTTTTGGTGCGACGGTGGTAGTCGCCGCCGCAACCTTGTGGTTGATTTTTGGTGGCCATTGGTTGGCGGGTCTGGTGGTATTGGGCTGGGGGTTTTTCGTCATCACCCTTGCGGACCTCGTCATTCGTCCATTGCTGACGGGATCACAGAGTCAGGCGCCGTTCTTCCTGGTATTTTTCAGTATTCTTGGCGGGGCTGCGGCCTTTGGCTTGATTGGATTGATCATCGGCCCTATCTTGGTACTGTTGGCGCGCGGGGTATGGCTGGCGTGGGAACGCCGGGTGTTGCTCGAGCGCGGAACTGGGGGTGGGGCGGTGCGTTCTAAGTCTTGAACTTGTGGAGGTGCGGAATGGATTACCAGATGTTTGATCAGCAGTACAATCAGATTGCCCAGGCGACCCAGAACAATATTCAGGGTCTGCAGCAGGTGGCGCAAAAGGTCCAGGCGACGGTTCCGGACTCTACGCAAGCGCGCGATCTGATTCTGGAATTGCGGAATATGGCGATGAATCTACAGGGCCAGCAGCAAAATGTGAATTTCCTGTTGCAGCAGATGGGGCAGCGTATTCAGCAGCTGGAGATGCAGATGCAACAGATGGGTGGGCAGCCAGGGATGAACCCCAATATGGCGCAGCGCCCCTGGAATGCGCCGGCGCAAGGCGGCATGGGCGGCGGTTTCATGGGCAACGTCATGACGGGTCTGGGGTTGGGCGCGGGCTTTGCGGTGGCAGACAATATTGTTGACGATATCTTCAATATGTTCTGACCGACTGCATTGTGATCGGAGTGCGGCGGCCTGATCGGGCCGCCGTTTTTGTTGGCCCGGGAGGTAAAGTGGCAGAGGAATGGATCTATGGGTTCCACGCAGTCGAAGCGGCGCTAAACGCGGGGGAAGTAGAGCGTCTGTGGTTGGCGCAGGAACGTGCGAATGATGTCCGTCTGCAAAGCATCCGCCATCTTGCGGAGAGGCGGGGGATTGTACTGGAAATCGAGCCCGCGCAAGCTCTGGCACGGCGTTGTCGCAGCGAGCAGCATCAAGGGGTGCTGGCGCGCGCCTTGCCGGCCTCGCCGCGAGACTGGCAGGCCTTTGCAGCGCAGTTGCCGGCGGATGCCCTTCTCCTCATGCTCGATGGGGTTACCGATCCGCACAACTTGGGGGCCTGTTTGCGCAGCGCCGAGGCCGCCGGCGTGAATGCAGTCCTTCTGCCTAAAGACAATGCCTGTGCTATTACCGCGGCGGTACGCAAAGCGGCAGCAGGTGCGGCTTCACGGGTGCCGGTGTTCTTCCTGACCAATCTTGCCCGCAGCCTAGCAGACTTACAGAAGCGAAATTTTTGGGTGGCCGGGTTGGCTGGAGAGAGTGAGCAGAGCGTCTATGCAGCAGATCTGCGCGGTCCCCTGGTACTGGTGCTGGGGAGTGAAGAAAAAGGGATGCGCCGCTTGATCCGGGAGCATTGTGACTATCTCCTGCGCATCCCCATGCAGGGACAGATCGAAAGCCTGAATGTCTCTGTCGCTACGGCGATCGTGCTCTTCGAAGCTCGGCGTCAGCGGGACAACAGGGTGCAATAAGGCGAGAGGCTCAGCGTCTCTGAGGAATTGGCGTGTCGGTAAGCGCTGCGGCGAGTTGGGTGTCATAATCGGGAACCCGCTCCCTAGCCCAGTTCTCGATATGCTGCCTGCCATCCGCACGGGCCTTTTCGGTATTTAGGCTGCGGAATTGCCAAATGGCCATCCAGAAACAGAGGGTGGCAATTCCTGCATCGGCCAAACGCAGCGTTGATGGAAGACGCAGCCGAATCAACGCGATGTCGAACAGTAAACAAAGGAGCAGAGCGATGGCGGTAATCCACCATCGCTTTCTGCGCTTGGGCATGCTCGCCTTGCCCAGCTCCCGTGCCAAAATTGCCCGGCGTTGCCCGATAGGTTGTCGCGCCAGTTCGGGAGAAAGCAGTACCGCGCCGGTAAGTGGTTCCTGCAAGCCGAGAGCGTTTTCCGCTAGGGTGCTATACCACACGGGAGTGTGCGTGTCCCCGAGGCTGTCACGCAAGGCCAACAGCGGTGGATCGCGGTAGAGAAGTTCCCGTGGCAGCATGTCAGCACCCCAATCTCAATTCGCCAGGGCCAGCATCAGCTGGTTCAGGCGGGCGACGAAACTGGCGGGATCTTCGAGCTGCCCGCCCTCGGCGAGGATGGCCTGGTCCAGCAAGAGTGCGGACCATTCGCCAAAACGGGTATCATCTGCCTCTTTTTCGATCCGTGCCAACATCGGATGCCGTGGGTTGATCTCCAGAGTCGGTTTGCTGCTCGGCATCTCATGCCCGGCTTGTTTAAGCAACTGCTGCATGTACAGCGCCATGTCGCGCTCGCCCAAGACGATACACGAAGGGGAGTTGGTCAGTCGCTGCGAAACGCGCACGGTATCTACCCGATCGCCCAGCGCCTTCTTGATCCGCTCAACCACACCTTCAGCCGCTTTCTCCGTCTCTGCCTGCTCCTTCTTCTCTTCCTCGCTTTCAATCTGGCCGAGGTCGAGGTCGCCCTTTGCTGCGGAAACCAGACTCTTCCCATCGAATTCATGGAGATGACTGGTGAGCCATTCGTCCACCCGATCGCTGAGCAGGAGCACTTCGATACCTTTTTTGCGCAGGAGTTCGAGCTGTGGGCTGTTTTTGGCTGCCAGGAAAGAATCGGCGGTAATGTAATAAATCTTGTCCTGGCCCTCTTTCATACGGCTGACATAATCCGTCAACGAAACGTTTTGCACGTCGGTATCACTGTGGGTACTGGCAAAGCGTAGCAATTTGGCGATCTGCTCGCGGTTGCCGAAGTCCTCGCCCGGCCCTTCCTTCAAGACTCGGCCGAATTCTGTCCAGAATGTCTGATATTTTTCGGGCTCCTTCGCCGCGATGTCTTCCAGCAGCCCGAGAACGCGTTTGCTGGCACCCGAGCGCATCTGCTCGATGGTGCGGTTGCCCTGCAGGATCTCTCGCGACACGTTCAACGGTAGGTCGCTGGAATCGATCACGCCGCGCACGAAGCGCAGATAGCGCGGCATCAGCTGCTCGGCATCATCCATGATGAAGACCCGCTGTACATACAGCTTGATGCCGTGGGTCTGCTTCTGGTCCCAGAGATCGAAGGGCGCCTTGCTCGGGATATAGAGCAGGGAGGTGTATTCCAGCCGTCCCTCGACGCGGTTGTGTACCCACGCCAGGGGTTCACCAAAATCGTGGCTGACGTGCTGATAAAATTCCTGGTATTCCTCGTTACTGATTTCGCCTTTCGGACGTTGCCAGAGCGCCGAGGCCTTGTTGACGGTCTCCCACTCATCGCCGGGCTTGCCATCGTCACCGAGCTTGCGCATGCGGATCGGTAGCGGAATATGGTCAGAATATTTGCTGATAATGGAGCGTAGCCGCCAGGAGTTGAGCAGATCTTGCCGTTCCTCTTCGCGCAGATGGAGAACAATCTCTGTGCCGCGCCCCGGGAGCTCGATGGTTTCGAGGGTATAGGCGCCGGTGCCATCGGATTCCCAACGCACGCCATGCTCCTTGCCCATGCCGGCGCGGCGGGTACTCAGGGTAACACGTTCGGCGACGATGAAAGCGGAATAGAAGCCCACACCAAACTGGCCAATCAGCTGCGCATCCTTGGCTTGGTCGCCGCTCAGGCGGGAAAAAAATTCCCGCGTCCCCGACTTGGCAATAGTGCCGATGTTGGCGATGACCTCATCACGATCCATGCCGATGCCGTTGTCGCGGACAGTGATCGTGCTGGCATCCTGATCGAACGTCACATCAACCTGCAGATCGCTCCCGCCCTCCAGCAGGGCAGGGTCGGAAAGGGCCTCGAAGCGCAGTTTGTCGCAGGCATCCGAGGCGTTGGAAAGGAGTTCGCGGAGGAAGATTTCCTTGTTGGAATAGAGGGAGTGGATCATCAGCTGCAGAAGCTGGTTCACTTCCGCTTGGAATTGCATTGTTTCTTTTGAGGTAGTCATGCCTTCTCCTGAATTTGGTACACGCCGCATCGTGACCTTACGCAGGGCGAAGATGGGGATAGTAGAGAAAAAAATCAAGAATAGGCGGAAAGGTCTTCCCTTCCGTTTCGCACTGTTTTGGTGCGTGCGCGGGTGATCAGGTTCCCGAACCGCCGCGCGCTTGGCCATCTGCATTGGGCCCGTTCTTTGCTTATAAGTTTCCATCCAGTTGGGAGCTAGGCCAACTGGACAATCCAATACATAGTTTAAGGAGCGTATATGACACGAAAGGGAGCCATGAGGGCAGCGGCATTGACTGCCTCTCTTACATTTTTTGCCAGTCCCTGGGCCTGGGCGGATGCTGCACCCCCTTTCAAAGGCGGGGATACGGCCTGGATGCTGACCTCTACCGCGCTAGTCCTCCTGATGACCATCCCGGGTTTGGCCCTATTTTACGGTGGCATGGTTCGGCGCAAAAACGTTTTGGCGACAGCGGCACAAAGCTTTGCAGTAACCGCATTGATCTCGGTATTGTGGATGTTCTTTGGCTACTCACTAGCCTTCACGCCGGGGAATGCCTTTATTGGTGGCACCAGTCGATTCTTTTTGCAGGGCTTGGGGTTAGACAGCTTCAATCCACTTGCACCGACAATCCCGGAATCGGTCTACATGACCTTTCAGATGACCTTTGCCATCATTACCCCAGCCCTCATCGTCGGCGCCTTTGCGGAGCGGATGAAGTTCTCTGCCTTGCTGTGGTTCACGGGTCTATGGTCGCTACTGGTCTATGCTCCCATTGCGCACATGGTCTGGGGGCCGGGCGGCTGGCTCGGCGGCGACGGCGTCCTCGATTATGCCGGTGGCACGGTGGTGCACATCAATGCCGGTATTGCGGGTCTGGTCGCGGCCTTGGTGATCGGCAAGCGCGTTGGTTATCGGCATGATGTGATGCATCCGAGCAATCTTCTTTTCACCTTGATGGGGGCAGCGATGCTCTGGGTCGGTTGGTTTGGCTTCAATGCCGGTTCTGCGGTGGCAGCGAGTGATCGTGCGGGTATGGCGATGGCGGTGACGCAGATCGCAACAGCGGCAGCGGCGCTTGCTTGGACCTTTGTCGAGTGGTGGGCGCGCGGCAAGCCGACGGTGCTCGGGATGAGCTCGGGCGCGGTGGCGGGTCTGGTGGCTATCACCCCCGCCTCAGGCTTTGTCGGGCCCGTGGGCAGCTTGTGGATCGGCATTGCGGCTGGCGTCGGTTGTTTCTGGGCCTCGGTGTATGTGAAGAACTGGCTGAATTACGATGACTCTTTGGATGCCTTTGGCGTCCATGCGGTAGGCGGCATAATTGGGGCGCTGCTGACGGGGGTCTTTGCCGTGGCGGCGATCGGTGGCACGGCAGGGGTGCTGGAAGGCAATCTGCACCAGTTGTGGATTCAGGCAACGGGTGTCGGGATCACGATCGCCTATGATGCGGTGGTGAGCTGGATTCTGCTGAAGTTGATCGACTGGACCGTCGGCCTGCGCGTGAGCGAGGACGCGGAACGCGAGGGCTTGGATGTCAGCCAGCACGGGGAGCAGCTCTATATGTAAGCATCAGAGGAGTTTCTCGTGGCCCCGGCAAGTCCGGGGCTTTTTGCACCATTATAATGCAATGGGAGATAAAATGGTGCAGATCATGAGGCGATGTGGCAGGTATATCCCAATATTTCCAGGCACGATTTCTGCAGAGGGCAGATTGCAGTCTCACAATATCGTATCTGGAGCGTATGCAATGAATCAAAATCCTTCTTCTGTGAAGAAATCACTGACTTCCGCGGTGGTGGCTCTGACTGGAATTTTCGCTGCTGAAGAATTACAGGCGGCGCCGCTCAGTCTGCCCGCAGCACTGCAAATTGATGCGGGTCCGATCGGCAAGCTCAACTTGCAGGGCGCAGCGAGTGCCTACGGAATGTGGCAAGACAACGCCTTTCCCGGTTCTGGAACGCCGGGCAACAAAGCCGCCTCTGCGGACATCAGCAATGGTTTGGTGATGCTGTCCAAGACAGACGGGATGCTCCAATTTGCCGTGCAGGCCGGGGCCTATAATGTGATCACCCTGGGGGCCCCATTTGCTTCTACGGGTACCTTTACCCAGAACACCTTTGGGGCGCTGCCCACGGCCTATGTCGAGTTTGCACCGACGGATCATTTTAACATCCAAGTGGGTAAGCTTTTTACCCTGATTGGAGCGGAATATACCTTCTCCTATCAGAACTGGAATATCAACCGCGGGCTCCTATGGGGACAGGAGAATGCTGTCAATAAGGGCGTACAGTTGAACTATACGGCTGGGCCGGTGACGGCAGCTCTGTCGTGGAATGATGGCTTCTATTCCAACCGCTTCAACTGGGTAACGGGCATGTTGACTTGGGCAGTCAACAAGAAAAATAGCGTATTTCTGCAAGCAGGGGGAAATCTCGGCCATACCGACTACGTGCACGAGAGCCTTGCCACGGCGCCTCTGCAGAACAATGAGACCATCGCCGTTGCGGGTTACACCTACACGGGCGACACCTTGGTGCTCACCCCCTATCTGCAATATACCTCGGTTCCTGCCAGTGCCATTCAGGCGCTGGGGGCAGGCAGCAAGCGCACGAGCACCCTTGGTGCGGCGGTGCTGGCTGACTACAGCTTCAGCGATACGATGTCCCTCGCTGGTCGGGTAGAGTACATCAGCAACTCCGGCAATCTTACCGATGGGTCCGCCAATCTCACCGGCTTTGGTCCTGGATCGCACGCCTGGTCGTTGACGGTAACGCCCACCTACCAAAAGGGGAGCTATTTTGCTCGTGCCGAGCTGGCCTATGTGGCTGCCAGCATGGCGGCGGATACCGGAATTTTCGGGCGCAGTGGCCTGAATCAAAGCCAGCTTCGTGGAATGGTGGAGACCGGCTTCTTGTTCTAGGCCGCTTCAGAAAATGCCGCCCCCCGTGTTTGGGGGGTCGGCACGCATCATCGGCAGGCTTCCCACGCGGCGGCAACTACGCCACTATTAGGCACCACCGATGCTTGAGCCGAGGGGACCGCGAGATGACCTACTGTCTGGCCATCCATGTAGACGAAGGGCTGGTGTTTTGTTCCGATTCGCGGACCAACGCCGGCACCGATCACGTCAATGTTTATTCCAAGATGCACGACTTTATCAAGGCGGGCGAACGTTACTTTTGTCTGCTATCGTCCGGGAATTTGGCCACCACCCAGGTGGTGGTGCAGCGGCTGCGTCAGGATCTCGAGACGCCCGCGGCACGGAGCCTGTGGACGGTACAGAATCTGGCGGAAGCGGCGGATTATGTGGGATGGGTGAATGCCGATACACAACGGGTACAGTCCAGCCGGGATACCGCCAATACCATTTTTGAGGCCAGCTTCATTCTTGGCGGACAGATTGCGGGCGAGGAGCCGGGGATCTATCTCATCTATCCCCAGGGGAACTATATCCACGAGTCTGCGGATCACCCCTTTTTGCAGGTTGGCGAGATCAAGTATGGCAAGCCGATCCTGGATCGGGTGGTGCAGTCGGGTATTTCTCTCGAAGTGGCCGCGCGTTGCGCCTTGGTTTCCATGAACTCGACCATTCGCAGCAATCTGACCGTGGGGCCGCCGGTGCAGTTGGCGCTCTATCGCAATCATGCTCTCGACAAGGGAGAGTGTCTCAGTTTGGCCGAAGACGACCCCTTCTATCGCGGTATTGCGGATGGTTGGAGTGCTGGTTTGGCGCGTGCCCTAGACGAACTACCGCATTTTGATTGGGAGCAATCGCCCCCCTGAGTGATGCACCAAATTGGTTCCTGATCGCCCAATAATCGTGCATAACGTCTGGGGTTCTGTGGTGTTTCCCGAGGACCGCGCTCGGCATGGGCCTTGCTACGGTTTTTCCAAGGGTTGGATAACAACCTCGCGACGGAGCAAAACCCGTAAGGGAGACAGGCATGCAGAAGATACTCTATGCGTACCCGAAAGGAAGCTCATACGATGAGCTTTTGACGGCAGCAGGAAAACCGCGCCCGGTAGCCCGCGCGGTCTTGGAGCATTTGGAAAAGCTCGGTCCCGAGGCCCTTCGACAGCGGCAAGAGACAGCGGATGCAGGCATCCGCGCCATGGGGATCACCTTCACCGTGTACAGCGAAGCGGGCAACATCGACCGCTCCTGGCCCTTCGATATCGTGCCGCGCACCATGTCGGCGCGGGAATGGGCGCGAATCGACGCTGGATTACGACAGCGTTTGCAGGCGCTCAACCATTTCATCGACGACATCTACAACGAGCAACGCATTCTCACAGATGGCGTGTTTCCGCGGGAGATCCTGGAAGGATCGCGCAATTTCCGCGCTGCTTGCCGTGGCGTTCATCCGCCTTTCGGGGCGTGGGCCAACATTTGTGGTAGCGATTTGGTGCGCGATGCGGATGGCACGGTCTATGTCTTGGAAGACAACCTGCGCGTTCCGTCTGGCGTGTCCTACATGCTGGAGAATCGGGAAATCATGAAGCGGCTCTTCCCGGAAATCTTTGCCCTGTGCTCCATTCTGCCCGTGGATGACTATCCCGCCCAATTGGCCAGTATGCTCGGCGACCTGAGTCCGCGAGCGGGGGATCGTCCAGTCATTGCGGTGTTGACGCCGGGCATCTACAACTCTGCCTATTTTGAACACAGTTATTTGGCACAACAGATGGGCGCTTATCTGGCGGAAGGCACAGACTTTTTCGTGGATTCGGAAGATCGGGTGTTCTTGCGTACCATCTCCGGATTATTACAGGTGGACGTGATCTATCGCCGGGTGGATGACGACTTCCTGGATCCCGAGGTGTTTCGCGATGACTCGGTGATCGGCGTTCCTGGTCTGATGCGTGCCTGGAAGCGCGGCAACGTGGCTATTGCCAATGCCCCGGGTACCGGGGTGGCCGATGATAAGGTCGTTTATGCCTTTGTGCCGGATTTCATCCGTTATTACCTCAAGGAAGAGCCCATTCTGCCGAATGTCCCGACCTACCTGTGCATGCGGGAAACCGACCGGGAATATGTCCTCGCCCATCTCGATGAGTTGGTGGTGAAGCCAGCGAATGAATCGGGCGGCTACGGCATGCTCATCGGTCCGCGCGCCAGCACTGAGGAGCGGCAACGCTTTGCTGAGCGCATTTGCGACGATCCACGCAATTACATCGCCCAGCCCACCCTTTCCCTGTCCACGGCCCCGACCTTGATCGGAGACCATCTGGAACCGCGTCATCTCGACCTGCGCCCATTCATTTTGCAGGGCAAGGAGAGCTATGTGACGACGGGTGGGCTGACCCGAGTTGCCATGAATGCGGGTTCGTTGGTTGTCAACAGCTCGCAGGGCGGTGGCAGTAAGGATACCTGGATTGTCGAGGAGGATGACTGATGCTCTCGCGTGTCGCAGAAAATTTGTACTGGATGGCTCGTTACCTGGAGCGGGCTGAGGATTTGGGGCGCTTCATCAATTCCGCCACTTTGTTATTGCTCGACTTGCCCTTGGGTACGCGTTTTGGCTGGGATATTCTCCTGCAGGTCACGGGTGAAGCGGAGCGCTTTCAAAAGTACCATGGGCAGCCAGCAGAAGCATCGATCATGCGTTTTCTGATTTCGGATAGTCGCAATCCTAGTTCGCTGCTCTCTTGTGTGCATCAGGCTCGGGAAAACTGTCGTACCTTTCGCGATCTCTTGCCGGGAGAGTTTTGGGAGCGCATCAACTCGCTCTTTCTCTATGTGCAGGACGGTCTGGAAAAGGACGATATTGCCGGTGACCGGCGCGCCCGTCTGGATTTTCTCGGACAGGTCATCGCCCGTCGCCATGCCTTGGTAGGATTGCTGGTGGGCAGCATGAGCCAAAATGCGGCGTATCAGTTCATCAAGCTGGGACGCAATATTGAGCGTGCGGATATGGGCTCGCGTATCATCGATGTCGTCAGTGCGGTAATTCCTCCCGAGGATCAGGGAATGCGCAAAACGGTGTACCAAAGTCTCTGGGTGGGTGTGTTGCGTGCCATGAGCGCCCTGGAGATGTACCGGCAGCATGTGGGCGTGCAGATTCGTTCCGGGCGTGCAGTGGAGTTTTTGCTGCGCGACAGCAAATGTCCGCGGAGTGTGCGTAGTTGCCTAGCGGATATGGAATTGGGACTGGCCTACCTGCCGAATGCCGGAATCCCCGCCGAGGCCTTGCGGCGTACCCGTCGGCGTCTCGATCAGTTGCAGCTCAAGGAGTTGTCGCCGGCAGTGCTGCATGAGTACTTGGATCAGGTACAAAAGGATTTGGGCGTGCTCCATAGCAGTATCGAAAATGCCTATTTCCGCATTCGCGAAGATAAGGCACCTTATCCGCATCCCTCGTCGCACCGCTTTGCCATGCAGGCCTGAGGAGCGCACTGATGGCCATCCAGGTTGCCCTGTCGCATATCACGGAATATCACTTTGACCGCCGTGTCGGGATGGCCCCGCACCTGATTCGTTTACGTCCAGCACCCCATTGTCGTACACCGATTCTGGCGTACTCGCTGCAGATCGAGCCCGAACCCCATTTTTTGCATTGGCAACAAGATCCCTTCGGCAATTACCTGGCCCGCTTGACCTTTCCCGAGCCGGCGCGGCATTTTCGGGTTGCGGTAGAACTCATTGCCGAAATGGTGGCCATCAACCCCTTCGACTTCTTTCTCGAGGAGTCGGCAGAGCACTACCCGTTTCAGTACGACGCCGAAACTTTGGCTTCTCTGCGCCCCTATCTGGAACGCGAGCAGGCCGGCCCCCAGTTGCGCAACTGGTTGGCAGAAGTGCCACGGACGCGGCGCCATACCGTCGATTTTTTGGTGGATCTGAATCAACGGGTGCAGCGCGATATCGGCTACCGAATTCGCATGGAGCCAGGAATACAGGCTTGCGACGAAACCTTGGAGCTGGCCTCGGGCTCATGCCGGGATAGTGCCTGGCTCCTGGTACAAATCCTGCGCCACCTGGGTTTGGCGGCACGCTTCGTATCGGGGTATCTGGTGCAACTCGTTGCCGATGAGAAGCCGATCGAGGGACCGGCTGGACCCAGTACGGACTTCACCGACCTGCATGCCTGGGCGGAAGTCTATCTTCCTGGTGCTGGCTGGGTGGGTCTCGATCCCACCTCCGGCCTCTTCGCTGGGGAAGGACACATTCCTCTTGCCTGCACGCCAAGCCCCAGCGATGCGGCGCCCATTACTGGGGCCGTCGATCCCTGCGAAGTGGAATTTTCCTTTCGGAATGAAGTGCGGCGGATTCACGAAGATCCACGTGTCACCTTACCGTACGACGAGGCGACTTGGGCGGATATTGTTGCACTCGGACACAAGGTCGATGCGGATTTGCAGCGCCTCGATATGCGCCTGACCCAAGGCGGGGAACCGACCTTCGTTGCGGTGGATGACATGGATGCACCGGAATGGAACACCGCTGCGCTCGGACGAGAAAAGCGGGCACGCGCCGAGGAACTTTTACAGCGCCTGGCGAACGCCTTCGCGCCTGGGGCACTGTTTCACACCGGGCAGGGCAAGTGGTACCCCGGGGAACCCTTGCCACGCTGGGCATTGAGTTGTTTTTGGCGGGTGGATGGCGCGCCGATCTGGCGGCGACCGCAGTTGCAGTGGCAGCCGGGGAGCAAGTCTACGGGACACCCTGGCGATGCAGGGCGGTTTGCGGAAGTCCTGACCCAGCGCCTGGGCTTGTCCGCGGAAGTACTGAGTCCTGCGTATGAGGATCCCTTATACCAGCTCTGGCGCGAGGCACAACAACCTACTGATGTCGATTGGTTGCAGGTAGAGGGCCTCGATGACCCCGCGGCGCGCAACGAATTGGCGATTGCCCTGTCACGGGGTTTACGCTCACCAGCAGGTTTTGTCTTGCCGCTGGCCTGGGATTGGCGCAAAAACGCCTGGCATAGTGCCCCTTGGGTCTTTCGCCGCGGCGCCCTGTTCTTGCTTCCCGGCAATTCTCCTCTGGGCTTGCGTCTTCCCTTGCAAGGGTTGCCGTGGACTGCGGAACAGGAAATTCAACCAGAGCCAGACCCATTTGCAGAGCATCCTCCCTTGTCTGCCGATATTCATGGCGAAGTCGAGGCACGCTATTCCAGCTGGACGCAGGCCCAAGTGCCGCAACCAGCACCCGCCGATTTGCCGATGCCCAGCAAAGTCTGGGTCGAAGTACCCCATACGGCCCTGGCCATCGAGTGGCGGGACGGCGGACTGAATGTATTCCTACCCCCCTTGGTTGTTCTCGAACACTATCTCGAACTGGTGGCGGCGATCGAGGGGACGGCAGCAGAATTGGACTTGTCCGTGCGCATCGAGGGTTATCCGCCGCCCAAGGATGCCCGTCTGCGCAGCTTTGCCGTCACGCCAGACCCGGGGGTAATCGAGGTCAACATCCATCCCTCGGCGAGCTGGGACGAACTACAGGAGAAAACAGAACGCCTTTTTGCGGAGGCACGGCTGTGTCGTCTCAGCGCAGAAAAATTCATGCTCGACGGTCGCCATACCGGTACCGGTGGCGGCAATCACATGACCTTGGGGGCCGCGCGGGCCGAGGATAGCCCTTTCCTGCGGCGTCCGGACCTGTTGGGCTCCATGCTACGCTACTGGCAGAACCACCCGACCCTGTCCTACTTCTTCAGCGGCCTCTTCATTGGCCCGACTTCTCAGGCGCCGCGGGTGGACGAAGGGCGAGATACGGCTCTGTATGAACTGGAGATTGCCCTGTCACAGCTCCCTACCGGAGAGAGCCTCGCGCCTTGGCGAGTGGATCGCTTGCTGCGTAATTTTCTGGTGGACCTCACCGGTAACACCCACCGCGCCGAGTTTTGTATCGACAAACTCTATTCCCCAGATTCGGCCTCTGGTCGTCTCGGACTTTTGGAGCTGCGTGCCTTTGAAATGCCGCCGCACCCGCGCATGGCATTGCTGCAGAGTCTGCTGGTTCGCGCCCTGCTTGCCCGCTTTTGGCAGATCCCCTATCGCGGGCGTCTACAACGCTGGGGCACCAGCTTGTATGACCGCTGGATGTTGCCGCATTTTCTCTGGGAAGATCTGCGCGAGGTCTGCGAGGAGTTAGGAGAAGCTGGATACCCCTTGGCTTCGGAATGGTTCGCCCCCTTTTTGGAGTTCCGTTTCCCGGTATTGGGCCGGGTACGTATTCGTGGTGTGGAGATCGAGTTGCGCATGGCGTTGGAACCCTGGCCGGTCCTGGGCGAAGAGACAACGGGGCAAGGCACGGCGCGCTTCGTGGATGCTTCGCTGGAGCGCCTGCAGGTGCGGGTTACGGGGCTGGCGCGGGAGCGCTTTGTATTGCTCTGCAACGGACGTCGGATACCACTACAGGACACCGGCACCCAAGGAGAGGCCGTGGCCGGGGTGCGCTATCGAGCCTGGCAGCCGGCCTCAGCCTTGCACCCGGAGTTGCCCACCCATGTGCCACTGGTCTTTGACCTGGTCGATACCTGGAACGGGCGCTCTATCGGTGGCTGTACCTACCGTGTCTCGCATCCTGGCGGGCGAAATTACGAGCGCTTCCCGGTGAATGCCTATGAGGCCGAGGGGCGGCGCATCGTCCGTTTTGAGCCCATGGGCTTCACCCAGGGTCCCTTGTTGCCGCCACCAGAGCGCGGTGGTCTGCGCGAATTTTATCCCCATGGTAGTCCCCTCGGGCCTCTGCAACCGCCTCCAGAAGCCCCCAACCCCGAGTATCCCTGCACCCTGGACCTGCGTCGTTCCTTATCCCGATAGGGCGCGCAGAGCGGGGCGACAAGTCATTGTCCCTGCTTGCGCCTATCGGTATTCGATCTCTCGATAAAATTTTGACGCCGTTGGTCCAGCAGGATGCTTTCGGCGCGTGCACCTAGGTAGACGTAGCCACCCAGGGCAGTGATCAGGGCTGCGGTGGCAAGGAGCAGCAGCACTGGCAACCAGAGCTGCTGCGGGCGATCGAGGACAAACTTGAATACCAGCATTAAGCCCTCGATAGATACAGCAATGACGATGGCAGCAATAAAGCGGGTGAGGGTACGACGTGTACTGCTGTGGCGACGCACATCCTTGCGCAGCAAGACCTCCTCTTCGAGGATCGTTTTGGCGAGATCAAAGACGGCCAGTGCCAGGGTAAACAGAATCGTGGCCTGAAAGGGTGCGGCAAAGTCGCTGAGGGGATTTTGCCACTGCCATAGCCCACGTAACGCGACCAAACCATGCAGGCCCAGGGATGCACTGACGAATAGCAGGCCGCACGAAAAAAGTGCATAAAAGGCCTTGAAAAAGGGCTCAAAGATGCGCCGGGTATCGTCCTCCTGCAAAAGAGACAGGGCCCGATCCAATTCGCTGTCGGCAACCACGATGCCCAATAACTCTCCATCACCGTCGTAAACCGGTATCGCGACGGTGATGCACAGACGATTGGTAGCCAGAGACAGATAGGGCTCAGTCATAATCGGGCCATTGGCGCTGCGGGCCAGACGATAGTAGGGGCGATGGCTCCGATCACTGCCATCGCCGCTGCGGGCGCTCCGCAGGCGGCTGCAAACGACATTGTCACCGAGCTGCACGCCATCGGCATCAAGAAGATACAGGAGGTCGAGGAAGCGGTGCCGGTGCATGAGATGTGCCAACGTTTGCCGTTGATGGGCAGCGTTTTGTCGAAAAAGTTCCGGGCTGGCTATGGTTTCTACTGCTCCCACGAGAAGAATGTGCAGCTCACGCTGCGATTCATGGAACTGTTCAAAACGATTCATGGCGAGGACCTCTTTCCACGGACCCAAAACGAGTAAGCAATGCGCGCGCCGTTCTTTGGCACAATATCTGCTAGATATACACTGATCATAGTCATGGTCACTCCTCCTCGAATGACTCGGCGGCCTAGGCCGCCATTTTTATGGGCAATCTGCCATCAGGCTCCGGTTTGCCCTATCATGGTGCGCGAGAAGCCCCTAGAATGTGCAAAAATCCGATAGCTTTATTGGCATAGGCTTTGCTCGAGTCCAGTAAACAGGAAATGGGAAGACCTTGTGATTCCGATCAAACGTTCGAAAAAAAAACCTGCGGCTCCAGATCTGCTGGCCACTCTGGATGGGCTGGATGCGGCCGTATTACTTTTGTCGCTGGAGGGAGAGATTGTCTACCTCAATTCCAGCGCCGAAAATCTGCTGCAAATCAGTGCCAGTGTTTGTCTTGGAGAGCGCCTGGAATCCTTCTGTGCAACCCTGGCGGACGAAAGTCTGGCGACCATTCTCCAGGACGCTCGCCGTGCCGGGACGGTGGTGAGCCGTCATGCCCTGGCTCTCCGTGTGGCAGATGGTGGTCGCGTGGTCGTGGACCTGCTCTGCAATGGCCTGAATACGGGGAGTCATTGGGTGCTGGAACTGCGACCCGTGGAGGCCTCCCTGCGTCGGGTAGAAGAGGAAATGCAAGACCGAGTCTTTGAAGCGGCGCAAGAAATGCTTGCTGGCCTGGCGCACGAAATCAAGAATCCTCTGGGAGGCTTGCGTGGTGCAGCGCAACTGTTAGAGAGAGAACTACCCACGCCGGAGCTGCAGGAATACACCCGTATCATTTTGCATGAAGTGGATCGCCTGCGGCGTCTGGTCGACCGCTTGCGGGGTGACAAGGCAGCACCACAAAGGCGCATGGTGAATATTCATGAAGTACTGGAACATGTGCGCCGTCTACTACAGGTGAACTTGCCCACGGGAGTGGCGCTGCGCTTTGATTACGATCTATCGATACCGGAATTCCAGGCGGATCCAGAGCAACTGGTGCAAGTGTTTCTGAATCTTTTGCGGAATGCCCGTCAAGCCTTGGCCGGCCAGGGAAATATCCTCATCCGCACCCGTGTCGAGCGCTTTGTGAATCTGCAGCAGCGCCTGTATCGCCTGGTATTGCGCGTAGACATTGCCGATGACGGTCCGGGCATCCCCGAGGAGCTGTTACCGCGCATTTTCTTGCCCCTGGTGACCAGCCGTGCCGAGGGGATGGGGATGGGTTTGGCGATTGTCCAGAACCTGGTACGCGCCCACGGTGGTACGGTGCATTGTCGCTCCGTGCCGGGAGATACGGTCTTCTCCATACGCTTGCCTTTGTCTGATGGAGGTATCGCATGAATTCGGCAGTCTGGGTCATCGACGATGATCCTTCGATACGCTGGGTGTTGGAAAAGGCCTTGCAAAAGGCAGAGATTTCGGTGCGCAGTTTTGCTGACGCCGACCTCGCCCTGCGTGCCATGGGACGCGAACGGCCGGCCGCGGTAATCAGTGACTTGCGTATGCCCGGCCTCGATGGTCTGGGATTCTTGCAGGAGATTCAGCAGCGCCATCCGCAGCTACCTGTCATCATCATCACCGCGCATTCGGACCTGGAAAATGCCGTGGCCGCCTTTCAAGGTGGAGCCTTTGAGTACCTCGCCAAGCCCTTTGACATTGATGATGCGGTTGCTTTGGTGCAACGTGCCCTGACGGTGGAAGCGGCTCATGCCAGCGAACCGGATGCAGGATTTGACCGGCGCGATACGGAAATTATCGGGGAATCACCGGCGATGCAGGAGGTGTACCGGGCGATTGGGCGTCTCTCGCGCTCCAGCATCAATGTCCTGATCTTGGGGGAGTCGGGTTCCGGCAAGGAGCTGGTGGCCCGGGCGCTGCATCGCCATAGTCCCCGCGCCAGTGGCCCGTTCGTCGCCATCAATACCGCCGCGATTCCCGCAGAACTCCTGGAATCCGAGTTGTTCGGGCATGAAAAGGGCGCCTTCACGGGCGCGGTGCAGATGCGTAAGGGCCGTTTTGAGCAGGCCACGGGTGGTACCCTGTTTCTCGACGAAATTGGCGATATGCCTGCCGCCCTGCAAACCCGGCTGTTGCGGGTCTTATCTGATGGTACCTACTACCGGGTAGGTGGACACGCATCCATCCGCGCCGACGTCCGGATCCTGGCGGCGACGCACCAGGACTTGCCGGCCAAGGTGCGGGATGGCAGTTTCCGCGAGGATCTCTATCACCGCCTGAATGTGATTTCTGTCCATATTCCCCCCCTGCGGGAACGCCGTTCCGATATTCCGCGGCTGGCGCGCTATTTCCTTCATCGCGCCGCCGAAAATCTTGGGGTAGAAGTCCGTAGTTTGAGTCCCGAGGCCGATGCACGCATGCGCGCTTGGTCTTGGCCGGGGAATGTGCGGCAGCTGGAAAATACCTGCCGCTGGATTACTGTGATGGCGCCCAGTCAGCGCGTGGAGCTGGGCGATTTGCCGGCCGAACTTCTTGCCGACAGTGCTACGGACGAAGGAATTTCCGAGACGCATTCTCCGGCTGCGGAATCTAGTGCAGGGCCAGCAGTCGTGATGGCAGATTGGCGTCAACTGCTATTAAAGGAGGCAGAAGAACGCCTCCATGCTGGTGATAGTGGGGTGCTGGATGCCTTGTTGCCAGACTTCGAGCGTGTGCTGCTGCAAGCCGCCCTCAACGCGAGCCGTGGACATAAGCAAGTGGCGGCGGAACGCCTGGGTTGGGGGCGGAATACGATCGCCCGCAAGATGCGTTCTCTTGGGATGGAATGACTCCGTGCACAAAAAAGCCCGGGCGAACCCGGGCAATGACGACGGAGGTTAAAACACTGTTCAAAGACTGTAATACATCTGATATTCGACCGGGTGGGTGGTGACGCGCAGGGCCTGAACTTCGGCCCACTTCACCTCCAGATAGCCTGCCAGCCAGTCGGGGGTAAAGACCCCGCCCTTCATCAAGAACTCATGATCGGCCTCCAGGGCACGCAGGGCCTCTTCCAAGGAAGCGGCCACGCCGGGGATCTGCTCCTGCTCTTCCGCCGGTAGGTCATAGAGGTTCTTGTCCATGGCATCTCCAGGGTGGATCTTGTTCTGGATGCCATCCAGGCCCGCCATCATCATCGCCGCAAAGGCCAGATAGGGGTTGGCGGTGGAGTCGGGGAAACGCACCTCGATGCGCCGCGCCTTGGGATTGCTCACATAGGGGATGCGGATGGAGGCAGAGCGGTTCTTGGCCGAGTAGGCGAGCAGCACCGGGGCCTCGAAATGGGGCACCAAGCGCTTGTAGCTGTTGGTGCTGGGGTTGGTCAGGGCATTGATGGCCTTGGCGTGCTTGATGATGCCGCCGATGTAGTACAGGGCCAGCTCGGACAGGCCACCGTAGGCGTCACCGGTAAACAGGTTCTTGCCGTCCTTGGCCAGGGACTGATGCACGTGCATGCCGCTGCCGTTGTCACCAACAATGGGCTTGGGCATGAAGGTGGCGGTCTGCCCATAGGCGGCGGCGACGTTGTGGATTACGTATTTGAGGATCTGCACCTCATCGGCCTTGCGGGTGAGGGTGTTGAAGCTGACACCGATCTCATGCTGGCCAGCAGTGGCGACTTCGTGATGGTGCACCTCGACGGTCAGACCCATCTCTTCCAGGGCCAGGCACATGGCCGAACGCAGGTCTTGGGCGGAGTCGACGGGGGGCACGGGGAAGTAGCCGCCCTTGACGCCCGGGCGATGGCCCATGTTGCCGGACTCGTATTCCTTGCCCGAGTTCCAGGCAGCCTCTTCGGCATCCACCTTGTAGCCACAGCCACTCATATCGATGTGCCAGGTGACGGAATCAAAGACGAAGAATTCATTCTCGGGGCCAAAGTAGGCGGTATCGGCAATGCCCGTACTCTTCAGATAGGCCTCGGCACGCTTGGCCACGGAGCGGGGGTCGCGCTCATAGCCCTGGCCGGTGGCGGGCTCGATGACGTCGCAACGGATGTTGAGGGTGACCTCGTCGGTAAAGGGGTCCAGCACCGCGCTCTCCGCCTCGGGCATGAGGATCATGTCCGACTCGTTGATACCCTTCCAGCCGGTAATGGAGGAGCCATCGAACATCTTGCCTTCGACAAAGGTCTTTTCTTCGATGGTGTGGGCAGGCACCGAGACATGCTGCTCCTTGCCCTTGGTGTCCGTAAAACGGAAATCAATGAACTTTACGTCTTTGTCTTGAATGAGTTGTAAAACTTCTGCTGGGCTCAACCCCATGTGTCGCACTCCTCGGTTCTGTGGATTCTCCCTGTAGGAGCAAGCAGATTGTGTGCCATCCAAAGTGCGCAGCAATTTCGCGACGGACAGCCCTTTGATATCCCAAAATAGTGCAAAACAGGACATGATCGCATCATTATAGTGCATAGCTTGGAAAGAACGCTTATTTATTGAACATTATTGATTATTTAAGATATTGATTATAAAACATAAATTGTCATGGCATAAATTCTGCAATGGCGGCCTCAGCTTTCCACAACCTACTGACAGGAGGTAACCGCAATGAAAACCCGGAAAAAACGTGGAACCTCTCTGCAGCCATTGCTTGCAGCCCCGGTCGTTTCTGTCAGCTCGAACTCCTCCTCAGCGCTATCTGATGACTGGGCAGGGCGGCCTGACGACGAGTCAGCTGTGCGGTGTGTGGAAAATGGAGTTTCTTTTCTGAGGGCAATCACAAGGGAGTAGAGGTATGAAACTCGTCACGGCAATCATCAAGCCGTTCAAACTGGATGATGTTCGGGAGGCGCTTTCCGAGGTCGGTATCCAGGGATTGACGGTAACGGAAGTTAAAGGGTTTGGTCGCCAGAAGGGCCACACAGAGTTGTATCGTGGGGCAGAGTATGTGGTGGATTTTCTGCCCAAGGTAAAAATTGAAACGGTGATCAAGGACGAGTTTCTCGACATCGCGATCGAAGCCATCGCCAAGGGTGCCAAAACCGGCAAGATCGGTGACGGCAAGATCTTTGTCTCCGAGATCAGTCAGGCCATTCGCATTCGTACCGGTGAGACCGGCGACGAAGCCCTCTGATTTCCACAATACCAGTTTGCTTTCAAAACACCGTTACAAAGGAGAAGTCTTATGTCTGTGTCCTGGTTAAATACCGGTGACAATGCCTGGCAGCTTACGGCGGCAACCATCGTCGGCCTGCAGAGTGTTCCCGGGCTTGTCGTGCTCTATGCTGGCATTGTCAAGAAAAAATGGGCGGTAAATTCCGCGTTCATGGCATTTTATGCGTTCGCAGCGGTGCTGATTGCTTGGGTGCTCTGGGCCTACAATATGGGCTTTGGGCATGAATGGTTCCCCTTCGTGGGTCTGCCACATCCCATCATTAGTATGCAGGATGAACTCACCCAGGCGTTGTTGCCGACATCGAACACCACGGCTGCTTTTCCCATGTCTACCATGGTGTATTTTCAGTTCGTTTTTGCAGCGATCACCTTGGTGATCATGGCGGGTGCTTTTCTTGGGCGGATGAGCTTCAAGGCGTGGATGATTTTCGTGCCCCTATGGCTCACCTTTTCCTATACCGTGGGTGCCTTCAGCCTCTGGGGTGGTGGTTTTCTTTCCACCTTGGGAGTCATTGACTACTCCGGTGGTTATGTGATCCATCTCTCCGCGGGTATCGCTGGTTTTGTCGGTGCTGCAGTGATCGGTCCGCGTTTGGCTCGTGATCGGGAAAATTTTCAGCCCAACAACGTGCTGCTGATGTTGGTGGGTGCCGGTATCCTCTGGCTGGGCTGGAATGGTTTCAACGGCGGCGATCCCTATGCTGCTAGCCGTGACGCTGGTGCCGCGGTGCTCAATACCAATCTGACCACGGCAGTGAGTGTCATTGTCTGGACCATCATGGATATCTTCTACTTCAAGAAGCCTTCGGTAATCGGTGCGGTGCAGGGCATGATCACCGGCCTTGTCGCCATCACTCCGGCAGCGGGTGTAGTGGACGGCTGGGGCGCCATTGCCATCGGTATCGCTTCCGGTATCATCCCGTGGATCAGTATGAACATCGTCGGCAAGACGGCGTTATTCCGTAAGGTGGACGACACCCTGGGCGTATTCCACACCCACGCGGTGGCGGGCGTGCTCGGCGGTATCATGGTCGGCATCTTTGCAACTAAGGAGGGTTGCGCAGCCTTTGCGTTGACCACTCCTGGCGGAGCGATTGATGGAAACTGGCATCAGGTCTGGTTGCAGATCATCGGTGCGGCGTTCATTATCGGTTTGAACATCGTTGTTACCTACGTCCTGCTGAAGCTCATCAGCTTGGTAGTTCCGCTGCGCATGAGTGAGGAGGAGCTCATGGTGGGTGATGATGCGGTCCATGGTGAAGAGGCCTATGCCTTCTTTGGCGAAGGGGAACGTCATCCGGTGCTCGGCGACTAACGAGTCGTTTGCGGATAGTGGTTCCAACGGCGGCCTCCGGGCCGCCGTTTGTATTCCAGAGAGAGAAAACGCATGACAGCGATTTTGGTTTTGCAACATCATCCCGATGAGGGGCTTGCAACCCTGGCTACCTTGTTGGCGGCCCGTGGCCACGCGGTTGATCTGCGGAAACTCTATCAGGGCGATTCGCTGCCAGGCAGCATGATTGCTCATGCAGCATTGATTCTGATGGGCGGCCCGATGAGTGTGTATGACGAAGCGGAGTATCCCTGGTTAGCCAGAGAGAAGAGCTTGATTCGTGCCGCCGCTCGGGATGGATGCCCTATTTTGGGGCATTGTCTTGGCGCGCAACTCATCACTGTTGCCCTCGGTGGAAAGGTGGAAAGCAATCCTTCGGGATTGGAGCTGGGTTGGTGGCCGGTGTCCTTGACCGCAGCGGGGCAGATTTATTGGCCGGAGATGCGGCGGGAATTCCCCCTATTTCATTGGCATGGCGAACACTGCGTGACGCTTCCCGCCGGTGCAGATGTCTTGGCGCTGAATGATGCAACGCCAGTCCAGGCCTTTGCGATTGGTAGCCAGATTCTTGCCCTGCAGGCGCACCCGGAGGTGACGGCGGAACAGGTGCGGCAATGGAGCAGCGATAACGCCGCTGATCTGACAGCCGGAGGAGAGTATGTGCAAACAGTGCCAACCATGCTGCATGCCCTCGATCAGGCTTGCGCCCAACTTGCAGTCACGGCGACGGCGTTGTACGGTCCCTGGCTAAAGCAGATCGAGAGACAAGATGGATGAGTAGCGCAAGCTCTTGGGTACGAATCACGGCGATCATTCGTCCACAGCGCATGGATCAGGTCTGTGACGCTCTTGCTGTGCTCGGAGTGAGTGGCGTGACGGTAATCGATGTAGACGGGATTGGCCAACAACTGGGCTATTCCACCTTACGCAGTGGCGCCTGGTATCAGTCGCGGAGCCATCCCAAGGTGCAGATTGAAACCGTCGTGGCAGAGGGGCAAGCCGGGCAGGTGCTTGCGCTGATTCGGGAGCAGGCCGCGACTGGCGAAATGGGCGATGGCAAGATGTGGATGGAGCCCGTTGTGGGTATTGTCGGGATTCGCGCGGAAGAAGAGGGCTGATTTCCTACTCTACCGATGGCTGGAGCTGGTCGCTGATGATGGCCTGTAGCCGCGCCGGCTGAAAACGCGCCCAATATAGCCCCAAAGCCGTGCTGAACAGCACCATCGCCAGGAAGAAAACGATCGTTGCCCCAATTCTGCCGCTCGGGAAGGGAACCACGGTTCCGTAAAATACTGCACCCAACAACGGTAGACTGATGAGTGTGATGACTAAGCTGAGCCAGCGCAAGCTGACCCTGCTGCGGAAGAGATAGCGCAGAGCGGCGAGATTGCTCAAGGCGTAGAGTAGGACAAAGCCCAGCGCGGTGAAGGTGCCGAAGATATCGATCAGATCCAGAACCGAGGCGTGGGTCAACCAGAACAGCAGAATGCTCGCCAGCACCAAGGTGGCGAGTAAGCGCAATGCGGCAATGGGCGTGCCATAGCGCGGATGCTGCCGGGCCAGCGTTACCGGCAAGACGCGGTGGGCAGCCATGCTCAACAGAATACGGGAGATGCTGTTGAAAGTCGCAATACTCGCCGAGAAAGCGGCGGTCGCCATGGCGAGATCCACCAGGATGCCCAGCCAAGGTTCTCCCATCGCGCTCGCGATGGCATTCAGGGGTGTCGAAGCGTTGCCCAAGGGTTGTCCCAAACGTTGGAATGCTAGGGTCTCGGTGTAGGCCAGAAAAACGAAAAAGACGGCGACGAGAATCACTGCCCAGCGCATCATGCCCGGGATGGCTTCGGGTTTCTTTGCCTCCGCTGCCAAATTTCCGGCCGTCTCGAACCCGCCATAGGCGAGCAAGGACAGTACCAGGGCGCTGAGTAGGGAAGGGGGTTGCAGGTGTTGAAACTGCCATTGCTGCGGATCGCTGATGCCAAAATGGGCCAGGGTAAGGATGGCAATGAGGAGAATGCAAGCGATGGAGAACCACTCCACCCACAGTCCCCAGCGCGCCGAAATCTCCACCCCGCGCCGCGCCAACGAGAAGGCAATCGCCAGGGTAGCTAGGGCAAAGAGATCAAGCAGATGCGCGCTGCCAGACCAGATGCTGTGCACGGCAGTATCGAGGAAGAGACCACAGAGCAGTGGGGCACCGAGCAGGGCACCACCGTAACCCAGAATCATGGTGAAGCCCGCTACCAAGCCGGCGACCGGATGCAGTGCCTTGGCAAGATAAAAGAATAGTGAGCCGGGGGAAGGAAAATGCCGCGCCAGGATACCCAGTTGGATCGCGACCAGCCACATGACGATCCCGACCAGGGCATAAGCCAGCCAAGTGAAGGGGCCACCATGCGCGGCGACCAAGGCAATGGTCACGGCGGGCATGGCCGAGGGGGTGATATTGGCCACGGCATGGCCCCACACCTCGCGGGTGTCTACCCGCCGGGAAGCGCTGGTCATTAAAGGTCTTAGTTGCCGGCGATGGTCATGTTATCGATGAGGATAGAGGGGCTACCGGTCCCGCCTTGAATCAGGAGATCACTGCCAATGGCAGCGAAGCCCTGAAACATCTCGCGCAGATTGCCGGCAATCGTGATTTCCTCCACCGGATATTGAATCTCTCCGTTTTCCACCCAGAACCCAGCGGCGCCACGGGAGTAATCCCCCGTCACGCCATTGACACCAAAACCGATCAGCTCGGTGACAAAGAGTCCGCGTCCCATCTGCCGGAGCAGAGCGTCGAGATCGTCCGATCCCGGTGCAAGGGTGAGATTGTGCGCACCGCCGGCATTGCCGGTGCTTTGCAGTCCCAACTTGCGGGCGCTGTACACATCCAGCAGGTACGATTGCAGGACCCCATCGCGGATCAGGTCCCGATTCTGCGTGGCAACCCCATCGCCATCAAAGCTGGCGCTGGACAGTCCACGGCGCCGCAACGGCTCTTCGTAAATGTGCACCTGTTTGGGGAAGAGAGTTTGCCCAAGGCTGTCCTGAAGAAAGCTTGCCTTTCGATAGAGGCTGCCACCGCTGATAGCTTGCGCAAAATGCCCCAGCAAGCTGGAGGCGATCTGGTTTTCGAACAGAACCGGCGCCGTGCAAGTGCCAATTTTTCGCGCACCAAGGCGACGCACGGTACGTTCGGCACAGATTCGGCCAATTTCCTCCGCGCTGGCGAGATCCTCATGCCGGCGGGCCACATCATACCAGTAGTCTCGTTGCATGCCCTGTACGTCTTCGGCAATGACCGAGCAGGATAGGCTGTGGCGTGAACCCTGACTGCGTCCAAGGAAGCCCAGACTATTGGCATAGACACTGAGGCCCTCGCCGGTGCCGATGCTGGCGCCCTCGGAATTGGTGATGCGGGGATCGGCAGCTCGCGCCACCTCTTCACAGCGGCGCGCGAGTGCTGCCGCTGCATCGGGATCAATGTCCCAGGGATGGTAGAGGTCGAGATCCGGAAATTCCTTGGCCAACAGAGCAGGATCTGCGAGCCCGGCATAGGAGTCCGGTGCGGTATGGCGAGCAATGTTCAAGGCGGCCTCGACGGTCTCGGTCAGCGCCGTGGGGGAAAAATCTGAACTGGAGGCTGAGCCCTTGCGATCTCCCAGATACACGGTGACACCGACACTCTTGTCGCGATGATATTCTACCGACTCCACCTCGCCGAGACGCACGCTCAGGGACAAGCCCTTGCCACTGCTTGCGCCCACTTCTGCGGCACTTGCGCCGCGCGCCTTGGCGATCTCCAGACATTGCTGCGCAACGTTACTGAGTTCTTGCGCTTCGCTGCTGCTCATGGGCTGTCCTTTTCTGTCACTCTGCGATCCTACCATCTTAAACGCTGCGGCAGCTGCGGGGAAAGCCGTGCCTTTTCGCCCGCAGCCAAAACGGCGTAGTATGTCGTCGGAAATCGGTAAAGGCTAGGCAGACATGGCAGGACAAACCCTCTACGACAAGCTCTGGGAACAGCACCGCATCCTTAGTGAAGAGGACGGGCGTACGTTGCTCTACATCGATCGACAGCTGCTGCACGAAGTCACCAGTCCGCAGGCCTTTGCTGGCCTGCGTGCCGCGGGGCGCAAGGTCTGGCGCGTGGACGCGAACATCGCCACTGCCGACCATAACGTGCCGACTACCGACCGGGCGGCTGGAATCGCCGATGAAACCTCTCGTCTGCAGGTCGAGACCCTGGATCGCAACTGCGCGGAGTTCGGAATCGAAGAGTTTGGCATGCTCGATCGACGCCAGGGGATCGTCCACGTGATTGCGCCGGAGCAGGGGCTGACCTTGCCCGGTATGACCGTGGTGTGTGGGGATTCCCATACCGCTACCCACGGTGCTCTGGGGGCACTGGCCTTTGGTATCGGTACCACCGAGGTTGAGCATGTGCTCGCCACCCAGTGCCTGTGGGCGCGCAAGTCGAAGAATATGCGGATCTGGGTTGATGGAACGTTGCCCGTGGGGGTGAGCGCCAAGGATCTGGTGCTGGCCATTATCGGCAAGATGGGCACCGCGGGAGGCACGGGTCATGCCATCGAGTTTGCCGGTCCGGTGGTCGAGGCGCTCAGTGTCGAAGGGCGGATGACCGTCTGCAACATGGCCATCGAAGCTGGCGCACGGTCGGGAATGGTCGCCCCTGACGAGGTGACTTTCGCCTATCTGCAGGGTCGGCCTTATGCCCCAGAGGGCGAAGATTGGCAGCGTGCCGTAGCCTTCTGGCGTAGCCTGCACACGGATGCCGACGCGGTTTTTGATCGCGAGCTGCGTATCGACGCTAGTACCCTCGTGCCGCAGGTGAGCTGGGGCACCAGCCCAGAGATGGTGCTCGGGATTGATGCCCGTGTTCCCGATCCGGTCAATGCCCCAGATCCCGTGCGTCAGGAGGCCTGGACTCGTGCCTTGGCCTATATGGATCTGCGTCCCGGCACGGCCATCAGCGAGATCCCCATCGACAAGGTATTCATTGGCTCCTGCACCAATGCGCGCATCGAGGACCTGCGGGCAGCTGCGGCGGTGTTGCGCGGCAAGCGCAAGGCAGACTCCGTCAAGGCAGTATTGGTGGTCCCGGGTTCGGGCCTGGTGAAACAACAGGCCGAGGCCGAAGGGCTGGATCAGGTTTTTCTCGCTGCGGGCTTTGAGTGGCGGGAACCGGGCTGCTCCATGTGCTTGGCCATGAACGCCGATCGCCTGGAGCCGGGGGAGCGCTGTGCCGCGACCTCCAACCGCAATTTCGAGGGCCGCCAGGGAGCGGGTGGGCGCACCCATCTGGTCAGTCCGGCCATGGCCGCAGCGGCCGCCGTGGCAGGGCATTTCGTCGACGTACGGCAGTGGGACGCGTGAACACCCGTCTCCTCCTTTTGCGAGCCGCCTTGCTGCTCTTCAGTTGTGGGCTGACGGAGTTGGGTGCCCTTGCTGCGACGCGGGCCGCCGCCAATGAAGTCGCTGGCGTCGAGTATGTCGTTCTCAAGCGTTTGGAGAAGTCCTGAGATGCAAGCTTTTACTGTGGTCGATTCGCTTTTGATCCCCCTTGATCGGGCCAATGTCGATACCGATGCCATCATCCCCAAACAATTCCTGAAGACCATCGAGCGCCAGGGTTTGGGCAAGTTTCTTTTTTTCGACTGGCGCTATCGCAATGGCGACCTCCTCGATCCGAACCCCGATTTTGTCCTGAATGACCCCCAGTTGCAGGGTGCCCAGGTTCTTCTGGCACAGCAGAATTTTGGCTGTGGCTCGAGCCGCGAGCATGCGCCTTGGGCGTTGGCGGACTATGGGATTCGCGCGGTGATTGCGCCGAGTTTTGCCGACATCTTCGCCAATAATTGCGTACAAAATGGGATCCTGCTCATTAGCCTGGAGCAGGCCCAGATCGACGCCCTTTTTGCGGCTACGCAGCGGACACCTTTGCGGGTACATATCGACCTTGCGGCGCAGGAGCTACGCAGCGACGATGGGCAGCGCTACGCTTTTACGATTGCGCCGGGGGCTAAACACAAACTCCTGCATGGCCTTGATGATATTCAGATGACACTGGCGCACGCTGCTGCCATTCGCGATTACGAAGCGCAACGCCAACAAGAAATGCCGTGGTTGTTTCGCGAGGTACACCATGGCTGAGCATGAGGATTCTGGGCTGCCGCCCTTGGCACCGAATGCGCAGATTATCGAAGGGCGGACGCGTCGTGGAAAGGCGTGTCGGGTCGTGGACAATACCGGCACCGTGGCTCTAGAAGAGTTGCAAAATCTGTTACAGGATCTGATTGAACAAGACCAGTTCCAGCCACTGGGTTTGAGTATGACCGGCGGCAATACCATTCAGATCGGTGCGCCGCAGACCGCCCACGTGCAGTTGGGCAGCGATCTTTATCGCCTGATTGTGGTCGATTATGAGGCCCGCATCGAAGGCTTTTGAGACTTTGTCTCAAGGCATCAGGCGTTGGATGTGCCAGGTATGTCCGGCTGCCACATAGGCAAAGCGGTCGTGCAGACGATTGCTGCGGCCTTGCCAGAATTCAAAGCGAATAGGGGATAGACGATAACCGCACCATGCCGGATTGCGGGGCACGTACCCGTCGGCATAGCGGGTAGCGAGATCTGCGACGCGCGCCTCCAGGCTCGCGCGATCGGCAATTTCCTGACTCTGTTCCGACGCCGCCGCAGCCAGGCGGCTGCCGACCGGGCGCTGGCGAAAGTAGCTCTCCGCGTCCTCGTCTGGGAGACGGCTCACGGCCCCCTCCAGACGGAGCTGGCGATCGAGTTCCGGCCAGTAAAAGACCACCGCGGCATGGGGATTTTCATCCAGCTGATGGCCCTTTTGGCTGCGGCTATCGCTGTACCAACAGATTCCGCGGGAATCGAAGTGCTTCAGCAGTACAAAACGGACACTGGGGTGGCCATCGGCGCCCGCCGTCGCCAGGGCCATGGCGGTGGGATCGAAGTTGCCGGCCGCCGCGGCCTGTTCCAGCCAGATCTGCATTTGCTGCCAGGGATCGGCGGCGAGATCCGTGCGCGTCAGGATACCGGCACGAAAATCTCGGCGGGTGGCGCGATGGTCGATCTCGCCGTCCATGTCTGTCTCCTACTGCTGCGCGTTACTACGGCGAATGACGCCGTCCGGACTGCCCAGGATCACCACATCGGCGCGCCGCCAGGCGAAGATGCCATTGTCGAGAACCCCAGGGATGCTATTGATTTTGCTCTCCATGGCCGCTGGGTCGGTCAGGTCCAGACCAACAACATCAAGAATCACATTGCCGTTGTCGCTGGTGAAGCCCATCCGCAGGCTGGGATTGCCACCCAGTTTTACCAACTGCCGGGCCACGAAGCTCCGCGCAAAGGGCAGGACCTCGACAGGCAGAGGAAAGCTTCCCAGTTTGCCGTGATCCTTGGAATGATCGGCAATGCAGATGAAACGCCGCGCCGCGGAAGCAACGATCTTTTCCCGGGTAAGGGCGCCACCGCCACCCTTGATGAGTCGGAAGTGCGGGTCGATTTCATCAGCACCATCCACATACACCGGAATGTCGCCGGTGTCGTTCAGATCGAGCACCCGCAGCCCCAAAGTTTTGAGCCGTTCTGCCGTGCCCAGGCTGGAGGGTACGTAGCCCTCAACAGCGATCTTGGCGCGCCCCAGAGCATCTATGAAGTGGTTGCTGGTTGAACCGGTGCCAACACCAACAACCATGCCGGGTTGGATGTAATCGAGTGCCGCCTCGGCAGCCATGCGCTTCAGTGCATCAGTATCCATGTCTACTTCCTCTATGACGACGATTTTCTTCCAGGCTCTCGAGAAACGCCCGCGCCAGAGGAAGGGCAGAGGCAGGATTCTGACCACTGAAAAGGGTGCGATCCTTACAGACCTGCGCCTGCCAAGGTTCACCGTGTAGCACCTGAAAGGCATTGGCACGCAACCGTTCTTCCAAGTGGTAGGGCCAGCGTCCCGCAAGACTGGTCTGCTCTTCCTCCAGCTTCTGAAAGCAGCTTACCTGAAAGCCAGCAAAAGGGCGATCCTGGCTTGCTGCGGGGCGGGCGAGAAGGGCAGCCGCGCCATGGCAGAGGGTGGCCACGGGAATCTGTCGATCGCGACAATGCTGCAGCAGGGTGCCAACCGTCTCGGATTCGGGCAGGTCCATCAAAGGTCCATTGCCGCCGGGCACGAACACCCCGCGCAGGGCTGGCAGCAGAGGGGCAATCTTGTGCAGTGAAATGGGGCTGTCCAAGGGGATGGCGGCGGACTCTAGCGCTAAGTGCCGTTGCTTTTCGGAATCACCCTGGAGGTTTTCCAGGTCGAGACTTTGCGGATCAATGCTGGCCGGGGCACCTTCGGGGCTAAGGAAAAGAACAGGCCAGCCAGCGGCGCGGAATTCCGTCCACGGAATCAACAATTCCTCCGCCCAGATGCCAGTGGCAATGGCGGTGCCATCGGCAAGGCGCAACGATGTTGCGCTGCTCAGGAGGATGGCGAGAAAGGGTTGCGTTGCTAGCATAACTCCAGTATACCAAAATTATGGATATTAAAAAATACAATGTTGTATTTTTTCCTAAAATAAATATTGTTGTAAGGATAATGTTTTTCCTACTGATTCTTTCGTTCTACCTATTCGCCCAGAAAAATAGAAAAATTACATATTAGAAAGTACTAACGTAATTATATAGTGTTTTTAGAAAATTCAGTCCTCTAATAGATACTGCGTATTCCCAAAAATATTTGAAGTCTCTATCTATTGCTTCCGGCTTTGCCCTGGCATACCTTTAACGCCGGTGAAAAGAATCTGTTAAAAATACAATATTGTATGAATACCGGCTTGAATCGCTCGCAGTTGCTGTTTTGGTCAGAGCAGATCCGTTTTTCGGCAGGGGCGAAAAGGGGAGTGCCTCTCCGAAGGTTTGGGTGTCGTCCGCTATTGCGGTGACAGAAAGAATGCGGAACTAGGAATCCGTCAGGGAGAAAGTAGTCATGTTCAATAAACAAGCAAAACAACTGGCATTATGGGGAGGTGGCACGCTGGCAGCTCTGTGGGCTGGCATTGCCAATGCCGGTATTTTTTGGATCTTTGATCCGCAGGGCAAGATGGCCGCTACCAATCTGCGCTATATGGTCATCGACGTGGTGGTCATGGGGGCCATCGTGGGTCTTACCGCGCTGTTGGTGATTTGGTTCATGTGGAAATACTCCAAGGGCAAGAATCGGGGCAAGTATGATGCTCATTGGTCACACTCCAACACCCTGGAGGTGGTGGTGTGGGGGATCCCGATCATCGCGGTGGGCTTTCTATCCTACTTTGCGGTCAAGGGAACCTTTGAGATCAATCCCTACAACCCGACGGTCATCACCAAGCATATGGCGCCCAAGGGTGATCCAGTGGATGTTGATGTGATCGCCACCGATTGGCAGTGGCTCTTTGTCTATCCGCAGTATCACATGGCCGTTGCCAACGAGTTGGTCTTGCCGGTGCACACGCCGGTGTTTTTTCGTTTGACATCGACGGCCGTAACCTCGGGTTTCTTCATTCCGCAGTTGGTGGGGATGATCGACGTGATGCCTGGAATGCGCACGAAAAATGCCCTGGAGAGCGACCGCATTGGCGTCTATCAGGGTATTGCCTCCGATTACGCTGGCGCTGGTACTTCCTGGATGACCTTCCCCACCAAGATGGTCAGCAAAGGAGATTTCCAAAGCTGGGTGAGCAAGGTACAGGCTTCGCCGAAGACCATGACCTATGCCAGTTTCAACCGCTTTGCCGAGCCCTATATCAACGTACATCACCGCATTGTGTATTTCTCGCATGTGGAAGATGGGATCTTTGATCATCTGATGATGGAAGTGATGGATGGCAAGACTTGGCCGTTGCCGCCGGCAATGACGGAAAACATGGTGGCTTACCTGCAAAAGCAAGCCGCAGAGCAGCGCGACTAGGAAAAAAGGAGAGGTGACGCAAATGCTCGTTCAAGTGCCTGGGGGCTGGAACCCCATACTGGGGAGACTGGCCATAGACCAGATCCCCTATACGAACCCGATTATCGCGCCACTCTTTGTGGCCGTGGTCATCGGTGGAATCATCATCTTGGGACTCATCACCTATTACCAGAAATGGGGATATCTCTGGAAAGAGTGGTTGACCACCGTCGATCACAAAAAGCTCGGGGTGATGTATATCATCCTCGGTTTGGTGATGCTGTTCCGTGGCTTTGTTGACGGACTCATGATTCGTACCCAGCAAGTCTGGGCCAACGGGCCGCAGTCCTCCGGTGTTTTTGGTGCCGTGCATGGTTACCTGACGCCATTCCATTTTGGACAGGTCTACAGTGCCCATGGCCTGATCATGATCCTGCTCGCGGCCACGCCGTTGCTGGTCGGCTTCATGAATATCATCGTGCCGATTCAGATTGGTGCGCGGGATATGGCCTATCCCTATCTCAATGCCTTAGGTCTGTGGATCACCGCGGCAGCCGTCGGCTTGATCATGATCTCTCTCTTCGTCGGTGACTTTGCGCACAACGGTTGGTTTGGTTACGCACCGATCTTTGAACTGCAATACAGTCCCGGTGTGGGGGTTGATTACTGGATCTGGACCCTGGAACTGACCGCCTTGGGTACGACGCTGGGTGGTATCAACCTGATTGCCACCATCGTCAAGATGCGTGCCCCTGGTATGACCTGGTTCAAGCTGCCAATTTTCACCTGGGCCAGCCTGTCCGCCAACATCATTGCCTTGACTTCCTTTCCGGCTTTGCAGGTAGCGCTTTTTCTGGTTGCCTGTGACCGCTACTTTGGCTCGCATTTCTTTACGGCGGGCTTTGGCGGCAACTTGATGTTGTACACCAATCTATTCTGGATCTGGGGTCACCCGGAGGTGTACTTCGTGATTCTGCCGGCCTTCGGCATGATGTCGGAAATCTTCCCTGCCTTCAGTGAGAAGCCGCTGTTCGGTTACATCACGATGGTGGCGGCGAGCTTCGCCATTGCCGGCGTATCGTGGCTGGTATGGTTGCACCACTTCTTTACCATGGGTGCCGGTCCCGACGTCAACAGTGCCTTCAGTGTGGCAACCATGCTGGTGGGCATTCCTACTGGTGTGAAGGTCTTCAACTGGGCCTTTACCATGTACCGCGGCCGCATCACTTATACCGCCGCCATGCTCTGGGCCATCGGTGCGTTGTTCCTGCTCTTGATTGGTGGCTTGACCGGTATGATGTTGGCGATTCCTGCCATCAACTACATGGTGCACAACAGCGTCTTTGTGATTGCGCACTTCCACTGCATGTTGCTGACGATCGTCTATGCCATCTTTGGCGCAGTGATCTTCTGGTTTCCCAAGGTCTTTGGTTTCAAGCTCGATGAGTTCTGGGCTAAGACCATGTTCTGGCTCTTCACTGGTGGCACGGCGCTGGTTTTCGTGCCGATGTACATGCTCGGCTTCATGGGCGAGACGCGGCGCCTCGATTACGTCTTCAACACCGCGTGGCATCCCTATCTGCTCACGGAAGAGATCGGTATCGCCGTCTACTGTCTGTCGGTGGTGGCCTTTTTCGTGCTGCTTTACGTGAGTATTCGCGATCGGGTGAAGAACCGTGTGGGCCAGGATGCCTGGGGAACTTCGCGTTCTCTGGAATGGGTGACCCATTCGCCGGTGCCGTTCTACAACTTTGCCGTGACGCCGCATGTCAATGCGCGTGATGAATTGGCTTGGCGCCGTCACAACGGCATCAATGAAGCGCAACCGACGCAATATGTCGACATCCACATGCCGAACAACACTGGCGTGGCAATCTATATTGGCGCTTTGACCTTCGTCTTGGGCTTTGCCCTGACTTGGCGGGTCTGGTGGCTCTGCCTGTTGAGCCTGCTGGCCATCATCGTGCTGATGATCGTCCGTTCCTGGCGTGGTGATCCGGGGTACATCGTCACCGCTGCAGAGTTGGAGCAGATGGAGCGCAAGGCCATGCAGCGCCAGCAGCAGGTGGAGGGACATCTTCCCCATGCTGGTGGACAGCATGCAATACCCGGCGGGGCAATGGCCTATGAGGGGCAATCCGTTCGCCCCCTGGGTACGCCACCGAGTACTGGGGATCAGCACTGAGAGGATTGTGGGCGTGGCCCATGCCACGCCCCTGACAAGAGGATTTGCTAAGATGAGTGCACACAATTCACCCGATCCAAAGACAGCGGTGCTGTGGGATACCCACTATCACGGTCATGACGTGATCTCTACGCGGAGCTTTGGCTATTTTCTGTATCTATTGAGCGACGGCATGCTTTTTGCGACCTTGTTCGCGGCGTACGGCGTGCTGAGCTATTCCCACAGTTATTTCAATGGCCCGACACCAGCGGATTTTGTTCATCCCTGGTACACCTTTACCCAGACCGTGGCGCTCTTCCTGAGCGTGTTGGCTTATGGCATGGGCATGAGCGCAGTCAAAAAGGGGAACAAGGCTGGTCTCATGAACGGTTTGGTTGCTGCCTTCGTACTGGGGGCGATTTTTCTGGGTCTCGACATTCACGACATGATGGACCTTGCCGCCCATGGCATCACCGTGCAAACCAGTGGCGGTACCTCGGCCTTCATCGTTCTGACGCAAGTCCATGCTGCCCACATCTTTTTTGGCTTGATATGGATTCTGGTGATGATGACCCAGATCGTGGGTAAAGGTTTTACCATCGAAACGGTGGGGCGTTTGCTGAGCTTGCGCATGTTCTGGCATCTGCAGGCCATCATCTGGGTCTTTGTCTATGTCTTCGTATATCTGTGGGGATACATGTCATGAGTCATGGTCACGACAATCCGATCTTGCACCCGGAAGTACAGATGTCGAGTACGCGGGGATATTTTACCGGCTTCCTGATTTCCTTGTTGTTGATGCTGGCGGCGACGGCAATGGTCTCTTCCCACGCCTTTCCGCCGTTTGGTCTCCTTTTGGTGATTACGGTTTGCGCCGCCATTGCCATCATCGCGCAGATCTACTTTTTGCTGCATCTTGATGTCTCGGAGCACAACATCTGGAATACGGTGTCGTTGGTGCTCTTTATTCCGTTATTCATCATTACCATTGGCTTGACCTGGTGGATGTTCTCGCAGCTGTACCTGCGCACCATGCCAATGATGCCAGGAATGCACTAGAGGTATTCGGGAGGGATTGATGTCTACTGCTATTGAGAATGGTCGGGTCGGGTCGCTGGGGCAGGAGAATATCCCGCACGCGGTAGAACCGGAGATGACCCCCTTCGTACGGGTCATTGGCAAGCTGATTGGGCTGGCCCTATTGGCAGCCATCGTGGCTGGGGTAATTGAAGGGATGCGCAGCAGCGGCGGCGTGGTTGACGCCCTGGTGCGCGCCCTCTCTACCACCGAGGTCGGTTTTGCCATGGTGCTCATTCTCCTAGGGAGTCTGGTCGAAGGCTTTGGCTATGGCCTGTCTCTCGGGACCAAATGGCCCTACACGCGGAACATCGTCATTCTGATGTTACGCAGCGATCCCGAGGCTGCGCATCGGGTGGTCGCCACCTTGGTGGGTTTGCTAGCCTTGGCCTTGGCGATTCTGGCACCGGGCGTGAACACCCTTTCCGGCCTGGGACTCATTGTCGTGACTGCGCTGTTTGGCATGGGCACGCTCTATGTCCTAGCCGGCAAGGCCCCTTCCCTGGTTCATGGAACCCATGGGCTGCTCGCCTACGGGGTCTTTTTGATTTATCTCGTCAATCTGGCCTATCCGGGCATGAATTTCTGGACTTATCTCGGTTCCATAGGGGCATTGCATGCGCTTTTACTGGCGGTCTTCCTGGGTGGAATGACCACGGGCCAGCGTGGTTTCGGTCAGGCTATTGGCGCGTTTGTGAGTCCGCAGAAGGCCTCGCAGTGGACCGTTGCGGCACATGTTTCTGCGGCACTACTGTTGGTCGCGACTTTGGGCTGGTATATGCCGGCTTTCCCCGTCGCGTTTTATCTGGCGGTGATCCAGGTCGCCGTTGGCTTCCTGTTGTTCCATTCGGTCAATCTCAAGCCCAAGGATCCAGGGATCCTGGTGGCCTTCCATCAAGGCATGGTGCTCTCCATGAGCCTCGCCATCGTCTTGGTCTGGCGTTAAGGAATTACAGTCATGGCGAAATCTCTCGGTGAGTCCTCCCCCCTTCTATTGCCCAGCCCGGGTTCCGCGCTGCAATTGCTGCGCGATCTTTGGGTCCTGGCCAAGGCGCGGGTAGTCTCCTTGTTGGTCTTTACCGCCGCGGTGGGAGAACTGCTCGCGCCGGGAGGTATCCAGCACTGGCCGGCGGCCATTGCCGGGCTGGTCGGCATCGCCCTCGCCGGTGGCGCTGGCGGGGTCTTGAATCAGATCGTCGAACCCGAACTCGACCAGCACATGCGGCGCACCCATCGGCGTCCCCTGGCGGAAGGTCGAATTGGTCGCCACGGTGCCATCCTTTATGCCCTGCTTCTGCTGGCCGTGGCGGTGACGGTGTTGTGGATTTGGACCAACCCGCTGACACTGGCCCTTACGCTGTTGGGTACGGTCGGCTACGGTGTGGTCTATACCCTCTACCTCAAACCAAGCACTCCGTGGAATATCGTTTGGGGGGGGCTCGCCGGTGCCTTGCCTCCCCTGATCGGGTGGACGGCAGTCACCGGTTCCATGGCCGCCTTGCCCCTGCTTCTGGTGGCGCTGATCTTTGTCTGGACTCCAGCCCACTTCTGGCCACTGGCCATCTACTGCCGTCGTGACTACGCCAAGGCCTGCATCCCCATGCTGCCGGTAACGCACGGTGTGGACCGTACGCGTCGAGAAGTTCTCCTCTACGCCGTGGCAACCTGGATCGTCAGTCTGGTGCCTGCCTTTCTGAATCACGACTGGATCTATGGCGGTATCGCCTGGATAGCCGGTGCCTGGTTCGTCGGCATGGCCCTACGCCTGCGCAAGCTACCCGAAGGGACGGAGATGGATCTGTACGCGCGAAAGATGTTTGCCTTCTCCATCACCTATCTCTTCTTGCTCTTCACCGCCCTGCTGCTGGGCAAGGTCGTGATGGCGTATGGCCTCCTCTAAAGCCTCCGGTCGGCGTGCCCGCCCTGCGGGCCCGCCAATGACCAGCCGTGAAAAGAAAGCCGTTTTTGGCTTGAGCTTTATTTATATGACGCGAATGCTCGGGCTATTCATGTTGATGCCCGTGCTTGCCCTCGATGCCCACGCCATGCGCGACAGCACACCGTTTTTGCTGGGACTGGCAGTAGGAATTTATGGCTTGGCGCAGGCGATGTTACAGTTTCCCTTTGGGAGCGCCTCGGATCGCTTTGGTCGCAAACCCGTACTGATTTTCGGTCTTCTGCTCTTTATCCTCGGTTCCGTACTTGGCGCAGTCACGGATAACATCTGGGGTGTGGTGCTGGCCCGTGTGCTGCAAGGAGCCGGGGCCGTGTCCTCGGTCTTATTGGCCACAGCGGGAGATCTCACCGATGATGCCCATCGCACCAAGGCAATGGCAGCGATTGGCGGGAGTATTTCCGTTGCCTACGTGCTGGGCATGGCGTTGGGACCAATCATCTATGGCATCGCCGGCCTTGCGGCAGTGTTTTGGGGGGCCGCAGTCCTCGGCGCACTGGCATTTCTACCGTTACTGTTGGTGATTCCGCAGATCCCGGAGGGACAGCAGCGGCGCATGGGCTCCTTCCGTGATGCCTTGCGCATATTCGCGCATCCGGCGGTGCAGGCAGCGAGTGTTGGTATTTTTATCCTGCAAATGGTTCTGGGCGCGAGCTTTGTGGTGCTTTCGCCGGAACTGCTGCGGGCCATGGGGGTGACCCAGGGTGCCATTTGGGAGGTCTATCTCCCCGTCATGTTCGGCGGCATTGTGGTCATGCTCTACCCTGTTATCTATGCCGAAAAACACAAGCAACATCGGCGCATGCTCGCTATTAGTGGGGTGACGATTGCCATTGGTGCCCTGCTGATGGGACTCTTTGCAGGTTTTTTTTGGCCAGTTGGCATCGCTGCCATTATCTTTTTTGGCGGCTATAACATAGCCTCCGCCATCCTGCCCTCCATGATGAGCCGATCTACCGCTCCAGAGCAGCGTGGGGCAGCCAGCGGTGTCTATTCCCTGATGCAGTTTCTCGGCATTTTCGCTGGCGGGGTAGTGGGCGGATGGGGTTTGGGCTGGATTGGGGTACAGGGGGTTTTCTATATCCTGGCAGTGGTTGGAATCGCCCTGGCTCTCCAAAGCACGATGGCTGGGGGTGCAGTAGGAAAATTGCTGGCGGCGGAAGAACGTTCCTGAGCGTTACAGGCCACCATTGCCCACAATCAGTGCAAAGATGCCAAAGAGAATACAGTAGATTCCGAAAGGCCGTAGTGCCTTGATTTCGTGTTGATGAAAATAGCGCATCAGGAACCAAACGGAAAACCAGGCAAAGATGGCGGAGATGACGCCGGCGATGATAATGACGCCCAAAAGTCCATGCTGCAGATGTTGATGCACCAATTTAGGAACTTCGAGTAGGCCAGCAGCGCCGATGATTGGGGTTGCCAGCAAGAAGGAAAAGCGCGCTGAATTGGCGTAGTCGAGCCCTACGCCAATACCGGCAACGAGGGTTGCGCCAGAGCGGGAAAAGCCAGGAATCAGCGCCAAAGATTGTGCGAAACCGATGACCAAGGCGCGCTGCCAGCTCAGTTTTTCGAGGTTGTGGCTCGGTTCCCGGGCACGCAGACGATCCCCCCAGATGAGCAGAATGCCATTGACCATCAGGGCCACGGCAGCAAAGCTGAAGCCACCGAAGAGGTCCTTGATTCGATGCGCAAGGGCAAGACCCAGGAGTCCAGCGGGAATGCTTGCCAGTACCAGGAGCCAGAGCAGCCTAGTCTCAGCGCTGCGTGGCCGTCCCCGATCGCGCAGAAAGGCACCAAGCAGTGAAACCCAGTCGCGCCAAAAAAAGCTGAGTAATGCCGCCAACGTACCGAGGTGTAAGACAACGATAAAGGGCAAAAACCAGGAGGCATCGCGATTGATGGGCCAGCGGAAGATGGCCGGCACGAGAATGCTATGCCCGAGACTGGAGATCGGGAAAAGCTCGGTAACGCCTTGCAACGCCGCAAGGAAAAACAGATAAAAATGATGGACCATGGATGCGGCTCAGAGATAGCGAACGCTGAGAATGCTATATTCTCTGGTTCCGCCGGGGGCGTTGACTTCGATGCTGTCGCCTTCGTGTTTACCGATCAGGGCACGGGCGACAGGAGAGCTGATGGAGATCTTGTTTTCCTTGATGTCCGCCTCCGCATCACCGACGATCTGATAGGTAATGGCCTGCCCTTCCTCATCCTCGAGCTCTACCGTGGCCCCAAAGACGATGCGATCGCCAGCATTGAGAGACTTGGGATCAATGATTTGCGCGCGCGCGATGAAGTCCTCGATCTCCCGAATCCGTCCCTCGATAAAACCCTGTTGTTCCTTCGCCGCGTCATATTCGGCGTTTTCGGAGAGGTCGCCCTTGGCCCTTGCTTCGGCAATGGCCTCGATCACCGCAGGACGATCTTTGCTTTTGAGGCGTTGTAACTCTTCACGCAAACGTTGGGCGCCGACGACGGTCATCGGGATTTTATCACTCATTACACTGATCTCCGGGAAGGGGACTGGCTAGCCAGATCCTGCAAACAAACAACGCTACGTTCTTGGCTCAGCAGTACACTCAGAGCCGCGGCACCCGCCGTGGCGCCGGCCAAGGTGGTGTAGTAGGTGAGCCCCATCTGCAGGGCGGCACGACGGATGCTGAAGGAGTCGCGCACCGACTGCCGCTCATCGACGGTATTGATGATGATCTGTACTTTGCCATTCTTGATGGCATCGACGATGTGGGGGCGGCCTTCCGTCACCTTGTTGACTGCCGCGACCTCCAGGCCGGCTTGCTCGAGGTACTTGGCAGTGCCGCGCGTGGCGATCAAGGTAAAGCCCAGGCGATGCAGCTCTCGTGCTACGGTGATGATGCCTTCCTTGTCCGCATCGCGCACGCTCAAAAAGACCGTGCCTTGGCGCGGAAGGTGCTCCCCTGCAGCAATCTGTGCCTTGAGGAAGGCCTCGCCAAAACTGCTGCCGATGCCCATGACCTCGCCAGTGGATTTCATCTCTGGACCCAACAGCACATCAACACCGGGAAATTTGAGGAAAGGAAAGACCGCTTCCTTGACGCTGAAGTGCTGACCCAAGGTGATTTCTTCCACGCCCTGTTCTGCCAGGGTTTTGCCCGCCATGCAGCGCGCGGCAATCTTCGCCAACGGAATGCCCGCCGCCTTGGAGACGAAGGGCACCGTGCGAGACGCACGCGGGTTCACTTCCAGTACAAAAATATCTGCTCCCTGGACAGCGAATTGGCAGTTCATCAGACCCACTACGCCGAGCGCCTTGCCCAATGCCTCGGTTTGCTGCCGCAGTCGGGTCTGTATCTCCATGGGTAGGGAGTAGGGGGGTAAGCAGCAGGCAGAGTCACCACTATGGACGCCGGCTTGCTCAATGTGCTCCATGATGCCCGCAACGAGCACGCGCTGCCCATCGGCCACGGCGTCGATATCCACTTCCAAGGCATTGTTCAGGAAACGATCGAGCAGCACCGGCTGATCCTCGGAAACGCGCACGGCTTCCTGCATGTAGCGCTCCAGATCATCCTCAGCATAGACGATCCGCATGGCGCGGCCACCGAGTACGTAGGAGGGACGCACGACCAGCGGATAACCCAGGGCGCGGGCGTGTTGCAGGGCCTCGCTGCCACTCCGGGCAATGGCGTTTTCTGGCTGGCGCAGTTGCAGGCGCTGCAACAACTGCTGAAAGCGTTCTCGGTCCTCGGCCAGATCGATGGAGTCGGGGCTGGTACCAATGATCGGCACCCCCGCCGCAGCGAGGTCGTTGGCGAGCTTGAGTGGGGTTTGGCCCCCAAACTGGACGATGACCCCCTCGGGACGCTCGACGTGGATGATTTCCAGCACATCCTCCAAGGTGAGCGGCTCGAAATAGAGTCGATCGGAGGTGTCATAGTCCGTCGATACCGTTTCCGGATTGCAGTTGACCATGATGCTTTCGTAGCCATCCTCACGCATGGCCATAGCCGCATGCACACAACAATAATCGAACTCGATCCCTTGGCCGATGCGGTTGGGTCCACCCCCAAGAATCACGATTTTCTTGCGGGTGCTGGGCTTCGCCTCGCACTCGTCTTCATAGGTAGAGTAGAGGTAGGGGGTAGGCGAGTGAAACTCTGCTGCACAGGTGTCCACCCGCTTGTATACGGGGCGGATGCCGAGTTTCTGGCGATGCTCTCGTAGCGCCGACTCGCGGCAGCCAAGCAGTTGCGCCAGGCGTCGATCGGAGAAGCCCAGGCGCTTGAGGCGACGTAGCGTGAGTTTGTCGAGACTGGCGAGGGCGAGGCCACGCAAGCCATTTTCGGTTTCCACCAGCTCGGCAATCTGTTCGAGAAACCAGGGATCGATCTGGGTCAATTCCTGTACCTGGGCGAGGCTCCAACCGCGGCGGAACGCATCGGCAACTTGCCAGAGGCGCTCGGGGCCAGGGTTGCGCAAGGCCTGCTCCATCTGCGCCGCATCCAGGTCCTTACTGCTGTCCAGCTCATTCAGGCCATCCATCCCCGTTTCCAGCCCGCGCAGGGCTTTCTGCAGGGACTCTTGGAAGCTGCGGCCCATAGCCATGACCTCACCCACCGATTTCATCTGGGTAGTGAGATGGGCGTCGGCATCGGGAAATTTCTCGAAGGCAAAGCGGGGAATCTTCGTCACCACATAGTCGATGCTGGGTTCGAAGCTGGCAGGTGTTGCCTGGGTGATGTCGTTGCGCAGTTCATCGAGGGTGTAGCCCAGCGCCAGTTTGGCCGCTACCTTGGCGATGGGAAAACCCGTCGCCTTGGAGGCCAGCGCGGAGGAACGGGACACCCGTGGATTCATTTCGATGACCAGTTGCCGCCCGTTGCGCGGGTTGACGGCAAACTGCACATTCGAGCCCCCGGTGTCGACGCCGATGCGCCGCAACACGGCAATGGAAGCGTCGCGCATGACCTGATATTCGCGATCCGTCAGGGTCTGAGCCGGTGCCACGGTGATGGAGTCACCGGTATGAACCCCCATGGGATCCAGGTTTTCGATCGAGCAGATGATGATGCAGTTGTCGGCACGGTCACGCACCACTTCCATCTCGAACTCTTTCCAGCCGATCACCGACTCTTCGATCAAGACTTCGTGGGTGGGGCTGGCATCCAGCCCGCGGGTGACGATTTCTTCAAACTCTTCGCGATTATAGGCGACGCCTCCACCGGTGCCGCCGAGGGTGAAAGAGGGGCGAATGATCACTGGGTAGCCAATGTTTTCAGCAATTTCCCGCGCCTCGTCGAGGTGGTGGGCAAAGGCGGAGCGCGCGACCTCCAGGCCAATCTCTTCCATGGCCTTTTTGAACAGACCGCGATCTTCGGCCTCGCGGATGGCGGCGATACTGGCGCCAATCAGCTGCACGCCGAAACGATCGAGCACCCCTTCACGATGCAAGTCCAACGCGCAGTTCAGGGCAGTCTGGCCTCCCATGGTGGGGAGGATGGCGTCGGGTCGTTCCCGTTCGATGATGCGGGCAACGGTCTCCCATTCCACCGGCTCGATGTAGACCGCATCTGCAGTCTGTGGATCGGTCATGATGGTGGCGGGATTCGAGTTGACCAGGATGACCCGGCACCCTTCCTCGCGCAGGGCCTTGCATGCCTGCACACCGGAATAATCGAACTCGCAGGCCTGGCCAATGACAATGGGGCCGGCACCGATGATCAGCACACTCCGTAGATCTTCACGCCGAGGCATGGGTTTCCCTCCTGGCGAAATGGGCAACGAACTCATCAAATATGACACTGGCGTCATGTGGACCCGGCCCGGCTTCCGGATGTCCCTGAAAAGAGAATGCCGGAAGCTGGCGATGGCGCATCCCCTGCAAACTGCCGTCGAAGAGAGATACATGGGTGACTTCGACACTGTCTGGCAGACTCTCTGCACGAACGGCAAAACCATGATTCTGACTGGTGATCAGTACGCGACCACTGCGCAGATCTCGTACCGGATGATTGGCGCCGTGGTGACCAAACTTCATTTTTTGCGTCTCGCCACCGAGGGCAAGTCCGAGTAGTTGATGGCCGAGGCAGAGCCCAAAGGTGGGCATCCCCGACTCGACCACCGTACGCAGGGTATCTTGTGCCTGCGTCAAGGCGGCGGGATCGCCGGGGCCATTGCTGAACAATACACCATCGGCATCCAGCGCCAGGATTTCGGCTGCGCTGCTGTTCGGCGGCAACACGGTGACGCGGCAGCCCCGATCGGCCAGGAGGCGCAGGATGTTGCGCTTGGCACCAAAATCCATGACCAGCACATGATGCTTCTTCTCTGTTGCTGGCTCTTGGCTGATGTAGCCGTGCTCGGGGGCTGGGCTGCCTTGTCGCCATTCCTGTTGCTGACCGTCGGTCACCTCGGCGATGAGATCGGCGCCCTCCAAGCCGGGAAAGGCGCGAGCCGCGGCCAGCACAGTGTCGACGCAGATGGATGTACCGACCGCAAGGGCGCCATTCTGTGCGCCATGTTCGCGCAAGTGCCGCGTGAGGGCTCGGGTGTCGAATTCCGCCATGCCGGGTATGCCATGCCGTTGTAGATAGTCGTTGAGGTCTTCCTGGGCGCGCCAACAGCTGGCAGCCCGGGGTAGAGTGCGTACGAGCAGCCCGGCGCAGAATATTTCTCGCCCCTCCGCATCTTCTGCATTGACGCCAACATTGCCGATATGGGGATAGGTCAGGGTAACGATCTGCCCGCGGTAGGAGGGATCGGTCAAGATTTCCTGGTATCCCGACATTGCCGTGTTGAAGCAAACCTCACCCGCCCGTAAGCCGGCGGCGCCAAAGCCTGCACCATGAAAGATACGGCCATCGGCCAATGCCAGGACTGCGTCCAAAATCCACCTCGAAATTGCCAGAGAGAAGATGCAAAAAATGGGAGGGCAGAGGCCTCCCATCTACTTTTTCTATTCTAGATAACCCGGCATAATCGGGTCAAACGCAGCGAGTTCCGATCCATCCAAGGCGACTATGCGATGATATACTTTACTCTCGCCGCCGGGCTCGGTAATATGCCGCCCTCATGACTGCGGCGCGCGCTTCCACCTTATTGATTTCCCGAGTGTCTACCACGGGAGAGCGATTGCATGGAGAGCCGGATTTTGGCGCCTGGCTGCGCTTGCAGCAGGCCGTGCAGCGGCTGGATTCGGTAACGGTCGATCTGCAATTGGAACGCCGCGGGCGGGTCGTGCTCGCAGATGGAGTACTGCGTATTCGGGGACTCTTGCGCTGTGAGCGCTGTCTGGGTGCCATGCCCTGGGAGCTTCGGCAAGACATCCAGGTGGGGATCGCCGAAGTGGAAGCGACCTTGGCAGCCGTAGATGCGCAGCGGGAAGTGGTGCTGGCGCCGGGAGGTACCCTGGCCCTGCAGGAATGGTTGGAAGAAGAGGCGCTGTTGGCACTGCCGCTCCTGCCGCGTTGTGCGGAGTGGACCTCCGGCGCTTGCCCGGTTTCGGGGGTCGAGGTGCCGAGCCTCGATACAAGTCCGTATTTGTTGATGGAGAAGCGAGATCATGGCAGTTCCCCAGAGTAAAACATCCAAATCTAAGCGCGACATGCGTCGGGCCCACGATTTTCTGACAGCGACCAACCGGTCGACCTGTGATCATTGCGGAGCGAGCAAGCTGCCGCATCACGTCTGTCCGGAGTGCGGCTACTACAAGGGCCGCGAAATGGTACGGAAGTCCGTCGACGCCTGAAGCGCTTTCCGGACGCCAACAAGTTGCCGCAGATTGCCGTCGATGCCATGAGTGGCGACTCAGGACCGCGCACGGTCCTGCGTGCCCTCGTTGGCCTCATCAAGGACTATCCCGATGTGCAGTTCCGCCTCGTTGGTGACGAGGCCGTTCTGCGTTCGGAGCTGCAGCGCAGCCGTTTGAAAGGATCCGCACAGATCCAGATCCAGCACGCCAGTCAGGTGGTGGCGATGGACGAGGCGCCCTCGCAGGCGCTGCGCGGCAAGCGCGATTCCTCCATGCACGTGGCCATCGGTCTGTTGCGGGATGGTCACGTGGACGCCGTGGTCAGCGCTGGCAATACCGGCGCGCTAATGGCCATGGGCAAGGTCTTCCTGCGCACCATCCCGGGGATCGATCGGCCGGCTATTGCGGCCTTTCTACCTACCCAGCACGGTCGGGTCCTGGTCCTGGATTTGGGCGCAAATGTAGATTGTCACCCGGAACATCTCCTCCAGTTTGCCGTCATGGGCGCGATCCTTTTTGCCCAGGTGACGGGCACGGCTAAGCCGCGGGTGGGTCTGCTCAATATTGGCTCTGAGGAAATCAAGGGCAACGAACTGGTGAAGGCGGCCAACGTTCTGCTGCGCCAGAGTCACCTGAATTTTGTCGGTAACGTCGAGGGCTCGCAGGTATACCAAGGCGGCTGTGACGTGCTGGTCTGTGATGGCTTTGTTGGCAATGTCTTTCTCAAGACCTCCGAGGGCTTGGCGGCAATGGTGCGCCAGGAACTGCGCGCCAGCTACACGCGCAGCACCTACGGGCGTCTGGCCTATCTCATCAATCGTCCTATTTTGCAGCAGCTCCGCCGTCGCCTCGATTCACGGCAGTATAATGGTGCCACCCTGCTCGGTCTCAACGGGATCATCATCAAAAGTCACGGCAACGCCGATCGCTTGGCTTTCGCTCGCGCTGTGGAAGTAGCCATTGCCGAGGCACGCCATCGCCTTACCTTGGAGATTGCTAAGGTAGTGCAAGACGATCTGGCCCAAGTGATTCGCAACAGCGCCTGATGCCAAAATATAGTCAACTCATCGCTACCGGCTCCTACTTGCCGGAGAGGGTGCTCGATAACCACGAATTGAGTGGCTGGGTCGACACCAGCGACGAGTGGATCGTTGCCCGAACGGGTATTCATCAGCGGCATCTGGCGGCAGAAGGGCAGGGCAGCGTCGATATGGCCACCCGGGCGGCGGAACGTGCCCTTTTGGCCGCAGGACTCAAGGCTTCAGACATCGATCTCATCATTGTCGCGACGACGACACCGGATCAGATTTTCCCCAGTACCGCGTGTCTGGTGCAGGCGCGCCTGGGGAATCAGGGCGCGGCCGCCTTTGATGTGCAAGCGGTGTGTACGGGGTTCATTTATGCCCTCGCCACTGCCGATCAGTTTTTGCGCAATGGGTCGGCGAAAAAGGCCTTGGTGATCGGGGTCGAGACCATGTCCCGCATTGTCGACTGGCAGGACCGCAGCACCTGTATCCTCTTCGGCGATGGCGCGGGCGCAGTTATTCTCAGTGCAGGAGAGAGCCCAGGGATCCTTTCTACGCACCTGCATGCGGATGGGCGGTACGCCGAGCTTCTGCAGGTACCGGAGGCCGAGAGTCATCTGCAGATGCAGGGAAATGCCGTCTTTCGCATGGCGGTGCGTACTTTAGGGGAAATCGTGCAGGAAACCTTGCTTGCCAATGGCCTGCAGGGTAGTGATATTGACTGGCTGGTGCCGCATCAGGCCAACATTCGCATCATTCAGGCGACGGCAGAAAAATTGGGTCTGCCGATGGATCGGGTTGTGCTAACTGTCGGTGAGCATGGCAATGTCTCCGCGGCGTCTGTGCCGTTGGCCTTGGATAGTGCCGTGCAACGTTTCCGCCCTGGGCAGTTGCTCCTGCTCGAGGCCTTCGGCGGTGGTTTTACCTGGGGCTCGGCCCTGCTACGCTGGGTCTGAGCGCCAAGCCAACTAATGAATGCAAGGAGATTGCAGTGCAGGGTTCCATAGCCTTTGTTTTTCCGGGTCAAGGGTCACAATCGATCGGGATGCTCGCTGCCATCAGCGCCAGTCGTCCGGTACTGCGCGAGGTGTTTACCGAGGCCTCGGATCTGCTGCACCGGGATCTCTGGCAACTGGCGCAGGAAGGCCCCGTCGAGGAACTGAATCAGACCCGATGGACACAACCCCTCATGCTTACGGCAGGTTACGCAGTGTTCCGCGCCTGGGAGGAAGAGGGCGGTTCCGCCCCGGACTTCGTCGCCGGTCACTCCTTGGGTGAGTATACCGCGCTGGTGGTGGCAGGCAGTCTGGATTTTTCCGATGCCTTACACCTCGTTGCCCGTCGCGGTGCGCTGATGCAGGATGCTGTCCCCGAGGGCGCTGGGGCGATGGCCGCCGTCCTTGGCATTGCCGAGGAAGATCTGCGTGCCCTGTGCCAGCGCGAGGCGCAGGGAGAGGTACTGGAGCTGGCCAATCTCAACGCCCCGGGACAGATCGTCGTGGCCGGCCAGCGCGCCGCAGTCGAGCGACTCAGTGAGCGGGCCAAGGATGCCGGTGCCAAGAAGGTGGTTCTGCTACCGGTCAGTGTGCCCAGTCACTGTTCCCTGATGACCGAGGCGGCAGAAGCCTTTGCTGCCGATCTTGCCCAGGTAGAGATTCGCAGTCCCAATATGCTCCTGGTACAGAATGTCGATGCACAAAGTCATCGCGACCCTGCCGCCATTCGTGAGGCTTTGCGACGGCAGATATTCTCGCCCGTGCGCTGGACCGAAAGCATTCGCTTCCTCGCCCGTCAGGGCGCCACTACCTTTGTCGAAATGGGGCCGGGTAAGGTCTTGTCCGGGCTCGGAAAACGGATTGAGCCCAGTCTGCGTATGCTGTCCTTGGATGACGAAAAGAGCTTCGTCATGGCCCTGGAAGATCTCTAATGCGTTCGGCAATGGATGGTCAGGTGGTGTTGATAACCGGTGGCAGCCGCGGGATTGGTGCGGCTCTTGTCGAGGAATTTCTCTCCCGTGGGGCCCGGGTAGCGGCCACTGCAACCAGTGAGTCGGGTGCTGCGGCATTATCTGCCAAGATTGCTGCGCAGGGGCGGGGTTATGTCTTGGACGTCACCGACGATGCGGCCATGGACGCGACGCTGGCGCAGATTCGTGGCGATCTGGGTGCGCCCAGTATCCTGATCAACAACGCTGGCATCACCCGCGATCAGTTGCTGCTGCGGATGAAGGATGAAGATTGGGATCGCGTGCTGCATACCAACTTGCGCGCCGTCTATCGCCTCAGTCGGCTTTGTGTGCGGGATATGATCAAAGCACAGTATGGGCGTATCGTCAGCATCACTTCGGTGGTAGGAATGATGGGCAATGCCGGGCAGAGCAATTACGCAGCGGCCAAGGCCGGCGTCATGGGCTTCAGTCGCGCCCTGGCGCGCGAAGTGGCGGGGCGTGGAGTGACCGTCAATTGTGTGGCGCCGGGCTTCATCGCCACGGATATGACCGCCGCCTTGAGCGACAGCCAGCGCGAGCACCTGCTGGCGCAAATCCCCGCCGCGCGCTTGGGCACAGGGCAGGATGTGGCGGCCGCCGTGGCCTTCCTGGCATCCGCCGAGGCTGGCTATATTACCGGTGAGACCCTGCAGGTGAATGGTGGTTTGTGGATGGGCTGAGTCTCTTTACCTTTACAGGACCGCGCTAGCTGTGGTCCAATTCCGCCGAAAATAATTTTTACCAACTGAGGAGTTTCTCCCATGGATGATATCGCAGCACGTGTGAAAAAAGTGGTCGTCGAGCAGTTGGGTGTGAACGAAGACGAAGTCACCAATGAGGCTTCCTTTGCCGATGATCTGGGTGCCGATTCCTTGGATAATGTTGAATTGGTAATGGCTCTGGAAGAAGAGTTCGACTGCGAAATCCCAGACGAAGAAGCAGAAAAGATTTCCACGGTGCAGCAGGCGATCGATTACGTCAGTGCGCACCTGCCCAAGCAGGATGCCTAAGATTATCCGATCGTTGGGTGTGGAGTATCTTCTTTGAAAAGACGCGTTGTAGTGACCGGCCTGGGAATTGTTTCTCCCGTCGGGATTGGTGTACCCAGCTCCTGGGACAGCATCGTTCATGGCCGGAGCGGTATTGCTCGGGTTACGCGCATCGACCCAGAGCCCTATGCCTCGCAAATTGCTGGTGAGGTGAAAGGCTTTGATGTCGGCCAATATTTGCCGGTCAAAGAAGCGCGCAAGATGGAGCCGTTCATTCATTACGGCCTTGCCGCTGCCATGGAAGCGATGGAAGATTCGGGGCTCAAAATCACGCCAGAAATCGCCGAACGCGTTGGTGTCTCCATTGGCAGTGGCATTGGTGGATTGCCGGGAATCGAAGCCGAGCACTCGGTGGTTATGGAAAGTGGGCCACGACGGATCTCCCCCTTCTTCATTCCTCGTTGTATCGTCAACATGGTTTCCGGCCATGTGTCGATCCTCTACGGCGCGAAAGGCCCGAATATTGCTATGGCGACGGCCTGTTCTACGGCAACGCATTCCATTGGCGATGCGGCACGGCTCATCGAGTACGGCGATGCCGATGTGATGATTGCAGGCGGTGCCGAGGCTGCCATCAGCCCGTTGGGCCTGGGCGGTTTTTCTGCGGCGCGCGCCCTGTCGACCCGCAATGATTCACCGGAGCAGGCCAGTCGGCCCTGGGACGCAGAGCGGGACGGCTTCGTGTTGGCCGAGGGTGCTGGCATTCTCGTCCTGGAAGAGCTCGATTTTGCCCGCCGTCGTGGTGCCAAGATCTACGCCGAGGTGGTTGGGTATGGCATGAGTGCCGACGCCTATCATATGACCCAACCAGCCAATGGTGGGGAAGGTGCTGCACGCTGCATGCAGGTAGCCCTGCGCAATGCGGGTTTGCCTACCGATGCAGTGGACTATATCAATGCGCATGGTACCTCCACACCGCTCGGCGATCTTGCAGAGACGGAGGCGGTGAAGGCTGTTTTTGGACCCCATGCCAAGCGCATCGCCATGAGTTCCACCAAGTCCATGACGGGCCATTTGCTTGGGGCAGCTGGGGGTATCGAGGCAGTCTTTACGACCTTGGCGATGCATCAGGGCATCCTGCCACCCACCATCAATCTGGAGCAGCCTGGTGAGGGCTGTGATCTGGATTATGTCCCCAATGTGGCGCGCCATCAGGCCATCGATGTGGCGTTGAGCAACTCTTTCGGTTTCGGCGGTACCAACAGCACCCTCGTGTTTCGCAAGTTCCACGACTGAGGGCCCGTGGCGGTCCTTGCTTGCAGCGTCGACGGTATTCTGCAGGACCCTGCGGCTGTCGACTCCCTGGCACGGGCAACCCAATACGGCGATGGTCTCTTCGAAACCATCGCCGTCATTGCTTTACGGCCCCTCTTTTGGGCAGAACATTTGCGGCGTTTGCGGCAGGGAGCAACTGCCCTGGGGATGGCCCTACCAGACGATCATTCCTTGACCTGCCTGTGGCAGGACCTGCTTGCGAGCCTTCCCGCAACCAACCCCCATCAGCGGCTCGTGTTGAAAATTTTGTGCGTGCGAAGCGAGGGACAGGGCTATGCGACGCCGCAGCGGAGCGCCGCAACGCTGTTATTCCTCCTGCAGGATTGGCCATTGCGCCCCAAGCGTTATTGGCAGGAAGGTGTCTGTGCCGGCCTTTCTGCGGTCCCGCTGCAGTGTGGAGAGGAGTATCTGACCGTAAAGACCCTTAACCGTCTCAATCAGATCATGGCATGGCGTGCCCTACCGGAAGAGTGGCAGGAGGCCGTGCTCTGTGACCAGGCTGGCAATTTGCGCGAAGGCATCCAGAGTAATCTGTGCTGGCGCATTGGCGACCGGTTGCTGACCCCGGATTTACAGGACGGCGGGATTGCCGGCATTCAGTTGGGCGCTATCCTGCAACAGGCCCGGTCCTGGGGCCTGACGGTGGAAGTGGTACGAGAGCCTGCCGAGGCGCTAGAGCGAGCGGAAGAGATCCTTTTTTGCAATAGCCTGATTTGCTCCTGGCCAGTGCGGCGGTGGCAGGAGCGTGATCTTCCCGGCGCGCAGGGTAGTCTGGCGCAGCGTCTGGCTGGGTGGGGACAGCAACTCGGGCTGTTTCCGGAGATGGCGTGAGAAGATGGCTGTTGCGGGGCATCTTGCTCCTGCTGTTTACCGTCCTGGCATTGCTCGGCTGGGCGTTGTGGGCATTGTATTATCCCATCTCCCTGCCCGCCGCTGGAGTCACGGTTCCCATCCGCTTGGGTGCGAGCGTCGACGTCAGTATGCGTGCCCTGCAGCGCGAGGGGCTGCTGCCCTCTCCGATGCTATTTCGCTTGCTGTGGCAGATCGATGGACGCCCGCCACTGCGGGCAGGCCTGTATGTATTCCGCGGTCGGGTCGGTATGGCCGCTGTGCTCTCGGTCCTGCGTTCGGGCAAATCCCAACCTCTCACCTTTACCATCATCCCCGGGATGGATTTGCAGCAGGTCTACCAACGACTGCGCAGCTCCCCATATCTGGAGCACGGGGGCTTGCCGCCACCAGCGCAGTTGCCCCACTTTCTGGGTGGCTTGGCAGATGCCCACGGTAGCGCCGAAGGTTGTCTTTTGCCGCAAAGTTACCGCTATGTTCCTGGCGAACCCGCTATCACCTTGTTGCGGCAAGCGGCCCAGGGGATGACTCTGGAATTGACCCGGGCGTGGCAGGGCCGCGCCGCAGATTTACCGTTACGGAATGTCTACCAGGCACTGATTCTCGCCTCCATCGTGCAGCGAGAGGGGGCACCGTTGGCGCAGCAAGAGCGTATCGCCGCCGTGTTTCTGAATCGCCTGCAGGCGGGCATGCCCCTGCAATCCGACCCCACCGTCATCTACGCCCTGGGGAAAGCCTACACAGGCCACCTGCAGCCGCAGCAAATGCAAGTACCAAGCCCCTACAATACGTACCTGCATGCGGGTTTGCCGCCCACGCCCATCGCCATGCCTTCGCTCCAGGCGCTGCAGGCGGTTCTCCATCCCGCCCCCAGCAGTGACCTGTACTTCATCGCCAAAGGCAGCGAATATCATTACTCTAAGGGCTTTACCGAGCATCAGCAGCAGATTCAGCGCTATCTCCAGCCGAGTACGAAACAATGACCACAGAAACGGGATATTTCATTACCCTCGAGGGGATCGAGGGGGCCGGAAAAAGTACCGTCTTGCCCTACTTGGCAGAGCAGATCCACGCCCTCGGTTACCAGGTGGAGCGCAGTCGGGAGCCGGGTGGTGGCCCTCTGGGGGAGGCCCTGCGCAGTATCTTTCTCGACCCGGACCTGCAGCTTGATGTCGAAGAAGAGCTGCTCCTACTTTATGCGGGGCGCCGCAATCACTTGCGCCAACGGATCTTGCCGACCTTGGCGGCAGGTAAGGTATTGCTCTGTGATCGCTTTGAAGATTCTACCATTGCCTACCAGGGCGGTGGCCGAGGATTCCCCCTCAGTCGCATCGTTGAACTCTCGCGTTGGGCGGAGATTTCTCGCCAACCGGATCTGACCTTTTGGCTCGATCTCGCCCCCGAACTGGCTGCAGAGCGCATCCGGGAGAGGCGTCCCGACCGCCTGGAACGGGAAAGCATCGATTTTTTTCGCCGCGCGCAGGCAGCCTTTGCCGCCCGTGCCGCAGAGGAGCCGCAGCGTTTTTATCGTGTCGACGCGAGTCTGCCGCTGCCTCAAGTGGAGATGCAGCTGCGCCAAGGACTGCGAGATCGAATTCCAGCCATCAATGGGAAAGATGGATAGCAACGCCAGACAATATTTTCGTCCGCCGCCTTGGCTTGCCGCGAGTCGCGCGCAGGGGCTGTCGCAATCCGTGCTCGTGGAAGGCAGCGCCGATAGCTTGAGCGCGCTGTGGACAGCGCAACTCGTACGCTTATGGTTGTGTCATGAGAGTGGTGCGCAGTCCTGTGGTCACTGTCTCTCCTGCCATCTGCTCGAGGCCGGAAATCATCCTGACTACCTCGAACTGGTAGCCAAAAATGGCAAGACCTTGGGTATCGAACAGGTCCGCGAAGGTATCGATTTTCTTGCGTACACCCCTCAGTCGGGGCCGTTGCGCGTGCTGCGTGTCCTCGCTGCCGAGCAGATGAGTACAGCGGCGGCGAATGCCCTGCTCAAGGGTTTGGAGGAGCCACCGCCACGTGCGCGGATCCTGTTGTTGAGTGGCAGCCCATCTCGACTGCTACCGACGATTCGCTCGCGTTGCCAACGCCTTGGCGCGCCGATCGCCGATGTCGCCGCTTGTGCCGATTATCTGCGCAATAGGGGGGTCAAGGAAGAAGATGTTTCCCTGCTTGCCCAGCACTACGCAGATCGGCCGGCGCGTGCCCTGGAGCTCGCTGGCAGCGAGATCTGGGGCGAAGTTCCGGGGTTGCAGCGGGTCTTGCTCCCTGCTGTCCCGCGTACGGAACAGATTTGGCCGTTGGTGGCAAAGTGGGGCAAGGAGGAAGAGCGGATTCTATGGCTCCGCGACACCATGCTGGACTTGTATCGAGACATTTTTCGACTACAACAAGGACTGACGGCGCAATATTTTCCGACTGGCTTGCCGGCCTGGATTGCGGCACGTGCGGCTGGGGAGTTGTGGCTAGACTATCAGGCGTGGCTACAGCTGGCGACGGATCTCAGACAGAATCTGCAGATCCCCATGCGGTTGGAACGCCTGCTGTGGCGCTGGTATTTTGGAGGCAAAGATCAATGAGTACGATGGATCCTGCAGCTCGTGCACTCTCGGTCGTATTGCGCGATGCCGAATCGGTGCAACGCTATTTCCTGCCGCAGGTGCGCGGCGGCGGCATTCTGGTGGAGACGCCCAATCTGTTGCCCATGGGCGCGGACGTGCTGCTCATGATCACTTTGCCCGACAACGGTCAGCGTACCCCGTTGCAGGGCAAGGTGATCTGGATCATGCCCAAGGACAACCGCGATGGTCATCCGCCGTCCATGGGCATTCGTTTCACCAATGACCGCTCCGGTGTGCTTACGCGGATCCAGAGTATTGTCAGCAGCCTTCCCAAAGGGCAAAAACGCGAAATCCTGGCTTTTTGAGACACGTTCACTTCATCCGCCCCTTGGCTTTGCGATATACCGCGCTGTCTTCCCGCTTGCCCACGGCCACGACGGCCACCACGACTCGCTCGTCGAATACCCGATACACTAGCCGGTAGCCGGCGGCGCGCAGTTTGATCTTGTAGCAGTCAGGCATGCCCGAGAGACGGGCAGATTCGACGCGGGGGTTTTCCAGCCGCTCCCGTAGTTTGACCTTGAATTGCTCGTGCAGGGTGTGGTCGAGCTTCTTCCATTCCTTCCAGGCGGTTTCCTGAAATTCGAGGCTATAGCTCATCGAGGCTGACTCGGACGGTGGGCTCGCTCTCGCGTTCCTTCACTAGCATGGCCAGTTCGATGTCGTCGAGCCTCTCCATCATGGCCTCAAAAGCGGCGGCGGGTACCAGATAGGCGGCAGGCCGGTTATGGTTGAGGACGGCGACGGGAAAGCCATCTGCCTCTTCAATGACAGCTGTGGGATTCCTCTTGAGTTCACTGATGCTGACGGATGCGTTGGTGTAAAGTAGTTCCATGGAGCGCTCCTACGTAAGAAAGCTTTAATTAGTGCTTATTTCTGGTCATTATTTGTATCATGCCGCAAGGTGCTGGTTCAACTTATCGATGAAAATTCTGCTCCGTGCTGCGGGTGGTAGATATTCAAGTATGTGCAGCATAATCGCCAACCTGTTTTGATTGCCTGCAATGGGCAACTGGGCTACACTTCAGCCCTCCGGAGAGGTGACCGAGCGGCCGAAGGTGCAGCACTGGAAATGCTGTGTACTCCAAAAGGGTACCGTGGGTTCGAATCCCACTCTCTCCGCCAGTTCCAGCCACATCGGCCAATGTCTGCATATGAACAATCCCCTTTTTGTTGTCCAAGACCAGTACCTGCAAGATGATGCCTTTGCCAGTCTTCTGCAGGAGCGTGGCATTACGATGCTGCGGGAGTTTCTGCCGTATCGGCCCATAGCGGAGCAATTCTGGCAGCAATATGTTCCCGAGCCTCTGCCCCAAACCGTGATCGTAGGACTCAACCCGGGACGCCTGGGCGCGGGCTTGACGGGCATTCCTCTGCTGGATTTTCGTAGCCTGGCGAATTTGCTCCCGGATACCCAGCTGCCGCGCAACGAGACGGAGCCCTCGGCCAATTTTTTTCATCGCGTGGTACAGAACATTGGTGCCGAAAAGTTCTATCGCGAATTCTATGTCAGCAACGTCTCTGCCGTGGGCTATGTGCGGGACAACAAAAACTGCAACTATCCCGACCTGCCGGATGCCGCCCAGCGGATTATCGAGCAGCGCTTTCTCGATGAAATGGCCGTACTGGCTCCCAAGCGTATCATCGCCCTGGGGCGTGAGGTCGAGGCCACGGTTCGGCGATTATTTTCCGGTGGATCGGTAACCATCTCCCATCTCCCGCATCCATCCTGGATCATGACTTATCGCCTGCGTGAGGCGCAGTCCTGGGTGCGCCGTTACACGCAGATGCTCACGCAAGGCTAGGTGGCAGCGCCCTAGCGGGGTATCATCTGCTTTTCTGATGAAGTGAGAGGCCGTCATGGCTGACGAATTGCCCGTCCTTCCTGCCAAGCGCAAACTGGAGCCTCTTTGCCAAAAGATCGGCCTCCCCACCATCCGCGTGGTGGTGGATGATTTTTATGATCGTATTCAACGGCATCCTACCTTGGCCGAGCCCTTTGGCATTGTGGGCGATTGGACCCTGCACAAGGAACGTCTCACCCATTATTGGTGGACCGTGATGGGCGGTTTGCCCTACCAGGATTTTCGCTACGCCCTGGGTGACAAGCATGCGCCAGTTGGGGTGACGAACGCCTTGGTGGATGACTGGCTGCAGCTCTTTCACGAAACCTTGCTCGATCATCTCGACGCTGATTTGGCACAGCGCTGGCATGGCCTGGCACGCGGTATCGGGGAGTCGCTACGCCTGATGTTCGCCCGCGACATGTAGGCGCGGCTCACGCTCTTCTCCGGGTTCGAGAAAGAAACGATAGGCGGGGTTTTCCGTCTCTTCGGCATAGGGAAGCCCCAGGCCTTGTAGCATCGCTTCAAACTCCCGCGCGTCGCTGTTGGGCACCTCGAAGCCAGCAAGGACGCGATCGAAGTCGACGCCATTATTGCGATAATGGAAGAGACTGATGTTCCAGCGCCCACCAATCTTGGCGAGAAACTCCATCAGGGCGCCCGGGCGCTCGGGAAACTCAAAGCGGAAGATGCGCTCATGACGGGCGAGCAGGGCATGACCACCCACCATGTGGCGGATATGCAATTTGCCCATCTCATCGTCGCTGAGGTCGAGGGCGGTGTGGCCCAGCTGTTGTAGGCCGTGCAAGAGCCGTTTGGCATCTTCTCGATCCTGCACCGCTACTCCGACAAAGATTTGTGCCTCGTCACGCCGATGCAAACGATAGTTGAATTCGGTGATGACCCGCTGGCCACCGATTGCGGCACAAAAGGCCTGAAATGCGCCAGGACGCTCAGGTATGGTGACGGCAAAGAGGGCCTCCCGCGCCTCGCCAATTTCGGCCCGTTCCGCAATGAAGCGCAAGCGGTCGAAATTCATGTTGGCACCTGACAGAATGGCGGCCCAGGCCCCGTGTTTCTCCTGCGTCGACTCTTCCATCGCCAGGCGTTTCAATCCGGCTACGGCCAGCGCCCCGGCAGGCTCCATTACTGTGCGGGTTTCGTCAAAGACGTCCTTGATGGCGGCGCAGATTTCATCGTTGCTTACCCGTACAACCTGATCGACATATTTTCGACACAGGGCGAAGGTATGCTCGCCTACGCGCCGCACCGCGACCCCATCGGCAAAGATCCCCACTTGCTCGAGTTCGATGCGTTCGTCTGCCTGTAAAGATTGGTACATGGCGTCTGCTTCAAAGGGCTCGACGCCAATGATGCGGATTTCTGGAACGATGCTTTTGAGATAGGCGGCTACGCCAGCAATCAGTCCGCCTCCCCCCACGGGCACGAAGACGGCACCCAGTCCCGTTCCGCGCTGACGCAACAGCTCGGCCCCTACGGTGCCCTGACCGGCAATCACCAGGGGGTCGTCAAAGGGATGGATGAAAACCATCCCTGTCTCGGCTATGAGCTGCTGGCAATGGGCCTGGGCATCGGAGTAGCTGTCGCCATGCAAAATGACTTCCGCGCCTAAGGCACGCACCGCCCGCACCTTGATTTCGGGAGTCGTGCGGGGCATGACGATCACCGCCTGAATTCCCAAGAACTGGGCGCTGCGGGCCACGCCCTGGGCATGGTTGCCAGCACTGGCAGCGATCACGCCCCGCTGACGTTCCTCGGCGCTGAGCTGGGCAATACGGTTGTAAGCACCGCGGATCTTAAAGCTGAATACTGGCTGCAGGTCCTCGCGTTTGAACAGCACCTCTCTTCCAAGCCGCGCGCTCAGCTTGGGTGCAGCCTCTAGAGGAGTCTCTCGAGCGACGTCATAGACTCGGCTACAGAGAATCTCGCGTAGGAGGCCCTTCATTCTGGCGTGCCGTGGCTGGGGGGAAGGGGGCCATCAGGGCGCAACCACTGGCGGAATCGGGCGATATCCTCGGCCAGCGCGGTGTTGGCCTTTTCTTCCATGGCTTCGTAATGGGCGAGGACTTCCTTGCCCAGCTCCGTCAGATAGGCGCCACCGCCACGGGTGCCGCCGGTCGCGGTGCCCACCAAAGGGCCAACGAAGGATCGATTCATGGTGTCCACCAGGAGCCAAGCCCGGCGATAGCTCATGTTCATTGCCCGCGCTGCTGCGGAAATCGAGCCTTTCTCCGCAATGCGTTGCAACAGTTCTGCCTTACCGGGTCCAATGGCAATGGCCTCTGCAAGCAAGATCCGCAGGCGCGGCGCGATGACGTGACTATGCTTCTGCATGGGGTTCTTCTCCCTGAAAAAATCGCAGGATCTGTGCTGGTAACCAGCGCGTTCGTCCGGGAAACCTGCCCTGCACATAGGCAACATGACCACCATACTGGGTAAAGCAGGCATGCACTGCCTTACTTCGCGGCCATTTCTCGACTGCGTCTATGGGTACGATAGGATCATTGCGACTATTGATCAACAAGGAGCGTACGGTGATGCGCTGTAGACCGGGCCCGGAGGAACTCTGTTGCCAGTAACTCATGGCATCAGAAAAGCCATGCACTGGTGCGGTGAAGGCATCGTCGAAGGCCCGCAGGGTCTTGGCGCGATGCACCGCAGACCAGTCTACGAGCTGTGGAAAGCGGCGCGCGTAGCGTCCCATTTGGCGTTGCAGGGTGTGAACGAAATACCAGTCATAGAAACGTTGTTGGGCAATGTGAGCAGCCGTGGCGATGAGATCCACGGGTGCGCAGACTGCTGCCGCACCGGTCAGCAGCGGTGGGCGGTCTTCCCCCAGATACTTGAGGAGGGCATTCCCGCCCAGGGATACCCCGACGGCATAGAGTGGGCGGGCGGGGGAGGCAAGGCGCTCGATGATCCAGGCAATTTCATCGCTGTCGCCGGCGTGGTAGGCGCGCGGAAGCAGATTATCAATGCCGCCACAGCCACGAAAATTGACAAAACAGCCGCCCCAGCCACGGTGTTGGAGCGCGGCGCCAAGCGACAGGGCGTAATGTCCGCGGCTGCTACTCCCGAGACCGTGGAATAACACGAGTAGCGGGGCTTCAGGATTGGCGTCGATCCAATCAACGGCAATCCGATCCTGATCTGGTGTGGACCAGATTTCCCGCCGCAGAGAAACCTTTTCGCGCAGAGAAAAGAATGGGGCCCAGAGGGTTTCCGCGTCGCCGCTAGGCAGCCAAACCGGGGACGCGAAAGAGCAGGGGAGGCTCAATCTTCGATATAGGCGTCATGCGCCCGGAGGTATTGCTCCAATTCCTCTATACAGCTGCCACAGCCGCTACCGCAGCCAGCATGTACCATCAGAAGTTCCATGAACGGCAATGGTTGCGCCTGCTGGCGCTCGAGAATTTCCTGGAAGGTGGCCGCCGAACAGCAACAATAGGGGCTGTCATCGACTTCCTGAGCTTCAGCTGACATTCTGCACGCTTACCTCAAACAATAAAGTGGTGCGAAGAGGGAGACTCGAACTCCCACGCCTTGCGGCGCTGGAACCTAAATCCAGTGCGTCTACCAATTCCGCCATCCTCGCGTCTGCGGTATCTTATCGCCTAGGGGCTTTCCGGACAACGACGGAGTCAAGCATGGCCAAGTCTCCACAACGCCTGCGGCGCCTGCTGGCAGTAGAAGCAGCCAGAATCATGGTCGATGAGGCCGTAGGGGATTTTCGTAGTGCCAAGGAGAAGGCCGCACGGCGTCTGGGGGTAGAGGCGCAGCAGCACTGGCCCAGCAATACGGAAATTCATGATGAACTTCAGGCCCGTCTGCAGTTGTTCCATGCTGATACTCAGCCTTTGGCCCTGCGCCGCTTGCGGGAACTCGCCTTGCAGGCGATGCAGTGGCTGCAAGAATTTCAGCCTAGGCTCGTCGGCCCGGTGTGGGAGGGTGACGCGACTGAGCATAGCAAGATCACCCTGCATTTATTTGCGGATGCGCCGGAATCGGTGCTGTTCTTTCTGTTGGATGCGCAGGTCGAATACGAGGAGGGCTGGCAGCGGTTGCGATTTGGCGATGCGCAGCCGCAGGACTACCCCAGCTTTCAGTTAGAATACGAAGGGGTTCCCTTGCGTCTTGTCGTCTTTGCCTTGGATGAGGATCGTCGCAGTCCCGCCTCACCCCGGGATGGCAAGCCTTTGCCGCGGGGTGGAATCACGCAGCTACGGCGCCTCTTGGCAGAGACGCCCTAACTGGTGAAGTCCCTATCGAGGGGCGGCCTCAAATCGCTAGAGTAGGATAGTCCGTGTAGCCCTCTGGCCCAGGCGTATAAAAAGTGGCCGGGTTGGGCTCATTGAGCGCCGACCCCTTGCGGATGCGCGCGGGTAGATCGGGATTGGCCAAAAAGGAGGTACCAAAGGCGACGGCATCGACTAAGCCTTCTGCGACAGCCGTTTCGGCCTCCGCCGGGCTGTAGCCCATGTTGGCGATGAGATTGCCTTGATAGTGCTTACGCACCGGGCCCAACACATCCGCCTGCTGCTTGCCATAGAAATCGGCACGCATCAGATGCACAAAGGCCAGATGCCGATCATTGAGCGTCTCGGCCAACCAAGTGTAGAGCCCGACGGGATCACTATCCTGCATGTCGTTGAAACTGTTGAGGGGCGAGAAGCGCACACCCACCCGATCCGCGCCGATGGCCGCGCTGACCGCGTCCAAGACCTCAAAAAGGAAGCGGGCCCGGGCCTCGCGATTGCCGCCGTACGGGGCTTGCCGCTGGTTACTGCCGTCGCGCAAAAACTCATCGATGAGATAACCGTTGGCGGCATGTACTTCGACCATATCGAAGCCTGCCTCCCTGGCATTGCGCGCAGCCTGCGCAAAGCCAGCAACGATGGCGGGAATTTCGGCATCCTGCAAAGCTCGCGGCACGGTATATGACTGCTTCCCTTTGGGGGTGTGGACTTCTTCGCCGGAGATAGCAATGGCGCTGGGAGCGACGGGGATCGCGCCGTCATTGAGGTCAGGATGGCAGGCCCGCCCACCGTGCCAGATCTGCAAGGCGATTTTGCCGCCAGCGGCATGCACGGCATCGGTGGTTAGGCGCCAACCGGCAATCTGTGCAGGGGAATAGATGCCCGGCTCGTGCCAAAAGGCCGAGTTGCCCGGCAGGATCATGGTCGCCTCAGCGATGATCAGGCCTGCGCTCGCGCGTTGGGCATAGTACTCTGCCATCAGAGGCGTGGGCACATGCTCTCCCTCGGCGCGGCAACGAGTGAGGGGGGCCATCAGAACGCGGTTGTTGATCTCTACGGCACCGAGGCGTAGGGGAGTAAATAAGTCGGTCACGGTCGCTCCTTTGCATGTCCAGAATGTCGCGAATGAGAATACCGACCGGTCAGTCGGTTTGCAACCGGTTCACTCTGATCCTGTATCGAGTGATCCTAAGTTTGACGACGAAAGCTGGCAATTTTGTGATCGTCTGCTCAGTCGTATATCACAAGACAAGAACCGCCATGTTTCTTTGCTTGATATAAAGCCTGATCTGCTCTTGCCAGGGCGGTATTCAAGGGGTGATCTTCGGACGTTAAAAATGTGGCACCAATGCTGGCGGAGATATTTATTTGTACGTCGCCTCTGAGCCGTAAGCTTTTCGATCTAAGCTCGCTTAACATTCTTTCAAGGAGAGGCTGAGCTGTAGATTTATCAATACTTTGCAATATGATAGAGAATTCGTCTCCTCCTAAGCGACCAAATATATCTGTTTCTCGTAGATTACGCTTAAAAATCTCAGTAAAAATTTTTAGAATTTTGTCTCCGCTTAAATGCCCAAAATCATCGTTAATTTGCTTGAATTTGTCGAGGTCTACTATCGCTAGTATGGAGGTTTCAGGGTGTCTTTTTAACTTCTTTACGCACATTTCTGCATTGCGGAGAAACTCCCTACGATTGAATATCCCAGTAAGCTCGTCTGTTGCAGCAAGAAGCTGTAAATTTTCCTTCATTGAATTCTGTTCTGTTACATCGCGGAAGACACCCTCCACGCCAATGACATTATTTTCGCTGTCATAAATTGCCCTGCTTGATATTTCTACCGAAACCGGATAACCGGATTTATGTTTGAGGTCAACTTGGAAATCTTTTATTTCTCCATCTCGAGCTATTCGTGCAACTACTTCTTCTCTTTTGTTGGGGTCAACATAAAAACTTGCTGCAGGAAGACCCAGGACATCCTCTGGCTTGTATCCCAGCATTTTAGTTACAGCTGGACCGACGAGAGTGAGTCGTTTTTCTTTGTCTGTTCGATAGAATACATCGAGCATGTTTTCGAAAAGACTCTGGTAGTTGCGGTCTGATTCGAGCTCTGATCGGTGTATGCCGTTAGTGATATCTGTTCCGCTCGCAATGGCAAATTCTTGACCATTTACTGTGATGAGCATGCTTGTGGATAGAATTCTCTTGGATCTTTTCTTTAGGGTAGTTATGCGTGTCAGGGATGGAGGATTTGCCAGTTTATTCGGTCCAAGAATTTCTAGTCTCGTCAGCACACGTCCATGGTCCAAAGGGTGGATGAACGTGGTAATATCCTGCCCCAATAAATCCATGGTCGTCTCGGCATCGAATAGCCCTACTGCGGCAGGGTTCACGTAGATAAATCTTCTTTTGTAGGTCACTACATGGGGCAGAGGATGTTGATCGAGTAGATTAACCATGGTGATCTGGGCTACCAGGTCTTGTATTTCTGCTTGCGAAAGGAGGGCTGGGATTACATCATTATCATTGTGTTCTTTAAACATCTGATGTTTTCCTCTACAAGCCTATTGCAGTTACTGGCGTGATCACCAAAAGTCTGGTTTAAAGGTAAGACAAATTGTGCCCACTTCTCCGTGAGCATTTGAGATGTCTAAGTGTTTCTGTACAGAGGACGCCTTCGCCAATCATGCTGAGCTTGCTCCTATCGTCATGAGTCCCTCCTACCTTTGGGCGACTGCCGCCTGTGAAGTTGCCTTCACAGTTTTTCCTTATACGTGTTGATAGCAGCTTTTCGGCGCTCGGTAAACCCTTGCGTCAGGTTCACGCAGCGTCGCGAAATTAAAAATAAAAGCGTTTAGAATATTCTTCTAACCATCTGATTTATCGTGATCACTAGGGCGTGGTTGAAGCTCGTGCTCAGTGATCAATGGTGCGGAAATGAGAAACAAAAAAAGGTTCGGGAATCATCCCAAACCTTTGGTGTTTTGTAACCGGTCTCTCAGCGGCGTTCTTCCCCCCTCCATTGGCATGAGGCAGGATGGCTTATTGCCTGGTCGGGATTGAGGTGGGCGGTGGAATCAGCGGTGTTGCTGGAAGCGGTGCAGATCGGAGCGCAGGGGTGCCTGGGCAAAGTGCTCTTTCCACAGACGAGGGGTGAGTTGGGCCACGTCCTTGGCCGGATGCTGACCGACCCGCTGCAGGACGTCTACGAGATAATCGTAGGGATCGATCCCCTGCAGGCGGCAGGTACTGAGCAGACTCTGGATGATACCGAGATGCTCTGCACCAAGTTCAGTCCAGCAGAAGGTAACCGGTCTCTCAGCGGCGTTCTTCCCCCCTCCATTGGCATGAGGCAGGATGGCTTATTGCCTGGTCGGGATTGAGGTGGGCGGTGGAATCAGCGGTGTTGCTGGAAGCGGTGCAGATCGGAGCGCAGGGGTGCCTGGGCAAAGTGCTCTTTCCACAGACGAGGGGTGAGTTGGGCCACGTCCTTGGCCGGATGCTGACCGACCCGCTGCAGGACGTCTACGAGATAATCGTAGGGATCGATCCCCTGCAGGCGGCAGGTACTGAGCAGACTCTGGATGATACCGAGATGCTCTGCACCAAGTTCAGTCCAGCAGAAGAGCCAGTTTTTTCTCCCCAAGGGAATGGGTCGGATCTGGCACTCGATGTGGTTGGTGTCGATGGGCACGTCAGGTTCTTCCAGAAAGACCTGCAGCGGCCCCTTGCGACTGTGGACGTAGGCGAGGGCCTTGGTGAAGGGATTGCTGGGTAGCAAGGCCGTATCCGTCAGCTGCTGTTCGACCCAAGTGAAGAACTGGGCGACCCGGGGGCGGCTATGGGTATAGCGATAGTGCCGCTTGTCCGCACCGCTCAATCCTTGGCTGCGAATCTCATCTTCGACGCGATAGAACGCCCGGATCTGCTCCAGGGCCTCGGCCACCCTTTCCGGGGCGTGGGCCTCGGCACGCACGAACTCCCGTCGGCTGTGGGCCCAGCACTGGGCATGGATCAGCCCCGCGTTTTCTTTCTGGAAGCGGGCATAAGCGGCATAGCCATCGCTCAGGAGCACCGTACCCGGCGCCAAGGGGCCCAAGAGCTCCCGGATGTGGATGGTGCCCCGGCTTTCGGCATAGGGAAAGCAGATCTCCTGGGCATCGCCAAAGACCGGCCAGAAGTACCCTTGGTGCATCTTGCCCTTTTCCCGGCGTCCCGCCTTGATGGGGGTCTCGTCCATAGTCAGCACGCGAGACTGGCGAATGCTCTCAAACTGGGCCGTATAGATGGGGGACAGGAGCAGAATGGACCGTTGCACGAGATCGGTGAGCCAAGAGCGACTGACCCGCAGGCCTTGGGCCACCATCCGCTGATGCTGCCGATAGAGCGGCAAGTGGTACAGGAACTTATCCGTCAGGATTCCCGCCAGCAGGCTGACATCGGCCCGGCTGCCGTCCAGAACCCCCATGGGAGCCGGGGCGGTGTGCAGGGTCTCCGATTCCCGGAGCTTGACCACCGGCCGCTCGTATTTGAGGACGACATAGCTGCCTGGCCGCTGGGCCAGGCGGTAGCTGACCTTGGTATCGATGATCTCGCAGGCGTCGGGATCGAGGCCTGCGATCTCGGGAGCCGGGAGGGTGATGGTTTCGGTAGGTACCCGGCTCTCATCGAAGAAGGGCAGGCTTTCGGCCCGATCTTCCGGCCGTTTGGGCGCGGCGCGAGTATGGGCGGCGACGATACGAAGAGGCGCAGGTGCGACTTCCGCCGGAGAAAACTCCTGACCGAGACTCAGCTGCTCGACCGGAGGCGGAGGGACGCGCCGTTCGCTCTTCTGGCCGAAGAACTGCTGGCGGAACCAATCGAGCTGGCTTTGGAGCCCTTGGATTTGGGCTTCAAATTTCTTGTGGATGGTGGCATTGATCTCGACCTGCAGCTGCCAGGCAGCGAGGGCTTCGGGGTAGTTTCTGGGGGTGGGAGATTCTGCCAAATCCATAGCAGAATCATAACACTAACTGCTTAATATCGCAAGCATTTCAGCGGGTTTCAGGAGAATTTTTCTCCGTTTTGGTGCCGATAACGGCGCCTTTTTTGGACGCCATCGATGCCCTCCAACAGGAGTTTGAGACCGGTCCAGTCGATCTCCGCTTTGGGGGGATGCCGCCACGACCAAAAGCCACCCCGCTCCAGGCGCTTGGCCCAGAGACAGTATCCCGTTCGATCCCAATACAGCACCTTCATCTGGGTCGCCCTGCGATTCACGAAGACGAAGCAATGCCCGGACAGGGGATCCTGGGCGAAGGTCGGATGCACCAAGGCCGAGAGCCCGTCGAAGGACTTACGCATGTCCACCGGCACCCGGCAAAGAAAGACCCGGATGCGTCCTTCCGGAAAGAACATCCCTCAGCCTCGCCGAATCGAGAGGACGCAGCCACCCCCCAGGTCGAGGCGAATCTCCAGGGGCAGCGCCCGCGCTGCAGATGGTGGCACAGCACCCAGGCCCAATTCCACGAAGGCAGGAGCCATCGCCTCCCCATCATCCCCGGGAGCTACCACGCCACCGCTCTCCAGGCGCAGGCGACGCCGCCAATAATAAAACTGCGGCAGGGACAGTCCGTGTTCTGCGCAGAACTGTCGGGCAGAAAGGCCACAAGCCTCGTATTCCTGCATCCGTTGCTGCCAGACCTCCGTCCGGGCCTGAACCTTGCCGCTATCTTCTGGGGTGTTTTCCATGACGCCAATCCTTTACAAGAACGATGGCGCCATGCTGGGCAATGCCTGCTCAGAAGGGAAGAACGCCGGTCAGAGATCGCTTACGCCCGTCGGATGATGCAGTGGTGGCGGTCCTGGCGTTTTGTCTGGCAAGAGATCGAGGCGGGCTTGTGTCCGTAAACTCATCTTTTTTGGATTTTGTCCGGAAACCTCAGATCGCCCCCTGCAAACACTGGGCGCGCAGGCCTCTGTTTCCGTGTCCGGCAAACGGTCGTTTGGGGGACCAACGTTGGTGTTGCGCTTGATTCCTGAGCCGGCCAAGGAATTAAAAATAGACTAACAATATACTTGCTTGGGCGCTAATTATGTCGCACCGTACAGATTAAAAGTTTGTAACTGTCTACAACAGACCTGCTGGCGGGATCTTGTCGAGTAAGTGTTTCAGATTAGGAAACATATCAGCCCAAGTCTCCTGAAATAGCAGACGGTATGGGATTTTGACATTCGGAAATTCTTCAAAAGCCAATCTGCTTAGCTTAAATAACCTATATTTATTGACATTATTGCTTGTACAGAAACACCTGATGCCAAGATGCGAAATTGCTTGTCCAGCCTTCTCAAACTCTGCTATCGATACAATGAAAAATGGGGTGCTCTCTATTAGTTTAGTAGACATCTGAAAACTCAGAAGTTTTTCTTTCACGGACTCTATAAGATACATTTCAACAACAGGCGTTGAAATATACCAATCTTCGTAGGTGATAATAAAAGGATAGTTTTGAAGATGATTAAAATTCCATTTTGTTTTCCCTGAGATGGCATCATCAATATTCCTATATAATTGAACAACTGCATCTGCAAGCTCTTCGAAAGACTTTTTTACCGCATTCCCGTTAGCGAGTTCTTTAGCCTCATGGCGGAGACGGCGTGTTTTACACTCGATGAATAAATTGCCCGTGTCGTCGCTAATAATCCAGTCGACACCATGCTTTATCTGCCCTTTCACGTTGTAAGGATGCTCACCCGAAACTCGAAATTTGTCTTTTGGAAAAATATTAGTTATTACCTTGCCGACATAATGCTCAAATGCTTTCCCATACTGTGCGCCGGTAGACCCATTACCAATTCTTAGATCATAAAAAAGGCCCTCTGTAATTCTCCTTGAGAGCAATTCCGGAAGCGGACACCAAAGTGTATTGCCATTATCTAATTGAAGATCAATTAAAGGATATGCCTCCAAAGGATTCCATGTATAAGGCCAGCCTTGGTCATATCTTTGCACTCTAGTTATTTCATTTCTAATTTCCTTAATAGTCTTTGATGTCATTTTGAAAAAATTGTCGCGCACTTCAGGCCTAATACCAAGCACCGAATAGTCTTGTTTGCTATTTATATCTATTCGATCCTTTGTAATTCCGCCTACCGTTAGGGCGATGGCGGTCATATCAGTCATTGATATCCCTGTTTCTTTATAAAAGGTATTGCATAGATCGTGATCGCTGTAGATATGGTACGCACGAAAAATGCGCGCTTGATCTAAGCTATGTTGCCAACGGGCCTGTTGGTGCGCTAGCAGGAAAAGTTCTTGCATTGCCCTATCGGCAGATTTTATTGTGCGCGCTGATATTCCTTCTGTGCACTTTCTAAGCTTGTTAATATATTTTACGAGGCCATCTGCAGTTGATAGTGTATTTTTGGTTCCATTTGCATGGAGCAGTATTTCGCGACAAAGAATGTGAAGTTCCCATATATAAATCTCAAAAGAGGGGCGTCCTGGTCCAAAAACTGTCGACAGCTTTATAACTCCAGAGACATCTGCATACTTTTGGTATTCCCAACAGCTTTTTAGAGATGAAGGCAGCGCCAGTTCTCGGATCGCATTTCTAAATGGCTTGTATAGATCGAATATATCGATCGCTTGGCTGGGCTGGATATCCATGACTTCTTGGGGCTACGATGTAACGCATCTATGTGAACGTATTTATATAATCATAGTCCTCTCAGGGATGCAACCAAAGATTCTCTTCCATTGCAAAAACGCCCCCGACCATGTGCTTCGAATCCCCGAGTTGGCTCTAGAGTGGAAAAAGACCTATGTTGCAAAAAAATGATGCCTAATTCGAACGTTAGATTAGGAACATTTTCAAGCTTGAAGTGCATTACCGGATAATGCAAGACAAAATGTACTATTTTGTCTCGTGGGCCGCAGCCCGTCTCCCGCTAATCTACTGATTATCCTACCCCCCGGCAAGGCCAAAAGCTGAGGAAGATGAGACATTACGGTGAAGGCGCTCATTTTCTGCAGCTCCCCTGGCATGATATCCGTCATCATCCGTATGTGTATTCTATGGACTGTGGCATGGCTCCAGACTTCGAGGCTTGCAGGATCTCAATGCCGCTGGCATTTCCTTCTTTGTCATAGTCCAGGATGACGCCTGGGTGGGCCTCATCACCTTCCATGACCTTCTGGTCACTGAGGCGCATAGTCAGGGTGTCGGTCTCTGGGTCGTAACGCACTTTCATGATGGCCTCCAGCACTTGGCGATTTTGCTCGTCCTGTATACGGTGATACTGCATCACCAAGTCCAGGACCTCTTCTGTGATGCCGCGCTCTTCCATCTCTTCATCGATGTTTGCAAAGTCATATGGTGGTCGGCCCGCCCGCAACCTCTCGAAAGATATCTTTTATTAGTGCCCCCCCCAGAGCCCAAGCCAAGGAAGGCCAAAGCGGCAGCAAAACGGCCACAATCAACAGCGCCTTTCTCACCTTGGCAAACGAGTGCATTTCACCCTCCGGCGACGGTTAGTGGCTTGGGTTCTGGATACAGATGGGTTTTTCCCTCTTTCCAGACAGCGGCCTGATTCTTTTGGTGGTAAATCACCATCCAGCCTTGTAGCTGAGCCTGGTGTGCCTGAATCCAGGCGGGTGCATTGAATTCAGGAGAGATCTTGTACTCGATCGTGGCAAGAGCCATGAACGGGTACTTTGGATCCTCGTTGTTTACCACATAGAACGGATCATCGGGTTTCTTCCAGGGCTGAACCGTCCAGTTCAGCCAATAGGGTGCAATCTTGGGTTTGTCAGCGATGTTCTGCCAATTCGGGAGCCAAACCAGCATGGCGTCTGCTCCATCGTTCCATAGCCCGTCCTTGATTCGGTAGGTGGATCCATCAAAGGTTCCACGGTCCCAGCCAACCAAGTGCAGGTCGGAGAGTTCAACAGACTTTCTGGCCAAATGGACGACCTGCAAGTACGAGTTATGCTTCACCTTGTAGTATCTGGCAATCCACAATATCTGGCCGTCATTGAACCGCTTGGCAAGATGATCGTAATCTCCTGGGACCGGATTGATCTTGGGCGCGTTATTCCCAGATCCGAGGCTAAATAACATCCCAACGCCGAACAACGCTGGAGATCCGGCGCCTATCAGCGCGTTTTCTCCGGCCCACATCCCAAGGCTGGACCACTGTTTCATCGCATCCTGCACGGTTGCATTGACCGACACGTTCGTCGATTGATGATGTTCCTGCATGTCATAGGCATACAATGCTGCCGGCCCAGAAAAGCGCAAGTCAAAGACAGGAGCACAGGCGTTCAGGCTATCTTTCGGGCAATCGTGGGCCGTGACAGTTCCGTGGTACAAAATCTTCTTGAGCTTTGCGGACTCAATAGGGGTCTTTGAGTGATACTGTACCGGACCTAGCTGCTCCGTAGACATGCAGCCGGACAATCCCGGCAAAATAGCCAAGGACAGTGCCACAAATAAAATTCTTTTTCGATTCATGATTCTTGCTCATTCCCATTATGGCGGCGTACTCGTAGCCATAGTCGAATCTATCGCCTCTGGTGTCAAGTTAGAGTTTGTCAGGCCTGTCGGATGATCAATCTGCCCAGGGGTATACATGGCCGTTCCAGCGGTATTTCAACCAGCGATATTGGGTTGGTCAATCTTGATTTATGACACGATAATTCGACCAAGAATGGCTATGGCAAAAAGACGATTATATTCAAGCTAGGTTTGTAAAGTTCTGCTTTCTAATCCAAACAACTCTTACCAGAGAGATCAACTAAAATCGAAACATCCGGTCTGTCCTAGACAGTCTGCAAATCTCCGCTGGCTGAAACTGATACTGAAGGTGGTGGCAGATGCTTCACAACCTGCATGGTTTCCACACTTACCCGCACTATCCGCTTGATTAGATCCACGATATAGCGCGGGTTCCCGATCTCTTCCAGCATGAGATTGGGATCGTTGACGATTCCGCTGGCTTTGTCCACGCGCACGGAAAAGCGCTCCATGATCCATTCCAGGGCGCTTTTGCCGTTCACTATGTAGCGGTAGGCTTCTTCTGGAATGCCAGCGAGGGTCAGTGCGTCACTATAGACGATCCGGTCCCGCTCGCCCTTCTTGGGAAAGTGGATCTTCTCTACCGTGTAATCACCGTCTTTCCCCTTGGCCCAGACTTCTTCCAACGGCCACGGCTCTGCCTGCTCATAGCCCAAGTGCAGATCCATGAGCGTCTTGCCCGCGGTGCTGAAGGCCCAGAAGTCCGGTGTAAACGGAATCCGGGGGATCATCTTTTTCAGGTCATTGGCATACTGTTCCCGGTACCCCGGCGAGTGCAGCAGGCCATAGACGTAGGTGAATAGGTCCAGCTTTGTTATGGACTGGTCCTGATAGTGCTCCTGGAAGGTCTGTAGCGCCCAATCGGTGATTGCGTCGCGACGAATGTATCCGTCGGCGTCTGGCTCACCCAAATCTACGGGCGCATCTTCGTCAAAAAGGCCATGCTGCCCCTTCTGAACGGGCTGAAGTCGCTTGCGAGCTTCCTCTACCGTTTCGTACCAGTAGAGGGGGAAGCATTGGACGTTTGCAAATAACTGATATTCAGGGATAAATTTGATGGAAAGGCAAGAAAAATCCTTGCTTACTCCCGTTCCAGTCAAGGAAATAACTACGTTTTCCTGCCGTTCGTTGGGAAAAATTCGGGGAATCTGGAGAACTCTCTCGTTGAAAGAGCGATTGAAATATAACCATTGCCGACTAAATGGACGATACATTCCCATTCGCAATGAATCTTCTTCAAATACGTGACGCTTTCTGCGAGACAAATCAGTTTTAAGATTCACGGACCAACTAATCTTTTCTGGATCGTCGCAAATGATCTCTTCGACCTTTGGCCATGACACCTTCGGAAGACCATTGCATGCCTTGGTATAACGTGCCACATCTGCATTATAGACCTCAATCATGTCCTGCATATTTTCAGCAAGCTGCGCGCGGCTTTGATTATATGCCCATGCGTCACGATTCGTAACCAAGCCTCTGGAATAAATAGAAAATACCGCTTTTTCGGTCAGCGTTTTATCTCCCAAGGGAATGAAATCACCAAAGCTGTCACTACGTTGGCCTACCCAGTCACCCTGCTCATTGGGCACCAGTTGTTGCCAGTCCAATCGCTGGATACTGACCGCACGCCGGAGACTGTCGAGTTTGGCTTCCCGGCTCTGGTAGTCGCCAATGTCGTGATACCGTAACTCACAAGGCCCTTGGTGCTGGGGATCCTTGATCAGCAACGTAATGGCAACGGGGGTGCGGGAGCCTATACCAAAAATCCCGTCCCCTTCCATGCGGCGCTGCTCTCCTGAAGTCCTCGCATTCCCACGCAGATTGCAGACATAGATGGTGCTGTATTCACCCGTCAGGCACTTGCGCATCCCGTCCATACTGTTCGCATCAATGAATGATCCGTTGGTAACAAAGGCTACAACGCCCCGATCCCCGATCCGGTCACTGGCCCATCGCATCGCCCGGATATAGCTGTCGTACAGACTATTCACCAGTTTCGCAGAGGACTGCTTGGCGTAAGTTGTTGTAATTCGGTCATCCAACACGGGATAGTCCAAATTCTGGTTATTATCATTCTCACTTTTCTGCCCAGATGAGTAGGGCGGATTCCCCACAATCACCCGAATGGGTAGCTTCTTTTGCCGCTCCACTCGTTCGGAATTGCGCCGGAAATACTCACTGTCCAACAGGTTGCCATGCTCCGGTTCTCCCATCTGAAAGGTGTCCGTGAGCACTATGCCGTCAAAGGGCTGGTATTGCCCGGTTCGCGCATGGTAGGCGCTTTCAATGTTGATTGCGGCAATGTAGTAGGCCAGTAGTACCAGTTCATTCGCGTGGATCTCTCCCGCGTACTTGCGGGCCAGGTTTTCTTGATTGATCAGGTCCGTTTGCAGCAGGCGGCTGATAAAGGTGCCAGTGCCGGTGAAGGGGTCGAGAATCTGCACATCATCACTGTTCAGGTCTTCGTCAAAATGCTCTTGTAGAGCCACCTTGACGCTGTGGAGAATGAAGTCCACCACCTCGACGGGGGTGTAAACAATTCCCAGGCGGTCAGCAATGCGCGGAAAGGCCGCCTTGAAAAAGGTGTCGTACAAATTGCGGATCAGGTCCTGGCGGGACTCGTCACTCTTGGCGAGCGATACCCGCTTTGCCACATCCTTGTAGAAACGATCCAGCTTGTCGGCCTCGCTGTCTACCTCGTGCTTGTCCAGCACCTCAAGGATCCGCTGCATGGCCTGAGATACCGGATTCTCCTGCGAAAAGGACTGGTCCCCAAAGAGTGCGTCGAAAATGGGCCGCGTCAGCAGGTGCTGGGCCAGCATGTCGACCGCCTCCGACTCCGAAATGCCGCTATTCAGGTTCTTGCGAATGGCCTTGAGGAAGGCATTGAACGCTGTCCGCCCCTCACGTTTCTCGATCAGCAGCTCAATCCGCAAAGTGATCTGCTCGGCAATCTTGGCAACATCCTGCGCCCAACTGGCCCAATACTCCGTATCGCCCAGGTGTTTGGGTACCACGGCATAGAGCGAATCGCGGATCTGGTCCACGGGCAGAGCGGGCAGCTCAATCTCCCCCTGTCCGTCGCCCAGGTTGCTGTCTCGTTTTTTGCGCTCCTTACGCGAGCCGCCGCTGCCGTCCATTATCGTCATACGCTTTTGGTATTCGGACTTGTCTACCAGTCTTTCGTCATGGGCACGCAACGCCTTCAGAATCTTCCAGACCGACTTGAAACGGGGATCCTTGTCGATATAGGCGTCATAACTGGCAATGTTCTCTGCCGGGATCGCAATGGGCAAAATGACGTAGCCAAATTCCTTCCCTTCGGCCTTGCGCATGACGCGGCCTACGGCCTGCACAATGTCCACCATCGAGTCTCGGGCGTCGAAGAAAATCACGGCGTCCAGTGCGGGCACGTCCACGCCTTCGGACAGGCAACGGGCGTTGGTCAGCACATGGCAGGCGCCTTCTTCGGGTTCTGCCTTGAGCCAGTCCAGCAACTCCAACCGCTTGCCCATTCCCATGCCACCGTCCACATGGCGCAGTTGGGCATCCAGCACACCCTGTTCATCCTCGTCCGCTGCCAGCGATACCACAGAGGAAAAGGCGTCCCGCAGTTGTTCAGATGCCTTGATACTCTGAGAGAATGCCACTGCGCGCTTCATAGCCGTTCCCGCCACGGGCTCTGCCATTTCGGTGCCGTCGATCACCCGGATATCCTGATTCGCCAGCCCTTTCCAGGCACCAATGATTCGCGTCGCAAACTCGGTCTTGATCGCCTTTTTGTCGTCGAGTTTATAGGCCGCATTGTACTCATTGGCGACATCGGCCATGGCTTCCTCGCGCACTGCCACCAGTACCACCTTGTATTCCGCAAGAATCCCCCGGCTGGCCGCTTCCCCAAAGCTCAAGACGTGAAACTCTGGGCCATAGATCTGTTCGTCATCCATGGAGTAGAGGACTGCTTCGTGCTTGTCGGCCTTGCTCTTGGTTTTCTCGGTGTAAATCCTGGGAGTGGCCGTCATGTAGAGCCGCTTGCTGGCTCGTAGCAGATCATTCCGGTGTACCTTGACGAAATCGGACGCCTGACTTTCCTTTCCTTTCTCCGTCAGGCCCGTAGTGCGGTGCGCTTCGTCGCAGACCACCAGGTCAAAGTCCGGGAGCCCGGCCAGTTGCTGGGCCTCGATCACCTTTTGAATTGACTGATAGGTGGAGAAGATCACCCGCCGGCGATCCGCGCGCGTACCCAAGACCGCCTGTGCAATCTTTTTGGGGTCCGTGGTGGCGGGATAAGCCAGATCCGCCGTGCGGATATCTTCTTCTTCCTGGCCGACCTGACTGTCCGAGCACACCACAAAGGCGGTGATCGAGGGATTGGCCTGGACGCACCACTCCCGCAGCGTCTGGGATACCAGCGTGATGGAGGGCGCGAGGAACAACACCAGTCCTGTCTCTGGCACCATTTGCTGCATGATCTGCAAGCTGGTGAAGGTCTTGCCCGTCCCACAAGCCATAATGAGCTTGCCTCGATCATTCTTCTGGAAGCCCTGCAAAACATCCTGAATGGCCTCCCGCTGGTGTGACCGTGCAGACTTGCCCGACACCCGCGTCAGCGTGCCCGGTTCTTCCCAGGTGAATTGGCTCCAGTCAATCGGTGCCAATTCCAGGTCGCGTAGATACAGCACACCCAAGTTTGGCAGGTCGGTCAGGGCTTCCTCTGCCTGCTTCCCAAGTACGTCCTGGGTGGCAACAAAGAGCCGATACACAAAGGACTTTTCCTCACCATCCACCGAAAAGGTGCGCTGGGAGTCGTGGGTAAACTTGGCGATTTCTTCCTTATGGATTCGGGAATCTGCGTCATAAAACTTGCACTGCACCGCCCAATAGTCCCCGTCGAAGGTCTTGGCGACCAGATCTATGCCAATATTGTCCGTGGGCCAGTGCTCAGGACGATCAGGCCAGTCGGGATAGCGCCAAACCTGCTCTAGCTGGTCCGCATAGAGGGGATCGGTCTGCAGGTAGGCCACCATGAATCGCTCGAAAAGGACGCCCTTGTGGTGCTCGTTGAGAGCGTGAGATTTAAGGGAGACCAGCCATTCATGGACGGTGTTGGGCATTTTTAATTGCTCCTATAGATATATACAGAAGATTTGTCCGCCAAAGATGCTGCTGAACCAACCAATTCTGCCATTTCGCACTCCAGCCAGATTGTACAGGTAACGGAATAGCAAAATGGCGACTTCAACCCAGCAACTTGGCCAAGTCCTCCGCCTTCAGATGCGTGTACCGCTTGAGCATCTGCAAGGTCTTGTGTCCAGTGATGGCCGCAACCTGCATGGGGTTGAGACCCTTCTCAAAGAACCGGCTGGTGGCCTCGTGGCGCAGGTCGTGAAAGGTCAGGCCCTCGATGCCGGCGCGTTCGCGGGCTCGGGTGTAGGCGAGTTTCACGCAAGCATTATAGTTGGTTGGGAACACACGCCCATCCACGGAGCGGGGCAAGTCCTTGAGCACAGCCACGGCAGCAGGTGACAGAGGCACGTCCCGCGCCGATCCGTTTTTGGTTTCCGGCAGGTGTGCAACGCGCTTACTTAGATCCACATGCTTCCAGAGCAGACCGGGGCTATCCTCCGTCGCAACAATCTCCCCGGCGCGCATGGCGGTCTCAAGGGCAAAGCGCACCACGGGCGAGAGCCACTGGTTGCGGGATTGGACACAGGCTTCCAGTAGCCGCGCCTCTTCATTTCCGACCAACCGACGATCCCGACCCTGAGGCAGTTTGGGCTTGCGCACAAATTCAACGGGATTGGATAGGTTGCTCATGCCCCACTCAGTCCGGGCGATATTATAAAGATGAGAGAGCACGGCCAGGTGCAGGCGGATGGTGTTGGCGCTTTTGCCTTCCGCTTCCATATCCTTGATGGCGGCCGCAACTTCTTTGCCACCAATCCGCGAGAGAGAGATGCGGGCAAGAGCACGAGACTGCCACTGATGAATTTTCGCGAGTTCTGACCCCTGTTCTTTTTTGGTAATGGTCACTTCATCAGCATACTTCTGAAACGCTTCGCCCAGGGTGGTGCGGTCTGAGTCGCTAGTGTCGCGCCAACTGCCGCGCTCCATATCAGACTCGGTTGCTTTGGCCCATGCCTGAGCTTCGGCCTTGGCCCGGAATGTTTTGATCTGTTGTGGGTAGCCCTGCTTGCGGATCCGCACTTGCCAGCCAATGCGGACGCCCTGATCGTCTTTGCGCTCTGAGATCGTTGCCATGCGGCACTCCCTGCGACACTGGAAAGTGGGCTCAGTGTCGCGCCAGTGGAGCGATAAATCAACTTGGCAAAGAAAAAGGCCCTAGACTTTCGCCTAAGACCTTGATTTTTCTGGCTCCCCGGGACAGGCTCGAACTGCCGACCTAGTGATTAACAGTCACCCGCTCTACCGACTGAGCTACCGGGGAAAAGTCGGCGTAGCATACCGACGCCCGCGGTGGGCGTCAACTTTTGTTCATACACATTTTCCGTCTTGATGGTGCAGTTCCCCTGCAGTCTGGAGGGGCGATCTGCTACGCTCTTCGCCCACAGATGCTGGGTAGTTGGTCCGAGTATTGCTGGGTTATGGTCATGGATGATGCAGATAGGCAGCGGGGGAAGGATATGAGTCACACAGGATCAGATGCTTACGGACGTTTGCGGCAGGGCATCGATCGCCATCTCCTGTTTGTTGCGCTGTGCCTATTGGCGCTGTGCTGGCTTTCGCTGGGCAGCGCTTGGGCAAGCTCTTTCCTGCCCGCGGATCAAGCGTTTCAATTTTCTGCCCAAAGTGGCGGTCCTGGCCGCCTGGCGCTGCAATGGAAGGTTGCGCCGGGATATCATTTGTATCGCTCAATGGTCCATGTGCAGTTGGCCCCAAGCAATGTGCAAATGGGCAAATTGCAGTTGCCTGCGGGTACGCTGCTGGATGACCCGGCCTTTGGCAAGGTGCAGGTGTTGGAGGGAGATAATCGGATCCTCCTGCCGTATACCGTGCAGGGCAAGATGCCGCAGAAGATCGAGGTGACCAGCACGTTTCAGGGCTGTGCAAATGCCGGCGTCTGCTATCCACAACAGAAAAAGACCATTGCTGTTTCCCTCGCCGCACAGCCTCTGGTAGAGCGCGCGCCTCTGGCTTCGACGAGTACCGCGGCGTCGCCCGCGCCATCCTCGCCGCAGCCGAGCCTGCTGCCGCCTGCGAGCAATGCCGCATCCCTGGCCCATGGGCTGCAGGAGCGCTTCGGCTGGACCTTGGTCCTCTTCTTTATCTCCGGCTTGGGGTTGGCTTTTACCCCCTGCGTTTTTCCGATGATCCCGATTTTGTCGGGAATCATCGTCGGGCAGAAGGAGCGTCCCAATCGTAGCCGCGCTTTTGCGCTGTCCCTGGCGTATGTTCTCGGGATGGCCTTGACCTATACCATTGCCGGTATTGCAGCCGCCCTGACCGGGGCTTACCTGCAGGCCTTCTTCCAGAGCCCCTGGGTCATCGGCGCCTTCGCCCTGATTTTTGTTCTTCTCGCCTTGTCGATGTTTGGTTTTTATGAGTTGCAGGTTCCGAGCGCGATACAAACCCGCTTGTCGCGCCTGGGCAAAGGTGGACATCTCTTCAGTAGCTTTGTAATGGGGATTCTTTCTGCCCTGATCGTGGGCCCCTGCGTCGCTGCCCCCCTAGCGGGAGGGCTACTCTTTGTGTCCCAAACCGGCAATGTCTTGCTGGGTGCCCTGGCGCTATTCGCATTGAGTATGGGGATGGGTGTGCCGCTGTTATTGATTGGGACCTCTGCCGGCCAGTTTTTGCCCAAAGCTGGGCCATGGATGGACGGCATCAAGGCGATCTTTGGGGTCCTCATGTTGGGCGTGGCGATCTGGTTTTTGAGCCGTATTCTACCCGGATCCGTTACCCTGCTGCTCTGGGCCTTGCTCGCAATTTTTTCCGGTATCTATCTGCGTGCCCTGGAACCGGCGGGCAATAGCGGCTGGACGTTGTTTCGCAAGGCCCTGGGGGTCGCCCTGCTGGCCTACGGTTTGGTGATGGGGGTGGGGGCTTTGCAAGGGCAGGAATACCCGCTCCATCCATTACCCACTCTGAATCTGAGCGGAGCTGCGCCGGCGCAGCAGGCCACTTTGTCGTTTCAGGTCGTAAAAACCCCGGCGGCTCTGGCTGCTGCCTTGCAGGCGGCGCAGGGCAAGCCAGTGCTCATAGACTATTGGGCGAAGTGGTGCGTGGAATGTGCGCGCATGGATCAGATCGCCTTCCGTGATCCGCGCGTGCAAAAGGCCCTGGGCGATTATGTGCTGATTCGGGTGGATGTGACCGCCAGCGACGCGGATAGTCAGAAGCTTTTGAAGCGCTATCACTTGGCTGGACCGCCAGCCTTCATCCATATTCGTAAGGATGGGAAGGTGGCCGCGGTGCAGGAAGGTTATCTGGGACCCGATGCCTTCCTACACTGGTTGGCAGTAGACTCCGCTACCTGACGGTAGCGGTGCTCAGTGCCCGCCCGTTTTTACTAGCGGGCCGCCCTTCAAGAGATAGAGCGTGCCGCAATAGGGGCAGCGCGCTTCACCGGTTTCCTCGATCTTCAAGAACACCCGCGGGTGCCCGTTCCAAGCCCCGCCATGGGGGCGGGGGCACGCTAGCGGCAATTCCTTGGGATCGATTTCCACGTAGCTCTGGGCGCAGCAATGAATGCTGTGGGAATCATCGCTCGCGGCTTTAGTCGACATAGTGCAGCCATTCGGGGTGATCATCGCGGCGTCCGGCCACGGTATCGAAGTAGCGTTGTTGCAATGCCTCGGTGATGGGGCCGCGACGACCGTTGCCGATCTTGCGGTCATCGATCTCGCGGATGGGCGTAACCTCTGCGGCCGTGCCGGTAAAAAAGGCCTCGTCGGCGATATAGAACTCATCGCGGGTCAGTTGTTTCTCGACGATGGGAATTCCGGCATCGCGGGCAAAGCGCAGGATGGTATCGCGGGTGATTCCCTCCAGGGCGCTGGTCAAGGTCGGCGTGTAGAGAGTCCCGTCGCGTACCATGAAGACGTTTTCTCCCGAGCCTTCAGCGACATAGCCCTCGCGATCCAGGAGCAGGGCCTCGTCATAGCCGCCATTGTGCGCCTCGCGGTGGGCGAGCATGGAGTTCATGTAGTTGCCGCTGGCTTTGGCCTTGCACAAATGGATGTTGACATGATGGCGGCTGAAGGAGCTGACCTTGACGCGAATGCCGCGTTCCAGGGCTTCTTGCCCCAGATAACTGCCCCAGGGCCAGGCGGCGATCAAGCCATGGACCTTGAGGCCCTTGGCCGCCAGGCCCATGCCCTCAGAGCCGTAAAAGAACAGCGGGCGAATATAGGCGGATTCGAGGCCGTTGGCCCGGATAACTTCCTTGGTCGCGGCGTTGATTTCCTCAATCGTAAAGGGCACGTCCATTTGCAGGATCTTAGCGCTGTTGAAGAGGCGCTTGGTATGTTCAGGCAGTCGGAAGATTGCCGCTCCGCGCTCGGTGGCGTAGGCGCGCTCCCCTTCAAAACAGCCCAGACCATAATGCAGGCTGTGGGTAAGGCCATGCACCGTGGCCTCGCGCCAAGGAACGAGCTTGCCATCCAGCCAAATGAAACCATCGCGATCTGCCATCGACATCGTTTACTCCTCAATGGGCCCCAGGCCCAGTCGTGTTGTCCATTTCTGCACCTGCAGGGCGGCTCGGTGTAGTGCTGCAGCTTGCGGATCTTGCTTCTCCACCACGGGCGCTTGCAAGCGCAACCAGCGTCGATTCTCGACAGCGCGCAACAAACGCCAGGCACTCTCCAACTGCTCCACTGCAGATGCATCCCATAGGCCCAGTCGTCCCAGTGCCAAGATTCCTTCCCGCGTGCCCTGATGCTGCAGTAGCGCAGGATTCTCCGCAGAAAGAGAAAGAATAGCAAACTGGACGAGAAATTCGATATCCACCAAGGCGCCAGGGCTCTGTTTGAGATGGAACTGATCTTTCGCTACGGGCTTGTCGCGTAGGATGCGCTGGCGCATGGTGCGAACTTCCTCGACAAGGGTTTCGCGATTGCGGCGGCGGCAGAGGATTTCCTGCCGGAGCTGGGAAAACGCCTGTCCCAAGGCCGCGCTACCGGCAAGAAAGCGGGCGCGGGTAAGGGCCTGATGCTCCCAGGTCCAGGCCGAATCGCGCTGATAGCTGCGAAATGCGGAGAGCGAGCTGACCAGCGGCCCGGACTGTCCGCTCGGGCGCAGACGCATATCGATCTCGTACAGGGTCCCGGCGCGGGTGAGTACACTCAGAATGTGAATCAATTTTTGACCCAAACGGGCAAACCAGGCGGGTGCGGAGAGCGGAATGCGCCCGTTGCTCTCGAGTTCTGCAGGCGCATCATACAGAAAGACCAGATCGAGGTCCGAGGCCAATCCCATTTCCCGTCCCCCAAGCTTGCCGTAGGCAATGACCGCAAAGGGTGGCTCGGCAAAACCGGGCAGGGCGCCATGTTGCGGGAGCATGGCGGCGATGGCCCAGGGGAGGGCGCGTTGCAGGCAAAAGCTGGCCAGGTCGCTGAGTTCTGGCAATAGTTCGGTTACTTCTCTTTTGCCGGCCCAGAATTCACTGGCCAAGAGCAATAATTCGGTATTCTTGAAGCGGCGCAACAAGTCCATCCGCTCTTCGAGATCGTGCTCGTGGTCCTCCTCGCTGCTGAAGATCTGCGGCCAGTCGCGCGCGGCGGCGGAACGCTGGCAGAGGAGATCCTCGAGCAGGGAAGGGAAGCGGATGAGCTCTTGCGTCAGCCAGGGGCTTTCCAGGTACTCTTCGAGGCGACTGAGCCAATGCGGGTTTTCGGCCAGCAGCGCGAGATATTGCGCTTGGCCGAGGAGGGCATCGAGCAGATGCAGGTAATGCTGCAGCAGCTCTGCGGCGGAGGCCTGGGCCAGTCGTCGCAGAATGGCGGGCATCAGAACATCGAGCCGCGCCTGTCCGCGTCGCGAAAGCTGCAGGACTCTTCGGCTGCGGGCAAAACTCCGCAGGTTGCGCCAGTTTTCCTCGGGATCTCTCTTGCCAATGAGCCGTGACCAGCCCTCTGGCATCTTCTCGTCGATGGCATCGCGGGCGGTCAGCCAGGCAATTTGCGCTGGGTCTTTCGCTTCTGCTGTGGATGGTGTCGGAAGCACATGCTGAAAGAGCGCATGTACCTGCGCCCGGCCCCGTTTGATTTCTTCCTGCAAGTCCTCGGGGCTTGCGTACTCCAGGGCGCAGGTCAAACGCAGCCAGCCCAGAGCGTCCTGGGGCAAGATCTGGGTTTGCCGATCCTCCACCATTTGCAGCGCATGCTCCACCCGCCGCCAGAGGCGGTAATAGTGTCGCAGCGTCTCCACCTGTTCCTCCTCCAGGAGACCCGCTGCCGCGATCTGATCGAGGGTACATAGGGTGTTGCGCTCGCGCAGCAGAGGCAGGCGACCGCCGTGGATCAGCTGTAGGGATTGGACGATGAACTCGATTTCGCGGATCCCGCCCAATCCCTTCTTGATATCCTGACTGGCTTGACCCTGCTCGGCGTCCATCAGGGCCTTGACGCGACGTAAGCCAGCGAGGGCGGTGAAGTCGAGATAGCGACGATATAAAAAGGGTTGCAGGCGTTCCCATAGGGCCTCGCCAAAGGCAATATCGCCAACGACGGTGCGCGCCTTGAGCAGGGCATAGCGCTCCCAGCTGCGGCCATGGCGATGATAATACTGTTCCAGTGCCTCCGCCGTGACGCAGAGGGGGCCAGCGTCGCCAAAGGGGCGTAACCGCATGTCGACGCGAAAGACAAAACCTTCGGCGCGCAGCTCTGCCAGGGCACGAATCAACCATTGCCCAAGACGCTGGAAGTAGCTGCCATTGTCGAGGGGTAGGGGGCCATCGGTATCGCCGGCGGCACCGTAGACGAAGAGCAGGTCGATGTCCGACGAGAGATTGAGTTCTTTCCCGCCCAGCTTGCCCATCGCAAACACCACGAAAGGAACTTCCTTTCCCTGCTCATCCCGCGGGTGGCCATGACGTTTACTCAACCTTTCCTGCCCATAGGCGAGGGCCGCCGTAAGGGTCTCTTCGGCCAGTTGGGTGAGATACTGCAGGGTATCGTCCAAGGCAGCGGGCCCGCGCAGATCTTGCCAGACGATCTGCAACCATCGGTCCTGGCGGTAGCGGCGCAGCGAGATCAGAAAATCCTCTTCGCCCATTTCGATGTCCCAGCGGAGAGGGGTGGCTGGTGCGATCATCTTGCCCAGCATGCGGGTGTCCTGCTGCAAACAGCGTCGGGCAAAGGGGCTGGCAACGAGTAGGCGCCACAGTCGCCGTTGTTCTGCCTGCCCCATATCTTGTCCCTGCGCTGCGAGCTGCGCATGGGATTGAGTGACTTGTGCCGCCTCTTCTGGAAACGCGTCTAGCTGGGCGAGACAATGCGGGCGAACGACGTTGGGCATGAGCGGTCTCCGCAGCTTGGGCTACCTGCAATGATACGCAGATGTTTTGCGCTTGTAAGGTTTGGGCTGCTCTTGTTAGAATCGAAGAATTAGCCGGGATGGCGGAATTGGTAGACGCGCCGGACTCAAAATCCGGTGGTGGTGACACCGTGTCGGTTCGACTCCGACTCTCGGTACCATCAGTGTAAAGAACCCGGGCTTCCGGGTTTTTTTGCGGCGGCTCGGCCGTCAATGGAGAAGGAATCTTGCAAACACGGATACCGTATCGTTGGCTGGCCCTGGCTTCCTTGTTGGCAGCCGCCCCTCTCAGTGGTTGTGTAGCATTGCTTGGTGCCGGCGCAGGAGCTGGCGGCGTCGCCTACGTAGAGAATGGCGGGGTAGCCAACTATTACGCCTATTATCCGGTGAGTGTGGCGCGCGCCAGTTCGGCTGCCCAGGCAGCCTTTTCTCAGGTGGGGATCCGCTATGAGGGCATGATCCAGAAAAGTCCACAGGAGATCCTGATCGAGGGCAGCGATGCCCAGGGACAGCGCGTCAAGGTGACCATCCACTCGATGGCTACGGATGTTAGTAAGGTCAATATTCGTGTCGGCACCCTTGGTGATCGCAAGGTCTCTCTGGCCTTCCAGCAGGCCCTTTCCAACCAGCTCGGCATACAGCCGAGCAGTCAGGAACCCGCCGCGGTGCAGCCGCCGGCGCCCACAGCTCCTGCGCCCGCCGCAGCGCCAGAGCAACAGACCATTCCGTTGCAGTAGACTCCGCGCTCAGGCGGAGCCTTGACCGATGGCGGCGCCCAGGTCGGTAAATCCATCGCGCCGCAGCAAGTTCGCGAGCTGCTCGGGGAAATCGCGTAACAGCGCGCTGCCACCCCAGATCCAACCGCTATACAGCTGCACCAAGCTGGCTCCCGCCAGGATCTTGGCATAGGCATCCGCAGCCGAGAAAATGCCGCCGACCCCGATGATGGGTAAGGCACCTGCGCTGGCGCGAAACAGTTCGCTCACGATGCGGGTGGACAGATCGCGCAAGGGGGCACCACTCAGGCCGCCACTTTCCTGCGGATGCGGCCAGCCGGCTGGACGGGAGAGGGTGGTATTCCCGGCGATGAAGCCATCGAGCAATCCTGGCTTGGCTTGGGCAAGTTCGCCCAGGGCAACGACTTCCTCGCCCTCCAGGTCGGGGGCAATCTTGAGCAGCAAGGGAAGATGATCGGCGTTGTTCTGCTGCTGTAGCGCGCGCAGCTGCTGGAGCAGCGGACGTAGAACCTCAAGCTGTTGCAGGCGTCGAAGCCCCGGCGTGTTGGGCGAGCTGACGTTGACCACTAAATAATCGGCATAGGGTGCCAGACAGCGCAGGACCGCCGCGTAGTCCTGCGCGGCATCCTCCATGGGCGTGTCCTTGTTCTTGCCAAGGTTGATGCCGACGGGGATCGATTGAGAACCCGCGCGGCGGAGATTCTCCGCGACCTGCTCCATGCCCGCACTGGGAAAGCCCAGGCGATTGATTACCGCCTTTTCGTGCGGATAGCGAAACAGCCGCGGTTGCGGGTTGCCGGGCTGGGCGCGGGGGGTGACTGTGCCAATCTCGACGAAGGCGAAGCCCATTGCTGAGAGGGTGGGCAGGGCACGGGCGTCCTTGTCAAAGCCCGCGGCAAGACCGAGGGGGTGGTGAAAGCGTAATCCCCAAATTTCTTGCTGGAGCATGGGATCAATAGGCCGTGCAGGCCACAGATGGCTGCGTGTGCGCGGCATGCGTGCCAGGACTTCGAGGTTATGTAAAGTCCATTCATGCGCCCGCTCGGGATCCGTTTGGAACAGAACCCTGCGTAGCAGTGTCTCGATCATGCCCAGTCTCTTGGGGTCAGAAATTCTTCTTTCAGTCTCGCTTCCGGGCTGCCTGGTTCGCCCTGCCAGTCATATTCCCAGGCGGCAAGGGGGGGCAGGGACATGAGAATGCTCTCGGTGCGTCCCCCGGACTGCAGGCCAAAAAGGGTACCGCGATCGTAGACCAGGTTGAATTCGACATAGCGTCCGCGCCGCAGCAACTGAAACTGACGCTCTCGCCCACCATAGGGCAGGTCGCGGCGGCGCGCCGCGATGGGCAGATAGCTGGGCAAAAAGCTCTGCGCTACATCTTCCCAGAAGGCCTGGAGTGCCTTGCCGTCTCCCTGTAGGTCGTCGAAAAAGATCCCGCCCACACCGCGCATTTCGTTGCGGTGACGAATGGTGAAATAGGTATCGCACCAGTCCTTGAAGCGCGGGTAATATGCTGGATCGTGGCGGTCACAGGCGCTTTTCAGTGTGCTATGGAAGTGCTGGGCATCCTCAGCAAAGCCGTAGATCGGCGTCAGGTCGGCGCCACCGCCAAACCACCAGACTTCACCCGCCTGAAAAAAACGATAATTCATGTGCACGATGGGTACGTAGGGATTGCGAGGATGCAGGACCAGAGACACCCCCAGGGCGTGAAAGGGCTTCCCCGCAATCTGGGGACGGGTGGCGGTGGCGGAGGCCGGTAGTTGGGTGCCTTGAACACGGGAGAAATTGACCCCGCCTTTCTCGAAAAGATCCCCCTCGGCGATCACCCGGGTGCGGCCACCACCTCCCTCAGTGCGTTCCCAGCGGTCTTCGTGAAACTGCGCGACACCATCTGCGGCGGCAAGTTGGTCACAGATCTGGTCTTGTAGTTGCAGTAAAAAATGTTCCAATTCATCCAGCTTTGGCACAGTCATCAGCCACTCCTGAGTAATTTGCCGCTGCGAGCATCGAGAATGCGGCTTGGACGCCGTTGTCCACCCAATCGAGCTGGGAGTACGGTCACCCGGCCACCAAAATATCTTAGCACTTGGCGCAGAGAGCGCGCCGGTTTTTTCCCCGCCGGATTGGCGCTGGTAGAGACGATGGCAGCGCCAAAACCGGCACTGAGGCGGCATACCCCGGGATGGGCGCTGACGCGCATGGCAATGCCGCGGTGCCGGCCGCGAATCCAGCTCGGGCAGCGCGCCCGCGCGGGCAGGACCAAGGTCGTACCGGGCCAGTACTGTGCCGGATCGAGGCATAGGGGAATGTCACGCTGCCAATAGTCGTAGGTATGTCGCTGGTGGCCCGTGATGAGCAGAACGCCCTTTTTTTGTGGGCGTCTTTTCAGGCGCAGGATCTTGCGGAAGGCACGTCGCTGTCGTGGATCGCAGCCTAGACCCCAGACCCCTTCCGTGGGATAGGCCAGAACCCCGCCCCGCCGTAGGCAGGAGACGGCTCGACGCAGGGCGCGGCGGCGTGGCTGGCGCGGCAACATGTCCCCGCGTCCTCCTAGCTACGACTCCGCGCCCGCCAGCCGATGTCCTTGCGCAGCTGCTGGCCCGGCCAGTGAATACCCGCTGCCAAGTCATAGGCGCGCTGCTGGGCATGGGCAACACTGGCTCCCAGCGCAGTCACACCCAGCACGCGCCCTCCCGCCGTAACGATGTCGCCATCGCGAGTGGCGGTGCCGGCATGGAAAATCTTGGTGTGTTCCGCTTCGTGGACAGGAAGACCGAGAATAGGGCTACCACTGCGCACGGCTTCGGGATAGCCAGGTGCGGCGAGCACAACACACAGCGCGGTGCGAGGATCCCAGTCGAGGGTGGTTGGTAAGGGATCCGCCAGGGCTGCCGCCCGTAGGACCGGGTACAGGTCGGAGCGTAACCGCAACAGCAGCGGCTGGGTCTCCGGGTCACCCAGTCGGCAGTTGAATTCCAGAACCTTTGGCCCGTCTCGGGTGATCATCAGGCCGGCGTAGAGAAAACCGCGAAAACTCAGCCCCTCCGCCTGTAGCGCGCGTGCCATGGGTTGCATCACTTCCCGCCGCACTCGCTCGTTCATGGCGGTGTCGAGAATAGGGGCGGGCGAATAGGCACCCATGCCACCGGTATTTGGTCCTTGATCACCGTCACCCAAGCGCTTGTGATCCTGAGAACCGGCCAGGGGCAGCACCTGTCCCTCACTGAGGATGGCAATGAAACTGGCCTCTTCCCCTTCGAGAAACTCCTCCAGTAGTACGGGGCCCCAGGCAAGGAAGCGGGCGAGGGCCTCCTCGGCCTCCGCACGGGTAGCAGCGATTACGACGCCCTTGCCACTGGCAAGTCCGTCTGCTTTGACGACAATGGGTAGAGCGCAGCTCTGGAGAAACTGGCGCCCGGCCTCAAGGGAGGTGAAACGACCATAGGCGGCAGTGGGAATGCCGTGGCGCTCCATGAATTCCTTGGCAAAGGCCTTGCTGCCTTCCAGGCGTGCCGCCGCCGCGTTCGGCCCAAAAACGGAAATACCACTGCGTCGTAAGGCATCGGACACGCCGGTCACGAGGGGGGCCTCCGGTCCGATCACGACCAAGGCAATCCGTTCTGCGTGGGCGGCGCTGATCAGCGTCGAGCTATCCAGAGGGGAAAGGGGCAAATTGCGACATTTGTCTTCCTGGGCCGTACCCGGATTGCCCGGCACACAGAGCACTTCTTCTATCGCAGGGGATTGCGCAAGTTTCCAAGCGATAGCGTGTTCCCGCCCGCCGCTACCGAGCACCATGACCTTACTCATCCTTTGCGTCTCCCTACCCATGACGGAAATGCCGGACTCCGGTGAAGATCATGGCAATGCCTTGCTCATTGGCACTGGCAATGACCTCCTCGTCACGAATCGAGCCGCCGGGTTGAATGATGGCCTTGACCCCAGTGGCTCCTGCCGCATCGACACCGTCGCGAAAAGGAAAGAAGGCATCGGAGGCGAGGGCCGCACCCTGCAGGGAAAAGCCCAGTTCTTCCGCCTTCGCTGCACCACAGCGGGCGGCGTCAACGCGGCTCATTTGTCCGGCGCCCACCCCTAGGGTGCGGCCTGCGGCAGCATAGACAATGGCGTTAGAACGGACATGTTTGGCCACTTTCCAGGCAAAGCGTAGATCCCGGCGCTCTTCTGCCGTGGGCTGCCGTTCGCTGACCACGCGCCAGAGTGTTTCGTCTTCCACCAGATCATCAAAATCCTGCAGCAGGAGCCCGCCGCGGACGCGCTTGAGATCCCACCCTGCTGCCTGCTGCTGCGTTTCCAACCCGCCGTAGGCCAGAACCCGTAGGTTCTTTTTCCGCGCCAGGGTAGTGGCAGCCTCGGCTTCTACCTGCGGTGCCAGAATGACCTCGATGAACGACTCGCTCATCACTTGCGCCAGTGCCGCAGTGATCGGGCGGTTGCAGGCAATCACGCTGCCAAAGGCCGAAACCGGATCGGCAGACCACGCTCGGGCAAAGGCATCGGCAATGTCCTGGCCGATAGCGGTGCCGCACGGATTCCCATGTTTGATGATGGCACAGGCGGGTTCGGCAAACTCCCGCACGAGATTGATCGCCGCATCACTGTCGCTGAGGTTGTTGTAGGAAAGTTCTTTGCCCTGCAGTTGCTGTGCCTGTGCCAGGCCCGACGGACTTGCATCGGCATAGAAAGCGGCGCGCTGATGAGGATTCTCGCCATAGCGCAGGGTCTGTTGCTGTTCCAGTTGCAAGGTCAGGATGCGCGGGAAATCATCGGGCTCTTCCAGATTGTCCAGATGGCGCGACAGGTGATTCGCGATCAGGCCATCGTAGCGCGCCGTGTGGGCGAAGACTTTGGCTGCCAACTGAAAGCGTAGCTTGGCGCCGACGCCGCCGCGACTCTGTTCCATCTCTCGTAGCACGGCTTCGTAGTCTGCGGGGTCAACCACGACGGTGACTCCTTGCCAGTTTTTCGCCCCGGCACGCAGCATCGTCGGCCCGCCGATATCGATCTGTTCGATGGCGTCCTCCAGACGCACGTCCGGCTGCGCGATCGTCGCCTCGAAGGGGTAGAGATTCACGCAGAGAAGATCGATCGGAGGGATTCCTTGTTGCCGCATGTCTTCTTCGTGTTTGGGATCGTCGCGGCGGGCCAGCAGTCCGCCGTGGATCTTCGGATGCAGGGTTTTCAGGCGCCCTTCGAGCATCTCCGGGAAACCCGTGTAGTCAGCGACTTCGATCACCGCCAACCCCGCTTCGCGCAGCAGGCGCGCCGTACCGCCGGTAGACAGCAGTTCGACATGATGATGCGCAAGTCCTTGCGCAAACGCGATCACGCCTTCTTTATCGGAAACGCTGATGAGAGCTCGCCTGATGCCGCCCATATGACCTCTTGCCTATCGAATAGCCCCCGGGGCTGAAATAAAAAAGGTACGATCAGGAATTCCTGTCGTACCCAAACCTCCTGATGGAGGGAGCGTTACGTCTACGTTGCCGGCAGCAACGTAATGGACGAATGTTATACCCATTGCACAAGATCTGCAACAGCGTTTGGCGGCGTGCTGCCATTTAGCGGATCTGATGGCGCCTTTGCCGAATCGAGAGAGCGCTGTCCCCGTCTGGGTCCAACCTCACGAACGCGGGCGAGCGGTTCCTCTACCCAACTCCCAACGCTACTCGGCGATGGCTGCTAGAGGGGAGGAATCTAGCTGTCCAATTCATCAAACCACTCGCTCCAACCCTTCGCTGCACGGGCAAAGGTTCCTCGATGAGTGGCATCTGGTCCCGCTGAAACCGCCGTGACCTGGTTGTTACCCATCCCCGTCTGATAAAAACTGGCCAGTTTGCCCAGACCAACTGGGATAGCCTCATCAGCCTCGCCGTAATAGTTTCGTGTCGGGGTTTCTATTACCCAACGATAGACCTGATTCTGGTGAATCAGACGGCCAAATTCGGAGCGGAGGAAATAATTGGGATTGAAATATTCTGGGCGGATCAGGCGATGTAAGTCTGTCGGTATGTCATGCACGCTGAAGGGCTTTCTCTCGTAGGCTTTTCTGCACACCTCAATATACTGAGGGTTCAAGAACGACTCTGCGAGCCCTGGCGCACTGTAGTAATTCTCGTACGCGAAGGCCGACAAAATGAAGATGGAGTTGAGCCAGAATGCATCGTTGGGTCGCGGAAAATCCAGAAATCCGCTCATGGCCATGAACAAATCCACTGGGGCGCTAGCCGTGGATGCTGCCCTCACGGCGACGCCATCGCTCTGCAAGCGTTCCAATAGTCCCATGGTCACAAAGCCCCCCTCTGACCAGCCGGTCAGGTATAGTCCAGTGGTGTTGGTCTGCAGCTGTTCCAAAACTGCCCGGGCAGCATGAATCATGTCCACCGTTGCCTGCTGTTGACTGCCCAGTACCAGAAAACTCTCGGGCGCATCAGATAAGCCCATCCCAAAATAATCGGCACCGATCAGCACATCACCGCGTCCCGCAAAAGCGGCGATCATCAATTGAGTTTCTGGTGATTCATCAGGAAAGGAGGGGACCTGATGTTTGCCATACACAGTACCGTGCTGGTAGGAGATTAGTCGTCTTTTGCCATGGACATCTTGCGGAATCGCAATCAGCCCAGAAGCCATTATAGGCCTGTTGTTTTGCTCAGGTATTACAGAAGGATATTGTATGCGGAAGAGATCCACCCCATTCCGGGCGGCTGGGTAGTCCACAGGAAAGCCAGTGAAAGCTGGCGTATCAACCTTGAGGATATGATTCAATCGGCTCACGTCCCAGTGGTCGATGTGCTGGAATTGCACCTGGCGCAGAATATGAGCGTGCGCATTGCTACTGTCTTTGGCGGAAGCGTATGCGGAAGGGATGAGGCTGGTGGCAACCGTCGCACCCACAAGGGCGGATATTTTAGTTAAAAATGAGCGCCGACTGAAGCGTTGTTGTGTGAGAGGAATGTTCATGATCTGATCCTTTGAGGGTGTGAGATTTTATGCGTAGAAATAGCCAGGTTCGTAATCTGGGTATTTGCAGATAGTTGAATCTTTCCTGCAGTCAAGACAACCGTGCCGGAAATCTTGGGAACTGCGTGGAACCGTGGCACACTATTGCCCCTTCGAAGAGGACGGTCTAGTTATGCAGAAGCAGAGTTCCTTGGTGCAGACAACACATCCCCTGCGGATTGGCGCAGTGCAACGCGATTTGCCGCTCTTCGCGGTCGCTCCAGATCTGGCCATTGCGGTGCTGAATATCCTGGGTGATACGGAGCTTTGCGAGGCGGCAGCCGATGCCTTGGCGGAGGAGCTCCGGGCGCACGACTTCACCGCCCTGGTGACCGCCGAAGCGAAGAGTATCCCCCTGGCCTATGCCCTTTCCCTGCGGGTCAAGAAGCCCTATGTAGTGTTGCGTAAGAACTATAAGTCGTACATGGGGGAGGCTTTGCAGGCCTCGACCCTCTCCATTACCACGGGAAAGCCGCAGACCCTATATCTCGACGCCAAGGATCGAGTTCTGCTCGAGGGCAATTCGGTGATTCTGGTCGATGACGTAATCAGTACCGGCTCCACGCTGGGCGCCATGCGCAGTCTGATGCAGGAAGCGCAGGCCCGCATTGCGGCCGTGGCCACCATTTGCACGGAAGGGGAGCAGCCTGATCTGCCGGAACCCTTGCTGAGCCTGGCGCATCTACCGCTGTTTCCTCTGCAATCGTCATGAGCACCGCTGCTGTGGTCCATCTAATGTCGGCGCGGCAGCGCTGTGACCTGGAGCTGCTGCTTAGTGGCGCCTTTGCCCCGCTCACGGGTTTCATGGATCAGGCCACCTGGCAGTCGGTACTCAGTCAAATGCGCCTGCCCAATGGCACGCTCTGGCCGATGCCCATCACCTTGGAAGTCGGCGAGGATTTGGCCCAACGCCTGCAAGTGGGTGATGAATTGCGCCTGGACCGGGAGGATGGCACACCCCTGGCGCGCTTGTGCGTGGCCGAGTGCTACCGTCCAGATCGGCGGCAGGAGGCGTTATTGGTCTATGGCAGTGATGACCGGCGTCATCCTGGGGTGGCACAAATTCTTGACCTGCCAGCATGGAATGTTGCCGGTACGGTACAGGTCTGGGAGGAGGGCGCACTGCGGCGGGCGGCGGCGGTAGAGTTTCCGCCGGAGTATCGTTACCCGGAAGAATTGCGCGCCTTTGCCGCCGGGCGGCCCTTGCTCGCCTTCCAAACCCGGAATCCCCTGCATCACGCCCATATTGCCATTACCCGAGCGGCAATGTCCGAGTTGGGGGAAGAGGCGCGCTTGTTGCTGCATCCCGCCATCGGCCCGACCAAGCCGGGGGATGTGGACGCGGCGGCCAGGATGCGTGCCTATCGTGCGGTGTTGCCGCAGTATCCCGAAGGGCGAGTGTTGCTCGCGCCCCTGCCGTTGGCCATGCGCATGGCCGGTCCGCGTGAGGCGCTGTGGCATGCCTTGATTCGTCGCAATCATGGCGCGACGCATTTTGTGGTGGGTCGTGCCCATGCCGATCCTGGGCATCCGGAGCATGGTAGCTGGTACTCTCCCTTTGCCGCCCAAGAGTTACTGGAAGAAAAGCGGGATGAACTGGGGATCACGCCGGTGCTTCTGCCCGAGTATGCCTATTCACCCCAACGACGCGCCTACGTACCGCGGGCGCAGGCCAATGGCGAGCGCCTATCCGATCTATCAGGCACGGAACTGCGCCGCCGTTTGGCCGCCAACGAAGAAATTCCTGATTGGTTTTCCCCGCCCGAGGTAGTACATATTCTGCGCCAAGCCTATCGGGGTGCGGATCGCCGCGGACTGGTGGTCTGGTTCACCGGGCTTTCTGCCAGTGGCAAGAGCACCTTGGCAGGGATGTTGGCGCGGCGTCTGGAAAGCAAAGACTCCCGCGCGGTAACCCTGCTCGACGGGGACGTCGTGCGGCGTTTTCTATCCAAGGGCCTGGGTTTCAGTCGCGAGGACCGTGACGAGAACATTCGCCGTATCGGTTTTGTCGCGAGTCTGGTCGCTCGGCATGGCGGTATCGCCCTGGTCGCAGCTATCTCGCCTTATCGCGGTGCGCGCGCTGAGGCCAGACGTTTGGTGGAGGAAGCCGGCGGTCTCTTTGTGGAAGTGCATGTGGCAACGCCGCTAACGGTTTGTGCGGAACGTGACCCCAAAGGGCTCTATGCCCGGGCACAGCGCGGCGAGATCGCACACTTTACTGGAGTTAGTGATCCCTACGAAGAGCCAGAGACCCCGGAGCTACGACTGGATACCAGCCAGATTGTTGATGCTGAAGCTTTGGCTACCCTCTGGAACTATCTGTTGACGGCTGGGGTGTTGCGCAGCGAGGGCTGATCGGTGGATAGCCTACAGCTATATTCCGTTGCACGTTGCCTGGAAGAAAGCTTCGCTGGGCAAATGCTCCGCGGTACGGAAGTTCAGCAAGGCGTAGCGGTCCTCTATTTCCCTCGCGGCCGCTTGTATCTTGCGTACCAACACACGCCGGTGGGTCTGTTCTGGGCCGATGCGCTTGCGCAGGTGCCCAAACCTGCCGGATCGGCTGCGATTCTCGGGCAGAAACTCCGGGGTTTTCGTCTCGTTTCCCTGGAGCTTCCTTGGGCTGACCGCATTCTGCGTCTACGCTTTGCCCAAACGGGTCTGGACCGGCAGGAAAAGAGCTGGAGCTTACTGGCAGAGTGTTTTGGCGCTCGTGCCGCGATTCTTCTGCTGGACGATGAGGAGCGGATTCACTGGGCATCGCGCTGGGATACGCTGGAACAGGATCCAGCGCGGATCTTGCCCCAGGCATCCTACCAGCCACCGCCCAAAACGCAGTCCTGGGAGGATCTTCCTAATCTTCTGCTATTGCTCCATCCCAAACAGCGTGAACGCTTTGGAGACGGCGCGCTGGAACAGATCGCGGCGCTTCTGCAGGGCCCCTCCTGCCAGCCCTGGTGGCAGGGTGGTGTGGGAGCAGAGCCCTATCCGCTGCGGTTCGATGTGGGTGCCGTGGTGATTCCGATCGCCGAGGCAGTGCGCTGGCGAGCGCCAGTGGCTAGAGTGCCACGAGGGCAGCAAACGGCCTCTGCCGTTGGGGCGCGAGAGCAGGAGGCGCAACGCCTGCGCCGACGCCAACAGCGCCTGTGGGAAGATTTGGCCAAGTGGCAGGATGCGCAGACCGAGGAGGCACGCCGGTATGCCGCTGCCCTTTTTGCGTCACCCGATCGGGTGCACTCTGGCGGAATACTGCTTCTGCCGGAATATCGCAGCGATGGCGTGGGAGAGATCGAATTGGCCATTCCCGCAGGCAAATATCTGCACGCCTATGCGCAGGAGTTGATGAGGCGAGCGCAGCGCGCAGAGCGGGCGCGACAGCGGATAGGGGACGAATTGGCGAGGGTGGATGCGGCTCTGAGGCATTTGCCGGAGCAGGACATTGCGCCTGGGGTTGCGACGGAATCGAGTGGCAAGCCGAGGAGTCGCAGGCCAGTAGGGATCGAAGAACGCGAAGTGGATGGTTTTAACATTCTCTGGGGCAAGAATGCCCGCGCCAATGATTATCTGAGTTTTCGCCTGGGGCAGCCCCATGATCTGTGGCTGCATGTACAGGATCTGCACGGCAGTCACGTACTGATTCGGCGACAGAATCCCCAGCAGGACGTGCCTGCCGAGGTCCTGCGCCAAGCGGCAGAAATTGCCCTGCAGCATAGCGCGTCGCAGTCCTTGAGCGCCGAGGTGGATTGGACAGAACTGCGTAATGTCAGTCGCCATCCGCAAGGGGGCGCAGGTCGGGTACTATACCGTCGATTTCAGACGCTGCGTGTGCGGCGACCCGGGAGCACAAGGAATTGAGTCAGCATCGGTTACGTTTGGCTGTCGCGGAGGATCTGGCGCAAATTGTCGCAATCTATAACTCCACCATCGCCTCCGGCGTCGTGACGGCGGATACAGAGTCCGTCTCCGTAGCGAGCCGGAGGGCTTGGCTGGAAGGACACGATGCAGCGCGCCGACCGGTGTGGGTAATGGAAGAGGAAGAGCGTATTTGTGCTTGGATGAGCTTTTCCGATTTCTATGGTCGGCCGGCCTACCGTCACACGGTGGAACTGGCCATTTATGTCCGTGAAGACCAGCGGGGGAAGGGTTTGGGATCGGCGTTGCTGCAATACGCCATGGAGCGCGCGCCGCATTTCGCGGTCACGACCTTGCTCGCGTTTGTTTTTGCCGAGAACCGCGCGAGTGTGCGCCTCTTTGAGAAATTTGGTTTCTCGCGGTGGGGACATTTGCCCGCCGTTGCCGAGATCCAAGCCCAATCCAGAGACTTATTGATCTTGGGGCGAAAGATACCGGCGTAATCTGGCGGAGGCGGTGAGATTCGAACTCACGAGGGGCGTGAACCCCTGCCGGTTTTCAAGACCGGTGCATTCAACCGCTCTGCCACACCTCCGGGGCGCCCAGTGTACGAAAAATCTCGCTGCCGGGGAATCTCGTCTTCTGGTCTTATGGCGGGGATCCTGGATTCCGCGGATGCTTCCTGCGTATGATTGCGCAATTCCCATGCTTACCGCCGGAGGCCCTGTGTTTATTGTCAAGGTGTTGTTTTCCAGTGCCAATGAGATGCAACAGGCACTGCAGAAGATCGAACAGGAACTGGCCGAGTTGCAGTCGGCGCCGGAAGAAATGCAATCGGCGCTGCAGCTGTTGCTGAGTGAAAAGCCCCGGATGGAAGCCGCAGAGTTTGCAGAAAAGCCTGCCATTGCCGCCATCTACGGCGGTTTTGATCCGCGGGCCGCGGCGATCGCCGAGGCGGCGTTATTGGAAGCTGGCGCCCTGGAAGTGATCCAGGAATAAGGACTAGCTGGCCGGCGCGCGGGCGATCGCACGCAGTAGGGCTTCGCCACACGAATTTGCGTTCTGGCCGGCTGCCAGAATCCCATCCTCGTGACCGGTCATGCAGAGTACTAGGGGGAGTGGGGCATTGCTGGCGAGATCCTGCACCGCCAACGCCATCTCCGGCGTCCCATACTCGACGCCCGCGGGAGTGCGCGGCAGATCCTGTGCGGCCGCGCGTCGCCAGAGTTCTGGGATGTGGACGTGGAATACCCAGTGAATATCGGGGCGCCTGTCGTAGAGGGCAGCATGGCTCATGGACTCCGAAGAAGGAGCGACGGGTCCGCGTGCCCAGACCGTGTTGGCGGCAATGTCCCAGCGCTCCACCAGACTGTAGTGCTCTCTCCCGAGCTGTTGTAACTCCCCCGTCTGGGTGCCACTGATCCAGAACCCCTCGGCACAACGTCGACTCAAGTTGCCAAAGCCAATTCCACCATAGCGCCGGGGATCGGCGCCGATGCCGCCAATGGCGCGCAGGCGCGTTCGCCAGAGTTCGAGCTCGCGGAAGGTCTCTGGCAGGGCGGGATCACTCGCCTGCCAGTGGAGTTGAAACTTGATGACGCCTTCTTCTTCCATGGCACTCACTTGCGTACAAAGATGGATTGTAACAGGCGATACCAGAATGGCGGACGCGCCTGCGCCGTTACCGTTTGCCGGGGAAGCCGTTTCGCCGGGGGGGTGACATCTGCCGGATACAAGTCAACCCAGGTTGCTCCCCAGCTGCTGCGGTCCTGCGCCAGCCCGAAGGCACGTACCATGGGCTCTACCGCGAGAAGATCATGCACTCGCCGACGGAGGACACCTTTGCCCTTGCCGTGGATGATGCGCAGCTGCAGGATACCGGCGGCGCGGCAGCTGCGCAGATATTCCCTCACCAAATCGTTGACTTCGGCAGGGCGGAATTGATGCAGATCCAGGACCCCGTCGAGGACTACAGGCAATGCCCGATCCTCAGGTGGTGTTTTCATGCCGGCCAAGTATCCAGACCACGATCAGGGTGAGCCAGGGCAAATTGACCGCCCAGGCCGGGCTGAGCCAGAGCAGCGTGGCAATGAGGACAGCGCCACCTGCATAGGCCAGAAGAGCCGCGACCTGTTGCAGGGTCATCCAGCTGGGGCGTTGCCGCTGCTGTGCGGCCCGGGTCAGACTGATCAGAATGCTGGTAAGGGTGTTGGTGAATACGACCGATGGCACGCCAGCCACATTGATGTGCCGCGCCAGGACGCTCTGTACGCCCATAGCCGCAGCAGAGGCCAAGATCATCACCGCCAGCTGCCCACCTGCCGTGGGAAAACCCCAAAGCCACCAGCCTCCGGCAAAAATCAGGAGCCCAACCAGTTCCAGGAGGAGGATGCGCTCGCCCTGCCAGAAGGGACGTTCTGCTAAGGCGCTGGCGACGATAGCGCCAAGCATGAAACCGAGGAGGGCAAAGAGGGAATGGGTAGCCAGAGCGAGGTGTCCCTGCCCCAAGGCAAGCCCCAAGAGCGCAAGATTGCCCGTCATGGCCGAGGTAAAGACGTCGTGGAAACGCAGAAATGCCATCACATCTGCCGCGGCGGCGATGGCGGAAAGCAACTGAATACGAAGATCGGCGCGCACAAAACTGGCAGGCACGGCGCTATTCACAGCAGGACACGCTCGATGCCGCCATGGCGGGCCTCTTCCGCGAATTGCCGCGCCCAGTCATCCCCCATTTGCGCCTTGGCCAGCTCGACCACGATATAGTCGGTATCCAGGCCAGTATCCAGACGATAGCGCTCCAGACCCTGCTGGCAGGCTGGGCAGGAAGTCAGCAGCTTGACGTTGCCGTCCCTGGCTTTGCTGTCTCCGGTCAAGGCCTGGATGTCGCTGTGCAGCACCTCTTCCTTGCGTGCACGCAACTGCGTGGCGATGTCTGGACGGCTGCTGGCCAGGGTGCCGGCCTCGCCGCAACAGCGTTCCGAGCCGCGTACCGGCTGCCCCAGCAAGGTTTCGGCAACGGTCAAGGGTTTGTAGGTTTTCATCGGGCTGTGGCAGGGATCATGGTAGAGATACTGCACTCCCGAAACGCCTTCCATGCGCACGCCCTTTTCCAGCAGGAACTCATGGATATCGAGCAAGCGGCAGCCCGGAAAGATCTGCTCGAACTGATATTTGAGTAGCTGATCCATGCAGGTGCCGCAGGATAGGATTACGGTCTTGATATCCAGGTAATTCAATGTGTTGGCAACGCGATGGAAGAGTACCTGATTGCGTACCGAGATCTCCTGCCCCTTATCCTCCTGCCCAGCGGCGGTCTGCGGGTAGCCGCAGCAGAGATAGCCCGGGGGAAGCACGGTCTGTACCCCCACGCGGTAGAGCATGGCCAGGGTGGCGAGGCCAATCTGGCTGAACAAGCGCTCACTGCCGCAACCCGGAAAGTAGAACACCGCCTCACTATCGGGTGCGCATTGCGGATCGCGCAGGATGGGCACGGTTTCGTGATCGACGATACCGAGGATTTGCCGCATGGTCTGCGCGCCCATGTCTGTGGGCAGCGGCTTGCGCAGAAAGTGAATCACCTCGGCACGGATATCGGCCTTGCCGGTGCTGGCGGGTGCCTCCCCTTTGGGCAAGAGGGGCTTGGCCAGACGGTGGGCAAGGGCCTGGGCTTGATAGGCTGGCTGCAACACCCCGCGACGGAGAAAATGCACCGTCTGCGGCTCTGTGGCATTGAGGTAACGCAGGGCCAGACGAGTTCCGGCACTGAAGGTCTTTTCTCCGCGCGCGCGCAGCAGATTCCGGATATGGACCGAGACCTCACCAAAATCAATATCCACCGGACAGGGGGTCTGGCATTTGTGGCAGGTCGTGCAGTGGTCCGCAACATCCTCTAGTGCCTGAAAATGCTGCTGCGATACCCCGCGCCGCGTCTGCTCTTCATAGAGGAAGGCCTCGATCAGAAGACCCGTGGCGAGGATCTTGTTGCGCGGCGAGTAGAGGAGATTGGCCCGCGGTACGTGGGTCATACAAACCGGCTTGCATTTGCCACAACGCAGGCAATCCTTGATTTCGCGATTCAGAGCATCGAGCTCGCTGGCCTCCAGAATGAGCGCCTCCTGCTCCACCAGTTGCAGGGAAGGAGTGTAGGCCCGGTCGAGTCCAGAACCGGGCAAGAGCTTGCCGGGGTTGAAGATTTCATCGGGATCAACGTCTTGCTTGTACTGGGCAAAAGCCGCGATTTTTTCCGGCTCCAGCCAGCGCATCTTGGTAATACCAATGCCATGCTCGCCGGAAATCACCCCTCCGAGTTCCTTCGCCACATCCATGATGCGATCGACAACGCGGTCGGCCTCCTGCAGCATCTCGCGATCCGACGACAGCACCGGAATGTTGGTGTGAATATTGCCATCGCCAGCATGCATATGCAGCGCGACAAAGATGCGCGTGCGCCGCACGCCCTCGTGAATGCGACGAATTTCGCTAAGCACGCCGGTAAAGCGCTCGCCGGCAAAAAGCTCTTCCAAGGGTTTGCCAATGGCTTCGCGGTAGCTGATGCGCAGATCCCGGCGCAAGAGCAACTGCAGCAAACTTTGCTGCAAATCCAGGCCAGCCTGTTCCTCCGCTGGCAGGGCGGATAGCAGCGCCGTAGCGGGCTGGTCCAGGTGCGCAAGATAGCCTTGCCAGCGGTGTTCCACCATCTCCAGCAGGTTCAGGGCCGCTTGTCGTTTGCTCTCGACAATGGCGCGTTCTTCCTCGGTATCCGCAAAATCCTTGACCCGCCGCAGTTCCGGCAAATCCCCGCGCAGATACTGCGCCAAGGCAGCGATAATGTGCAGCTTGTTGGAAATGGACTGTTCGATATTGAGGCGTTCTACCGCGCGCGTATATTCCCCCAGGCGATCGAGGGGGATGACCACGTCTTCATTGATTTTGAAGGCATTGGTGTGAGCAGCGATGGCGGCAGTGCGGCTGCGATCGGCCCAAAAGCGGCGTCGCGACTCTGCTGTGGTGGCAATGAAACCCTCGGCACCACGGATATTCGCTAGGCGTACCACCGCCGAGGCCGCTGCCCCGACGGCATCGCTGTCGTCACTCGCAAGGTCGGCCAGCAGCAACATCCGTGGCCGCTCGCGGCGTGGCGCCTTGTTGCTGTACTTCACCGCCTTGATATAGCGCTCGTCCAGATGCTCCAAGCCGGTCAATAGAACATTGGGCAGGGACTCGACGTAATTTTTGACCTCGACAATGGCGGCAACAGCCGGCTCCAGATCTTTACCATAAAACTCCAGACAGACAGTACGGATCTGCTTGGGCAGGCGATGGAGCAGGAACCGCCCCGAGGTGATGATGCCGTCGCAACCTTCTTTCTGAATGCCCGGCAGGCCACCCAGGGCCTTATCGGTGACATCTTTTCCCAGCCCAATTTTCCGAAAGGACTGTCCCGGAAGTTCGAGGAGTTCCGGCTCTCCCAGTATCGTTTTCCCATCCTGCTGGTAGCGAGTAATGCGAAAGCGGACCCGTTCCTGATCGTGAATCTTGCCCAGGTTGTGCTCCAGTCGCTCCACCTCCAGCCAGTTGCCGTCGGGCATGACCATGCGCCAGGAGAGTAGGTTGTCGAGGGCGGTTCCCCAGAGCACGGCCTTCTTGCCGCCCGCATTCATGGCGATGTTGCCGCCAATGGTGGAGGCATCCATCGAGGTGGGGTCAACGGCAAAGACGAGTCCGGCACTATCGGCAAGGTCGGCGACGGCTTTGGTCACCACCCCGGCGCCCGCTTCCACGGCAGAGACCGGAACGGCACACCCGGGGGGAGTGACTTCGGTAATGGCGGACAGTTGATCCAGTTTCTCGGTATTGATGACGGCGCTCAGTGGAGTCAAAGGAATGGCCCCGCCGGTATAACCGGTACCGCCACCGCGCGGAATGATGGCCAGTCGCAGCTCGCGGCAGATACGGACTTGGGCCGCCAGTTCTGCCTCTGTTGCCGGATACAGAACGACCAGAGGCAATTCCACCCGCCAGTCCGAGGCATCGGTCACATGGGCGACGCGGGCATAAGGGCTGAAATCGACATGGTCTTTGGGACTGACCTTGGCGAAGGCTTTGGCCGCCCGCTTGCGTAGATCGGCTTCGGCGGCAAGGTCGCGAATGAATCGTTCCTTCGCCCCGCGACACCGGTCCAGGAGCTGCAGGACCAGGGGATTCTCCTCCGCGCGGTTGGCAATTTCGTCCAGACGATGATCCAGCGCCTGCCACAGGGCCTTACGTCGCTTGCTGTCGGAGGCCAGATCTTCCTGCAGATACGGGTTGCGCGCCACGACCCAGAGATCGCCCAGGACTTCAAACAACATCCGCGCCGAACGCCCGGTGACCCGCTGCTCACGCAGCTTTTCCAGGGTGACCCAGGCATCGGGGCCAAGAAAACGGGCAACGATTTCCTGATCGGAGAACGAGGTGTAGTTGTAGGGAATTTCCCGCCGTTCACTCATGGAATCACCATGTTGTCGATGAGGCGCACGGGCCCCAGGCGTGCTGCAGCGAACCAGCGTGCGCCGGGCTGGGTGTGGGAGAGGGGCTGTAGCGTCTCACTATCGCGCAGCTCCAGATAATCCAGGGCAAAACCTGCCTGGCGCAGACGTTCAGCAGATGCCTCGGCGCTGCTCTCTGCGGCGTTGTTGGCTGGGAGTCGGCAGAGCTGGCGCAGTTCGGCCGCCAGGGCTGGCGCGATGGCCCGTTGTTCCGGTGACAGCCGGGTGTTGCGCGAACTCATCGCCAGACCATCAGGCTCCCGTTGCGTGGGCCCACAGAGCAGTTGTGTGGACAGGTTCAGATCGACCAGCATCTGCTGCACGATGCGGTATTGCTGGTAGTCCTTTTCCCCTAGCACAAGCATGTCTGGCGCTACCAGGTGCAACAGCTTGAGGACAATGGTTGCGACGCCACGGAAATGCCCCGGGCGTTGCACGCCACAGAGGATATCGCTGAGTCGTGCCGGCGGCTCGACCTGGGTCTGTGCGAGCGGTCCATTGGGGTAGAGGTCCTGATCCGTTGGTACGAACACTGCCGTACACCCGGCTTCGCCAAGCTTGTGCAAGTCCTCATCCAGGCTGCGCGGATAGCTGTCAAAATCTTCACCGGGCCCAAACTGCAAAGGATTGACATAAATGCTGACGAGGACCTGTTCGGCGCGCGCCTGCGCCAAGCGAAACAAGGCCAGGTGCCCGGCATGGAGATGCCCCATGGTGGGCACGAAGGCCAAGCTGCCTTGCAGTTGCTGTCGCCACTTGCGCAGGCTGCTGGGATCGCGCAGCAGAGGCATCAGCGTTTTCTCGTCGCAGTGGGAAAGTGTTGCTCGCGCACTGCTTGCGCGTAGTCTGCCAGTCCCCTACGCAGCAGGTCTGCCCCGTCGACGAAGGCGCGGGCAAAGGGCGGGGCCTTGCCGAAACCGAGAACATCATGCAGGACCAGAACCTGGGCGTCGGTACTGGGACCGGCGCCGATGCCAATGACCGGAATGGGGCTTTCGGCACTGATCTGGGCGGCAAGATCGGCCGGTACGGCCTCGAGCAAGAGAAAACGCGCTCCGGATTGCGCTAGGGTCAGGGCCTCTTTCGCTAAGCGGTCGGCGGCTTCCGGGGTTGTCCCCTGACGCTGAAAGCCGCCCCACTGGCGCAGGCGTTGTGGGGTGAGACCAAGATGCACACAAACATTCAGACCACGGGCAGCGCAAAATTCCAAATGCTCGCGGAACTCCAAGCCGCCCTCCCATTTGATAACCTCGGCACCAGCACGCAGCAGGGTGCTGGCAGAACGCCAGCACTGCGCCGGGCTTTCTTCGTAGCTGCCTAACGGGAGATCGGCAAAAACCAAGGTATGGCTGCAGGCGCGCGCCACCATTTCGGTATGGTAGGCCATTTGCTCCAGCGTCACTTGCAGCGTATCGCGATGTCCCTGTACCACCATGCCCAGGGAATCACCCACCAGCACGCCATCGATTCCCGCCTCTTCTGCCAGGCGGGCGAAGGGATAATCGTAAGCGGTGACCAATACCCGCTTTTCCCCGCGTAGCTTTGCCGACGTCCAGCTGTCGATCCGTTTGCTCACTGCCGCCACCCCAGTTCGTGTAATTTATTCCCGACTAAATCGGTCAAGATTGTAGCATCTTTCGCGCGGGCAACGAAGTCCAGATCCTGTCCGCGCAGGTCCAGACAGTTGCCGGCGTATTGGGAAAAATAGTCATCATAGCGTGCCCGAATCTGGGCCAGATAATCCCGCGTGAGCGCCTGATCCCATTGATCGCCGCGCGCGGCAATGCGGGCATACAGCGTGTCCACCGGGGCGTCGAGAAAGATCATCAGTGCAATGTTGGGCGTTTGGGGCAAGATCTCGGCGCGAATGCGCAGATAGAGCTCGCGCTCCTGCGCATCCAGGGTTTGCGCACTGAAGAGCAGATCCTTGTCTGGGCCATGATCGCTGAAACACAGGGTTGCTGGCAGTGTCTGCCATTGTTGTTGGCGTTGGAGCAAAAAATGCAATTCCGTAGCCAGCGCGTGCCGGTGGCCGCGATAGAGCTCCGCCAAAAAAGGGTTGTCACCCGGAGTTTCCAGGCATTGGCTCGCCTGAAAATGTTGCGCAAGTATGCGGGTAAGGCTGGTTTTGCCAGCGCCCATGGGGCCTTCGCAGACAATCAACATGACTGCCGCAGGCCTCTCGTACTGTCGTCTGCCTCGGCTGGCAGGGGCCAGAGCTTTTGTTCGGCCACCGCCGGGAGCAGCTCGGCGATGGTGCCCAAGCCGGGAATGGCCATTTGTGCGTCATAGTCCGCCAATGGCCGCAAGACGAACGCACGGTGCGCAATTTCTGGATGGGGTAAGCGCAGGCCGCTGTCCTGGCTTTGCAATTCACCGTAGAGGAGGAGATCCAGGTCCAGAACCCGCGGCCCCCAGACCAGTTCCACCGCGCGCCGTCGTCCCGCCCCTTCTTCGATCTGATGCAGGGCGCGCAGCAATTCGGCAGCACTCAGGCGGGTTTCGAGGCGGGCCACAGCATTGACGAACGGGGCTTGGGCGACACCGCCAATAGGTTCCGAGAGGTAGTCTTGGGAGACCCAAGCCAAACGGGTTTCTGGCAGGCCATTTAAAGCGCTACGCGCCCGCGCAACCTGGAAGCGAGGTTCTTGCTGATTGCTGCCCATGCCTACCCAGGCAATTACGGCAATAGGTTCTGTTGTGTCAGCCAACGCCGGGCTCCGTCCTTGTCGTCAAAGGCACCATTCCAGACGGCGTTTTGCAGCGTGGTAAGCAGTGAGCCAAGTTCCGGTCCCGGAGCAATTCCCCAAGCCAGTAAATCCCGTCCATCCACCGGTACTTTCTGCCAGCGCCATCTGCGCAGGTACTGCCACGCCGATGCGGTCAACTCTGGCTCCTCCTGCAGAGCCAAGGCGCACAGAATACCCGCGGGCGCCCATTTCTGCCAATAGCGGGCCTGTGCTGCGGCATCGGGGCCAGGCAGTTTTGCGGGCAGCGATGCGAGGTCGCGCTGCCAGCGCTTGTCACCTCGCCATTGCCAATGCTGCCAGCACTCCTCGCGCAGGGGCGGCGGGCTGAGGGCGGCGAGCAGAAGGAGAACCGCCTCCGGTTGCGGCAACGATTCGCTAAAGGCTTGTTGGTATTGCTCCAGCGCCGCCTCCAAGCGCTGCAAGGCGGGCCAGAGATCACCAGGAGGGCTTTGCAATGGGGGTAGGAGGGTAGCCAGTCCCCAGCACGCCATTTGCTGCAAATTGAATGCAAGGTTTGGGAGAGCCAACAGCATCTGGATTTCCCGGAACAATCGAGTTCCGCTGACGTTGGCGAAACCATCCGCCGCCAGCAGAACCTGCAGTTGTTTCTTCGCGTCCGTGCCCAGGGAGAAGTTGAAACGCAGGGAGAAGCGCAGACCCCGGAGTACTCGGGTGGGGTCGTCCTGAAAAGACTTTGCGTGTAATACTTCCAGAACACCCCGGTCAATATCGTCCAAACCGCCAAATGGATCGAGCAAAGTACCGAAGCTCTCGGGGGAAAGCGCCAGAGCCATGGCGTTACAGCGGAAATCCCGGCGATACAAATCGCTGTGAATGTCGGCAGGGAAGACTTCTGGTAGGGCCCCGGGTCGGGCATAACGTTCGCCGCGACAGTGCGCCAAGTCCCAGCGCAGACCCTCTGCGTCTACCAGGCTCGCGGTGCCGAACAGGGAGCGTTTGCGGAGTCGATACCCGAGCCGTTCCAGGGTGTCCAGAAAAAGTTCTAGATCGCCATCCAGCGCCAAGTCCCAGTCCTCGCTGGGACGGGCTAGAAACAGGTCGCGCACGACTCCACCAACAAGATATAACTCGGCACCCTGCGCCGCCGCTTGCTCGCCAAGCACCTGTAAGGATTGAATACGCGAGAGGGGCCAGACGGTCTCGATGCGCTGCAGGATGTCCTTTTTGCCGACACTGCAGGTCAATGGTGAACCCTGCTAGTTGGCTTCTGCAGTGACGGCAGATTCCGATTTTTGTCTGGGGCCACGCCGTCGCCGTCGCCGTTTGCCGCGTTTGGCTTCCGAAGCCGGCAGAGGGCCAAGGGAAAGTTCTGCCCCCCGATCCTCTTGATGTGCTGCTTCTATCAGCTGTTTGCGGCCATCGTTATCGGCACTCTGAAACTGTTGCCACCAGTCCGCGAGTAGTGCGAGATTAGCGCCGGCATTGCGGCGTAGCACGAGGAAATCGAAGGCCGCCCGGAAGCGTTCGTGGGCCAGCAGGGCATAAGGCCGTCGCCCGCCACGGCGATGAAAGCGTGCCTGAAGATCCCAGATTTCCCGAATCGTCAGGGTGAAGCGGCGAGGAATGGCAATCTGCCCGCGATTTTCCTCCAGCACCAGACTCGCCGCTTGTTGCATTGCTACAAGTTCCGGCTTGTCTTCGCTCATCAAGCGCTCTTGCTCTAGCAGCAGGACGGGCCACAGCAGGGCAGCAAAGAGAAAGGCGGGATGTACCGATTTTCCGGCGGCTACGCGTGCGTCGGTGTTGTCCAGGGAAAGACGGACCAATTCCCGCGCTTCACCCTGATCTTCTCGGCCTAGTGCGTCGTCAAGCTGCGGGAAAAGGGCCGAGAACAGACCGTGGCGTTGCAAGGTGGCAAGACTCTGCTGCGCGAAGCCGGCTAGGAAGAGCTTGCCGACTTCCTCATACAGACGCGCGGGAGGAACCTCGCGCAGGAGTTCGCGGCAACGGGGTATGGCTGCCTCGATGGCTGGATCAAGCTGAAAACCCAGTTTGGCGGCAAAACGCGCGGCCCGCAACATACGCACAGGATCTTCGTGAAAGCGCTCTTCCGCCTCGCCAATCATACGTAAACGCTGCGCCTCGATATCCTCCCAGGCGCCCCAAAAGTCGATGATGCTGCGATCGGCGATATTGTAGTACAGGGCATTGGCCGTGAAGTCGCGCCGTTGGGCGTCCTCTTCCAGGCTGCCGTAGACATTGTCTGCAAGAATCCTGCCGCTGGCACTGCGCGCCTGCTCATCCTTGCCGCTGCCGCGAAAGGTGGCGACCTCGATGATTTCTCGGCCAAATTGCACATGCGCGAGGATGAAGCGTCGGCCAATCAGGCGGGCATTGCGGCGAAAGAGTTTGCGTACTTCCTCGGGGCGGGCATTCGTGCACACGTCGAAATCTTTGGGCTCTCGACCCAGGAGCAGATCGCGCACACTGCCACCGACCAGGTAGGCCTGATAACCCGCTTGATGAAGGCCGTTCAGCACTTGCAGTGCGGCATCACTGATCTGTCGTCGCGAGATCCGATGCTGCTCGCGGGAAATGACGCGTGCGCCAGCGGGGAGCGCCGGCGTTGGTGACTGCACTGCAGGCGGGGCAACCGGTTCTTCGGCGAGTTGCAACGCAATAAAGTGTTTCAGAGAAACCAAAGTGTTCTTCCAGCCCTTGGGCAAATGGCGCGCACAGTGTAACCGAAAAATGCACCAGGATCGAAGTGAGGGATCGGCACGATCGTCATTCCTTGGCAATGGCTCTGCTGCGCAATCGTTGCACCAATGTGGGCATGATGAGAAGCATGAGCAATAAACGCAATAGATGGGTGCCCAGGACAAAAAGTACATTACCGTGGGCGGCCATGCTGACGGCCACCGCCGCATACAGTGCTCCTGGCGCGGTGGCGAGATAACCGTCCAGGTCGCTGACGCCAACCAGTTGGGCCAATACGACCCCAAGGACGGCGCAGAGCAGATTCAAGATCAGAATCAGGATGATGGCTTGGGGTAATAGCCGCAAATGACTGCGCAGTCGATCCAGGGAAAGCTGCAGTCCGGCCTGCCAGCCTATCAGCAAATAGGCCAAGAACAGCAGGCTGTGGGGCAGGGCGGGAGTGGGGCTATGTTGCGATGCGGTCAGGGCAATGCTCACCAGAAGCGGGCCCAGGAGATAAGGGGCAGTGAGGCGGACGCGCAGGGCAACCCGCACGGCGAGCCAGGCGAGCAAGAGCAAAAGCACGGTGCCCAGCCAGTTTGCATGCGCCTCAGCCAGGGAAACTGGCGTGTGCATGGGTTGGGCAAATACCCAGAGTACGACGGCCGGTAACGACAGCATGACGAGAATTACGCGCAGATATTGGAGGATGGCCACCAGCCCCATGTCGGCGCCGAGTTCCTGAGCAATGGCGGTGATTCCCGCGGCGCCACCCGCGGTCATCGATAGTAAGCCTGTGCCGGTCGTGACCTTCGCCCAGCGACCGAAGATCAGCCCCGCAGCCAGACTGAGGAGCAAGGTGCCAGCGCTGACCGCGAGAATGGGGAGCCAGTGTCGCAAAATGACTATCAGCGCCTGATGGCTAAAGAGCAGCCCGATTTCCAGTCCAAGAATCGCTTGTCCGCTTCGCGGCAACATCCGTGCGTAGGGCACGCTGTCCCAGAGATTGAGGAGCACAGCGCAGAGCAGGGCGGCGAACAGGGGGGCAGCGGGAATATGCAGGTTCGAGAAGGGCCAGGAGGCGAGCAGACTTCCAAACAGCAGCAATGTCCAGCGAAGCCAAGTGCCAGGTTGACCGCTGATGCCGCGCAGGACCATCGTTTTTCTCCCTGAGCAAGAGGGCCGAGACTCTATCAGTATCAAATCCTGCATACCAGCGCTCTGGAGTGGCATTTTTTCTACCGCATGGCTATCATCTGTCATGCCTGTCGGGGCTGGGTGTGCGAAAATTGCCCGGCCCCTTTTCGTTTTGAGGAGCTCGGATGCAACTGATTGGCGAAGCCCTGACCTTTGATGATGTCCTGCTTATCCCCGCCCATTCCGCTGTCTTGCCCCGCGATGTGCACATTGGCACCCGCCTGAGTCGTCGCCTGACCATCAACATTCCCCTGCTCTCGGCCGCCATGGACACCGTCACCGAGGCAGCCATGGCGATCTGCATGGCCCAGGAAGGGGGCATCGGCATCATCCACAAGAACATGAGCCCCGAGCAGCAGGCGGCCCAGGTGCGGCGGGTCAAGAAGTTCGAAGCGGGGGTCATCAAGGACCCCATCACCGCCCGCCCTGAAGCCAGTATTCGCGAAGTTCTGCAGCTCATGGCGCTGCATGGGATCTCCGGCGTGCCGGTGGTGGGAGAACGTCTGGAAGGGATCGTCACCAATCGCGATCTCCGTTTCGAGACGCGTATGGATGCCCCGGTGAGCAGCGTCATGACCCCGCGTGAGAGACTCGTGACCGTGGCGGAGGGTAGCAGTCTCGATGCCACCAAGGATCTGCTGCACCAACATCGAATCGAAAAGATTCTGGTCGTGAACGATCAATTCGAGCTGCGCGGCCTGATCACGGTCAAGGATATCAGCAAGGCGACGGAACACCCCTTTGCCTGCCGTGATGTCCAGGGACGCTTGCTGGTTGGGGCAGCGGTGGGTGTGGGCGCTGGCACCGAAGAGCGGGTAGAGCGTCTGGTGGATGCGGGGGTGGACTTGATCATCGTCGATACCGCCCACGGCCATAGTCAGGGGGTGCTCGACCGGGTCGCCTGGATCAAAAAACAATTTGCGGCGGTGGAAGTGATCGGCGGGAATATCGCCACGGGTGATGCGGCCCGCGCCTTGGTAGATGCTGGCGCCGATGGGGTCAAGGTGGGGATTGGACCAGGCTCCATCTGCACGACGCGCATGGTGGCAGGCGTGGGGGTGCCGCAGGTCACGGCCATCAACTTTGTGGCCGAGGCCTTGGCAGGTTCTGACGTGCCCCTCATTGCCGACGGGGGGGTACGCTTTTCCGGTGATTTTGCGAAGGCCTTGGCAGCCGGTGCGCACAGCGTGATGGTGGGCGGGCTTTTGGCGGGCACCGATGAAGCCCCCGGCGAGATCGAGCTCTATCAGGGGCGTAGCTTCAAGGCCTACCGCGGCATGGGCTCCTTGGGGGCCATGCAGCAGGGTTCGGCGGATCGGTATTTCCAGGATGCCAGCAGTCCCGAGGCGCCCAAGTTGGTGCCCGAAGGGGTGGAAGGGCGGGTGCCCTACAAGGGGCCAGCGGGGCAGGTCATCCAGCAATTGATCGGCGGCTTGCGCTCGAGCATGGGCTACCTGGGTGCGGCAGATCTGCAGCGGCTGCGAGAGCGGGCCCAGTTCATCAAGATTACCCAGGCTGGGGTGCGCGAGAGTCACGTGCACGATGTCCACATTACCAAAGAAGCCCCTAACTACCGGGTGGAGTAAGCATCCATGAGTGCGGAACGCATCCTGATCCTGGATTTTGGTTCCCAGGTCACCCAGCTCATCGCCCGGCGTGTGCGCGAGGCCCATGTCTACTGCGAGATTCATCCCTGCGACGTGAGTGACGACGTGGTCCGCGCTTTCGCGCCCCGGGGTATCATCCTCTCGGGGAGTCACGGCAGTACCTATGAGGACCACGACCTACGCGCGCCCCGGACCGTCTGGGATCTGGGGGTGCCGGTGCTGGGGATCTGCTATGGCATGCAGACCATGGCGGCGCAGTTGGGCGGCGCGGTGAGCTGGACCGACCATCAGGAATTTGGCTACGCCGAGGTGCGTGCCCGCGGCCACACCCGCCTTTTGCAAGATCTTCAGGATTTTCAGACCCCTGAGGGCTACGGTATGCTTCAGGTCTGGATGAGTCATGGCGATCAGGTGACCGCCCTGCCGCCGGGCTTCAAGCTCATGGCCAGCACCGACAGCTGTCCCATCGCCGGGATGGCGGATGAAGCGCGCGGCTATTATGGAGTGCAATTCCATCCGGAAGTGACCCACACCCGGCAGGGCAAGGCCCTGCTCCATCGCTTCGTGCACCAGATCTGCGGCTGCAGCGGCGATTGGATCATGGGGGACTATGTCAGCGAGGCCGTGGAGCGCATCCGCGCCCAAGTGGGAGACGCGGAGGTGATCCTCGGGCTCTCGGGTGGGGTGGACTCCAGTGTCGCCGCCGCCCTCATCCACCGCGCCATTGGCGATCAGCTCACCTGCGTTTTTGTGGATCACGGCCTGCTGCGATTGAACGAAGGCGACATGGTTATGGAGATGTTTGCGGGCAAGCTCCAGGCCCGGGTCATCCGTGTCGATGCCAGCGCACTCTTTTTGCGTGAGCTCGCTGGGATCAGTGATCCTGAGCAGAAACGGAAGATCATCGGTCGTCTTTTCGTCGAGGTCTTTCGCGCGGAAGCTGAAGAACTCCAGGCCGGCCGGCCGGGGCACCCGGGCGCCACTTTCCTCGCGCAAGGCACCATCTACCCCGACGTCATCGAGTCGGGTGGTGCCAAGAGCAAGAAAGCCGTCACCATCAAGAGCCACCACAATGTGGGTGGGCTGCCGGAACAACTGGGCCTGCAGCTCTTGGAACCCCTGCGCGAACTGTTCAAGGATGAGGTGCGCGAGCTGGGGGTGGCCTTGGGGCTGCCGCGGGAGATGGTCTATCGCCATCCCTTTCCCGGCCCCGGCCTGGGCGTCCGCATCCTGGGCGAGGTCAAACAGGAATACGCCGATCTGCTGCGCCGCGCCGATGCGATCTTCATTGACGAACTGCGCGCCGCCATCGATCCCGACACCGGCGAAAGTTGGTATGACCAGACCAGCCAGGCCTTTGCCGTCTTTCTGCCGGTAAAGAGCGTTGGGGTGATGGGCGATGGGCGTACCTACGACTATGTAGTTGCCCTGCGCGCGGTACAGACCAGTGACTTCATGACTGCCGATTGGGCCGAGCTGCCATACAGCCTTCTGAAAAAGGTCAGTAGCCGAATCATCAACGAGGTGCGCGGCATCAACCGGGTCACCTACGATATTTCCTCCAAGCCGCCAGCGACGATTGAGTGGGAATGATTCCACGTCTGGTAATGCCTGGAGTGGCCTGAATCGCACGGAACTCCTTGATAACAATGTAGACAGACTCGTCTATTATAGGGCTGTGCTTTCTTCGACCCCCTCTCTGCGCAAGCGCATACTGCGCAGCGCGAATGAACGGTTCTACCTGAATGGCTTGCGTGCCACCGGGATTGACCGAATCATCGCGGAGTCTGGTTGGGCGAGGCCCACGTTCTACGATGACGCGGTGTCAAAAGAATGCGTTGATCGACGCATTGCCTCTACGCCCCACGGAATGGCCTTTTCGGCCACTTTTGATCCTCACCCATTGGATGTCCCCTCATCTATAGAAAATATTGACCCTATCAGGCAACTAATGCTGATTCAGCGGCAGGAGCAACTGCCGGATTTAGGATTATTTTTGTAACTTCGTAGGGGGTGCGGCTACACCCGAGTGTCGTTCTGCCATCGAAGGTGCCCCTCGCTCTTGATTTTCCTCAGCCATCGAGACTATGCTCCAAGGCAATGAACGCTAGGGGCGTCCCGTTTGGGGGCTGAGAAGTACCCTTGGAACCTGATCCGGTTCAGACCGGCGTAGGGAAGCGGCCAATCTCTGGCGTTCGCTCTGACTACAGGAGAACGTCATGGCAACTCGTCCCCAAGATCTTTCTATCCTCCCCAGTGAACATGAGATCACTACGGGTCCCATCGCGGGCTCGCGCAAAGGCTACAGTGCCGGAACGCTGTTTCCAGACTTGCGTGTTCCGCACCGGGAGATTGCGCAGACCCCTACGCGTCAGCGGGACGGATCGCTGCTGGAAAATCCTGTCATCCCTGTTTATGACGTGAGTGGGCCTTATACCGATCCCGAAGCAGAGATCAACATTCATGCAGGTTTGCCGGCATTGCGCTGGCGCTGGCCCTGGGTCTTGCCGACGACCATCGTACACAGTCTCGAACCGTCCTCGGCCTATGGTCGGCAACGTCAGGAAGATCCGCAAACGGCGCAGATTCGCTTTCAGCGCCGAAGTGAGATTCGTCGTGCCGCCCCCGGCCGAAATGTGAGCCAGATGCATGCCGCCCGCCGCGGTATCGTCACGCCGGAGATGGAATTCGTGGCCATTCGCGAGAATGAGGCCAGGGACGCCTTGCGCGAGAGTCATCCGGAACTGTTCCGAGCTCATGCCGGGGAAGGGTTTGGTGCGCGTCTGCCGGAGCGCTTCACGCCGGACTTCGTGCGCGATGAAGTGGCGAGTGGACGGGCTATCATTCCGGCCAATATCAATCATCCTGAGCTGGAGCCGATGGCCATTGGGCGCAATTTCCGCGTCAAGATCAACGCCAATATCGGCAATTCGGCGGTGACGAGTTCCATTGCCGAAGAGGTGGAGAAGATGGTTTGGGCCATCCGCTGGGGTGCGGATACGGTCATGGATCTCTCTACGGGTAAGCACATCCACGAGACACGGGAGTGGATCCTGCGCAATTCTCCGGTGCCCATCGGTACGGTGCCCATCTATCAGGCCCTGGAAAAGGTCGATGGCAAGGCTGAAGAGCTGACTTGGGAGCTGTTCCGCGACACCCTCATCGAACAGGCCGAGCAGGGGGTGGATTATTTCACCATCCATGCGGGGGTGCTCCTGCGTTATGTACCCCTGACGGCCAACCGCCTCACCGGTATCGTTTCCCGTGGCGGCTCGATCATGGCCAAATGGTGCCTGGCGCATCATCAAGAGAACTTCCTCTATACCCATTTCGCCGAGATCTGCGAGATCATGCAGGCCTATGATGTAAGTTTTTCCCTAGGGGATGGTCTGCGTCCCGGTTCCATTGCCGATGCCAATGATGAAGCGCAATTCGCCGAGCTGCATACCCTTGGGGAGCTGACCAAGATTGCTTGGGAGCAGGATGTGCAGGTAATGATCGAAGGGCCGGGGCACGTACCCATGCAGCGCATTCGCGCCAATATGGATGAGGAATTACAGCATTGTTTTGAGGCGCCTTTCTACACCTTGGGCCCGTTGACTACCGACATTGCTCCTGGTTATGACCACATCACCAGCGCCATTGGGGCTGCGCAGATCGGTTGGTATGGCACCGCCATGCTCTGCTACGTGACGCCAAAGGAGCATCTTGGCTTGCCCGACAAGAATGACGTGCGCGAGGGGGTGATGGCATACAAACTCGCCGCGCACGCGGCCGACCTTGCCAAGGGTTATCCCGGCGCGCAGGTGCGGGATAACGCCCTATCCAAGGCGCGTTTTGAATTCCGCTGGGCAGATCAGTTTCATCTCGGCCTTGACCCCGAAAAGGCCCAGGCCTTCCACGATGAAACTCTACCCCAGGAGGGGGCCAAGCTGGCGCACTTTTGCTCCATGTGCGGACCGCATTTCTGCTCGATGAAAATTACCCAGGACCTGCAGGAATACGCTCAGCGCGGAATGCAGGAAAAATCGGCCGATTTTCAGCGCCTAGGGCAGAATATCTACCTCAAATCCTAAGCTGCGTTCAAAGATATACGCCCAGGACGCCGACGAAGGTCAAAATCAACGCAAGGGCGGCGAGAAAGCGGGCAAAGCGCCCGTAGCTCGCCAGTGCCTTTGCGGCGCTCGCCCAGTCCTGTCCGTTCAGGGCGCGGCGCAGGCGTTTCATCGGCGCAAAATTGAGGTGGAAGGCGCCGAGGGCCGCGATGGTTCCCAGCACCACCATGATCCACACGGCCGGCCCCAGGTGCGCAAAACCGCCGATGCTCATGACCATTGCGTAGCCACTCAGCAATAGGAGCAGGGCGGCAAAGATGCCTCCCAGGGAGAATGCCTGTATAGCCTGCTGCAAGAGCAGCCAGGACTCGACTCGGTGCTCTTGCCGTGTCCAGCGGGGCAAGAGATAAAAGCCGAGGAAGACCAGACCGCCAATCCAGTAAAAGAGCGCGATCAGGTGAAAAAACTGCCAAATGGCAAGCTGTGGCATCATTTCCTCCAAAAAAAGGGGCCCGAAGGCCCCCAAGGATACGCTACCGATGGAACTTGTTGCTACTTGAAGCGTTTGCGGGTGTAGAGATACATGATCCCGACAATGCCCAGATACAAAACAGGCAAGAAAAAGATCAGGTCTTCCAAGTCGGTGTAGTGCATGGTCGCCTCCTAGCGCGATGAGATGCCTTTCTGATCCAGCTCTTCGTCCTGGCGGTCGAACATGGCGGCGCCAGCAGCAGAGATCAGCACGATCATGGTGGTACCCACGAGCCAGGCGAAGTACCAGGGGCCATAGTCACCGGTAATCACTGCCAGAAAGAGGGCAAAGGCGATGAGCACCGCGCCAACGATAAAGGTAAGAAAGCCTTTCATGATAGTTCCTCCTCTCAGTAGGCGTGATCGTCATGGGCAGAAGGTGCCTTGACCTTGCCGCGCATGACGTTGAAGCACCAGGTGGTGTAAGCCAGGATGGTGGGGACGAAGATCGCTGTGAAGATGGTCATCCAGATCAGGTTGTACTGGCTGCCGGTACCATTCCAGATGGTAATGCTCTGGGCCGGGTTATCGCTGGAAGGCATCAGGAAGGGGAACATCGATACCCCCACGGTGCCGAGAATCCCAATCCAGGCGAGGGCGCCCAACCACCAGGCGAGGACAGCCTTTTTGGCGCGCATGGCGAACGATCCCGCGAGCATGGCGATAATGCCGATCAACGGAACGACCCAGAGGATAGGCGTGCTGTGGTAGTTGTTCAACCAAGCGCCTATCTCCCGCGTGACATTCTGCGCCGCCGAGATATTGGCTGGCGCACCCGGAGTAGCGTCGTGCAGTGCATAGCCGGTCATGGTGCTGATCCAGACCCCACCAATGATGAAGAGCGCGACGCTGACCAGCCCCGCAATGGAGCCGATATTCTTCGCGCGGCTGTAGATCGGGTCCACGCCGCGAATCATCAGCATGGCCGACCCTTGATATAGGGCCATGCTGAGCGCCAGCACGCCACACAGGATGGCAAAGGGATTGAGCAGATACCAAATAAAGGATTCCGTCTGGTAGTACTGCCCGTCCCAGCCAAAGTGGAAGCCTACCCCTTCGAGAATATTCCCGATGGCTGCGCCGTAAATGATCATGGGCAAGGCACCGGAAATCAGAAACACCCAATCCCAGGTTGCGCGCCACTTCTGCGTCGGTACCTTGGACCGGTATTCGAAGGCCACCGGGCGCATGATCATGCTGAACAGGAGCAGAATCATGACAATGTAGAAGACGGAGAAGGATGTGGCATAGAGGCTTGGGAAAGCAGCAAAGATCGCGCCACCGCCCAGAATGAACCAGACCTGATTGCCATCCCAGTGCGGCCCGACGATGTTCAGCGCCTCACGACGCTCGCTATCGGTCTTGCCGACAAAGCGCATCAATGCGCCTACCCCCATATCCATGCCGACCATGATGGCCAAGCCCATGAGCAAGACGCCGAGGAGCAACCACCACAACACTTTTAGAAAAACATATGCATCCATATTTGGCTCCTAGTGTGGCGAGGCTTGTCGCCTCGCCAGCGGTTATCAGGATCGATCCAAGCTCGCTTTGGCAAAGGCGGGCTGTCCCGCCATGCCACCACCGGCTACGGGTTCTTCGCCATGATGGCTGTCCTGTGGCCCCAAGCGCGCGTACTTGAACATCAGGTACAGCTCGACCGCGATGAAGGTGCTGTAGAGCAGTGCGAAGCCGATCAGTGAGAAGATCATGTAAGCGACACTATGACTGGAGGCGGACACGAAGGTGGGCAGCCAGCCGTAGACAGTCCAGGGTTGCCGCCCATTCTCGGCCGTAATCCAGCCGAATTCACAGGCAATCCAGGGTAGGGGCACGCTCCACAGGGCGATTTTGAGGAACAGGGGATGTTTCTCGATTTCGTTCTTCAGGCTGTAGTACGCAGCGAAGGCGAAGAGCACCAGCATGAAGAAGCCGGCGGCCACCATCAGGCGGAAGGCCCAGAATTCTACCCAGACATTGGGAATCGTCGCCTTGGCCGTTTTGTCCAAGACACTGGGCAGGTTGCTGGCATTGACGTTGGCGAGATCCTGATCCGGCGCAAATTCCTTGGCTAGAAAGCCATAACCCATGTCCTTCTCATACTGCTTGAAGGTGGCCAGGGCGGCTGTATCACTGTGGTCGGCATTATAGGCCTTGAGGGCAATCATCGCCTTGATGCCATTCTCAACTTTAGGCTTGGCATCCTGCTCCAGTTGCTTGATCCCCGGGATGACGGTGTCCTCACTATGTGTCAATAGGGGGGTCAACACGTAAGGGATACCAATTTCAAACAGATTTTTCTGCTCTGTGCGGCTGGGAAAGGCGATCAGATTCCAAGATGCAGAAACGGGGTGTGGATCTGTTTGCCAGATGGCTTCCATGGCCGCCAATTTGGCTGGTTGTGCGTGGGCGTCAATATAGCCCAAGGCATCTCCCAGGGTGATCACGCCCACGGTGGAAATCACACCAAAGATCGCTGCTAATCGAAACGAGCGCAAGGCAATATCGCGCCGCTTTTTGGTTAGCAGGTAGTAGGCCGACACGGCCATGACGAACATCGCGCCGGTCACAAAACCAGCGATGGAGGTGTGTACGAACTTCGCCTGGGCATCCGGGTTGAAGATCAGACCCACGAAGCTGGTGAACTGCATGCGCATGGTGTTGGGATCAAAGGTGCCACCCTGCGGGTCCTGCATGAAGCCATTGGCAATCAGAATCCACAGTGCAGAAAGGTTAGAACCCAGGGCCACGAGGTAGGTAACCACGAGGTGTGCCTTGGGAGACATGCGGTCCCAGCCGAAAAACATGACGCCCACGAACGTGGATTCCATGAAGAAGGCCATGAGTCCTTCGATAGCCAGCGGAGTACCGAAGATGTCACCAACGAAGTGCGAATACATTGACCAGTTGGTGCCGAATTCGAATTCCATGGTCAGGCCGGTGGCAACACCGAGGGCGAAGTTGATGGCGAAGAGTTTGCCCCAGAATTGGGTCATCTCCCTGTAGATTTGTTTTCCTGTCACCACATACACCGTTTCCATGGTGGCCAGGATGAAAGTGAGTCCCAGGGTGAGGGGGACGAAGAGAAAGTGATACAAGGCCGTCAACGCGAACTGCATGCGCGACAGCTCCACTACCGTCGGATTGATGAGCATATCCATGAACTACCTCCTACAGAAACGCCGGCAGATTTTGCCCCGGCACATAACGATGCAGATCCTTTTCTGCCCGTCCTTTTTTCACTGGTTTTGCGGTGGGTTGTAATAACTGGTTGTAACGATGCAGCAGGCCGGTGGAACCTCCGCCGGAGTTGCTTTGTACCAGGCGACGATACTCCTCAATGCTGCTGAGACGGCGGCCCCGATATTCCCGTCCAGGGTAGAGCAGGGTTTCTTCCGCAAAGCGGTCGAGGAGGGTGTTCATTCTGGCGAGTAGGTCGCCCCGCGCTTTGCCGTGCAGCTTGGGAGGTAAACCGCGAACGAGCAGAGTATTCCCGGTGAAGAGACGATCGTTCCAGGCATACATCAGGGCACAGGCGGTGAGGCCTGGGGTGTGAAACACGCGCAGGGATTCTTCGCCGAAATAGAGGATGTCTTCATCGCGAATGCGCATGTCAACGCTGGCTGCGCTGATGCTTTCGTGGGCAGCCAGTCTGGCGCCCCAGTGCTCGCGCAAAATCCCGGCGGCCTTCTCATGGCTGGCGTTCCAGTGTGTCACGAGCAGCAGTCGCAACTGCAGTCCGCGGCGCCTCAAGAAATCCTCCACTGCGCTCAGCTGGCTATCGACAACATCGATCGCTACCGCCTCGCGGGTGATGGAGTCGCCGAGGACATAGGCGAGGGATCCCTCTTTTTCGGAACAGATCTGACGGAAAATCATGCGACAGCCCTCTCTATGCAACGCAAACAAATCAGCAAATGCCATGCCAATATCCGTTTTTTCTTGCCGATCTCTGCAATCCCTGATTTACTGTGTTTCCGCTGCCGCGGAAGACGCCTTGCGACGATGATGGGGGAGAAAACTGCCAAATGTGGCAGAAAATTTTTGGCAGCCCTGCTATAATTGACACTGGGCAGACTGATGCTGGGGGAAGGCAATGCTCAAGCAATTGCGTCCAGAGTTGACCTCATTACTCGACTGCTTTTCTTTGCCTGCGGTGCTTCTTGAGCTAGATCACACGGTGTTGGCGGCAAATCAGGCCTATCGCAAGCAATTTGGCGATGGCAAACCATTGCAGGGGCGTCATTGCGACGAGATTCTGCAGAGTGCGGGCATGCCCTGCGGTGGCGCTGGAAACGAATGTCCGCTGGACCGCTGTCTGCAGAGTGGCAGTGTCCAACATGTGCTTCATCTGCATGATGGACGCGCCTTGCAGATTGATCTATTCCCCATCCGCAATTCCAGCGGCAAGCCGGAGTATTTTCTCGAATTGCTTGCTCCCATGCCAAATCAGGACACTCCCCCGCCAGGGCTGGTTGGCCAAACACCCCTGATGCAGCAGTTGGAACATCTGCTGCACCGCGCCGCCCCGAGCGAAGTGCCGGTCTTGCTACTCGGTGAGTCCGGCACCGGCAAGGAGCTTGCGGCGGCGATGATCCATCGCGCCAGCCGGCGAGCCCAGGGTCCTTTTGTGGTGCTGGATTGTTCCGGTCTCTCAGAAACCCTTTTTGAAAGTGAGCTTTTTGGCCATGAGCGAGGCGCCTTTACCGGCGCGCAAAGCCGGAAAATCGGCCTTGCCGAGGCGGCGAATGGCGGCACGCTCTTTCTCGATGAGGTTGGCGATATTCCGCTGCCCTTGCAGGTGAAGCTCCTGCGCCTGCTGGAAACGGGCACGTTTCGGCGGGTTGGTGGGATCGAAGCCATCCGCTCCGAATTTCGCCTGATCTCGGCCACGCATCGGAATCTGGAAGCCATGGTGCGGGAAGAGAAATTCCGTCAGGATCTCTACTATCGAATCAGTGCCTTTCCCATCACCCTGCCGTCCCTGCGCGAGCGGCGGGAAGATATTCCGCAGATTGCGGGGTATCTGCTGCAACGCCTGGGCTATCCCCGTTTACGCCTGAGTCCCGAGGCATTGCAGGCACTTCTGGCGCATGACTATCCAGGCAATGTGCGGGAGTTGCGCAATATTCTGAACCGCGCTGCCTTACTGGCCGACGATGTCTGGATTTTGCCGGAACATCTGCCCAGCAATCTGCGCTCTGCACCGGAACCAGAGTCTGCGGCTGGCAGCCCGGGTTTCGCTAACTTGGTGCCGCTGGCAGAAATGGAAGAAAGGTACTTGCGCTGGGCGCGCCAGATCCATCTGGGTGATCGCCGCAGTCTGGCGCACTCCCTGGGTATCAGCGAACGCACCTTGTACCGGAAACTGGAGAGTATCAGCGGCCTCCCGGAACAGGTCGAGCATGCCTAATTCTCCGATGGATGATGAGCCGCTGGACTGGTCTCCCGGCTCTTGGCAGCGCCCTGCGGCGCGGAAGGCGGCGCCGATTCTCTTACTGCTGCATGGCCTGGGTGCAAGCCAGGAGGATATGCAGGGGCTGGCAGAGCGTCTCGATCCGCAGCAGCAAGTGCACCTGCTTACCCTGAATGCACCGCAGCGCCCGGTAACCTTGAATCGCGGCTATGTCATGCCAGCCTGGTATGACCTTTTGGGTCTCGGGCCGGACTCCGCTGAGGACCGCGCCGGCATGGAGGAGATGGCTGCGGCCTTGCGCCGTGCATTGGCGCCGGTATTGAGGGGCCGCGAACTGATCTTGGGAGGGTTCTCCCAAGGCGCGGCACTGTCCTTGTACTTACATCTGCATGCCGGTTTTGCCGCCCGCACTTTGTTGATCTTCAGTGGTTATTTGCCGCTGCGACACGAAACGCCATCGGCACACGCAAATTCCGCCCCCATTTTTTGGGGGCATGGACGCGAGGACGATATTCTCCCCCTCAGCTACGCCCAGTGGGGCGAGGAGATTTTGCTGCGGCAGGGCTACTCTGTCACGCGCGAAGACTATCCCATGGCGCACAGCGTCATCGCCGAAGAAATCTCTGCCGCGCGCTCCTTCCTGGAGCAACACGGTATGTATAGGGGAGTGCCTACTCGTTAGTCCGCGAAAATGAACTCCCCCAGGCCCCAGCGGGCCGCCAGGGTTTCCGTCGCATTGAGCAACTCCTCGGCGCGACTGGGATGGTTGACGGGGGATTGGGCAATGCGCCGCAGGAGGGTGTCCCGCTCTCCGCCCGCCGCCAACAAGTGGATCAGTTCTCCGGCATCGCGCCCGACAATCTCTCCGCCCAGTAGTTCTCCGCTATCCATATCTGCGAGGATGCGCGCAAAACCGCGGGTATCGTCCTGACCCAGGGCCCGCGGCGAGCTTTCGAAAGCAGCAAAGCCCACCGCTGGTTCTAAGCCCTCATCTTCCGCCTGCTCATCATCCATGCCAATGCGTGCCAGCTCTACAGCGGAATATACGAGCTCTGGCACCCAAAGAGGTGCGCGGCTCTGTTCATTGCCTTTGAGGATATTATCGATGACCAGCGTGGCGTCGGCGAGGGCCTGGTTGGCGTTCATGTACGGGCCGACCACGTCGCCAATGGCATAGATTCCTGGCTCTGCGGTTTCCAGATGCGCATTGGTGATGACGAATCCGTGTGCGTCGAGAACGACGGCGGTATTCTCTAAACCAAGGGCCTCGGTGTGGGCTTGGCGTCCTGTGGCAAAGAGTACCCAGTCAGCGGATTCCTTTTCCCCCTCCGCATTGGCGACCCATGCCCGCGCAGCGTCTATGCCAGAATCGGTCACGGCGAATTTGTTGCGCGGCACGATCTGCAATTCCTTGAGCGCATCCATCAAGGCATCTTTGGCCTGTGGCGAGTAACGCAGGTGATGGAGAGGTGCGGAATTCACTAACCAGCGGACCTGCTTGCCGAGCTGGGTAAAAATATAGGCAAACTCGGTACCGATCACGCCGCCACCGACGATGACTACGGTATCCCCTGCGGGCACGCCATCATCGAAGAGCATATCGCTATGCAGGATCTTGCCGGGTTGTAAATACGCGCCTTTTGGCAGCCGGGGTGTGGAGCCAGTGGCGATGATGCTGTACTGTGCCTGAATGGTTTCTTCGCCTTGCGCATCGCGAATGCTAATTTCGCGCGCGCTGCGGTAGCTGCCTATCCCACTATACATCTGCACACCCAGGCGTTTGAGGTAGTCGACATAGCTCTCGCGTACGGTTTCCACCACTTTGCGCTGGTGCTCCCAGGCTTGCGCCATATCGCCGCGTAAGGATTCCCCAAGAATGCCGCGCGCCGCGAAATGGCGACTGTTTTCGATCCACTTGGCGGTCTCGTGCCAATCCTTCTTGGGGACGCAGCCGCGATTGAGGCAGGTTCCGCCCCAGATCCCCTTTTCGATGATCGCGACCTTTTTCCCCCGCAATGCGCCGAGCACCGCCGCCCGGTAGCCGCCCGGCCCACTACCAATGATGACAATGTCGAACTCTTTCATAGGCTCCTCGCTCGGTTTTCCGTAGTGTAGCTGTTTTTGCGCCGCAACTCAGCTTGGGCTGAGGCCATTCCCACCCGACCTTTCCTGTCGACAGGCACGACAGGGCTTGGGTATGATTCGCAAAACCTTTTGTGGGGGCGTGATCATGGCGGAACATCTCATACTGACAGCGGTCGACGGCTCGCAAAATGCGCTGGTGGCGGCAGGGGTGGCAGCAAAATTTGCCAGCTTGCTCTCGGGACGTCTGGGCCTGGTGACGGTGCTACAGGTACCGCGGGTGCCGTTGGGCTTCGGTAGCGGACTGTTCTCCGATGGGCTGCGCGATCGGTTGATGGAAGAGGCGCGCGCCGAGGCAGAAAAAACCTTGCAAGGGGTGGCTGAGCGCATCCATGAGGCCTGCGGCTTGCAAATGCCGGAGTATTTCATTGCCACGGGGATTCCCGAGGTCGAGATACCCAAAATCGTTGTTGCTGATCCGCAGATCATGATGGTGGTCGTCGGTCGTCAGGGGTTTGGTACCGAGAGTAAACCGCGAGGTTTGCCCCATGCTTTGGGGGATCTTGGGGCAAAACTCAGCTTGAGTTTGAAGGTGCCCGTGCTGACAGTACCCAGCGATGCCCTGGACGGCCAGATCTGTGCCGGGATCGATAAACTGCGTTCACAAGCCGAAAGCGAGGAGGGCTGAGGGTGGAGATTTACCTGCCCATTGCCCACATGGACATCAATATCGCGATGATCGTGGGTTTTGGTCTGATCGTGGGTTTTCTTTCCGGGCTTACCGGAGTGGGTGGGGGATTTTTGATTACTCCCCTACTGATCTTTGTTGGGGTCCCGCCCTTGATTGCCGTGGGTACGGGGGCAGCGCAGATCGTTGGCGCGTCAGCGGTGGGAAGCTACGCCCACTGGCGTCTGGGCAACGTGGATATGCGCATGGCGATTGTCTTGCTCATTGGGAGCTGGACGGGCGGTCTGATTGGTGTACGCGTCGCCAGAATTTTGGAGCAGAGCGGGCATTTTGGCCTGGTTGTCTCTTTTCTCTATGTTGGTCTGCTCGGATTCATCGGCGTTTCCATGCTGATCGAAGCCCTCATGGCGGTGCGCGGCAAGAAGAAAAGCAAGCCAGTGCAAGACAAGAAATCAAGCTGGGTAGATCGTTTACCCTGGCAAATGGATTTTCCCGTATCCGGCCTGCGCACAACCATCTTGTTGCCTTTGGGACTCGGGGTTGCCGTTGGTGTGCTGACGGCATTGATGGGTGTTGGTGGTGGTTTTGTCATGGTTCCCATCATGCTCTACGTGCTCAAGATGCCGACCAAGGTCGTGGTTGGCACCTCCCTGTTCCAGTTGCTTTTTACCACCGCGGAGGTGGGCATTTTGCAGGCGGGTATGAATCACGCGGTTGATCCCTACCTGGCCCTGGCCCTGGTGGTCGGTTCCATTTTTGGTACCCAGTTTGGTGCCCGCTTGGGAGCGCGCATGCCGGGTGAGCAACTACGCCTTGTCTTGGCCTTGGTCGTCGTCGCCGTGGCAGTGAAGATGGGGCTGGGCTTGGTCATCCCCCCTACTGATGTCTTCCAAGTCACGCAGGTGCTCTGATGCGAAAGCTGATCCTTCGTAGCCTGCTGCTTTCCACTCTTGTCAGTCTGCCTCTTAGCATCCCGGTCTGGGCGCAGGCATCGACAGTTGCGCCCAATGTCGTACTGGGTACCGGCACCGATAAGGTCGACGTGACCAGCCGGTTCCGCGGCCGCGACATCCTGGTTTTTGGCGCCTTGTCGCATCCGGGGCAGGTAATCGTCGCATTGCGTTCTCCTGATAGTGCCGTGGCGGTCACGCGCAAAACGCAAATGGGACCCATCTGGGTGACGGGAAAGAAGGTGACCGTGAGCCACTTCCCCGGTGTCCTGCAAATTCTATCCTCTGCTCCCGTCGATCAGATTCTCTCCCCGGCGCGTCTGGACGCTCTGGGGCTGGATCCGCGCGGTATTCTGGCCCACGCAACGTATGAACCAGAGCCTGCGGACCCGGGCTCTTGGCAGCAGGCCGTGTTGCATAACAAGGAAAAGCAGGGGGCCTATCGCATCAATCCCCATGGGGTACGGGTACAAGATGGTCGGCTGTTTTCCGCCCATCTACTCCTGCCCGCATCCCTGCCCTTGGGGGCTTATGAGTTAGACGTCTACCTGGTACATAACGGGCGTGTCCTGGCGCAGAGTGCGCAAAAAATTGATGTGCTACAGGTAGGTCTGGAGGAGTGGGTCGCCAGATTTGCGGATCAGAAGCCGTGGCTCTTTGGGATCGTGCTGACCCTCTTTCTCGCGACTTTGGGTCTGGGGCTGGGCATCATCATGCAGCGCAAGAACTGAGTCCGAAGCGTACGAAAAAAAGGCCCCGCGAAGGGGCCCGCTGCAAGCAGCAAGTACTAATGACTCTCATAGCCTGCCATATGGGTGATCCGATGACGGAACACCCAGATCTGATAGGCGTTGTACATGATCATGACTGGCACAAACCCGGTCATGAACAGGGTGAGGATGGCTAGATCGTTGGCCGGATTGCCGCCGGCGCTGATGGTCCAGGTGTTGGGTACGATGTAGGGAAAGTTCGTGGCCCACATACCACCCCACATCAGGACGACGATCGCGCCACACCACAGCAGGGCAGGGAAATCCCGGTGCGCAGCATGGGCACTCATCATCTTGTATGCCGCTATGAGAATGGCCACGAGCAGGATGAGCCAGCCAAACCAGCCATTCCCGGTCCACTTGGCAGCGTCGGGCATAATGGCGTAGGACCAAATCAACGTGATCACGACGGCCGCCAGCGCCAGAAAGGAAAAAGTGGTCGCCCAGGCATGGGCCTTTTTATAAATGGGATCCTCCTGCTTGAAGCGGGCACAGAGGTAGAGTGTGCCGGCGAGGCCACCTGCAATTACGGCTGCGATGCCCGTCCAGATGCTGAAGGCACTAATAAAGCTCACGGCGCTGCCGGAAAAATGCGGGATCGTATTGGCAAATGGATCCGCGGCGTTGGTAATTCCCTGGGCATTTTCCTTGCTCATGGAAAAGCCCAGCAAGGTGGCACCCAGGGCAATGCCAGCGAAAAGGGCGGCAATCAAGCTACCCAAACCAAACATGGTACCCCAGAACTTTTTCGAGCTTTTGGCGTGGACATGGAACTCAAAGGCTACGGCGCGGGAGATGATGCCCCACAGAGCGAACATCAGGGGAATCATCAGGTAATTGAATGTGGCGCCATAGACCAAGGGAAAGGCCCCAAAAATCACCCCGCCAGCGACCACCAACCAGGTTTCATTGGCATCCCAGGTGCCGGCCATGGAGGCCATGACCGCAGCGCGATCATTTTCCTCCTTGAGGAGCAGAGAAAACACCCCCGCCCCCAAGTCCGCACCGTCAAGGATGATGTAAATGACGAAGAACAGCCCTAATAAAATCCACCAAAAAGTGCTCAATGCACTGTGGATACGTAGTATTTGATCGAGTTGATCCATTTTTTTGGTCCTCCACGAGAGGCAGGAGGCCTCCTGCCCCCTGCCTGTTGTTTAGCGGCTCTTGTCGAGACTGGGTTTGGCAAAGCTCGCTTGCGCCAATCCCCCACCAGCACTGGGGTTTGCTTCACTGCCGATCACTGGGCTGCTGAGGTCTGGGCCTTTCTTGACAATGCGGGAGAAGAAATACCAAGCACCCCCCCAGACCATGAACTCAAAGCAGATATAGCCGATGAACCAGATCGATTCGGCTGCCACGCCCATGTGGCTGACCCCCTGCCAAGTGCGCATCAGGCCGTACACTACCCAGGGTTGCCGACCGATTTCCCGCGTCCACCAGCCGGTCCACACCGCCAGGTAGGGCAAGAACCCGCTGAACACCATCAAGCGCAAGAAGGTGGGATGACGCCGTAGATTGTCTGCACTGAGCTGCCCGCGTAAGCGCAGCCAGTTCCCCCACAGGGCCATCAAGAAGAGAAAGAAGCCAATGCTTACCATGATGCGGAAGGCATAGAACGGCACCCAGACGTCCGGACGGTCATTGGCGGCAAACTGATCCATACCCGCCACCTTGCCATTGAGGGTGTGGGTTTCCAGTAAGCTCAAGACATGGGGAATGGTGATGGAAAAGACATTGCCATCGTTTTTGCTGTTGGGAATGGCGATCACATGCCAGCCACTGTTGACCTGACCATTGGGCAGATCGGTGTGATAGTGCCCTTCCATGGCGGCCAAAGAGGTGGGTTGATCCACTGCCACCTCGTGACCGAGTTCATCGCCAATGAAAATCTGGAGCGGGGTGATGACGATCAGCGCCAACAGGGTTGGCTTGAGCAGGGTGGTGAACAGATCCGCATGACGATTCTTGAGGATGAACCAGGCGCTGACCGCGGCAAAGAAGAACAGTGACAGCTCAATGGTTGCGATCCACATGTGGGGAAAACCAATATCAAAATTTGGGTTGAAGATGGCATTCCACCAGTTGGTCACCTGAAACAGACCGTCCTTCAGGACGATTCCTCGCGGTGACTGCATCCAACCGTTGGCAACCAGGATCCACATGGCCGAAAGGCTGGAGGAAAGTGCCACGTTGAAGGTGGAGAAGAGATGCATGCCTTTGCCGATCTTGCCCCAGCCAAAAATCATGAGGCCGATGAAGCCCGCCTCATACATGAAGGCGGTGATGGTCTCGAAGCCCAGGATGTTACCGAAAAACGGCCCAACGGCCTGGGAAAAGGGTCCGTAGAGAATGCCAAAGGCCATCTCCATGGTAACGCCGGTAGCGACACCGGCACCAAAGTTGACGATGAAGAGCTTTTCGAAAAAACGTTGCAAGCGGTACCACTTCTCGTTTCCCGAGCGTAGCCAAGCTACTTCCAAAAAGAAGAGCAGCCAGGACATGCCGATGGTCACCGGCGTCCACAGAATATGCATGGACGTGATGAAGGCAAAGTCCAGACGGCTAAGCAGAATCGGGAGGGAGTTCTCGATGATCATGATGTTGCCCTCGTTGATGAAAACCGTTGTTTTGCGTAATGCGAGGGGAGGGAGGCATCTTCCATACCAGAGCAATTCACTAAAGTTTAGTAGTAATATAATTATGTGCTTATCTGATTATCCTTTGTTCTTGGGAGTGATGAGCGGTTCATATCAACCGGCATGACTAGTTGTTAACAACCACCACGGTTGAAAACACCCGTTATTCGTTGGGGATTGGCCCGAGACTGGGATGGAGTTGTAGAGAATGAATCTTCCAGGGGGAATGCTGCGCGGCAAGTTGGGCGTTCAATTGCGAGCGAATCTGGCTGGCGAGGCGTTCTTGTACGGTAATATTTTCTGCGACTTGGTCTAGTTGCGGAAAACGCAGAAAGAGGTTGGCGATGATCTCCTGTTCTCGGGGGCTGTCCAGACGCGGCAACGCCATATCGCGCGGACCTTGCAGCTCGGCTACGGGATGAATCTGTAGGGCAAGTTCCTGGCCGTTGCGTCGCAGTGCCGAGCCGTAACTACCCAATGCTACCGGTAGAAGATATTTTTCTGCGGAGCGCGGTTGCTTGGCAATGGGTTTGCTGACGCTCGGGGGAGGCTTGGGCGCTTTCTGCACCGTTAGGTACAACAAAGCTGCGGCGGCGATTGCCGCCGCTGCAATGCCAAGCCCCCAACTCCTGGTCTTTTTCTTCGCCATGTGCAGCAGTGTAGGGCCGGTTGCGGTGCTGCAGCAAGCCAGCGCAAGCCATTCCTTGACCTATTTTTCTGGTCTCATCTCTGGGTGTAGCAGGAGTACCGGCAGACTGGTGTCGGCGAGGATGTCTTCGCTGGTGACGATGGCAGTGACATCGTCATAGTGCTGCGGCATTTCTCCGTCCTTACAGAGCAGCGCAATTTCTGCGCCGCTGCGGCGGAATTCTGCCACCAGCTCGTAGAGTTGCACATCCCGACGCAGGAGAATCCAGTCCGTGCTCGCGAGTTCCAGCAGCGGTGTCTCCCCAGGCAGATTACGGCGCGCAAGGATCTCCCGCACGCGATGCGAGGCAATGGCCGCCATCGGCTTGCCATCGCGGATCAGCAAGATATGGGGTAGACGCGGATAGCGGCGGAGCAAGCGATGCAGGTCTTGGAGTAGACGATGATCATGCAGCCGTAGCATGGGTGTTTCCACCAGACTGCTCGCAGAGCGCATCAGGTAAAGGTTGCTGTGGCGCGCCTCTGGAATATAGTGCCCGCGCCGTAGCAGTTTGAGGGTATAGATGCTGTCGCGGGTGACCATGCGCCGAATACCAAAGGCAATGGAAGCGACAAGAATCAAGGGAATGATGATGTGATAGTCATTCGTCATCTCAAAAATCATCACCGCACCGGTTACGGCGGCACCGGTGGAGGAGGCGACCATGCCTGCCATACCCAGGGCGGCACCCGTGGCGAGATGCATGTGCAGACTCGGGAACAGCCAGTTCAGCACCAGAATGAATGCTGCGCCCAGTAGCGCACCAACGTACAAGGAGGGCGAAAAGACCCCGCCCGATCCTCCCGCTGCCAGCGTGGTGCTGAAACTGAGGATCTTGAGCAGCACCAGAATCAGCAAAAAGCCAGGATTCAGCAATACCCCATCCAAGGCGTCCTGCACGCTGGCGTATCCGACGCCTTCCACATAGTAGTGGCCAGTGAAGGAGAATATCAGCCAGATGGTAATGCCGACGGCACCCATGCCCACCATGGCGCGGAGGTAAGCGTTGGGCAGCCAACGTTCAAGAAAGTCTTCGGTCCAATACAGCATGCGTGTAAAGAATAGGCCTACCGCACCGATGAGGATCCCCAGTAAGGCAAAAACCAGATAGTTGGGGATGTCCATATGCGCCGTCTCGGCGATGATATCGGGCGGGATGATGAAGGAGGGGAAATTACCCAGTAGCAGGCGGGAAACCAGGGTTGCCGTTCCTGTTGCGATCATCACCGGTACCAGGGTGCGGGCACTGATTTCGACCAGCATCAGCTCGATAGCGAAGAGCACGCCGCCGACAGGGGTGTTGAACGTGGCCGCAATGCCGGCACCGGCGCCCGCTGCAATCAGCCCCAGACGTTGCCACTCGGGCAAGCGTATCCACTGTGCGAGGCTGGAGCCAAAGGCTGCGCCAATCTGAATGATGGGGCCTTCGCGCCCGACTGAGCCGCCACAGCCAATGGTGATGGCAGATGCAAGGGCCTTGACCACTACCACCACGGGACGAATCACCCCGGCCTTGTAGTAGATGGCATCCATCACTTCCGGTACCCCGTGTCCCTTGGCCTCGGGGGCAAATTGGCGTACCAGCCAGACAACGATCAGGCCGCCGACCACCGGGGCGAGAATGATTCCTGCGCCCCAGCGGCTGGCGTCGGCATGTTTCAGCGCGTTGAAAACGAAACTGAGCTGACCATAGAAGAAAAGGTTGTGCATCAGGCCGATGAGGCGGCGAAAGACTACTGCCCCCAGACCGGCCACGATGCCAACAAAGATTGCCAGGAGAAAGTGAAAGAAGGGATTGCGGCGTACCTTGCGCCAGCGCGCCCGTAGCTTACCGCTCTCGCTGCTGCTCCCCTCTAGGGATACCGCACCTACAACGGTGCTGGTGAGCTCACTCATGTCGGCCTACGCGGGCTGCAGCATGGCCCGCGCCTGCTCTTCGACAAAGATCTTGCTGTCCACTTTACAATAAATGGCCTCTTCGTCAGGAAATACAGCAACTTCAGCTACCCCAGGAAGGGCCAGTAATCTTTGCTCCAGTCCACTGTCGGAGTTTGCAGGCAGGCTGAATATGCGCGTAGCCAAGTAGCGCGGACGCTGCATACTCAGTGCTACGCCCATCCAGACCACAAATATGCCGGTAACCACCCAAAAAATAACACTATAATTGCGGGATTCCGGGAGATAGAGCAAGCCACCCAGCAAGCCACCGCAGAAGGCGCCGAAAAACTCGGAAGAGGTATATACCCCCGTTGCCGTGCCCTTGGCGCCGGGGTGGCTGAATTTGGCAATCAAGGAAGGCAGGCTGGCCTCCAAGACATTGAAGCCAACAAAAAACAGGAAGAGGGCGATGGCGATGGTGGTGAGGCTATGGTACGAGACCGCCATGAGTATCCCAGCAATGATCAGTAATGCGATAGCGACGAGAAAAACTTCCTTCAGTTTGCGTTTGGCCTCACCCACGATGATGAGAGGTATCATGAACAAGAAAGAGAGCAGCACGACGGGTAAATACAAGATCCATTGATCGGATAGGGCCAGCAAGGGATGGCGCGGATCGACCAGCACCAGAGGCAACACCACAAAGATTGCGGTGAGACCGGTATGGAGGGCAAAGATACCAAAGTCCAGGCGCAGCAGATTGGGATCGCGCAAGACGGTGCGCAGCATAGCCGGATTCAGTTCTGCATCGCGGTGAAACTTGGCCGGACTGCTGGGGATCACCAGATACAGCACCGCAATCGCCAACAAAGCCAGCAGAGCGGTCAACCAAAAGATTCCCGACACGCCGATGAAATGTGCCAGCGGTGCGGACAGTACCAAGGAGGCACTGAAACTGATCCCAATGGTAATGCCAATGACCGCCATGGCCTTGGTCCATCGTTCTTCACGCACCAGATCCGCAGTCAGCGCAATGATCGCTGCAGCGACGGCGCCCGCGCCTTGAATGATTCGTCCGATCAATAAGCCATCGATGCTACTGGCGAGGGCGGCGATGACGCTACCTATGGCAAAGATCAATAGGCCGATGGCGATGACCGGTTTGCGACCGATACGATCCGAGAGTTTGCCGAAGGGAATCTGCAGGACTGCCTGGGTAAGACCGTAGGCGCCGAGAGCAATGCCGATCAGGGCGGGATGGTCTGCTGCACCGCGAAGGCCGTGGGCATAAACCGAGAAGACGGGCAGAACGAGGAACAAACCCAGCAACCGGAGTCCGAATATCCCTGCCAAAGAAAAGACGGCCCGCTTTTCGCGGTGATCGAGGACAGCTTCTACGGACACGGAGATTCTCCTGTAACGATTGCGGGGCTTGTTTTGATCATAAAGCGGATATTAAATCGTAACAGTCCGACAGTGAAATCGAATTCATCGAATCAAATATCATTGAAAATGATAGACCCTCCGAGTATCCTGTTCCCTTGCGTATCAAGGCTAAAGCCGCCCCGGTTGGAGGGCTGCGCTGCAGCAATGCAGAGGACTCCGATGGAGGGTTGTCTATGGCGCTGGACTCGGAACAGCTACTGACTTTTTTGGTCCTTGCAGAAACTGGCAGTGTCAGCGAAACCGCCCGTCGCTTGCATCGCGGACAGCCTGCTATTTCTGGACGTCTGCGCAAATTGACCGAGAGCGTGGGTGAGCCACTTTATGTGCATGATGGCGGAAAGATACGACTGACTGACATGGGGTTGGCCTTGTTGCCAGAAATTCAGCGTTTGCGTACCAATATGCAGGTGCTGGAGGAGTTTGTCGGAAAAAAACAAAACCTAGAGCTGGGAACCCTGCGTTTGGTAGCCACCAGCTTGATCGTGAATTACCACCTGCCACAGGTGCTGCACCAGTTTCGTCAACAATATCCGCATATCAACTTGCTAATTCATGGTGGTGAGCGTTACTGGCAAGGTTCATTGGTGGAAAGAGTCGACGGAATTTTTTTTGAAAACAGAGGAGATGCCGCGCAGCTGTCCACATCTTATGATATATACCTGTGGCATCGGGATGACATTCTGGCAATTATGCCCAAAGAGCATCCGCTGGCTGATCAGCCATATGTCACTCTGGAGCAGTTGCGAGATTACCCTCTGGTTTGGCGAGAGCCATCCTCAGGAACGCGGCGGATACTGGAAAAGGCCTTCTTAGCCAGGGATGTTCAACCAACACATTTTATCGAAGTTGCCGATGTAGAGTCCGTTGGCGCTTTGGTGGAAGCCGGATTAGGTATCGGTTTTGTACCTCGCAGCGTCATTGAGCGGCGCCGTGACTGGCAAGTGCAAAAAGTACCAGCTATCCCCAGTATGAAGTTGGAAACCTATCTCGCTGTTCCTGCCAAAGAGCAGCGTTCGCGAGTTTTGCATGCATTTCTTGAGTTGCTACAGTTTTCTGCAGCGGAAAATATTGAGCAATGAGTGATGCAGTACAGCTGACAGCTATTTCTGTGTTCCGGGCTGCTCGACGACGTAATGATTTTCCGGGATGTCGAGGCCATACCGACGTAAGGGCAAGGTATAGATGCTGGCCGAGAGAAGCATGCGGCGGACCGCAAAGGCCGTGACGGACGTGAGCATGGCCGGAAGCAGTGCTTCATAGCTGCCAGTCAACTCTACCGCCATCACCGGTGCACTGAGGAGGGCGCCGGTACTGGAGGCAACCATCCCGGCCATGCCGCACAGGGCCAATAGGCCGATAAGGTTTGCCGGGATAATCTGCCAATGCAATAGCCATAGGCCATAGATTGCGCCCGTACTGGCACCAATGAAGAGGGAAGGGGAAAAAATCCCACCGGAGCCACCGGAGCCAATAGTCAGGCTGGTGGCGAGCAGTTTGAGTGCAAGCAATAGGAGCAAAACATCCCAGGCGGTAATTTGACCCCGCAAAATATCACCGATTCCGGCATAGCTGCCCCCAATCAGGTAATAGTGTCCGGTGAGCCAAAAGCAGAGAAGTAGCAAAAGACCCACCAGAAACATGCCCAAGGCATGACGCAGATAGGGATTGAGGAGAAGCTTTTCGCTGTATTGCGTAACAATGCTCAAACTGCCGATGAACAAAATGGCGGCGATGGCATTGACGGCGCCGAGAATGACAAAGAGGGGAAGTTCCGCCGCCCTGTTCACCAACGCACTGGTGACATTAGGCAAGAGATGGAAATTGCCGAAGACGAGTTCGGTAACCTGGCTGGCGCCGATGGTGGCGACCAGGGTGGAGAGAATGGTCCACGGTCGCCAGTCGGGGACAATGATTTCCATTGCCAGAAACCAGCCCCCGAGGGGTGCATTGAACACCGCGGCAATACCGGCACCGACGCCACAGCCCAAGAGATGAATGCGGCGATGGGCGGGCATGCTAAAGATGGCATCCAGCCAGGCGGTAATGGCTGCACCAAATTGCATCGCGGGTCCTTCGCGTCCCGCCGACCCACCGGTGCCGATGGTGATCGCGGTGGCCAAGGGGCGCAAGAGGGCAATGCTGCGGGCCATGCGTCCTTCTTGCGTATACGCAGCCTCAATCACTTGGCTTACACCAGCTCCCTGCACTGCGGAACCGTAGTGACGCGCGAGGAATATCACCAGCAAGCCCCCCAGGGTGGGCACCAGGGGCAAAGCCCAACCCCAGGGCGAGTGAGGACTATGTTGGTGCAGGCGATCGTGGACATCCCAGATGCCCAAGAGGGCTACGTTGTGGATCAGGGCAACGAGGTAATGAAAGACTATGGCGCCAGCGCCGGTCAAGACACCAATCAAAGCCCCGAGGACTGCAAGGAGAGGACCCTCGCCGAAGGGCCCGTGCTCGGGGTGCCAGAAATGCCAGTCGCTGTAGGTCTTCTTCTCCTCGTTCATGGATCAATCAGGTCATCGCTTCGTCGGTTCGGAGCGGTCCTTCCATCCATTCCCAGCGCACCTTGCGCCGCTCCAGCTCTTGGCGCAAAGAGGTCCACGCCTGCTCCAGCTCTGTCTCTTCGCCGCGCAAACCAATTTCGATCTGGGTGTGGCCGTCAGCGAGAAAACTGGGCAGGCTGGAAAATTCGATTTCGCGGTGTGCGGCGCAGAACTGCTCCATGAAGACGACCCAATCACTTTCCCTTTGATCACGGAGAATCAATCGCAATTGCACCGCTGGATTGCACAACGGAAAGTCCCGTTCCAAAACCCAGGCCGTCATGGGCTCTGCCATTTGCGGAAAACCGGGAAAGAAATAGCCGTTCTGTAACTGAAAGCCGGGGATCTGATTGATCGGGTTGGGAATGATGTCGCTTCCCTTGGGGAGATCGGCCATACGGATACGAATGGGTTCGGCCTCGTCGCCAAAGCGTTCGCGTATCCGGGCCTCAGCCTCAGGATGGCGTTGCAAGGGCAGATCTAAGGCGGCCGCTGCTGCGGCCCGGGTCAGATCGTCGGGGGTCGCCCCCAGGCCACCAAAGGAAAAGAAGGAACCGTCTTGGGCAAAGGCCCAACGATACTGCGCTACCAGGTCCTGCCAGGAATCTGCCAGCACTAGGCTCCATGCGAGCTCGTAGCCGCGTGCATGGACTTGCGCACGACTGCGCGCAAAGTGTTTGTCCTCCCGTTTGCCCAGCAGGATCTCAGAACCGACGATGATGATGCCAAGTCGTGTCGTCATCGCAGCAGCTCGGGGTTGATGGCCTGCATTTGTGGGCTGCGATAGGGTTGGCGCCAAAGGGTCTGGCCGTTTTCCCAGCGGCAGTCACCGCGCAGAAGGTGCCCGAGGGCTTGCGGATAGAGGCTATGCTCCAGTTCCAAGACCCGCGCCGCGAGGGTCTCCGGATTATCACCAGCGAGAACCGGCACGATGCCTTGGGCAATGATCGGACCAGCATCCAGTTCGGGGGTGACGAAATGCACCGTCGCGCCATGCCAGCGCACCCCCGCCGTGAGGGCACACTGATGTGTTTGCAGCCCAGGAAAGGCGGGGAGCAGGGAGGGGTGGATATTGACGAGCCGTCCCAGGTAGCGAGCGACGAAACCTTCCGTCAGTTGGCGCATGAAGCCCGCTAAAAGCACCCAGTCGGGAGCGTAGGCATCAATGGCCATGGCCAGGGCGTGGTCGAAGTGCTCGCGGTCTGGAAAGTCCTGATGAGCTATGATCTGAGTCGGCAGATGGGACTCCTGGCACCAGCGCAGTCCAAGGGTATTTGCACGATTGCTGATGACGCCGACGATCTGGGCCGGAAGATCGTCGCTGGTGCAGGCCTGGTGGATAGCGCGTAAATTGCTGCCCCGTCCCGATATCAGCACCACCAGCCGTTGCTCAGTCAAGATAGACAATCTCCGCAGATTTCCGCGCCTCCAGGCGGCCGATGCAATAGGCTGCATGCCCACTGGCGCCTAGGTGGTGAATGGCGTTTTCGCGCTGGTCCCAAGGGACGATGGCGACCATGCCGATGCCCAGATTGAAGACGCGACGCATCTCGGCGTCATCCACTTCGCCTTGCTGCTGGAGCCACGCAAAAATCGGGGGTAGAGGCCAGCTGTGCGGATCGATGACGGCGGCCAGCCCTATGGGGAGGGAGCGTGGCAGGTTTTCGCTCAAACCACCGCCAGTGATATGCGCCAGGGCGTGGACCTCCACTTCCCGGCGCAGAGACTGAATGGCGTGGACGTAGATCTGTGTCGGCCGCAGCAAGAGATCGATGAGGGGCTCACCCTCCAGTTGCAGATGTTGATGTGCCCCGGCGCGCACCAGAATCTTGCGGATGAGGGAATAGCCATTGCTGTGGGGACCGGAGGAGGCGATGCCGATGAGGGCGTCGCCGGCTTGGCAGCTTCTGCCATCGAGAATGGCATCGCGTTCGACGATGCCGACAGCAAATCCCGCCAGGTCGTAATGATCATTCGGATACATGCCTGGCATCTCGGCAGTTTCGCCACCCAGCAGGGCGCAACCCGCCTGCCGACAGCCCTCCGCGATACCGGCAATGACGTGCTCGGCGACGTCGACATCGAGCTTGCTGCAGGCGTAGTAATCCAGAAACCACAAGGGCTCCGCCCCGGACACGAGGATATCGTTGACACACATCGCCACCAGGTCGATGCCGATACCGTCATGTTTTTTTGCCTCCAGGGCGAGGAGGAGCTTGGTTCCCACCCCGTCGGTCCCGGAAACCAGTACAGGTTGACGATAGCCCTCGGGGAGCGCAAAAAGGCCGCCAAAACCACCGAGACCTCCCAGTACCTCGGGACGTTGCGTGGCAGTGGCCAGCGGCTTGATGCGCTCCACCAGCCGATTGCCAGCGTCGATGTCGACACCAGCCTGTTGATAGGTGAGGGGGTCTTTAGGGTTCACGGTAGGTTCCTCCTGCATGAGGAACCGATGGTACGAAGCCGCCACGTCCTCGGCAAGCGAAAAAAAACCCGCAGAGGCCTGCGGGCACTTTCGTCGTCTCGTTGTTGATGCCTAGAATCGCTTGAAAACCTGGCCGCTCTTCGCCGCCTGGAAACGGGCCTCGACCAACGCCCAATTCATGTTTTTATGCAGCGCTGCGAGATAGTCCGCCCGCCCCATGGCTTTCCAGTCCACCATATAGGCATGCTCCCAAACATCGACTACCACCAGAGGACTGAAGCCACCAATGTTGCCATCCTCATGCAGTTGCACGAAGTGGTTGTTGATCTGACCGGTGCTGGCGTCGTAGTAGCAGATGCCCCAGCCAATGGCACGGCTCTTGGCCGCCGCCATGAGGTCTTCATGCCATGCCTCGGCACTCCCGAACTGTTCGTTCACTGCGGCCTTGAATCCAGGGGCCTGGTCCAGGCTGCTACCGGGCTTTAGTTGCGCAAAGTAGTATTCGTGCAAGACCATGCCGTTGTATTCAAAACCGAGGCGGCGCCGACGATCGGCATAGGTCAGCGAACTGCCTTTGCCCGCAGCGCGCATCTCCTCTAGTTCCTTGCGCAGGGCATTGCTCTGCGCGACATACCCCTTGTACAAACCCCAATGATCATCGATCTGCGCGTCGCTGATGCCGTCCAGGCCGCTGGGCTTGAGTTCTTCCCGTACTGTGTATTCAGACATTGCTGCTCTCCTGTAGCTGGGTGTGAACGTATGCACTCCTAAAATTGTAGTCGGGCAGTTGTACTGCCTGCAAACGATAGGGAGGTCCGTTGGGTGGCGGGGATTGGTTTCGAGCCGGGAAGAACATTGCTACACTGCTCTATCGATCTGTTCGCGAGTGTCTTGTCACCATGCCGCTATCTATCGCTGCTGGTCAGCAACTCTTGCCTTTGCAGGCGCGGCAGCCGAGTCAACTCAGCAATCTTCCCGGTTTGCACGAGGAAGTGCTGGCGGCCGTGCAGAAACTCCGTTCTGGGACGGGTGCGCTGTGTGTCTATGGCGAACCGGGCGTGGGTAAGACGCACCTCTTGCTCTGGGCTGCCTTTGCCCATGGCCAGTGGGCGCCCTACCTGGATTGCCGGGCAATGCAAAGCGTAGACGACAGTGTCCTGGATCTTTCTGACGCGCCCTTCCTTTGCCTGGATAATATCGATGCTTGGGCAGGAACCCGGCTGCGGGAGGAACAGCTTTTCTGCCTCTTCAATGAGCGCATGAGCAAGGGGCTGCCGTGGCTGGTAAGCTGTGCTATGCCCCGTCCGGGCTGGTTGCTTGCCGACTGGGATAGCCGTCTATCCGCCTTTACCAGCTATCGTCTGGAACGCCCGCACGAGTCGCAACTCGACCCCTTGATCCACAGTATTTCGGCGCGCTTTGGGCCGCCTTTCAACGATGCCTTGCGGCGTCACTTGTTACGCTGGGAGACGCGTAACCTGGGTGAACTCAGTCAGCAGATTGAGGAGTTTCAGCACTGGCTGTGGCAAAGACATGCCGCCCCGAGTGTGGTGCAGTGGCGCTTGTTTCGGCAACAGGCACATGGCTGATTTGTTGAATAACGGGCCAAAGCGGTTGCTTGCTCGGCGTTGGCATCCACACCCACAACTACCCTGGTGGCGACACCTCTTTTTTCGCTTTATCCGGGCAGGAATAGGATTCTGGCATGATGGTTGTGTCGACCGTGCCTCTCTGCTTGCGTACACTACGCTGTTGGCGATCGTGCCTCTGTTGGCCGTGATTTTTAGTTTGTGGAATCTCATTGGTTTCGCCCAGGAAAAACGGCAACTGTTTGATCGCTATGTTTTCCAAAGCTTTGTTCCGCAAGTCGGGGATACAATCATCCACTGGCTGAACATGCTCGCGACCCGCGGTGATAGTTTGGGTTGGTATGGGGTGATTGGCTTGTTGATTACTGCCCTATTACTGATCCATGAGATTGAGCGGCATTTCAATGCCATTTGGGGGGTGCAAGTTCTGGTTCATTGGTTACGCCCGCTTCGTTATCTTTTTCTCATCATTTTGGGCCCGATCGCGAGTGCAGTGTTGGTTCTTTCCCTTGGTCCTGTACAAAAATGGCTATCCCATTTTGGTGCCTTGCCGGTGCTCCCGGATCAGCTCAATTTCCTAATTTCCTTTGTTTTAGAGACCATCATATTTTTGGTTCTCTACCGGGTGCTTCCAGCGGCGCAGGTGAAGATATCCGATGCGTTTCTGGGCGCAATTACTGCGGCGGTATTATTGAGTTTGGCAAAAACTCTTCTGGCTCTTTACATTCAATACTCTATTATGGAAACATTATATGGAGCCTTAGGAGTCTTGCCGGTGTTTTTGCTCTGGCTGTACCTGGTCTGGATTTCGGTGTTGTTTGGCGCGGAAACCGCAGCGGCAATCCCGGTTCGTGTGCCGGAGCCGGCGGTGACACCGCAGCAGACGGTGCCATGAATTTTTAGAGAAAGGATATGACGATGAAAGGTGCCCCTTATCTGGGTCTCGCAATTCTTGCTGGGGCCTTAGCTGGATGTGCCTCGGCAACGAGCAACGGCCTTCCCCCGTCCGCACCGGCCATGCCACCATTGCCGGAGCCGACGCCAATGCCACGGGTATCGCCAGTCACCCCAACCCCTCCCCGGCTTGCCCTGCCCAAGACAACGCAACAGCCATCCGCGCCCAGCATCCAGGAAGAAGATCTGCCAATGCAGACCCTCGAGACGAAGCCGAACCCCTCCCAGCTCACCAATTCTCCGGTGCAGACAGTCACTCAATCGCCAAGCAGTGCCGGTGCGATTACCAGTGGCAATTTTGCCCAGTCCTGGAGCCAGGATCTCGGCAGTGCGCGTCAACAGAGCACGGTCTGCGTGGGAGAGAGTGGTAGTCAGCGTTCCGCCTGCTGGCAAGGCGTGGCTCGTTGGTCGCAGGCCCGCGCAGCCGAATACAGCCAAGCCGCACGGCTCCTGGGTGGGGCACAGAAAGAGCAGGCAAACGCGGCGCAGAAGTTTTTTCAGACTACCAGCCAGTGGGCCAGCGCCTGTAGCAGTCTGTCCGCTACAGACTGTGCGCACTCGCCGCTGATTGCCAAGATGCAACAATGGAAGTCTTCGGTGGGTATCAGCGCAACGAACAGCAATTGAGAGGAGTTGCGCACCCCAAGGATGGCGGGGTGCGCCAGAGATGCCTACAACTTGGCGTAGGAATGCAGTCCACCAAGGAACAGATCGACGCCAATGAAGCAAAAGGTGACCGTCAGAAGACTGATGACCGACCACCATGCCAGGGTTTTTCCGCTCGGACGATGTTGTGGGCTACGACCACGCAGGTGCAGATACGCGGCATAATTGAGCCAAACGATTAGTGCCCAAGTCTCCTTGGGATCCCAGGACCAGAATCCACCCCAGGCCTTGGCTGCCCAGACTGCGCCCAGAATGGTGGCAGCGGTAAAAAGGAGGAAGCCAAAGGTTACCATTGCCGCCATGATCCGTTCTAGCTTGGGAAGATCGGGTAGGCGTTCCGTCAGGTGACTGCCTATGCGTTCGGCGCGCTGCCGCAGCAAATAGGCTAGACCTACCATCGCCGCTAGGTAGAAGTTCGCATAGGCAATGAATTCGCAAGGTACGTGCAATTTGATCCAGAAACTGTTCAGCGCCGGTACAATAGGCTGGATCTGGTTTTGGTGATAGGCCACCCCGACCCAAATCAAGAAGATATCCGCCGCCAAAATCATCGGCATGGCGAAGGCGCCCAGGCCGCGCCGTTTGCCCTGTGACTCATAATAGAGATAGAAGAGGGCGGTAATGGTGCAGAGCAGTACCATGGCGTCGTACATATTGGTGACGGGGATGTGTCCCCAGGAGGGGTGCCCCACGTAGGTCTGCTTCCAGCGGATGGCCAAGCCGGCAAAACCCAAGACCGTCGCTAACCAGGCGAAGCGATGCCCACGATCTCCCGCGCTTTGCGAGCCAGCGTAGAGGTACCAATAATAGCTGACCGCGCTAACGAGAATCGCAGCACTCATCCAGTAGAACATGGAGGTGCTTTGGAAGATGTAGCGCAGTAAGAGGCTATTGGCGGCTGTGTAGCCTGCCATGTACAGGCCTACTCCTGGCGCCGCGACGATCAGAATGGCAAAAAATAAACGCCGAAAGGCTGGCCAATGCCAACCGAACCAGAGCAAGGCCGCATACCAGATGCCGAGGGTAATGTACTGCCACATCCAAAAGTCGGCGCGAAAAATTGCCCAGACAGCAATTGCCCCAGCGCTAAGAAAAACGGCCCACAGACGCTGCCAGAGGCGCTGTTCTCTCGCCCCCTGTGGAAAAGCGAACCATTGGCGAAAATCACTGACATCTACAGACATCGTCACGCCTCCTCAAGGCCGATAGCCCGGCACATTGATTTTGACCCCATTGTCGATATAGGTCATGAAGTAGTCCAGATCGCGATATTCCGAACTCTGCAATTTCTGCGGCGCAGCGCCGACCTTTTTGTCACATCCCATGAAGCGCTTTTGAAAAGTGTTGACTGCACCCCACGCAGATCTGTAGGTAGGATAATGGGCATTTTGTCCAAGCAGCGGGGAAATGATTTGCGCGCGGAGATATTTTCCAGCGTAAGCAATATGACAACTGGCACAACTGAAATTCAGTTGTCCACGACGCATGAAGTAATAGGCCTTCCCCTCTTCGAAGGCGGCCACCGCGCCTGGCCCAGCAACTTTCACATCGGTAGGCATGCCATTGGACAGAGAACCAAAATAGGTTTGCAGGGCGATGAGCGGCGAGCTGCCATATTTTAATGGTGCCAGATGATTTTCTACGCGACAGGCATTGATACGCATCGCGGATGTTACAACCTGGTGCGTCTTATTATCATAGTAGGGAAATCCAGCAGCCACACCTTTGCCACCATTCGCAAAACAAGAGGAATAGGTCTTACCATCGGGAAATTTTTTGTTCCATAAAGCCTTTCCTTGCGATAAGGTTAGGTCGCCAGGATTGAACTGTATTGCCTCTTGATACTGTTGATAGGCCTGCTTGTTGAAGGCATAGCTGCCCAAGGCGTATTGTGCGAGGGTCATCTTCGGGAATTGTTCTTTGAAATATTGGTGAACTTCCTGGAGGGTTTTTTGTGGGCCTACTTTGGTGTTCCCCAGTTGCCACCAATCGATGGCATTGGCGGATATCGCTGCGCTGCTCAGAGCTAGGCCAAGGCTGATTGTCAATATGCGTTTTGTGTATTTCATGTGGTTTCTCCTTCTGGGTTGATTTATTTCTGTAGAGACCAGAGATAATCCGCAACCAACTCGATCTGGTGATGACTGAGCACCTTGTTCTTGCCAAATTGTGGCATATTGATGTGCGGAATTGCCTTTTCCGGATCATAAATAAAATTCACCAGTTTTTGCCGAGTATGGAAAACGACTGTATAGGGAAAGTGACTCAAATCCGGCCCCACGTCACCCGCCATCGTGCCACCGGGCAGGACGTGGCAGGCGAGGCAATTGCCCTCGCTACGATTGAAGGCAATGGATTTTCCGGCGGCGATATCGGCGGCGCTGGGTGCGGCAAAGGCTGCCGTTGGGAGAGCAATGGCCCCCAATAAGAGCAAGATGCGAGCGTTGTGACGGTACATGGTGATCTCCTTTTGCTACGGTCAGGGCTGGAGCTCCTCGGCGATGCCGAGAAATTCCTGATGAAAATCCTCTTGGTTGCGTGAACTGTCGCCACTGATTTGAAATTGCTGATTTCCCTGTTTCCGAATCCACAAACGTTTCCGCGGTACATAAAAGAGAATAAAGATGCCACCTACTAGTAAGAAACAGGACCCATAGACAATTTGCATGCCGGGATACTTGGTCATTTCCAGCCCAGCAGACCAGCGCAGATCGAGATGATGCAAGGTGACCAGAAATGGGAGCGGGTAATCATGCAGGCTGTGGAGCGCAATCAGGCTGGCGTGCAGAAAACGGTCTTTCTGCACTGTGGTCAGACTTGTGCCTTGGTCCGTGGTGACCCGCGTCAGGATCTGGCGAAATATGCGGGGGCTGGCCTCGGCACCCTGCGCCGCTGCAGTTTCCAGGGCACCCAGATAATGGACAAAGAGGCTGATATTGCCATGCGGCCCCTCCGGGATAGCAAGGTACTGTTCAGTCCTCGTGCCCTGTCGATGGTAGGCAAGAAGCAGGAAATCCTCACCGTGACGACGAAGGGCGCGAAGATAACTTTTGTAGATCCAAATTTCGCCGGTTTTGCGATCCGTTACCTGGTAGCGGACGATGGGGCCAACGTTGATCATGCTGTGGCCCGGCTGCTCTGGAATTCCAAGATCGGTACGAGGAATCGTATTATTTATTTTTAATTTTTCTACCGTCAATTGATAATTGCTACTGCCGGCTTGCAAGTTCTGGCCGACCCGTGCGGTGAAGGCGTTGGCAGCAAGGCCCGGATCCACCAAGGAACGACTTTGAAAAACCAGCTGCGATTCTGCATCGCTATAGGAAGTCTGGTAGATGCTAACGCCATCGTAAGTTAGCGGATGATTGGGATAGGCGATGCCGCGATGCAAGAGTTTCCCGTGGTCGTTATACAGCGAAATTCGGGAAATGAAACTCTTGGCGATGCCATTGCGATAATGGGTAATGGTGAAGTGGTCGAGGTGTAGCGTAAAAGGCAATCGTTGTACCAGAAAGCCGTCGCCGACCAACTCGAACATGGCATTCACACTTTGTCCAACCGGGATACTGATGATGCCACGAAAGGCGCTATCGTCAGCGGGCAGCCAATGTCTCTGCGGGATTTTTTCCAAGGGTCGGGAAAAATTATGTAGGGGTCGAACGCTGCCTAGCCACTCCCGTATCTTTAACGGTAGATTGGCATTGTACAATGCGCCGGCACAAAACAGGATGATCGCAAAATGGGTAAACAGATAGCCAAAGCGATAGAATCGTCCCTTCTGTGCAAACAGCAACACACCGGAATCCTTCTGGGGTAACTGCTGGGTGTGATAGCCGCGCTCGCGTAAGATCTTCTCCCAATGGTTGATCGAAGCAGAGTCCTCAGAAACTGTCAGGGCGGCTTGCTCCTGTCGACCCTGCAAAAATTTGTCGCCTGGAGCGCGCTTCGGCGCCGCCATGTCGCGCAGCATGGTCGGGGTGTTGCGGGTGACGCACGAGGCGGTGGAAAGTACCAAGAATGCGACCAGACCGATGTACCAACCGCAACGATACACATCGTAAAGATCCAGATCGGCAAAGACCCGATACCAGAACGGCCCAAATTGCGCCACATACTGATGATAACTGACCTGTTGCTGCAAAATGGTGCCGATGATGGAGGTAATGGCCACAAAAAGCAGCAGATGGACTGCCAGACGCATGGAAACCAACGCCTGCCAGATCAGGCGGGCGCTGGCGCTCCACGGACGTCGGCGGTAGCGCTCAGGGAGTGAGGGGCTGTGTTCGATCGCCATGCTCAGAACCTTTAAGGAGCCAGATTTGATAGAGGCTGATGGCCATACCGAGCAATACTACGGGGCACGAAAAAATCCCGCCAATCAGTACCAGCCAGACAAAATCTGGACTCTGTTTGGTGAGAAACCAACCAGCGAAGTCGATAAAAAATGCGAGAAAGGGAATAGCAACAAAAAATATCTTTACTCCTTTGGACGATCGGGTTCTGAGAAAGATCCATCCGGCAAGCAGAAAAATTACTCCGAGAGTCGTCAAATGGATCATTCCATTCATCAGCATGGCGGAGTAAGGCATCCCCATATCGACCTTGGCCTGAGTTTTTAGAAGATCGAAGGTGCCAATATTCGGCATGCCTATGGTATGACATTTGAGGCAAGAAGCATTGATCAATGGGCGCACATTCTTTTCGTAATCGCTACGGCTTTCGCCATTGGCAATCCAGTGATTGACTGCGGCAACCATTTTTGGCTTTTCCTGGGCTGGAACCTGTGCCATCGACATCATCGTCGGAAGCATGGATTGCAGTTTGCTCGAACTCCGGTTGCCATAGTAATGCACGACCAGATCCTGCATGGAGATGCCCGGTTTTCCATCTACACCTTGAATGGTAAAGTAGGTATAGGCCTCGGCAGAAAGGAGACCCAGCCCTACGAGAAAAATAAAGCCGGTGTATAGTAGCTTTTCGATGACCGGCAGATCGGGTAGGAGTTTCATGCAAGGTCTCCGTCAGAGGTCATATTCCTTGGGAAAGGCGATGCCCGGATTGCCCGTCATATTTTTGGTGAGCACGGGTAAATCGCGATGATCCACACGCACGGTCTTCTTGGCCTTGAGCCAGCGGGCAAAGATATCCCATACCGGTGTACCCTCAACTTTCTGCATGGCTGCCCAACCAGCAACCTTGTATTTCTTGCTCGCGTGGACGAGTTTTCCGCCAACCCGCAGATCAGAGATGCGTTTGTCAATTGTTTCTGCGGGGTTAAAGGTATATTGGATGTTTCCTACCCGGATCATGTCGCCACCCTGAATGTAGTAGGGATCCGGATTGAAGAGATTGTCGGCCACCTGCTCCATGACATTCTTCAGTTCCGCACCGGTGTACTCGGTCACGGTGACCTGTGGGTAGGTGATTGCCGTTTGGCCCATGACGTCTTCCATGGTGATGGTCTCGCCGGGAAGTTTGGTGTAGCCCCAGCGGAATCCTGGCGAGAACGCTGCCTCACAATCCATTTCTTCACGCAACGCATTACAGATCAATTGATCGAAGGAGCCATTGAAATTGTCCCGCCGGTACAGCAGGCTCTCCGTAACTGCCATTGGCTCGGCCAGTTTTTCTGCGTAGGGTGCACGAACTTTCTCGATATAATCGCTCATTTCCTTGTCGGCAGGAATCATGTTCGACAGGATGGGCAGATAATAAAAACGCCAGCCGCGCAGACGCCCCTTGGCGACGTCTAAATCAAAGCGGGCCATGAACTTACCGTTGGTGCTGGTATTGACGATGATGGTCTTGTTCACCATCACCGGCTTCGGGCCCATGATTTCGTGGGTATGTCCACCTAGAATGATGTCAATGCCATGCACCTGGGATGCCATTTTCTTGTCGACATCGGCACCATTGTGCGAGAGCACCACAACAACATCGGCATGATGCTTTTCTCGGCATTCATTCACCATTTTTTGCATATGTTCTGGATGAATGCCAAAGGCCCACTTGGGAGTGAAATAGGCCGGATTGGCAATCGGCGTAAAAGGGAAGGACTGGCCAATCACCGCGACCTTCACACCATTGATTTCACGGATGTCATAAGGGTCAAAGACCGGTTCATCCCAAGGAGTCGTGAAGACATTTTGCGAGAGAAATTTTGCCTTCAACTTGTGCTTGAGGAGATATTCCACCCGTTCCGCCCCGTAGGTGAATTCCCAGTGCCCAACAAAATAGTCTTCCTTAAGCAGATTCTGCGCTCCGACCATATCTTCCCCGCGGGTCCAGAGGCTGGTCGCCGAGCCTTGCCACGCATCGCCACCATCAAAGAGTAAGGTACGATCAGCGCCAACCTGCTCGCGGTAGCGCTTTACCAGCGTGGCAATATGGGCGTAGCCACCGATCTTGCCGTATTTGTGCGCCATGGTGTCGAAGTCCAGGCAGGACAGGGCGTAGCCCTCCGGCGTTCCCGCCTTGATTCCATAGTAGTCCAACTTGAAATTGCCTACTCGATGCGGCGTGACACCCCATTCATGTTGTTGCCGGGTGCCGATGTTGGTACCCGGTTCGCGCCACCAGACCGGCAGAAGCTGAGCGTGGGTGTCGGTGATGTGCAATAGGGTAACGTTGCCATATTTGGGGATGTCGTAGGGGTCTTTACCATCCCCCCAGCTGGAGGCGAGGGCTGTCGGTGCCAGAAATCCGCTGGCACCGGCGATACCCATGATGGACATGAAATCTCTGCGGCTAAGGTTCATTAATGGAGACTCCTCTTCATGATTTGATAAACTCGCCTGTCTGAGGCGGCGAGGGAAGGTTCTCAGCCCAAATTACGTTGCTGGTGCAACCCAATCCGGAATTTTGTGTAGCACCCGAGACATGGGAATTTGTTGCAAGGCCTTGATGACTCCCTGGTCAACACTGGTCGTGACCTTTTTGTTGGCAGCAGAATTGCCGGCGTAGGCGATTCGTTCACCATAGACGATATAGCTGCTCTGTCCGCGTCCAAATACCGTCAGATTCAAGGGGCAGGCGGCTGCACTGGGCCAGTAGGTGTTGAGTAATTTGCTGAAGTCATAAGGGTTACAAAAGACCAACGCACGGACATCGGTGAAATGCACCGCATCAAAATCCGGTATTTTTAACGTTTTTTGTTGCGCCCGGACGAGCTTGAGAATGTTGAGCTTGAGGACGATCTTATAACCGGCAGCATGAAGGTTGCTGTTGATCTCCGACATGGTGCTTTGGACGGGTAGGTCCACCTTCTCGACGTAGAGGGGAGCGGCATAGGCCTGGACCGCCGCAAAGACAGTGCACAGTGCGGGAAGAAGGATGGGGATTTTCTTCATAATGACTCCAAACGGGCTAACGCAAAGTCTGTAGCAATATGTATGCCGTAAAGAGTTAGGTGTGAACGAACCTTCTCTGCGCGGTGGTAACCTGCAGAAAAATTAGAAAGACAGGGTTGGCAAGCAGAAAAGTCCGAAGAAGGGGGGTGCTGGAGAAGACGGAGTTTTCGGGTAGGGGATGGGCAAAATGGAACAGTAGGGACCAGCGGGGGGAACAATTGGGCCGCAGTTTGCGGCCCAACGGGTTCAGGCTTTGGGGACGTAGATGTCGCACCAGCCCTTGGGATCGATCTTGCCAGCAACGGCCTTGCACGCACCGTCGGCGGTGGGTGTTGGGCCAGGGAGGAAGAGTTTGCAGTTACTACACATTTCCGAACCCTTGGGCTTAGCGCGGTAGTTGACGGCGCTTTTGGCCATTTTGTCTGCCGCTTCCGCCGGACTGGTAAACACCAGAGGGGCGACACTTGCAGCACCAATGAAGAGTGCGCTCTTGCGCAGCCAGTCGCGGCGATTCATCTTTGGGGTTTCCGTACTCATACGTATCTCCTGTTGTGGGTGAACAAGGCAATCCGACTATACCCAAAGTCGGTAGCAATTTGTATACCTTGCTGTCAGAGATAGCGGAGCGACAGATCCAAGCTTTGGACGTTGCGGGTGATGCTGCCCACCGAAAGATAATCGACCCCAGTCGCCGCGACGCTGGCCACTGTCGCCAGCGAGATATTCCCCGATGCCTCGAGGGGAATGCGCCCGGCGACCCATTGCACCGCCTCACGCAAGGTGGCCAGGGAAAAATTGTCGAGAAGCACCATATCCGCGCCAGCGCTCACGGCTTCTTCCAGTTGCTCCAGGGTTTCCACTTCGACTTCGATACGCGTAAGCACCGGCGCCAGGGTTCGTGCTCGGGTAATCGCAGCGCGGATCCCGCCAATGGCGGCAATATGATTTTCCTTGATCAGAATACCATCGAAAAGGCCGAGACGATGGTTGTTCCCGCCCCCGACGCGAACCGCGTATTTTTGCGCCAAGCGCAGACCAGGCAAGGTTTTCCGGGTATCCAGGAGGCGCGTTGTACTGCCCTGCATGGCTTCCACGAAGGCCTGGGTCTGGGTTGCTGTCGCAGAGAGTAACTGCAGGAAATTCAATGCGCTGCGCTCGCCACTGAGAAGCGCTGCGGCGGGGCCATGGAGGCTGCACAATTCTTGATTGGCGGAGATTCGTTCACCCTCTCCGATACGCCAGTGGATCTGCAGCCCGCTGCAGAGCTGTGCAAAGACCGCCTCGGCATAGGGCTGTCCGCAGAGGATTCCGTTGTCGCGGCTGATGATCCGCGCTTGGAGTTCTCGGCCCGGATCGATGAGCGCAGCACTCAGATCGCCACTGCCCAGGTCCTCGCTCAGGGCCCGCGCAACCGTCGCATCGAGATCAGCAGGGAGCATGTTCTTTCCTTTCACTTGCGATCCATAGCCAGACAAGACCGATGATACCAGCCAGCAGCGAGGCAAGCAGAATGCCGACCTTGGCCTCTTCCCGCAGTGCCGCTTGGGTAAACGCCAGTTGGCTGATGAACAACGACATGGTAAAGCCGATGCCGCCCAGCCAGGCGGCGCCGAGTAGATGACGCCATGCTACCCCGTGCGGAAGCTGGGCGATGCGCAGCCGAATGGCCAGCCAACTACTGAGGCTGATGCCAAGGAATTTGCCGATGACCAGGCCCAGGCTGATGCCCAGCGTCACCGAACTCCAGAGCATATCCCCGCTGAGCGCGGAAAAATCGACGCCGGCGTTGGCGAGGGCGAACAGAGGTAACACGCCAAACGTAACCCACGGGCTGATGGTTTCTTCCAGTCTTTGCTGCGGTGCGATCATTTCCCGGCTGTGGCGACGCAGTTCGTTGGCCAGATGTAGGAGTTTGGGATTGACCATGGGATCAAAGGATTTCTCCTCCTGTAACAGGCTGGCCAGGTCTTCTCCTTGCTCCCGTAACGTGGCGCGTAATTGTTCTGGACTGACACAGCCACGAGCGGGGAGGGTGAGGGCCAGCAAAATCCCAGCGACCGCCGCGTGGACGCCAGAAACCAGCAGGAAGTACCACAGGACTGCGCCGAGCAAAAGGTAGGGGAGAGGACGACGAATCCCACTTTGGTTGAGCAAGAGGAGGGAAAGGAATACGACCCCCGCCATGGCGAGCGCCCACCAATCCAGATGCGCGGTATAAAATACGGCAATGACCAGCACTGCGCCGAGATCATCGGCAATGGCCAGGGCGGTGAGGAAGATGATCAGATTGCGCGGTATGCGCCACGCCAGAAGCACCAGGATGCCGATGGCGAAGGCGATGTCCGTGGCCATGGGTATGCCCCATCCCGCATGCCCACTGCCATGGAAATTCAAGGCGGAATAGAGGAGTGCCGGCGCGAGCATCCCACCTGCAGCGGCGACGATGGGCAGTATCGCATCGCGCAGCTGCGCCAGTTCGCCGACCAACAGTTCGCGCTTGAGCTCCAGGCCGACGACGAAGAAAAAGATCGCCATAAAGGCATCGTTGACCCATTCCTGTAGGTCGTGATCCAGGCGCCAGGCACCGAGTTGCACAACAAAATGCTGGTGCCAGAAATGCTGGTATGCACCCTGGAGAGCCGAGTTGCTGAGGATCAGGGTCAGGATGGTGACGCCAATGAGCACCATTCCCCCCGCCGTCGCCCGGCGCAGAAATTGCTCGAAGGGGGTCAGGAGTTTGCCGAAGAGAATTTCCAGAGGATAAGGACGATCCTGAGGAAAAGGTGTTCTGCGCTGCGCACCCATGTTCGGCCTGCTGCCTCAGGCGATCTCGGCCAGGCGTGTGCGCTGCTTGGCCAGTTCTTCCAACGCAGAGCGCAATTCCTCGACCCTTGCCTCCTCGCGGGCTACCACCTCTGCGGGCGCCCGCTCGCGGAAGCTGGCTTGGCCGAGACGCGCCGTAACCTTTTCCTGTTCTGCCCGCAGGCGGGCCTCTTCCTTGGCGAGGCGTTGGCGCTCCGCCTCGACATCAATCAGGCCCGCCAGGGGCACGAGGATCTGCAGATCCCCCAGTAATTGCAGAGCCGCCGGCGGTGCATCCTGCTCCGGCGCCAACCAGGTCGGCTCGTCACAACGGGCCAACTGTTGCAGCCAGGGAAGCAGGTGAGACAGACGCTCCCGGTCGGCACGGCTGCCTCCCTGTAAAAGCACCGGGAGCGTGCGGTTGGGCGCGATGTCCATCTCACCGCGGATGGACCGCAGGGCACCGACAAAACCCATCAGCCAGGCCAGATCTGCATCCGCCTCTGCGTCGCAACGGCTGGGGTCGGCAATGGGGTAGGGCGCCAGGGCGATGCTGTCCCCGGCCTTGCCCAAGCGCGGCGCTACACGCTGCCACAGGGTTTCGCTGAGGAAGGGCAGGAAGGGGTGCGCCAGTCGCAAAGCCGCCTCGAGGACAGCCAACAGGGTATGGCGGCTGCCGCGAATTTCCACCGCAGAAAAGCCCGAGTCCGGACGCAGTACCGTCTTGCTGAGTTCGATATACCAGTCGCAGTAATCGTCCCAGAAGAAGTGGTAGATCGCCTGCGCGGCATCGGCAAAGCGGTATTGGTCGATGGCCTCGTTAACGTTCGCCTCTGCCTCCTGCAAACGGCCAATGATCCAACGCTCGGGAGGCAGGAGCTGCCGTTCTCCGCTCAGCTCGGCATCGTCGGGCACCTGCATCAGGGCAAAGCGGGTGGCATTCCAGATCTTGTTGCAGAAATTGCGGTTGCCCTCCACGCGCTTGAGGTCAAAGCGCAGGTCGCGGCCCTGGGTGGCGACGCTGGCGAAGCTGAAGCGCAGGGCATCGGTGCCGTAGGCGGGGATGCCGGTGGGAAAGTCCTTGCGCGTTGCCTTGGCGATCTTTTCCGCCATCTGCGGCTGCATCAGCCCCTGGGTACGCTTGCTGACCAAGGCTTCCGCCTCAATGCCGTCGATCAGATCGATCGGGTCGAGGACATTGCCCTTGGACTTGCTCATTTTCTGCCCTTCCCCATCGAGGATGAGGCCATGTACGTAGACCTCGCGAAAGGGGACCTCACCGGTGAAGTGCAGGCCCATCATGATCATCCGGGCTACCCAGAAGAAGATGATGTCGAAGCCGGTGACCAGTACGGAGGTCGGGTAGAACGTCTGCAATTCAGGGGTTTCGTCCGGCCATCCAAGGGTAGTGAAGGGCCACAATGCGGAGCTGAACCAAGTGTCGAGGACGTCGGGATCACGCTCAAGGGAGACCGGCATGCCATAGTGGGCCGCCGCTGCCCGATGTGCCTCTTCGTCGCTGCGGGCAACGAAGATTTTGCCATCCGGGCCGTACCAGGCCGGAATCTGATGTCCCCACCAAAGCTGGCGTGAGATACACCAGTCCTCGATGCGTTCCATCCAGTCGTAATAGGTGCGTGTCCAGTTCTCAGGCAAGAAGCGGATCTTGCCCGCGCGCACGACCTGGGTTGCCTTCTCTGCCAAGGGCGCGACGCGAACGTACCACTGATCCGTCAGATAGGGTTCGATTACCGCTTGGGAGCGATCGCCACGGGGAATCATGAGACGATGATCCTCCGTGCGCACCAGGCTACCCTGCGCCTCCAGCAGCGCGATAAGCCGCTTGCGTGCGGCGTAGCGGTCCAGACCGCGCAGCTCGGCGGGGATTTGCGTGTCATTGATTGCCCCGCTTACCACCTCGATATCGTCCCGAATATGCGCATCGGGGGTAAAAATGTTGAGCAGAGGCAGATGGTGGCGTTGCCCTACCTGATAATCGTTGAAATCGTGGGCCGGGGTGATCTTGACGCAGCCGGAGCCGAAATCCTTCTCCACATAGTCATCGGCGATGATGGGAATTTCCCGTCCGGTGAGAGGCAGACGCAAGGTTTTGCCGATCAGGCCTTGATAGCGTTCATCTTCTGGATGCACCGCTACCGCCACGTCACCGAGCAGGGTTTCTGGCCGAGTGGTGGCGACCACCAGACTGCTGGAGCCATCGCTCAGCGCGTAGCGGATGTGCCAAAGATGCCCGGCCTCCTCAGTGCTCAACACTTCGAGATCGGAGACCGCCGTTTGCAGGACGGGGTCCCAGTTGACCAGGCGTTTGCCACGATAGATCAAGCCATCCTCATGCAGGCGCACAAAGACTTCCGTTACCGCGTGGGAGAGCCCTTCATCCAGCGTAAACCGTTCCCGCGACCAGTCGCAGGAGGCGCCGAGGCGCCGCATCTGCTGGCTGATCTTGCCCCCGGACTCCTCCTTCCACTGCCAGACCTTGGTCAGGAAGGAGCTGCGTCCCAGTTCGTGCCGCTTCTGTCCTTCTGCCTCCAGGCGGCGCTCCACCAACATCTGGGTGGCAATCCCGGCGTGGTCCGTGCCGGGTTGCCACAAGGTCCTCTTACCCTGCATCCGGGCGCGCCGGATGAGGATATCCATGAGGGTATCCTGAAAGGCATGTCCCATGTGCAAGGTGCCGGTGACGTTGGGGGGAGGCAACATGATGCAGTAGGGGGCGCCGTCGCCGCGGGGAGGAAAGATGCTGAGTTCTTCCCAGCGTTGGTAACAGGCAGTTTCTATATCGGCCGGCGCGTAGGGGCGGTCGAGAGAGTCAGACATCGGGGCTTCCTTACGGGGCGGTCGAGGGAGGAGCATCCCCCGGGAGATTACTGGTCAGCGCTTCGTCCAGCCCTTCATGGAGAACGCGCGCAAGGATTTCCGGTACCGCCATCTGGATTTCGCGCGCTACCGTCTCGCGTAGGCGAATACCTTCCAGGGCCAGGCTGCGCATGATCGCCAAGCTTACCTGCTCTTTCCAGGCCTTTTGCAGATGCTGGGTAATTTTCTCTTCCAGTTCGATGATGATTCGACGTTCGACCTCTTGAAACAGCAGGGTCTCGAATTCGCGCAGGAACTCGCCATCGAGCAGCGATGGCGTGGCGCTGGGTGCGCCACTCGCCGGGGTTGCAGTTGCTTGTCTGGCCTCTGGCTGCGGGTTGTCCTTCGGCCTGGGCTCTGTCTCGGGCACGTCCTGAGTGACGGCCGGCGTTTCTGCGTGAGCTGCAGGATATTGTGTCGTTTCCTGATCAGCCGCCAGGGATGAAATCGGCGCGTGGGATTCGACCGCCGCCGCCTCGTCATGAGCCATATTTTCTGGCGCAGATGGAGCAAGGGGAGGCTCTGGCCGTTGGTCATCGGCCTGCTCTTCCTTTTCCTCTTCGGCGGGATAGTGAAAGGAGATCTTGCGGATTTTCTCCAAGGCCTTCGCCAATTCCGTCTCTTCCATGCTTTTCTCTGCTTCCAACTCCTCTACGCCAGAGACCGTGGCGGAAGCAACGGGAATCACTGCGGGGTTTGGGTCTGAATCAGCTGGGAGCGGAGGCAGATCCTCAACTTTTGTCATGCTGCCAGTGAACACCATGTCAGAAGTGATTGCGGGCACGGGATCGGGCGGGGAAGGAGGGAACTCCTCTTCCTTTGCCGTCGCTTCCTCCTCTCTAACTTTTGTTGAGCGTCGCCACAAGGGTGGGGGTAAACCCTCGCGTACCAGATCTTGCAGGAGGAGAGGCTCCACCCCGTCGGGGATCTCCTGCTCATCCAATATGGGCTCACGGCGATCTTGCGCGGTCATGGAGATTTTTCCTCAAGCTTCCAAAGGGAACATCTGGATACTGTAACCCGCTTGCTTACACTGGCGGTAGCGTTTCCGCGCCGCTTCGCGATCTGCCTCGGCCGCGGGAATAAAGTCGATGAGACGCTCTACCGTATCCGCTATTGCGGGGAGTTCTCCAGGCCATTCCAGCAGGACCAGGGCGCGGGCCTCCGGGCGCCGCTGCTGTGGATCGGAGAACAGATAGACGGGCTCCTGAATCGTGCTGCCGTGGGGGAGAAAGGCCCCAGCATGGAAGGTCCAGAGCAGGTCATCATAGTTCTTCTGCAGCTCGGGGCTAGCGGCGAGGACGTCGACACGGCCCAGGACCTGCCACGCCTTGGCAATGACCCGACAAATCGCGCGCCGACTCTCCACCACGGACAGGGGCAGGGCAGGAAGCTGATAAAAGTTGACCGTCCCCGACATGATGTCGGCTCAGACCGCCTTGGCGCGCTGACGCAGGAAATGCACCAGGAGCGGTACGGGGCGACCGGTTGCACCCTTGTTCTCCCCGCTTTGCCAAGCGACGCCGGCGATATCCAGATGCGCCCAGCGGTAGTCCTCCGTAAAACGGGAAAGAAAACAGGCGGCCGTAATGGTGCCAGCGGGTCGTCCACCCACATTGCTAAGGTCGGCGAAGGGGCTTTTCAGCTGTTCCTGGTAGTCCTCGAAGAGGGGTAACTCCCAGGCACGATCCTGACTGCTCCGACCGGCGTGCAGGAGCTCGGCCACCAGGCCCTCGTGATTGCCCAGTACCGCAGCGGTTTGATGACCAAGGGCAATGATGCAAGCACCGGTGAGCGTGGCCATGTCGATGACCACGTCGGGATGAAAGCGTTTGGCATAGGTCAGGGCATCAGCCAGAATCAGGCGCCCCTCGGCATCGGTGTTGATGATTTCGACGCTGAGGCCGGCCATGCTGCGATGAATGTCGCCAGGTTTGGTCGCCTGCCCGTCGGGGAGATTTTCCGAGGCGGGTACGATCACCGTGATATTGAGCGGCAGAGCAAGATCGGCAGCGGCCTGGATGGCGGCCAGGGCCGCGGCGCCACCGCACATGTCGTATTTCATCTCATCCATCTTGTCTGCTGGCTTGAGAGAGATCCCTCCGGCATCGAAGGTCAGCCCTTTGCCCACCAGCACGATGGGCGCTGCATCTGCAGCGCCGCCGCGGTAGTGCAGGACGATCAGGCGCGGCTCCTGGCGGGAGCCTTGCGCCACCCCCAGAAGGAGGTGCATGCCCAGTTCCTCCATCTCCACTGGGCCGAGGACTTCGGATTCGATTCCCCGTTGCGCCGCCATATTTACGGCTTGTTCGGCCAGCCAGCTGGGAGTACAGATGTTGCCTGGCTGGTTGGCGAGGTCGCGGGCCCAATCATTCGCTTGGCTGATTGCCAGTGCCGTAGCTATGGCATCTTGCATTTCTTGCTGGTTTGTCGCGCTGTTTTCCGGAGCTGGCAGGACATGGATCTGCTCCAGGCTGCGCCGCGGGTGTTTTGCGGGCTTCTTGTGTTGATCGAAGCGGTACTGCGCATCGAGGATGCCGCGCAGCCAGATCTCCATCGCCTCTGACATGCTGCGGTGGGCGATGGATACGTCGCAAAGGGCGAGACTGACATTGGTAAGCTGGGCCTTGGCGATGGTTTGCCCCAGGGCGCGGGCCGCTTTCTGCAGTTTGCCATCGGCCAGTTTTTCCCCACTGCCAACGCCGACCAGCAGGAGTCGCTCGGCGCCAATGCCGGGGACACCATAAAGAAGCTGACATTGTCCCGGCTCCGCCGTAAAATCGCCGGAGGCAAGGAAGCGGCTGAGGAAGCCGCCGCTGCTTTCCTCTATTTTTTGGGCGTTCGCCGTGCGTTGTCCTTGTTCATGACAGGCGATTACCAGACAGGCGCATGGATCCATTATGGTGATGTTCTGTTCCAAGCTAATTTTCATTGTCAGCCTCCGGTCGTTGTCATAGGGCGAAATATGAATTTCCATAGGGTACACCAGGGCCGCGCCTGCAGGCCAATGCCGCGGCAGGGGATTTGATGCATATTCGCTTACCTCTGTGGTCGCGCGAACAGATCACCAGTCATATCCGCCATTCTGTCTTGCTCTACTTTGGGATTGCCTGTGCTGTGGTGCTGTCCCTGCTCGCCATTGGTCAGCTGAGTCAGATCTTGCAACAGGTGGCTTCGGGACAGCTGCCGCTGCGGGTCGTGCTGCAGTTGTTGGGCCTGAGCGTTCCTACCCTGTTGGTGACTGTGCTGCCATTGGCACTCTTTTTTGCCGTGTACTTGGTCTTTGCCAATCTCTATCGACACAACGAGATGATGGCCATTCACGGTGCGGGTATTGGCTTGCAGAAGCTGCTGCTCGGCCTTTTGCCCAGCGTTCTGGTGCTCGTTCTCCTGGAGGCTGGTCTGGCGCTCTGGTGGGCTCCTGCCTCGCAACAACATTTACAGGACGAAAGTGCGCGTTTGGCGGCGGCGGCTGCACAAGCCCTGATTCAACCGGGTAGCTTTGCTCATCTTCCAGATGGACGGGTAATTTACGTGGGTCAGGAGGCTGGGAACAAAGATCGGTATCAGGAAATCTTTATCGATCTATCGCATGTGGGGGCGCCGGACTACGCAACGGCCGCCTATGGCAAGGTGCAGATCGACAAGAAGGCGGGGGTCTCGTTGCTGCTGATTGATGGTCAGCGCTATCTCGGCCAACCCGGTCAGCCGGGATACAAGATTTGGAGCTTCGCGCGCTACCGGGTCGACTTGGCCGCACCGCAACAAAGTGCGGCCGGTGGGCAGTCCTGGAGCGCAATGCCGCTGGTGCAGTTGTTTGCCGAGCTGGCGCGCCCAAATACGCATATGCACGCCATGGCCGAGCTGGAATGGCGATTTTTCTGGCCATTATTCCTTCCGGTCATCGTGCTTCTCGCGATTCCGCTGGCCTATGCTGAGCCGCGGCATCCTGGACGCGCGGGAGGGATTCTCGTGGGGATACTGTTGCTCCTGGGCGCAAACAATCTTCTGGTGGCGCTCAAGGAAAATCTGATTCAGGGCAAGATTGCACCAGTGCCCGGACTCTTCTGGACCTGGATTCTACTTGCAGTGTTGGCGGGCTATCTGTTCTACCGCCGGCAGGCCGACCTGCCGCTACTGCCAGCCTGGTTGCGTGGGGTTTTGCCATGAGACGTGCCGACTCCCTGCTCTTTCGTGGCATGCTCTTCTATAGCAATTTGGTGCTCTTTGTCCTGCTCGCCATGGTTTTTGTCGCACAAATCATTGCCAAGGCATCCGGACCAGGGCATGGGCACTGGACAACGGGCTTGTTGTTTCGCTATGTGGCGTTACAGATGCCGGAGACTGCCTACACCGTTATCCCTCTGGCGTTGTTGATTGGTGCGCTGATCTGGATCAGTCTGTTGAATACCCATTCCGAGATCACCGCGTTGCGCATGGCCGGTTGGTCTCTCGGTCGCTTGCAACGTCCCTTGTTCGGTGTTGGCCTGCTGGCTGCGGTGTTCATGTTCGTCCTGGGTGAATGGATCGTGCCGTATAGCTCCCTCGCTTCGGAAATGCTATGGGCCAATGCGGGAACGCATAGCTTCCAGGAGTTTGGCAGCGGGGGGTTATGGCTACGTCAAGGACAAATGCTGTTGCACATTCAGTCCGTAAGCGGCAATGGCAAGCAGTTACGACAGATTCACGTCTACTATCCGCGGCCAGGCATGAGCGGTATGGAGGAGGAAATCGAAGCGCAGACGGCAGAATACCGGCAGGGGCACTGGGTATTGCAGGATCTCCGCGAATATCACATCGGCAATCAGTCGATACGCTCGTTTGCGGAGACCGAACGCCCCTGGCACGTGCAGTTGGACCCAGAGACGCTACGCAGTTTTACCCATCACACCCGTACCATGACTTTGCAGACCCTATGGCGGAACGATCGCGATTTGCAAGGTGGGGTTCTGGCCATGAATCGCTTCGCCTTGGCCTTCTGGCAGCGCATTACCTATCCTTGGGTGGGATTGATCATGATCGCTTTGGTGGTACCGATGGTCATCCGTAATCCGCGTACTGGTGGCGCATATTATTGGATTGCCGCAGGCTTGGCGCTGGGTATCTCGTTTCACTTCCTCACCCAGATGTCTGGTTTTATCAGCGTTGCCGGTGGCATACCCCCTTCGCTTGCCACCCTGGTGCCGATAGCGCTTTTCGCCGCTTTGGCGTGGTGGCTGCAAGTCCGCCACCAGTGACCGTCGCCACCTCGTAGAGGTGGGGCTGCACTTGCCTCGGATAGGATTGTTGCAGCACACTACAAATTGACACCTCGTACTCTTGGGGAACGCCTGTGAACGATTCGGGACTGGTTGTGGCGCTGCAGAATTTTGCCAATTGGCGCAATGATTTGGCAGCTCTTGTCGAGCAAATTTCCGGGTTTTCCCATCGCCTTGATCTCTTGCCTAGTGGCACTATGCTGCGCCTAGAAATACTGGCGCGAGAAATCCGTGAAGAAAGAGTCACTATCTCTTTTTATGGTGAATTTGCGCGTGGTAAATCGGAACTGATCAATGCGCTCTTTTTTTACAATCAGGCATATCGCTTTCTTCCGTCGGGAGTGGGACAAACCACCATGTGCCCGGTGGAAATTTGCGCGGCAGAGGAAGATCGGATTGATCTTTTGCCCATGCAACCTAGCAGCCTGCATAAAAATATTGGGGATTTGAAGAAAAGCGCAGAGCACTGGCAGCGTATACCTATGGTTTTGACGGATGCGGAAAAAACGCAAAGTGTATTGCGACAGATTCAGGAGACGCAATGTGTTCCGCTTACCGAGGCCAGACGTTTCGGACTTTGTCCGCCGTTGGATAGTGCCCGTCCGCATCTTACCCATTGCCCTTCCTGTGGGGAAGGACGGGTAAAAATCTCGCGTTGGCGTTACGCGTTATTACGCTTGTCCCACCCATTATTGGCTGCTGGCCTGGTCGTTATTGATACCCCCGGGCTGAATTCCCTGGGTAGTGAGGCGGATTTGGGTCTGGATGCGACGAGATCTGCTGATGCCTCTATCTTCGTATTGGCAGCAGACGCGGGAGTGACGCAAAGCGATTTGCAGATCTGGGAACAATCCCTGGCAATTCTCAGCCGCCAGCGTCAATTGGTGGTGTTGAACAAATGCGATTTACTGTGTGACGAGATGGATTCGCCAGAATCTCGCGCTGAGAAGATTGCGGAGCAAAGGAAAAATACCGCCGACCGCCTGCAGGTTTCTTTGGATCAAGTGATTGCCATATCTGCGCGAGAGGCACTGATTGGTCGCCTGCGCCAAAAAGAGGACCGTGTTCTCGAAAGTGGAGTCGAAGACCTCGAAAGTGGCATTGCAAATGTTCTGATTCCGGAGAAGCGCAAGGATATCGCAAACAATACTCAAGCAATCTTGCAGCGGGCAATTACGGATCAACGGTTTGTTCTGGAAGAACAGTCGCAATCGGTTGCCGTAGAGATGGAAAGCATGCGCAGGCTGGAGGCCCAAGCGGGAGATCAGGTGCTGTCCCTGCTGGATAGACAAAGAAAAATCATTGACAATCTTGCCTTGGATAGAGATCAATTTTTTCGACTCCAGGAAGATATGAAACAGGAAGCCAATCGCGATCTTCTCGCCCCCCTTTCTCTGGAAGACCTGAATGATCTCATAGAGCGCGCGAAGAGTGATATTCTCGCCGTCTGGACGACTTTTGGTATTTATGAGCGGTTCAGTAATTTCTTTGTCAATACGATTGCCGGTTTTGACGAGGCACTTGCTCGCGCCAACCGTTTATCGGATAAAATGACGAGTGCCTATAGGGCCTTGGAGCAACAGTATGCACTTCCCAAGTTGGATACCTTGCCCTATGTTCTGCTGCCTAGAAGGGCAGAATTACTCGCTTTGTCCGATTACTATGAGCGCTTTGGAAAACGCCTAGAGATCGCCGCCTATCCGCAGGGCATGGTAGTGCGCAAGGCATTTCTGAACCTAGCCAGGCAAGTGCAAAACTTTGTTCTTGAGACGCGTCGCGATCTTCTCAGCTGGGTGGAAGAAAGTTTTGAGCTGATGAATGCGCACCTGCAGCGTTGCAGTGCCCAGGCGCAAGAAAAATTGCTTGCTTTGACCGCCATCGCTGAGTCCTCGGCCAGCATTCAGCAAAGAATTGACGCGCTGCGAATGAAGGAGGCGCGTATTCAGTACGAAATGGATGAGTTGGCCGCGCTACAGGCGGAACTGGATCGGTACTTTCAGACTCCGCTGGAGACGCCAAGCGCTGCGTGATAGCCGCAGCTCTGTGGCATGTCAGTCAGGAAGTTTTGCTGCGCAGCGTCTCTTCGTCAAAAGCCTGATCCAGGGTTTGTGATAGCTGTAACACCTGCCGGAATAATTTGGCATCTGCATCATCTGCCTGACTGCGTAAGCGCAGCGGCGCTAGTCCAGAAAAGCTGTTGGCGCGGTTGACCTCGGCATTGACTGCGCTGCAGTCGTTGCTGCGGTAAATGCTCAACAGCACTTCACGCGCGATAGGATCGTCCAATGCGCCTGACTCCGCAGCGTGGAGGGCTGCAGCGACGTCTTTGCCCTGCAGCAAGGAAAAGTTCACATGGTTTTCGAGAAATTCGATCAGCTCCGCATAGGTCATGGATAGACTCCTGTTAGGTAGGGCGCATGCCGCTGTTCAGAGATACCTGACAATGTTCGGCAACGCGTTGAAAATAATATTGTAAGTCGAGCGGCAGGGTAACGCCATCCAGCAGTCGCAGCAGATGGAAGTCCGCACACAGAACTAGGTCGATAATGGAGGGCCGACCCAGATAGAAACGTTGTTTGGCCAATAGCTTGGCCAGCGTACTGAGACGGGCGCGTTGGGCCAGCTGCTGATACGCGCCGTAGCGATCATTTGCCAGGGCTTCCAAACTCTGACCCAGGCGACGCTCGTTTTCCTGGCGGAAATATTGTAGATCCTCTGGGTCATCGGCAATCTCGGCAAAGGCGGGTTGCACGGGCACGATCAGGCGTTGCAGCAAAGCGTCGAGATCCTGGCGCCACTGGCAGAAGGCCTGCCACTCTCTTGGGTCAACGAAGCCTGCACCAAGAGACTCACCGCCAAGCTCCGCTTCCAGCCCGGGCAACTCGTCAAGCGCGCCGCTCCAGCAGCGCTCGCTCGTCTGCAATACCGGTAGGCCAGCATGACCCAGATCGAATGCGGTCTCTAGATCCTGTAAGGGTCTTGTCTCTTGCCGGTAGGCAATCCGCTTGGCGCCCAGGAGTAGACGGAGACGTAGGGCTTGGGGGTCCGACCAATGAAAATAGAGCACTGGCTCAGACAATGTTGGCCCGCCCCAATACGCTATCCCATTGCGCCGCTGTGATTGGCAGGATCGACAGGCGATTACCTTTGCGCAGCAACGGGCTATCGGCAAATTCCGGGATCTGACGCAATTCTTCCAAGGTGATGGCGGCTGCAAAGCGGGCGCGAAAACCCACATCCACGAGATCCCAGCGCGGCGCTTCGGGTCGCGATTGCGGGTCGTAATATTTACTGCTGGGGTCGAATTGCGTTGGATCTGGATGGGCGCGACTACGGACCTCTGCTAGCCCCACGATTCCTGGAGCGGCCACCCGGGAATGGTAAATAAAAACGCCATCGTCAGGACGCATTGCGCGCAGGAAGTTACGCGCCTGATAATTGCGAATGCCATCCCAGGGTTCCTGACCCCGCGCAGCGAGATCGTCGAGGGAAAAGGCTTCCGGTTCCGTTTTCATTAGCCAGTATGCCATCGCTTAGGCCCCCAAATCGATGCTTTGTCCCAAACGCGCTTGCAAAATGCTTCCCAAATACACGGGCAAAGTCCGACCGGAACGGCTATCTACCCAGGCACCTCCGGGGTCACGATCGAAACGCGCCGGTCCGTCGCTGCAGGCAAGCCAGATCTGGCCCACCGCCTCTTGGCGATTGAGGATGATTTCGCTGTCATCCGGTAAGTGCAGAGAGAGCACACTGTCGATGAGATCGGCCTCCACCTCCGGGGCTTGCGCCTCGATCTGCGAGAGAAGTCCTTGCAAACATTCCTCAACTGCTGCGGCAAAGCTTTGTGACATCGCACCCTCCTTAGCTCCATGATCGCTTTCTCGGCTTTGCGGAGCAAGAGCTGACTGCCTCGACCGCACGCAACCAGATCCGTTGTTCCTTGCGTAAGATGGGGCGGCTGCTGCCATGCAGCACGAGTCCCCCTTGCGGATGGGGCTGCAAATAGCCGCGCGCGAGCAGGTGGCGAAATACTTGTTGCCAGTCGCGCGGTGGCAGCTTGTGCCCAATGCCAAAGACCGGAAGACGATGGTGTTGCGCCTGGCGCACGCGCGAGGTATCACGGCCAAGCAGGATATCGATCAGATGCTGTACACCACAGCGTTGACCGCTGCGATAGGCGGCGGAGAGGGCCATCTGTGCCGCTTCGCTCGCGTCCCAAAGAGGCGGCGGTCGGAGACAATTGTCGCAGTTGCCACAGGGGTGTGCGAGGGTTTCGCCGAAGTAGCCCAGGAGCCGCTGGCGGCGACAGCCGACTTCTTCCGTTAGGTCGAGCATGGCCTGGAGCCGTTCCTCTTCGGACTGCTGTTGCTCAGGAGCGGCACCCGATTGCTGGATCATTTGCCGGAGCAGGAGCAGATCCTGCAGGCCATAGTGCAGCCAGGCCTCCGCTGCTTGCCCGTCGCGCCCGGCCCGCCCAGTTTCCTGATAATAGGCCTCGATGCTCTTAGGTAAATTGAGGTGCGCGACGAAGCGCACATCGGCTTTATCGATCCCCATGCCGAAGGCAATGGTGGCCACCATGATCTGGGCGCGGTTGCTCAAGAAATCCCGTTGATGCGCACTCCGTAGCTCTGCGCTCAGGCCCGCATGATAGGGCAGCGCCCGATAGCCTAAGCCCTGTAGCCAGCTGGCCGTATCCTCGACTTTGCGGCGGGACAAGCAATACACGATGCCTGAACCGCGTTGCTGACGGAGAAACTCGGCGAGCGCCTCGCGTCCGCTGCTACCTTGTTGCATGCGATAGCGGATGTTGGGTCGATCAAAGGACTGAACAAAGATTTGTGCCTCTGCAAGAGCCAAAGACTCGCGGATTTCTTGGCGGCTGGCGAGATCGGCGGTTGCCGTCAGGGCAACGCGCGGTACCCTGGGAAACAGGGTGCGCAGGCGTCCCATTTGCCGATATTCTGGGCGAAAATGAGGCCCCCATTGCGCCACGCAATGGGCCTCATCGATCGCCAGCAAACTGATGGGAACGGTGCGCAGAAGGCGTAGGGTACGTTCCTGCAGAATGCGCTCCGGCGCGCAGTAGAGAATGCGTAGTTCCCCGGCGCCCAAGGCCCGCTCTATTTCCTCCTGCTGCGCGGGAGATGCCGCGGAATGTAAGGCTGCCGCCGGAATTTTTCGTCGGCGCAGCGCCTGCACCTGATCGTCCATGAGGGCGATGAGCGGCGAGATGATGACGGCGGTGCCCGGCAGAGTCAGGGCCGGAATCTGATAGCAGAGGGACTTGCCACCCCCGGTAGGCATCAGTACCAAGGCGTCCTTGCCGGCCAGCAGGTGGGCGATGATGATGTCTTGCGGCGGGCGAAAATCGGAGTAGCCGAAGACCTTGTGCAAAATTTCTCGCGCCTGCGCGAGGGTGGGTCTAGGGGAGGAAACGGGTATCACGGGAGCTATGGGCGAGGTTCGCAGCGGCGAGCAGGGTACAACTGCTCGCCCAGATCAGTGCTGGAAACAAGCAGATCAGCAATAGCAAAGTAAGAATGCCGGTGACCATGGGCGATTGGGCCGCATGGGTGCCGGCGGCAAACAAGCCGACGATGACGACGATCAGGATAAGAACGGAAGCGAGTATCAGCCCGACCAGAAGAGGGAAAAATAGCCAGCCCAGACGATCGCCAAAAAGGCGCATGGCGCTGCGCATGGCGTCCCGGGTACTCAGGCCGTAGGCGGCATAGAGGGCGTATCCATATTGGAAAAAGGTGCCAACGAAATACGAGATGACAATACTGATCCAAAAGATCGGTTGTTGCGCTACGACGAGGGCCGCAGCGGGATCCGAATGCCCTTGCAGGGCTAGGTAGCCCGAGTTCTGCAGCAGCAACACATTGATGACGGCGGGCGGTAGCGCCAATAACCAAGCCTCTTGTTCGCGCAGGCTCCAGAAGGGTGCCAAGGCGGAGTAGGGGCGTCCTGCACTGCTCAGCGCGATGGCGCGAAAAAAGCCGATCAACAAGACATTGGTCCAGAGGCTCTCCAGTATCGTCCACAGTAGCCGCAGGGACATCATCTGCGCGGTCGCAATACTCAAAAGAGCAAAGCCAAACACCGCTAACAGACCGAGTAAGAGGAGGTTGAGGGCAAGTCGCCAAAAATGCGTGCGCAGGATCTGCCATGCGCCGGAGAGGACCTCGCCAACACCAAGAGTGGAAGCCGTGTATAATGGTTCAGGCATGGGCGGCATGCTCCAATCTTTTGCTTGCGAGAGGGGATGAAGCTTGCGCGTAGGGCGCACAGTGGACCTGCAGAATGCGGATCGGTGTTATATCTATACGCGCCGCACTGAGTTGTCGTCCCCAGACACAACCGCTATCGAGGGCCAGAAGGCGCTCTTGCACCAGCAGACCTTGGGTCGCCCAGTGGCCGCAGATGATACTCCCCTCGGGTTGTGCGGCGAAAAACCGTTGATGCCACGGAAGGAAGCTAGAGTCCGGTGGCTCGTTAGTCCAGGCATACAAACCATCTTCCCGTACCCAACGGGCGCGGGTAAGGACGGCCACGCGAAAGCGCTGGGCATCCTCTTCCGTACGGCAATCGCGCCAACGCTGTGGTGCATCGCGCTCCCACAGGTTGCGCAGGAAGCGTTTCCAATTCTTCCCGCGCAAGGCGCGCTGCACCATTTCTGCATGTCCGGCAGCCTCTGCCAAGCTCCATTCCGCGTCCATAGCGGCATGCACCATCGCCCAGGAGTCTGACTGCTCCTGATAAACCAAGGGCTGTTGGCGTAACCAATGAAAATAATCAGCGGCCTTCCCGTCGTCGAGGAGCGCGGCCAAGGTGTCGCTTTTCTTCGCCTTGACGAGGCCCGCCCAGCGGCTGATGGCGTAGAGATCATGGTTGCCTAGCACAAGTCGAATGCGGTCCTGTTCGGCAAAGGCCCATGCCAAGGTTTCGCGGCTTTGTGGTCCACGATTGATCAGATCCCCGGCGAGCCAGAGGGTGGAATAGCTGCCGATCGCCGATAAAAGCTCCCTCAGCGCTGCAAAACAGCCCTGTAGATCGCCAATTGCATAGACTCCAGGCACGGCGCTGGGAGCATCGTCACTCAAAAACTGATCACCTGATCACTCGCTTTCATGTTGCGCACGAGAGTCGCCATATTGCCAATCTTCACGCCCGGGAGGAAGGGGCTGGCGCTGTCCTCGGGTAAGGTGACGGCATGTAGCTGGCCACCCAGTTCCTTGATTTCCTCAAGTAGGTCGCAATGCGCAGGATGAACGGTCCGCGCCTCTTCGCGCAGGACGGCAACCGCCTCTTCTAAAAAGAACACATTCACTTTGATGTCGTCGGCAAGTGCAGCGATCGCCGTGCGCAAGGCATGCAATACCGGAGTACCTTCGCTGCCAGGGGTAGAGCGGACCAGGACTGTCCACTGTATGGTATCGTCGTCTTGCTGCATTGCCACTGTTCTCCGTCTCGATCTTTTGATTGTAGCAAAGGTTGACGGTGGCGTGGCAGTTTCGACTGAAAATCGCTACACTTTGGCAGAATTGTACCGCAACTACGAAAGGCAAGACTCATGACGGATATGGCAGCGCAAGAACCGGTGTTTATGATCGAGCGGATTTACATCAAGGACCTCTCCTTTGAATCGCCCAATGCCCCGCAGAGCTTTACCATGGCAGAGGCGCCCTCGGTCGATGTTGGACTGAACACGGAAACCCATGAAGTGCCTGGAACACCGGAACTGGTTGAGGTGGTCTTGACGGTAACGGTCAATGCCAAGAGCTCTGACAGCACCTACTTTGCTGTCGAGGTACAGCAGGGGGGGCTTTTCCGTTTGCAGAATATCCCGGAAGAGCATCAACCGGTTCTGTTGGCGGTACATTGCCCGACCATCCTCTTCCCCTACGCGCGCGAGGCTGTGGCGGATCTGGTGGGCCGAGGTGGTTTCCAGCCGCTGCATCTGCATCCAGTGAATTTCGAAGCGCTCTATCAGCAGGCGCAGATCGAACAAGCGCAGCACACCACCCAATAAAGTTAGATGGCGGTACGAACGGTGCTTGGGGCGGGTCATTGGGGCACCGCCCTCGCCGTGGCGCTGACGCGTCGGGGCGACGCCGTATTGCTCTGGGGCCGTTCCCTGCCGGATGCATCAGCCCATTCCGGCTGCCCCTTGCCACACTTTCCCCAGAGTCAGTGGCCGCATGCCCTGCGCTTGCTGTCCGGCTGGGAGGTGGCGCTGCAAGATGTCCATGAGGTCATTATCGCCGTGCCCAGCCATGGGGTACGCGCCATTGCTCGACGTTTGGCCCATTCTCTTCCCAGTGCAGTAGCCATTACGCTGACCAGCAAGGGGCTGGAACGGGATACCCAGCAACGTCTCGATCAAGTCATTGCCGAAGAATTGCCGCATCATCGTTGGGGGGTTTTATCCGGCCCAAGCTTTGCCAGTGATCTCATCGCTGGTCGTCCCTTGGCCATGACCCTGGCCAGTCATTCGTCCGAGTATCTGGATGCCCAGGCCTCGGCATGGCGTTCCGAGCAGCTACGAATCTATCCCAGTGCGGATGTTGCGGGAGTTTGTCTGGCGGGGGCCATCAAGAATGTCCTGGCGATTGCAGCCGGCATCTCGGATGGGTTGGGCTATGGCGAGAGTGCCCGGGCAGCCCTGATTACTCGCGGTCTGGCTGAGCTGCAACGACTGGGGATTGCGCTTGGCGGACGGGCAGATACCTTCATTGGCCTAGCCGGCGCTGGCGATCTCATCCTCACCGCCAGCAGCGATCTTTCGCGCAATCGGCGCCTTGGTCTGGGCATCGGTGCCGGAGCTGCGCCGGAACAGGTTCTGCGCGGGCTTGGGGAGGAGGTGGAAGGGTGGCGTAGTAGCCATGCCCTCTATCATTTAGCGCGAGAGCGGCAGATTGAGATGCCTATTGTCGCTGCGGTGTACCGCGTGCTGTATGAGGGGCATTCCGCAGCCGATGCATCGCGTTCCCTCATGCAACGAGGACTGTCGGTGGAGGGCTGATTTTGGCTTTGCTCCGTTTGCCTGGAGGGGATGACGCACGGCGACGGATTCCCTTCGCGCCTTTTCGCACGATTGGCATTCTTCTCGTGCAATTCGTGGTATTTGCCTTGCTGTTGCTCGGGGTCTTGCTGGTGCATACCAATCAAGACTTGAGTACGCTGAAGCACTATACGGCAAGCATGATCTGGATTGCTGAGATCAACCGTGACTGTAGTCAGGCTTGGCAGGAGCACGGCGCATCGGCTGCAATGCAGGTACTCTCTATCGATCTGCGACAATTGCCGTCGGGATTTACGACGCGGGAGGAAGGACCACAACTGCGCCAGCTGCGCGCACTCGCAGCGCAGGGGAATCCGGCCGATCTGCCACAGGTATTTGCGGATCTGAGTGCCTGGAATCTTGCCGCGCACCTGCATGGCCGTGGTTTGGTCCTCGCCGCTGGTCATGATTCCCGCTACACCCTGATCGGATCGGTGATTGCCCTGGCGGCCTTCATGATCTTCGTCATCGTCACCCTGATCTTTTTTCGGACTCGCATTCTGAGTCCGCTCCGTCGCCTGCAAGAAGCCATGCATTCCCTCGAACTGGGTGCGTTTCAACGCGTGGGGGAGGATCATGCGGATCCCGGAATCATTCCTCTGCTGCGCTATTACAATCAGATGGTGGGGCGCCTTCAGGAGCTGGAGCGGCAACGGCGTCAATATCTGCAGGACCTGCAGCAGGAAGTCCACGAGGCGGCGAGTACTTTGATGGCACAGCAGGCGGCCATGACCCGCTCCGAGCGCATGGCTGCCGTTGGCGAGGCTGCGGCTGCATTTGCCCATGAGCTGCGCAACCCTCTCGCAGGCTTGCAGGTGGGATGTGCCAATATTCGGCGCGAAATTCAGGATACCGAGCTCGACGCGCGCTTGGCCCTCATGGAGGACGAGTTACGTCGCGTGAGTCGACTCCTCGATCAGCAGCTGCGTGGTGCGCGTCAGGCGCGGGAGTCGGGGCAATGGGTGCGTCCGGACGAAGTGGCGGAAGCGTTGCTGAATCTGATACGGTACCAGCTCCCGCCCAATATCCGTTTAGGTCTGAAGCTCGGTGATGCGCTGGGCTGTTGTCTGCTCCCCGTGGATCAATTTCGACAGGCACTGCTCAATCTTGTGCTGAACGCGCAACAGGCATTAGAGGAGCGTAGCGGGGAAATTTCGGTGGAACTGCAGCGCGATGGTGATGGTCGGATACGCCTGGTGGTGGCCGATAGTGGTCCCGGTTTCCCGGCGGCGTTGTTGCGCGAGGGTATTCGACCCTTTGCCAGTGCCCGTGAACAAGGTACGGGCTTGGGACTGGCGATGGTGCGCCGCTTTGTACGTAGCCTGGGCGGAGAGGTGAAACTTACCAATCGTCCGCAAGGGGGCGCCGAGGTTGTCCTGATCATTCCCTGTCCAGAGCAGGTCGAGGAGTCCGAGCGTGGCTGATCCCTTATTGATCATCGAAGATGAGATCTTTCTCGGGCGGGAGATGCGTCGTTATTTTGAGAAAGAGGGCTGGCAGGTGTTCTGGGCCGAGCGCCTTGGCGATGCGGAGCAGCTCCTCGCAGATGATCTCAGTCCCTTGGTTACCCTGGCCGATCTGAATCTCCCGGATGGGAATGGTCTGGACTTGCTGGAACGCTCGCGGGAGCGGGGTATCCAAGGAGAATGGATCTTCCTTACCGCCTATGGCAGCGTGCCCGATTCCGTGCGTGCCCTGCGTCTGGGCGCCTACGATTTTCTCGAAAAACCGTGTGAAATGGAACGCTTGGCCATGGTAGTCCGCTCCGCTGGGCGAGCCGCCAGGGCGCAACGGCGGGTGGCAGATGACACCAGCCAGCACAGCCGGCGCTACAGCGCGACGGCTTTTCTCGGCACCAGTCCAGCGGCGCAACGAGTGCGCGAGATTCTGCAACGCCTAGCTCAGGTGCCCTATAGTGGTCTGATCATTTCCGGCGAGACGGGAACGGGTAAGGGGCTGGCGGCGCGGATTCTGCATTATAGCGGTTTACGGCGCGATGGACCGATGGTGGAGATCAACTGCGCCGCCTTACCGCGGGAGCTTCTGGAATCCGAGCTTTTTGGTTACGAAGCCGGGGCCTTTACGGGAGCCACCTCTCGCCATCGCGGTCTAGTAGAACAAGCGAACGGCGGTAGCCTATTTCTCGATGAAATCTCGGAGATGGACCTTGATCTGCAGGCCAAACTCTTGAAGGTGATCGAAGATCGTAGCTTACGTCGCTTGGGGGGAGACCGCACGATCGAAGTCGACGTCCGCTTTCTCGCTGCCAGTAACCGCGACCTCGATGCCTTGGTGGCCGACGGACGTTTTCGCGCCGATCTCTACCATCGTCTCAGTGTCGTGCGCCTTCTTTTACCTGCCCTGCGCGAGCGCAAAGAAGACCTCCAGGAGCTGGTGCCGCATTTTGTGGCGGAATTCAATGCCCAGGCGGGAAAGCGAGTACGACACATCAGCCCCGCCGTCTGGACGGCCCTAGAGAGCTATGACTGGCCTGGGAATGTCCGCGAACTGCGCAATGTGGTTGAACGTGGTGTGTTGTTCTCCGAGGGCGAGGAATTACCGTTGGAGTGGCTGCAATTGCCGGGGATGGAACCTGCCAGCGCGTGCCCGGCACCGGGTGCTTGCCCATTCGATGATCAGCGGCAGGTCATCCTGCCCATCGATGGCAGTATGGATCTGGATAGCATGGAACGTGAAATTTTATCGCGGGTCCTGCAATCCACGGATTACAACGTTACCCAGGCAGCGCGGATTCTTGGCACCACGCGGGAAACGTTGCGCTACCGCGTGCGTAAGTATGGTTTGCTGAGCGAGGATGGCTAGCAGAAGGCTTGCGCGAAAGGCCGGCGGCGTTTACAGTCCCGCCTTAATTCCTTCGGCATGGACGTAGAATGACCGATAATATTGCCTCGGAGCAGGCCCCAGGAAGCATGGATCGGGATGCCGCCCTGCGCTATCAGACAGCGAGTTTGCAGCGAGTTTCGCGTACTTTTGCCCTTACGATTCCGCAACTACCCCCGGGTTTGCGGGAAGCGGTGGGGAACGGCTATCTACTCTGCCGTATCGCCGACACCATCGAAGACGATCCCCACCTGACTTGGGAGGCCAAGGCGCATTGGCAGCAGGTATTCCTGTCGGTTTTGCGCCAGGAAATCGCGCCAACGGATTTCGCAACCGGCTTCGCGGCGGTCATGGCGGCAGAAATGCCAGAGGGAGAACATGACCTGATTGCCCATAGCGCTGCGGTTGTCGCTCTGACGCACAGCTTCGATCCGGTGCAGCAGTCGGCCCTGATACGTTGTGTGCAGATCATGGGCGCGGGCATGGCAGAGTTTCAGCGGCGCGCCTCTCGGGCGGGATTGCGTGATCAGGCCGACATGGATCACTACTGCTACGTCGTCGCCGGTGTGGTTGGCGAAATGCTCACGGCCCTGTTCGTAAACCAGGAACCTCGCATGTTGGCAGGTGGTGTGGATCTGCAGGCGCTCGCCGTGTCTTTTGGGCAGGGTCTGCAAATGACCAATATTCTCAAGGATCTCTGGACGGATTGGGAGCGGGGCGTGCTGTGGTTGCCCCAGGATCGCATCCGCGCCCATGGATTGGAGCCAGTGGATCTGCATCCGGGAATGAACCATCCAGGCTTTTCTGCCCTATTGGCCGAGATGTTGGCTTTGGCAGCCCGCCATTTGCGTAATGCCATGACCTTTACCTTGCAAATCCCGGCGGAGCAGGCCGGTATGCGGGATTTTTGCCTGTGGGCTATTGCCATGGCCGTGCTGACCTTGCGTCGTATCGCCGAAAATCCTGGCTTTCGCAGTGGTGAAGAGGTCAAGATCAGTCGCGACAGTGTGCGTAATGTGGTCTTGCTGTCCCGTCTGCTGCATCGTTTTGACCCCCTGCTGGACCTCGCTTTTCGAGTGGGTATCAAGCCGTTGCCGCGGGGTTCCCTATGCTGATGCCGACAGCGCGCTATGCGTTGCCGACGTTTTCCCGCAGCGCACTGCAGCAGAGCATCGCGGCCGCACAACAGGCGCTACGGCAACATCAAGCGCAGGATGGGCATTGGTGCTTTGAGTTTGAAGCCGATTGTACGATCCCGGCGGAATACATCCTGATGATGCACTACATGGATGATCGGGATGCCGATCTGCAGGCCAAGATTGCGGTGTATTTGCGTCGCCATCAGGGCGATCATGGCGGCTGGCCCCTGTATCATGGTGGTCAATTCGATATGAGTGCATCCGTAAAGGCCTATTATGCCCTCAAGCTCGCGGGCGATGCGCCGGAGGCGTCGCATATGCAGCGTGCCCGAGCCGCAATTCTGGCGCATGGCGGTGCGGAGCGGGCAAATGTCTTTACCCGGATCACCCTGGCCCTGTTTCGTCAGGTACCTTGGCGCGCGGTTCCCTTCATTCCCGTGGAAATCATGTTTCTCCCGCGCTGGTTTCCCATGCACATCGATAAGGTGGCGTCCTGGTCGCGCACGGTCATGGTCCCGCTGTTCATCTTGTGCAGTCGGAAAGCGCAGGCGAAAAACCCCACCGGCGTGGGTATACCGGAGTTGTTTCGGCAGGCACCAGACGAAATTCATGACTACTTTGTTTGTGCTCGCAAGGGCATCGTGGCGCGGACATTTCTCGCGTTGGATCGCTTGGGGCGAACACTGGAACCCCTCATTCCCGCCTGGATTCGCAATCGTGCGATTCGCCGTGCCGAGGCTTGGTTTATTGCCCGTTTGAATGGCGTGCATGGTATCAACGGGATCTTTCCGGCCATGGTCAATGCGCATGAAGCCTTGGCCTTGCTCGGTTATCCCAAGGAGCATCCCTATCGTCAGCAGACTCGCCAGGCATTGCAAAATCTCCTGGTCGAGCGCGCGCAGGAGGCCTACTGTCAGCCCTGCGTTTCGCCCGTCTGGGACACCTGCTGGGGCCTGCGTGCGCTACTCGAGATTGCGCCCGAGCCGGAGGAGGATGCCCTGGCGGCCATGCATTGGCTCTTGCAGCGACAAATTACGGATGCTCCAGGAGACTGGCAACACCTTCGTCCGCATCTGCGCGGTGGCGGCTGGGCCTTTCAGTACGAAAATTCGTATTACCCCGATTTGGATGACACTGCCGCGGTGGCTTGGACTCTGCATCGGGCCGGACGGCCAGAGGATCGCCCCGCCTTGGAGCGAGCGGCGGATTGGCTGGTTGGAATGCAGTCCCGCAATGGTGGCTTTGGCGCCTATGATGTCGACAATACCCATTATTACCTGAACGAAATCCCGTTTGCTGATCACAAGGCCCTGCTCGACCCACCCACGGCGGATGTGAGTGGCCGGGTCCTGACCTTTCTTGCGGCTCTGAATCGTCCGCAGGATCGCCCGGCGATCGATCGCCTGGTCAAATATCTACTCGATCAGCAAGAATCCAATGGTTCCTGGTTTGGGCGCTGGGGAAGCAATTACATTTATGGGACCTGGTCGGTATTGATTGCCTTTGCGGAACTTGGAGATCCGACCGTGCGGCCGGCGATGGAACGGGCTGCCGCTTGGTTGCGCGCGGTGCAGCAGGAGGACGGTGGTTGGGGCGAAAGTAATGACTCCTACCTGGATCCTGGCCTTGCTGGTCAAGGGCAGCCTGCGACCGCCGCGCACACGGCTTGGGCGTGTCTGGCCCTGATGGCTGCGGGAGACCGTGACACTGACGCCCTGCGGCGCGGAATCGCCTGGCTCCAGGAGCATCAGGCAGCCGATGGCGAATGGCACGATCCATGGTTCAATGCTCCAGGGTTTCCGCGCGTGTTCTATATCACCTACCACGGTTACAAACTATATTTTCCCTTATGGGCGCTCAGCCAGTATCAGAATCTCCAGGCCCGCGCTTAGGTCTGGTCGTGGCCCTGGCGGCGGAGGCCAAGGCCCTCGGCGTAGCTACGCTATGCCCGGAATCGGTGCACGATTATGGTCGCGACGATCTTCTGGTGGTCTCTGGGATGGGCGCTGATGCTGCACGCCGCGCGGGCCAGACGCTCCTGACGGCGGGCGCCGAAGCCTTGGTCAGCGTTGGTACAGCTGGGGCACTGCAGCCTGATCTACAGCCAGGGGATCTCTGTATCCCGGAGCAGATCCTTTGGCAGAGCCAGAATTTTCCCACAGCCCCGGTCTTGGTTGAGTCATTTCAGCGGCGTTTTCCCACAGCCAGGGCTGGGGCTCTACTTTCCCTCCCCCAGGTTTTGTCTGACCCCCAGGAAAAGGCGAAATATGCCGAGCAGGCGTTGGCTGTCGATATGGAAAGTGGCGTCCTCGCCGCTTTGGCTGCGCAGCAGGGGGTACCGGTTTTGGCGTTGCGGGTCGTCATCGATACCCACGATACTCGTCTTCCGGACGCGGTGCGCTACGGTGTGGATGCCTATGGGCGCCCGCAGCCGCTGCGGTTTTTGCGCTATCTGCTGCGACGCCCGCAAGATCTGCCCCAACTCTTGCGCCTAGGTCAGCAAATGCAGAAGGCGCAAGCGACGCTGCGACAGTTGCGGAGGGCAATACAGATGGAAGAGTGTGCATGCGCGCGCTGATCACCGGCGCTTCGGGTTTCGTCGGCGCGGCGGTGCTGCGGCGGCTGGTGCTGGAGGGCGTGCCAGTGCGCGTCTTGGCCCGACCGGGTGCGGATGATGCGGCGTGGAAAGACCTGCCGGATATTGAAGTGGTAGAAGGAGATCTCTGCGATCCCGCTAGCTTGGAGCGCGCAGTGCTGGGCTGCCGTTGGGTCTTTCATGTGGCCGCCGATTACCGCCTGTGGGTTCCAGATCCGGAAATAATGTACCGCGCCAATGTCGATGGCAGCGAAACGCTGCTGCGGGCGGCGTTGGTGGCAGGTGTCGAGCGTATCGTATATACCAGCAGTGTGGCGGTGCTCGGCTTGCGTAGCGATGGGCAGCCGAGTACGGAAGAAACTCCCTCGTCCATCGATGATATGATTGGACATTACAAACGCTCCAAATTCCTCGCCGAGGAACGCGTGCGGGTCCTATGTCGCGAGCAGGGGGCGCCGATTGTCATCGTCAATCCGTCCACACCCATCGGCCCCGCTGATCGCAAACCGACCCCTACCGGACGCATGGTATTGGAGGCTGCGGCGGGACGTATGCCGGCCTATGTCGATACGGGCCTGAATGTCGTACATGTGGATGATGTCGCCATGGGGCATTGGCTGGCCCTGCAATATGGAAAACCTGGAGAGCGATACATCCTCGGTGGTGACAATCTCTCCCTGCGCGCCATCCTGACGCGGATCAGCGGGTTGACGGGGCGACCTTCGCCCCGCTTTCGGGTACCGCGACGCTTACTCTACCCCATTGCCTGGGTCTCAGAGGCTTGGGTGCGCTGGCGTGGCAGCGGTCTTCCGCTGGTGAGCGTCGACGAATTACGGATGGCCGCGCATCATATGTATTTCGACTCCCGCAAGGCGGAACAAGAACTCGGCTATACCCATCGACCCGCCGAAGAGGCCTTGCGCGATGCGGTCGCTTGGTTTGCTGAACATCACTACTTCTGACGTGGTGATCGCCTGGATCTTTGCATTTCTGGCGCTTCTGTCCTGTCTGTACTGGGGGCTCGCCTGGTTGCGCATCGCGCGTTGGCGGCCGCGATTGCCCGAGTTCGCGCCGGGGGAGCCCGTGACCTGCGCTGCGGGAATCAGTGTGCTCAAGCCTCTACACGGTGTAGAGCCGCAGCTGCCAGAGAATTTGCGCAGCTTCATCGCGCAACACTATTCTCCGTTTGAATTGCTCTGCGGGGTCCAGGACGCGCAAGATCCCGTTCTGCCCTTGCTGGAACCGTTGCAGGGACAGAACGGTCTGCGTATTGTGCGTCATACGGTTCAGCTGGGTAGTAATCCGAAAGTCAATAACCTGGCAGGGATCTATCCGCACGCGCGCTACCCGATTCTGGTGTTGGCGGATGCGGATATTCGCGTCGGTCCAGACTATCTTGCGCAACTCGCGCAAGAACTGGATCGCCCCGGAGTTGGGCTAAGCAGTTGCCTCTATCGGGCGCGGACACTCCCCGGGCTGTGGTCGCAAGTGCTGGGGGTGCAGATTCAGGAGCATTTCCTACCTTCGGTGTTGGCGGCAGCAGCGCTTGGCCCCAATCTCTACTGTGGTGGCGCCACCATCGCTCTGCGCCGGGATGTGTTCGAGCGCTGTGGCGGATTTGCCGCGCTGGCGGATGAATTGGCTGACGATTACGCCATTGGCGCCCATGTCCGGGCCCTCGGTTACCGTAGCATCGTTAGTGATGTGCTGGTCGAAACACTGGTGGCGGAGGACAGTTTTCGCAGTTTTTACGCCCACGCCTTACGCTGGGCGCGGACCACCCGGGCCGTGCAACCCTGGGGGCATGCCTTCTCCTTTCTGACCTACCCGTTACCCCTGGTCCTGATCGCCGCATTATGCTGGCAAGGTTGGGCTTTTGCTCCCCTGGTGCTGGTCCTAGCCTTGCGCCTCGTGTACCATTGGCAGATTGGACGAAAATTGCACTCGCCTCTAATGGTGCTGGCGGTTGGTCTGGCTGATTTCCTCGGGCTATCGATTTGGGCACATGCGCAAATTGCCGGGAAGGTCCACTGGCGTGGGCGCAATTTTTCCATCGATGCCCATGGGCAAATGCATGACGGAGTAGAGCGATGACGATGAAAACCTTGTTCCTGCAGGCCCCTTCCTTTGAGGGTTTTGATGGCGGGGCCGGCTCTCGCTACCAGGCCAAGCGCGAAATTCGCTCTTTCTGGTTTCCGACCTGGCTAGCGCAGCCAGCGGCCATGATCCCGGGCAGTCGCCTGCTTGATGCGCCGCCCGCAGACATCACCGTAGAGGAAACGCTACGGGTGGCAGCGAGCTACGAGTTGTGCATCATCCATACCAGTACGCCCTCGTTTCCCTCCGATGTGCGCATGGCAGAAATGCTCAAGGCCCATTATCCAAAGATGCTGATTGGCCTGGTTGGGGCGAAAGTCGCCGTGGAGCCGGAGGAATCCTTGCAGGCTTCCCCTGCCATCGATTTCGTGGCGCGAGAAGAATTTGATTACACCCTGAAAGAGATTGCCGAAGGCCGGCCCTTTGCCGAGGTAGATGGCATCAACTATCGCGATGCCAACGGTCTGCTGGTGCGCACGCCAGATCGCGCCATGATCGAAGATATGGATGCCTTACCGTTTGTCTCCGAGGTCTACAAGCGGGACTTACATATCGAGGATTATTTCATTGGCTATCTGAAACACCCGTACATTTCTTTCTATACCGGCCGTGGTTGTCGTTCCCAGTGTACATTCTGCCTCTGGCCGCAGACCGTAGGAGGCCACCGCTACCGGACTCGCAGCGCGGCCAGTGTCATCGAAGAGGTGAAATACATTCAGAAAGCCTTCCCGCAAGTACAGGAAGTCTTCTTTGACGATGACACTTTCACTGATGATCGCCCGCGTGCCGAAGAGATTGCCCGCGGCCTGGGCAAGCTGGGAGTGACTTGGTCCTGCAATGCCAAGGCCAATGTACCCTATGAAACCCTCAAGGTGCTGCGCGACAACGGTCTGCGCCTTTTGCTCGTTGGCTATGAGTCGGGCAATCAGCAGATTCTCAACAATATCAAGAAGGGTCTGAAGGTCGAGGCGGCGCGCAAATTTACCGCTGATTGCCACAAGCTTGGCATTGCCATTCATGGCACCTTTATTCTCGGTCTGCCTGGTGAGACGAAAGAGACTATTCAGCAAACCATTAATTTTGCTAAAGAAATCAATCCACACACCATTCAGGTATCTCTTGCTGCGCCGTATCCTGGCACCTATTTGTACAATCAGGCGAAGGAGCAGGGCTGGCTCACGGAAGAGGATGAGGCGCATCTGGTGAATGATCGTGGTGTGCAGATCAGTCCGATGAGCTACCCGCATCTCAATCACACAGAGATTTTTGATTCCGTTGAGGTGATGTACAAGAAATTCTACTTTCGTGCGGGTAAGATTGCCGAGATCACCGGTGAGATGCTGCGCAGTTCGCAGATGATGAAGCGTCGTCTGCGTGAGGGGGTGGAGTTTGTACGCTTTCTGCGGCAGCGTCATGGTTAAGTGTGGCGGGCGAACGCAGAATCATTTTCAATGCTGATGATTTTGGGCTGGACCCGGCGGTAAATGCCGCGGTCGTCTCAGCCCATCGGCGAGGAATCCTCAATAGCGCAAGCCTGATGGTGTCTGCCACCGCAGCAGCGGAGGCGATCACCTTGGCGCGTAAATTGCCAGAACTTGGAGTGGGTTTGCATTTAACCCTGGTGGATGGTGTTCCCATATTGCCTGCGGCCCAGGTCCCCGACCTCGTGGACGGGCATGGGCGTTTCGCAGCTGACCTCTGGAAACGGGGGTTCCGCTATTTTTTTCTGCCCCGGGTGCGGCGTCAGCTCGCAGCAGAAATTTCCGCCCAGTATGCTGCCTTTGCCGATTCTGGTCTGTCCCTCGATCATGTCAACGCCCATAAACATCTCCATGCGCATCCGACGGTGCTGCGCTTGCTCATCGAGATCGGCAAGCGGTTTTCCTTGCGCGCTGTGCGTGTCCCCCGTGAGCCCCTGGGTCTGGCACGGCAGCTGGCGCCGGTCAGCGCTGGAACAGCTTTGGGCGCGCGTCTCCTCTCGACCTGGGCAGGGGGTATGCGCCGCGTGATCCGTGCGCATGGCCTCCTGTGCAATGATCTCCTGCTTGGTCTGCAATCTACCGGGCAGATGGACGTCCGGCGCGTTCGCCGCGCCTTGGCCATTGCGCCCGCGGGACAATTGACGGAATTATATTTTCATCCTGCTGAAGAGCAGACTGCAGCTTTGCGCGAGCTCATGCCGGATTATCGTCCCGTAGTAGAGTGGCAAGCGCTATGCGATTCCGCCCTCGTCGAGGAACTGTGCGCGCAGGGTATCCGTACCGGAAGCTATCGTGATTTCGCCCGCGGCTGAGCGTTTTCTTGCCCGCATTGGCGAGCGCTATATGCGTAGCATTTGTCGGTTTATGTCGTTTTGCGTGCAGCACGCACACGCCACACTGGTTTTCTTTTCCCTGCTGCTCGTATTGGCAGTTGTCTATATCGCTGGCCATTTTGCGATGAATACCAACACCAGTGATGTGCTCTCCCGCGATCTGCCTTTTCAGCAGCGCGAAATTGCCTATAAAAAGGTATTTCCTCAGGATCGGGACAGCATTGTCGTCGTCCTGCAGGGGCAGAACGCCAGCGCTACGGGTAATGCCGTCGATCGGTTGGAGACTTGGGTAAGGGCGCATCCGAAGTATTTTCATAGCGTCTACGTTCCCGGTGGTGGAAAATTTTTCCAGCAGAATGGGTTACTCTATCTGCCGGTACAACAGGTGCATGAATTTGCGCAGCGAATCACCGCGGCGCAACCACTCATTGCCAGCCTCTCTGGTAATCCCAGTTTAGCGGGGTTGAGTGATCTGCTCAGCGAGGCCGTAGATCAACGTCTGCATGGTGGTGTGCAGGTGCAGGGGCTGACGCCTGTCTATAATGCCTTTACCCGGAGCATCGATGCGCAGTTGGCTGGGCATCCAGAGGAGATCTCCTGGGCCAGTTTGATGGGTGGCAGTCTGGCGCATTTAGGGCCCGAGCAAAGATTTGTGCTCATCGAGCCCACCCTGAACTATCATAGTCTGCAACCTGCAGAGGCATCCATCCAGTTTTTGCACCGCGGTCTGGAGCAGTTGCATATTGATGCCGCGCATGGACTTTCCGTGGGAATTACTGGACAAGCGGTGCTAGATGCTGAGCAGCTCAAGACGGTCAGCGAAGGTGCTTTTACTTCTTTGGCGTTGACTCTGGGGTTGGAGATTTTGCTCCTGATTATTGCCCTGCGTAGCCCCCGCTTGGTCATCGGGGTATTGGTGAATCTAATTGCCGGCATTATTTTGACGACGGCTTGGGCGTTACTCGTGATTGGGCCATTCAATCTCATTTCGGTTTCCTTTGCTATCCTGTTCATTGGTCTTGGGGTTGATTTTGGTATCCAATTCAGCCTGCGTTTTCGCGAAGAACTGTTTAATGGCGCCAGCCACGAGGAGGCGATGCGGCGTGTATCGCGAGGTCTGGGGGCGGCCCTGTCCTTGGCTGCCGTAGCGGCGGCGATCAGTTTTTTTGCATTCGTGCCGACCAGTTATGCGGGAATTGTCGACCTCGGTCTGGTTTCTGGCGCCAGTATGCTCATTGGCCTCCTGCTCACCATTACCTTGCTGCCTGCCTTTCTGACCACTTGGCCGCTTTCCGCCAAGGCCCGGCAGCGCGTTGATTTCCCTCATTTTCATCGGGTGCCTACCCTGGCGCGTTACCCCATCCATCGCTACGCCTGGGGCGTGCTGGTGCTCGTGGCCGCGCTTGCTATTGCGGCGGTGCCAGCGGCATTGCAGGTACGTTTTGATTTCAATCCCTTGCACATGATCGATCAGCATGCCGAGGGCGTAAAAGTCTTCGAATCGTTACTGGCCAACCCCGACACGGCACCCTACCGCATTGAGGTGTTGGCAAAAAATCTCGATCAGGCCAAGGAAATTGCCCGGCGCGTCAAACAGGTACCGACGGTGGCACGGGCGCTGACCATTGCCGACTATGTACCAACGGATCAGGCTCCCAAGCTCTCTATTTTGAACAACTTACAGATTCTGGTGCCACCCTTCTCTTTGCTCATGCCGGCGGCGTTGACGCCACCAGCAGCCAACACGGTGGAAAAATTACGGCAGTTACAGAAAAAGTTACAATCGTTGGCGGCCAAGGATCGTGGTGAAGAGGGGAGGGCTGCGGCGCGCCTCGCGCTGGCGCTGGGGCGGTTTTTACAGGCAGACGCGCAGAAGCCGCGGGCAATAGATGCGCTGCAGCATTCCCTCTTGGGCACCTTGCCCAGCGAGTTGAAACAACTTGGGGAAGCTTTGCTCGCCGCACCAGTGACGATTAATTCCCTGCCAGGGGACTTACGTAGCCGCTACCTTGCCGCAGATGGTCAAGCGCGGGTCGAGGTCTTTCCCAAGGCGGATCTGACAAACAATCAAAAGATGTTACATTTTGTCAGCTCGGTCCTGCAGGTGGAACCAACTGCGGTCGGCACCCCGGTCATGCTAGTCGAGGGCGGCGAAGCGGTGCTCGGGGCCTTTCAGGAAGCCACCTATATCGCGATTGCTGGTATCGCCCTGCTCCTGCTCTTATCGCTTCGGCGCTATCGTGATATGTTGCTGATCATATTGCCGTTATTGTTGGCAGCGCTGTTCACGGTAGCGGCGATGTCCCTCTTGGGGGTAAGTTTCAACCTGGGCAATATCATCGTCCTTCCGCTTCTCATTGGTCTCGGCGTAGCCTTCGGTATTTACATCGTCTTGCGCTGGCGCAGCGGAGTGGATGCTGCCCACTTGCTGCAGACCTCCACGCCGATGGCAGTTTTCTTTAGCGGGCTGACCACGTTGAGCGCCTTTGGTAGCATGGCGCTGTCCGTTGATCCGGGTATGGCCAGTTTGGGGGATGCGTTGAGTATCGCCTTGGCGATCGTGCTGCTCTGTATTCTCGTTGTGCTGCCTGCGCTTCTTCTGCTTTGTACCAATTCTCCTCATGAAGAAGGGATTGTTCAGGATGAAGGTAGCTGATTTCGCCGCCGCGGTGCGGCGGCAACTCGGGAGTGCGGTACTGCTCCTGGGTGGGCTGTTATTCATGGGCTATCTCATCTGGGATGAGGGTGCGGGAGGCATTTTCGCGATACTGCGTGATGGTTCCTGGCTATTGTTGATTCTTCTTCCAGTACATATGCTGGTCATTGCCCTGGATGCCACGAGCTGGCGCTGGATTTTGGCGGACGTTCCCAAGCGACCAGCGTTGGCGCGACTGACCTGGTTGGCCCTGCTGCGGGAAGCCGTGAATGGACTCCTGCCCGTCGCCCGAGTGGGCGGCGAATTTGTCGGTATTCGCGGATTGGCGCAGATGGGGGTATCGCTCTACCAAGCGGCGGCTAGCGTCGTGGTCGAAGTGAGTCTGACGCTGTTGAGCCAGTTTTTCTTCACGCTGCTGGGTCTTGTACTCCTGTTGCATTGGGCAAGCGATGTCCATCTTCGCGATGCCGTGCTGTATGGATTGGCGCTAAGTTTACCGATACTGGCACTGTTGTTCTGGTTGCAGGGTCGTGTCGGTCTTTTCCATCTGTTCCAAAGAATCCTGCGTCGACTGAGCGGGGGGCGGGATTGGATTGCGCTGCGTGGTGATCCACGGCAACTGGATGCGGAAATCGCCCGCCTATATCGCCGGCGCTGGGCCTTACTCTGGGCGAATTTTTGGCAATTGCTGGGCCTCTTTGCCGGTGCGGGAGAGTTGTGGCTGAGCTTTGTCTTTTTGCACCACTCGATTTCCGCGCCTGCGGCCCTTCTGCTGGAAAGCCTGGGGCAAGCGCTACGCAGTGCCGCATTCTTTGTGCCGTCAGCGTTAGGCGTGCAGGAGGGTGGTTTTATGTTATTCGGGACAGTGCTGGGAATCGGCCCCGATCTGGCCTTGGCCTATTCCTTGCTCCGGCGCTTTCGTGAGCTGGCATTAGGTCTGCCGTTGTTGCTGTCCTGGTATTTGCTGGAAGGGCGACGCCTTCGTCAAAATTGGTCCAAAAAAGTACTGGCTTGGGAGGAAACCGCATGAGTGTTGTGGCGACTGAGATGGCAAGGCAAAGTCATCGAGAGCTATTCTGTCAATTTTTTCACGATACCCACGTGGATTTCGATCCGAAGACTATCGACTGGCCGGACCTGGATGCGGCGGCCGAGCAGCGACTCAAATCTCTGCCGTTCTGGGGTGAGGCGGTGGCAACGGAAAGTGTCACGGCGCGCATGGTGCAGCACATGGCGGACACGGAAACCGATCCCTTGGTCAAGGCTGCAGTGGCCCTCGATGGCTACGAAGAGCGCCGCCACGCCGAGCTCTTGCAGGCCCTGGTCACGCACTATGGAATCGTGATTCCGCCGCTACCGGCGCCGCCGCCGATTCGGGACCCGCACTGGGAGTTTCTTTTTACTGGCTACGGCGAGTGCCTCGACTCCTATTTTGCGTTTGGTCTCTTTGCTGCAGCGCGAGATTCCGGATTTTTCCCTGAGGCCCTGGTGCAGATCTTCGATCCGATCATGCAGGAAGAGGCGCGGCATATCATTTTCTTCGTCAATTGGTTGCATTGGTATCGCCAACAACTGCCGTGGTGGAAGAAGCTGCAGCTCGAATACCGACGCTTGCAGGTGATCGCTTTGCAGGCCTGGGCACGGATCCAGACGGCGCGTGGCATGGGAGGGGAGGGGGAAGAAAACTTTACCATGACCGGTCATGAGCAGGTCAGCCAGGATATGAGTCTCACCAAATTGCTGGCACTGTGCAGAAGCGAAAATGAGCGTCGCTTTGCGCCTTACGACGCCCGATTACTACGCCCCAAGCTTGCCCCAAGAATTGCCAATTTCTTGTTTTTCTTTCTTTCTCGGAGAAAAACGGCGTAACCATTCTGCATTTGGGTAACATACGCAGTGGTATGTTATACTTACAGGCATGTTCGCAATCACTGGGGGGTTGAGATCCCTGGAAAAGGAGAATTCAGACCATGGCAGTGCCACTGATACAAAGCTATCGGGTAGGTCGATATATCATCGGCCAAAAATTGCGCGGAAACCGCCGTTATCCTTTGGTGCTGATGCTCGAGCCACTTTTTCGCTGTAACTTGGCCTGCGCAGGTTGTGGAAAAATCGATTACCCTGATGAGGTTCTCGATAAACGCCTGTCGGTAGAAGAGTGTATTGGCGCTGCCGAGGAGTGCGGTGCGCCGATTGTCTCTATCGCAGGGGGTGAACCCCTGATTCACAAGGATATGCCAGAGATCGTTGCTGGGCTGATAGAGCGCAAGCGCTTCGTCTATCTGTGTACCAATGCGTTGCTCCTGAAAAAGCGTATGGGTGACTACCAACCTTCTCCCTATTTGACGTTCTCGGTGCATCTCGACGGGAATGAGCATCGTCATGATGATTCTGTCTGTCAGCCTGGCACCTACAAGCGCGCAGCAATGGCGATTCGTGAGGCGGTAGAAAATGGCTTTCGCGTCACCGTCAACTGCACCCTGTTTCAGGGGGAAGGTGCGGAAGAGGTGGCAGGTTTCCTTGATGATTGCAAGGCGATGGGTGTGGAAGGAGTGACGATCTCGCCGGGTTTCAACTATGAGCGGGCGCCGCAGCAAGAGGTGTTCATCAAGCGCCAGGCGTCCCGCCAGCTCTTCCGTGACATTTTTCGCCTGGGCAAGGAGCGCAAGGCGAAATGGAAATTCAACCAGTCGAGTTTGTTTCTGGATTTTCTGGCTGGTAACCAGACCTACCAATGCACGCCCTGGGGCAATCCCACGCGCAATATCTTTGGTTGGCAAAAACCTTGCTACCTGCTGGTGAGTGAGGGCTATGCACCAAGTTTTCGCGCTTTGATGGAGGAAACTCCCTGGGAACGCTATGGCGTGGGTAACAACAGCAAATGTGACCAGTGTCAGGTGCACTCTGGTTTTGAGCCAACAGCGGTGAACGATACCTTCGCTCACCCCCTCAAGGCGCTGAAGGTATCGCTCTTCGGGCCGAGAACGCGGGGGCCGATGGCTCCCGACATGCCCGCAAGCCCTCCGGGTCCGGGCAGCGAGCGGCCGGTGTTCCCCTTGCGGGTGGAACGTTGAACCCGTCTGCCTAATATAAGGAGCTACGGCATGTCTTATAAGTCAAGGGTTTTGCTTCCGGTTCTCTCTCTCGCTTGCTTCTTTGCCATAAGTCCGATGGCATGGGCGGATTCCTCGCCCTCCAGTACAGTGACGGCAGAGAGCAGTAGTGCTGAGACGACGATTCAAACTCTCGATCAGGCGATCTTGTCCACGATGCAGGCGGGAGAGAAGGCGGGCTACCAGGGGCGGTACAAGATCATTGCACCGGTTCTGAACAAGACGTTTGATTTTCGCGGCATTGCGCAAATCGCTTTGGGTTCTGATTGGCCAAAGTTGAGCGCCGCACAGCAAAAGCAGTTTGTCAGCGTGCTGGCAGAATACACCGCCGCCACCTACGCTGGCCGCTTCGATAGTTACAATGGCGAGCATCTCGCTGTGATTCAAACACAGCAGCTACGCCCGGGTACGATGGGGGTTTTTACTACCCTTACCCTGAAGAATGGTCGGGTGCATCGTTTTGACTATCTTCTGACCCAAGACAAAGGGGCTGGATGGCGCGTTATCAATGTGGTTGCTGATGGCGTCAGCGACCTGTCCATGAAACGCTCAGAATACACCCAGATGATCAAAAACAAGGGCTTCTCTGCACTGATTGCGCATCTACAGCAACAAATTAACGACTACGCGACGGGCAAGAAATCGTGAAATTTGCGCGCTGGTCTATGCTGCTCGGTCTTGTTGGCCTCCTATCCTTGGGCGGCTGTGCCACCATGCAGGGGCCGGCCACAAAATCCTCGGGAGACAATGATCCGTTTGAGCCAGTCAATAAACCCATCTTTCATGCCAATCTCTGGTTGTTCCGTAATGTGCTTAGCCCGGTCAACCAAGGTTACGAGGCAGTCACACCGAAATTTTTTCGTAGCAGTGTGAGCAATGTGTTTGCCAATGCAGATATGCCCTACATTTTCGTCAATGATTTTCTCCAAGGCCGAGTGCAGCCTGGGATGGAGGGTTTGAGCCGCTTTCTCGTCAATACTATTTTTGGCTTGGGGGGCATATTTGATGTGGCAAACAAACTGGATTTGCCCAAGCAAGATAATAGCTTTGGCGTGACTCTCGGGGTCTGGGGCGTGCCGCAGGGGCCGTATCTGGTGCTGCCGTTCTATGGTCCCAGTTCGCTGCGCAACCTACCGGGTATGGCACTGGCGATTTTTGTATCGCCCCCGTATTATTTCCCTACCAGCAATGCTCAATGGGCGTGGTCAGGCATGAGCGTGATCAATACGGGTCATGTGGATGCACCGCAGGTAAAGATGGTGGAAGATGCGGTCAATCCGTATATTTTCGCGCGTAATGCCTGGGAACAGCACGAGCAGTTCTTGATTGATGGCGGAAAGGTCAGTAAAGAGCAGTTGTTGCAGGGATTGGATCTGCCGCCAACTGCCGCGACTGCATCCGGAGCTGCTGTACCGTGAAGGAAGAGAATTTGGATACGGAAATCGTCAAACGCATCGCACTATTGAGTCGTATCGCCTTGCCCGAGGCGGAACTGCCACAGGTTGCGACACAACTAGAGCGGATTTTTTCTTTGGTCGCAGAGATGCAGGCGGTGCCTACCGAGGGGATCGAACCTATGGCCCACCCTCTGGACTTGCAACAGCCATTGCGTCCGGACGCGTTACGCCCACAGAATTTGCCCCGTGAGGAACTGATGGCCTCCGCGCCGCGCGCGCAGGATGGGTTGTTTCTGGTTCCCAAAGTCATCGAATAAGGTACGATCATGGAACTCCACCAGATGGATGTGGCGGAGCTCGCCGCTGGCCTGCGCGAGAAAAATTTTTCCGCAGTTGAGCTCACAACAGCACTCCTTGCCCGTATCCCCGCCTCGCAAGAGCGCATCAATGCGTTCATCACGGTCAGTGAAGAATCGGCGCTGGAACAGGCCCGCGAGGCTGACCAGCGCCGGGCAGGGGGAGAGACGGGCGCCTTGCTCGGCATTCCGCTCGCGCACAAGGACATCTTTTGTACCCGGGGCGAACGCACGACTTGCGGCTCGAAGATGTTGGCGGATTTCTTATCACCCTATGACGCAACGGTGGTGCAGCGGCTACGGGAGGCCGGGGTGATCACCCTGGGCAAGCTCAACATGGATGAGTTTGCCATGGGCTCCTCAAACGAAACTAGTCACTTTGGCGCGGTACATAATCCGTGGGCTTTGGAACGCGTGCCGGGAGGATCCTCTGGAGGATCAGCGGCATCCTTGGCGGCGCGACTGGTCCCCCTCGCTACGGGAACGGATACTGGCGGATCGATTCGCCAGCCCGCGGCCTTCTGCGGGGTTACCGGACTCAAGCCCACCTACGGTAGGGTTTCGCGCTACGGGATGATTGCCTTCGCTTCGAGTCTCGATCAGGGTGGTCCGATGGCGCGCACGGCGGCGGATTGCGCCTTGCTGATGGATGCAATGGCGGGCCACGATCCCCGCGACTCCACCAGCCACCCGCAAGGGGGAGGGCGATTCTCTGCGGCGCTGGGCCGTAGCCTGCAGGGGCTGCGCATTGGCGTGCCGGAAGAATTCTTTGGCGCCGGCCTCGATCCGGAGGTGGAGCAGGCGGTACGGGATGCCATCCAATGGTACGCCGCCCAGGGCGCTGAAATTCGTCCCGTCCATCTGCCGAATAATGTCCATGCGGTCAGTACCTATTATGTGCTGGCACCGGCGGAGGCCTCCAGTAACTTGTCGCGTTTTGACGGGGTGCGCTATAGCCATCGCAGCAACGCGCCGGCGGATTTGTTGGAGCTGTATCAGCAGTCTCGCTATGAAGGCTTTGGTGCCGAGGTGCGCCGGCGGATTCTGATCGGTAGCTACGTCCTTTCCGCGGGCTACTATGATGCGTACTATCGTAAGGCACAGCAGGTCCGTTCCCTGATTCGCGAGGATTTCCGCCGCGCCTTCGCCGAGGTGGACGTGATCATGGGGCCGACGACGCCTACCCCAGCCTTTGCTTTGGGTGCCAAGAGTGCGGATCCCGTAGCGATGTATCTCGCCGACATCTATACCATTGCCGTCAATCTGGCGGGGATTCCGGCCCTGAGCTTGCCTTGTGGTTTTAGCAAGGAAGGGTTGCCGATTGGCTTGCAGATCATGGGCGATTACTTTGCCGATGAGTTGATTTTGGGCCTTGGTGATGCCTACCAGCGGGATACCGACTGGCACCGCCGTGAACCCCGTTGGGAGGAGCAGTGCGCATGACCTGGGAAGTCGTCATTGGTCTCGAAGTTCATGTGCAGCTCAACACCCAGAGCAAGATCTTTTGTGCCTGTTCCACCGCCTTTGGGGCTGAGCCCAACGCCCATACCTGTCCGGTCTGTCTCGCTATGCCGGGAGCACTGCCGGTATTGAACGAAGCGGCAGTGAACAAGGCCATCGCCTTTGGTTTGGCGATTGGTGCCGAGCTCAACCGGCGCAGCATCTTTGCGCGTAAGAATTATTTCTACCCGGACCTGCCTAAAGGGTATCAGATCAGCCAGTACGAGATTCCGGTGGTTGGCCGCGGACACCTCGATATCCTCCTGGCAAATGGAGAAGAAAAGCGGATTGGTATCACCCGCGCACATCTGGAGGAGGATGCCGGTAAGTCCTTGCATGAGGCCTACGACGGAGAGTCCGGGATCGATCTGAATCGAGCCGGAACGCCGCTGCTGGAGATTGTCTCCGAGCCCGACCTGCGCTCTGCGAGCGACGCAGTGGCCTATCTGAAAAAGTTGCACGCCCTGGTTCGCTACCTCGATATATCCGATGGTAACATGCAGGAAGGCTCCTTTCGCTGTGACGCGAACGTCTCTCTGCGGCGGCCCGGTGAACCATACGGCACGCGCGCCGAAATCAAGAACCTCAATTCTTTTCGCTTTCTGGAAAAAGCGATTGGATTTGAGATTGCACGGCAGGCCGATATCCTCGAGTCTGGAGGGAAGGTGGTGCAGGAAACCCGTCTCTATGATGCCAATCAAGGCGAGACGCGTTCCATGCGCAGCAAGGAAGAGGCAAACGACTACCGCTACTTCCCCGACCCCGACCTGTTGCCCTTGCAGCTCAATGACAAACGGATCGAGCAGGTGCGCAAGGCATTGCCTGAGCTGCCTGATGCGCGCAAGGCGCGGTTTATGGAGCAGCATGGACTGCCGGCCTATGACGCTGCGGTGCTGACGGCAGCACGGGAGCTGGCGGACTATTTCGAAGTGGTGGCGCTTGGTCAGGATGCCAAGGTCGCTGCCAACTGGGTTATGGGTGAGTTATTGGGTGCCCTGAACAAAACCAATCTCGAGATCGAAAACTGTCCCGTAACGGCGGAAGAGTTGCGTCAACTCCTCGCCCGTATTGCCGATCAGACCATTTCTGGGAAAATTGCCAAGGAAATCTTTGAAATCCTCTTTCACGAAGGCGGTACGGTGGATGCCATCATCGATGCGCGGGGCTTACGGCAGATTACCGATACCAGTGCCATCGTTGCCATGATCGACGACATCATTGCAAAAAATCCACAGCAGGCCGCAGATTACCGGTCTGGGAAGGAAAAACTTTTTGGTTTCTTCGTGGGTCAGGTGATGAAGGCGAGCCAGGGAAAGGCCAATCCAGATCAGGTCAATGCGTTACTCCGAGAACGTTTGCAGTCGGAATAATGGGTCAATCGAATAGCAGGAATTGAAAACGCCCGATACGTTATCGGGCGTTTTGCGTCTTTGCTCAGGAAGCGGGGACCGTCGCTGGTACTTCTTTTACCAGCTTCAAAAATTCGGAAAATGGCCCCATGTTTTCCATAGCTTCCATTTTTGGTCCCTTGAAATTCAGGCGGCCAAACATCATCGCCATCATCGGGGAGCCCATGTGATGCCAGTCATGGGTGGTGGCCCACATTTTGTAGTCGTAGTTGTAATTCAGGTCAGTGACCTTTATCGGACCGCCATAGATGCACTCCGCCTTGCCATCCTTGGGGGCAATTTCGAGCTGCACGGGCGGCGTCGATTTCATACTGGAATCGGAAATCTCCATGACTTTATAGCCCTTGCCCCCATTGTTCTTGATCCACGAGCCCGCTAACTTTGTCGTCAAGGTGTCGTTTTGGTTCCAGGCGCTGCAGAGATCCTTGGCCCATTCTGGCGACATGAAATCGGGTGCTGCGGCGAAGGCCAGGGCCGGGGCCGCTACTACCGAGCCAACTACCGCAGACAGCAACAGTTTTTTGATCATCATCCTTCTCCTCATCCCGCGTGTCAGTTGTATCCTTCCGAAGTATATAGCGTGAGAAGAGCGCGGGACAGCAATAGATTTTTATTTTGTAATAAAGCAGAAAGATTAAGAATATCAGGGGATTCTGGAAACACTTCTTATGCACCAGCACGCGGATTGAATAAATGCTCGTATTCCGCGATGGCAAAGCGGTCCGTCATGCCGGCAATATAGTCAGCCACGATCCGCGCGCGCCGGCGCAGGTCACCCGCCTCACCAAGACGCTGTTGATGTTTGCGTGGCAGCAGCTGGGGATCGGCAAAGAGCAGGGCAAAGATTTGGCGTACGGTCCTTTTGGCCTTTTCGGCTTGGCGATGTACCCGCGGATGGCGATATAGATTGGCCATGAGAAAGGCCTTGAGCTTGCGAATGGCGTGAACCATCTCTGGACTGTGCGCCGCCAATGCCTCAGGGTGTTGCCGAACGTCGGCGAGACTGCGAATCCCAGCGGCGGCAATACGCGCGGAACTGTACTCGACGAGGTCGGTGATAAGTAGATTGATCAGGCGGCGTCCTGCCTCGTGCCGCAAGACACTGCGCGCTGCCGTGGGATAGCGGCGCTGCACCTCGCGGTAAATCGACCCGAACATGGTTTCCTCGCAGAGGGCCTCAAGATCGATCAGCCCGGCACGCAGGCCATCGTCGATGTCATGATTGTTGTAGGCAATCTCGTCCGCCAGATTGGTGATCTGCGCCTCGAGGCTGGCCTGCTCTCCCTTCAGAAATCGCTCGCCGACATCCCCCAATTTTTCCGCACGGCTGCGACTGCAGTGCTTGAGTATTCCTTCTCGAGTCTCGAAGGTGAGGTTGAGACCGGGAAAATCCCCATACCGGGCTTCCAACACGTCGACAACCCGCAGCGACTGAATGTTGTGCTCGAATCCTCCGTATTCAGTCATGCAGGCATTCAGTGCATCCTGGCCGGCATGACCAAAGGGCGTATGTCCGAGGTCATGGGCAAGGGCGATGGCTTCCACGAGGTCTTCGTCCAGACCCAATTGCCGGGCAATGGAACGGGCTACCTGACCCACCTCCAGACTATGGGTGAGGCGAGTACGATAGAGATCACCCTCATGATTGACGAAGACCTGGGTCTTGTATTCGAGGCGGCGAAAGGCCGTGGAGTGAATGACCCGATCGCGATCGCGCTGGTGCGCGCTGCGTCCTCCCGTGGGTTCCTCCTCTGGATGGCGCCGCCCGCGCGTCTGCTGCGGGTGCGCAGCGTAGTCCGCCAAGGCGTGTTCCATGCTCAGCTGTGGCTCTCGGCCAAGACCTGCTCCATGGTGCTTGCGAGCAACGGTAGGCGGCGGGAAAAGAGTAGGTAGGCCGCGTCGGCGTATTGGCGAATCTCATACTGGGCATCAGCCTTGCGCCGCAGGCGGAAAAAATTCATCAGACTGCGAAAATTCACGGTCCAGTAGACATCGGAATATGCGGCTACCGGCATGACATTGCGCAACAATTCGCGCGCTCGGCCACGATAGGGATCACGCCCACCGCTTTTGGCCGGCAGCGTACCATCCGCGCGAGCGGCATCGATCCGGGTGCAGGCAGCGCTGTATTGTTCCTCGTACCAGGCAAACAAACTGGCCATCAGCGCTTCATATTCTGCCATGCTGTCATCATCCAATACGGCGTAGCCATCCACCGTGCGTGCCGCGAGATCCGGCACGTAGGCCTCAGAGATAGGCTTACGATAACGCATGGAAAACTCATTCCAACTGGAGATGCGGTGCTTGACCCACTGTCGGAGAACGAAAATGGGTGCCACGAAACGAAAGCGAAAATAGACCGTCTCGAAGGGGGTGCCGTGCTGATCGTGAAGTAGCTGGTAGAGCAGACTGCGATCGCGCTCACTGAAGGATTCGGCATTGGCGAGACGATTGTTGGTGGTGCTGATGCGGGCGGTATTGATGATCGTGGCCTCATCCCCCCAGCTATCTTCCAGCTCGATGAAGCCAAAATTGCCGATTCGCAGGCAGGCGTCGGGGTGCTGCCGAAGGCGCGCAGCAATCTCCTCTTCCAGCTCGTTGGTGGCCTTGTTGTGTTCTGCCATAGCTTACTCCATGAAGGCGTTGAGGGTCTGTCGTATGGCAGCCTCGGGTACATCGCCGGTAATGATCGATTCACCGATGCCACGCAGCAGGATGAAGCGAATCTGTCCCCCGGAGGCCTTTTTATCGACCCGCATGTAGCGCAGATATTCTTCTACGGGCAGGCGCGGTGCATGGGTCGGTAGCCCAGCGGCTTGAATGAGGCGAAAAATGCGCGCCTGTTCACTCTCGCGCAGAAGGTCGAGGCGGCGCGAGAGATCGGCGGCCATGACCATACCAATGGCTACCGCCTCGCCATGCAGATAGCTGCCATAGCCTGTTGCGGCCTCGATGGCGTGGCCAAAGGTGTGTCCATAATTGAGAATGGCGCGCAGGCCACCCTCCAATTCATCGCGCGCCACGACCTCGGCCTTGTCGGCGCAGGAATCATGAATGACACGCGCCAGGGCCTCGGCATCTTCAGCCAGAATGGCATCCAGATGGTCTTCGAGCCAAACAAAGAACCCTGGGTCATTGATCAGCCCGTACTTGATCACCTCAGCCAGACCGGAGCGAAATTCTCGCTCTGGCAGACTATCCAGGGTATCGACATCGGCGATGACAGCGCGGGGCTGATAAAAGGCACCAATCATGTTTTTGCCCAACGCGTGATTGACCCCGGTTTTTCCTCCCACCGAGGAATCCACCATGGCCAGCAGTGTGGTGGGGACTTGCAGAAAGGGAATGCCCCGTTGGTAGATGGCGGCGACGAACCCCCCCAAGTCGCCGATGACGCCGCCACCCAGGGCGCAGAGGCAGGAATCTCGACCGAGCCCGGCAGCCAGCATTTGCCCACAAACCTCCTCAACCTGGGTCAGGGTTTTGCTGCCTTCGCCGTGGGGAACAATGATCTCTACCAGGGGGCACTGGGCCCGCGCCAGGGTATCGCGTAGTGCCGGCAAGTAGAGGGGGGCGACGAGGTCATCGGACAGGACCGCGACTCCACCTGGACTCAGGTGCGGCAGGAAAAGCTGGGCATCGTGCAGTAACCCGGAGCCAATGTGTATGGGGTAGGAACGTGCACCGAGTTGGACCTGGAGGCTGGGCATGAGAAACATCTCTTCTAAGTGCTTCGCCCCATTGTAGGGGGCTGACGCTCTCCTGCAAAGTTTTTTGCGCGGCTAGCCGGAGCAGAGATTACGCAAATGGCGCAGAATCTGGCGCAATACCTGATCGGATCGTTGCATATCACCGCGCACGCGCCAATGTGCCGTCTGTCGATATAGGGCCGTGCGTTGCCCTGCCAGGTCCTCCAGACGTTGGCGCAGATTGTCCACTTGCAGTAAGGGGCGTTGTCGATCATGACGCAGGCGTTTGAGCTGTTCTGCGACGCTGACCTCCAGATAGATGACTTCCCCCATGCTGCGCAGAAGCGGCCGATTGCGTGGGTCGAGGATGGCACCGCCGCCCGTGGCCAAGACGATATCCTCCTCTTCATTTGCAATCTCTTGTAAGGCGCGATGTTCTCGTTCCCGAAACCCTGCTTCTCCCTCAATGGCAAAGATGGTTGGAATATCTACCCCCGTCGTGGCAACGATGCGCGTATCCGCATCGACAAATTGCCAACGCAAACGGGCCGCCAAAAGGCGGCCGATGGTGCTTTTCCCTGACCCCATGGGGCCAATGAGGATAATCCTAGCCAGCGTCATCTCCTGAGTCCGCGCCGCCCCCCACCACCTTGGGGGTGATGAAGACAAGTAGTTCGGTCTGGGCGGTATTGTACTCCTTGGCCTTGAACAGCCAGCCGAGGAGAGGGATATCCTTCAATAACGGAACACCAGACTGGCTGGTGCTATTGGTTTCGGTGTAGATACCACCGATCACGACCGTCTGTCCATTGTTTACCAAGAGCTTAGTCTTGACTTCCTGGGTATTGATAGGGACGCCACCCGCCGTCACCTGGGCATAGTTCGGTTGATTGTTGGTGGCATCCACATCCATGGTGACCTTGCCATTGGGCGCAATATGCGGTGTCACCTTCAACGCCAGTTCGGCCTTCTTGAAGGTCACTGCGGTAGCGCCACTGCTGGAGGCCTGCTGGTAAGGGATTTCCGTACCCTGGGCGATAGTGGCGGTTTCGTTGTCCTCCGTCAGCACCTTCGGGCTGGAGATGATCTTCGCCTTGTTGGCTGCCTGTAGCGCCTGTAATTGCAGGTTGAGGATGCGACTACCCGAGGCGTTGCCCAGGGCAAAGCCGAGAGAAGCAGGATTGAGGCCGGTAAGGGGGCTGCCGCTCGGTGCATAGGCTGGTAGATTCACAATGGCCGGCACGCCACCGCTGGTGCTGCCAGTGGTAGTACTACTGCCCCCAGAACCACCACCACCGAAGCTACCAATGGGGTAATTGCCGCCTTGGGTACTTGTACTGTTGGAAGCGCCGGTACCGGAGAGGTTGATGATGCCACCGCCAGCGCCGGAGGTGTAGGTTCCGCCCCACTGAATACCTAGCGATTGTGCGGCATTGGTGGTGATCTGCACGATCCGCGCTTCAATCAATACTTGGGGTACAGGCTTGTCAATCTGGGCAACGAGCTTTTTAATGTTGTCAATGTCTTGGGGGGTGTCGCGCACCAGAAGGCTATTCGTGCGCGTGACCACCGAAACAGAACCACGGGATCCGAGCAAAGAGTTGCCAATTAGATTTTCCGAGGGAATGCCCAGGGCAGAAGCGAGAGCATGGCTCTGTTGTAAGTTCAGACCATTCCCAGAATTATTATCGTTGACCTGCTGGGAAAATCCACGCAGCAGATCGGCGATCTGGCTGGCGCGGGCATATTTGAGCGGAATGAGTTCGGTGACCAATGGTTCCAGCTTGCGCTTGCTGGCCTCGGCCTTCAGTTCGGCCTCTTCCTGGCTAGTAATCTGATTTGCCGGTGCCACCCAGAGGATGTTGCCAATGTGCTTCACGGCCAGGCCCTGGGATTCCAGTATGACCTTGAAGGCCTCTTCCCACGGCTCGTTCTTTAGGCGAATCGAGACCGTTCCCGTAACGCTGTTGGAAACCACGATATTCTGATGTGTGAAATCGGCGATGACCTGTAATGCATCCCGCACACTAATGTTTTGAAAGTCCATGCTCAAGCGTTTGCTTTGCATTGGATTCTCTGCGACGGCATTGGCTGCTTCGTGACGCACCGAGATCATCGTTTGACTGCCAAGCTGGTAGGCAGAGTATTGGAATGGTCCGCCGATATGAAAGATGAGACGGGTATCGCTACCAATCGGGTAGACATCCACATATTGTACCGGGGTCCCGAATTGGTCTGTGCCAAAGCGATGCGTCAGGCTGGTGGGTACTTGGGTGTCGTGCAGGGTGACCACCAGACGCCCCGGCTCGCGACTGACATCCATCCGCGGCTGCATCCCATGGATATCGAGAGAGAGCATGCCAGCGCCATTTTTTTCGCGGTGGAACGCCAGATTGTCGATGCTGGTGCCGCTATAGGCGGGCACAGTTGCGGTAACCGGAGTGGCGATATTGCCGCTGTCGCTCGGGACGGGCGCGGCTGGCTGCGGCGCTGGTGTCGCGGCCTCATGCAGGGCAGCAAAGCGCAGGCGATACCCCGCAGCGGCAGGTTCTACCATCACTGCCTGGGGTGATTTCAGGAGGAGATCAATGCGCGCATTGTGTCCATCATTCTCCGTCAGGATGTTTTCGATGACGCCGCCGCCTGCCACATTGGCTGCCTGGGGGAGAAAATGGGCATCCTGAAAGTCGATGCGCACGCGGTAGCCATGATTGGAGGTGTTCACATCATAGGCTGGACGGGAGTCACTCTGAATATTGAGGATGGTCCCCTTGGCACCCGTCTGGACCTGCAGACCCTGGATCAAGCTTTCTGCCCAACTAACGCTGCTGACTGTCATGCAGGCAAGGGCGGACAGCAGGGCTACGCGCAATGCAGCAGAGCGTTTTCCACGGCTATGATGGGTCGGGAGAACTGCAAAAGAATCATTTGGGTTCATGTGCTTCATCCTTGCTCAGATCCATTGCTCTGAAAGTGCAGCGTGGTGTTTTGTTTTTGATAACCCCCAAAGGCATTTGGGAGATATTGGGTAATGATGACCTCGTGGCGTTTTGGATCGATGGCGACAATGTGTCCATTCTTGTCGCCGATACCAGAGCCTACCGCTGCCCGATACACTTTGCTGTCTGGGGTCAGGAAAACCGCCCACTCTTGCCCCTCTGCCTGGAGGATGCCGGTCAAGGTCAGACTGCCCACTGCGTATTTTTCGAGAGGTTGCAGCGGGCCTTTGCGCTTGGGTGCAGCCCCCTGACTCTGGGTCTCTGCTTCCTGACGTAGCGCCAACGCGGAAAAACTGGTGAAGGGGTCGCGATCTTGCGGGTTGCTATACGCGGTTGCCGTGTAATGCGGAATGGGTGGAAGCGCTTCAATCTTGGGATGGAGATCTGGCCCTTGCGCGACAAATGCACGGAGCTTGTCTAGGTTATTGTTCTGGGAGCAGGCGCTCAGGAGAATCGCCATAGTCAATAACATACCGATTTGGCTGCTGCGCTTCATTTTTCAGCCTCCGTTTTCCCCTCTACCTTGGTCTGAATGTAGCGGTACGTCGTGGCGACGCAGGACATTTGCAATTTCTGCGCTGCCAGCGCCTTGGCAAGAGGTGCAGCATTGGCTTCTCCGGCGGCAGGCACGATATTGATCTCGTCAATGGTCACGATGCGCGGCATGGCTGCGACCGCAGCAGCAAAACGTCCAATATCGCCGTAGGTTCCCACCACATTGATCTTTACTGGAATTTTGGCATAAAAGTTTTTGTTGACCTCAGGGAGCGGTTGGAAGAGCGTAAACTCCAGGCCGCGGCTACGCCCGGCTAGGGTAACATCGTCGAGCAAGGAGGGAATCTGAGCGCGATCCGGCAGTTGTTGCAAGAAGCGCTGGAAACGCTGTTTCATCTCCTTGATCTGCGCCTGATAAGCGGGCAGATCTGCTGCGAGCATCTGCTTTTGACGGACCTGCTCCTTCATGCTTTGGACTTGTGCCCGCAGGTCACCATATTTCTCATTTTCTGGCGAAATGAACCAGAACCAGGCGACGATTCCCAACAGGATGATGATGATGAGAGCAATGATCGCCTTGGTCTTGACCGGAAGGCGCATGAGATCATCGAGCTGCAGGTTGTTGATTTCATCCCAGGTCATATTGTTACTCCGGCTTTGCCGTGGGCAATTGGGTTTGCATTTGCAAGGTGAACTGGTTCACTTCTTCTCCCCCCAATTGCGCCTTGCTGATGATGTCCAGGGTCGGTTTGTTGAATACCCCGCTGTGTTCAATTTGGCGCATGAATGCGGCGACCTGATCATTGCCTTCCGCATAACCGGAAAGGGTAATGGTGTTGCCCTGTTGTTGTAGCTTGGTCAGGAACACTCCGGATGGCGTAATGGAGGACAGCGTATTGAATATGCGTACACTCAGGTCACGGCGATCCTGTAACACTCCGATAATCTTCTCCCGCGCGAGAAGCGCATCCCGTTTCTTGCGCAGATCCGCAATGGAAGCGATTTTCACATCCAGTTGCTGCGTTACCCCTTGTAAATAGGTTATTTTCTGCTGCTCAGACTGCACGCGAGCAACGAAGATCTGATAGACGCCATAATAGATCACTCCCGCAACGATCAGGATCAAAAGGAGTCCGACTAGGAAAAATTGCTGTTGCTGCGCTCTCTTGCTTTCTCGATGCGGAAGCAGGTTGATCAGTATCATTCCGCAAACCTCCGTAAAGCTAGACCGCAAGCTACCGCCATGGAAGAGCCCTCGCTGCGCAAGAAGCGTTCATTGACCTTCGGCCCAGCAAGCATGCCGCGAAAGGGATCGGGGGCTTCCACCGTAAAACCGGGAAGTTGCTGGGCAATATTAGGCAAGTTGGCGCCCGCGCCAAAAAGAACGACCTTACGAAAGCTGACGTCCGGCAGGCTGGCCTGGAAAAAATCCAGGGCGCGCAGCATTTCCCGACCGAGGTCGGCGACGAACGGGATAAGTACCTCTTTCTCGTACTCCGCAGGAAGGCCACCAAAACGCTGCATTCGCAGAGCGTCCTCTGGACTCAACCCAAAATGCTGGGAAATTCTTTCGATCAATCTGGCGGTGCCGAAATTATGATCACGAGAATAAATGGGTTGGGAGTTCTCGAATACATGCACGCCGGTGGTGTTGGCGCCGATTTCAATCATCACGACCCCGCCTTTCTCCGAATGGATTTGCGGATCCAGGTGATGGAGAAGCGTCCACAGGGAGAATTGACGCACGTCAAGAATGCTGGGCTTGAGGCCGGCATCCTCCAATATCGCTGAGATATCTTCTACCTGATCTTTTTTGCTGGCAACCAGAAGGACCTGCTGATATCCCTTACGTTCTGCATCAGGTCCCAGGGGAGAAAAATCGAAATTGACCTGATCCATGGGAAAGGGGATATATTGTTGTCCTTCGTAACGAATCTGTTCTTCGATGATGTCGTCACGCATGCCCGCCGGCAGCGAAATGATTTTGACGATCGCGTTATTGGATGGTAACGCAGTCGCGGCTCTTTTGGTGCGAATGCGCGATCGTTGCAGAATGCTGCGTATGGCAGTGCTGGTCGGTTCGAGATCGTGCCCGTCCTGTTCGTTCCCAGGGTGCTGCAGTATCGTCTCACTATCGACGTGCGTGACGGAAAGCTGTCCGCGTGCGGAAGACAGTTCTACAAGTTTCACTGCTTCGGGTCCAATATCGAGACCAAGCAGTGGGGGACGGGGCATGCGTAGCATGTTTTCCTCACCTTAGTGCGTAATGAACCGCTGTGCTGTTCCCAAGCAAGCGTCTGCTTTTTGCAACTCGACCGGGAAATTAGCAGCATTCCGGTTCCTGTCAAGGCAGACCGGCAAAAATCTGCGCTCTGAGCCAGTCGGATTTGGTGCGCCAGAACATTCTGGATAGACTGCTATTCAACTTCGCTGTGGATATTTCTGTGGGATTGCGGCAATCGACGGATGAATGGTGGATGCGCATCGCGCTGGACTGCGCACATCAAGCGGCGGCCCTGGGCGAGGTACCGGTTGGGGCGGTGTTGGTGGATGGAGAAGGTCGATTGCTGGCCAGTGTCCACAACGCGCCTATCACCGCCACCGATCCAACGGCCCATGCAGAGATCGTGGCGCTGCGGCAGGGGGCGCAACGCCTGGGAAATTATCGCCTGGCTGGGTGTACGCTCTATGTCACCCTGGAACCTTGTGTTATGTGCTTTGGCGCCATTATTCATGCACGCATGGCGCGGGTGGTCTATGCGGCAGCCGACCCGAAGGCGGGGGTGGTCGAGAGCCATTTGCAGCTGCCCAGTGTGGCGCCCAGCAATCATCGGCTCGAATGGCAAGGGGGGGTGCTCGCAGATGAGGCGTCTCGCCTACTCAAGGATTTTTTTCGGGCGCGACGAACGACTACACTATGACGATGAAACAATGGGATGAAGAATGGTCTCTGCCGACGCAGGGGCGACGTTTCTATGAAATCACCAGTCCCTTGTGTGACTGGTTGCAGACGATCGCGGCGCAACATGGCTGGGTGCAGCTGTTCCTACCGCACACCTCGGCAAGCCTCGCACTGCAGGAAAATGCCGACAGCGACGTGCAAGCGGATATCCTCGATTTTCTTGCGCGCCTGGTCCCTGATGATGACCTGCGGTATCGCCATCGCAATGAGGGACCGGATGACATGTCGGCGCATATCCGTACCTTGCTCGGTACCCAGAGTCTGCAGATTCCGGTGCGCGGCGGACGCTTGTGTCTTGGCACCTGGCAAGGCGTCTACCTGCTGGAGCATCGTGAACGAGCGCAGCAGCGTCGGCTGCTGCTCAGTTTTATCGGAGAAGGAAAATGAGCGATTTTTTGGATGTCTATGGCGGGATGTTGTGGGCGATCCGCGACTGGGAGCAGTGGGCGGATTTGGTCGCCAGGCTCCAGGCGCAGGCAGAGGAGGGCTGGTATGTGTATTTCGTCGGCCAGGAGCCACCCGTACAGCCGCTGTCTGCGGCCACGTTTTGCCGAGTGCTGGCGGAGATCGATCTGCTCTTGCGCCGCGATCATCGCGAAAAATACCTGGGCATCGTCTATGTGGATGATCGCAGCGCCCCGCAACTGGTGAAGATCTACGACCCCAACAATCTTGGTGCCTCTTGTGGCAGCAGCGGCAAACAGATTCCACCTGGGTGGATTGTGTCGCGGCTGCGCCCGGAAGTGGTGCCCGGTCCGGTGGTTATCCCAGAGGGACGGCTGCGTTGGTGGCGAAACCTATTGCAAGCAGAGCGAGGTGATTGATGGAAGGCGACTGGAAGCTGTTGGATTTCGAGGGCATTCGTCGCCTGCTCGAAAAGCTTTCTGCTACCCCGATGGGTGCCGATGCGGCCCGCAATCTAGGTCCAGCGCCGACGCTGGCATCTGCCCGGCAACTGCAAGAGGCGATTACCGCAGCGCGCTTCGGCCTGGAGTCTGGTGCCGGTCCCGTTCTCCCCGAACTTCCCGACCCGCGGCCAGCCTTGCGCCAGGCGGCTGCGCCCGGTGCCGCGCTCTCCGGACAAGCCCTGCGCAATCTTCATCGGATCTTGCGCGTGGGACAGGAGTTACGCCCCTATGCCGAGTCGCGTCCGGCGCTCCTGCCCCTGGGCGCAGAGGTTCTCGATGCGCCTGCGGTGCTGATTGACGCAATCGACGCCGTACTCCTGCCCAATGGTTCGGTACGCGAGGATGGCAATAGCGCTTTGCGAGCCCTGCATGCCGAACTCAAGCAAGAGCGGGAAGCAGCGCAAAGGCAGATTCAGTCGCATTTGCGGGGTGGGGGCAAGGCACACTGGGCCGGCCAGCGGTTATCGGTGCATCTGCCAGATGGTTCGCGGGAAGAAATCCGCGGGGTGCGGCGGGGCAGTGGTCCCGGGGGGCATGGCACGGTGGTGGAGCCCATGGAGCTGGTGGCCGCCAACAATCGCCTGGAAAAAATCTCCGGCAACATCGAACAGGAGAATCAGTCGCTCCTGCGTAGTCTCACTGATCAGGTGCGCGAGCTCCTGCCAGCACTGCAGAAATTAGTGGATGCCCTGACCTGGCTCGATCTGGCCATCGCCGGCGCGCAGCTCTCTCTCCATCTGCGTGCGCAAGCGGCGGAGTTGGTAGAGGAGCCGATCTTAGTCTTGGAGGGCGCGGTGCACCCGCAGTTGTGGCTCGCCCATGTCGATCATCGCGGGCCGGCGCCAAAGCCACTCAGTGTGCGCATTGATGCAGCGAATCCCATTCTGGTGGTGACGGGACCGAATACCGGGGGCAAAAGTGTGTCGCTGAAGACCGTTGGTCTCCTGGCGTTAATGGCGCAATGTGGGCTGCATGTGCCGGTTTCCGGCCGTGCCGTGGTTGGGCGCTTCGCCAAGATCTTCGTGGATATGGGGGACCCGCAGAGTATGGCCTTTGCCCTCTCCACCTTTTCTGGTCACGTCGCCATGCTGAAAAAGCTGCTGGCAGAGGCGGATGACCGTACCTTGATCTTGCTCGACGAACTGGGTACGGGAACGGACCCAGAAGAAGGTGCGGCCATGGCTATGGCGGTCCTGGATGAGCTTGCGGGGCGTGGGGTGCGGGGCATGGTGACCACACATCTGACCCCGATCAAGATCTTCGCCGCTGAACACCCGGCATTGCAAAACGCCTCCATGCGCTTCGATCATGAGCGTTTGGAGCCCACCTATGAGCTGGAAATTGGCGTGCCGGGAAAGTCCCTTGGCCTGCTCATTGCCGAAAAATCCGGTTTGCCCGAGTCACTGGTGCGTGCGGCGCGCGCCCATCTCCAACGCCTCCATCAAGGTGCATAGAGGAAGGTACGGTTTCGCCAAGGCATTTTTATTTGACGCTGTGGTCAAAACTGCATAGCGTTGGCCGCTAGATCCTGATTGTGTGAGGAGTCTCTAATCATGTCTGCCCCCAACGATACCCGCGAACGCGCCAAGCAAGCCATGGCTGCGGAAGAGCTGACGGGCGCCGAGATTGTCGTGCGGGCGCTGCGCGACGAGGGCGTGGAGACCGTATTTGGTTACCCCGGCGGTGCCGTGCTCTATATTTACGATGAGCTCGACAAGCAGGATGCCGTACAACATGTGCTGGTTCGGCATGAGCAGGCGGCGGTGCATGCAGCCGACGCCTACTCGCGCAGCACCGGCAAGGTAGGGGTGGCGCTGGTAACCAGTGGTCCCGGTGCCACCAATGCGGTGACGGGTATTGCCACGGCGTACATGGATTCTATCCCATTGGTGGTGATCAGCGGTCAGGTCCCGGTTGCTCTGATCGGCAACGACGCCTTCCAGGAAGTCGATACGGTGGGCATCACCCGACCGTGCACCAAACACAATTTTTTGGTGCGCGACGTACGGGATCTCGCCCAGACCATCAAAACGGCATTCTATTTGGCGGCTTCTGGACGTCCAGGGCCAGTGCTCGTCGATATCCCGAAGGATGTGACGGCCAAGCGCTGTGCTTATGAATATCCCGAAAAGGTACAGTTGCGCTCCTACCGGCCGACGGTGAAGGGGCATGCCGGTCAGTTACGCAAGGCCTTGCAGCTCATTGCGACGGCGGAACGGCCGCTATTCTATACCGGTGGAGGTGTCATCCTCTCCGACAGCGCTGCGGAGCTCACGCAATTGGTGCGCCGTTTTGATGCCCCCATTACCAATACGCTCATGGGCTTGGGCGGCTACCCTGCCGCGGATCGCCAGTTTGTGGGGATGCTGGGCATGCACGGCACCTACGAGGCCAACATGGCGGTACAGCACTGTGACGTGTTGATTGCCTTGGGGGCGCGTTTCGACGATCGGGTAACGGGAAATCTGAGCCACTTTGCCCCCCACGCCAAGATTGTTCATGTGGATGTCGATCCGGCCTCTATTTCCAAGAATGTCAAGGTGGATGTGCCGGTAGTGGGCGATCTGCGGGCCGTGCTGCGGGAAATGAATGAGCTCTCGGAAGAACTGCAGTTGCCGCAGGATTCCGTCGCTCGCCAGCGCTGGTGGGCGCAGATCGAGGAATGGCGGCAGCGGAATTGCCTCCATTATGATCAGGGCGAGTCCATCATCAAACCGCAGTTTGTCATCCAGAAACTTTTCGAACTCACGGGTGGCGACGCCTTCGTCAGCTCCGATGTTGGACAGCATCAGATGTGGGCGGCGCAGTTTTATGGCTTTGATCATCCACGGCGCTGGATCAACAGTGGCGGCCTAGGCACCATGGGCTTCGGCCTGCCGGCAGCGATGGGTGCGCAGATGGCCCATCCCGAAGCAACGGTGCTGTGTGTGACTGGCGAGGGAAGCATCCAGATGAATATCCAGGAATTGTCCACCTGCCAGCAATATAAACTGCCGGTGAAGATCGCCTGCCTGAATAATGGCTACCTTGGCATGGTACGACAATGGCAGGAGTTCTTTTACGAAGAGCGCTATGCATCGAGCTACATGGATGCCTTGCCAGATTTCGTCAAGCTGGCCGAGGCCTATGGTCACGTGGGCCTGCGGGCCGAAAAGCCAAGCGATGTCGAGCCCGTAATCCGCGAGGCACTGCGTCTGCGTGATCGCACAGTATTCATGGATTTTCTCGTGGATCGTCTGGAGAATGTCTATCCCATGGTACCTGCGGGTGCTGCGCTTTCTGACATGATTCTGGTGTAACACCATGCGTCGACACATCATCTCTGTCTTGCTGGAAAATGAGGCTGGTGCCTTGTCGCGGGTCGCGGGCCTATTTTCGGCGCGCGGTTACAATATCGAGGCCATGACGGTCGCACCTACCCACGAGGCCAGTGTCTCGCGCATGACCATCCTCACCCAGGGCTCGGAAGAGATCATGGAGCAGGTCCTGAAACAGTTGAATAAACTGGTAGAGGTCATCCGTGTGCATGATCTGAGTGAGGGGCCGCACATCGAGCGCGAGCTGATGCTGATCAAGGTACACGCGGTAGGCCCGGATCGGGAAGAAGTGAAGCGTCTGTCCGACATCTTTCGCGGGCGCATTATTGATGTCACCGACCGGAGCTACACCATCGAGCTCACCGGTACAGGAGAAAAACTCGATGCCTTCCTCCATGCTCTCGATCCGGGTATGGTCATAGAAGTGGTACGCAGTGGCGCCAGTGCCATCAGTCGTGGCGCCAAGAGTATTTGATGTTTTTTTCGTTCTCTCGAGGATTTCATGAAAGTTTATTACGATAACGACGCCGACCTTTCCCTGATCCAGAAGAAGAAGGTGGCCATTCTGGGCTATGGTTCCCAGGGTCATGCCCATGCTCTCAACCTGAAAGAGTCCGGCGTGCAGGTGGTGGTTGGACTGCGGGAAGGCTCACCCTCTTGGGACAAGGCGAAAAATGCTGGCCTGGAGGCCAAGACGGTCGCGCAGGCCGTTGCCGATGCGGATCTGGTCATGATCCTGACCCCAGACGAGGGTCAGGCGGCACTGTACCGGGAGGAGATTGCTCCGCATATCAAAGAAGGGGCGGCGCTGCTTTTTGCCCATGGATTCAACGTCCACTTCGGGCAGATTCACCCCCGCGCGGATCTGGATTGTTTTTTGGTCGCCCCCAAGGGGCCAGGCCATCTGGTGCGTTCCACCTATACCCAGGGTGGCGGTGTGCCGTGTCTGATCGCCGTGCACCAGGATGCCTCGGGGAACGCCCACAATCTTGCCCTATCCTACGCCAAGGCCATCGGGGGCGCCCGCGCCGGTGTCATCGAGACCAGCTTCCGGGAAGAGACCGAGACAGATCTCTTTGGTGAGCAGGCCGTCCTTTGTGGTGGCGTCAGCGCCCTGGTACAGGCAGGTTTCGAGACCCTGACCGAGGCAGGATACGCCCCGGAGATGGCCTACTTTGAATGTCTGCATGAGCTCAAGCTCATTGTCGACCTGATGTACGAGGGTGGTATCGCCAACATGCGTTACTCCATCTCCAATACCGCCGAGTACGGCGACTTTACCCGCGGCCCGCGGGTAGTGGATGCGCGTGCCAAGGAAGAGATGAAGAAGATTTTGCAGGAGATTCAGACGGGCGAGTTTGCCCGCGAATTCATCCTGGAAAACCAGGCTGGCAAGGCGAAAATGCAGGCTATGCGCCGCTTGGCCGCCGAACATCCGTTGGAAGTGGTCGGACAGAAGCTGCGCTCGATGATGACCTGGATCGGTCAGAATCGGATTGTCGACCGGTCTCGCAACTGATTCCCAGGGGATATGCCTCGATCCGCTTCCGGATCGGGGCAGGGCCTGTCTGGCGTTTTATCTTTCTCTTGTGCTAGCGCCCTGTTAGGCTTGCGCCATGCGAAATTCATCTTACCCCTATCCTCTTCTGGCGCGAGAAGGCTGGCCCTTTCTGGCGCTCTTTTTTTTGTTGACCCTAGTGCTGGCGTTTTTTGGCTTCTGGTACCTGGCGTTGCCATTCTTTTTGTTGTTGCTCTTCAGCCTGCAATTTTTTCGCGACCCGGCGCGTGCTCTGCCGACAGCGTTGTCGGGTGGAGTTCTCTGTCCGGCGGATGGCCGCGTCATCGCCATTGAGGAGGTAGAGGATCCGTACCTGCAGCGTCAGGCCCTAAAAATCAGTATTTTTATGAACGTCTTCGATGTTCATGTTAATCGCCTACCGGTCAGCGGGACCTTGCAGCAACGCTGGTATGTCCCGGGACGTTTTTTCAATGCCGCCCTCGACAAGGCCTCGCAGGAGAACGAACGCAATGCGCTCTGGGTGCACACCGAAGGCGGGCAGGACGTGACGGTGGTACAGGTGGCGGGATTGGTGGCGCGGCGCATCCTCTGCTATGTGCAGCCGCCGGAATCCGTCCGATGCGGTCAACGCTTTGGCTTTATTCGCTTCGGGTCGCGGGTTGATACCTACCTACCCGTCGGCACCGAACCCTTGGTCTCCCTAGGACAGCGGGTGCGCTCCGGAGCGGAGTGGATCGCCCGCCTGGAATCGCTCAGGTGAACCAGCGCTATCCGCGTCGTGGAGTCTATCTGCTCCCCAATCTCTTTACCACGGCCAGTCTCTTTGGCGGCTTTTATTCGATTGTCGCGTCGATCCATGGCCACTATCGGGTCGCAGCCATCGTCATTTTCATTGCCATGATCCTCGATGGCCTCGATGGGCGGGTGGCGCGCATGACCGGTACCCAAAGCGCCTTTGGTGCCGAATATGATTCCTTGGCGGATGTGATCGCCTTTGGTATTGCCCCATCGCTGCTGGTGCTGCTCTGGGGCTTGCAGTCCTTTGGTAAATTCGGCTGGCTCGGAGCGTTTGTTTTTACGGCCTGCGGAGCACTGCGCCTGGCGCGATTCAATAGTCAAGCGCACAGCAGTTCCAAACGCTATTTTCAGGGCTTACCCATCCCTACTGCAGCCACGGTCCTGGCCAGTCTGGTGTGGGTGGCAGTGGGGGAGGGCTATCCGTGGTTGACGCAGATTGCGCAATACCTTGCCTTGGCCTTGGTGTATTTTCTCGGTCTGCTGATGGTGAGCAATATTCGCTACCGCAGTTTCAAGGATATTGATTTGCACGGGCGCATGCCTTTCGCCCTCGCCATCGCGGTGGTACTCGTCCTTGCCGCGATTGCCGTGCACCCACCTTTGGTCCTATTTCTTCTGTCCTTGATCTATGTCCTCATCGGCGTATTGAGCACGCTCTGGCAACTCAGCCAGCGCCGCCGTCAACGCCGTGATCCCCATTAAGGGGAAACGCGCACGATCATATAAGCGAGCAGAGCAGTAACGGAAAACAAGATGAATCCGTAAATACCGTACAGCCACTTGTGTATATGGTATTCGCCCTGATCAACCTTTTTTACCGTGCGTACGAAATTGATCCCACCGATGACGAGATTGCTGACACCGAGGACGATAAAGACAATGCCCATGCCGGAAAAGCCTTCGCCGGTGCTGAGCTTGGTATGCAGCATGGCGGAGAGTTGTTCGAGGAAAAAATCAAATTTTTCGATGACGAAACCGAAAGCAATCAGTCCGATGCCCGTACGTACCCATGCCAGAAAGGTGCGTTCGGCGGCCATGTAGATGCGGGGATCAATGACTTCTTTGGCAGACACGGTGATTCCTTGAGCGATATGGTGGAGGTCGGCAAAAAACCAGATGCCAACGACAAAAATCAGGGCGATGGGTGGCCAGATCAGAAGACGGTGCAATTCAGTAAAGAGTCGCGCGAAGTGCGCATCACCGAGGGCGGTGAAGAGGATCTGTAGACGGTAGGCCAAAAGGCCCGTGCCGATGGTGAAGAACAGCAACTTGAAATAGCTCAGGTAGGTGCGTTCCAGAGCCATATATAGACGTGGTTCGCGGGCTGTGGGGAGATGGCGGAGCAGGATCATTGCGTGTACCCTCGCTCTCAGACCGTTGCCAAGCTATTGGCAAGGCGCCGGTACTGAATGGCCTCAGCGAGGTGCTCCTGGCGAATGCTTTCGACCTCTTCCAGATCAGCGATGCTGCGGGCGATACGGAGCAAGCGATGATAGGTCCGGGCCGAAAACCCCAGGCGTTCCGCAGCCACACGCAAAAACTGTTGACTCTGCTGATCCACCGCACAGTGGCGGTCCAGGGCCTTCCCCTGCAGCTGCGCATTATAGCAACCCTGGCGTTGCCATTGTTGTTCGCGCGCAGTATGCACGCGCGCACGCCAAAACGCGCTACTTGCGCCGCTGGAGGCGCTTTGCAGATAGTCTGGCGACAGAGCGGGTACCTCTACCTGCAAGTCGATGCGGTCGAGGAGGGGGCCGGAAAGGCGATTACGATACTGGGCGATTTGGCCTGGGTTACAGCGACAGGCTTGTATTGGATTACCAAGATTGCCACAGGGACAGGGATTCATCGCTGCCACGAGTTGGAATTGCGCCGGAAAATGGGCGCGCTGACGCGCCCGCGCAATATGGATTTCCCCGGTTTCCAGAGGTTCGCGCAGCACTTCGAGCACGCTACGCGAAAACTCTGGTAACTCGTCCAAAAACAGCACGCCATGATGGGCAAGGCTGATCTCCCCGGGTCGGGGTTGCGAACCACCGCCCACCAAGGCTGCGGCCGATACGCTGTGATGCGGGGCGCGATACGGGCGGCGACGCCAGTGTTGTGGGTCGAAGAGGCCATGCAGACTCTGAATGGCGGCGACTTCCAGTGCTTCGGCGTCACGCAGCGGCGGGAGGAGACCCGGTAAGCGGGCGGCGAGCATGCTCTTGCCGGTGCCCGGAGGGCCGGAAAACAGCAAGTGGTGACCGCCCACTGCAGCGACGATCAGCGCACGTTTGGCCTGTTCCTGGCCGCGCACATCGGCGAGGTCCAGGGTAATGCCATTATCGCCCGTGGATTCTGGCAGGGTGGGCGTGACTGGCGGGCGTGCTTCACCGCGCAGGATGGCGACAAGCTGCGCCAAGTTCGCGGCGGGATAGAGGCGGCAACCTGCCGCGAGCTGCGCCTCTCCGGCGCAGGACAAGGGCAGGGCCAGGGCATGACCAGCCGCCTGTGCCGCCAAGGCGCAGGCGAGTATCCCCGGTACCTTACGTAAGGTGCCGTCGAGAGCGAGCTCGCCGATGCACTCCAGCCCTTCCTCTACCGCAATCAGCGGAATTTGCCCACTAGCGACGAGAATGCCCAGGGCGATCGGCAAATCGAAGCGACCGCCCTCCTTGGGTAGGTCCGCCGGTGCAAGATTGACGACAATACGCCGCGCCGGAAACTCCAAGCCACTGTTATGGATAGCGGCGCGCACCCGGTCGCGGGATTCCTTTACCGCCGCCTCAGGCAGACCGACAATGGCAAAAGTCGGCAAGCCGGGGCCAAGGTCGCATTCAACCATGACCTCGGCAGCCTGAATGCCTACTGGCGCACGGCTCCGCAGTAGGGCGAGGGCCATGTCTCAGTCCTGTTTTTTGTCTTCCCCGGCCAGTTTCGCCAACCGCTCCTCCAGGGCTGCTACCCTTGCTGCCAGGCGGGTGTTCAGTTCCTGCTGGATTTCGAATTCTTCGCGGGTGACCAAATCCAGTCGATCCAGGGCGTTGCTGATCACGGTTTTGAGTTGTTTGTCCAAGTCCTCTTTCACAGACCCAAAACGGGCCACGGCGTCGCCAATGGCGGCGGCAATTTCATCGGCAATACGGCGTTGCATAGCACTCTCCTTACAGACCCATGGCTTGGCGAATGAAAAAACGTTTAAGTGGTGGGGTCATGCTGGTACCCCAAAGACCGAAATCGCGTAGGCGCGCGAGGGGGGCGCTGCGATTGGAAAAGAGATGATTGAGACCGCCGCAGGCCAACACAGTAAGAAGATTATCAGGACGCCGTTGCCGCTGATAGGAGAGCAGTGCCTCGCGTCGCCCGTAGTCCAGGCGTTTTTCCAGACTCTGCTGAATGACGGTATTGAGGGCCGCCACGTCGCGGAAACCCAGATTTACCCCCAGGCCCGCCAAGGGATGCACCCCATGGGCGCTGTCACCCAATAGCACAACACGATCCTGGACATACCGATTTACGTGCAGTGCCGAGAGCGGATATTTGCCGCGTTTGCCAATGTCTTGAAGACGCCCAAGCTGAGGGCCGAAGGCGTTCTGTAAGCGCTGCAGAAACTCATCATCGCGCAGTTCAAAGAGCTGGCGCGCCTGGAGAGACCGTGTGCTCCATACCAGACTGGCCTGTGCAGACCCCTGTGCATCATCGGCAAAGGGAAGCAGGGCGATGGGGCCGGTGGGCAGAAAGCGTTGATAAGCGATGCCATGATGCGGACGTTCAATCTGCACGGTTGCCACAATGGCCTCTTGCCCGTAGTCCTCACGGAAAATACTGCTCTGGATGAGTTGCCGGCGCAGCAGAGACTGTCTTCCCTCGGCGATGGCGAGTAATGGCGCAGTGTAGACCTCGCCCTGCTGGTCCTCCAGCGCAATTCTGGTGGAATCGCCAAAGCCCTGTTGCCACTGGCAGTTGTAGAGCAATTTGCCACCGGCAGCAGAGAACGCGTGGCGCAGACTCTGCTCAATGCGCTGATTTTCGCAAATATAGCCGAGAGCGGGCGCTGCCACGTCGGCGGCATCCAGCTGGATACTGCCTGCCTGTTCGGCGTCCCAGACGCGCATCCCGATCACTTCCGTGCCGAGGCGGGGAATATCAATGCCCTGGGCGCCAAGAAATGCGCTGGCACCGGCATTGATGAGACTGCTGCGCTGCAGAGGATCGGCTGTGCCGCATTGCTCGGCACTACGGCGCTCGGCTATGGCGACTTGCAAGCCTTGCCGTTGCAAGGCCAGCCCCAGCGCAGCCCCAACCATCCCCGCTCCGGAAATGAGGATGTCAAAGTTATGTGCCATGGCGGACATTCTCTAGGGTGGGAATGGTACTTGCAAAGGGCAGTTCAATCCCTGCCAGTCGTGCGGCAAGGTGTTTTTTCAGCCAGGGATTATGTTCCAAGGCCTGCAATGCCAGTTCACGGCCGAGACGCCAGGGCAGGGGCGGAAGAGCGAAGAGTCGGTTCATTCCTTCGGTGAATGCGATGGTCTCCAAGCGATCCCGTTGGCGAATCCGCTGAAATTCCCGTGGCAGGGTTGCGTCACCGATGTCGACTGCCTTTTTCTCCGCTTCTAGCAATAATGCTGCCAGGGTAACGACATCACGCAGACCCAGATTATATCCTTGACCGGCCAAGGGGTGCAGGGTCTGTGCCGCATTCCCGAGGGGCAACACCCGGCTGGTATCGGTTGCGGAGAATTGCTGAAAATGAAGCGGATAGAGTGCTCGCCCCTGCACCTGATGAAAGCCGGCAACGCCGGCAGGTAGCTCTGCATTGAGGCGTTGCAGGAAAGTGGCATCGGATGCGCCCATCAGACGGCTTGCTGCGCCGGGCAATAGGCTCCAGACCAAGGAGAAGAGTCCATCGGCACGCGGTAGCAGGGCCAGAGGACCACTCTCGAGAAAGTGTTCATACGCCACCCCTGCGGGGCCGGAGATTGGCCCCACACGTGCCGTGCAGGCATAGCGGTTGTGATCCCAGCCGCGCCGTTGCAGAGACAGCAAACGCTGGAGCTTGCCATGTCCACCATCCGCCAACACCAGTAAGCGGGCCGACAAGGTGCGCTCTTCTCCCCACTGGACCTGAATCCGATCGGGAAACCAGGAGAAATCCTCCAGCGGCCCCCAGGAGTAGCGCCGAAAGCGTTGCGACTCCGCTGGCAGTTGTTCTTGAAGAGCAGAGCGCAGGTTGTCCAGGGGCAGTAGCGCACCCAACACTCCCTCGGGTGCCTGCAACAATGTCTGGGATAATTGCACGCGCACCGGGCTACGTGCCTGGGAAATCTGCACTTGACGGATTTCTCCCAGAGATTCTGCAGGGATCTGCACGCCAAAGGAACGTAGGATACGGAGGGAGGACAGCGCCAGAGCTACGCTCCTCTCGCTATCTCCCTGGGGGCTGGTGCGATTGGGGTTGGTATCCACCACGCAAACACGCAGAGAAGACGCGCCAAGAGCCAGCACCAGACTGTGGGCAATGGGGCCATCGCCAAGGATGAGCAAGTCGCAATCCATGCCCCATACTCTAGGGGTTCCCGCTTGGACCGGCAAGCGGGAACCGCTTATCAGTAGTACACGGGTACCACGCCAGAGGCCATGGTCTTGATGGCCTCGCCAGCGCTGGCCATGGTGGCTTCGGGAATGAAATGGGCCTCCTCCAGTCCACGCTTTTTGTAGCAGCCGGCGCAGATCCAGAATTTTGCACCGTTCTGGACCAGGAAGTCGCGTAGTTCCAGGAGCGGCGGAAAGGTGGGTTCCTGCAGTCCGTGCAGGTAGCTATCCGAGCGTGCCAGATGCACGCCATCCAGGGAGAGGAAGAGGGTGACTTCATGGCCCTCGACCAAGGCATTCTTGGCGAGAACCAGGCCAACGGTGGCGCGATCGAGGTCGTTGCCGGCATGGGTGATGTTGACAAAAAAATGGGCCATTTGCTGGTGCTCCTTCAATCAGGTGTGAGACATTTGAAGTTTAGTACAAGTACAGATTCTGATGAAATAGAGACAGATCGGTGCTCCTGGGCTATGCTTGCCACTTACGTTCCATCAGCTCAGGAGGTGAGTCATGGCTGTACTCGTTGGTAAGAAAGCCCCGGATTTTGTTGCCCCCGCAGTGATGCCCAACAATAGCATCAATGAAAAATTCCAGTTTTCCCAGCACATCAAAGGCAAGTACGCCGTGCTGTTTTTCTACCCTCTCGACTTCACCTTCGTTTGCCCATCCGAGATTATTGCCTTCAATCACCGCTTGTCTGAGTTTCACGCGCGCAAAACAGAAGTCATCGCCTGTAGCGTCGACTCTCACTTCACGCACCTGGCGTGGAAGAATACGCCAGAGAACAAGGGCGGTATCGGCAACATCCAGTTGCCCATGGTCGCCGACTTGACCAAGCAGATCGCGCGTGACTATGACGTCCTGCTCGACGAATCCGTTGCTCTGCGTGGCTCATTCTTGATCGACCGGGATGGATTGGTGCGTCATCAGGTGGTGAATGATCTGCCCTTGGGACGGAATATCGACGAAATGATCCGTATGGTCGATGCCCTGCAGTTCTTTGAGGAGCATGGTGAGGTTTGCCCAGCGCAGTGGGAGAAGGGCAAGGCCGGAATGAAGGCGAATCCCGAGGGGGTCGCCGCCTACCTCGGTGAGCACGCCAAGGACCTCTGAGCCGAGAGCGGTTGCGTCGATCCTGGGCTCCCAGGATCGACCATAAGTGCCATGCTGCTGCGCAAGAAATTGCTGGCCCTGCGAGAGCCGCGCCTCTATCTGAGCATGGAGCGCAGCTACCTGGCCGCCATCAAATTCATCATCATTGCTTTTGGCGCTGGCTTGTTGGCACGCAAGGCTATGGTGGCATTGGTGTTTTTTCATGATCAGCGCCTGCGGCCCTTTTTCTTGGCCTTGTACCACGTTCTGACCATCCCCGCGGTGCTCGCGCTCTTTGTCTTGATCCCCATTTTCTGGCGCGATTTGCTTGCGCTTTCGCAAGGGCCTTCTGTCGCGGCGAAGGAAATGCACGACCCACGGGTATACTTTTCGGCGGAGCGGACTTTTCTATCCTGGACGCGCACAGCGCTGAGCAGCCTCGCTCTTGCCTTTGTTTTGGCAAAATTCGATTTCTTTCTGCGCAAATTCTCCCTCCTCCTGCACCAACCGGTGCCGCTCTTGCACCGCTTGCAAGGGAGTAACGGTCTCTTTCTCGCCTTTGCCGGCATTCTTCTCATGCTGGGCTTTTGGGGCCTCGCGGCGACACTCCACGATATTCGTCAAGGGCAGTGTGCTGTGCATCACTGGCGTTATACCGTGTTTTTGCTGACGCTTTTCCTGCTGGGCATAGGGATGCTGCGCCTGCTGTGGATTCTGGCTGAGGCCAAGGCGTGATGGACGACAATTGGATGACACCAACCCTCTCCGTTGCCCCCATGATGGACTGGACCGACCGCCATTGCCGGGTCTTTTTGCGCCTGATCTGCCCCAGTTGCCTGCTGTACACCGAAATGGTCACCACGCCGGCCATTCTCTTGGGGAAAACCCCAGAGCGATACCTGGGCTTCAGCGCGCCGGAGCTCCCCCTGATCTTGCAGCTCGGTGGGGATAATCCCGAGTCCATGGCCCGCGCTGCGCGCGTGGCGTGTGATTACGGTTATACGGGACTCAACCTCAACGTCGGTTGCCCCTCGCCACGGGTACAGAAAGGTCGATTTGGAGCCTGCCTGATGCACAGTCCGGCGCTGGTTCGCGAGTTGCTTGATGCCCTGGCCAGTAGTGGCCTGCCGGTCAGTGTGAAGCATCGCCTGGGCCTGGACCGAGTGGAGGACTATGAGCGCTTGGCCGATTTTGTAAGAACGGTCGCGGCCGGGGCTTGTCAGCACTTCATCGTGCATGCACGCAATGCCTGGTTGAAGGGGCTCAATCCCGCCGAGAACCGAGAAGTCCCGCCCCTGCGTTGGGACTGGGTGGCCCAGCTGAAGCAGGATTTTCCGCAGCTACGCATCGAACTCAATGGGGGACTGCGTAGCGTCGAGGAAATCATGGAACAGTGGCCGTGGGTGGATGGAATCATGCTCGGCCGGATAGCCTACCACCAGCCCATGATATTGGCGGAAGTGGAACGGGCCTTGGGCCGTCGTGGGACTCTCCCGCAGCCCCATGCCGTGCGCGAGGGTTTGCAGGCATATGCGGCGTCCTGGGGGGGCGCCTTGCCGGCCCCGCGTTTGGCTCGCCATCTCCATGGTCTCTATGCTGGCCATCCCGGGGCCAAGGCTTGGCGGCGCCTCCTGGGTACCGCCCGCGCCGAGGAATCCGCCGCAGGCTTCCTGCGCCGGATTGAGAACTGGCAGCCTGAGGGAGAACTTCTGCCCCCCAGCAGGACTGAAGCTACCCCGCTCTCCTCGGCGAGCCCGGCGCCATGAGCAGCGGCGGCCCCTGGGTAGCCTTTGATCTGGATGGCACCCTGACTCGGAGCGAGACCCTCGCCCATTTTCTCTACCATGCCCTGGGCACCCGGCAGGCCAGTCTGCTCCTCCTTCGTTCCTTACCTGACCTCCTGGCCTATGGCCTCCATCGGCAGAGCAATGCCGAGACCAAAGAACGGGTTTTGGCGCGGTGTCTGGGGGGGAGGAGCTACGCCAGTGTTCAGGCTGAGGGACAGCATTTTGCCGCCCAAGGCATGACGCCCCTGCTCCTGCCTGGGGTCTGGCAGCGTTTCTTGGCACACCGGGAGCGGGGCGATCGACTGGTGCTGGTGACCGCAACTCTCGGCGTCTACGCCCGCCCCTGGGCCTTGTCCGTGGGCTTTGCCCAGGTCATCGCCACGGAGCTGGCGCGAGATGGGGAGGATCGGGTGACGGGCAAGCTGGCGGGTGCCAATTGCTTTGGTCCGGAAAAGGCCCGGCGTCTGCGGGAAGAGCTGGGCATCGAGCAGCTGGACTATGCCTATGGCAATAGCCGTGGCGATCGGGAGATGCTGCAGATGGCGCGACACCCAGTCTGCATCTGCAAGGGCAATGCCTTCGGCAGGGCGCTTCCCCCCCTGGATTGAGCCTTTCAGCCCAGGGCCTGTGCCTGCAATAGAAAGGCGCGGAAGCGTTGTGCCACCGCAGACAACTGCTTGTTCTTGCGGTGTACCGCATGCCAGTTGCGGAGGATGGGAAAGCCCGCCACATCGAGGATAATGATATCTCCGGCCGCCGCCTCCGCCGCCACGGTATTGCGCGATAGGACCGCGAGCCCCAAGCCCCCGGCCACCAACTGCTTCACTGCCTCATTGCTGCTCATGGTCATGCGCACGCGCAGCTGAATCTGCCGTTCGGCGAAAAAGTTTTCCGCCGTCAGGCGAGTGCCAGAGCCCTCTTCCCGCAGGATGAAGGGCTCCTGGGCGAGGCGGGTCGGGGAAATCTGCGCTTCTGTCGCCAAGGGATGGTCCGCCGGGGCCACCACCACAATGGGGTTATCCATAAAAGGCTCCGCCACCCCGTCAATGTCCTCGGGCACCTGGCCCATGATGTAGATGTCATCGAGATTCTGTTTCAGGCGAAGGAGGATGGCGTCGCGATTGACGATTTCCAAGCGGACCTCGATCCCTGGGTGGCTCTGGCAAAAGCTGCCGATGAGACGTGGGGCAAAGTACTGGGCGGTAGAGATGATGGAGAGACGGAGCAGGCCACGATCAAGATTGCGCTGGGCATCCAGCTCCTGCATCAGGTTCTCCAGGCGTCGCTGAATGTCCTGTCCCGCCTGTTCCACCGCCTCGCCGGTGGGGGTCAAATATAATTTTTTGCCAATTTGCTCATACAATGGTGACCCAATATTCTCTGATAACTGTTTGATTTGCAGAGATAATGCCGAGGGTGTCTGATGTAATTCCGCTGCCGCTCGGGTCATGTTAAGATGCCGGCCCAACACCGTGAATATTCGTAACTGGTGTAGTGTGATGTGGCGAATAGACAACTTTTGCTTCTCCAAAAGGTAACGTTAATTATCTTTTACTTTACCCTACAGTAGCGGCTCTGTACATTCGCCCATGGACAAATATCTGCAGCTTGGGTTGGTTTGACATTTCTAGGAGGGATCTATGGCTGGTAAATATGAAGCCGGCGTCAAGGAGTACCGCCACACGTATTGGGCTCCGGACTACGTGCCGTTGGACTCTGATTTGTTGGCGTGTTTCAAGATCGTCCCGCAGGCCGGGGTGGATCGGGAAGAGGCGGCGGCTGCGGTAGCGGCAGAATCCTCCACCGGCACCTGGACCACGGTGTGGACCGATCTCTTGACCGATATGGACTACTACAAGGGTCGCGCCTATCGGATCGAGGACGTGCCGGGTGACGATACGGCATTCTATGCCTTCATTGCCTACCCCATCGATCTCTTCGAAGAAGGCTCTGTGGTCAACGTCTTTACCTCGTTGGTGGGTAACGTCTTTGGCTTCAAGGCTGTGCGCTCCTTGCGTCTGGAAGACGTGCGTTTCCCGCTCGCCTATGTGATGACCTGTAACGGTCCCTCCCACGGCATCCAGGTGGAGCGTGACAAGCTCGACAAGTACGGTCGCCCCATGCTGGGTTGTACCATCAAGCCCAAGCTCGGCCTCTCGGCCAAGAACTACGGTCGTGCCGTGTACGAAGCCCTGCGTGGCGGTCTGGACTTCACCAAGGATGACGAAAACGTCAACTCCCAGCCCTTCATGCGCTGGCGTGACCGTTTCCTCTTCGTGGCCGACGCCATTCACAACGCCGAGGCCCAGACGGGTGAGCGCAAGGGTCACTACCTGAACGTCACCGCCCCGTCTCCCGAAGAGATGTATGAGCGCGCCGAGTTCGCCAAGGAACTGGGCATGCCCATCATCATGCACGACTTCCTCACCGGCGGCTTCTGCGCCAACACCGGTCTGGCCCGTTGGTGCCGCAAGAATGGGGTGCTGCTGCACATCCACCGCGCCATGCACGCCGTGATCGACCGTAACCCCCATCATGGTATCCATTTCCGAGTGCTGACCAAGGCCCTGCGTCTGTCGGGTGGCGATCACCTGCATACGGGTACCGTCGTCGGCAAGCTGGAAGGCGACCGGGCCTCTACCCTGGGCTGGATCGACCTGCTGCGCGAGTCCTACGTCCCTGAAGACCGCAACCGCGGTATCTTCTTCGATCAGGATTGGGGCGCGATGCCGGGTGCCTTTGCGGTGGCCTCGGGTGGTATCCACGTGTGGCACATGCCGGCGTTGGTCAACATCTTTGGCGATGACTCCGTGTTGCAGTTTGGCGGTGGCACCTTGGGTCACCCCTGGGGCAATGCTGCGGGTGCGGCGGCCAACCGCGTGGCCCTGGAGGCCTGTGTCGAGGCCCGCAACCGGGGCGTCGAGCTGGAGCGGGAAGGAAAGGAAATCCTGACCAATGCTGCTCGTCACTCGCCTGAGCTCAAAATCGCTCTGGAAACCTGGAAGGAAATCAAGTTCGAGTTCGATACCGTCGACAAGCTCGACGTGCAGAACCGTTGATCTCCCGGCAACCTCATTCGCTTCAGGAAGGAGTCTATTATGGCTGAAGTTCAAGATTACAAGCAGACGCGGCGCTATGAGACGTTCTCGTACCTGCCGCCCATGTCCGCTGAGCAGATTCGGGCTCAGATCCAGTACATCGTCGCCCAGGGCTGGAACCCGGCGGTGGAGCACGTGGAGCCCGAAAATTCCTTCAACCACTACTGGTTCATGTGGAAGCTCCCCATGTTTGGTGAGCGGAACGTGGACACGGTGCTGGCGGAACTGGAAGCCTGCCGGCGTGAATACCCCAAGCACCTGGTCCGTTTGATCGGATACGACAACTACACCCAGAGCCAAGGTCTGGCCTTTGTGGTGTATCGCGGTTCCTGAACGGGCTCGTCGTCGATGCCGCCGTTGCCTAGGGTGACGGCGGTACTAAAGGGGGACAGTTATGTCTGAAGTATCTGCATCCGGTCACTTGCGTGGTCGGGCTTTGGCGCAGGAGAAACGGCGCCAGCAGGCCGTGCGCAAGCAAGACGGCAAGATCAGTAGAACGGCGTCCGTGCCTACTGCGCCAAAGTCTGATACTCCGGTGGCGAAGGCTGCAACGGCAGTCGTCGCGCCCGAGGTGCATCCAGAAAATCAGGTCCAACGCAGTCGCGGCCGCGAGGCCGCCTTGGCCCATCGGGCCATGCGTTGTTCCGGTGCCCAGTGTTGGTCAGATCCCGAGCAGCGCCGTCCGCGGCGCCGTGGCCAGCGCCCCAGTGATGGCATTACGCCATCTTCCGCCCAGTCGGTCAGTTCGTCCGCCGCGGAGCAGGCCCCAGCCTTGATTCCCGGGGTGGAAGAGGAATTCCTCGATTCTGTATGTGATATCGCAGAAACCCAACCCGAGGCCTTTGCCTGGCGGGGTTCTTCGGTGCGGCGCCTGTGTCAGGCGCGGCGTCAGACCCTGGCCCAAAAGGGCAAGTCGGCCCTGACGGTCATGCGCGGTTTGAGTTCAGCAGCGGCCCGGTTGCGCTATATGGAAAATGGCAGTACCCGGGAATTCGCTCGCCTGCGTCGCGAAGAGCAGGCCCAACAGGGGCGTGGGCGTTTGCCTGCGGCCAAGGGGGCTGGTCAGGCACGGGCTGAGAAGCATCGGGTGCCACAAAAGGTCGAAGCGGGAACGACCCTCGCTGGGTCGACGGTCACCGGTACCCAGGTAGAGCGGCAAAAGGCAGTGACCGGGAATGAGGCGGGCAGTTGCCGAGCCATCACTGGCACCGAGTATGTGGGCAGTGAGCAGTTTGATCGCTTCTGCGGCACCCGGCCCGAGGCCAATGCGCCCAAGGTGGCGGTAACTAGTACCTCTGGGCGTCAGGCAGTCTCCGGAACCCAGGTGGGTCGCTCGACTTCCGTGACCGGAGATGAAGCTGGGTCCTGTAGTGCTGTTACCGGAACCGAATACCTCAGCAGTGAAGGTTTCCAAAGTTTCTGTAATACGGCACTGACCCAGCGCCCTGCCAAGGTGGTGACGGGCAGCACTCAGAAGAATGCCTTGCCCGTGACTGGTAGCGACGAATCCCGTACCAATCGGGTGACTGGCTACGAAGCGGGCGCCCAGCGCAGCATCACGGGTTCCCAGTACTGGGACGCTGGGGTGGCCAAGATGACCATCAATGGGGCACCGAGCAAGGTGGCAGAAACCCATACCTTTGCCGGACGCATGGTGTCCGGCATGGCGGTGGATAGCAGTATGAAGATCACCGGTCTCGAAGCCGGAGAGTGCCGCCAGTTGACGGGCACGGAATACCTGAGCCTCGAGAACTATCAGGGTATGTGCAACGCCAAGCCCGCAGCGGCACCAGCCAAGGTGGGTGTAGTAGCGACGGATCGCGGCCAGCGGGTAACGGGCAATCTGGTGGATCGTTCGGAAAAGGTGACCGGTAACGAGCCCGGCTCCTGCCAGCGGGTAACGGGTACCGGGTACAACAGCGCTGGCCTGTGCGGTGGCGGTGTCGACAAGGTGCAAAGCATGAGCAGTTTGGCCGGTTCGGTCATTACGGGCACGGGGATGGATCACCGCCCAAAAATGACCGGTGACGAGCACGGAGGGTGCTGGCCCGTCACCGGAATTGAATATCATGGGCAGGAGCACTATGCCCACTGCGCGAGCACCCCGCAGCCAGAAGCAGCCAAAGTCGCGGTCAGTCGGACGGCAAAAGGGCAGTGGGTCAGTGGCCCTCCCATGGAGCCAGCCGATCACGTCACCGGTAATGAAGCGGGAGCGGACCTGGCAGTCTCGGGAACGCCCTACGCGGGAGAGGTGATGGAGGCTGCGCCAGCAGCACCTGCTGTCCAGCAGGGCAACTCATGTGCCTGTGACAGCTGTGCCTATAAGCAGCAGGCCCTGGCCAAGGAGGCCGCGACGGCAGCCAGCCAACGGTTCGTACCGGTCGCTCCCGTGGCTCCGTCCGTGCTGGCGCCCGTTGCACCCCACGACTTCAGTATTGTGCCGCCCGCACGGCAGGGGCGTGGTCGAATCACGGGCAATGCCTTTGACCAAGGCGGTCGCGTCACTGGGCCCGTCAACCTGGCACGTGGCCTGATTACCGGCACACCGGAGTTCCGCAGCCGCGACGTGCAGCCGGCGGCGGCCATGCCGATGCCCGTAGCAGCAGCCTCAGAGGAAGGGGCAGAAACGCTTGCTCCGGAGCGTGGCGCATGGCAGATCACCGGGGATGACTGGAGTCGCAATGAGCGCGTCACAGGTACCGAAGGGGCCTGGGCCCAGGGGCGTAATCCGACCCAGCGGGGAGCGGTTCGCTCTTGCGTCATGAGTGCCGCTCAGAATCGCAATCAGGCTCTGGCGGCACCGGTGGGCGATTCCAAGGTAACGGGTAGCAGCGGGAGTGCTCGTAAGGGCGCGGCTGTGACCTACTCTGGCGGCGCGCGGGGCTGAGGCGGGCGAGCATGGACACACGCAAAAAGACGCGATACTTGCGGCAAAGCGCTCCGCCTGCGGTGGCGGCGATGCCCATGGCGCAACGTTTTTCTGCCCATGCCGGGGTGCAAGCACCCCTCAACGCCGCCGGTGAAGCGGCAGTGCACCCAGCGTGTAGTACCTTGCCGTATCGCTCTTGCCATCATGCGCTGAGCAACCGGCAGGAGAATGATCGTCTGGCTCAGTGCGAAGAGGGTATCAAGAGTCGCTTCGATGCCATCATCCCGCTCTTGCAGGATCTGGCGGCGCGGGGGCTGGGGCCGGGCTACGTCGAGGAGGCACAGCGTCTGGCCCAAGAACGGCTCGGCTTTGTGCTGCCGGAAGCACTGCTGGAAAACGCCTGGGTACGGGGGTTGGACATGCGGGCGTTGTTCGCCCACGCGACCTTCTCGGCCCTGGAGCTGGGGGTGGAACGCTTCGCACGGCGCATCCGTGAGGAGTTGCAGGCCGGCGAGAATATCGATGCGACACTCGTGGAATGTGGTTTCCATGCGGTCAATATTTCGGCCTGCGCCGATGGTCGTTTGAAAGGCTTGTTTCCCTATATCTTGCGTCTCCCGGCGGGGGATTTGCTGCGGCGTAGCGCCTTCGCCGGCACGCTCTTTGATATCGAGAAAGATGTGGAGGACTGGCAAGCGACGGAGTTGCGGCGCTTTCGGGAGGGTTTTCCGACCACAGCTGACGTCCCCAGCCGCTATCTGAAGGTGGCGGTGTACCACGGCAGTTCTCTGGACCCGACCCATCAAGGTTGTGCAGCCCACGGGAGTAACGAGAGTCAGGCCCTGGAGGCCGCGCTGCAACGCCTGCAGGACTTCCGAGACGCCATCGAAAATGCGTTTTGTTGTGGAGCCAGTACCGATATTCTCTTGATTGGTGTCGATACAGATACGGATGCGATCCGCATCCATGTGCCCGATGCCAAAGGCAATCTCAGCGCGTATCGCTATGTCGACAATGCCCAATTATATCGGCAGACCCTGGAAATGGATGGGGATCGCGCCCGTTTGGCGGTCTACGAAGCCATCCGGTCCGCCGCCGAGACCAGCGGCTGGGGGCAAGGGGAGGGAATGCCCCATGACGGCATGCGCCGGCTGATCGCCACCCTGCTGATCAAGAATCTGAGCCAGATCGAGTACGTTGCTGAGAGGGTGGGTGGTTGGCATCCGGATCGAGGGCACGGAGAGCGCTTCATCAGCGCCGGAGACGGCTTTCAGGAATTGCAGGTGCGTAACCTGGCCTACTACGCCCGCCTGGATACGGTGGAGGAGGGCGCCGCTGACCTCGACGTGGGGATCAAGATTTTCAAGCACCTCAATATAGAGCGGCAGTTGCCCATTCCTATGGCTCTGCATTATCGCTATGACTCCCGGGTACCCGGCAATCGCGAGCGCGTTGTGGCTAAGTTACAGCGTGTTGCGGCGGCGATCAGGCAGCGCTATGCGCAACTGGATCAGGGCGGTTGGTTGTATCTACATGGCAGTGTACAGGACATGCCTCTGGGTAGTGTGTTGGAGGAGGTGGTTTTGACATGAGAATCATGCGGGTGGAAAAGACATTGGTTTCTACCAATCGGATTGCCGAAATGGGGCATCGTCCCTTGCTCGTGGTGCAGGAAAAGGAAGGTGGTACCCGCTCGGTGGCGGTTGATTCGGTGGGCTGTATCCCGGGCGATTGGGTGATCTGTGTGGGGTCATCGGCGGCGCGGGAGGCCGCGGGATCGAAAGACTATCCCTCGGATCTCACCATCATCGGCATCATCGATAACTGGAACCCAGCCTGAGATGGAGATCATGCGCGTACAGGCCGATCTGGTGACCACGCGGAGGATCCCGGGGCTCAAGCAGGCCTCCCTGCGTGTCCTCCAGGATGCGACGGGAAGGACCGTCGTTGCGACAGATCCGGTGGGGGTCCCGGAGGGGAAGTGGGTCTTTACGGTTTCTGGCTCTGCGGCGCGGTATGCCCAGGGCGATTTCGAGGTCCTCACCGACCTCACCATTGGTGGCATCATCGATTTTTGGGAACCTTGACGGGTTCGGGTTTTATCTCTGTTAGGAGGGGTGACAATGGCAGACGTAACGGGTATTGCTCTGGGAATGATCGAAACGCGGGGGTTGGTGCCGGCGATTGAAGCGGCGGACGCCATGACCAAGGCCGCAGAAGTGCGCTTGATTGGCCGTCAGTTCGTGGGTGGTGGTTATGTGACCGTCCTCGTCCGTGGCGAGACGGGTGCCGTCAACGCGGCGGTGCGTGCCGGTGCGGACGCCTGCGAGCGGGTGGGTGACGGCCTGGTAGCCGCGCACATCATCGCGCGCGTGCATTCGGAAGTGGAAAACATCCTGCCCAAGGCCCCCACCGCCTAAAGTGGCGGGTGTGGGCAGTCGGGTTCCCAAAGATTTTTGGATTGTTTAGGAGACAACAATGGCAGATGTAACGGGTATTGCGTTGGGGATGATCGAAACGCGGGGTTTGGTGCCGGCGATTGAAGCGGCAGACGCCATGACCAAGGCCGCAGAAGTGCGCCTGATCGGCCGTCAGTTCGTGGGCGGTGGTTACGTGACGGTGTTGGTGCGCGGTGAGACGGGCGCCGTCAACGCAGCGGTACGTGCCGGTGCGGACGCCTGCGAGCGGGTGGGTGACGGTCTGGTTGCCGCCCACATCATCGCCCGGGTGCACTCCGAGGTAGAGAACATCCTGCCCAAGGCCCCCACGGCCTGATCTGGTCTTGCGGATGTGGCGCGGCGATGATCCATCGCCGTGTCCCTCTCCCTCGAAGATGGAAGGAGGTAGATGATGGCAGCAGTAACAGGTATTGCGTTGGGGATGATCGAGACCCGGGGTCTAGTGCCAGCCATTGAAGCGGCGGACGCCATGACCAAGGCCGCAGAAGTGCGCCTGATCGGCCGGCAGTTCGTGGGCGGTGGTTACGTGACGGTGTTGGTGCGCGGTGAGACGGGCGCCGTCAACGCAGCGGTACGTGCCGGTGCGGACGCCTGCGAGCGGGTTGGGGACGGCTTGGTCGCCGCCCATATCATTGCCCGGGTGCACTCTGAGGTAGAGAACATCCTGCCAACGGCCCCCACGGCAGATGGCGGTGGTCGCGATGGCGAAGTCAGTACGGTACAGAGCTAAGGGCGGGACGGCGTCTTGCGACCTCATCCCCGCGTCGTTGGCTTCCTCGGTCAAGCGCTGAATCACGAGTTCCTGGCAGTACAGCAGTATCTCGTGCAGTCCCGCCTCTGTCGTCTTTGGGGTTGGCAGGACTGGGCGGACAGCTTTGCCAAGGAGTCCCGGGAGGAACTCGAGCATGCAGGCATGTTGAGCGATCAACTGCTGCGTTCTGGGGTGGCGCCCAGTGCCGGGAGTCTGCGCCCGTCGCGGCCGGGCAGGGATTTGCGGGAGATGCTCGAGCAAGACCTGGCGATCGAGTGGTCGGCGGTGGAACTCTATGCTGAGGCCCTCGGTTTCAGCCGCAGGGTGCGGGACGATCAGGCGGCAGGGCTCTTCGCGCAGTTACTCGAAGATGAGCAAGGCCATCTAGCACATCTGCAGGAAACCATCGCCTCCATGACCGGAGCGGCCCATGGCGGATGACGCGACACTCTCCTGCCCCGAAGGCTGGGAAGAGCGGAAACGGCCCTTGGCTTGGAGCCGACGCTTCCGCTTTGCGGACTACGCCGCGACGCGGGCGTTTTTGGATCGCCTGAGCGAGCTGTCGGAGGCGACGGGGTATTATCCTGATCTCAATTTTGCCCGGGATTACGCGGTGGTTGCGGTGCAGTTTGAGGGCGATCTCGTCGATCCGCGACTCGCCGCCTTCGCCCACGCCGCCCAGGCGGCCTACGCGGCAACGGTCGAGTAACCCATGGCCTCGCGGCGCATCGTGCTGTTCAATGCCAAGGGCGGTTGCGGTAAGACCACTTTGGCCTGGAACCTGGCTGCTGGACTGGCGCAGCGGGGCAGTACCCTGCTGCTGGACGCCGATCCCCAGGGTAGCCTGGGGCGCTGGGCCGAATGGAGTGAGGCCGAGGGCGAGGGGATGACGGTGGCCGGATCCCACTTGCTCGACGGCGATCTGGCCACCCTCAAGCAGCCCTACGTGGTAGTGGATTGCCCCCCGGCGCTTGAGGCGCAGGAGACCCAGAAGGCCCTTGTCCAGGCCCATATGGTGCTGGTGCCCGTGCTGCCGTCGCCCTTGGATCTCTGGGCCAGCCAGCGGAGTGTCGAGGCCATTCAGGCGATCCTGCAGCAGCGCAAGTCCGTGCGGGCGGCGCTGGTGCTGAATCAGGCCGAGGGACGCAGTGCCCTGTCTCGGGCGGCGGAACATGCCATTGCCACCCTGGGCCTGCCGGTGCTTTCGGTGCAGGTTGCCCGTCGGGCGATCTATCGGAATGCGGCGGTCGAGGGCAAGAGTGTCTATCAGATGGGCAAGCGGGGCACGGCGGCGGTTGCGGAAATCGAGGAACTCATCGAGGAGGTGCTGAAATGACCAGTACATTGGAAAATAAGCTCAACGCGAGCATGCAGAGTCCACGGCGGCGGAGCACGACGGCCAAGAGCCCTGTGGCGGCGGAGTCAGAATCCACCAGCAAGACCGCGGCGAGCCTGTCCAGCAAGGCGCGCGTAGCAAAGACGGCGGAGGCGAGCAGCGACCTCAACGCGGGTGGCGGTCGAGAGCTCAATCCCCAGCGTATCTGGCCGGACTGACCCACCTCCCATCATCATCGTGGGTCTTGGACGATCGCCACAGCGGTCGCGCTCCCATTTACCCGGAGGATTGCCAGCGCCCCTATGGCTATATTGCTGACAGACTATCCCGACGTACTCGAAGCGCTTGGCGAGGATGCCAGCCAAGTGCTCGAGGCGAACTGGCATGAGGCTGCGCGGATCTTCAGCAAGCGCGGGCTCGAGGCCTATCTGGAAGGGGCGCGCAGCCTGAAGTCCCTGGGGCGGGGCGTGGACCTCGTGCTCAGCTTCATCGAGGCAGGGCCCCATGTGGCACGGGAGATTGGTGAGCAGGCGGTATTCGAGATGCTCTCCACAGCCATCCGCATGTTTTCCAAGACCAGTGCCGAGGTCCTGGACCTATTCTTTTCCACTGCCCCTACCGTCGCCCAGCGCTTGGGCGAGATCGACCTGTTTCGCGGTTATCTCCTCCTCATTGACCAACTGCTGGCCCAGGCACCCCGCGGTGTGCGCCCCATGCTGGGCAAGATCGAGGTATTGCTGGAACAGATGACCCTGGGTGGTCTGCGTCGCTGGGCGGCGTGGGGGATTTCTGCCTACCGCAATGACTTTGTCGCCCAGGCAGAGTTTTTTGGCCTGGAAACCCCTCAGGCCCTGGCGGTTCTGCAGCAAGAGCACCGTGGTGTCCTCTTCGTCGATGTGCAACGCCGCCTCAATATGTATCTGCGCGCCCTGTGGGGGCGAGATTTCTTCTTGCGCCCCACCTCGGGGGATTACGAGAGCCGCACCGGCTATCAACCGTACATCGAAGACTATTTCCTCTTCGTACCCGATGCCTACGATGATGTGGTCGTTGACGAGACGGACAAGGTGCCGGCCCTCGAGGTCTATCGCGCGGCGGTGGCCCACGCGGCGGCCCATGTGGCGGAATCCCAGTTTGACCTGCGTTTTGAGCTCGCGACGCCGCTGAAAAAACTGTGGATCGGCGTGCTGGAAGACGCCCGGATCGAGGCTTTGGCGGGCAAGAAATTCCCTGGATTGCTGCCCCTCTGGCAGCGTCTGAGCCGCAGCGAGGCGGTGCGTAATCCCCAGACAGAGGTCCGCCTCGGTGAACTGGCCGAGCGCGCCGCCTACGCCCTGATGGAAGAGGGGTACAGCGATGCCCATCCCTTGGTCGCCCAGGCGCGGGCCCTCTTTCCGCCCGTGCTGGCGGCCGAGGAGGATACCTACGGTGTCCTCCTGAGCGCAGCAGAGACCCTGGCCGAGCTGAGTAAGGAGCTCGGGCTGGAGTTTTCGGCCCAGAAGGATCAGCCGCGCAGCCCCTATCGCGATGATAATCGCTATCTGTGGACGCCTGCTGCCGGGGCGGGCAACGTCGACATCCTCAGCGGTGGTCAGCCCCAAGTACGCAAGTACGTGAACCTGATGGAGATGATCAACGCCGTGGATGTGGAGTTTGCCGGCGATGACGCCCAGGAAATCTGGATCCTTGCGACGGAGCTCTATGATGATGACGGCAAGACCTTCAACGAAAAGGAAGGCAAGGAGCCCGTCGCCCAACCCGTGAGTTATTCCGAGTGGGACTATCAGACCCAGTTGGAGCGCCCTCTCTGGACCACGGTCTACGAAAAGCGCCCGAAGATGGGCGACCCGGCCGAAATCGACGAGATGCTGCTACGCAACAAACCCTTGGTACAGAAGATCGGCAAGATGATCGAGGCGATCCAGCCCCAGGGGGTAGTACGCACGCGCAAGGTGGAGGACGGCGATGACATCGATATCAACGCCGCCATCCTCGCCATGACTGATATCCGCATGGGACAGCAGCCGGACCCGCGCATTGGCATCCGCACCCGCCTGCATATCCGGGATCTGTCGGTGATGTTGCTCATTGATCTCTCAGAATCCACCAATGACAAACTGCGCTCCCGCAGCGAGGGGGATGTCACGGTCCTGCAGTTGGCGCGGGAAGCGGCGGTATTGCTGGCCGGTGCCCTGGATCGGATTGGTGATCCCTTTATGCTCTGCGGGTTCGACTCCAACGGCCGTCATGATGTGGAGTTCTATACCTTCAAGGCCTTTGAGGCGGAATATGACGAGAAGGTGAAAGGGCGCCTGGCGGGCATGAGCGGCAAGCTCTCTACCCGGATGGGCGCGGCCCTGCGCCACGCCGGCCACTTGCTGGATCAGCACCCCAGTCAGAAAAAATTATTGATCCTGCTCACCGATGGCGAGCCGGCGGATAACGACGTGCGCGATCCTCAGTACCTGCGCTTCGATACCAAACGCGCGGTGGAGGAACTGGCCCGCAAGGGCATCCGTACCTTCTGTCTGTCCCTCGATCCCTATGCCGACGAATATGTCAGCAGGATTTTTGGCCAGCGTAATTATCTGGTATTGGATCATGTGGATAGCCTGCCCCAGAAACTGCCACAGCTGTACATTTCGATGACGAAATAATGCAGAAAAGGATGGCTGTTACAGATTCAGTCCGTGGACTGCGTGATGATGACCGGATTTTTCCCTTGAGGAGTTGGTGATGGACATCCTGGCGATGGTTCTCCCTTTCGTGCCAGTCCTGTCGGCCTTGTTGATCTTCGTCTTCCTGCGCCGGAACAAGCCCATGGCGGCACGGCTGAGCGTTTTTGCGACCCTGCTCACCTTCCTGCTCTCCCTGGTCCTACTGGGCGAGTATGTGTCCTCGGGCATTCCCAGCGTCGAGCAGATTGGCACCCTGTGGGGCAGTGTTTGGCTTGATCCCCTGGCCCTGATCATGTGGTCCTTTGTGTCGGGGATCAGCCTGCTGGTCCACATGTACTCGGTGCGCTACATGATCGAGGAGCCGAACTATCCGCGCTTTTTTGCCTTGCTGGATCTCATGACCGCAACGATTTTCTTCATGGTCTCGGCGGCGGATCTCATTACCTTGCTGGTCGCCTGGTTTCTGGTGGGCGTTATCCTCTATTTCCTCTTGGGCCACGATACGGACCGTGCCGCGTCGGGTCGCTATGCCTTCTGGACCCAGATTACCTATCGGGTAGGAGACCTGCCCCTGTGGTTGGCCGCCTTCATCCTCTACAAGAGCTATGACAGTCTATCTTTACCGGTGATCTTCGCGCGGATTGCCGAGGCGCCTCAGGCGGTACAGCTCTGGGGGATGTCGGCCATCGCCTGGGTCGGTATTCTCATTGCCCTAGCGGCCTTTGCCCGTTCGGCGCAGTTTCTCCTCCATGGTTGGCTGCCCTACACCATGGATGGTCCTACCCCCGTCTCCGCCCTGATGCACGCGGGCATCGTCAATGCCGGGGGCTTCCTATTCAACCGCTTCGCCCCGGTCTTTGAATACACCAGCCTCGCCTTGCATATCGCCTTCGTGGTTGGCTTGATTACCGCCGTACTGGGATCGGCACTGATGCTGATCCAGAACGATATCAAGCGCTCCCTGGGGTACTCCACCATGGGCCAGATGGGTTTCATGGTCATGGAATGTGGCTTGGGAGCGTTTCCCCTGGCCGTCTTCCACCTCATTGCCCACGGCTTTTTCAAGGCCTCCCTGTTTTTGGGTGCCGGCAATGCCATTGGCGAGGCCCGCGCGGCAGATGGCGTGCCGCCGGATCCGGTCTATGTCTCGGTGGTGGAACGGCGTCCCGCCAAGCCCTCACGACTGCCTTGGCTGACGGCGGCGGCTCTGACGATCCTGGTGCCGGTCCTGGTCCTCAGCCTTTCCCATTTCTTTGTCGCCTCCCATCTCTTTTTTGAGCAGGGTGTGATCATCCTCCTCTTCTTTGCCTGGGTCACCGGCGCGCAGGCCCTGTTTGCCGCCCACAAGATGACCCACAGCAACCCCTGGCAAGTCATGGGGGGCATTCTCGCTTCCTTTGTCCTAGTGGTGGTCGGCTATACCCTGATCAGCCATTACTTTGGCAATTTTCTCTACCCTGAGCACGGTGCCAGTGCCCGGCTCTTTGCCTCGGCCAGCATTGGCGTGCTGTCCTACGATGTGTTGATGATCGTCTTGGCGCTGCTCTTTGTGGGCGGTTGGGCCCTGACCTTCTTTGCGGATGCCCAGGATTGGGGGCAACGCATCGGCCAGCGCTGGCACGGGACTTATGTGGCGCTCTATGCCCTGCTGACCCGGGAACTCTATCTGAACGACCTCTACGTGCGGATGACCCAACTGCTGCTCGCCGGGTCGCGCCGTCTCAACGTCTGGTTACGCTGGAGCTGAGCCTATGGAATGGATCATTCTGATCGTGGCCGGGGTATTGGTCCCTGTTTTCCCCCTGAGCTGGATCTTCAATCGTTTGGTCGACTCCGCCCCCAGCTTTTGGGGCCGAGCCATGGCCATCCTGGTCTTGCCACAACTGGGCATTCTCCTGCTCTACGATGCTGCCCCCTTGCAACATCCCCTGCCCGCCGGTGTGCAACGCGCCTGGCTGATGCTGGCCCTGTTTACGGCGGTTTTTTATGCCTATCGTGCCGTCAGTGCCCGTGAAATCAGTATCTGGGCACGCTTGACTGCGAGCTCTGGCCTCACCCTGACTTGGCTCTTGGTGGCAGGCGGCGTCTCGAAGCATGGGGTAGAACTCTTTGCCCTCGCCTGGTCCCTGCCGGCGGCCTTGCTGATGATCTGGGCCGGCATACTCGCTCAGCGCATGGGCGGGGCCTACCTGGGTCTGCGGGGTGGGCTGGCGACGGCGTTGCCGCGCCTGACCGGCCTGATCACCCTGAGCGCCTTGGCACTGGTGGCGACCCCCGTATTCCCAGGATTTTTTGCCTTGCTGCACGTATTCAAGCTGCTTAGTTTGTCCTGGCTCTGGCCGCTGCTGATCCTGTTGATGATCTGGGGCTGGTCCATTGGCACCCTCTTGCAGGATTTGCTCTTTGGGTTGTACGAGGGTGAACCCATGACCGATATCGGTCCCGTCACCACCGTGGCTGGCGTGGCTGTACTCTTCCTTTTTGCCCTGTTTGGACTGATCTGGAGTGGCGCATGGATAGGAATTTGACCCTGGGTGACCGGCTCAAAGTCCGGTCGATGATCTATGTCGCCAGCGAGCCGATCCCGCGCTTCTGGCCCATGCGTACCTTCATTCATCACAATCCGCTCTTTGGCTTGGAGCATCTGCCCTTTCCCCAAGCGGTAGAGGAGGGTAGCCGGCTCTTTCACGGGCGCGGCTACCTGACGCGACAGCAGTATCAGGGCTATCGTCAGGAAGGCAAGATCGACGATGGGGCGTTGCGGCGCTATTTGCGGGATTTTCTGGCGCGCGAGTCCGACCTGGATCTGCCCGGTGTGGATCTGGAGGCCTGGCTCTGGACGGTGATGACCGAGTGCAGCCGTGAGCGCCTCCTCCACGGCGGAGATTGGTTGGATGGTGAGGCGGTACGTGCGGCCCTGCACGGTGAGCCAGTGCCGGATTTGGACGATGAGGATCTGCAACGGCAGCTAGACGTTCTGCTGCGGCGCAAGGTAGCCAGTGATGGCCCGTTCTATGCCAATATCGATCGCCTGTTTGGAACCAAGATCGGCGCCACCCTGGATGACCTGCTGGTCAAGAGCTGTCTCGATTTCTTTGACGAAGGGCAATCCGCCTGGCAGGCGCCCAGCCGGGAAAAGGGGTTTTTTGCCTCCTGGAAGGACGTGGCGCAACACAATCTGCGCTTTGCCCTGCTGGGCTTGCACTTGCGTGAACTGCTGGCCTCCAGCGAGAGCCCCGAGGGGGTCATTGCCCGGATCCTCCTGGAACTCAAGGTCCCCGAGGAGCACTGGCAGAAATACATCACTCGCCAACTCACCCGCCTGCATGGCTGGGCAGGTTTCATTCGTTTCCGCAGTATGGCCAAGCATTACTACTGGGCACAGCAATACCCCGCTGATCTCACGGATTTTCTGGCGGTACGCATGGTGCTGGGCCTGGCCCTGGTGCGCGAGGCCGAGCGCCACCATCGTTGCCCCGGTGATGTGGAGGCGCTCCAGACCTTCGTCCATGGAGACCCCTATGCCGCCTATCTGCGCCTGGAACTCCATGGTGGGACGATTCTTCCGGCCTGGGCACAGCAGATTGATGATGCCCTGGCGCGGCGCGCCCGACGCGGTTACCAGGGCCTGGCCAGCCGCTACATTGCGGCCAAGCGGCAGCACGAGGCCCAGCGTCAGGCCCATGCTTTGCGTGCGCTGGCCGAGCGCATCGGCGCTGACACCCAGGCCAAGCTCTTGGCCCTCTCCCCCAGCCAAGTCGCCGCGTTTCTTGGCGTGCTGCAGCGCTGGGAGGCGGGTGAGGGCTTTGTGTGGCTGCGGGCTATGGAATACCACTACATCACCGACTTGGTGCGCAAGGTCCAACTCCCCCACGATCTGCCTCAAAAGCGTCCCTTCGCCCAGGCGTTTTTCTGCATCGACGTGCGTTCCGAGCCCATGCGCCGGCAACTGGAGGCCCTGGGCGACTACCAGACCTTTGGCATTGCCGGATTCTTCGGGGTGCCTATCGGTTACCTGGAGTACGGCAAGGGGAGTGAGGTCCATCTCTGCCCAGCGGTGCAGACGCCGCGCAATCTCATTGTCGAGATCCCGGCTGAGCTGGAGCTGGAGGAAGAGCCCCTGTATGGCGCCCTGGAGCACGTACTCCATGACATCAAGTCTTCCGTGCTTTCACCCTTCGTGGCCGTCGAGGCCGTGGGGTTGATCTTCAGCCTGGGACTGATTGGCAAGACCGTAGCCCCAGTCACCTATCACCGCTTGCACGGGCGTTTGCATGCCGAAAAGCCCGTCACCCGGCTCTTGGTCGACAAACTTAGTAGCGAGCAGGCCGACTCCATCATTCGCGCCGTGCAGCGGGCAATGATCGTACGTGCCCTGCATAAGGAATGGGAGCTGAGTCGCGACCAGGTCACCGACGATGAGGTGCGGGAGTTACGCGAGATCGCCCTGGGCCATGCCCAGGCGCCCAGCTCTCTGGCCCAGCGTCTGGGCAAGTCGGCGGCGGACGAGGAGGGCCTGGTGGAGATCCTGCGCAAGGTCTACCGAGTCAGCCGGCAGGAGACTAGTCTGCAAATGGAGCGGATTGGCCGCCTGGGTTTCAGTATCGATGAGCAGGTGCGCTATGTCTCCAATGCCTTGTTGTCGACGGGATTGCACAAGAATTTCTCCCGTTTTGTGTTGATGGTTGGGCATGAGAGTCAGACTCAGAATAATCCCTATGAGTCCGCCCTGGACTGTGGTGCCTGTGGCGGCGGGCGGGGCCTGCCTAACGCGCGGGTGATCTGTGCCATGGCCAATCAGCCCGAGGTGCGGCGTTTGCTGCGCGAGAACAAGGGCATCGACATTCCGGAAGATACTTGGTTCATTGCGGCGGTGCACAATACCACTACGGACGAGATTAGCTTGCACGATCTCGATCTCTTGCCGGCGCGCCACCTTCTGTACCTGGAACGTCTGCGCAATGGCCTGGCGGCGGCAACGCGGCGAACCGCAGCGGAGCGCATGCCGACCCTGGGCGGCAGCACGGCATTGGCGTCAGACCCCTATGGGGCGGCGGCCATGGCGCGGCGCCATGCCCACGACTGGTCCCAGGTGCGGCCAGAGTGGGGCCTGTCCCGCAACCTCTATGGCATCATCGGTGGGCGTCATCTGACCGAGGGCGTGAATCTGGAGGGACGATCATTTCTGCAGTCCTACGACTACCGCTTGGATCCCAAGGGACGTTTCTTGGAAAATATCCTCTCGGCACCCGTGGTGGTGGGGGAATGGATCAATCTGGAGCACTATTTCTCCACCACCGACGTGCATCACTATGGCAGTGGCAGCAAGGCCTATCACAATGTGGCTGGCCGCTTTGGAGTGATGACCGGCAATCAGAGCGATCTGCGCACGGGTTTGCCGGTGCAGTCCATGTACAAGGAAGGCCAGCCGTATCACGAGCCCGTGCGCCTGATTGCCCTGGTGGAGGCGCCGGCGCCCTTTGTCCTGGCCGCGGTGGGGCGTCTGCCCAAGGTGAAGGAACTCATCATGGGCGGCTGGCTGCGGGTGATCGTCATGGATCCCGAGGATGATTATCGCTGTTTGGTCCTGGAAGAAGGTGAATTTCAGGTCCACCCGGAATCGGGTAGAACCTATCGGCAAGGCTTACTGGAGGCTAGTGCATGAATACCCTCAATCTCCATCCCCTGAAAAAGATCGAGATCATTCTCGAAGGCGCCCATCGCGATTTTGCCACGGATCTACTCGACCGTGCCGGGGTGAAGGGTTACACCATCGTCGGCAATCTCTCCGGCAAGGGTAGCCACGGCATCTATGAGAGCCACCTGATGTTCAACGAGGATGACGTGCTGATCATGATCATCGTCGCCGTGCCAGAGGACCTGTTGGCGCCCATCCTCGAGGGCTTCACCCCCTTCTTCGAGAAGCATCAGGGGGTGATGTTCGTGTCCGATATCCAGGTCAGCCGCTTGGTCAAATTTAAGAATTGAGAGGGAAATTGCCGTGAGTATCGATGCCAGTCAGTATCAGATCAGTCAGGAGCCCTACTACAAGGAGGTCCACGACGAAATCTCCTTGTTTGAGGCCGCCTATGCCGCCCGCTTGCCCATGATGGTCAAGGGACCGACAGGTTGTGGCAAATCGCGCTTCATCGAATACATGGCCTGGCGTCTGCAGCGCCCGCTGATCAGCGTCGCCTGCAATGAGGACATGACCGCCTCGGACCTGGTGGGTCGTTTTCTGCTCGACAAGGACGGTACCAAGTGGCAGGACGGGCCCCTGACCACGGCGGCACGGATGGGTGCCATCTGCTACCTCGATGAAGTGGTTGAGGCGCGGCAGGACACCACCGTGGTCATCCATCCGCTGACGGATCACCGCCGTACCCTGCCCCTGGACAAGAAGGGCGAGCTGCTGCACGCCCACCCCGACTTCCTCCTGGTGATTTCCTACAATCCCGGCTATCAGTCGTCCATGAAGGACCTCAAGCAGTCCACCAAGCAGCGCTTTGGTGCCCTGGACTTTTCCTACCCGGATCGGGACCTGGAGATCGAGATCGTGGCCCATGAATCGGGTGCATCCACGGATATGGCGGGCAAGTTGGTTTCCATTGCCGAGCGGTCGCGCAACCTAAAGGGTCACGGCCTGGATGAGGGGCTATCCACCCGTATGCTGATTTATGCCGGTTCCCTCATCCAAAAGGGCATCGAGCCTTTGGCAGCCTGCAGTGTTGCCCTGGTGCGGCCAATCACGGACGACCCGGATATGCGCGACGCCCTGGACGCGGCGGTAACTACCTTCTTTTGAGTACCAGGCGGGATCCTTCCCGCCTTTTTAGGATGTGCCTTGCTTTGGCGCGGGCGTTTCAGCGACGCTGCTGGCGCAACCACTCTTGGCTTTTCACCAGTAGCCGGTGGATGGACAGCTCGCGATTGTAGGCGTGGACCTCGTGCAGTGGCACCCAGCGCAGTTCGTGGGATTCGCTGTTGCCGATCAAGGGCAGGCGATCGTCGATCTGCATCAGGAAGCGGATATCCAGATGCTCATGCTCGGGCTCCTGGAGGCGCGCTGGGATGCGGTGGATATCGATGTCGAAGATGTCCCGGCTCAGAAAGTGGATCTGCTCAGCAGGCAAGCCCGTTTCTTCACTACATTCCTTCAGGGCAACGCGCTGGACGTCCTCGTCCCCATCACTGTGGCCGCCGGGCTGAAACCAGCGCCCGAGCTTGCGGTGTAACATCAGCAAGACTTGATCACCAGCGGGATTGAGCACCCAGGACGAGGCGGTGACGTGTAGCCCGGGGCCGCTGCGCAAAAAACAGTCCGGCGCGTTGGCGAGGAGGGCGCAGCCCCGGCGCGCGTAGGCGGCCTCTTCGGGGTAGCGACTGCGGTATTGGCAGAGGGCTTGGCGCAGGGTCTCGCGGTCCATCCTCAACTCCAGGAGGGGTTCTCGACGGCATGGATGGCCGCCGCCGCCGCCTCATCCACGTCCGCTTCCTTGCCGGCAATGGTCAGTCGCCCATAGGCGCCCACCGCGCGCACATCGATGAGGGTGATGTTGGCGGCCTTTTCCGCTTGATTGGCGGCATAGATGACGTAGCCCGCCGGTTCGGTTTCAAGGATGAACATGCTCTGTTCCGGCAGGATCATGGAGCCGCGACGACTCTGTCGATTGATGAGCACCGTATGGTCCGGCATCATGCCGCGAATGATCTCATTCCAGGTGACGCGACAGACCTTGCGATCGCTTTGGGTGGCACCCATGCGTTGTAAGACCACCCGCCCGGCCTCACGCACGTCGCTCTGATCGCGATGATGCACGACCATGGTACCGAATTCGCGCTCCACCACCTGCTGCGACAGATGCACCCGGGTCGCCTTGAGGGCAATATCCGTCAGGCGATGCACCGCCATGCCAGGCGAGACCTCGATCCACAGCGCCGCATCCCCAGGCACCGGCAAGAAGCCTTGGGAGACCGAGGCCATGTACGCGGCAAGCTGGGGCTGCAGGGAATCGATGTAAACGTAAGTGCGAAGGTGGATCATGAATTGAAGGTCAACATTTCTCCCAAGTATAAGGGAAATGTCAGTGCATTTACAGCGTTCTGCCCACCCTGCGCACGGTTGCGAGTCGGTCGGCTAGCCTGGGAACAGTCGTTGCGTAATCTCTGCTACATGGCGCCCTTGGAAGCGTGCAATGGCCAGTTCGTTGGCCGAGGGCTGACGACTGCCATCGCTCTTCGCTAAGGTGCTGGCGCCATAAGGCGTACCCCCACTGATTTCTTCCATGTTGCTTAGCTCAGGGCAGGTGTAGGGGACGCCAACTACGATCATCCCCTGGTGGAACAGAAAGGGATGAAAGCTCAGAATGGTGCTCTCCTGCCCACCATGCTGGGTGGCAGTGCTCACGAAGACGCTGCCGACCTTGCCCGCGAGGGCGCCCTGTTGCCAGAGACCTCCGGTGCGGTCAAGGAAATTGCGCATCTGCCCACTCATGTTGCCAAAGCGGGTCGGGGTGCCAAAGAGAATGCCATCATAGTCGCCCAGCTCGTGGGGATGAGCCTCAGGAGCAGGTTGGGCCTTGACGTGCATGGCTGTCTGCTTTTCCGCATCCATCGTCTCCGGCACGCGCTTGACGATCACCTGGACCCCCGGAACCGAGCGAGCACCTTCGGCCTCAGCCTCCGCAAGCTGTTCCACGTGCCCCCAAAGGCTGTGATACAACACCAGTATTTTGCTCATAACGGTTCTCCCCTCTGAAAAATAACCTCAGGCCAATCGCCCGGCGCGATAGTCTTCCATGGCTTGCTGCAGTTGCTCCTCGTTGTTCATCACGAAGGGCCCATACTGGGCGATGGGCTCGCCCAGGGGGCGTCCAGCGACCAAGAGCAGGCGGCTCGCCGCATGGGCATGAATTCGCACCCCCGCCCCGGCTTGGTCAAGAAGGGCGAGATGGAAGAGGGGAATTTCGTGTTTTCCAATCCGAACATCGCCCTCATAGGGTACGACAAAGGCATGGTGGGTTGGCGGCAGCTCCTGCCAGAACGTACTGCCCGCCGGAAGCGTCAAGTCCACGATCAAGGGCTCGGTTTGGGGGCGCTGCACTGCACCTTTCACGCCATGACTTTCGCCCGCCAGTACGGTCCAGCGCCGACCCTCCGCGTCTGCCCCTTGCGGTAGATCCTGGGCCTGGAAATCTTGGTACCAGGGCGGGCATAACTTGTCTGTTGCCGGTAGGTTCAGCCAGAGCTGGAATCCCGCCATGCGACCCTCCTGCTGCTGGGGAATCTCCGAATGAATGACTCCCCTGCCGGTGGTCATCCACTGCATCCCCCCAGTTTCCAGGAGACCCTCGTGCCCGGCACTATCGCGGTGCAGCATGCGGCCGGCGAGCATATAGGTGATGGTCTCGAAGCCGCGGTGCGGATGATCCGGAAAGCCCGCGATGTAGTCGTCAGGCTGATCGCTACCAAAGGCGTCGAGCATGAGAAAGGGGTCCAGGCGTTTTTGCAGGGAACGCTCGAACAGCCGGGTCAATTTTACTCCCGCCCCATCGGATGTCACGCGGCCGGGTACGATGCTCTCCACCCCGCGCTCTTGCTCGTTCATCTGTGCACTCATTCTGGCCTCTCCTTGCGCAGCTTGTGCGCGTTGTAGTTTCCCCATAGTATGGCTTACGATATTTTTGTAAAGTAGGTACTGATTCGTAACTATGAGAAAGACGATTCAAGAAAGCCCCTGTCCGATGGATGCTCTTTTGCGGCTGTTGATGGGCCCATGGACGACGTACATCCTTTGGGTACTCCGTAATCAGGGGCCATTGCGTTTTGGTGCCTTGCAACGAGCGGTCGGCAAGATTTCTGCGCGCATGCTCACCGAGCGTCTGCGTTTGCTTGAGGAAGCGGACGTGGTCTACCGCGATTATCGTCCCACGGTTCCGCCCGAGGTGAGCTATGGCCTGACCGAGCGCGGGCGCGAGTTGGGTAGCGTTCTGGATGGGCTCGATGCTCTGGCGAAGAAGTGGGCGGGAGAGGGTTTCCCCGGCACTTCCAGCTAGTGGGCAAAGCGTAAATTTTGGCTGAGGGATCGATATTCCTCTTGCGGGGGGTGCAGGGAGCCGATACCCTGCTTGCTGATTTTTTGAGGGCAATGGCAATGGCAGCATTGATTTTTGACACGGAAACGACTGGGCGAAACGAGCCACAATTGATCGAAGCCGCCTGGTTGCGCGTGAATGACCTGCGCTCTCTCGAGGTAGAAGAGCAGTTTGTGCAGCGGTACCGCCCCGAGAAGAAGATCGAGCTGGGCGCGATTGCCGTGCACCACATTCTGGATGAAGATCTCGCTGATTGCCCCCCGGCAAATACGTTTCATCTCCCCAGCGAGACGGAATATCTGGTTGGGCATAGTATTGATTTTGATTGGGAAGTTATTGGTCGGCCGGAGGTCAAGCGGATCTGTACCTACGCCATGAGCCGCAGGCTATGGCCAGAGGTTGACAGCTTTTCCCAATCGGCCCTGCTATATCATTTCAGCAAGGATCGAAAAAAAACGCGGGAAAACCTCAAAAATGCCCACTCCGCGCTGGCGGACGTCAAATTTTGTCGGGTGATTCTGAATCGCGTCGTACTGGCCGTGCGGCCGGCCAGTTGGGAGGCTCTATGGGAGTTCAGCGAGCGTGCACGAATTCCTGAAACGATGCCTTTCGGTAAGCACAAAGGGATAAAAATCTGTGACCTGCCGGACGATTATCGGCGCTGGGCGCTGAACAATCTCACCGATATGGATCCCTATCTGCGCAAAGCCTTAGAGGGGAGCGTCTAGCTACCGATTTTTCTGCACTGGAGAGCTGAGCATGATACCGGAGACTGCGCTGCTGCTTCTCTTTGTGGCAGCGTCCCTGCTGGCGGTCATCGCCAATCGCTTGCGGCTCCCCTATACCGTTGCGCTGGTTCTGGGCGGGCTGCTGCTCGGTAGCCTACACCTCTTCCAGACCCCGGTCCTCACCCACAATCTGGTCTTCAACATATTCCTCCCCGGGCTGATCTTCGAATCGGCCTATCACCTTTCCGCAAGTACCCTGTGGCGCGACCGGATAGCGATTTTCGGGCTGGCGGTGCCCGGCGTTTTTCTCTCCATGATCGTTACCGCCTACGTCTTCTTGGCGCTTTACCCCTATCTGCCGCATTTGGCCGGTATTACCCTGACCCTAGGGGTAGCGCTGGTCTTCGGCGCGACGGTGGCGGCGACGGACCCGATATCGGTGGTGTCCATCTTTCGCCAGTTGGGTGCGCCATCCCGCCTGACCTTTCTAATTGAGAGCGAAAGCCTGCTCAATGATGGAACGGCGATTGTGTTCTTTACCCTTTTTCTGGGCATCGCAATGGGGAAGGCGATTTCGCTTCCAGCCCTCGGACTGGAGTTTGTCAGCATGGTGGGGGGCGGGGCCCTGCTTGGGCTGATCATTGGCTGGCTCAGTTCGGAGGTGATCAAGCGCGTCAATGATGGGATGGTGGAAATTACCATCACCATATTGGCCGCCTACAGCAGCTTTTTGCTGGCGACACAGCTGAACTTTTCTGGGGTGATCGCCACTGTTGTCGCTGGCCTGCTCTGCGGCAACTATGCCGCTCGACGAGGAATGAGTGCCTCCGTGCGAATGGCCGTGAATACCTTTTGGGAATATCTCGGCTTTGTCCTGAACTCGCTGATTTTCCTTTTGGTGGGCTTGACCATTCACCTGCAGGATCTGATCCGCATCTGGGTCCTGATTCTCGCGGCCTATTTGGCGGTGACCGTTGCCCGCGCCGTGGTCGTCTACGGAATGGGTCTGCTCCTGCGCACGACCCGCGCGCGCATTCCTCTGAATTGGAATTTCATCCTGTTGTGGGGTGGTATACGCGGCGCGCTGTCGATGGTTTTGGCGCTCAGTCTACCGATGGATTTCCCAGCCCGAGATTTGCTCATCAATCTGGTCTTTGGCGTGGTACTGCTGACCATTCTGGTGCAAGGTCTGAGTATTGCCCCTCTTGGTCGTCTTTTTGGTGTCTTGGCAGGGAAGAATGATGACGGAAATTTCGAGAGGAATCGTCTCCGTCTTGCCCTGGCTGAGCATGATCTCAGGGAGTTACAGTCTCTCGAGAGCAGAGCTCTGCGCGATCCTCAGGTGCTGCAGCTCTTGCAGAAGCAGATCACGGAAGAACGCGATCGAGCACAGGAACACCTGGCGGCGGGGAATCTCGATCAGGACTGGATACGCCAGAGTGATTATCTGCGCCTGGTTCGGCGCTTGCTTGTGCAGCGCAAGCAAAGGATTCTAGATGCCCGCCAGGAAGGCCTACTGGATGAGAGCGGGGCAGAAGAGTTGCTGGCGGACCTGGATACCCAGCTCCTGGAACTGGAGTCGGCACCGGCCCAGGTATTTCAGCGGGCTAACGAGCTTCACTCCGGACCAGGAACCGATCAACGCAATGCCGATGTCTAAGGCAGAGCGTGGGACTGATGCAGGAAACGTCTAAATCATTGCCGACTACCGCGCTATGCTAGTTCGCCCACTCCTTTGCGCCGGGCTCGAAGAAAGGGACCTTGAGAATGTGAAAGAAGCGTCGATAGTTGCGTAATTCTCGATCGAGAATGAGGACTTGGTCCATGACCTCGTCCGGGTGCGCACGATCTGAGAAATCTCCTTGGCTGGCCGGGGGTTCACCCCCGGCTCATGAATTTACCGCGTCTTATCGAGCATCGGCTTACTGGCAAACGTTGGCTTGGCAAAGCCTCCACCAGCATGTTCTTCTTCATGAACTTCCTCTTCGTGATGCGCGAAAAGCGTATCGGACGGCGGAATGGAATCCACGCCCTTAGCAATCACACGGCTGAAGAAGTACCACGCGCCTGACCATACGATCAGTTCGAAGAGGATGTAGCCGACGAACCAGAAGATCTCCATGCCAATGGACATATGACTCACACCTTGATAGGTGCGCATCAGGTTGAAGACCACCCAGGGCTGGCGGCCAATCTCGCGCGTCCACCAACCGCACCAGATAGCGAGGTAGGGCAGAAAGCCGGAAAAGACTACGGCACGCAGGAACCACGGATGTTTGCGCAAGGATTCCGCATTGAGCTTGCCACGCAGACGCAGCCAGTTGCCCCAGAGTGCCACGAAGAACAAGAAGAAACCGATCGCTACCATGACTCGGAAACTATAGAAGGGCACCCAAACATCAGGGCGATCTTTAGCAGGGAAACTGTCCAACCCTGTGACCTTACCGTTCAGAGTGTGGGTTTCCAGCAAACTCAGGACGTGTGGGATCGTGATGGCAAATGAGTTGCCGTCATTCTTGGCGTTGGGGAAGGCGATGAGATGCCAGCCCGTATTCACCTTACCGTCAGATAGGTAGGTGTGGTAATGCCCTTCCATGGCCGCCAGAGAGGTCGGCTGGGTCATTGCCACATCGCGCCCCACGCTGTCCCCAATGAAGATTTGAGCGGGCGCGACAATCAGCAGCGCCAACAAGGTCGGCTTCAACAGCTTGGTGAAGAGATCGGCATTCCGATTCTTGAGGATAAACCAAGCACTCACGCTGGCGAAGACGAACAGGGCAAGTTCAACACAGGCTACCCACATGTGCGGAAAGCCCCAGATAAAATTGTCGTTCAGAATGGCATTCCACCAATTGGTTACCTGAAAGAGACCATTCTTCAGCACCACCCCGTCTGGGGTCTGCATCCAGGAGTTCGCAACCAGGATCCACATGGCCGAAAGCGTGGAAGAGAGACCAACATTGAAGGTGGCAAAAAGATGCATCCCTTTACTGATCTTGCCCCAGCCGAAAATCATCAGCCCAATGAACCCGGCCTCATACATGAAGGCGGTGATGGTCTCGAAGCCCAGGATATTGCCGAAGAACGGCCCAACGGCCTGGGAGAAGGGTCCGTAAAGGATCCCGAAGGCCATCTCCATGGTCACGCCAGTAGCTACGCCAGCGCCGAAATTGATGATGAGGATTTTCTCAAAAAAGCGTTCCAGCTTGTACCAGCGCTCGTCGCCTGTGCGCAGCCACGCGACCTCGAGGAAAAATAGCAACCACGACATGCCAATGGTCATTGGAGTCCAAAGGATGTGCATGGAAGTAATCCAAGCGAAGTCGATACGGCTGAGGAGCACAGGTAGGGTATTCTCTAAAACCATGACTCACTCCTTATCAGATCTGGTCTATGTGTACAGTCCACAACAATGTACGCTGTTATATAAGCAAGTGCTGTACCACGAGAAAAGCATGGCTATTAACCAGGCCCATAAATATCCGACTTATCTATGGTAGAATAGCGAGTATGGAACGGATAGATGTGCGCAAGTTGACGGTAGAGGGGCGGAATCTGCTTCGGCAGATGGTGCTGCGGCTACGCCAGCAGTCTGGTATGCGGGTGGAAGACCTGGCCAAGGTCTCTGGCGCCCATCCCTCGACCATTCGCGGGTGGTTGGCGCAAGCCAAACGAGAGGGGGGCAAAAGCCTTGATGAACGGCCGCGAGGGCGTCCTGTAGGGGCCTGTCGCAGATTGACGTTGGCTGCGGAAGCCTGGGTTCGGGATCAGATCGTGCAACGGGATCCGCGGCAGTTGCAAATGCCTTTTGCCCTCTGGACCCGGCCGGCCATCCGGCAATTGATCCGGGATCGCTTTGGGATAGATCTGCAGGTGCGCCTGGTAGGCAAGTACCTCAAGCGCTGGGGTTTTACGCCCCAGCGTCCGGTCAAGCGAGCGATGGAGCAGAACCCAGAAGCAGTGCGCCAATGGCTGGAAGTGGATTATCCCCAAGTCCGAGCGCGCGCCCTGCGCGAGGGTGCAGTGCTGTACTGGGGCGACGAAACGGCCGTCAAAGAGGACGCCCATTGGGTGCGTGGATATGCGCCCCAAGGCCAGACGCCGCTCCTCGAACATCCAGCACGATGGACCAGTCTGTCCATGATATCGGCGATCTCACCGCGCGGAGAACTTGCCTTTGAGATGGTGGAGGGCAGCATCAACACCGAGCGTTTCATCGCCTTCCTGGAAAAGCTGATCCGCCATGCCGAACAGAAGATCTTCCTGATCGTCGACAACTTACGGGTGCATCACGCCAAGGTGGTAACGGCCTGGCTGGCCGATAAGAAGGACCGCATTGAGCTCGTGTTTCTGCCGCCTTATGCGCCAGAGTCCAACCCGGATGAATACCTCAACCGGGATTTCAAAACGGCCCTACGCAACGGGCCTATGAGCACAGACAAAACCACCCTCTTGGCAAAGGCCATGGCCTTCATGAATGGTCTCTGTCTCCTGCCGGAGAAGGTCTCTCGCTATTTCCATCACCCTGCCGCTCGTTACGCTATGTTGGATATTTAAGGGCCTGGTTAATAACTTGTTGGTACCTGCCCTCGATCGCTTTGCGAGTGGGGTATATCCACCAAAGCGGCGGTGCATATCAACAATCTGAGTTTATTGATAAAAATATATTGTTGTAGACAGTTTCCTGCTGTTGGGGGCGTATTTTCTGCTTGCGTGCGGCGGTCTCTCATGCCATTTTCTCGGCAGTTCAGCGAGGTGGATCGGTGCCGATATTCCTGCGAAAAAGACGGTTTTGGGTGGAGCTGGTGGTCTGGGTACTATTGCTCGGTGCCGTCTATGCCTTTACCCAGTGGCGTGGTGCCGGCACTGCGGTGCCCCGGCAAATGCCGCCTCTGACCGTTCAAACCCTTGCTGGACATCGCCTGGAGCTGCCGGCCGTGCCGGATAAGATCCTGCTCCTCAATTTCTGGGCGCCCGACTGTCCGCCCTGCCTAGCGGAAACGCCTCTGCTCGTTCAACTGGAACACTGGTTTGGGGGTAAGGATTTTGGCATCGTTGGCATCGCTGTGGATGGCAGCACGGCAGGCGCAGTGCATGCGCGGATGCAGGAGCTGGGGATTGACTATCCCGTCTATCTGGCCGCGGGGCAGGGGGCAAGTCAGGCCGTGGGTGGGATACTGCTCACACCCACCAGCTTGCTGATCAACGAAAAGGGGCAAGTCGTGGGACATTTCGTTGGCGCCATCGCCTTACCGATGATCCTTTGGAAACTCTTCTGGATGTGGGTATAGGAGAGGATGGCCATGCAGCGTGCGAGCCTCTTTCGTCAGACGGCTGGAACCTTGGCTTTAGGAATCATTGCATTACAGGTTTTTTCCCTGTTGACGATCATTTTGACGGTGCTCTACCCACTTGGGCAAAGGTCGGCAGAGGATCTGGCAGGGCTGCTCATCATGACGGCGCAGACCTACGCGCAGCTGCCGAAGGACCAACGTCCGGCCTTTTTGCAGCGCGTGGCGCGAGACAATGGCATCCATCTCGGGCCTCCCCCGCGCGATTTTGACCTGAGCAGCAATCGCAGCCATCTATATGGGAAGATATTGGCGGTGGAGTTGCGCCGCCGCCTGGATCGTACGGTGCCGGTATTCACCGCCCATGACCCCAAGGGCACGCTCTGGGTTGCGATCCCGGTGGAGGGGCAGGCGGTATGGATGCATTTCGCCCGCCGCCGCCTGACCGGAACCTTGCCTCTGGGCCTGATTTTCATTCTTGGTGTATCCACGCTGGCGTTGTTGGTATTGACCATCATCCTGGTGCGACGGGTTTTGCGACCCCTGGCGGTCTTGGCCGATGCGCTGCGGCGCAAGTGGAATGCCCCATTGCCAACCCTGCCCGCCAGTGGCGCCAAGGAGTTTTACGATCTGCTCGATGCCTTTGAGCGGATGCGCACACGCCTGCAGGCAATGATTGATCATCAGTCTCTGCTCTTGGTAGGCATTTCTCACGATCTCCGTTCGCCCCTGGCGCGAATCCAGATGGCCCTGGAGCTTTTGCCCGAAGATACCCCCCAGGAACTACGCGAGGGGATGGCGGAAGACACTCAGCGGATGACAGATCTCCTGGCACAATCCCTGGCGATTGGACGTGGCAGTTCGGCGCGCATAGCCGATCTCGATCTGGTTGCATTGCTGCGGGTCGTCGGCGATGCGTATACCCGCGCGGGCGGCGACTGGCACGCGCAACTCCCGCGTCGCTATCCCTTTCGGGGGGATTATGAGGCATTGCGCCGTCTCTTCGATAATCTACTGGATAATGTGCGTCGCTACGCAGGTGAGCGGGTCGATGTTCGCCTGTACAAACGAGATGGCCGTGGAATCTTGCAGTTTTGTGATGCGGGTCCTGGCATCCCGGAAGACCGCCTGGAGGCCCTTCTCGAGCCATTCAGCCGTGGTGACAGTGCGCGTGGGCACAGTGAAGGGAGTGGGCTAGGACTAGCTATTGCTCGGCAGATTGCAGAGGCGCAGGGCTTGCAGTTGCGCCTGTATAACCGTGGGGACCCTTCCGGGCTCTGCGCGGAACTCTCTTGGGAGTTGCGTGCAGAGCCCCGCTCGCGATGACTTGATGCTCAGGCCAGTAATTGGCGGCTCTCGGCGAGCAGCGCCAGGGTGCGCCGATCCGCCAAGCGATAATAGACCTTGGTGGCGGCCTTGCGCATTTGTACCAACCCTTGCGCGCGCAACAGGGCCAAGTGCTGAGCCGCATTGCTGTGGCTGGTGTGTACGCCACGCGCAAGGTGCTGCAGGTTCATTTCCCCGCGGCTCAGCAGGCAGAGCATGTGGTAGCGCAAAGGGTGGGCAAGGGCGCGTAAGGCATCTGCCAAACGGCACATTTCCGTTTCGTTAAGAAGTCTTTCGGTCATGATGGTAGCCTCAATGGGGAATACGCAATAGCTCAAATGCAAAATCCATGCCCAAAATAAGGTATGCGTTATCCCATTGATTTTTCATTTTTGTTTGTTGCCGGGGGCGCTCCCTCTGTCGACCCACGGCTACAGTTTTGTCGCGTACCATGACCTTGCCAAGGGTCCGGAGTGCTGTGCACGTCGTGTTGCAGCGACAGCTACAGCTGGTTGCGCCAATATTGGTCCTCCTTGTCCATGATCCGAGTCGCCTCTTCCGGCCCCCAGCTTCCTGCTGGGTAGGTGATGATGTAATCGAGCTCCCGCGCCCAGGTTTTGATGACGGGGTCGACGGCGCGCCACGCCCATTCCACTTCGTCGAAGCGGATGAACAGCGCCTTATCGCCCTCCAACACATCCAGCAAAAGCGCCTCATAGGCGTCGAGCTCCTTTTCGCCGTCGCGGCGATAGCTCGCATTGAGCTGGGTGGGGCGAATGCGCATTTCCAGGCCCGGCTCCTTCACATGCAGTTCGATCTTGAGACTCTCTGGCTCCAGGGAGAGCAGGATCCAGTTGGGTTCGATGCGATCAATGGGGGTTTCCCGAAAGAGCTGCTGCGGGGTATGCCGAAAGCGAATCGCGACGCTGGAGGTCTTGCAGGGCATCCGCTTACCTGTGCGCAGATAGAAGGGCACACCGCGCCAGCGCCAGTTATCCACATAAAACTTCGCAGCAACGAAGGTTTCGGTGATGGAACTCGGCGCCACTCCTGGCTCGTCGGCATAGCCCGGTACATGCTGATGGTCTACTACGCCTGGACCATATTGGGCACGAATGGCGTGGGCATGGATCGCCGTTTTGGGAATCGGCCGGATAGAGCGTAATACCTTCACCTTTTCGTCGCGCAAGGCATCCGCCTCCAATGAGGGCGGGGGCTCCATGGCAACGAGGGTGAGAATCTGCATCAAGTGATTTTGCACCATGTCCCGCAGCGCACCGGCTTGATCATAATAGCCTGCCCGGTTTTCTACCCCAAGTTCTTCGGCTACGGTAATCTGCACGTGATCGATAAAATTACGATTCCAGACGGCCTCGATGGGGAGATTGGCAAAGCGAAACACCATCAGATTCTGTACGATTTCTTTGCCAAGATAATGGTCGATGCGATAGATCTGTTCTTCGCGAAAGTGACGGTGTAACTGCTCATTCAGCTGAATAGCACTTTCCAGATCGTGGCCAAAGGGCTTTTCGATGACGATACGATAGTCGCCATCGCGATGAAAGCCTGCTGCTGAAAGATTCTGGACGACGGGGAAAAAATCCTGCGGGCGGATAGCCAGATAGAAGATGCTGCGCTCCGGTTGTTGAGCGCCATCGCGGGTGAGGGTTTTGGCTAGATTGGCGTAGAGCTCTTGCTCGTGTAATTCGCCGCGCAGATAGTGAAATCGGTCCGCGAACTTATCGAAATCTTCTGCATGAAAATCACCAGCAAAAGATTCCAGTTGCTCGCGCAGAAATTCTCGCCATCCTTGGTCGTCCCATGGGCGCCGACCGACGGCATGAATTTGGAGTTCCTCTGGTAATAAACCGGCACACTGCAGATGATAGAGGGAGGGCAGAAGCTTGCGCGAGGCGAGATCTCCTGTTGCGCCGAAGATGACAAACTGACAGATGCAATCGTCGCTCATTTTTCTTCCTTTACCACGGCATGGCCGCCGAATTGATTCCGCATCATGGCCAATAGCTTGGCAGCATAGTCGTCCTTTCCTTGGCTGGCCCAGCGCATTTGCAGTGCCAGGGTGATGACCGGTGCTGGTATCTTTTGTGCCAGTGCCGCCTGGGCAGTCCATAACCCCTCACCCGAATCAGCCACAACCGGCGCAATGTCCTCTAGTTTCTGATCCTTGCTCAGGGTATCGGCGGTCAGGTCCAGCAGCCAGGAGCGGACGACGCTTCCATAGCGCCACATTTCCGCTACCGCAGCGAGATCAAGGCCGAATTCGCTCTTTCCCTGCAGTATGGCAAAACCCTCCGCCAAGGCCTGCATCATGCCGTATTCAATACCGTTGTGGACCATCTTCACAAAATGTCCGCTGCCTACCGGTCCGCAATGGAGCCAGCCCTTGTCTGCCCCGGGCGCCAAGATCTTCAGAAAGGGCTCGACCTTGGCGACCGCCTCCGGGCTGCCGCCCACCATCAGGGCGTACCCCTCCTGCAGGCCCCATACGCCGCCGGAAACCCCTGCGTCGACGTAGTGTATCCCTTGTTCTTCGAGCTCCTGCGCTTGCGCCATGGAGTCGCCGAAGAAGGCGTTGGCACCATTCACCAAAACATCCCCTTTGCTGAGTAGGGGCAACAACTCGGCAATATGTTCCGCAGTGGCATTTCCTGCCGGCAACATCAGCCAGAGCACGCGCGGTGCAGGCAATTGCTGCACCAGCTCCGCGAGCGTCGCTGCGGCCTGCATCCCAGTTTCTTGCGCAAGTTCCCGCGCCTTCTCCGCATGCCGGTTGTAGGCCACCACTTCTGCGCCATCCCGCTGCAGACGTCGCGCCATATTTCCACCCATGCGTCCCAGACCTACCATTCCGATCTTTCCGACTGCCATGTTCTATCTCCTGACGATTGCCCAGATCACTGGTATCCTCTCAGTATAGTTGGGTACAGCCAGAAAGGACCTTGAAGAATGGAAAACTCCTTGGGCACGCCTCTTGCCGCGGGGGCGACGCGGATCCTCCTGCTGGGTGCAGGAGAGTTGGGTAAAGAATTTCTGATAGCCGCACAACGTCTTGGCATGGAAACGATTGCCGTCGATCGCTATGCCGATGCACCGGCCATGCAAGTGGCCCACCGCTGCCATGTACTCGATATGACCGACGCACAGGCGCTGTTGGCCTTGGTGGAACGCGAGCGGCCTGACTTTGTGGTCCCGGAAATCGAGGCCATTGCGACCCAGGCGCTGGCGCAGATCGAGGAACGTGGGGTCGCGACGGTCATCCCCAATGCGCGGGCGGTACGCTTGACCATGGACCGGGAGGGAATTCGCCGCCTGGCCGCCGAAGAGCTCGGCTTGCGCACTTCTCCCTATGCCTTTGCTGGCACCCTGGCAGAGTTGGAGGCGGCCAGCAAAACGATCGGCTTTCCTTGCGTGATCAAACCGGTGATGTCTTCCAGTGGTAAAGGGCAGTCCCTGCTGCGCCGCGCCGAGGATTTGCCGCGTGCCTGGGAGGAGGCGCAAAACGCCGGACGGGTGACGGGGCAGCGTGTGATTATCGAAGGCTTTGTCGATTTCGACTTCGAGATTACCCTGCTGACCGTGCGTGGCAGCGCGGGGACGGTATTCTGTGAACCGATCGGACATCGTCAGGAAGCGGGTGACTATGTGGAATCCTGGCAGCCGCAAGCAATGTCCAGTGCAGCTCTGCGCACGGCGCAAGAGATGGCGCACAAGGTAACCACCGCTCTGGGTGGTAGGGGAATCTTTGGGGTGGAATTTTTCGTGCGGGGATCCGAGGTATATTTCAGTGAACTGTCGCCCCGCCCCCACGACACCGGAATGGTGACGCTGATCAGTCAACGCCAAAATGAATTTGAGTTGCACTTGCGCGCCATTCTGGGCCTGCCCATTGATCCGGGATTTTTGCGTCCTTCGGCCTCTGCGGTATTGCGCGCCGGAGGGGTAGGCTGGGCGCCCACGTACCATCACCTGGCGAAGGCTTTGACGGTGCCCGAAAGCGATCTACGCCTTTTTGGCAAACCGCAGGCCACCAAATTACGCCGTCTTGGCGTCGCCCTGGCTAGTGCGGATACGGCAGAGGAAGCGCGGCAACGGGCGACAGAGGTCGCGGCGTCGATTCAGATTTTGTCTCGGTCTCCGGGCTGAGCGAGCCATGCGACATTTGAGCTCAGCATCGTAGCCTTATTTCATCGGTCAGGGCCGCCGCGTGCATGCGCAGATGCTCCTCCACAAAACTGCTGATGAAGTAGTAGCTGTGGTCGTAGCCCGCATGCTCACGATAGCGAAGTTTCTGCCCTGCCTGAGTGCAGGCGGCAGAAAAGATCTCGGGGCAGAGTTGCGCGGTCAGGAAGGGGTCATCCAGGCCCTGATCGATCCATATTTCACCGGGAAACTGCTGGCGGAGCACCAGTTGGCTGGCATCCCACGGGGCCCAGGTGTCCGTATCGCCCCCAAGGAAATTCGTGAACGCCTTTTTCCCCCAGGGGGACTGGCTCGGTGCCGAAACGGGAGCAAAGGCAGAGACCGAGCGGTAGCGGCTTGGTTCGCGTAGGGCGCAGATCAGTGCCCCATGCCCCCCCATGGAATGGCCCATGATACTGGCCCGGCTGGTATCGGCACCAAACTGTTCTGCCACTAGCTGGGGCAGTTCCTCGGTCACGTAATCGTACATCTGATAATGCTGCGCCCAAGGTGCTTGGGTACTGCGTAGATAGAAGCCGGCACCGATGCCAAAATCCCAGTCCGCATCGTCGTTGGGCAGGCGCGCCTCCCGTGGACTGGTATCCGGCGCCACGAGGATGATGCCCAATTCTGCCGCGAGGCGCTCTGCCCCCGCCTTGATCAGAAAGGTCTCTTCCGTACAAGTGAGGCCCGCCAAATAGTACAGCACTGGCAGGGATTGCCTTTTTGCCTGGTCTGGCAGATACACCGCAAAGCGCATGGGCGTCTGACAGACCCGGGACACATGCCGATAGCGCGCTACTGTTCCTGCAAAGCAGCGTTGCTCGGCCACACATTCTATTTCCACGGCGGCCCTCAAAAGGTGATCACGCTGCGGATGGATTTGCCTTCGTGCATCAAATCAAAGGCGTCATTGATCTTTTCCAAGGGCATGACGTGGGTGATCAGCTCGTCGATATGGATCTTGCCCTCCATGTACCAGTCGACAATCTTGGGCACGTCCGTCCGTCCGCGGGCACCGCCAAAGGCCGAACCGCGCCAGTTCCGGCCCGTGACCAGCTGAAAGGGGCGAGTGCTGATCTCTTCCCCTGCGCCAGCCACCCCAATGATCACCGAAGTGCCCCAACCCTTGTGGGCGCATTCCAGGGCTTGGCGCATCAGGGTGGTGTTGCCGACGCACTCAAAGGTGTAGTCGGCACCGCCTCCGGTCAGATCAACGAGATACGGCACCAGGTCGCCCTCCAACTCTCGAGGATTCACAAAGTGGGTCATCCCAAATTGCTCCGCCAAGGCGCGCTTATCCGGATTGACATCGACACCGACGATCATGTCCGCGCCCACCATGCGCGCCCCTTGGATCACATTCAGACCGATCCCCCCGAGCCCAAAGACCACCACCTTGCTACCCGCTTCGACCTTGGCGGTGAAGACCACCGCACCGATTCCCGTGGTGACCCCACAGCCGATGTAGCAGACTTTCTCAAAGGGGGCATCGGGACGGATCTTCGCTACCGCAATCTCGGGCAATACCGTGTAGTTGGCAAAGGTCGAGGTGCCCATGTAATGGTGCAGCATCTGGCCATTCAGGGAAAAACGACTGCTGCCATCGGGCATGAGTCCTTTGCCCTGGGTAGAGCGGATCGCTTGGCAGAGATTGGTTTTGGGGTTGAGACAGTATTCGCACTCCCGGCATTCAGGGGTGTAGAGGGGAATCACATGATCACCGGGCCGCAAAGAGCGGACCCCAGGACCAACCTCGACGACCACGCCCGCCCCCTCGTGCCCCAGGATGGCCGGAAACAGACCCTCGGGATCCGCGCCAGACAGGGTGTAGGCATCGGTGTGGCAGACCCCCGTCGCCTTGATTTCGACCAAGACCTCACCGGCCTTGGGGCCCTCCAACTGTACAGTCTCGATGACCAGGGGCTGATTGGGGGCCAGGGCTACTGCTGCACGTACGTCCATGAGGGCTCCAGGGCTGAAATGTGAGCTTCAAGATACCACTTGGTATGTAGGCCAATCAACGATGAACCTTACTACGTGGTTTCGGCGTGATTGCCTGCTCGCAGCGGAAGATATGATTCGCAGTTGGGGATATTCTGCATCAGACGCAGCCGATATCTGCTATGCTGACGACACTACTTTTTGGAGGTTTTTCTCATGGCAAAAGATTCGCAGAACACCCCTATGATCTACCGAAGACTGGGTCGCAGTGGGTTGCAAGTTAGCCTGTTCTCCATGGGCTCTTGGGTCACTTTTCATAATCAAGTCGATGTGAAAGGGGTCAGAGAGATGATGGAGATTGCATGGGAAGCGGGCGTAAATTTTTTCGATAACGCCGAGGTCTATGCCAACGGGGAGAGTGAGATACTTATGGGTCAGGCCCTAAAAAAGCTTGGCTGGAATCGTCTGCATTATGTCGTTTCAAGCAAGTTTTATTGGGGTTTGCAAAGTGCGGATCAACCACAGGCGAGAGTGAACTCGCGGAATACGCTCAACCGTAAATATTTGCTCCAAGCGGTCGATGGCAGCCTGCGAAGAATGCAGCTGGATCATCTGGATCTCATTTTTTGCCATCGCGCCGATAAGCAGACCCCAATCGAAGAAACAGTCTGGGCAATGCATAACATCATTGAGCAGGGGAAGGCTCTATACTGGGGCACCAGCGAGTGGGATGCAGATGAAATTCTTGCTGCTTGGGAAATTGCGGAGCGTCATCACTTGCATAAACCCGTCATGGAGCAGCCAGAATATCATCTGTTTCATCGTCATCGGGTAGAGAAGGAATATGCTCGGCTATACGACTACATGGGCTTGGGGCTGACTACTTGGAGTCCTCTCGCCTCGGGGCTGCTGACGGGTAAATATATTGACGGCGTACCCGAAGGTAGTCGGGCTGCCTTACAGTCCATGGCATTTCTACGCGGTGGACTACTGGATAGCGGTAAGAATCAGGCAGTAAAAGAATTACAGGAAATTGCTGTGTCGATGGAGTGTAGTGTGGCGCAGCTTGCCCTGGCTTGGGTGGCACACAATCCACACGTTAGCACAGTCATTTTGGGAGCGTCTCGAGCAGAACAGCTGCGGGAAAATTTGGCCGCACTCGATGTTTTGAATGTTCTGACGCCAGAGCGGGTCGAGCAAATTCAAGCAGTAACGGAGAAATATGCCCATTGATGTATGCGATCGGCCTGCGCTCCAGCCTCTCGCTCTTATTCTGAATCGCTCCCGGCCTATGGGGCTAGAGAATTCCTTAGGTTATTGGTGCCGTTGAGGGGAATCGAACCTCTGACCTAGTGATTACGAATCAGTCTATGGTTGATCATTCTTCAAAAGCTATCGGCTATCTTTTCTAGCTAATGGTGCAGGAGTACTGGTTCTCCTGACAATTGCAGAACATATAATGGCTCTGAAGAAAATTGGAGATGTTTCCGTTGGAGAGTATTGGGCAGCGTTTTGCTTCCTGTTATTTGGTGTTATTTCTTCTGTCCTAGCTGCCGCGTTTTCCTACTATACACAGTATGAAATATTCAGGCATGACCGAGGTGGTTGGTTCTTCTCCGTAGCCAAATGGTCTGCGATAATGAGTGTTATCATGTTTATTGCTGGATCAATATCGGGAGCCATATTCATAGGCCAGTTCATGTAGAAGCTGCTGCAGGAGTCTACATTGTTGTGACACCAATGTTGGAGGCCGTTATGACCCCGAAACATCACATCTATCATCTCCAGGTAGTGCTGGAAGGTATCGATCCCGGATCTGGGGTGGCATCTGGATCTGATGAGGTGCTTTTCGCTCCCCCGGAGGAGTAGAGGGATAGTATGCAACGTGAATTGCCTTTTCTACTTTCTGTCCATACAATAAATTATGCAGATTACTTTTGACCCGGCAAAAGATCAGCGTAACACCAACAAGCATGGGTTAAGCCTGAGTCTCGCTAGCCGGTTGGAATGGGATCTGCTTCTGGCCACAGTGGACGACCGAAAGGCATATGGAGAGCTTCGTATGATCGGCTATGCCCCTATCGGCACCCGGGTCTACTGCGTAGTGTTCACGGACCGGGGCGAGGAACGACGGATCATCAGCCTGCGCAAGGCGAACAGTCGAGAGGTGAAACAGTATGCAAGTCAAATCTAAATCGGGGCGGAGTTTTGATCTTCCCAGCCCAGAAGAGGACGAGGCCATCCAGCGGGGTATCGAAGCAGACCCGGACACCCAGGAACTGAGTCCTATGCAGTTCCGTCAGCTCAAGCTCAAAGGGCGCCCCCCAGCGGCGGTCACCAAGGAAAAAATCAGTATCCGCCTATCCCCCCACGTCGTGGAGCGTTTTCGGGCCTCTGGTCCGGGCTGGCAGGGGCGGATGGATGCCGCTTTGCAGGAATGGCTGGCTACCCACGGAGATCCCAAATAAAGCTCGTAGCCCCATCCACGAAACCGTCATAGCCTATAGGTTTCCCTTCATGGCCATCCATAACGAAATTGTCCACGAAGCCGAAATCTGCAGCGACTTGGCTTCCCAAGGCTGGCTCTACACACCACCTCAAGGCAGTACCATCAGCCCAGATGATCATCGCTATGACCGAGAGCGAGCCCTCTTCCCGCCGGATCTGCTGGACTGGATCCAAGAGACCAAACCCCAAAGCTGGGAGCGCCTGCTCCAGTGCGTCCAGCACGAAGTCCGTCGTCATGCTTCGACTCACTCGCCAGCCAACGATGCGCCGGGCGAACACGTTGATCACGAAGGCCACATACAACCAGCCCTGCCAGGTCGAAACATAGGTGAAATCCGAGACCCAGAGCTGGTTCGGCCGATCCGCCTTGAACTGGCGATTCACCCGATCCAGCGGGCACGGTTGTTTGGAGTCGGGTACCGTCGTGCGCACGCTTTTACCCCGCACCGCGCCACGCAATCCTAGGCGGTTCATCAGGCGCTCCACGGTGCAGCGCGCGACCTCAGTGCCTTCGCGCTTCATCTGCCGCCAGACCTTGTCCGCGCCGTAGACTTGAAGATTGGCCTGCCAGACGCGCTCGATCTTGGGTATCAATACTTCGTCGCGTTGCGCACGCGCACAACGCAGCGCGGGATTGCGCTGGCGTGTGGCATGAAGCCGGTAGCCCGACGGGGCGATCTTCAAGACACGGCAGATCGGCTCGACCCCAAAAGCATCGCGATACGTATCGACGAAGGTATTCATGACTTCAGACGGCGGTCGAGCTCCGCCTGGGCAAAAAACGTACTTGCCAGCTTCAGGATTTCATTGGCACGGCGCAATTCCTTGACCTCACGCTCCAGCGCCTTGATACGTTCACACTCTTCGCTGGTGACGCCGTCGCGCAATCCGGTATCGACTTCATGCCGTTTAACCCATTCATGCAAGGTATGAGGCGAACAGCCGATCTTAGGAGCAATAGACTCCACCGCCGCCCAGGGCGAGGAATACTCGCCGCGGTGTTCCTGCACCATGCGCACCGCGCGTTCGCGAACTTCAGGGGAATATTTGGGTGCTTTAGCTTTGTTCATCATGGCTCCATTCTCTTGGAAAAAGGAGCCTCCACGAAACCCGGGGCGGTTCAAAGAGATCCTCAAAGCCTTCCGTACCTACTACGAGACAGCGGAGCTCGAGAATGTCACGGACCCCAACCTGATCTTTGATCTACGAGTGAAGCTGGACACCCAGGACTGGTACACGGAAGACGATGTGAATGCCGTGGCCCGTCTGGTCCACGAGGGGGGCAAGCAGTCTGCCTTGGATAAGATCCTGGTGCCCATTGCCAGCAATATCCTGAGCAGGTATCGCGAGGCCAAGCGTCGCTTTCAAGAGGCCGAGGCCAGCAGTGCCAGCCAGGCAGCGGCCAAGGATGAGATGGAAAGCCTGCAGCTCTTCAAGAAAGACATGGGCAGCTACGTCCGTCTCTACGGCTTCCTGAGCCAGATTTTTCCCTATGGCAACACGGCCTTGGAGAAACGGGCCTTGCTCTACCGTCTACTGGAGCGTCTACTCACCTTTGATCGAGAGATAGAGAGCGTGGACCTCTCGGCTTTGGAGTTGACCCACCATACCCTGAAAAGCCTGCAGCCCCCCAAGATGAGTTTGGGCTATGGTGCTCCCCTCAAGCCGAGTGGCCCGGGAGAGGGCATGGTACGAGATCGTCACAAGGAAACCCTGGAAGCCATCCTACGGGCCATCAACGAGGTCTTTGCCGGGGAGATCGACCCCAAGGATCAACTGGTCTATGTGAATGACGTCATCAAGGGCAAGCTGCTGGACTGTGAGATCCTGGTGCAGCAGGCCATTGCCAACACCAAGGAACAATTTGCTGCCTCCCCCGACCTGGACCGGCTCCTCAAGGATGCCATTCTGGATGCTCTATCGAGCTTTACCGACATGAGCAAGCAGGCCTTGGAGTCTGCCCAGGTCTTTGAGGACCTCAAAAGCGTATTGCTGGGACCCGCGAGCCTGTATGAGGCACTGCGGGGCAGGGCGGAACAACAGACCGGTGGTGACGTAGAAGGATAATGATAAACACCAGAAAAGGCCGTTGACGATACTTCGCAACGGCCAGGTTCAGGAAAAATTATTTTCCGTTAGGGGTGTGGTGGCCCGCCATGGGGACCGCCAGGCCCTCCAGGGCCGCCATGATGAGGACCGTGGAAGCCTCCGGGGCCACCAGGATGAGGTCCATGGGGACCACCAGGCCCTCCAGGGCCACCGGGATGAGGGCCATGGAAGCCACCGGGGCCGCCATGATGAGGACCGTGGAAGCCACCAGGGCCCCCAGGGCCACCTGGATGAGGACCATGGAAACCACGAGGACCACCTGGACCACCAGGGTGAGGGCCATAGAAAGCTGCCCCTTGGTCTCGCGGACCTCGGTATTGCGGCCCTCTAAATCGCGCAGCCCACAGCCATCTCCCAGGTGCAGCTCGGATTTGGCCTGGTGGTGGCGGTGGGGGTGGTGCCATACCCAAAACTCGGTAATAAGCCCCTGGTGGCGGCGGTGGTGGTGCTCCAGGTGGAGGCGGCAATGGTGGCGGTGCACCATAGGGTGGAGGCGGAGGTGGAGCAGAGTAATATTCGTAGTAAATCTGTGGGTAGTATTGCCACATAACATACTGGGAATACAGGGTTGGTGTGTAGTAGGGCTCATAATAGGAGGGTGGGGCCAGATAGGTGTACTGGGGGACATTGGAGAAACCAATGTCATAGCCTGGCCCTCCCAGATTGAGGCTAAAGTCAAGCTGAGCGAGTGCTGGTGTTGCTACGCCAAAGGCGGACAGCGCTGCGGCTATGATCCACATCTTTTTGGTCAGACGTTTCATCTTGTCGACTCCTTGACCGTTATCGTGTGACAGGGGAGTTGCGCCCTGCAATAAAAAATAAGCAGCATCTGTGCCACCCAACCAAATCATGTAGTTCACTCTGCCGGGGCGGCCAGAGCTGTAGAGTTTTGGCTACACACAAACAGATACAGCTGACTTGTGATCTGCAATCTCCCGAAATCCCAGGATAACGCTAATGGAGTCAGGTCGTGGGAGAACGACATGGTGGGAGGGTGGTTGCTGGTGAGCCAGTATCTTGTCTTGCACACCGATAGACCGAGTTGGACGCCAAGCGTCTACTATATGTCTACTGGGTAGAAAAATGGCCTAGACGCAATTATCGAACATATTGTTTTTATTGGTGCCGTTGAGGGGAATCGAACCTCTGACCTACTGATTACGAATCAGTTGCTCTACCGACTGAGCTACAACGGCGGGGAATGAAGCAGCGCTGATAGTAGCGATTCGGCGCGGGGATTGTCAAAATCTCCGCTCACAGCGTACTTCGTGCGCGGCCTCGCCGCTCTCATCGCCTTCCTCTCCACAATCTGTCCGCTGCAGCAGGAATGCCTTGAGATATCGACTCTCCGGCACCGCTGGAACAACGGGATGATCCATGTCCTGATTGCCCTCGGCGACGATGACGCTGGGACTGCGCAGTGTCGCCTGACGGATTTCCTGCAGGAGCATTTCGCGTTGCATATGGAAAGAGCAGGAGGCAGAGAACAATAGGCCACCTGGCCGCAGCAGCCGCAGGGCGAGGTCGTTGAGGCGACGATACGCCTGAATGCCGTCCTTGAGATCTTTGCGGCTTTTGATCAGGGCAGGCGGATCCAGGACGATCAGGTCAAAGCTTTCCCCGCGATCGCGCAGTAGTCGCAGGCTTTCTAGGGCATCACTCTGTTGCGTCTGAATTTGTGTCAGTCCATTCAATACGGCATTGCGCTGCAACAGCTCGAGGGCACTCTTCGAAGAGTCTACCGCCAGTACCTCTGCCGCGCCCGCTTGGGCGAGGGGTAGGGCAAAGGCGCCACTGTAACTGAACAGATCCAGCACCCGCCTTCCAGCGGCAAAGCGTTGTAAAAGCTGGCGATTGGCCCGGTGGTCGTAAAACCACCCTGTCTTTTGGCCAGCGTAGGGATCGATCCAAAAACGGCAGCCATTTTCTTCGATCTGGATCTCGGCGGGCACATCGCCTGTTAGCAACTCCACGCGCTCCGCCAGGCCCTCTAGCTTGCGCGGTGTGCCCGTTGCCTTGAGGAGGATGCCAGTATGCGGGATTTCCGCCCGGATGGCGTCGACAATCAGGGGAAGGTCGCGCTCCATACCCTGACTACCGATCTGCACTACCAACGATTCCCCGTGGCGGTCGATGATCAAACCCGGCAGGCCGTCACCTTCGCCGTGCACGAGGCGATGAAATGGCGTATCCAGGAGGCGTTCGCGCAGTACGCGCGCGCCGGCAAGGCGGCGGCGATAAAAATGCCGGTCGATGCTTTCCGTTACGTCCCGAGACAGCAGGCGTCCACAGAGTAAGGAGTGGGGACTAACGTGCGCCAGGCCAATGGCATGCCCCTGATGATCCTCCACCCGCACGACAGTGCCGGGCTCCATATCAGCCAGAGGCGTCCGCGCGATATCGACCTCGTTGCTGTACAACCAGAGGTGTCCTGCACGCAGGCGGCGTTCTTCATTACGGCGTAGGCGTAGCGGGGGATAGTTGGAGGTCATGAAAGTTTCCGAATCGTTGTTGTCAGTGGGAATTTTACAGCCTCCCCGCCGCTTCGTATATTGGCGCGTCTTTATCGCCCCAGGAGAACGCCCATGAGCGCCCCGATTCGCCCCATTCACTGGCAAGATAACACTCTGTATTTATTGGATCAGCGGCGTTTACCGGCGGAGGAGAACACCCTCGCGCTGCGCGATTATCGTGCCGTAGGCCAGGCGATCACGGATATGGTGGTGCGCGGTGCGCCAGCTATTGGGATCACCGCCGCCTATGCCATGGTGCTGGCCCTGGATAGGGTCCTTGCCGAGGCGAATTGGCAGACTGCTCTCGTGGCAGCAGCGGAAGAATTGCGGGCGGCACGGCCGACGGCGGTGAATCTGGCCTGGGCCATTGATCGCCAGCTCGGCCTCGCACAGAGCAAGGCGAGTGCCGAGGACGCCCGCGCTGCCCTGCTTGCGGCGGCGGAAGCCCTCCTGCAGCAGGATATTGCCGACAATCAGCGGATGGGACGTTATGGTGTAGAGGCCCTGCCGGAACGCGGCGGTATCCTGACCCATTGCAACACGGGTAGTCTGGCTACTGGCGGGTACGGTACGGCACTCGGCGTGATCCGGGCCGGGATCGCCGCCGGTCGCGATTGGCAGATCTATGCGGATGAGACGCGACCTTGGTTGCAGGGTGCGCGTTTGACGGCCTGGGAGCTGCAGAAAGAGGGTATTCCTTTCTTCTTGAATGTGGATGCCGCTGCCGGGCATTTGATGGCAACGGGAAAGATCCACGCGGTGATCGTTGGTGCGGACCGTATCGCCGCCAATGGCGACACCGCCAACAAGATCGGTACGTATAGCCTTGCCGTGCTGGCGCACTATCATCACATCCCATTTTTTGTTGCCGCCCCTCTCAGCACCGTGGATTTCGCAATGCCCGACGGCAGCCAGATCGTCATTGAAGAGCGCGCCGCTGACGAAGTCAGGCGTTGCGCGGGGCAGGAGATGGCGCCGGCAGGGGTTGCCGTGCGCAATCCCGCCTTCGACGTCACACCTTCCAGCTTGATTGCCGGTATTATCACCGAGCGCGGGGTAGCGCGGGCACCTTTCCTGGACGCGCTGGCCAAGCTGAATGCATGAGCGAGTGCGCGGTAGCGCGAATGCTGGCATAATCCCGCGATGTTTTAGCCGTTGGATGAGCGCTACATGGTAGATTTCGCCAAGGAAACCATTCCCGTCAGCCTTGAGCAGGAGATGCGGCAGTCCTATTTGGACTATGCCATGAGCGTCATCGTCGGGCGTGCCTTGCCCGATGCCCGCGATGGACTCAAGCCTGTGCATCGGCGTGTTCTCTATGCCATGCACGAGATGAACAACGACTGGAACAAGCCGTACAAAAAATCCGCCCGTGTCGTGGGGGATGTGATCGGCAAGTACCATCCGCATGGGGACACGGCGGTCTACGATACCATCGTGCGTATGGCGCAGGATTTTTCCATGCGCTACCCCCTCATCGACGGACAGGGTAACTTCGGCTCGGTGGATGGCGACAGCCCTGCAGCCATGCGTTACACGGAAGTACGCATGGCCCGTATTGCCCATGAGATGCTCGCCGATATCGACAAGGAAACGGTCGATTTTGGTCCCAATTACGACGAGAAAGAGGTCGAGCCACTGGTCCTGCCGGCCCGTATTCCCAATCTGCTGATCAATGGTTCTGCGGGCATTGCCGTGGGCATGGCCACCAACATCCCGCCGCACAATCTCAGTGAGGTCATGAATGCTTGTGTGGCCCTGGTGGATGACTCCGACCTTGCCGATGAGCAGCTCTTCGCACTGGTACCGGCGCCGGACTTTCCCACTGCGGGGATTATCCTGGGTCGTGAGGGTGCACTCGAGGCGTATCGCAGTGGACGGGGTCGGGTAGTGATGCGTGCCCGGGCGGAATTTGAGACCGATAAAAAATCCGGGCGGCAGAGCATCATTGTCAGTGAACTGCCGTATCAGGTGAACAAGGCCCGCCTCATCGAGCGAATCGCCGATATGGTGAAGGAAAAGCGCCTCGATGGCATTTCGGATTTGCGCGACGAATCTGACAAATCCGGCATGCGTATTGCCATCGAGCTCAAGCGCGATGCCAATGCCGATGTGGTACTGAATAATCTCTATCAGCACAGCGCCATGCAGAGCGTGTTCAATATCAACATGGTGGCCTTGTTGGATGGGGCGCCACGTACCCTGGGTTTGCGGGATTTACTGCAGGCCTTTCTGCGCCATCGGCGTGAAGTGGTTACCCGGCGCAGCATCTTCGAGCTGCGCAAGGCGCGGGATCGCGCGCACATCCTAGAAGGGCTGGCGGTGGCCCTGGCCAATATCGATCCGCTCATTGCCCTGATTCGTGCAGCCGCGAGCCCCGCCGAGGCCAAGGCGCAGATGCTGGCGCGGGCGTGGGAGCCGGGCTTGGTTGCTGCCCTGCTGCGCGAGCGTAACGAACCCTCGGCCGGCTTGCAGCCGGACGGTTATCACCTCTCTGAGGCCCAGGCCCAGGCCATCCTGGACCTGCGTTTACATCGCCTTACCGGTCTGGAGCAGGACAAGATCCGCGACGAATATCTGAGCTTGCTCGAGCGCATCGCCGAGCTTTTGGCGATTTTGGGTTCCGATGCGCGCCTGATGGCGGTGGTGCGCGAAGAGCTGGTGGCCATTCGCGATCAATATGGCGATGCCCGGCGCAGTGAAATCGTCGCCGATACCGGCAATATCAGTAATGAGGATCTCATTGCTGAGGAAGATATGGTCGTCACCTTTACCCATGCGGGCTACATCAAAGCCCAACCGGTTACGGCCTTCAATGCGCAGCGCCGCGGTGGGCGGGGCAAGGTCGCGACCACGACTAAAGAAGAGGATTTTGTCGAGCGCATGTTTGTGGCTTCGACCCACGCCTATGTGCTCTTCTTCAGTAATCTCGGCAAGGTCTTCTGGGAGAAGGTCTATCAATTGCCGCAGGCTGGACGTGGCGCGCGCGGCAAGCCCATCGTCAATCTTCTTTCCCTCGCGCCAACGGAGCGCATCACCACCGTGCTGCCGGTCCGCGAGTTCCTCGAGGGCTACTACGTCTGCATGGTCACGGCGCAGGGCGTGGTAAAGAAAACCCCGTTGATGGACTATTCCCGTCCGCGCAGTCAAGGGATCAACGCCATCAATCTCGATCCTGGCGATCGTCTGGTGGCCGTGTGCCTCTCCGATGGGCAACGCGAGTTCATGCTCTTTACCCGCGATGGCATGGCGGTGCGCTTCCCCGAAGACAAGGTTCGTCCCATGGGCCGTACGGCACGAGGGGTGCGCGGTATCTCTCTGGCGGAGGAGGATCGCGTCATTTCTGCCCAGTTGGTGGACGAACAGCAGGTCATCCTCACTGCCACTGCCAATGGCTATGGCAAGCTCACCCCGGTGGCGAACTACCGTCGCACCAACCGCGGCGGCAAGGGCGTCATCGCGATCCAGAGCAATGCGCGCAATGGCAAGGTGGTAGGGGCGTTGGCGGTGCAGGACAGCGATGAGCTGATGTTGGTATCGGACGGGGGCACCCTGATTCGGATGGCGGTGCAGGAAATTCGCCGTACCGGCCGCAATGCCCAGGGAGTGCGCCTAATCAATCTGGGAGAAGGCGAACATCTGGCGGGTCTGGCGCTGATTGCGGACACGGAAGAGGATGAGGAGGGGCAGGGCGAGCTGCCGATCGACGCGTGATGAAGAGCGAGATCTATAACTTCAGTGCGGGCCCAGCAGTATTGCCCAAAGCAGTTTTGGCGCAGGTCCAGGAAGAACTCCCTGACTGGCACGGCAGTGGCATGTCGGTGATGGAGATGAGTCATCGCGGCCCCGAGTACAGCGGCATTATCGCCGAGGCGGAGGCGGATCTGCGCCAGCTCCTCGCGATCCCGGAAAATTATCGGGTGCTCTTTCTGCAAGGGGGCGCGAGTCAGCAGTTTGCCATGGTGCCCATGAATCTGTTGGCTGGAGGCCGAGCCGCTTATGTCGAAACCGGCATCTGGTCGCGCAAGGCGAGTGCCGAGGCACGGCGTTTCGGCGCGGTCGATGTGGTGGCGACGAATACCGGCAGCCTGGACCATGCTGTGCCGCGGAAGGAGACTTGGACGGTCCAGCCGGAGCATCGCTATTGCCATATTGCCGATAATGAGACCGTTGACGGCATCGAGTTCGATTTTGTGCCCGATTTAGGTTCCGTTCCCCTGGTCAGTGATGCCTCCTCCAATATCCTGTCCAAGCCGCTGGATGTCCGTCGTTTCGGCCTCATCTATGCGGGCGCCCAGAAGAATATTGGGCCGGCCGGTCTCACTCTGGTCATTGTGCGGGAGGATCTCCTCGGCCAGGCTGGGGCTGCCGTGCCCACTATGCTCGATTACGCGGTGCATGCACGCGAGCATTCCATGTACAACACCCCGCCCACCTTCGCCATCTATGTCGCCGGTTTGGTCTTTCGCTGGTTGCAGCAGCAGGGTGGTCTGGTTGCTATGGCAAAACAGAACGCGCGCAAGGCGGCCCTGCTCTATGATGCGATTGATCAGTCCGCTGGCTTTTATCGTAACGATGTTGCCCGAGCGAACCGCTCGCGCATGAATGTGCCGTTTTTTCTGCAGGACGATCGCCTCGATGCCGTATTCCTTCGGGAAGCGGCGGAGCGGGGACTGCTGCAGCTCAAGGGACATCGTCTGCTCGGTGGCATGCGCGCCTCGATCTACAACGCCATGCCCGAGGTAGGAGTGCGTGTCCTGGTCGATTTTCTGGCGGATTTCGCCCGTCGCCATGGCTGAACTAGAAAAGGATCGCCTCCTGACCTTGCGTCAGGAAATCGACCGGATCGATACCGAGATTCTCCGTCTGCTGTCCGAGCGCGGTCGCTTGACCCAGGCCGTTGCGGAGTGCAAGGAGGCGGCGGGTAGCACGCAGTTCTATCATCCCGACCGGGAGGCGGAGATTCTGCGGCGCGTCATGGCGGAAAATCCCGGCCCCTTTTCTGCCGCCCACGTAGGCATGATCTTTCGCGAAATCATTTCGGCGGGGCTGGCCTTGGAGCAGCCGTTACAGGTAGCCTATCTCGGCCCAGCCGGCACGTTCTCGCAACTCGCCGCCGAAAAACATTTCGGGCATGCCGCCTGTTTTCAGCCAACGAGCAATATCGCAGAGATTTTTCGCCAGACCGATAGTGGAGCGACCCAATTTGGTGTCGTGCCGGTGGAGAACAGTACCGAGGGGGCCGTCAATCAGACCCTCGATTTGATGCTTGATTATCCGCTGCAGATCTGCGGCGAGGTCGAATTGCGGATCGTACACAATCTGGTGGCCAGCATCCCACGCAGCGCCATTCGCCGCGTGCATGTGCATTACCAGACCCGTGCCCAGTGTCGTCAGTGGTTGGCACAAAATCTTCCGACCGTCGAGCTCTGTGATGCCCCGAGCAACGCTGAGGCGGCGCAGCGGGCAGCGGCAGACCCGGAGGGCGCAGCCATATCGACATTAGCGGCGGCGGCACACGCCGGTCTGCAGGTGTTGGTCAAAGGGATTGAAGATAACCCCGAAAATAGCACGCGTTTCTGGGTAATTGGGAAGATTTCGACGCGCAGCACCGGGGCGGACAAGACCAGCATCGTGGTTGGCGGTGCCCATCGCGCTGGTAGCTTGCACGCCTTGCTGGCACCCTTTGCCGCAGCGGGCATCAGCCTAACGCGCATAGAATCGCGACCGGCGCGCAGTGCCCGTTGGCAATATGTGTTCTACCTGGATTTCCTGGGCCATCAGCAGGATTCTGGTGTGCAGGATGCCCTACAGATCCTGCAAGAACAGGCAGCGTTCCTGCGTGTTCTCGGCAGCTATCCCAAGGCGGTGTATTGATGTCCTTCTCCGTGCAGACGATGCCCTGGATCCAGGGCTTGCAGCCCTATCAACCCGGTAAGCCCCTCGCCGCTTTGGAGCGTGAGCTGGGCATTCGTGATGCCATTAAACTCGCCTCCAATGAAAATCCCCTCGGCACGAGTGCGGCGGTGCAGGCTGCCATCCGCGCCGCGAGCGGCGATCTCGGGCGCTATCCCGAGGGGGCTGCAGCGGAGCTGCGTTCCGCCCTTGCGCGACAGCTTGAGGTTGATGAAGCGCAGATCCTGTTCGGCAATGGTTCCGACGAGATCATCACCCTGCTGTGCCGCGGTTTTGTCGGGCCGGGTAAGGAGGTGATCGTTTCGCAATATGCCTTTGCTGCCTATGGCATTGCTGCACGCTCGGTAGGCGCTGAGCTCGCAGTGGTTCCAGCAAAGGACTATGGCCATGACCTGGATGCCATGCTGGCCCGGGTCACGCCAGCAACGCGCTTGATCTTTCTGGCGAATCCCAACAACCCGACGGGTACCTATTTTTCTGCGGCGACCCTGGATGCCTTTCTGGCACGGGTGCCGGCGCAAGTTTTGGTGGTCCTCGACGAGGCCTATGCGGAGCTGATGTCGGCTGGCGAGTATCCGAATGGTTTGCACCGACTGGGCCGTTATCCAAATTTGTTCGTCACCCGGACTTTCAGCAAGGCTTACGGGCTTGCTGGTTTGCGTTGTGGCTATGGCATTGGCCATCCGGACCTGGTTGCCCTCCTCGAACGCCTGCGACTGCCTTTTAATATCAATAGTCTGGCGCAGGTCGCGGCGCGTGCTGCCCTGGCGGATGCTGCGCATCTGCAGGCCACGCTGGACAACAATCGTGTGGGTCTCACTGCGCTGCACGAGGGCTTGCAGGCGTTAGGATTGACAACGCTGCCGGCCGCGGGCAACTTTATCACCTTTTTTACCCCAGGTGCGGCGCAGCCGATCTATGAGGCTTTGCTGCAGCGTGGGGTGATCGTCCGACCGTTGGCACCGTATGGCTTGTTCTCCCAGCTCCGGGTGAGCGTCGGCAAGCCAGAGGAAAACCAGCGCTTTTTACAGACTTTGGGTGAGGTACTCTGAATCATGATCGTCATCGTCAAACCCCAGGCAACTGAGGAGCAACGGGAACAGTTGTTGCGGCGCATCCGCGAGTTGGGTCTGCAGCCCATGGTGAGCAACGGGTCGGAACGTACCGTGGTAGGTCTCATCGGTGACGAGCGCTTGATTGCCGAAGGGATGTTGGAGTCCTTGCCCGCCGTGGAACAGGTCATGCCCATACTTAAACCCTACAAACTCGTCAGCCGCGAATTCAAGGCCACCGACAGCATCGTCGAGGTGCGTGGTATTCCTTTCGGCGGCCAACAGATCCAGATCATTGCCGGGCCCTGCTCGGTGGAGACGCCCGAGCAGATGCGCCAGGCCGCCGCCGCCGTGCGTGCCGCGGGCTGTCGTCTGATGCGCGGCGGTGCCTTCAAACCGCGTACCAGTCCCTATACCTTCCAAGGCGTCGGAGACGAGGGGCTCGATTATTTCCGTGATGCCGCCGACGCCTATGATCTGCCTATCGTCACCGAGCTGATGGATGTGCGCAAGATCGACCTGTTTCTCGAAAAAGGCGTGGACGTCATTCAGATCGGCACCCGCAACATGCAGAACTTCGACCTGCTCAAGGAAGTCGGGCGTCTGCAGGTGCCGGTCATCCTCAAGCGCGGCATGAGTGCGACAGTGAAGGAATGGCTGATGGCGGCAGAATACATCGCTGCGCATGGCAACCATCGCATCATCTTTGCCGAGCGTGGGATACGCAGCTTCGAAACCAGTTATCGCAATATCCTGGACGTCACAGCGATTCCTTTCCTCAAAAAGGAGACGCATCTGCCCGTCATCGTTGATCCCAGCCATGCCGGTGGCAAAACCTGGCTGGTACCCGCCTTGGCTAAGGCAGCGATTGCCGCCGGCGCCGATGGCCTGCTGATCGAGTCTCATCCTTGCCCGGAAGAGGCCTGGTGCGATGCCGACCAGGCCTTGAGCCCCGAGCAATTGCAGACGTTGATGGGGGATTTGCGCAAACTTGCCGAGGCCGTCGGGCGCAGTCTCTGACATGAGTCGGTTTCCCTTCCAGCGCATTGCCATCATCGGTTTGGGCTTGATGGGAGGGAGTCTCGCCCTGGCCTTGCGCCAGAGCGGCTTTGACGGGTCTCTGTTCGGTGCCGACCAGTCCGCCGCAAATCTGGCCTTGGCGGATTCTGCGCAAACTTCCGCGTCGCCCGTGTTTGACGCGCTGGTTGCGGACGCGGCGGCATTGCCTTGGTCAGAAATCGACCTGCTCGTTCTCGCCGTTCCCCCGGCCGCTTTGCCTTCCTACTATGCCCTGGCAGCGGGGCAACTCTCCGCCGCGGCCATCGTCACGGACCTTGCGAGTGTCAAAGGCGAGCATGTGGCTCAGGCAGAGGCACTGCTGGGATCTCGCTTTTTTTCTTCGCACCCCCTGATCGGCGCTGAGCGGCAGGGTTTTGCTGCCGCACGCGCGGAGCTCTACACCGATTATCGCTGTGTGCTCTGCCCAGGTACCGAGAGCGATGGTGCTGTGGAAGAGGCATTGCGACAATTTTGGCAGGCCCTGGGCGCACAGGTCATCGTCCTGAGCAGCACAGATCACGATCAAGCCCTGGCGGCCACCAGTCACCTTCCGCACCTTCTCGCCTCGACTTATCTCGCTCTGCTTGCCGATGACGCGTCCTTGGGAGAACTCGCCGGCAGCGGTTTGCGCGATTTCAGTCGCATCGCCGCCAGCGATCCACCACTTTGGGCAGAGATCCTGGGCCAGAATCGCGTTGCGGTATTGCACTGGTTGCGCCGCCTGCAGGGGCAGTTGGCCTTGGTCGAGGCAGAACTGGCCAAGAATGATCAGGCGGCGCTCCGCTCGACCTTGGCGCGCGGCCAGGCGGCACGAGCACGCTTTCATTTTCCTGCGGGATGAGGGAATCCATGCATTATCTTGTTCAAGCCGGAGGTTTGTTGCGTGGACGCGTGCGCGTCCCAGGCGATAAATCCATTTCCCATCGCGCGGTGATCCTGGGCGCCCTGAGCGACGGCCAGACCGAGGTCACGGGCCTGCTGGAGGGTGCTGATGTCCTCGCCACCATCGCGGCCTTTCGCTCCATGGGGGTGCGTATCCACGGGCCTGAAGCGGGGCAACTGCGTATCGAGGGGGTAGGGCTGCATGGTCTGCAGGCCCCTACGGCGCCTCTGGATTGCGGTAATTCTGGCACGGCGATGCGGCTCCTGGCGGGCGTTCTGGCAGGCCAGAAATTTTCCAGCACCTTGGTCGGGGATACGAGCCTACAACGGCGTCCGATGGGGCGAGTGATGACGCCTCTGGCGGCCATGGGTGCGAGGATCCAGGCCGAGGAAGGGAGGGCGCCGCTGCATCTGCAAGGGACGAACCTGCACGGCATCGACTACACCCTGCCCATGGCCAGTGCACAAGTGAAGTCGGCGATTCTCCTCGCCGGTCTGTATGCCGAGGGGCGTACCTGCGTGCGGGAACCTGCACCCACCCGCGACCACAGCGAACGCATGCTGCGCGGTTTCGGCTATGCAGTAGAGCAGGAACCCTTGCGTGCCTGTATGATGGGCGGCGGGCGTCTGCAGGGGCAGATCATTGACGTGCCGGGCGATATCTCCTCGGCGACCTTCTTCCTGCTCGGCGCCAGCATCGCGCCGGACTCCGACCTGACGCTGGAAAATGTTGGAATCAACCCTACCCGCACTGGCGTGATCGAAATCCTCACGCGCATGGGCGCACGCATCGACCTCATCAACTTACGCAGCGTGGGTGGTGAGCCGGTGGCGGATGTTCGTGTGCGTTCCGCGACCCTGCGCGGCATCGACATCCCTCCGCGCCTGGTGCCGCTGGCGATTGATGAATTCCCCGCCATTTTTGTTGCCGCTGCCTGTGCCGAGGGGCGGACGCGCATCCGCGAGGCGGAAGAGTTACGGGTCAAGGAAAGCGACCGGATTGCCGTCGCTGCCGCGGGTTTGCGCCAGCTTGGCATTGCTGTGGAAGAGAGCAGTGATGGAGCGCTCATCGAAGGCGGCACGCTACAGGGTGGCGAGATTGAGAGTCACGGTGATCATCGCATCGCCATGGCCTTTGCGATGGCAGCCCTGCGTGCCGAAGGCCCCATTCATATTCTGGATTGTGCCAATGTCGCCACTTCCTTCCCCAATTTTCCAGAACTTGCGCAATCCGCTGGGCTGCAACTCCAGGTGATGGAATGACCGCCATCCCGGTCATTACCATCGATGGCCCGGGAGGGGTCGGCAAGGGCACCCTGAGTCGCCTCCTGGCTGTGCGCTTGGGTTGGCACTTGCTCGATAGTGGCGCGATCTACCGCGCCTTGGGGCTGGCAGCGGACCGTGCGGGTCTGTTTGCGGAGAACGGCGAGCTGCGTGATCCTGGGGCACTGACGGAGCTGGCCCGCAGCTTACCGCTGCGCTTTGCGGAGCAGGGGAGAGAGACCCGAGCCTTCTTGGCAGAGCAAGATGTTACGGTGCTTCTGCGCAGCGCCGAAGCCGGTCGCTTTGCTTCCTTGGTGGCGGTAGTTCCGCCCGTGCGGAGCGCACTTCTGCAACGTCAGCGTGACTTTCGCCAAGCCCCTGGTCTGGTAGCCGATGGGCGAGATATGGGCACGGTGGTGTTTCCGGATGCGCCGCTGAAGATCTTTCTGACGGCGAGTGTCGAAGAACGATCCAAGAGGCGGCTAAAACAGTTGCTGGAACAGGGGGATAGTGTTAGTCTCTCGCGAATCCAAGCGGAGATCGAGGAACGAGATCGCCGCGATCGCGAGCGTAGTGTGGCACCTCTGCAGCCAGCTCCGGACGCAAGGTTGCTCGACAACAGCGGTCAGGATATTGAAGAGACTTTTCGGGTCCTCGAGGGGTGGGTACAGGACACCTCCGGGGAGTTTTTTTGTCGCCATTGAATGGCATATGCAGATGGTTGAAGCGCAATTCCGCTTCATGACGAGGTTTAGCAAATTTTATGACCACCCCACACAGTGAAATCCATTCTGAGCCCAGTTTTGCCGAACTCTTTGCCGAAAGCGAAAGCTCTCAGGGTCTAAAGCCCGGAGATCTGCTCGTTGGTACGGTAACACGTGTCGATAATGACTTCGTCATGGTTGATGTCGGACTCAAATCCGAGGGACCCATCCCGGCCGAGCAATTCCGTAATGCCGAAGGCGCCCTCGAAGTTCAGGTGGGTGACCAGGTAGAAGTCTGTCTGGAGTCCGTGGAAGACGGCATGGGGGAGACCAAACTCTCCCGTGAGAAGGCGCGGCGCGCCAAGACTTGGGAAGAATTGGAAGCGGCATTTGCCGATAATGCCGTGGTTCGCGGATTCCTTACGGGGAAGGTCAAGGGCGGCTTTACGGTCAGCATTGATGGTGTGCGTGCCTTCCTGCCCGGCTCTTTGGTCGACGTGCGGCCGGTACGTGATGTGGCATATCTCGAGGGCAAGGAACTCGAGATGAAGATCATCAAGCTCGATCGCAAACGCAACAACGTTGTTGTATCGCGACGCGCCGTCGTCGAGCAGGAGCAGAGTGCCGAGCGCGGCCAGCTACTGGAAAGCATTCAGGAAGGCGCAGTGCTGCAGGGTGTGGTCAAGAACCTCACCGATTATGGCGCCTTTATCGACCTCGGTGGAATCGATGGCTTGCTGCACATCACCGACATGGGTTGGCGTCGCGTCAAGCATCCCAGCGAGGTCGTCAATGCGGGTGACGAGGTTCGCGTGATGGTGCTCAAATTCGACCGTGAACGCGGGCGGATTTCCCTCGGCATGAAGCAGCTGGGTGCGGATCCCTGGCAGGATATTGCACGGCGCTATCCGGAACATACGCGCATCTTTGGCAAGGTCACCAATATTACCGATTATGGTGCCTTTGTGGAGATCGAGGACGGTGTTGAAGGGCTCGTGCATGTGTCGGAGGTCGATTGGACCAATAAGAATGTCAATCCTGCCAAAGCCTTGCATTTGGGTCAGGAAGTGGAAGTGATGGTGCTCGATATTGATGAAGAGCGACGCCGCATCTCCCTGGGCATCAAGCAGTGTCTCCCCAATCCTTGGGAAGATTTCTCCGACAATTTCCAGAAGGGTGATCGGGTATCCGGGCAGATCAAGAGCATCACCGACTTTGGCGTGTTCATCGGACTTGATGGTGGCATCGATGGCTTGATTCATCTCTCCGACCTGTCTTGGGATCGTCCCGGCGAGGAAGCGGTCCGTGACTTCAAGAAGGGCGACTCTGTTGATGCCGTGGTACTCAGTATCGATCCAGAACGGGAGCGGATCAGTCTGGGCATCAAGCAGCTCGAGAATGACCCGTTCTTGCATTTTGTCGCGGCCAACGACAAGGGCGAGCTGATCGATGGCGAAGTGCTATCTGTGGATGGTAAAGGCGCTGTCGTGCGCTTGGCCGAGGGTGTCGAAGGTTTTCTCCCGAGCCGAGAGATTGCCAAGGGCGCAATCCTGGAGGAGGGCAGCGCGGTGCGGGTTGCAATCGCCATGGTGGATCGGAAAAACCGCAGCCTGACTCTGGGCAGTAAAGCGCGCGAGGCGGCCCACAGCGCGTCCGCCGAGGATCAGGCTGTCCTCACGCAGCAGTATTCGCGCAGTGCGGCCACGGGCACGACCAGCCTCGGCGATCTGATCAAGGAGCAGCTCAAGCGTAAGCAGGAAGAAGAGGGCTGAGCACCTCCTCGTGCGGCCATCCAGCGCCTGACGTTGGGTGGCCGCTATTTTTCCTGCAATTGGAAGGGTGAATTCAATGACCAAGTCTGAATTGATTAAATATATCTGTGCACAACACCCCCTATTGCCGCCACGTGATATCGAGAATGCCACGCGTCATATATTGGATTATTTGAGCGATGCGCTACAGCAAGACGAACGGATTGAAATTCGTGGCTTTGGCAGTTTTTCGCTACATATCCGTCCCGAGAAAATGGGGCGAAATCCCCGTACAGGCGAATCAGTCATGGTTCCGGAAAAGCGCGTTCCCCATTTCAAGGCGGGAAAAGAGCTGCGCGAGCAAGTGGATTACCGTTCTGAGTCGGTAAATTAGGGGCAATATCGCTACCATGGGCTATCTCAGTGCGGCCCTGGTTCTGCTCGCATTTTTCGGCGGTTGGCTGGCCTCCGCACTTTTTCGCCGGCGTCGTGCGTATGTGCCGATTCCGCGCATATATGTGCAGGGCCTGGGCCATCTCCTCGGTGAGCGTAATGATGAGGCAGTGCAAGCGTTTCTGGACGCGCTGCGACAATACCCGGAGAGTGCTGAGCTGTTGCTGGCCTTGGGGCGCCTCTTTCGTCGGCGCGGTGAGCTCGAGCGTGCCCTGAGCATCCACCAACACCTGTTGGAGCAGCAGGAACTCGACTTGTCCGGTAAGCAGGAAGTCTTGCTGGAGATTGCGCGGGATTATCTCAAGGCCGGCATTCTGAATCGCGCAGAGTCCATTTTGCAGGATCTGTTGCATAGAGATCCCGGCTCCATGAGTGGTCGAGAACTCTTGGCGGAACTGTACGAATTGGGTGCTGATTGGCGGCAGGCCATTCGTGTGCGGCAAGAACTGCGGGAGCGGGGAAGGGCGGGACAGGAGGCAGTAATCGCGCTCCTGTTCTGCCAGCTTGCGGAAGAAAGCCTGCGACATGGCGACGCATTGGAGGCGCAAAAATGTTTGCTGCAGGCAGAACGCGCCGATAGGGCATCGTTGCGTCTTGCCTTGCTGCGAGGTCGCCTGGCGTATCAGCAACAGGATTGGGAAGGCGCAGCGCGATCCTGGTCAGCGTTACTGGCCATCGACCATGCGGCGATTCTTGCCCAGGTCTTCGAGGAATTTCTGGAGAGCTTGGCTCGGTGCAAGCACCCCGATTGCTCTGCCTGGTATGCCCAACTGTTGGCGCATGGTACCAGCCCGGCATTGCTGCCTCGCCTGGTGGCCGCGATCGGCAAGGTAGAGGGAGACGCGGTTGCCGTTCGCTATTTGCAGGGGCGGATACAGCAAAGCGCGGATCTGCAATTGCTGCAATTATACCTGCGCGCGGGGGGTGATCCCGTGCAGGTACTGACGGAGATACAGCGTGCAGTGGCGGAACTGCCCCTGTCGGAAATTGCCTTTCAGTGTCATCATTGTGGGTATCAGACCGCGGAATTTTATTGGCGCTGTCCCAGTTGTCGCCATTGGGGCAGCTTTCGCAGTGGAGGACTGGCCGTTTGACTCCCCTTATCGTAGCACTGGACTTCCCGCGCGCGGAATTGGCGTTGGCTATGGCTGCACGCCTCGACCCGCAGCAGTGTCGCCTGAAGGTCGGTAAGGAATTGTTCACCAGTGCTGGACCGGCATTGGTGGAGGCTTTGCAGAAGCGCGGCTTCCAGGTGTTTCTGGATCTGAAATTCCATGATATCCCGGCGACCGTGGCGGGTGCCTGTCGCGCTGCGGCGTCGCTGGGGGTGTGGATGCTCAACGTGCATGCGAGTGGTGGGCGGGCGATGTTGGAAGCAGCGCGAGCGGCGGTTGATCAGAGCCCTGGGCCGAAACCGCTGCTCATTGCCGTGACCGTGCTGACCAGTCTTGCCAGCCAGGATTTGCGCGAGATCGGTTGCAACGCCGATCCTGCCGCACAGGTGATGCGGCTGGCCTCCCTCGCTGCGGAAGCAGGGCTGGATGGCGTTGTCTGTTCGGCGCAAGAAGCTGGAGCCTTGCGTCAGAAGTGGCCGGACTTGCTGCGCATCACGCCAGGGATCCGCCCGGCAGGGGCGAGTCTTGACGATCAGCGTCGCGTTCTGACTCCCACTGCAGCTTTGGCCGAGGGCGCAGACTATCTGGTCGTGGGACGTCCGGTTACCGCCGCCCCGGATCCTGCCACAGCATTGGCTGGACTGATCGCCGAAATCGAATCTGTCCACCCGTATTGATATCTACGCAAATCTGGAGAATCGGATCATGTCGACGGTAATGCTCAGTGCAGACCAAGTCGTTCATTTGTACGAGGAGGACGGGGCCCTGCTGCATGGGCACTTCCTGCTTTCCTCTGGTCTACACAGCGATACCTATCTGCAATCAGCCAAGGTATTGCAATATCCCCAGCATGCCGCACAGATCGCGGCGGCAATGGTGGCGGGGATTCCCCCGGCGCTGCGGGGAAAAATCACCGCCGTGGTTGGCCCAGCGATGGGTGCTGTGATCGTGTCACATGAATGCGGACGGGCCCTTGGGGTACGCGCATTTTTTACCGAGCGCGAGAATGGGCAGATGACCTTGCGGCGCGGCTTCCGTTTGGATCCCGACGACGTGGTGCTGGTCGTCGAGGACATCACGACTACGGGTGGTTCCACCCGCGAGTGCATTGCGGTCGTGCAGGCGAGCGGTGCGACGGTGGCGGTGGTATCGGCAATCATTGACCGCAGTAGTGCGGGCATTTCCGATTTCGACGGAGTGCCGTATCATCCCCTTCTTCGTCTGCCGGTACAAACCTGGGAGGCCAGTTCCTGCCCTCTTTGTGCCGCAGGCTCGCAGGCCATCAAACCTGGTAGCCGTGGCTTGCGTTGAGCTTGAGCAAATGGGGTCGAGGTCTTAGGATGACCTCATGACCGTGTCAAAATGTATAGATTAAGGAATCCGTCATGGAGTTGAATATTCCCGCCGAAGCGCCGCTGGAGCGGCATATGCGCTTTACTGTGCCCGCAGCCGATGTTGAGACCCACTATCGTGCGTCTCTTCGGCACAAAGCCAAGCACGCTCGCCTGCCCGGCTTTCGCCCGGGAAAGGTGCCGATGCAGGTGGTCGAGCGACAGTTTGGTCGTGATGCCTTGCTCGAAACCTTCGACGAATTGATCAATGAGCAATACGCTAGTGCCCTGCGCAGCAATGATCTGCGTCCGGTGGCGCGGCCTGAGGTCAACATCGAGCAGGGTGTGCCGGGACAGGATCTGGTCTTCACCGCAGTCGTCGAGGTCTATCCCGAGTTCACTCCCCAGGTGCCCAGCACGACGCTTACGCGCAAGCGCGTAGAGATCACGGACGAGGATGTAGATCGCACCTTGACAGTGATGCGGCAGCAGCGGCAGGACTATGTCACCGTAGCGCGCGCCGCCCAGTCTGGGGATCGTGTGGTCCTGAATTTTCAGGGCAAGATCGATGGCGAGCCCTTCGCCGGTGGTAGCATGGACGACTATCCCGTGCTTGTGGGCGCCGGGCGCCTGCTGCCGGAAATGGAGAATGCCCTCATTGGCATGCTCGCCGGCGAGGAAAAGCAGGTCGCTGTGCCCTTTCCGCAGGACTATCCTGTAGCGGAGCTGGCGGGCAAGACGGCGGATTTTCTGGTGCACATGAAGGAAGTAGCGGAGCCCAGGTTGCCCGAGTTGGATAGCGCATTTGCCCACTCTTTGGGCATCGAGGATGGCGATGTTGCAACCCTGCGTGAGGAGGTGCGTGCTAATCTCGAACGGGAGGCGGAGCGCCTCAGTCGTCAACACATCAAGGCGGACCTGATGCGGGAAATACTGGCTGCGAATCCGCTCGAGCTGCCCAAGGCACTCCTGCAGCAGGAGGAAGAGCGGCAGAAGCAGGGGCGAGAAGGGAGCGTTAGTGGCGAGCAGAAGGAGGAGTCAGAAAGGCGCGTACGCTTGGGCTTGATTCTTTCGGAAATTGCTCGCCAGCAGCAGCTCCGTGCTGCCCCTGCACAGATGGAGCTGGCCTTGCAGGAAATGGCCGAGCAGTACGAAGATCCGCGGGAATTCATCGGTTGGTACCGTAAGGATCGCGAGCGCATGGAGACCTTGGAGTCGATGGTTCTGGAAGATGCAGTAGTGGATTGGTTGCTGGAGCGTGTTACAGTGGAGGAGCAGCGAATCGGCTTTCAGGATCTGATTGCTGGCCGTGTTGCGGCTGGTACTGAGGACTGAACCGAAAACATTTAGAGAAAGGATGGTGGTGATGAACTGGGATACGCAGGACGAACGGTTACAAGAAACGCGTGCTTTGGGTTATGTGCCCATGGTCATCGAACAGACCGGGCGTGGCGAGCGGGCCTTCGATATCTATTCCCGCCTTCTGAAAGAGCGGGTCATCTTTCTCGTGGGGCCGGTCGAAGACATGATGGCCAACCTCGTCGTTGCCCAGCTGCTCTTTTTGGAGGCGGAAAATCCGGAGAAAGATATCGCGCTCTACATCAATAGCCCCGGCGGTTCGGTCACGGCAGGTTTGGCGATCTACGACACCATGCAGTTCATCCGTCCGGCAGTGAGCACGGTCTGTATCGGTCAGGCAGCCAGCATGGGTGCAGTACTTTTGGCTGCCGGTGCGGAAGGGAAACGCTATGCGCTACCCAACGCCCGCATCATGCTGCATCAGCCCTCAGGAGGGTTCCAAGGGGTTGCTCATGATATCGATATTCACGCCAAGGAAATTCTGCGTATTCGCGAACGCTTGAACGAGATTCTGGTGCATCATACCGGCCAGGAAAAGGATCGGATCGAGCGCGATCTGGACCGGGATTTCTTCATGTCTTCCAGCGAAGCAAAGGATTATCGTTTGGTTGATGCCGTCATCACCCATCGTGGTGATGACGAAAGCGCCTGAGCGCAGGCAGGAGTGTAGCTATGTCTGGTAAAAATGAGAGCGGTGGTGACAAGAACCTCTGTTGTTCCTTTTGTGGCAAAACGCAACACGAAGTGCGCAAGCTGATTGCCGGCCCAAATGTCTTTATCTGCGACGAATGTATCGAGTTGTGTAACGATATCGTCAAAGACGAATCTTTGGACGAAAATGCCGGTACTCAGGAGCACAAGCTGCCCAAGCCCATGGAGATTCGTCAGATTCTCGACGATTATGTGATTGGTCAGGAAATCGCGAAAAAGGTCCTCTCGGTAGCCGTCTACAACCACTACAAGCGCTTGGAGCATGGTGGGGCGGGAGCTGATGTAGAACTCGACAAGAGTAATATCCTGCTCATTGGTCCCACGGGTTCCGGCAAAACCTTGCTCGCCCAGACCTTGGCGCGCCTGCTCAATGTCCCCTTTGCCATGGCCGATGCCACGACCCTGACCGAGGCGGGATATGTCGGTGAGGATGTCGAGAACATCATCCAGAAGCTACTGCAGAAGTGCGATTATGACGTAGAAAAGGCGCAGACCGGCATTGTCTACATCGATGAAATCGACAAGATCTCGCGCAAGTCCGAGAATCCGTCGATTACCCGCGATGTCTCTGGCGAGGGGGTGCAGCAGGCACTGCTCAAATTGATCGAAGGCACGGTTGCCTCCGTTCCGCCTCAGGGTGGTCGTAAGCATCCACAGCAGGAGTTTCTGCAGGTGGATACGCGCAATATCCTCTTCATCTGTGGGGGTGCCTTTGCTGGTCTGGAAAAGGCCGTGGCCAGCCGTCTCGAGAAGGGCGGCATTGGTTTCGGTGCCAAGATCAAAAAGGGAAAAGAGAGCCTGGCTACGGCAACGATGATGGAAAACCTCGAGCCCGAGGACCTCGTTCGCTATGGGTTGATCCCAGAGTTTGTCGGCCGCTTGCCCATTCTCGCCCTCTTGGAAGAGCTGGATGAAGACGCCCTGGTAACGATCCTGACCGAGCCAAAGAATGCCTTGGTCAAGCAATATCAGAAGCTCTTTGCCCTGGAGGGTATCCAGCTCGAGATCCGACCCGAGGCCTTGCGGGCGATTGCCAAGAAGGCGCTCACCCGCAAGACTGGCGCGCGTGGTCTGCGCTCCATCCTTGAGCAGATCCTTCTGGATACCATGTATGAGTTACCCTCCATGACCGGGATCAAGAAAGTGGTGGTCGATACGGGGGTAGTCGAAAATGCCAACAAACCGCTGCTGGTGTATGACGAGGCGGTCAAGGCGGACGTCTCCCATCCGGCCTGAAGTTCTTCCCGTCCGACGTCGTTGAAAAAAGCGGCGTCGGTCCCCATTTCCTCCTCACAGGGGAGAGATTCTTTTCCCCCCGTTACCCGTGGAGTGAAGCGTGGCTGAATCCAAACCGAGTTCTCTCATGAGCGAAGAATCTATCATCGTCCCCGTCCTGCCGCTGCGCGACGTGGTCGTTTTTCCTTTCATGGTCATTCCCCTCTTTGTTGGGCGACCGAAGTCTATCCGTGCCTTGGAAGATGCAATGGCCGGCGACAAGCAGATCCTACTCGTCGCCCAGCGCAACGCGGCGGATGACGACCCCGAGCCGGAGCGCATCTTCCGTATCGGGACCGTGGCGACCATCCTGCAGCTTCTGAAATTGCCAGACGGTACGGTCAAGGTTCTGGTCGAAGGCACCGACCGTGCCCGCATCCAGACCTTTTTGCCGGTAGATGAGGCGCTCCGGGCACAGATTGTCTTGGTGCGTTCGGGTACCGAGAGTGACCGCGAACTGGAGGCTCTGTTGCGCTCCGTGCAGGCGCAATTTGAGGCATACGTCAAGCTCAACAAAAAGATCCCGCCAGAGATTCTGCAAACCTTGGCCAGCATCGACGATCCAGCACGCCTGGCGGATACGGTCGCGGCGCATCTCAATCTCAAGCTGGAAGAAAAGCAGGAGATTCTGGAAAAGGCGGATACCCGGGCCCGCCTCGAACACTTGCTGGGCATGATGGAATCGGAGATTGACCTGCTGCAGGTAGAGAAACGCATCCGGGGTCGAGTGAAACGGCAGATGGAGAAAAGCCAGCGCGAGTACTACCTGAATGAGCAGATGAAGGCCATCCAGAAAGAGCTCGGGGACCTCTCGGAAGAGGGGGGCAGTGAGACGGATGAGCTGGCGCGCAAGATTCAAAAGGCGGGCATGCCCAAGGACGTACGTGCCAAGGCTGAGGCGGAGCTGAAGAAGCTGCGGATGATGAGCCCGATGTCGGCAGAGGCCACCGTCGTGCGCAATTACATCGATTGGCTAGTGGCCGTTCCTTGGAAGAAGCGCAGCAAAATTACCCAGGATCTGGTGCGGGCAAAGGAAATCCTGGATGCCGACCACTATGGTCTGGAAGATGTGAAAGAACGCATTCTCGAGTACCTAGCGGTACAGCAGCGGGTCGGCAACAGTCATGGGCCGATCCTCTGTCTGGTTGGGCCGCCGGGTGTAGGAAAGACCAGTCTGGGCCGCTCCATTGCGCAGGCGACGGGACGGAAGTTCGTGCGCATGTCCCTGGGTGGGGTAAGGGATGAGGCAGAAATCCGTGGGCATCGGCGCACTTACATCGGCGCTTTGCCCGGCAAGATCGTGCAAAGCCTATCCAAGGTGGCAACGCGCAACCCACTCATGTTGCTCGACGAAGTCGACAAGATGGCGATGGATTTTCGTGGCGATCCGGCCTCTGCTCTGCTCGAAGTCCTGGATCCTGAGCAGAACAATACCTTCAACGACCACTACCTAGAGGTGGATTTCAACCTCTCCGAGGTGATGTTCGTGACGACGGCGAATACCCTGAATATTCCAGCGCCGTTGATGGACCGTATGGAGGTCATCCGTATCTCGGGCTATACCGAGGACGAGAAGATCCATATTGCCAATCAGTACCTGTTACCCAAGCAAATGGAAAAGGCAGGGTTGCGCAAGGAGGAGATCAGCATCTCGACGGCGGTCGTTCGCGACATTATTCGGCATTATACTCGGGAGGCTGGGGTAAGAAATCTGGAACGCGAACTTGCCCGTCTCTGTCGTAAGGTGGTGAAGGAACTCCTGCTCGATAAAAAGCGACAAAAAGTTCAGATCAGCGAGCGTAATCTCGATAAATATCTCGGGGTGCAGCGCTTCGATTTCGGCAAGGCAGAAAAGGAAAATCGCGTTGGTGAAGTTACCGGATTGGCTTGGACGGAAGTCGGCGGAGAGTTGCTCAGTATCGAGGCCGTCGTTGTTCCGGGTCGCGGCAAGTTGTTGATTACCGGGAAATTGGGTGATGTGATGCAGGAGTCGATCCAGGCTGCAATGAGTGTGGTCCGGGCACGTTCCAGCATTTTGGGTATTGCCGCCGATTTCTATCAGACCAAGGATGTGCATATCCATGTGCCGGAAGGGGCGACGCCCAAAGATGGTCCCAGCGCGGGCATTGGTATGGTGACAGCTCTGGTATCGGCGCTCACCGGTATTCCCGTGCATGCCAGCGTGGCCATGACAGGCGAAATCACCTTGCGTGGCGAGGTTCTGCCCATCGGTGGCTTGAAAGAAAAACTGCTGGCCGCACATCGCGGTGGAATCAGTACGGTATTGATTCCGGCGGAGAATGAAAAAGACTTGCAGGATATCCCCAAAAACGTGCGTGATGCCCTTACCATCAAGCCGGTGCGTTGGATTGACGAGGTCTTTGCCATCGCTCTGGAACGGTTGCCAGAGCCACGGTCGGACAGCGAAGAAAGCGCCGTTGCGCCAACTGCTGTCACGGCCGAGGAGAGCCCCGGCAAACGAGGGGCGGCACATTAAGTAAAATCCTGGCCTCGAAAAGGTATTTCGAGGCCATTTTTTGGTAAAACCGTCCTTGACAGTACTTTTTTTGTCCTGCTATAAAACTCGGGCCTTGGCAGTACTCTGGTATACCGCACACACTCAGGAGATAAGGAATCATGAACAAGTCTGAATTGATCGAAAAAATTGCAGAAGAAGCCGATGTCTCGCGCGCGGCGGCTGGTCGCACCCTGGATGCCGCGATCAAGGTCGTTACCGAGGCGCTACAGGCTGGCGATCAGGTGACCTTGGTAGGTTTTGGCTCCTTTGTGGTTGCGGAACGTGAAGCGCGGAAGGGCCGGAATCCTGCCACCGGTGCGGAAATCATGATTCCCGCCAGTCGTTCGCCCAAGTTCAAGGCTGGCAAAGCGCTGCGGGATGCAGTAAACTAAGTCTTCTGGTCGGGCGGTTAGCTCAGTTGGTAGAGCGTCGGCTTTACACGCCGAATGTCGGGGGTTCGAGCCCCTCACCGCCCACCATAGCCCTAGCGGGGTGGTAGTTCAGTTGGTCAGAATGCCGGCCTGTCACGCCGGAGGTCGCGGGTTCGAGCCCCGTCCACCCCGCCATCATCGCAGGCGACCCCGCTGGGGTCGCCTTTTTTATTTTTCGCCGGGTTGTAGTCTTTGCCCCGTAAACTTGAGGTTCCTGAATGCTTGACGTGTTTCGTGGTCTCGCCCAATCGTGGGTAGCGAAAATTGGCATGCTCCTGATTGGGCTCTCTTTTGTACTTTGGGGTGTGAGTGGCTATCTATTTGATCAGGGAGATTCGTCCCAGATTGTCGCCAAAGTGGATGGTGAGAAGATCAGTGGCAGCGTCTTCCAACATCGACTGCAGCAGGCCACAGAGCAATACACCCATGTCTTTGGTAGCGAGGCGGCAAGCAAGATCACGAAAACTCCTGCCTTTGCGCAGCAGGTGCTCGACGGCATGATCGACGATCTCTTGCTTGCCCATGAGGCGAACCGGTTGCACCTGCAGGTTCCTGATACCGCCCTGCGCGCCAAGATCGTAGCGATGCCAGTATTCGCTGAAAACGGAAAATTTTCGCGAGCTCGCTACAATCAGCTCCTGCATGAAAATGGGCTGACGCCGGCACAATTTGAGGCGCAATTGCGGCAGGGTATGCTGCTCGAGCAATTGCAGTCCCTACCTCAGATTCTTGCCAGTGCTTCGCCGCAAGAGGCGCAAGCGGTTTGGCAGTGGTCTCAGGAATATCGCAATGTCTATGTCCTGACGCTGGACAATAGCCAGTTTCTGCCCCAGGCCCATCCAAGCCCGGCAGAGATTCGCGCCTATTACCAGTCACATCAGGGACAGTTTCAGTTGCCGGCCGAGATACAAGTGCAGTATGTCGTTTTTGGCAAGCAGGATTTTGCCAGTGCCTCCTCTGCCAGCGGAAGTTCTCCCGAGCTGCAGTTCGAGGCGCAGGTAGATAATTTCAAGAATGTCTTATTCAGTAGTGCAAATTTGGACGCCGTGGCCAAGCAGTACCACCTGCAGGTGCAAAAAAGCACCAGCTTGCGGCAGGGTAAAACGGGAACGGGTGTTTTCGCCGATCCCAAAGCCGTTGCCTTGGCCTTCAGTGCGGCAGTGCGGGCAGGGAAAAACAGTAGCGCCCTGCGCCTTGCCAATGGCGATCTGCTAGCGGTCCATCTCGTGCACTATCAGCCCGCGCGCGCCCAAGATTTGTCGGCGGTGGAGGATCAGGTTCGTGGGATTTTGGCGCAGCAACAGGCGGAGCAGTTGCGGCAAAAGGCAGCCGCGCAACTGTTGCAGGCCGTGCAGAGGCAGCAGAGCATACAGTCCTGGCAAGCCCAGGATGCTGCGTATCTGGTGCATTATCCTGAGCTCTCCCGCCGCGCAGCGAACGGTCTGCCCTCGGCGTTGCTTGAGAAGATCTTTTTTGCCCCCGCTCCGGCGAGGGGGAAAATCAGTTCCGGATCGGTGGAAGACGCGACCGGCAGCACCCTGTATGCGGTTACCGGGGTGGTGTTACCGAGCCCAGACTTGCTGAATCCCTCGGTTCGCAGCGAGATTCAGCGATCCCTTGCCGAGCAACGCGTACGCTTGCTGAGCAGCGCCTATTTGCAAGCCTTGCGGGAGCATGCCAAGGTCAAAATTTATCAGGGGAATCTGCGCCGGGCGAGCGCCTGAGCAAGGCGCAGCCATTGAGGAACGAGCACGCCTCTTTGGCTGAGGTTTGGCAGACAGCTGGCGGCTGCACTATAATGAACCGACTGGTTGGTATTTATAAGGAGGTGTCCGTGAGTTCCGTCAAAGCCTATGCCGCACAAGCCGCCGATGTACCTTTGGCGCCCTTTCACATCGATCGCCGCGAGCCGCGCCCGGACGATGTGCAGATCGATATCCTGTACTGCGGGGTGTGCCACTCTGACCTGCATACCGCGCGGAATGAATGGCATAACACCCTATATCCTGCTGTACCCGGACATGAGATTGTTGGACGAGTGACTGCAGTGGGTAGCGCGGTAACGAAATTCCAGGTGGGAGATCTTGCTGGCGTTGGTTGTATGGTCGATAGCTGTGGGCATTGTTCTTCCTGCCACGAGGGGGAAGAGCAATACTGCGAGAACGGCTTCACCGGTACCTACAACGGCCCGGTTTTTGGCGGTGAGAATACTTTTGGTGGGTACTCGCAACAGATTGTGGTCAAGGAGTCTTTTGTCCTAAAGATCACCCATGGGGAAAAAGATCTGGCCCGCGTTGCGCCGCTGCTCTGCGCTGGAATTACCACTTACTCCCCACTACGACATTGGCGCGTAGGGCCGGGCATGACCGTTGGTATTGTGGGGCTCGGCGGTTTGGGACATATGGGGGTAAAACTGGCCCATGCCATGGGGGCGCACGTGGTGCTGTTCACGACGTCGCCAGGCAAGGCGGAGGATGGCAAGCGTCTCGGCGCAGATGAGGTCTGCATCTCCAAGGATCCGCAGCAGATGGCCAAGCAGGTCGGTCGTTTTGATTTCATTCTGAATACCGTGGCCGCTCCCCACGACATCAATGCCCTCCTGCAATTATTGAAGCGGGATGGAACGATGACTTTGGTTGGAGCGCCGGAAACACCGCATCCCTCTCCAGAGGTGTTCAGCTTGATCTTCAAGCGTCGCAGCTTGGCCGGTTCCCTGATCGGCGGCATTGCAGAAACGCAGGAAATGCTCGATTTTTGTGCCCAACATGGTATCGGCTCAGATATTGAAATCATCCCCATGGATTACATCAATACCGCGTACGAGCGGATGTTGAAGAGCGATGTGAAGTATCGTTTCGTTATCGACATGGCGACCCTGAAGTAAGGTGCCCGATACCACCCCCGCTCGCTCGTAGGGCGGGGATGGCGTCTCGCTAGAGTTTAGCGGCAGGCGCCTTGGTAGGTTCCTGTCAGGGTTTCTTGTATCGGAACCGTTTCCCCCGCGACCTGCATCGTGCCGTGCAGGGTTCCCTGATAGCTGCGGCCATCTGACCCGATGTGGAGGGTGATCTCGGCCTGCAGGTGATAGGGATCAGTCGTGCCTGTACAGATCTCCTGCAGACGGATGGAGTTGGGGCCCGTGTGCTCCAGGGCCGTACGCCGGCATACCGAGCCGGGGCGCGCATGGAGGAATTGTGCAAAGGGATCGGAGCGGTGTAGGCAGAACTGGAGTTGGTCGTGCATTCCGCCGTCCATGAGCACGTTTTCCTGCCACTGGCCAGGTAACAACTGGGTAGCGGCAAAACTTGGGGCGGCGCACAGGGTCGCTGCCATGGCAAGCAGTATGCAAAGAGCAGATGGTTTGTGCATTTTCCCTCCTTCATAGGGTTTCTTTCTGACGCAGCATAAAGCAGCGGAGGGTCTGGCTGCTACTACCTCCATTGTTTGCATGGTCTGAATTGGCTACCATGCAGGCGTTTTCCGGGAGATCTTGAGGGGCGCGATGACCAAGTACATTTTTGTCACCGGCGGAGTCGTCTCCTCTCTCGGTAAAGGCGCTGCCGGCGCCGCCTTGGGCGCACTGCTCGAGGCACGTGGCCTGCGGGTGACGATGCTCAAGCTGGATCCTTACATCAACGTCGATCCAGGCACCATGAGCCCATTTCAACATGGCGAGGTCTTCGTGACCGCCGATGGCGCGGAAACCGACCTCGACCTCGGGCACTACGAGCGGTTTCTGTCGGCGCGCATGAGCCAGCGCAACAACTTCACCACCGGTCTGGTCTACCAGACCGTGATCGAGAAAGAGCGTCGCGGCGATTACTTGGGGCGCACAGTGCAAGTCATCCCCCATATCACCGATGAGATCAAGCGGCGGATCCGCTTGGGTGCCGGTGATGCAGATGTGGCGATGGTGGAAATTGGCGGTACCGTCGGCGATATCGAATCCCAACCATTCCTGGAGGCCATTCGCCAGATGGCGGTGGACGAGGGGCGGGGCAACACCATCTTTTTGCATCTCACCTTGGTGCCCTACCTGCCCTCGGCGGGGGAGATGAAAACCAAGCCCACGCAGCATTCCGTGCGGGAGTTGCGTGCCATTGGTATCCAGCCTGATGTTCTGCTCTGTCGTGCCGACCGGCCGATTCCCGAGGATCATCGGGCCAAGATCGCGCTCTTTTCCAACCTGCCGGATCGTGCCGTGATTTCGGCCATTGATACCGATAGCATCTATCGCATTCCTTTGCTGTTCCATGCCCAAGGCCTGGATGACTTGGTTGTGGAAGATTTACAGCTGCAGTCAAAGGCCCCGGATCTCTCTGTGTGGCAAGGTATCATCGATGCCCTGGAGCATCCCCAAGGGGAACTGTGCATCGCATTGGTGGGCAAATATGTGGGTCTGACCGAGTCCTACAAGTCGCTTTCTGAGGCACTCCTGCATGCTGGATTGCGGGCGCGGCGCAAGATTCGCTTCCTCTATGTCGATGCGGAGGAGATCGAGGAGCATGGACCGGAGTGTCTGGCTGCAGCCGATGCGATCCTGGTGCCCGGCGGCTTTGGTGGTCGAGGAACGGAAGGAAAAATCCGGGCCATCCGCCATGCGCGCGAACAGCGCATCCCGTATCTGGGAATCTGTCTCGGAATGCAATTGGCGGTCGTCGAGTTTGCTCGCCACTGCGCGAGCCTCGTCGCTGCGAACAGCACCGAGCTCGATCCCGATACCCCAGAGCCGGTCATCACCCTGATGCAGCGCTGGACCGATCCGAGTGGCAAGGTAGCCTACCGAGAGGAGGGGGGTAATCTGGGCGGGACGATGCGTCTTGGGGCGCAGACCTGCATTCTCGAACCCGGCAGTTTGGCGGAACGCGCCTATGGCCAGCGAGAGATCGAGGAGCGTCATCGACATCGTTTCGAGTTCAATAATCGCTATCTGGAACCCCTGGCGCAGGCCGGGCTGCGCTTTTCCGGGCGATCCGCCGATGCTGCCCTGGTCGAGGTGATCGAGTTGCCGGGGCACCCCTGGTTTCTCGGCTGCCAGTTTCATCCCGAATTCACCAGTAATCCGCGCCAAGGTCATCCGCTCTTTGATGCCTTTATTGCTGCGGCCGAGAACTATCGCAGTCAGGAGGGGCGTTGATGGATTTGTTGGGTTTTCCTGTTGCTTTGCGCGCCCCCTTTTTCCTGATCGCTGGTCCCTGCGCCATCGAGAGTGAAGACCTCGCCCTGCGTAGTGCCGCCACCTTGCGGGACATCTGCGCGCGCCTGCAGATTCCCTTCATCTATAAAAGTTCTTACGACAAGGCCAATCGCTCTTCTGGTGGTAGTTTTCGTGGGCCGGGGATGGACGAAGGGCTGCGTATCCTTGCCAAGGTGCGTCAGGAAATCGGTGTGCCTGTGCTCACCGACGTCCATGAAAAGGAGGATGTGACGGCGGTGGCCGAGGTGGTGGATGTGCTGCAGACCCCCGCCTTTCTGTGTCGGCAGACCGACTTCATCCAAGCCGTGGCCGCCACCGGCAAGCCGGTGAATATCAAGAAGGGACAGTTTCTGGCCCCCTGGGACATGGTGCATGTGGTGGCCAAGGCCAAGGCAACGGGTAACGAGCAGATTCTTGTCTGTGAGCGTGGCGTGAGCTTTGGTTACAATAATTTGGTTTCCGATATGCGCTCTCTGGCGGTGATGCGGCAGACCGGTTGTCCGGTGGTCTTCGACGCTACCCACTCGGTGCAACTGCCCGGTGGGCAAGGTGACCGCTCTGGCGGGCAGCGGGAATTCGTCCCGGTATTGGCTCGGGCCGCCGTTGCCGCAGGTGTTTCGGGGCTGTTCATGGAAACCCATCCGGATCCGCGTTGTGCCCTTTCTGATGGTCCCAATGCCTGGCCTCTCGGTCAGATGGAAGCGTTGCTCCAAGTACTGCAAGCCATTGACGCTGCCGTAAAGTCACAAGATTTTCCTGAAAACCATCCAGAGGAGTTGCTACCATGACTGCCATCGTCCAGATCCATGCCCGGGAAGTGCTCGACTCCCGTGGTAATCCCACTGTCGAAGCCGAAGTGACTCTCGAGAATGGTGCCATGGGCCGGGCCATCGTCCCCAGTGGCGCCTCCACCGGCGAGCGCGAAGCGATGGAATTGCGTGACGGTGATGAACGCTATGGCGGTAAGGGCGTGCGCCGAGCAGTGGAAAACGTCAATGGGGAAATCCAGGATGCTCTGCTGGGAATGGAGGTGGAGCAGCAGCAGGAAATCGATGCCGAGCTCTGTGCCCTCGACGGCACCCCCAACAAATCACGTTTGGGTGCCAACGCCATTCTCAGCGTGTCCCTCGCCTCTGCCCATGCCGCGGCTCGTTCCCTGGGACTGCCGCTATATCGGTACATGGGGGGGCTTGGGCCAATCCAGCTTCCGGTGCCGATGATGAACGTCATCAACGGCGGTGCGCATGCAGACAATGCTATCGACATGCAGGAATTCATGATCATTCCGGCCGGTGCGGAGTCCTTCTCCGAGGCTTTGCAAATGGGAGTGGAGGTCTTCCATCGCTTGAAGGCGGTACTGCATGGTCAAGGTCTGACGACCACAGTGGGGGATGAGGGTGGTTTTGCGCCCAATCTACCGTCCAACGAGGCGGCGCTCGAGCTGTTGGTCGAGGCGATCACCCAGGCCGGCTATACCCCAGGCGAAGACATCTGGTTGGGCATGGATGCGGCATCGAGCGAGTTTTTCCAGGAAGGGAAATATCACCTGCACAGCGAGGGTCGATCCCTGGATAGCGGCCAGTTTGTCGAATATCTTAACGACCTGGTCGACCGCTATCCGATTCTCAGTATCGAGGATGGGATGGATCAAAACGACTGGGAGGGTTGGGTACAGCTCACCGACCGTCTAGGGGATCGACTGCAACTCGTGGGCGATGACATTTTTGTCACCAACACCCGCATTCTGCGTGAGGGCATTGATCGCGGTGTGGGGAACAGCATTCTCATCAAGCTGAATCAGATCGGCACGCTGAGCGAGACCCTGGCGGCGATCGAGATGGCGAAGACGCATAGTTATACCGCCATTGTTTCGCATCGCTCTGGGGAGACGGAAGATACGACGCTGGCCGATTTGGCCGTGGCCACGGGCTGTGGTCAGATCAAGACCGGTTCCCTTTCGCGTACGGATCGGGTGGCAAAATATAACCGCTTGTTGCGTATTGAAGAGGAATTGGCGGATGCTGCACGCTTCCCGGGGCTTGCAGCCTTTTACAATTTGGACTAATACTGTCTAACAGCATTTCAAGGTTATTCGGATAGAAATTCTATGGCGGTTGTGTGGGACAACTCTTTGTACTCTGCGCGCGCTGCGGTGTCCCGCATCGCCGGGTTGAGTCGCGCAGATCTTGTCCTGCTCGCCGCCTTGATTGCGCTGCAATATTTTCTCTGGTTCGGGGCGGGAAGTTGGTGGACGGTGGCACAGTTGCATGCGCAGGTGGAGCATCGGAACACTACCGTGCAGGGCCTGCAGAAGCGTAATGATAAACTCGCAGCCGAAGTCTTGAGTCTGCAGAGGGATTCTGGTGCCGTGGCTGGTCTGGCGCGGCGCAACTTGGGGCTGATCGGTAAAAACGAGATTTTTGTTTGGGTGATCCCGAAATCGACTCCCAGTAACGCCTCCTGAAGCTTGTTCTCGTCGTGCCAGATCATAAAGCCCGCTCGTGGCGGGCTTCTTTGGAAAGCGGAAGGCGCTGCCGCTAGGCGCGATCGATGTAGCTACCATCCACGGTGTTGACGCGAATTTTTTCGCCATTATTGACGAACTGGGGAACCTGCACCGTAATCCCGGTCTCCATGCGCGCGGGCTTGTAGGAACCAGTCGCGGTTTGTCCCTTGATCGATGGTTCGGCTTCCACGACTTCGAGGATGACCACAGGGGGCAGTTCGACGCCGATCGGGCGATCATTATGCAGATTGACCTGGATTTCGGTATTCGGTAACAAATAGCCCGTTTGCCCTTCCAGCAGATCCTCACCCAAGGTCAATTGCTCAAAATTCTCGTTGTCCATGAAGATGTAGCCGGTACCGTCGTTGTAGAGGAACTGCATCTTGCGCGGCTCCACCACTGCCTTTTCCATTTTCTCTTCCGAGCGGAAGCGCTGGTTGGTCTTGGTTCCGGTCTCGATGTTCTTCATTTCCACCTGCATGAAGGCGCCGCCCTTACCCGGTTTGACAAAATCGGTTTTGAGTACGCGCCAAAGGCCCTTCTCATATTCCAGAATGTTGCCGGGCCGAATATCGAAAGCGGAGATTTTCATGTGCAGTCCTGTAGAAGCATTCCCTTTGCTGGGCGCGGATTGTACCCTAGAGCCCTTACCCTGACCAGCGAGGCGAAAGGATGTCAGCACGGAACCAACCGATGGAGATACGTCCTCTCATGCTCAGTAAGGTGCTGGAAGTTGAGTGGGGGGATGGGCATACCAGTCGCCTGACCTTCGAACACCTGCGGGTGGAATGTCCTTGCGCGGAATGCAAAGGGCACACGCCGGATCAGGCGCAGACCATTATCGGCAAGGAGGAGGTGCAGCTGGTGGACATCCAACCCGTCGGTAATTATGCAGTACAGCTACACTTCAGTGATGGACATGGAACAGGCATCTACACTTGGGATTACCTGCGTCGCCTCGATGACCTCCAAGCCGGTTGAGGCGCCGCTGCAGGAAGTTTTGCCGGAGTCGGAGCAGGTCTTCGTCCTTGCGGATTTTTTGCGTCAGCTGAGTGTGGGGCCCGGTGTTTACCAGATGTTTGCCGCTGCCGGGCAGATTCTGTACGTTGGCAAGGCCCGCAACCTCAAGCGCCGGGTAAGCTCGTACTTTCACAAGAACCGCCACAGCCCGAAGACACTCGCCATGTTGCAACAAGTGCAGCGGGTGGAGGTGATTCATACCCATACCGAAACCGAGGCCCTGGTGTTGGAGGCGCAGCTCATCAAGCGTCATCATCCCCCATACAACATCCTGCTTCGGGATGATAAGAGCTACCCCTACCTGTTCATCGAAACCAGTAGTACTTTCCCCCGTATGAGTTTTCACCGCGGTGCGCAACGACGCAAAGGGCAATACTTTGGCCCGTATCCAGCGGTCACCTCGTTGCGCGAGAGCATGGTGTTATTGCAAAAGGCCTTTCGCTTGCGTACCTGCGAAGACAGCGTGTTTCGCAATCGGAGTCGCGCCTGTTTGCATTATCAGATTCGCCGCTGTAGCGGTCCTTGCGTGGGGCACATCAGCGCGCAGGACTACGCTGCTGACGTCAAATCCACCATACAGTTTCTCCAGGGGCGCAGTGATGAGGTACTCCAGGATCTGCAAGAACGGATGCAGAGCGCGGCAGAAAATCTGGCTTTTGAAGAAGCGGCGCGCCTACGTGACCAAGTGGCGGCCTTGTCCAAGATTCAGGAGCGCCAATATGTTGCGCAGTCGGGCGGCGGTGATTTCGATGTGCTGGCGGCGGTGGAGGAGGAAGGGCAATGGTGCGTCTATCTGAGTCTTCTGCGTCACGGTCGTCAGCTTGGCGGTCGGGCGATTTTCCCGCGCCATAGCGAGGGCGTGCGCGGGGCCGAGATGATGGCCGCGTTTCTCAGTCAGTTTTATGCCGATCGGGAAATTCCCGGGAACCTCCTGGTCAACGTCCTCCCTCGTGCCGCCGCTACTCTGCAAGCAGCGTTGACGGATCTGTCAGGGCATAAGGTGTTGCTGGATCAAGCGCAGCGTGGTCCGCGCCGGCGCTGGATGCAGTTGGCGGAAACCAATGCCCGCATGGCCCTGCGCACACGCCAGCAGGGCGCCAGCCAGTCGCGGCGACGCATGCAAAGGTTACAGGAGCTATTCGACCTGGACGAGTTGCCCCAACGCATGGAGTGTTTCGACATCAGCCATACCCAGGGTGAAGCCGCGACGGCCTCCTGCGTGGTCTTCGACGCCGATGGTGCGCGCAAGGAGGCCTATCGGCGCTTCAATATGCGCGACATCACGCCGGGAGATGACTATGCCGCCATGGAACAGGCTGTTTTGCGCCGCTATGCGCGCCTGCAGGACGAAGGTCAGGCACTACCAGAAATTGTGTTTATTGACGGTGGAGCGGCCCAACTGGCGCGTGCAGCTGCCGCTCTGCGCAGCTTGGGCATTGACGGTATCCAGCTCTGCGGGGTAGCCAAAGGGAGTAGCCGGCGTCCCGGCCTGGAATGGCTACATGCGCCGCAATGGTCCAGCCCGCGACAGCTGGCGGCGGACGATCCCGCCTTGCTGATCATTCAGGAAATTCGTGATGAAGCCCATCGCTTTGCCATTACCGGCCACCGGGCACGGCGACAGAAGGCACGGCAGGAGTCGGATCTCGATGCCATCTCCGGTATCGGTCCCAAACGTCGCAGTGCGCTATTGCGCCGCTTTGGTGGCTTGCGCGGGGTGCGCGATGCGGGGGTCGATGACCTGCAACGAGTAGAGGGCATACGCCGTGAGCTGGCGCAGCGGATCTATGATTACTTTCATTCCGGAGCCCGAACATGATGGCGCGTCTTCCTAATTTTCTGACGATGCTGCGCATTCTATTGATTCCGGTATTCGTGTTGCTGTTTTTCCTTGGTGGCGTGGAGAGGAGTTATGGGGCAACGGCCATTTTTGCCCTGGCTGCCCTGACCGATTGGGCCGATGGATATCTGGCCCGACGCTACAACGGGGTTTCTCCCTTCGGGACCTTTCTGGATCCGGTGGCCGATAAGCTCATGGTGGCTACTGCGCTGGTGCTGATTTGCGCGACGGGAGAGATGCCAGCCGTTCTCGCCGGGATTCTGACCAGCATCATCGTCGGACGGGAGATTACCGTTTCGGCACTGCGGGAGTGGATGGCAGAGATCGGAGAGCGCAAAAAAGTCTCCGTCTCTTGGTTGGGCAAGATCAAGGCTACCTTGCAGATGTTGGCCATTCTTTTTCTGGTTTATTCCGGTCCCTTGGCTGGCGGCATTGCCGCCCGTGATATCGGCATTGTTCTGCTGCTGTTGGCGGCGGCCATGACCCTGTGGAGCATGGTCGATTATTTGCGCGCCGCCTGGCCGAGCCTGATGGGTAGACAGGCCCCTGGACACTGAGATGGCGGCGGGCGGACTGACCCTGGTGCACAGTCAACGGGCTGAGGATCTGCGCGAGCTTCTCCTGCGCCACTGCATCCAGCATCCGCTGCCGCTCCTGCGTAAGGAAACCATTCTGGTGCAGAGCAATGGTGTGGCGGAATGGTTGAAAATCGGTTTTGCCGAAAAAGGCATTGCAGCGGGTCTGGAATTTCTCCTTCCGGCGCAATTTTTGTGGCGCGCGTATCGAGGGGTTCTCGGGCGGAGCGCGGTACCGGAGAGCTCACCCCTCGATAAGGAGCGTCTGCGCTGGCACCTCTTTCGTCTGTTGGAACATCTGCCCGGTGCAGTCTATGCGCCGTTGCGGCAATTTTTGCGCGAGGATCCGCAGGGGCGACGACGCTTTCAGTTGGCTGAACGCATTGCCGATCTCTATGACCAGTATCAGGTCTATCGTGCGGATTGGCTGCTGGCCTGGGAAGAGGGGCGTGACACCCTACCCGGTTTGGATGGGCGAGAGGGCAGATTGCTACCGGTCGAACAACGCTGGCAAGCGCAGCTCTGGAGAACGGTACGTGCGGATTTGCGAGAGCTTGAGCCTTACGGAAGCTCGCGTGCCGAAATTCATCGCCAATTTCTCGATGCATTGCGCGGCGGCGCTTTCCCGCAAGTCTTACCGCCTCGTCTTCTGGTCTTTGGCATCTCGTCCTTACCGCAGCAGACCTTGATGGCATTGGCGGAACTCGCAAAACATCTACCAGTCCTCATCCTGGTGCAGGATCCCTCTTCTTACTATTGGGGGGACATTGTCAGTGGCTACGATCTGTTGCGCACCGAGGCGCGCGGACGAAAGCAGGCGCGACCGCAAGGGGATCCCACCGCCTTGCCGGAGCATGGTCATCCCTTGCTCGCCGCTTGGGGCAGGACGGGTCGGGATTATCTTGCCGCCTTGGAGAGTGCTGCAACAGAGAGGGATCAGGCGTATGCGTCACAACGTATTGAGCTGTTTACCCCTGGGGAGACGCGCACCTTGCTGCAGCAATTGCAGGACGACATCCTGCACCTGCGTCCCAGCAGCGAGAGTCGGGAAATTTGGCCAGCCGTGGATCTGGCGCGGGATTACTCCTTGCGCTTTCACGTGGCCCATGGCCCATTGCGGGAGTTAGAGATTCTGCAGGATCAGATTTTGGAGGCGTTGCGTCTCGACGAGAATCTCCGTCCCCGCGACATCCTGATCATGCTGCCTACCCTGGAAGGCTACGCAGCCCATATCGACGCAGTCTTCGGACGCTATCCGACGTCTGACCCGCGCTCGCTATCCTACCGGTTGGTAGATGCCCCAGTGCTGCAGGAAAATCCTTTGCTACGCGCCCTGGACGTGCTCCTGGCATTGCCGCAATCCCGCTTCCCGGCGAGTATGCTCTGGGATCTCCTCGATATTCCGGCGCTGCGGCGACGCTTCGGTATCCGCGCTGAAGACTTGCCGCTCTTGCAATCTTGGCTGCAGCAGGCTGGCGCCCGTTGGGGCCTGAGCAGCGGGCAGCGCCAGGAGCTTGGCCTGGTACGGGAAGAGTCTGCCTCCCACACCTGGGTTTTTGCCCTACAACGCCTGCTGCTCGGCTACGCCGTCGGCAATGGCGCTGCGTCCTGGGAGATCGAGCCCAGTTATTTGCCGCTGGATGGCGGGGTGCGACTGATGCCCTTCATCCAGTTGTTGCAATTCCTCGCCCAATGGCAAAAACGTTTGCGCGGGGTCAGGTCCGCAGCGGCCTGGAGAGGACTGTTGGGGCAACTGCTTGAAGATTTTTTCCTAACCCAGGATGACGGAGAGGAAGCGATCGTTCTGATGCTGCGCGAGGCTCTGCAACAATGGTCGGAAGAATGCGAAGCTGCAACACCGAGGGAAGCATTATCCCTGGATATTGTGGCGCAAGCCTGGCGGGGGGCGATCGAAATACAGACGCGGCAAAGTGCGGCGTTTTTTTCTGGCGGGCTCACCTTTGCCACCCTGATGCCGATGCGTGCGATTCCCTTCCGGCATATCTACCTGCTGGGGTTGAACGAGAAGGATTATCCCCGGCGGCAGATCGCACCAGAGTTTGATCTGCTGCGATCCGACTATCGTCCTGGCGACCGCTCACGGCGGGAGGATGATCGTTATCTCTTCCTTGAGGCTCTGCTTTCCGCGCGGGACTCCCTACAGATTTTCTGGAGTGGGCGCAGCCCACGGGATGACAGCGAGGAGCCACCCTCGGTTCTGGTGGCGCAGTTGCGCGATCATCTCAGCCGCGTGTGGGGTGGCGAGCAGGACGGTAGAGTTCTGCGCGGAGAGGCATTTCTTGCCGCATTGACAACAAATTATCCCCTTCAGGCGTTCAGTCGCCAATACGCCGCCGCTGGGGGCGCACACTTTACCTACGCGCGGGAGTGGTGGAGCAGGAGTACCGATGCGGCGCTACCCCTGGAGGAGGCTGCCATTTCTGCCGCGGATCCGCCCGTCCTGAGCCTGCTGGACCTGGCCAATTTTGGCAAGAATCCGGCGCGCTACTTTCTCCAGCAAGGGCTGGATATCCACTTTCCCAAGAGAGAACAGGTACTGGCAGAAGATCTGGAGCCCTTTGCCCTGGATGGTCTGCAAAGCTGGCGCCTGGGGGACGAACGTATTGCGGCGGCGCAGAGCGAGATATCCGCCGATCCCGAGCTTGCTCTACAGGCGCAGGCTCAGTGCCAGTTGCGCCGTGGGGAATTCCCGGCCGGTGACTGGGGACAACTCCTGTCCGAGGAATTGCAAGCAGGGCTAGAGCAACCTTTGGCGCAAATGCTGCTCCTGCGCCAACAGTATCCGGAAGAAATGACGCTTCTCGCCTTGGACCTTTCCTGGAAGGAAGGGCAGCTTTGGGGAGAAATCGGTGGCTTGCGACGCAACGCAGCAGGAGAGCACGCCTTGCTGCACTGGTCCGCCAGCAAGCTCGGTTCGAGTAAGGATCCGCGCCTGGAAATGATCTGGCCCTATTGGATCGAACACCTGGCCGTGCAGGCGCTGGGCTATCCCGCTCGCAGCTACCTGCTGGGCCGCGATCATTTGCACATTCTGGGAGGGCTGGAGAAGGAGGCAGCGGAGGCGTATCTGCGTTCCCTGTGCAATACGGCTTGGGCTGGGCGCCAGGTGCCCATCCCTTTACTCCTGTCCCCCCTCGCGGTTTGGCAGGAGGACGAGGAGACCGAGAATGGAGAAGGGCTTCACAAGACCTACGGGAAGCTCCAGGACAAGGACCTGTACCTGCAGCGGGTGTGGCCGGACTTTGCGACCCTGCTCGCCGAGCGTCGCGGTGAAATGCGCGCCCTGCGGGAGGATTTCGTTCTGCCCTTGCAGGATGCCTTACGGCGCGGCCAGGAGGGCGGCCAGTCATGACGATTTCGGCAACTGGCCTGGACATCCTGCGTTTTCCTCTGAGCCCAGGGCGACGCCTGATCGAGGCTAGCGCTGGTACGGGCAAGACCTACACCATTGCCGCCCTGTATCTCCGCCTGGTCCTCGGACATGGCGGTGATCGACCCTATCTACCGGAAGAAATCCTGGTCATGACCTTTACCAACGCCGCCACCATGGAGCTGCGCTCGCGCATTCGCCAGCGTCTGCAGGAGGCGGCAGCGTTTTTTGCACAGCACGACAACAGCTGCGAACCCTTTCTGCAGGATCTACGCGCTGCGTATCCCGAAACCGATTGGCTGCGGCTGGCGCGGCGCCTGGACTGGGCGGCCGCAGGTATGGATCAGGCGGCGATCTATACCATCCATGCCTGGGCACAGCGGGTGTTACAGGAGTATGCCTTTGCTGCGGGTGCGGATCTCGATCTGCAGCTCTTGCCCGATACCCAAGTAGCGGAGAGCGAGTGGGTGCACGATTATCTGCGTCTGCATCTCCATACCCTGCCCCGATCCGCACTGCTGGAGTTGCGGCGTTGGGGCGCGGATCTTCTCCTTCCCGAGCAGCTCCTGCGCGAAGTCCGTAGTTATGCCGACGAGGCTGGGAAGCTCGCCAAGAGCGAAGCGCCCGCGCAAATCCTCGCTGTGCTGCTGGAAAATGTCGCGGAGTCCCTGGCGCAGCGGCGCAGCGCCCTCGCGGCGCAAGTCGATTCCTTGCAGGATTGGCTGACCGGCCTATTGCAGCGGAAATTGATGCAGGGAAAAAAATTACAGGAGCGATGGGTTCGGTCCTGGTTGCAGAGCCTGCGCGAATGGGCGGACGGGGAGGATTTGCGGGGTCCAGACTGGACGAACGCTGCTTGGCACCGATTGAGCCTTGTCGGCATGGCAGAGGCGAGCCGCGCTGGGGAAGCGCTCTCCCATCCGGCATTGTTGTTGATTGAGGAGTTGCGGACCTACCTGGAGCAGGTACAGGAACAGCGTGAACATGCCCGCGCCGCGCTGCTCCAGCATGCCTTGCTTGACTTCAGTGCGCGCAAACAGAAACAGCGCGAGGAACGGGGAGAGTATGATTTTGCCGGTGTGCTGCGGCAACTGCAGGAAGTCCTCAAGAACGATTCGTCTGGTAACTTGGCAGCGCGACTGGCGGCCCAGTACCCTTTGGCCTTGGTCGATGAGTTTCAGGATACCGATCCAGTGCAGTATGCCATTCTCGAGGCAGTCTATGGAGGAGGGCAGGCGGGAACGGGCCTCCTCCTCATTGGGGATCCGAAGCAGGCCATTTATGCGTTCCGCGGCGCGGACCTGCCGACTTATCTACGGGCACAGCAGGATTGCGCCGGGGAAATCTATCGCCTCAGCCATAATTACCGCTCCAGCCGTGCCCTGATGCGGGCACTGAACCGATTCTTCGCTAGCATCGAGATGCAACGCCCCGCGGGCGTTTTCGGGCTGCGGACTCACGATCAGGATCCCATGCCCTATGTGCCGGTGGAGTCCGCAGGGCCGGAGGAGGAATTCTGTGTCGACAATGTGCCCCAGAAACCCCTGCACTTTGCCATACTGCCCGAGACGCATTGTGCGGGAAGCAAGGAGGAGTTCACCCGCGCCCTTGCCGATGCCTGCGCCGAACGTATTGTCGCACTCTTGCGCGGCGGAAGGGCCGGGAGCGTCGGCTTTTGCCGGAATGAGCAATTCCGTGCGGTCTCCTCGCGGGATATTGCGGTTTTGGTGAATAATGCCGAGGAAGCGAGAGTTTTGCGCGCTGCCCTCGGGCGCCGCGGGGTGGCCAGCACCTACCTGTCGGAGCGCCAGTCCGTCTACCAGACAGCAGAGGCGGCAGATCTGGAATTCTTGCTCCGCGCCTGCCTCAGCCCAGAAGATATGCAGGTTCTCGGCGCCGCTCTCGCAACGTCCCTGTTGCGATTGGATTGGGAGGAGCTCGCCGCCTTGCGCAGGGAAGAGCGCATCCGTGAACTGCGCCTCGAGCAATTTCAACAATACGGCCGAATCTGGCGCGAGCGCGGTGTCCTACCCATGCTCTTGCGGCTTGCCCAGGATTTTTCTTTGCCTGCGCGGCTGTTACAAGGCGATTTGCTGGGTGGTGAACGGATCCTGACCAATTTTCTACACCTGGCGGAATTGTTGCAAAAGGCCAGTCAAGCCTTGGAGGGCGAACATGCCTTGCTGCGCTATCTCGCGGAACAGCGTGAGATGGACGGTGAGACGAGCGATGAGCTGTTATTACGCCTGGAAAGTGACGCCGATCTAGTGCGCGTGGTGACCATCCACAAATCCAAGGGGCTGCAGTACCCCGTTGTCTTCCTCCCCTTTCTTCTCCATGCCCGCCTCCACAAAGGAACGGGTTTGCGCTTGGTGGAAGACGGAGATCGGCGTGCACTCCGGCCTGCCAGTTCGGAAAGCCAGGTCCAAGCGGAAAGAGAACGTTTGCAGGAGGATGTCCGGAAACTCTATGTCGCCCTGACGCGGGCCCAGTTTGCAGTCTGGGTAGGGGTCGGCAAACGCAAGGGCGCGGCGCAATCGGCCCTGGGTCATCTACTCTGCGCAGATCCGGTTGAGGCGGGTGATCTGCCCGCGGCCTTGCAGGAGAACTATGGCGCGGCCGCGGACATCACGTTGGAGCTCGTGGCGCTGCCGGCCAGAGCAACACTGCTGCCGTCGCAGACAGATCAGCGGGCGGCGCCGTTGTTGTGTCAGGCCCGAGCGCAGGAGAATGACTGGTGGATTGCCAGTTATTCTGCTCTCCACCGTGTTCATCAGGCCCTGGAAAGACTGGCAGAATCTGCGGATGACGCGGCAGTGCCGGAAGAAGGCCGCGCTGCCCAATATCTTGCCTTTGCGCCGGGGGCAGCTACCGGCATTTTGCTCCATGACCTGCTGCGCTGGATGGCGGAGTACGGTTTCGCTGATCTCGCCGCAGACCCGCAGCCATTGGCGCAGGAGCTGGAGCGTCGGAGCGGCGGTCAAATCTGGGCGGAACACCGCAGCGTCCTGCTGGACTGGTTGCTGGGCTGTATCTCCCTGCCGATGGCGTTACCCAATGGCGAGACCTGCCGCCTCCAGGATTTGCGAGACTATCTCGCCGAGTTCGAGTTTTGGCTGCCGGTACAGCAGGTGGAGAGCCAAGAGCTGGACCAGATCATCCAGACACATTTCTTCCCCGACCAGCCTCGGCCAGCCCTCGATCCACGGCATCTGGGAGGCATGCTGAAGGGGTTTATTGACCTCGTTTTCTTTTGGCGAGGGCGCTATTACCTGCTGGATTACAAGTCGAATTTTCTGGGGCACGGATTGTCTGCCTATGCCCCCGAGGCGCTACAGCATACGCTTCTGGCGCAACGCTATGACCTCCAGCTTGGTCTCTATCTGGTCGCGCTGCGCCGCTGGCTGCAGAGCCGCGCCGTGCAAGACGAGCCCGGCGGTGCTGTGGCGGTCTTTCTGCGTGGGATAGAGCAGGGTGCTTCTGCCGGTCTCCCAATGCAGCCAACCGCAGAATTTTATGCGGCCTGCGAGTCCATTTTTTGCCCAGCGGCGCCTACCCCATGAGACTCGGTCTCGACTGCAAGAACCCCAACACATTGCATGATGAGCTCACGCGCGCACTGTGCCGCGGAGTGGAGCGCGGCCTGCTGCGCCCCTGGGACGCACAACTCGCCCTGTTCTTCGCTCAACAGGCACCGGCCGCGCCTTGGGCGTCGCTCCTGGCAGCTGCTATGTGCAGCCAGGAGGCCGCGCGCGGGCAGGTCTACCTCGATCTTGACACCCTCGCGGAGTGCGATGATCCGTTGCTGGCGGAGTGGTCACGGCATTTTGCCCATTGGCACGCCTGGCCGCAGCAAGCGCCGGATCTCTTTGGCATAGGGGAAGGTGCCACGCCCCTGGTGGTGGCGGATGGCTGTCTCTATCTGCGCCGTTTTTGGCGCGATGAGCGATGCATCGCCGAGGGCATCGCGGCGCGCCTGACGCTGCTGCCCTTGCCGGCGGCGGATAAGGTCAGAGAACTGCTGGACCAGCTTTTCCCCGTTCGCCAGATTGCCCCGGACTGGCAGCGCATCGCCTGCACCTTGATGCTGCCACGTCGCTTTGGGGTGATCAGTGGTGGACCCGGAACCGGCAAGACCACCACTGTGCTGCGCCTCTTGCTCTTGCTGCAGGGCCTGGCCATGCAAGACGCCATTCCCGGGCAATGTGGCCCCCTGCGGGTCCGGCTCGCCGCTCCCACCGGCAAGGCCGCAGCACGGCTTGGTCAGAGCCTGCACCAGGCGCTGCAGCGGGAGGAAGCAAAAAAACTCTTGCCGAAGGAAGCGCTTCGCCAGATCCCGTCGGAGGTGGAAACCGTGCATCGACTGCTGGGCTTGCGCGACGATGGGAAAGCACGCTACCACCGCGCACGTCCGCTGGCGGTGGATGTCCTGGTCATCGATGAAGCCTCCATGCTCAGTCAGGAACTCATGGCGCGGGTCCTCGACGCCTTGCCACCAGCGGCGCGTCTGATCCTTCTGGGAGACAAGGACCAGCTTGCTTCGGTAGAGGCTGGCGCGGTCCTCGCCGAGCTCTGCGTGCAGGCAGAGGCAGCGCGCTACCGCGACGAGACACGAGCATGGATTGCCGCGACCTGCGCTTATGAGTTGCCGGCACCCGCTACGGTCGGTAGCGAGCGAGAGCAGTGCCTAGCCTTGTTGCGTCACAGTTATCGTTTTGGGGCTGAGAGCGGCATTGGTCGCCTGGCAGAAAAGATTCGTCAAGGCGACAGCGAAGGGTTGCCCGCGTTGTTCTCCGCAGCCGAGTCGGACCTCCGGAATTTTTCTCTGGAGGACCAGGAACGGCTCGATCAACTGCTCTTGCATGGCTGGCCGGGTGACCCCGAGGCACCAGGATACCTTTTCTATCTGCAGCAGTTGCGTGCCGGGCTGCGGCAAGGGCTCGATGCGGATCTCCTGGCACAGCAATCCCTGAGCGCCTTCGGCAACTTTCAGTTGCTTTGTGCCCGGCGTGAGGGGCCCTTGGGGGTGCAGGGGATGAATGAGCGAATCGTACGTTTGTTGCAGGCAAAAGCTGGCGTGCCGCGCGGACGAGAATGGTTTGCCGGACGGCCGGTCATGGTTACGCGCAACCTCTATTCATTGCAGCTCATGAACGGCGAGGTGGGCATGACACTACCGGTACGATTCCCAGATGGCCGGCTGGAATTACGAGTGGCCTTCAGCGGCTCCCGTGGCGAAGTCCGCTGGTTTTCACCCGCCCGCTTGCGCGACATCGAGACCGTCTTTGCCCTGACCGTGCATAAATCCCAGGGCTCCGAATATCAACATTGTGCCTTTCTGGCTGCTGCGGACGAAGCTGAAGTCTTGTATCGAGAATTACTCTACACTGCGGTAACCCGGGCGCGTTCACGTCTCAGTCTGATTGTCTCCGGAGAACTTACCCTCCTGGACGAGATGATTCGCCGGCCCTTGCGCCGCCAGCAGCGCATTTTCACCGAAGTGGAGGAGAAACGTCATGGATGAACGAAATAGTAGTATGCGTTTGGCGCAGATTTTGGGTGCTGCGGGCTTGCTTCCGCTGATTCTTGCCGATATCGGAGCCGTCCAGGGCTACGGGGTGCTCGCGGTCAGTCTTGGTAACATCTACGCAGCGATCATTCTCGGCTTTCTCGGAGCTATTCACTGGGGGCTGGCCCTGGATCGTGTCGATCATCCTGATCAGGCTGGTCCCATGTTACTCTGGAGTGTTATCCCGGCACTGTGGGGCTTTTTTGCACTCTGGTGGTCACCGTTTCTCGCCACCCTGTTGCTGATGCTGGGTTTCATCGGCCAATGGTTGGCGGATTTTCGCCTGCAGCGTCGCGGTATTTCCTGGCCGCGCTGGTTTTTTCCTCTGCGCGGTGCCCTGACTGCCGGTATCCTCATTTTGCTCGGAGTCTTGGCGGCGGAGATTTGGTTCGTCTTGGCTTAAGATCTGTCGCCCTATGGCGACAATGGCTATTCAGAGAGGGTCTCGTAACGCGCTGATTTGAATCATTGCAAGCATCTTATCTGGTGTTTGTCTGAGACTTTTTCGCACGTCTATCAGAAATTCGTCGAATTTAACGAAAATTCGCCGAGTTTGTCGGGAGATGGCGACGCATCCCCGCCTGCGTTTTGAGAGATATCAATTTAAACAATGCGTTATATGTTGGCATGCCCCTTGCTTTGTATGGAGCATGAGTACATTGTCCTTTTTTGTATCCCGCCAAGTTCTTTTTGGCTTAGCTTTGCTTGTCTTCGGTACTGCAGTTGCGCAGGCCGATGGCTTCGGCTTTGCGCAGGTGGAAGCCCGTGCACGTAGTCTTGCGCATGCGCCCTACGACGCCACGCCGCCGGCACTGCCTTCCTTTTTGAAAGACCTGGATCCAGCGCAGTATGCGCAGATTCAGGATATCCATCCGTATTGGTCCGACAGTGACAGTCCGTTCCAGGTGCAATTTTATGTGCCCGGTTCCTATTTCCCTCGGCCGGAAAAAATTTCCGTGGCAGATCAGGGCGCGGTGGCAGCCATTCCGTTCCAGTTACAGGACTTCAGCTTTGGTACTCTGCATCCGCAGGATTTGCCGCGCGATTTGGGTTACGCGGGCTTTCGCCTGTTGTACCCGTTGAATACCCCGCCCAATGACAACGAATTCATCTCCTTCCTGGGGGCGACGTATTTTCGTGCGGTGGGCAAGGATGCAATTTATGGCACCTCGGCACGGGGCATTGGCATCGATACCGCGCAGCCTTCGGGCGAGATCTTTCCGTATTACCGTCACATCTGGTTGGTAAAGCCAGCCCCCGGTGCAACCGACATGACCGTCTATGCCCTGATGGACAGTTCGGTGGTTACCGGTGCTTACCGCTTCATTATTCATCCTGGAACTGATTGCGTGGTGGATGTTCAGGCCACGATCTATTTGCGTAAGCCAGTTCAGGTCCTCGAGCTTGCACCCCTGACCAGCATGTTCTGGCATGGGCACGGGCGGGGAGTGCGGGCAGGGGATTGGCATCCGGCACAGCATGACTCCAGCGAGCTGGTTCTGGCCAATGGCAATGGCGAGTGGATCAGCCGCCCCCTGGACAATCCGCTGCAGATCCAGACCACCAGTTACGAGATGCAGCAACCGCAGGGCTTTGGTCTGATCCAGCAGCCGCGTGATTTTGCCGCTTATCAAGGAATCGAAACGCAGTATCAGCGCCGCCCTAGTGTGTGGGTGAGCCCGGTGGGAGACTGGGGCAAAGGACAGGTACGTCTGGTGGAGCTGCCCACCAATAATCCCGATATGGATAACATCGACGTGTTCTGGGTGCCAGCGACCCAGCCCCAACCCGGAACCGCCTACCATTACGCATATCAGGTGCGCTTTTTTAACCAGCAGCACGGCCTGATCCCTTTGGCACATCCCACCGCGACCTACCTCGGTTACGACGAAAAAGATCCGAAATGGCAACACGTAGTCGTTGATTTTTCGGGTGGGGCGCTCACCCGTCTGCCCGGAACTATGACTTTGCAGGCGCATTTTAGTGCAGCGGATGGAGCGCAAGTGCGCGATCAACACCTGGAATATTCCCAGGATGGGCATTTCTGGCGCCTGCTCGCTGAAGTTCAGACGGCACCCAATGTGCCGAGCAATTTGCGTGCTTTCCTTACCCTCAATGACCAGGTGATGACCGACACTTGGACTTTTCTCTTGCAACCCACCCAAGGAGGTCACTGATATGTACGTTGATCAATGGCAATCAGGTCCCGCCGTGGATTTTTCATCCACACCCGCGATCGATCCCATGGAGTCTGGGGATGTAGCCCTGCTGTCGCGCATGGACGCTTATCTCGCGCGGCTGCCCTTCGATGATGCGCAGCGGCTCTGGCTGCGCGCAGAGCTCGCGTTGCAGTTGCGCCAGTTACCGATGGACGACTCTGCCAACCGTAGTGCACGCGCTTTCGCTACCTTGCAGAACCGCATTGCGACGCTACATCGCGGCGACGAGTGGGAGGCGCGTTTGGCGTTGGTCATGCGTCCAATCCTACCGCTGGAGACGGAACAACCCAGTCGTTGGCTGCGTACCCAGCAGCTGCAGCCGCGCCGCAAAAGCATGGGTTCGGCGCCTATGCAACGATCATTGGGTGCCTTTCTGCAGCGGCAGACGCTGGCGCTGCGGAGCCTCTGGAACCGGGGATTGCGCCTCGTACCTTTTCTTGGGAATGCGCGATGAAAAGATATCCTCAGCGGACCTGGGAATTTCTCAGCCAAGGGCGTCGCCGCTGGTTAACCACGCTGATCGCCATTCCCGCAGCCGCATTGGGTATTCTGCTGCAGCATGAACTGTCCCTGTCGCAACCCATCTGGTTGGAAGTCCTGACGCTGGGCATTTTTGTTCTCCTCTTTGCGTGGATTTCCGCGGGATTCTGGACGGCATTGGTCGGCTTTCTGGTGTTGCTGCGCGGACGTGCTGGGGCCGCAAGCTTCGCGCCGGAGCATGCGCGGCAATTGCCCCGTCCCGAGGCGCGGGTCGCCATCATCATGCCCATCTACAACGAAGATGCCGCGCGCACCATTGCTGGCTTGCAGGCTTGCTATCGGTCGCTGCAACGGATCGGTAAACTGGAGCATTTTGATTTCTTTTTGCTCAGTGATAGCCGTAACCCGCAGTCCTGGGTCACCGAGGAGTTGGCTTGGGCCAGTCTTTGTGAGGAACTGAATGCCTTTGGGCGCATTCACTATCGCCGTCGTCCGATCAATAACCATGCAAAGAGTGGTAATGTTGCCGACTTTTGCCGGCGCTGGGGGCAACATTATGAGTATATGGTGGTGCTCGATGCCGACAGTGTGATGACGGGTGACACGCTCTATTCTCTCTTGGAGATCATGGAAGGAAACCCCCAGGTGGGTATCCTGCAAACACAGCCGATAGCGGTGAATCGCTCTACGCTGTACGCCCGCATCCAGCAATTTTCCCAACGTCTCTACGGTCCTCTTTTTAGCGCCGGATTGCGTTTCTGGCAGTTGGGTGATGGGCATTTCATCGGTCACAATGCCATGATTCGAATTGCACCTTTCACCGAACACTGCGCCCTGCCGATCTTGCCGGGTCGTGCGCCCTTGGGGGGGCAGTTTCTGAGTCATGATTTTGTCGAAGCGGCGCTGATGGCGCGTGCCGGATGGGAGGTTTGGTTTCTTCCGGAGCTGGGAGGTAGCTGGGAGGAATCGCCGCCCACATTGATTGATGATCTCAAGCGTGATCGGCGCTGGGCGCTGGGCAATCTGCAACACCTGCGCCTGTTGGCAGCGGATGGTCTGCGTTCCGCCCATCGCTTCCTATTCATCAACGGCGCGATGTCCTTTCTCGCCGCACCCCTCTGGGGCATCTTTCTCATCCTTGGAGCAATATCTGGCCTCTTGTTCTGGGAGGATGGCGGTTCCAGTAGCTCAGAGAGTCTGTTCCATTATGGTATGGACAATCCACTACCGATCTGGCTTTTTCTGGTCACCCTGACCTTTTTGTTGGGGCCAAAGTTGCTAGCAGTGCTCTGGGTGCATTGGTCGCGGCAGGCAAAATACTATGGTGGCACAATCGCTCTCTTGCTCGGGGTGTTTCTCGAAAGCATTGTAGCAATCATCCTTGCCCCCGTGCGTATGGTGTTCCATAGTCTATTCGTGATTCAGACGCTGGCGGGTCGGGGGGTGAAATGGGGGGCGCAAGTGCGTGCAGACCAAGAGACCCCCTGGTCGGTCGCAGTGCGGAATTTTGGCCTGTTGAGTGCCGTTGGCTTACTGTTTTTGTTTGGCGCGCAGTCGGTCCTGGGTTTCTGGCATTTTGCCTGGCTGATTCCGATTTTTCTGGGCCTAGCTCTGTCGGTGCCCATTGCGGTGTTCAGCAGTCGCAGCTCCTGGGGCTTGTGGGCCAGACGTCATCGTCTCTTTCTCATCCCGGAAGAGATACAAGTGCCGCGTGAACTGCGCGAGCTTAGCCCGGAGTATGTCGATTTTCTGCCGCAGTTGCAGGGGGATGCGTTTGTTGCGACGGTTGTTGATCCCCGCTTCAATGCCGTTCACGCTGCCTTACAGCGCGATCGTAGCGGTCTATGGGGGGTAACCGCGGCACTTTGCAACAAGGCGCTGACTCTTGGGCCGAGCGAACTCAATCAGCGTGAGAGGAATATCCTGCTCAGTGATCGGCAGGCGATGTTGACCTTGCACCGTGCGGTTTGGTCGCAGCATGAGCCAGAGAAGTTGGCGGCCTGGGGTTTGCTCTAGTATCTTTGTTCCATGGCAGACGATCATGTGGATTTGATGGCGATGGCGGGCTTGCGTGACGAGATGGAGTCGTTGCGCAAGTCGGCGCAGGATGGCGATCCCGTAGCGCAGTTCAATATGGGAGTGCGCTATACCCAGGGGCAGGGCGTGCCGCAGGATTTCCTCGAAGCCGCCCGCTGGTATAGCGCAGCCGCGGATCAGGGGGATGCCCCGGCGCAATTCAATCTCGGCTTGCTGTTTTATCAGGGGCAGGGAGTGGAGCGAAACCTGACCTATGCCTATGAATTGTTCCGCCTTGCTGCCCTGCAAGGGGATGCTCGCGCCCATGCCGGCCTCAATGCGGTAATCCTGGAACTGGACGAAGAAACGCGAGGGCGCTTGCTACAAGAGTTTCCTCTGCCCGCCGCGCACTGACGCAGGGGAAATAGTGACTACCCCTATCTTGCGGTAGGACGACGTTTGCGTACGTCGGATAACTGCCCTGCGCGCCCGCCGCCAATGTAATCCGGCACGATACTCTCCACGGCTGTTGCCTCGATACCAAAGGCATGCAGCAGGTCATTCTGTTGACAAACATTGTCAACCGAAAGCGACAGGAGGTTATCGCGGGTGATGATCTTTCCCGGCAGCCGCTCAAAAACCATCGCCTGAATCGTCGCGAGCAAGTCACAAAGGGGAATGATCGCCTGATGCTTGCCGATCAGGCTCTGGGTATAGCGCAAAATCTCTGCCAAGGTGTAGACCTTGGGTCCGCAAAGATCGTAAGACTTGCCGTAGGTCTTGGGATCATCCATGGCTTGTACAAAGGCGCTGACCACATCTTCTACCCAAACCGGCTGCAGTTTGGCTTGCGCCTTTGCCAGAGGAATGAAAAAGGGAACAGAGCGCAGCAGCTGAGCAAACTGGTTGAAGAAACTGTCTCCATCACCAAAGATTACCGAGGGCCGGAAGCTGGTCACGTGTAAACCACGTCCCCAGAGCAGCTTGGGCCCATTGAGATAGGTGAAGTACCCAAGTGCGGCACTGTTTTCTCCAGATTGGCGGACGATTTCTTCGCCAATACCCTTCGAACGCAAATAGGCGCTGGGGGCAACAGGATTCGCACCCAGAGCACTCATGTGCAGAAGCCGCGGTACGCCGACCCGAGCACAGGTGTTGGCGACCAAGCGCGGTAGTTCGATGTGATTCTTTTCGAAATCTCCGTGTCGTTCTGGCGGAAGGTCATTCCGCCCCGGACGGCGTTCGTGCAGAATCCCGACCAAATTGATGACGACATCCTGATTTTTGAGTTGGCGTTCCAGCTCGATCGGATCGTGCACGTTTGTCTGCACCAATTCCAATCCTGGCAGCACCAGCAGCTTTTCCCGATGACGCTCGCGATTGCGGGTCAGGATTCGGACTTGTTGCCCCTCTTTGCAGAGACGCTCTGCCAGATGTCTGCCGACAAAACCCGATCCACCCAGGATGACAATGCGTTTGGACATAAAGACGCTCCTGCATTCAAAATTTCTCAACTGAGAATAGCATGAACCTTCGATGCCGTATTATCGTAGCTATTTATGCGCGGATTAGGAGAAAGTCGATGCGGGATACCGAAACGAGGAAGGGACACGGGACGCTGTGGGCGGCGATCGGTGCGATCCTTTGTTCCTTGACCGTAGTTCTGGCGGCGGCTGGTGATCATCTGGTAGCAGGTGATGTCGGTCATCGCGCCATGCGGGTATATGACATTGCCAACCGCTTTCAGTTTTATCAGGGGATTGGTCTGATCTTGCTGGGGCTGGCCATTGCTCAGTGGGGACAGCGACGCAGTTGGACCTGGGCGGGTATCCTGATGCTGCTCGGGGTCTTTTGTTTCAGTGGTGGCTTGTATCTGGTGGCCCTGCTCGGTCAGACCTGGACCTTTCTGGCACCCATCGGCGGTATGGCGATGATTTTTTCCTGGCTGGTTTTCGCTTTTGGTTTTTGGCGGCGTAACTCAGGCTAAGGGCGGGGTCCAGATGCCATCCCAGACCTGTTGTGCCTTGAGACCCAGGCGTTGCGCTAGACCAGTGCGAGTACTGAACTGCAGGGCCAGCACCTTTTGCGTTTCCGCCGCACGCTGAATCCAGGCATCGCTGGTCGCCAGCTCATCCACTAGCCCGAGTTCCAGAGCACGCTCCCCGAGCCATGCCTCTCCCGTGGCAACCGTTTCCACATCCAACTGTGGGCGATAGCGGCCGATCAGGTCGCGAAATTGTGCATGAATCTCGCCCAGTTCCTCGCGGAGTTTGTTCCGTCCCGCATCGGTATTCTCGCCAAAGAGGGTGACGGTACGCTTGTATTTCCCAGCTGTGAATTGCTCGAAGTCGACGTTGTGTTCCTGAAGCCAGCGATGAAAATTGGGTACCTGGGCGATTACGCCAATGGATCCAACTAAGGCAAAGGGGCTGGCGACGATATGCTCCGCAACGGCGGCCATCATGTAGCCGCCACTGGCCGCGACACTGTCGACCAATACCGTCAATTTCATGCCCGCCTCGCGCAGGCGCAGCAACTGAGCGGCGGCTAGTCCGTAAGTGTTGACCATCCCACCACCACTCTCCAAGCGCACGCAGACCTGATCCTTTTCCTGTCGTGCCGCGAGCAGGACATCGATCTCCTGGCGCAAGGTCTCCACGGCTGATGCACGCAAATCGCCTTTGAAGTCGATGACGTAGAGACAACCCTGCTGGTCTTCCTTGTCGCGCTGCTGGCGGGCCTTTTGGCGCTGCTTGCACAGTGCCTTGGCCTGCTTTTTCGGTAAGCGCTGACGTAATAACTGTACCGCTCGCTCTTCTAATCGTTGCCCGAGATCGATGATTTGCAGGCTAGGCCCTTTACCGCGTTTCCGACCCCACGGTGACCAGGCGAGGAACAAGAGGCTGGCAACAACGATTGTCGCGGTTTCGGCGAGAAAGAGGAGGTAGGCGAGGAGCATGCGCAGGTTCCATCTTGCAAGGCTTAGGGGCAGCGTCTACCATCAATCGATGGATTGCAAAGGGTGCGCGCCGCGATGATTCACGTCAAGTTCTTTGCCAGTGTGCGAGAGCGCCTGGGACGCTCGAGCATGGAGATCGATCCGCCTGCGCATCCTTGCAGTGTTGCAGATATTCTTGCGCGCGTTGAGGAAACTGCTGAAGTGTCCCTTGCCGGTACGCACCTGTTGGCTGCCCGTAATCAGAGCCATGTTCCCTTGGGTGAGACGGTGCGGGATGGTGACGAAATCGCTTTTTTCCCGCCGGTAACGGGGGGCTGAGTGCGCGTCCAGGTGCAGCAGGAGGCATTTGATCAGGGGGCGGAGATTGCTGCGCAGTCCCATCCTGAGGCTGGGGCTGTGGTAAGTTTTCTGGGCACGGTGCGTGACTACAGCGATGCTGCGGATATCCTGGCGATGGAGATTGAGCATTACCCGGGGATGACCGAGCGCGAACTGGAGCGCGTGGCGCAAGAGGCGCATCGACGCTTCTCTATTCTCGACAGCCTGATCATTCATCGCTATGGGCGCCTCGTTCCGCAGGATCCGATTGTCCTCGTGGTGGTCTGGTCTCTGCATCGCGCTGCGGCGTTTGATGCCTGCCGCTATTTGATTGACGTGCTCAAGACTTCAGCACCATTCTGGAAGAAGGAAATTACCCCGGCGGGTGCACGCTGGGTAACGGATTGTCCCGGATGTCGGGCCGGTACCCAGCATGGTCACGTACATCCCGATGTCCTAGAGGAGCTCTGATTTGCCGAGTTTTGATGTAGTCTCAGAAATTGATTTGCAGGAAGTCGACAATGCCTTGCATACCACGAGCAAGGAGATCGGTAACCGCTATGACTTCAAAGGCAGCAAGGCGAGTATCGAACGGAAGGATCATGAGTTGGTGCTGCTGGCGGAAGACGAGTACAAGCTTGGACAGATGATGGATTTGCTTTCCCAGCGTCTGGTCAAGCGTGGGGTGGATCTCAAGGCGCTGGAACTCGGTAAGGTGAATGACGCAGCCGGCGGTATGCAGCGCCAAGTCTGTACGCTCAAGGCTGGGATCAGCGCTGACCTGGGGAAAAAGATGATCAAGATCTTCAAGGACGGAAAACTCAAGGTGCAAGCCAGTATGCAGGGCGAACAGCTGCGCGTGACGGGAAAGAGTCGCGATGAATTACAGACGGCAATCGCGGCCCTGCGTGCGGGAGAATTTGACCTGCCGCTGCAATTCAATAATTTTCGAGACTGAGGGCATGGACGGCAACGCCTCGTCCTTGCGGTCCTTTGTACGCGCGCACTACCAGGGGGCGATCGCGGTCCTGGCGCCGGATGGTATGCCCTACAGCGCGGTGGTCCACTACGCATGTGATCACTCCGGCGTGCCCTATTTTCTCTTTTCCAATCTTGCGGTGCATCAGCAGTATCTGCATCGAGATCCTCGTGCGTCGCTGTTGATCTGGGAGCCTGGCGATGACCTCATGGCCTTGTCGCGTCTCGCCTTGCAGGGAGAGATCCGACGTGTGCATCCGGACCCGGCACTCGAGGGGCGTCTGCTTTGTCTGCTGCCCGGAGCCGATGGCTATCGTGATATGCCGGATTTCCACTTTTATCGCTTGGAAATCCAGAAAATCCGCTGGATCGCCGGTTTTGGCAGCATGGGATGGACGGAGGGCGAAGGAGAATTTTGCCTGTCGGGTGATCTTCGTCCGTTGGAGCTCGATGAAGCGGCGGCAGTGGCACACATGAATGCCGATCATGGCGGAAATCTGCGTGACTACTGGCGCCATTTTGGCGGCGAGGAGCCGATGGAGCACGTACGTATGCTGGCCCTCGATGCCGAGGGTATGGATCTGCAATCGGGCAGCAAGCGCCTGCGCGTAGCCTTCCCGGAAACGATTGCGGAAGCACGGGGATGGAGAAAAATGCTGGTGGAGATGGCGCAGCGTGCGCGTGAGGGAGAAGGGTGAACGCAGACCTACAACACACGGCATTGCATACCTGGCACCTGGCCCACGGCGCGAAGATGTCCCCTTTTGCCGGCTGGGACATGCCCCTGCACTATGGCTCGCAGCTGCGGGAGCATGAGGCGGTACGCACAGCCGCTGGGCTTTTTGATGTCTCACACATGCGCCCGCTGGACCTGCAGGGTCCAGATGCCCGTGCCCTGTTGCGTTTGGCCTTAGCCAACGATGTGGCGCGCCTCGACCGCGAGCCCGGCCGGGCACTTTATTCCTGCATGTTGCGCGGCGATGGCGGGATCCTCGACGACCTCATCGTCTATTTTCTTGGTGACGATCGCTACCGCATCGTCCTCAACGCCGCGGGGGTGCAGGCGGACCGCGCGTATTTACAGGATCTGGCAGCTACCCACGGGTTGACGGTGACCTTCCAGCCGCGCGACGACTGGGGCATTCTTGCCTGTCAGGGACCGGAGGCCGTGGCCAAGGTCGCCCGGGTTCTGGCACTGCCAGAGCTGCCGGCCTTGAAGGGGTTTCGTTCGTTGGCGGTAAATGCCGATCTCTTCGTCGCCCGAACCGGCTACACCGGCGAGGATGGGGTAGAGATTCTGGCCGCCAACGGGGAGCTCGCCGCCATTGCCGACGCTTTATTGGACGTGGGTGTCGTACCCGCCGGTTTGGCTGCACGGGACAGTCTGCGCCTGGAGGCTGGACTCAATCTCTATGGGCAGGATATGACGGTCGCGGATAGCCCAGACCGCAGTCATTTGGGCTGGACGGTCGATCTACGGGATCCCGAGCGCCAATTCGTGGGTCGGCCGGCGATCGAGAGCGAGAGAGCAGGGGGCCCGGTACAGCAACTCTGGGGCCTGTTACTGCCGCGCGAAGCCATTCCCCGTTCCGGGTACACTGTCACCCTGGCGAACGGGCAATCGGTTGGCGTTGTGACCAGTGGTTCCTTTTCCCCCAGTTTGGGCTTGGGTATCGCTCTGGCCCGTCTGGATGCTGATATCCTTCCAGCCAACGCAGTATTTTTGCAGGTGCGCCAACGTGCGGTCCCGGCGCGTCTGGTTGAGCCCCCATTCTGGCGTCATGGTCACGCCGTCCATTCCGTAGAGGAGATCCTTCCCCAATGAGTCATGTTCCCGCCCAACTTCGCTACAGCCACACCCACGAGTGGGTTGCGCAAATCGCTCCTGGGCATTTTCGCATTGGCATTACTGATCACGCGCAGGAGTTGCTGGGCGATGTGGTCTTCGTGGAGCTGCCAATGCTGGAGCAAGAGGTCCAGGCCGATGCAGCCTGCGGTGTTATTGAGTCGGTCAAGGCGGCGTCAGACCTCTATACCCCGCTAACGGGGAAGATCCTCGCCAGCAATGCGGAACTTGTCGACAACCCCCAATGGCTGAATGAAGATCCCTACGAGAAAGGCTGGATCTTCGAGATTCAGGCGGCCGACGCCGACTTTACTCAGCTCATGGATGCTTCTGCCTATCAGCACAGTCTAGGGGACTGAGCATGCCCTATATCCCTCATGATGCCGCTGAGACTGCGGCCATGCTGGAGGCGATTGGCGTTCAGCAACTGGCAGATCTCTTTGACGAAATCCCTGAGTCGTTACAAAACGAAACCGTCGCCCTGCCCGAAGGATGCAGTGAGGCCAGTCTGCGGCGGCTTCTGGAGGGGCGTGCGGCGGAGCAGGGCCCGCTGCGTTGCTTTGCCGGCGCTGGGGTCTATGCCCAGCACATCCCGTCCATTGTCTGGGAGATCGCCCGGCGCGGGGAATTTTACTCGGCCTATACGCCCTATCAGGCGGAGGCGAGTCAAGGTACCCTGCAACTGCTCTACGAGTTCCAGAGTTTCATGACCCGCTTGACCGCCATGGCGGTCAGCAACGCCTCTTTGTACGATGGGGCCACTGCCCTGGCCGAGGCCTGTCTCATGGCCTTGCGTTTGCGCCCCCAAGCACGCGAAATCGTCGTTCCCGAGGGGCTCTGGCCACACTGGCGTGCGGTACTTGAATCATTGTTACCCCTGCAGGGAATTCGCTTGCATACCCTGCCGCAAGATCCACAAACCGGTCAGCTCCTCTTGCCGGAAGAGGGATTCCCGCATGCGGCGGCCTTGATTATCCCGCAGATCAATCGCTACGGACTGCTCGAGGAAGTCGACACCCTGGCGCGTTGGGCAGAGGCACGCGGGTTATTACGCATTGCCGTCGTCAACCCTCTCGCCCTGGCCTTGCTCAAGGCACCAGGCGACTGGGGCGAGGAGGGGGCCGACATTGCCGTGGGTGAAGGTCAGCCTCTGGGCGTCCCCCTCTCCGCCGGTGGCCCGTATTTCGGTTTTTTGACCTGCAAGCGCGACACCGTTCGCCAGCTGCCGGGCCGCCTGGTGGCCAAGACCGTCGATGCCGAGGGGAAGGTGGCCTACTGTCTGACCCTGCAGGCGCGGGAACAGCATATACGACGCGCGGGCGCGACCAGTAACATTTGCACTAATCAAGGCTTGCTGGTCACCGCCGCGACGATCCACCTGGCCACCCTCGGCGCTGCCGGCTTGCGTGCGGCAGCAGCGCGTTCCCATCAGCAGGCGCAGCGCTTGCGCGCGCTCCTGCAGGGCATCCCCGGGGTTGTGCTGCCCTATTCCGGAGCGGTATTCAACGAATTCGTCGTGCGCTTACCGTGCCCCGCTGCAGGGCTGCGCGATGCCCTTTTGGATCAAGGCATTCTCGCCGGGGTTCCCCTCGTTGAATTGGAACCTGGCGCCAACCCGCATGACTTGCTGGTGGCGACGACGGAATTGAGTGAAGACGAAGACCTGGCTGCCTACGCTACCGCCCTTGCCCGCCTGTTGGGGGAGATCTGATGGAAGAGACCATTTTTGCGTGCCAGCACGAGCGAGAAGAGCTGCTGCCGGAGCTGGCGATCCCTGGGCATTTGTTGCGTGCGGACCTGCCCCTGCCCAATCCCTCCGAACTCGAGGTGGTACGCCATTATACCCGCCTCAGTCAGAAAAATTTTTCCATCGACACGCAATTTTATCCCCTCGGTTCCTGCACCATGAAATATAACCCGCGTATCGCCCATGAACTGGCGACGCTGCCTGGGTTCAGCCGCTTGCATCCGGCCACACCGGCCAGGGCGGCGCAGGGATTGTTGCGTACCCTGGCGGAGTTACAGGATTGGCTGGCAGAGCTGACGGGGATGGCGGCGGTCAGCTTGAGCCCGGCGGCGGGTGCGCAGGGAGAACTGGCGGGCGTGGCGATGATCCGGGCTTATCATCTGGCCCGTGGCGATCGGGAGCGACAGCGGATGCTCATTCCCCAGGCAGCCCATGGCACCAATCCGGCCAGTGCACGGATGGCCGGCTTTACCGTGACGGAGCTGCCCAATCGTGCCGATGGCGATCTCGATCTCGACGTCCTGCGTAGCGCCTTGGGGCCGGACGTGGCCGGCATCATGCTAACCAATCCGTCCACCTTGGGCGTCTTCGAGCGGCAGATCGAGGACGTCGCGGCCATGGTCCATGCTGCTGGTGCGCTCCTCTACTATGATGGGGCCAACCTCAATGCCATCCTAGGGCGCGTCAAACCCGGTAGCATGGGTTTTGACGTCATGCACCTGAATCTACACAAGACCTTCGCCACACCGCATGGTGGTGGTGGACCCGGTTCCGGGGCCGTAGCCGTTGCGGCACGCCTGGCGCCTTATCTGCCTGTGCCGCGAGTAGTCGCGCAAGAAGGCGTCTACCGCTGGGAAACCTGGGCCGAGCGCCCAGAGAGTATCGGCCCCTTGAGCGCTTATGGTGGCAACATCGCTGTGCTGCTGCGCGCCCATGCCTATATCCGTCGCCTGGGGAGCGCTGGTCTCCAGAGGGTCTCTGCCTATGCCGCGTTGAATGCCAATTATCTGCAGCAGGGGCTGCAGCGCCTGGGCTACACCCTGGCCTTCCCCGAGCGGCGCGCCAGCCATGAGTTCATCATTTCGGTGCAGGATCTCTACAAGGCGACCGGTGTGCGTGCCCTGGATGTCGCCAAGCGCTTACTCGACTTTGGTATTCACGCACCGACCATCTATTTTCCGCAACTGGTCCCGGAGTGCCTGCTCATCGAACCCACAGAGACCGAGACTCGGGCGACCCTGGATCGTTTTCTGGAGGTCATGGCGCAGATCCGTCGCGAGGCGCTGGAGGAACCCGATCTGCTGAAAAATGCACCGCAGAACTTACCCGTGCGACGGGTGGACGAGACGCTGGCAGCCCGACGGCTGCAGGTAGCGGAGTGAGGGAGAGCAGCAGTAAGGGGAACCCTGCTGCCCTGCTCGGACAGCTCGCCTCCATTCTTCTGGACAAGGAAGCGCAGATCCGCCTGGTACTCACGGCGTTGATTGCTGGAGGACATGTCCTGCTCGAAGATCTCCCGGGTCTGGGCAAGACCACCCTCGCATTGGGTCTGGCGCGCTCCCTGGACCTACCTTTCGCGCGTTTACAAATGACGGCGGATATTTTGCCGGGAGATATTCTTGGCAGTAATTTCTATGACCCTGCGCAGCGCAGCTTTGTTTTTCGTGCCGGCCCGATCTTTCACTCTCTGCTCCTGGTCGATGAAATCAACCGCGCGCCGCCGCGAGCCCAATCGGCGCTCATGGAAGCCATGGCGGAGGGGCAGGTCTCTTTGGAGGGGGCCTGTTATCCACTTCCCCACCCCTTCTTTGTCATTGCGACGCAAAACCCGGAAGAATTCGATGGCGTATTTCCCTTGCCGGAAAATCAGCTCGACCGTTTTCTTCTCTCCCTGTCTCTCGGCTATCCGAGTCGAGAAGCAGAAATGCGTCTGCTCCGTGGCGAAGCCGTGGCTCCCGAACAGGTAGAGCCGCAGGCGGATGCCAACGTCCTGCTGGAATGGCAGGCAGCGGCGCGTAGCGTCTTCCTGAGCCCTGAAATCCGCGGTCTACTTCTGGATCTTGCGGAGCACAGTCGACGCGACCCCGCCCTGCGTTTTGGTATTTCCCCCCGGGCACTGCTGGCCTTGCAGGCCGCGGCGCGCGCCTCGGCCTTTCTTGCAGGCCGTGAATTTGTCACGCCAGATGACTTGCGTGCCGTGACCGTTGCGGTTCTGGCGCATCGCCTGCGTTGGCGCGATCCAGGCGACTCCCAGGGTCAGCTGCAGACTCTGCTGCGACGATGCTGGGGTTTCGGCGTGTAAAGCGGCGGGAGGTCAAACTCTCCCGCGCGGGCAAGCTATTTGTGGCCTTTACCTTGGCCGTTGGCTTCGCAGCCGTGAATACTGGCAACAACATGCTCTTCCTGCTGGTGTCGATGATGCTGGGCTTGATGATCCTGTCGGGACTCGCGGCACTCGTCAATCTGCAGTCCCTGCAGGTGGAACTCCTGCCGCAACAGCTGCTTACAGTTGGTACATTGGGCCATCTCCAATTCCGCATCCGCAACCCCCGCCCCTGGGCGGTGTGGTTGTTGCAACTACGTCTGCCTGGGTCGCAGGTACAGCTTGCGCGCCTGCCAGGCCGAGGGAGTGCAGAGCTTGGACTGCCCTATTGTCCACAACAGCGGGGCCCACTTCCGCTGCCGGATCTTCTCCTCGGCTCATCCTTCCCTTTTGCCTTTGTCTGGCGGGGCCAGCGCGTGCAAGTGTCGGCAGAGGAACTTCCTTGGGTCGCACCAAGCCACGAAGAAACGTCTGCCATGGCTGGCGCCGAACCAGTGACCATGGATGCACTTCAAGTTCGGGCAAGAAGCGAAGGATCAGCCGATGTGCTGGGCCTGCGGCCGCGCCTGCCCAACGAAAGTTTGCATCGGGTGCTCTGGCGGCGCAGTGATTGGCGCCATGGTTGGGATGCCACTCCACTGTTGCCGGTGCTGGAGCGGGAGCTACCTGAGCAGGAGGAGGTCGCTCTTTGCTATGACGCCGAAGCATTGACAGACTTGGATCATGAACAGCGTCTCGTGGTACTCCGGTCCTGCCTGGATGCAGTGACGGACGCAGGGGCTGGCTGGCGCCTGTGTTTGCCCAGTGGGGAGTGGATCGGTCGAGGTCGCAATGGCTATCGATCGGGCCTCTGGGCTTTGGCCCGTCAAATCCCGTTCCCAGTGCCACAACCAGTGGCGCAGAAACGACGCGCGTGGTTTCGGCGTTGAAAGCCGCCAATCTTATTCCTGGGCTGTTGTTGCTCATTGGCCTGATTTTATTCCAGGCGTTGCAGCCGCTGGCGTGGCAGTGGCCAACATTGCTTTGGTTGGTGGCTGAGCTGTGGGTGATTTTGCGCGGTGGCAGACTCCCCTTCGCGGAACTGCGCGGCGGTACGCGTTTCCTGATCACCATCGCATTGCTGCTGGTGGCCAACCTCAGTGCCGGCTGGGGCAATTGGTTGCAGATGGGTGCGGCGAGTCTGTATGTCTTGCTGGCCGTAAAAACCCTGGAGCTCCGCAGCACACGCGATCTCTTTCAGATTGCTGCCTTGCTGTTGCTCGGCATGGGGCTCGCGGCGTGGATACGGGTGGATATCGCCCTCGGCATCTTCTTCGTGCTGGAACTCTTCTTCATGCTCCTCGCTTTGTTGTGGCAGGGCTTTCTCGATGCTCGCCGCAGTGAGGGGGGTGACGCACAGCAGCGGGAACTGCTGCAATTGTTGCTCTTCGCCCTGTTTTTCCAATTCTTGCTCTTGCCCGTCCTGGCGGTGTTCTTTTTTCTGTTACCGCGCACTCCGACCCCGCTGTGGCATTGGGGCGGCGGGGTTGGCGTGGCGGCGAGCGGCTTTTCTCCCAGCCTGGATCCGGCGCGGATCCAGTCCCTCCAGCTCGATCCCGCCGTCGCCTTCCGCGCGCAGATCCGCGGACCGCAGCTAGCGCCGGCAAAGATGTATTGGGTGGGAGCCATCCTTTGGCAAGATGATGGCGGCGTCCATTGGCAGCCTGGCCAGGTGACCGCGGACTGTACACGGGTACCCCAAGCCGTGTGGCAACAGAAAATTCTCCTCAGTCCAGGACATCATAGCTATCTCTTCGCACTGACCAGCCCTGCACGGGTCGAGAGTGGACTTCCGCTGGAACGGAGTGCATCTGGGCTACGTTTGCGCAGCCCTCAGGACGAGGCGTTGCGCTACACGGCCTGGTCGGGCGTGGGCGATGTCTGTTTCTCGTCAGAGCAGCGGCACGCAGCCTTGCAGTTGCCGGATAAGATCAATCCCCAGATTCTTCAACTGGCAACCCATCTGCGCGGTGCTACCCCCGAGCAGACCACTCAACGTATCCTCTCCTGGCTGCGCGGTCCCAGCTTCCATTACAGTCTGCAGACCCCCGCAGCCTATCCCCACGGGCAAAGCCTCGCCGATTTCCTGCTGCACAGTCACAGCGGATTTTGTGAGTACTATGCGGCAGGACTTGCCACCCTATTGCGTCTCGATGGCGTGCCGGCGCGAGTGGTCGTGGGCTACCACGGCGGACAATATGATGCCTTGGGGGATTTCTGGGTGGTCCGTCAGAGCATGGCACATGCCTGGGTACAGGCCTGGTTGGGCGGGCAGTGGGTTTTGTTGGATGCAACACCGGCCGTCAGTCCCGGTGACTCTACCAGCGCCGCGTCAGCATCGGGGCAACACTTCTCCGCTGGTGGTCAGCTCTGGAGTTGGTTGCAGTGGGAGTGGTTGAACTGGGTGATCAATTTCAGCCCAAGCAAACAGCGGCAGGCCTGGCTCGCGCTGGGAAGCCTAGGGCAAGGAGACAGTCGGCATGCGCAGACTGGCGGGTTATCGGCGCCGCACCTTGCTTGGTCCTCGGCAGGAACACATTGGGTGCTTTTCGTTCTTTTGTCTGCCCTTGGCTTCTGGTGGTGGCGAGAGCGCAGGAGGCATCGTTTACCGCCAGCGGAGTTCTACCGCCAGCGGAGCATACGCCTGTTGCGGCGCGCCGGTATGCGCGATCTGCGTCCCGGTACAGAGAACTCTTGGCTATGTACATTGCCTCTGGCGGAAGCAGATCGGGCGGAACTCGGCGCCGCGCTTTATCGTCAGCGCTATGGTCCCAAGCCCAATACCGCGGGTGAGCAAAGCCTCAAGGATTGGCTGCAGATCCTTGCGCGCGCCAGGCGTCGTCTCCGTGCCGGCGTCCATGCTCGAGGTGAATGACGTGATCGGCCAGGACCAAGCTCGCTTCGCGGTGGGCGGCAACGATAATGGTTACCTTCCCGCGTAACGCCTCGAGGGTCTCGAGAATGCGCTGTTCGCTCTCGCTATCCAGGGCACTGGTGGCTTCGTCCAGAACCAGAAAGGGACGCTCCAGATAGAGAGCGCGAGCGATCGCCAGGCGCTGGCGCTGACCGCCGGAAAAATTGCTGCCGTGCCCTTCGACGCGCAGATCCAGACCGCCGAGGCCGCCTAAAAACTCCCAACAGTGTGCGGCACGCGCCGCGCTCTCCGCCCGCTCGCGATCTGGCTGGGGATCGGCGTAGGCGATATTTTCCAGAACGCTGCCCGAAAAGAGCAAAGGCTCCTGTGGCACATAGGCAAAATGCTGGCGATAACGGCGCAACGACATCTCGTTCTCTGGCCGTTGTCCGATCCAGATCTGTCCTTCATGCGGACGCAGAAGCCCCAGGATGACGCGCAACAAACTCGTTTTGCCACTGCCGCTCGCCCCGGTAATCGCGGTAAAACTGCCGGCTGGAATCTCCAGATCCAGGGCGTCCAGCACCGTCTCTCCGGCAAAGCGAAGGGTGAGATTCCGACAGCGCCAACTGCTGTCCAGATTGGGCAGTGTCTCAGCAGGATCCTCCGGCTCCAGAGGTTGATCGAGCCAGAGAAAGAGGCGGTCGGCAGCCGAGAGGCCCTGTTGCAATTGATTGTTGGCGGAAGAAAGTTGGCGCAATGGCTCGTAGACCATGGCCAGAGCGGTAAGGAAGGCAAAGAACGCCCCGGTGCTCATGGCGCCGCTAACCACTTGATGACCACCCAGGTAGATGGTGACCGCAATTCCAAGGGCGGCGATGAGCTCCATGACTGGGGTGCTGGCCTTTTGAATGCGCACAATGCGCATCATTAAACGGTAGTACATGGCGGCCAGGCCGGCAAAGCGTTGCGCCTCGAAACCTTCGGTGCCTTGGCTTTTGATTACCTCTACACCGCGTAGACTTTCCGCAAATTGGCCGAGAATTCCACCCATCTGCTCCTGCTGTTCGTGCCCGCGACGGCGCAGGCTTTGCCCAAAACGGATGAGAGGATAGAAGGCGAGGGGTAGGGTGCCGAGACAAATGAGTGCCAACTGCCAGCTCATATAGAACGCAACGCCAATCAGCGCGAGGATTTGCACCCCGGACAGGAAGAATCGCGCGAGTACGGAAAGGCTCTGCTGCAGCAGGGTGAGATCGAGACTCATGCGGGACAGGGTGCTTCCCTGACTTTGCCCAAGTAATGTGGGCAGTGAGAGTCGCAGGGTGTGGGCGTAGAGCTTCTCGCGTAACTGACGCAGGATGTCTTCTTCCATGCGTGCCAACAGAACTCCACCCGCGTAATCAGCAAGACCTTTCACCGCGTAGATGGCGATGACCAGCAAGGGTAGCCACAGCAGCATGTCGGCTTGGCGGGCGATGAAGATGTGATCGAGTATCGGCTTAACGACGTAGGCGCTCGCGCCGCTGGCGAGCCCGGATAACGTCATGAACAGCAGGGCCGAGGCGATGGCGCCGCGATGTGCCGAGAAGAGCTGCAGGAAGCGCCGGAAGGTGGCGGAGTGCAGCCAGCCCTGCTGCGCTCGGCTCACTCCTCGAGCAATGCCCGTTTATCTTGCACCTCTACCCATGCATCCGCATCGGCAGGCGCATCTTTCTTCTGAATGATCGGCGGCCACGCCTTCGCCAGGCGGGCATTGATGCCGATGAACTCCTCTTGTCCCTCGGGTAGATCGTCATCACGGAAAATTGCCGCAGCCGGGCACTCCGGTTCACAGAGGGTGCAATCGATACACTCATCAGGATCGATAACCAGAAAGTTGGGTCCCTCGCGAAAGCAATCCACGGGACAGACATCCACACAGTCGGTGTACTTACATTTGATGCACGACTCAGTAACCACGTAGGTCATGGGCAGGGGGCTCCTGAATTCTATAGGGATTGGGCAATGCCACGAGTAGCCGCGTATTCTATCCCAGACTTGCCCGTTTTGCCTACATCAGTCCGTAGTTGCGGGTGGGGTTGATCTTGGTGTATCTTCTCGCCTCCTGAAGTTCCGTGCATCGCTCCCATCGTCTAGTGGTCTAGGACACCGGCCTCTCACGTCGGTAACAGGGGTTCGAACCCCCTTGGGAGCGCCATCTCGCCTGTCTGCGTTACGACTCCATCCGCATTTTGGTCTTCAAGCACAACCATGTTAGGGTTCCCCGGTATTTCTGCAGCGGAGGAATAATGATGAGGATTGCGCCATCGGGCTTGCTGTTATTGATCGTGGCCGTCCCTGCGCTCAGCTTTGCTGCCGCAGCGAATCACCCGCAAGGTTTCAGTGGGAATGTTGGATTGGGTTTCAGCAACAGTACCGGCACCAGCCAGGCTCTCAGCATCAATACCGAAGATGCCTTGTACTGGCTTCGCGGGCCTTGGTCTAACGATGCCAAGCTTGCGTATAACTATGCGAGCACCAGCGGCATAGTGTCTGCCGACCGCTTGGCCATCGATAACACCACCAAGTACCTGTTCGACGAAAATACCTACGCCTTCGGTCAGCTCAATTACGTTCGTAACCACTTCGATGGCTATTTTTATCGCGTTGATGAATCTGCGGGTATAGGTCATTACCTCTATCCGGCAGCGAATATGCGGCTGGCGCTGGAAGCAGGCGTCGGTGCACGCGAGGCCCATCGTATTGGCTATGCAGCAGAATTGAATCCCGTTGCGCAATTGTCGGCAAAATATCGCTGGCAGATCAGCAAGGGAGCGCGCCTGACGGAGGGCGTGGAGGCGTTGCTTGCACCAAATGGTGCGAACACGTACCAATCTCTCCTGGCAGTCGATACCCCCTTGCTGGGTTCTCTGGGGATGCGCTTTTCTTTCCTGGCATCCTACAATACGCAGGTTCCGACAGGGTATAAGCCCCTGAATACGTTGACTGCGGTCAATCTTGTCTATCATTTTTGAGGGGAAAATCAATGCGGCAATCTGGTCGCGCGGCGGATGAACTCCGTACGGTGCATGTCGAGCGTGGTTTTACCAAGCATGCAGAAGGATCGGTACTGATCAGTTTTGGCGATACCCGCGTGCTCTGTACGGCGAGTGTCGAAGAGAAAACAGCCCCGTTTTTACGTGGTTCCGGCCAAGGTTGGATCACTGCTGAGTACAGTATGTTGCCGCGCGCAACCCACAATCGCATGACACGAGAGGCGAGCAAGGGCAAGATCGGCGGGCGCACGCACGAAATTCAACGACTGATTGGTCGCAGTCTGCGTGCGGCCATTGATTTACGGGCCCTGGGTGAACGAACGATCTGGTTGGATTGTGACGTCCTGCAGGCCGATGGCGGTACCCGCACCGCCAGCATTACCGGCGCCTGTATCGCCTTGGCCGATGCCATCGATAGTCTTCTCCGGCGCGAAATGTTGCGCACCAACCCCTGGCGGCATTGGGTGGCGGCGGTGTCCGTTGGCATTGTTGCCGAGCAGGTCGTGCTGGATCTGGATTATGGCGAAGACAGTTCCGCGGATGTAGATATGAACCTGGTGATGACTGATGCGGGGCATTTTGTCGAGTTGCAAGGTACGGCGGAGGGGAGCCCCTTCAGTGCGAATCAGATGGCAGATCTGCTGGTTCTGGGTCAGAAGGGAATCCGAGAACTGATTGCCGTGCAACAAAGAGAATTCCCAACTTGGCTACCGCACGCAAACTCCTGATCGCAACCAGCAATGCCGGCAAGCGGCGGGAGTTGGAGTCGGCGTTTGCGGCGCTGGGCTGGGAATGTATTGGCCCAGACGCGCTGGGTATCGATAGCCCAGAAGAGACGGGTGCGACCTTTCTGGAGAATGCGCTGCTAAAGGCCAGACATGGGGCGGGGCGCTGCGATACCTGGGTTCTAGCAGAGGACTCAGGCCTTTGCGTGCCGGCCCTGGATGGTGCGCCGGGCGTATACTCGGCGCGTTTTGCGGGGGATGGCGCCAGTGACGCGGAGAACCTGACCCTGCTGTTACAGCGGCTGGAGGGGCTGGCGCCGTCACAGCGCCAAGCCTACTTTGTCTGTGTGATGATCTTATTGCGCGGGCCGCGGGATCCGGATCCACTGGTGACGCGTGGCGTCTGGCGGGGCACCATTGCGCAGCAGGCCAGAGGCGTGGGTGGATTTGGATATGACCCGATCTTTCTTCCCCAAGGCAGGGAAGGGTCCAGCGCGGCGGAGATGTCGTTAGAGGAAAAACTGCAGGAGAGCCACCGGGGCAGGGCTCTGCGTCAACTCCTTGCAGAGATGCAGCTGGAGAGTGTTTAGTCGCTACTTTCCTCTTCCCAACCCCCGTCTACGAGGAGCTGACGCAGTTTCCCCAGAGCGCGAACCTGTAGTTGCCGGACCGCCTCCCGGCTGACGCCAAGACGTTCGGCAACGGCTTCCAGGGTCATCGGGGCATCGCCATGGAGGCCAAAGCGATAAATCATCACCTCACGCTGTTTTGGATTGAGTTCCAGCAAAAAACCGCGCAGCGCGCGAGCGCAGGACTCGCGATCATACTCCTGGCAGGGGGATGCCATCACCCCCATGATTTGGTCAATCCGGCTCAGGCCTTCTTGAATCTCTTCGTCCAGCGACGAAACACGAATATCGGCAAATTCCAGCGCGCGCACCGTACTCTCACGAACACCAAGCGCCTCTACCCGCTTGCGCCGTACTTCTTCGCTACTATTCAGGGTACTCTCGTCTTCCCTCTGGGTGTGGGCGTGCAAGGATTTCGCCAGGTAATCGGGCAGGCGAATGAAGCGGGAGCGGATTAAGGCACGTTGCATGGCTTCGCGAATCCACCAAGTAGCGTAGCTCGAAAAGCGCGTGCCGAGACCTTCGCGAAAGCGTTCGGTGGCACGCATGAGGCCCATGTATCCCTCCTGAATCAGATCATCCTGGCTCAGGCCCTTGTTGCGATAGGCGCGGGCGACAGAACGCACCAAAGGCATATGGGCAGACACGAGGGACGCTCGGGCGCTCTCGTCGCCTCGGCGCAAGCGCTGAATTAGGCTGGCTTCCTGCTGTGCGCTGAGAAAGGGGCCGGATTCCGCGAGGGCTTCGGCTGGAATATCAGGCGCCTGCGCGAGAGGCAGGTCGGGCACCTGGCTATCGGCGTCCGCTTTGACCTTTTTCGAAGCATGGGTTCTCGGCATCTTTTCCCCCTGACCTGTTGCGCTTTCCATCTTTAGGAATCAGATTCAACATTGTCATCTAATATCCTAATTCAACGACATTTGTTTACAAATATATTAGGAACCCACGGTTACAAGTTGTCAAGCAGTTGTTGCAGAGAAACCGTGGCTTGTTGCACATTCCCAAATCTACTCGCGCCTAGCGAGAAAATTTTGACTCATCAGGTACTAACGAGTATCCTCTTGCGGCTTCAGACTAGCCCTATTTGGAGAGGACTCGCTTTTCATGCCAACCATTCGCGTCAAAGAAAATGAACCTTTCGAAGTTGCCCTGCGCCGTTTCAAGCGCTCCTGTGAGAAGGCGGGAGTCCTGACCGAAGTCCGCCGGCGGGAGTTTTACGAGAAGCCCACGGAAGAGCGCAAGCGCAAGGCAGCTGCTGCGCGCAAGCGGTCTCTGAAGCGGATGCGGCGGCAACAGATGCGTCTGGTGCGGATGTACTGATGTCTCTGCGCGAGCAGATCCAAGAAGACATGAAGGCGGCGATGCGCGCTCGGGACACTGAGCGCCTGGGCACCATCCGTATGTTGCTCGCTGCCATCAAGCAACGGGAAGTGGACGAGCGGCGGGAGCAGTCCGACACGGATGTCCTCTCCGTCGTAGAAAAGTTGATCAAACAGCGCAAGGAATCCGCACGTCAGTTTCTCGAGGGAAACCGCCCGGAGCTAGCGCAGAAGGAAGAAGCGGAGATTGTCTTTCTTCAACCGTATCTTCCCGCTGCCCTGAGTGATGAGGAAATTGATGCCCTGATCGCTACCGCGATTGTGGAGAGTGGTGCGGAAGGGCCGCGCGACATGGGTAAAGTACTCGGCCAACTCCGGCCCAAGGTGCAAGGTCGCGTCGATATGGCTGTACTTTCAGAAAAAGTCAGGACCCGCCTTAGTTCCTGAGTATGAGTGAGTTGGCGACGCTAGCCGACAGTGCCAATGCGCTGCGGGAGTCGGCGCAAATGGCCCTGGAACTCCCGCTTCTGCGCCAGCTTTGGCTGGGTCATTGTGCGCATATCTATGCCCAGCGCCATGTCTCCTCTCTGAGCCCGTGGGTTGCGGCAGAAGAAATCCGACTACGCTTGCAGCGTAGCGCCTCCTTGCAAAGGCTTCTGGCGGAAGGGCCATCGTTGCCGACGCTAGAGCTTCCGGACATCAAAGCACTTCTTGTCTTGGCAAGCCGGCCGGGAGCCACACTCAGTGCCTTGGAGCTGGTGCGTGTGCGTCGGGTTTTGGCGTTGGCGGCGGAATATGCGCAGTTCCTCGGGCGTGCGGAAGATATTTTCCAGGAAGATGCCGCACTTCTCGCGCCGCATCCGATTCTTTTTGCGCGTCTGCGCGACAGTCTGGATGAAGACGGTGCCCTGTTTGACCACGCCAGCCCAGAGCTGGCGCAGCTCCGCCAGGAAGTGCGCGGACAGCGCGGGCAGGTGCAGCAATATCTGCTGGCGCTATTGCGTGAGCGGGAGCGGCGCGATATCTGGCAAGACCCCCATATCGTGCAGCGCAATGGGCGCTTCTTGTTACCCGTCAAGGCCAATTTCAAAGGCCGCCTCCGCGGCATCGTGCACGACCGCTCTGCCAGTGGGGAAACGCTCTTCATCGAGCCCCTCGGCGTTGTGGAACAAAACAATCTCCTGGCTGAGGCAGAGGCGGCCCAGCGCCAGGAAGAGGAGCGCATTCTGCGCGACCTCACCAGCCTTCTTGGCGCCGAGGTGGGGCGTCTGGAGCTTACGCTGGAGCGTATGGGACGCTTGGAGGCGATTCGCGCTGGACTGGATTTGGCCGGACTCTGGAGCGGAAATGTTCCCCTGCTGCGGGAGTCGCCATCTTTCTCTTTGCGGGGGCTACGGCATCCGCTGTTACATTTGCGTCATCCCACAAGCGTGGTCGGAAATGATCTAGATTTGGGCGAAGATGCGCGGCAACTTTTGATCACTGGACCGAATACGGGGGGCAAGAGCGCCCTGCTCAAAGCTGTGGGTTTGGTGCATTTGGCCGCCTACCTAGGTTTGCCGATCCCGGCCGAAGGTCAGATTGGAACCTTTTCGGCCATCTATGCGGTAATCGGTGATGCGCAGGATCTCCAGGCCGATCTTTCCAGTTTTTCCGGACAGATGCGACAGCTGCGTGACATCCTGCAATTGACGCCCCCTGATGCGCTGATCCTTCTGGATGAATTGGGGAATGGCACCGATCCGCGGGAAGGCGCCGCTTTGGCGCAAGCGGTCGCGGCCAATCTGCGCGACCGTGGTGTACTGAGTATCCTCACCAGTCATATGGCCGTTTTGAAGCGCTATGCCTTACAGGGCGAGGGGGTGCTCCTGGGCGGAATGGGCTTTGACCTGGAGCGCTTGGAGCCTACCTATCGACTGCAGCTCGGGCGTGCTGGAGCGAGTCAGGGATTACGGATAGCACGTAAGGTTGGTCTACCCGAACCGATCCTGGCTCTGGCCGAGGCAATCCACTCCGGTGCCCAAGAGAATTGGGAAAACTGGGAGGAACATCGGGATGCGCTGTTGCGCAAAGCAGAAGAGCAGTTCGCTTCTGCGCAGGCTGCTGCGGACGAGCAGACGCGCCTGCGTGCGAAACTACAACAGGAACTCGACAAGGCAGCGGCCCTGCGTCAGCGTGCTGCCGACGAGGCGCGGATGGAGTGGCAGAGGATGCTGGCCAATGCACGTGCCCAGGTGCGCAGTGCCATTGCCGGTCTGAAGCAGGGGCGCAATACGCAGGCAGCCAGCGAAACGCTGGACAGTCTGGATCAGGTCCTGGGAATGGCGAACACTGCACCGCAGGCGCTGCCAGCGGTGGGAAGTCGCGGCCTGTTTCTGCCACTGCGCGCGCCGGTTCAGGTGCAGCGGGTCGACCCAGCTGGACAGCGCCTGCAGGTGGATTTGCGGGGCAAGCAACTGTGGATTCCGCTGGCGCAATTTCAGCCGGACGAAACCCTGGCGCTGCCCAAGGAACGTGGCCGCAGCCAGTATGTTTCCCCAGAAGAGCATCCCTGGCGTCTGGATCTGCGCGGGCAGCGTCGTGAGGAAGCAGAAGCAGCGCTGCTCCGCCATCTCGATGCCGCGGTGGCGGCTGGGCGTAGTCAGGTCGAGATTCTGCACGGCAAGGGTAACGGTGTCCTGGCGGACTTGGTACGTGTGCTTGCGCAACAAGATCCGCGGGTTGCCGCCTGGCGCATGGCGCGACCGGAGCAGGGGGGTGGCGGGGTTTCGGAATTGGAACTACGCTGAAGCATGGCCCGTTACTCTCGGCAGATCATCGACAGCGTTCTGGAGCGCACCGACTTGGTGCGCCTCATTGATACGCGCGTATCCCTCAAGAAAAAAGGCAAGGATTACTGGGCCTGTTGCCCATTTCATCACGAAAAGACCGCTTCATTTTCCGTCAGTGCAGACAAGCAGATTTACTATTGTTTTGGTTGCCACGTGCACGGCAATGCCTTGGATTTTCTGATGGCCTATGAGCGCCTGGGTTTTCTGGAGGCGCTGGAAATGCTCGCTGATCAGGCAGGAGTTGTGCTGCCCAAAGAAGAGATCAGCAGCGAAAGCGATCAGCGCCTGCCGGCACTGCGTGCGGTGTTGGAGCGCAGTTTGGCGCTGTATCGCGCAGCGCTTGGTGGATCCCCCCAGGCACAACAATATTGGCAATCACGTGGGATTACCGCCAAAAGTATCGAAGACTTTGAACTGGGTTACGCGCCGGAGGGGCAGCGTATCCTGGCAGAGCTGGGAAAAACTCTCCACGAGCGCGAACTGCTACTGGACGCGGGGGTGTTGGGAAAAAGCAGTGAGGGGCGTCTCTATGAGCGTTTCCGCGGCCGGATCATTTTTGCCATCCGCGACGGCCGTGGACGCCTCAGTGGGCTAGCGGGGCGAAGCATCGATGGTCGGGAGCCAAAATATCTCAACTCCCCCGAAACCTCTCTGTATCATAAAGCACAAATTCTCTTTGGCCTCGATCGCGCACGGAACGGGATTCGGCGCATGCAGAAGGTGGTGTTAGTAGAGGGATATCTCGACGTCATCAGTTTGCATCAGGCGGGCGTTGACTATGCGGTAGCGGCCAGTGGCACTGCCCTGGGCGAGACGCAGCTGGAGACACTGTTTCGCGCGAGCAATGAGGTCGTCCTCTGTTTTGATGGCGATCGTGCCGGTCGCCAGGCAGCGCAGCGCGCTGTTGCCCTGAGCCCCAGCCACCTGCGTCCAGGCCGTCTGCTGCGGGTGCTTTTCCTGCCGGAGGGCGAGGACCCGGATTCTCTGGTGCGCACGCAAGGCGCGCAGGCGTTCACCAATCTGCTCTCTGCCGCAAAGCCCGCCGTTGATGTCTACCTCGAATTCCTGCAGGCAGACTACGATCTGCAACGCGGCGATGAGTTGGCGCAGTTTCGTCGCTTGGCCCGCGCCTTCCTGGATCGTTTGGCGGATCCCGATCTCGCCATGGTATATCAGGAACGGTTGCAGTTACGCCCGGCTGGCATCCCCGCAACGCCCTCTGCCATGTCAGTCCATGTCCCTGTACAGGTATCTCCTTGGCGTGGTGCGTGGGGACGCCTTCTGGCGCTATTCCTGCGTCATCCGGAAGCGCCGGGGTGGGCGGGCTTAGATGCTGCTCTCCTGCGGCGCTTTCGGACGAACAGGGGAGAAATGGCTGCATTGGCTCGGGCCCTTGAAATTTCTGCTGAGATCACCCATCTAAGTAGCCAGACGTTATGTTTGGCCTTGGCAGAAGAGCCGGATGGCGAGCGCTATCTGGCGCTCGCTATGCAGGATGCTGACGCAGAGGATCCGCTGCAGACGGAGGAAGCAGTACCGAGAGCTGTGGAGCGTGCCAATGAGGAGTTGCGACGGTTGCGCAGTTTGGCGCTTGGTCGGCTTGGCGATCGATCCGGAATCGGATCCCTTACGGCAGAGGAACGGGCGGAGCTGCGACGAAACCTGCGACAAAAGCGTGCGGCAAAGGTCGCACAGAGGTAAAAAGAAGTGCGCAAGATCTTTTCATTCGTGTTGGGTTTTTTGTATAATGGGCGGCTTTCCGTGCCGTTGGATCATCTATGACAGACAACGAAACTTCTTTGGATGCAGAGTCGCAGCGCTCTGAGCTTAAGGCCTTGATTGCGCGGGGAAAGGAGCAGGGATACCTGACCTATCGCGAGATCAACGACCTGCTGCCCGAGGAGATCTTCGATCCCGAACAGATGGAGAATGTCATCTCCATGATCAACGACTTGGGTATTGAGGTCTTCGAGGAAGCGCCGGAAGACGACAGTCTCCTTCTTGGCGACGGTGAGGGTGGTCCCAATATCGCCTCCCAAGAAGTGGAGGAGGCGGCAGAAGAGGCCTTGGCCGTGGTCGAGGCGGATATCGGGCGCACCAGCGACCCCGTACGCATGTACATGCGCGAGATGGGCAGCGTCGAACTACTCACCCGTGAGGGTGAAATCGAGATCGCGCGCCGTATTGAAGATGGTCTTCTGCAGGTACTGCGCGCGGTGTCTACCTGCCCAACCACCATTTCTCTGCTTTTGGAGGCAGCGGAACGGGTGGAGCGAGGCGAGTTGCGCCTTGACGAGATTGTCGACTCCTTCATTGATCCGAATGCAATTGACGAGAGCGCTGACGCCGAGGACGAGGAAATCAGTCTCGAAGCCAGCGATGACGCGGCAGAGGATGACGAAGAAGAGGGAGAGGGAGACACCCTCTCCGCGGCCGACAAGGGGCCGCAGATGGAGGAGGCGCTAGAGCGATTTGCCGCGATCCGCAGCGATTATCAATTCCTGATGGAATTGCGCACCCGCGGAGAAGGGCGCAGCAATGCCTATCAGGAACAACGCCAGTTGCTGGCGAGCCGGTTCCTGGAGATCAAGCTCAACGTGCGGCAGATTGATCTGATGGCCGACGCGCTGCGTGCCCTTACCGAGGAAGTGCGCCAGGCTGAGCGGCGGATCATGCACCTCTGCGTGGAGCGAGCCGGATATCCGCGCAAGGATTTTGTGCGCAGTTTTCCAGGGCGAGAGAGTGATCCGCAATGGCTGGACGAGCAGATTGCCTCGGGCAAGGTCTATGCCAACAAGCTGGCAGCATTGGCCGACGACATTCGCGCGGTCATGCATGTGATGGGTGATATCGAAAATCGTGCTGGGTTGCCCATTGCCGAGATCAAAGAGGCGAGTCGCCTGATGTCCATCGGCGAAGCCAAGGCGCGGCGAGCCAAAAAGGAAATGGTTGAGGCCAATCTGCGTCTAGTGATTTCCATTGCCAAAAAGTACACCAATCGTGGCTTGCAGTTCCTGGATCTGATTCAGGAGGGCAATATTGGGCTGATGAAAGCGGTAGATAAATTCGAGTATCGTCGTGGCTATAAGTTTTCCACCTATGCCACATGGTGGATACGTCAGGCCATTACTCGATCTATCGCGGATCAGGCACGCACGATTCGTATCCCGGTGCACATGATCGAGACCATCAACAAGCTCAACCGAATCAGTCGGCAGATGCTGCAGGAGATGGGGCGCGAGCCCAGTCCAGAGGAACTTGCCGAACGCATGGAAATGCCAGAAGACAAGATTCGCAAGGTGCTCAAGATTGCGAAGGAACCGATCTCCATGGAGACCCCTATCGGCGATGACGAAGATTCGCACCTGGGCGACTTCATCGAGGATCGCAACGTGGCGGCACCTACGGACTCCGCGATCAACGCCGCCATTCGCGAGGTGGTGGAGGAACTTCTCGATAACGGCTTGACCGCTCGCGAGGCCAAGGTGTTGCGCATGCGTTTCGGGATTGGGATGAATACCGACCATACCCTGGAAGAGGTTGGTAAACAGTTCGATGTCACGCGCGAGCGAATCCGGCAGATCGAGGCGAAGGCGCTGCGCAAGTTGCGCCATCCGTCGCGCTCCGATCGCCTCAAGAGTTTTGTGGATGGCGAAGTCACCATCCTCCCCTGATAAGTCGCGCTGCTCTCTTGAGCGGCGCGCAGTTTTGGGCCTATAGCTCAGTCGGTTAGAGCAGGGGACTCATAATCCCTTGGTCGTAGGTTCGAGTCCTACTGGGCCCACCAATGTAAACAAAGTCTTACGACTGCATAATCCTGCTGTACTGGATGCGTGTAAGCAACCTGCGCAGAAATTTGCCTACCAAGACCTCCATTCGTGAGATGCCCAAAGAACCGCGAGCTTTGGGCTTTTGACATGTACGGACAATTGTCGCACGATATCTCACCATAAGTGAACTGATCCCAGCGAGACCGCCCATGCTGAACACACCAAAATCCCAAGACAGGCCGCGTAATGCGCGCTTGGAGGCGCGCGTCTCCAGCGACCAAAAGAATTTCTTCCTGAAGGCCGCCACGCTGACGGGGCGGACTCTGAGTGAACTCGTCATCGACAGTACCCAGGAAGCGGCAGCGAAGATCGTGCGGGAGCACGACGTCATCCGCCTCTCCCGGGAGGAGCAGGTCGCTTTTGTCAGCGCCTTATTGGCGCCTTCGGAACCCGGCCCACGCCTCAAGCAGGCTGTGCAGAACTACCGTCAGCAGGCGGGGCGGTGATTGGCACTCGTTCTTGCTGCGGAACACATCGGACCGTTGGAAAAGCGTCATGATCGCAAGGCTTTTGATTGCGGCAACGAGGATCTGAATCGCTATCTGCGTGAGCAGGCGCGGCAAGACGCCGATAAGCGTGTCGCTGCGCCTTTCATCTTCACACAACCGGGCAGTTCGGCGGTGCTCGGCTTTTATACCCTCTCGGCCTCCGTCATCTCGGTTGATGAACTGCCGCCGGACCTGATGCAGCGGCTGCCGCGCTATGGGCAACTGCCGGTGACGTTGCTTGGCAGGTTGGCGGTAGATCGCTCGGTCAGCGGCCAGGGCGTGGGGGAGTTTTTGCTCGTGGACGCCCTGCGCCGTGGCCTGGGAGCCGCGCAGCAGATCGCGGCCATGGCGGTAATCGTGGATGCGAAGGATAGTCGGGCCGAAAGCTTCTATCGGCATTTCGACTTCCAGCCGTTTCAGCGAACCCCTTTGCGTCTCTTCCTGCCCATGGGGCAGATCGAGAAATTGTTTGCCTAAGGGAAGTTCTTAGACCATTTTTTATTGGCTCATGGATTTTTTGCTCAAGTTATGCCCGAGCTGAATTTGGTGAATCCAAGGGGTAGGAGTTGTTTCTTTTTTCGATGATATCACGCTGCGGGGCTATGTCGGTGCGTCGTTGCCCTGCCCAGTCGGTAACGGTCTGGTTTTAACTCACGCGTGTTGATAACGGTCTGGAGGATTCGCTTTCTCAGGAATGCGCTTTCGCACACGCAAAACAATTTCTACATCTTCCAGTTCCGTATCCGCAGGGAGTGAGGGGGTTTGCGCCAAGCGTAGTTCTTGCGCTGGGATATCCAGTAAGTCGCCGGAATCGACATAATAATAATGATGATGTGGCGAGACATTGGAGTCATAGAAAACTTTTCCCGGCTCTACAATCAACTCACGCACCAGCCCATGCTGCACAAAAAGCCCAAGGGTATTATAGACAGTTGCCTTGGAAACAACGGCATAGTCGGCGTTTACCCGTTGCATGATCTCCTCTGCAGACAGATGGGCATGACGGGCAAACAGAATATAACCAATCTCTACCCGCTGACTGGTAGGGTTGACCCCTGCGTCTCTGAGAACTTCTGAAACATCTTGTTTGTTCATGCCTTCCCGTGCCCACTCTCGCTGGAGTACAACTTTGTACTGAGTACAATATATTACGCTTTGCTGGGGATGGGAAGCCCATAGGGGCGCAGATCCAGGCGGGTCGGACGCCCAAGAATTCGATCGCGCATCAGTTCGGCGGTGATGGGGGCCAGGGTGAGCCCATAGCGAAAATGGCCGCTGGCGACAAAGATCCCTGGGTGCTCAGGTACTTCCCCCAGGAAAGGAATGTTGTCGGGGCTGCCAGGGCGCAGTCCCGACCAGTGCCGCAGGAGCGTAGCTTCCCGGCTGGCTGGGAAAACCCGATGCGCAAATGCGAGCAACTCTTCCGCCGCATCGGTGGTACACGATTTGTCAAAGCCCGCCTCTTCGCTGGTGCTGCCGACCAGAATTTGCCCATCTGCACGCTGGACCAGATAGTGACTTCCTTCCAAGACAACTTGCGGCAGGGCAGCCACCTGCCCCTGCAGAAGCAGGATTTGTCCGCGTACGGGGCGAATGGGCAACTGGATGCCGATTTTCGAGAGGATCCTGGCTGACCAAGATCCGCCGCTGAGCAATATCTGATCGGCACGAAACTGGGTGTCTGCCGCGCTGATGATCCAGCCGCTTCCGTCCGGACGTATTTCCTGAACCTCGTGTTGTTCGTATACAGAAGCACCGAGTTGTCCAATATAACGAGCCAGACCCGCGAGCAAGCGCGGGTTGCGCACCTGGGCGACCTCCGGACAAAACAGCGCCGCCCCCGTCCGCAGCATGGGAGCGCGCTCGCGCATCTGCGCGGCACTGTACCACTGCCAGCCCCAGCCCCAGGTGGCTGCCCAGTCGACCAGGTCTGCCGATGCAGGAGATTGGGGGCTGTCGAGAATCCACATCCCGGAAGCCTGGAATTCCGGATCGATACCCGTGGCCGAATGGATCTCCCTCGCAAAATCTGGATATTGGCGCATGCCTTCGCGAGCCAGCTCCAGCAGGGCAGGGCGGTATCTCCAGGCGTGCAAAGGCGAAAGGATGCCTCCGCCGGCCCAGGACGCCTCCTTGCCAGCGGCCCCCCGCTCCAGAATCGTCACCTCCTTACCGGCTTGGCGCAGGCGCAAAGCCGTGCTGAGGCCAATCACCCCGGCGCCGATCACAACAATCTCTGTTTCTTGCATGCTGATTCCGAACTAAAAGTCGATTCGATAAAAGATGTTCGCACCATCCTGGGTGCCGCTCTCGGTCTGGATTTCGATATGACGAGAAATCCGATAGCGCAAGCGCGCCACCGTCCCCTGGCCAAGAATGGATTGCCCCACACTGAAATACAGATTGGGGGTGATGTAATGGCCCAAGGTGACCATATCGGCGGCCAGCCCACTGCTATTATTGCTGGAACTCACCCCAACATCGATTCCCGCGCTACTGATGCTGTTGCCAAAAACTGCGGCGCGGCCGGCAGAGAATAGCTGTCCGGCAGCGGCAGAAAGCAGGGCTTCCTGACTTTGCAGGCCGGTGCTCGGTGTGCCAAGTATCAGGTAGGAGAGAATATCATTCTGCGCCATGCTGGGTTTGGAATAGAGATTGACGACAGGATGGCTCAGGTTGCCAGTTACCTGTACCCCCGCCAGGATCGTCTCGTTGTCCACCGCGAAACTGTTACTGTTTTTGATTTTCCGAACTGCCAGCACGTCGAGACTTGCAGCCTTTGGCGGGCCAGAAAAAAGAATGGTTCCTTTTTCGAAGGTGAGCGAGTTGCCGTAGATTTCATATTTCCCGTCGACCATATGCAGCGCCCCCTCGATCAAGGGCGTGGTGGAGGGAGGAATCATACGTACGCGCAGATTTCCCTGCAGATCGGCGTGCAGCCCCCCAATGAGCACCTTGGAGTTCTTGCCGAGCCCTACCTGAAGATCAACCGCGAGGTGTGACGGAGCAGGTTTCTGCTTAATGTCGCGAACGAAAGCCACATCGCTTGACGGCTTGGGACCCCCAAAATCGGTACCGAGGATGCGTAGACGGGTTGTCTCGACCTTGCCGGAAATGTGGATTTCTTTCTTTTGTTGACGAATATCGATGTCCGGCGCAACGGACGCCTGGACCTGGGGCAAGTTCAGGGCGAGAAAATCCTTACCGGTGATATGGATTTGGAACGGAGCACCTGGGCTCAGGGAGACATCGCCGTGGCCCTGGAGGTTCCCCGTGCCAGAGTGAACTTGTAATGAATCCAGGATCAGCTTGTCCCCACCAGCGGTCAGATTGGCCGAAATGTCCGTTAAATGCAGCCCCGCCTCCGGTATGTAACAACCCAGTCCCTGCGCCCTCGCGCGGCCTTGCCAGAGCGGCTTGCCCCAGGTTCCAGAGGCGTGAAGGTCGGCCTGAATATCCCCGCTCGGGTCAACAGCAATACTTCCGGTCGGCAGGTGGGACAGCAGGACGCCGGGGACGTGACCAATCAGTTGCGCTTGTAGCGGTTGCGCCTTCGGCATCCGCCAAGGGAGCTGCAGTGTTGCGGGGCTAGACGCGCTGAGCTGGAGGTTGCCCTGCTGCTTGGCCAATTGGAGCTGGCTATGCAATTGCAAGCCGCTTTTTCCCCAGATCAGATTCCCGTTGAATTGCTGCACGGCTACCTGCTCATTGGCATCACCGGCATGCCAATGCAGGGCAGTATCCGTTACGCCCCAATCCGCCTTGAGCTGGCAAACTCCATTGCACTGCCCATGGATTCGGGCGTTCCAGCGACCGCGTATGCCAGCGTCCAGCCCGCGGTTCCAAAAATCCAGAGGCAGAGAGTGTGCGATAACGTCCAAGCTTCCCTGCGTCGACTGTGGTCCATAGCCGCCAGAGATCTGGATGCTGGCGCCGTTGGCACCCGCCACGTGCAGGAGGCTAATGTTGGCACGGCCCTTCTGCCACTGTAGGGTGGCGGTTTGCGTTAGATTCCAAAGGCCGAGGTTGGGGCTGCGGAATTGCAGCTTTTGGAGATCGAGTTTCCAGTCCTGGGGCTGATGCCAGACTGTCCCTGCCAGGCGCAGTTCCCGCGCATTGTCCCGTGCCGAAAGGGTGAGCGCTGCCTGCTGTAAGGAGCCCGATAGCCCGCCACGGATGTCCATGGATTGGCCGTTGGTGACCAGTCCCGTGGCGAGAATTTTTCCCTGGATTTGGCTTTTTCCGTTCAGCGATCCATCCAGCGCAAGGTGGGCAAGTGCAGTGCGTTGATAGCGCAGATTCCTGCCTTGGAGATGCAGTGCACCTTGCCAAGCCTGATCACGCTGGCCTATCCATCCACTGAGCTGGGTATCTCCGCTCGCACCCGGCAGGATGCCCGCCCAACGTTGAATTTTTGCGTCGATCATCAGGCGCTGCTTGACACTGCCCTGCGCCGTGATCTGCAGTCCAGGCCCCCGCAAAATGGCGTGTTTCAGCTGCCAATTTTTCCCCGCGAATTGCAGTTCACCATCGCCCTGCAGCTTTTGTTGATAGATCTGGCTGGGCAGGATCAGCCACTGCGCGTTGCCCCGCCAGCCGTTCGCAGAGGAGCTGGCAGCGATCTGCAGATTGGCAGACAGCGTGCCGGGGATTTTGGAAAAAAACGCCTGTACTGGAATCTGCTGAAAATCCAGATGGCCCTTCACGCTCGGATTTTTGGACAGCGTCGTCTCGATCTGCGAGGGTAGCAGCTTCCCCTGCAAAAGATGTCCGGTTAGACGGAGCACGAGCCGGTCTTGGCTGCTCTGAAAATCTGCCGTGAGGTCGCTGGACTGCGCATTGACGTGCAGATTACCATGATACTGGCCTGCCCGCCCTGCAGCACTCCACTGGACGCTGAGTCCTTTGTTGCCCAGCATTTTTGGCATCCCGGGCCATGTCGTGCTGAATAGATGTCCTTCCGTACCATAGTCGCCGTGCAGCACTTTGGGGAGAGAAAAACGAAGATCTCCATGGACTGGCTTGGGCAGTTTCGAGCTCGTAATCTGGGCCTGGGATAACGCTATCTGATTTGGTTTTATGGTCGCGATTGCCTGTAGCTGTCCGGTGTTTTTGCCTTGGCGAAGCGCGAGCTGTATCGGGCCGCCATAGCTATTCGCCGAGATCCCGTGCCAATCCAGCGTTAATGCCAGGGAAGGGGCTGTGGACTGCGCACCTTGCCAATGGGCAGTAAGGACAATCTTTCTATTTGCTAGCGTTCCGGCAGCATTTGCCGAGATCTTGCCAAAGGAACCCGAGGCCACCAATTGATGCACTTCCAGCGTGCCGCGATTCCATCCCAAACTTGCACACTGACCATGCTGCAGCAAAAATTCCCTTTTTCCATTTTGATAGACCGATAAACTCTCTACCTGTACGGGAGATACGCGCAGGGAAAAAAGGTCCATCCAGGAGGGTAATTGGGGGATCGTCAGCGTTGGAGCAGTCTGGGACGGCGTGGATTTTGGCGTCCAGATCTTCGCGTCCTGCAGCAGTACGGAAGAAAAGCGTAGTTCTCCCCAAAGCAAGGTGCTGGGATGAAAGGCCCAGGAAACCTGTTGCGCAGAGATCTTGGTATGCCCGTGCGCATAGGTTAGCCCCCGCAAGGATAATCCATGTGCAATACTCCCGTGCAGGCTGCGGACCTGTAAACCCGGAACGAAACTGAGTGCCCAATTGGCACCTGCACTCGTAAAAAAAAGCCAGGTGAGCAGCACGAATAGGCCAATCAGCGGCAGCAATAAGCCAGAGAGGAGTAGGCGCGATAGTAGATTCGATGCGCGCATCAGAAATCAAAACCAACGGAAAGTACCAGTCGTACGGCTGGGGCGCGAGGCGCAACCAATGGGTGGGCAAGATCCAGTTTTATGGGGCCGACCGGAGAGTACCAGCGTGCACCAAGGCCCACATCCTGTAATGCATGAAAAGTGGAAAAGCTATCAAAGGCGTTGCCAATATCATAAAATGCATCAATTGCCCAATCGTGCGAGATAAATCGGTCTACATGTACTCCGGCAACCGCCAGTAGCCGTCCGCCAACGACCGCGCCCTCGGCATTGGTGGGTCCCTGCGACTGAAAGGCATAACCGGGAAGACTGTTTTGTCCGCCCGCGAAAAAGCGTAGATCCGGTGGTAAAAAACGGATATTGCCATGCAGCCACAGGGCACCCAGGCTGGCTCTTCCGCCAACTCCCCAGTTGCGGTTCAGCATCTCATCCCAACCGCCGCGAACGCGCAGTCGCAGGAAATTGCTGGTACTACCCCAGACTTTGCTTGCACCCTCTGCCGTCGCACGGACATAAAATCCAGACACGGGACGAAGGATATTGCGGTAATTTTGTACACTATAGGTAATCGATGGAAAAAGATAAAAAGAACTATCACTGATTCCAGAAACGGTATAGTTGGCTTGTTCCAGGTTGAACATGGCCTGGATGGAGGCATTCACATTTTTTCGCGCATTGTCGGCCAGCGCCCAACGCCTTCCGATGGCTGCGCGGAGCTCATTGGCAGACCAAATTTGATAGGTCTCATTCTGAAAGGACGTGCTCGCAATGTATTCCGAGCCCAGTGCGGCACCCACCGGCCAAGTATAGGTTCCACCAATATTACGACTTTTCTGGGCCACCTGCACGGCTACATGGAGATGTTGTGCGCGCCGAAACATGTTGTAGTCGTCATAATAGAGAATGCCATTCAGCCCAATGTCGGTGCTGTAGCCTACGCCCACTTTCAAATGCTGTTCTGGCAAGCTCGCGAGCTTGATGGTTACAGGTATGGAATCGCCGTGTAGATTTGTGGTGTCGCCAGTGACCTGGATATTTTGGAAGCGATTGGCATCATGCAGATTACTTTGCGTTAGAGAAAGTGCGCGTGGAGAATACCAATCACCCGGCTTGATGGTAAGGTAGCGATCGATAAACCAGCGCGGATATCGATCCGCACCAACGATATGGATGCTTCCTACACGGTATCGTTTTCCACTATTGAGCCAGAGATATATCTCCGCCCAGTTCTGTTTTCTGTCAATCAAGATTTCGTGGCGTGGGTAATAGGCGTTTACATATCCTTTTGACTCGAGAAAAGATAATGTCTGGTCTTTCCAAGTGCTATAAAGAACTTGATCGAGAATATCTCCGTCAGCGAGGGGGAAGGGCGCTATGGTTTTGCGAAGGACAGGATTTTCGTCGATTTGACCTTCAATCCGTATGTCTTTGCTCCGCAGGCGGATGGGAGCGCCGAGATCAATATGATACTGTACTGTTGCATCGCCGTTTGGGCCAGATATCGTCTTGGTATCCCATTTTGCGTGATAAAACCCATAGGCTTGCAGCGCATCGCGTAGGCGCAAGTTGGCAGAAAGGACCAGTTCGTGTAGGCGAGCTTCTTTGCCGTTATAACTCAGGGCGGGCATGGCACGCTGTAGTTTTGCACTGAGATCCGTAGGTACGCCAGTAACCCGAAAGGCGATCTCATTTTTGGCTAGCGCGACAGTCGGCAGTAGGCAGAGCAGCAGCGGTAGGAGACGCCACGCTGCGTGACCTCCAGGTTGGTATGCTTGCACTTTCAGGAGACGTTCCACCCTCTCGCTATGTTTTCCTGCTCGATGACGCCAGTGTAGCACAGGTAAGAAGGTGCTTTGCTAGCAGGTTGCTGGCTGCGACTGCTTGATTTTGGCCCCCGATTTCTATAGCATTCAGGCCTCTTCGAGATTTGGGCGGTTAGCTCAGCGGTAGAGCACTGCCTTCACACGGCAGGGGCCACAAGTTCGAACCTTGTACCGCCCACCAAATAAATCAATCAGTTAAAAAGCCGGCTCCGCGCCGGTTTTTCTTTGCGTGCGTTACCAAGTGCAGACGAATGAAAACCGTGTTCAAGGAGGGATGGGACTCGATAACATGGCGCTGTTTGACGCACTGGGTTTCCGATGGACCGCTCGGCAGTGCCGACTTCTGTTCTATCTTACTCGCTGGCTTCAGGGCTCATCTTCTTCTGCCGGTTTGCTAAGCAGGCCCGCCCGATTTTCGAGCCGCAAACCGAAGCGCACATCCTGATGAAATACCCAATACTGGCTGCGCTCCCCGCGTAACGCCTTGGCGCGGTAGAGGGCCTGGTCGGCGTAGCGGAGTAGGTTGGCTAGATCTTGCACGCCATCCTCCGGCACCCGGCAAATCCCCATGCTCAGGCGCACCGCCACCTCGCGGCCATCGGACAATAGGATGGGCGCATTCACTCCCGCCTCGATCTTGATCAGGACCAGCTCCAGCTCATCGAGATTGCGATAGCCCTCGATCAGCACCACAAATTCATCACCACCCAGGCGGGCGACATAGTCCGTGCGCCGCAGGCTATCCCGCAGACGGCGGCTGACGGCGCGCAGCACCTGGTCGCCGGCCTCATGGCCGTAGAGATCATTGATGGGCTTGAAATGATCGAGGTCGATCATGCACACCGCCAGATGCGATTCATTGCGCTTCGCCCGGGCGATGGCCAGCTCCAGCTCGTCATCCAGGGCGCGGCGGTTAGCCAATCCGGTAAGGCGATCGTGGCGCGACTCGTAATCCAGTTGCTCGAAGAGCTGCTGCTCACGGCTGACATCCCGTAGCAGGCCCAGATAATGGGTGAGCACGCCCGCCGTATCGCGGATCGGGATGATACTGATATGGTTCCAGAACTCGGTACCATCACGCCGGTAATTCAGCAGCTTTCCTTCCCAGGACGACTCCTGGGAGAGCGCATGATCAAGGGAGGCCAGTTCCTGCACGCTGGTGTCTGGCCCCTGTAGAATTTTCAGGCCCCGTTCCAGGATTTCCTCGTTGCGGTATCCCGTCATCAGGGTGAAGCTTTGGTTGACGTAGAGCACCCGCTTGCTCGCGTCAGTCAGCACCACGGCGTCGAAGGCCGAGCGTAACCCGGCGCCCAGGGTAGCCTGCAACTCATAGATAGCAACATCTTCCAAGGTCTCGGCCAGCACGCGCGCCGTCGACTCTAGTAGCATTTGCTCGTCGCTCGGCCAGGCCTCGCCCTCCTTGCGCAAGAGCAGCAACAAGCCCCAGGGTTTTTGCAAGCGAGAAAGCGGAATCACCGCTGTGGAGGAGATACCCTGTTGGTGCAGGCGCTCGGTCCAGGTGCGCAGGGCCGGCCCGTTGTGTAGGCGCGAAGAATAAAACGGGCGAGCGTCGCGCCAGACCAAGCCCAGCGGCCCCTGTCCCTCGGGGAGATCGGCGTGGATCGAGCACTGCACCCCAGCGAGGATGCTCCGGGAACCCGCTAGGGCCACCGTCTGCAAGATTCCATCCGCATTGGGCAGCAGGATGGCGGCAAAGGAGGCTACCTGGTTGTGCAATACGCTATCGCAGAAGCGCTGCATCAGATCCTTTTCGCTGCGCCGTGACAGGAGGATGGCGCCCAGGGCCTCACGCCAGGCCAGAAGCTGCTGCTGCCGCCGTAGATTGCTGTCCGACTGCCCGCCACGCCCGAGCAAACGCCAAAAACGCGCGCTGGGCTGGTTGGAATCGTCGGGGGAGTCGGACATGGAGCAGAAATCCTTGCAAAGGAGAGGGGGCTAGCATTGTAGCGAAATCAGGACAAGAAGTGACGTATTTTCACCCCCCGACACTTTCTCTTGCCAGTATCCGCTGGTGGTGGAACACCCAATAGTCGCGGCGTTGCTGCCGGGTCGCCTTGGCCTGATACAACGCCAGATCGGCGTAGCGCAACAGACGGCCCCCGTCGATCTCGCCATCTTCGGGGTAGCGGCAAATGCCCATGCTCAATCGTACCGATACTTCCCGCCCGTTGCCCAACAGAATCGGCGCATGGATCCGGGCTGCCAGCTTGGTGAGCACCACCGCCAATTCGTCCGGGGTCCGGTAGCCCTCTAGTAGGATCACAAATTCGTCACCGCCCAATCGCGCCACATAATCGCTGCGCCGCAGGCCCTCGCGCAGCCGCTGGGCCACCACTTGCAACACCTGATCCCCCGCCTCATGGCCGTACAGATCATTGATAGGCTTGAAAAGATCCAGATCGATCAGGCAAACGGTCAGGTTGGAATGATTCCGCTGGACCCGAGAAAGGGATACTTCCAGTTCTTCATCCAGGGCGCGGCGATTAGCCAGCCCGGTAAGGCGGTCATGGCGGGCCTCGTACTCGAGTTGCCCCAGCAGGGAGTGTTCGCGGCTCACGTCACGTAAGAGTCCGAGAAAATGCGTCAGCTCTCCGGTCGGATTGTGGATCGGCACGATACTCACATGGTTCCAGAACGGCTGTCCGCTGCGCTGATAATTCAGCAGCTTGCCCGACCAAGCAACGCCATCGCGCAGAGCGAGATCCAGGCTCGCCAAATCGGCTTGGCTGGTTTCTGGACCTTGCAGGATCTTCAAACCCTTGCCGCAGATCTCGTCTTCCTTGTAGCCCGTCATCAGGGTAAAGCTCTGATTCACAAACAGTACCCGTCGCTGTACATCCGTCAACACCACGCTGTCCAGGGCGGCGCGCAGCCCTCCCCCCAAAATCAGTTGGACCTGTTGTTTGGCTAACTCCTCCAGCACCTCGCCGAGCAAGCGTGCCGTGGATTGCAGAAGCATCTGGCCATCGCTGGCCCAATCCCTTTGCCGGTTGCGCGCTAAAAGCAGCAAGGCCCAGACCCGCCCGCGCCGCAGCACCGGAAGAACGCCCCAGGACCGCAGCCCATAGCGCGTCAATCGCGCATACCATTCGCCCCAGTCGGCAGCGGCGGGGATGGGCTGGGAGTAGAGGGCCCGCCCCTCGTGCCACACCTTCCCCAAAGGGCTCTGGGTATGGGCGACGGCGGCGAGGGGGGAACAGCAAATGTCGCTGACAAAAGCGCGGGGGCCACTCAAGGCCATGGGCTGCAGGACCGACTGCCCGCCCAGCCGCAGCACGACCGCAAGATCTGCTACCCCGTGCTGCACGGTCAGCGCGCAAAAATGCTGCAGAATCTGCCGCTCGTCGGTCTTGGGAATGAGGACCGCCGCCAAGGCCTCCCGCCAGGCGAGCAACTGCTGCTGCTCGCTGACACTCTGGTCGGCTTGCTGCGAGCCCCCCAACAGACGCCAGAAGCGGGCGCTCGGGGAACTCCGGGGGGCATCCTCCTGGCTCATGGCAGAATCAATACCCTAACTCGCGAGGCGGGCCTGGCGATGGTTCCGCTGGATTTCGTAGAGGGCGAGCAACTCGCTGCGCACGATGTTAAGCTCCATATCGAGGGTCACGACCGCCGCGCCGCGCTCATTGCGACGATCGAGCAGAAAATGACGACGGGTCTGCAGATGCTGGATGCGTTCTTGTACGTTCATCTTTCGTTCTCCTGGGTTAGTAGTGATGGCTAGGGGGTGACCCGGCCATTCTGGGTAATGACGACGCCGGAGCCGGTCGCGGCACTGGGGAAGCCGGCGGCACTGACCGCGCGGGCGATGGCGGTGCCCATGCCGGAACTGCAGTTGGCGACACCGACGGTAACTGTGATGAAAGCAGGTCCGGCAGCGCTGATGGTGGAGGCGCTGAGGGCAACCTGCCCACACTCAGGGGCCTGACCATCCACGCGGAAGGCCGGGATGCCATTGCCATACACCGGATCCGCCACATCATGGGCGGATTGGCCATTGAGAGTGCTATAGAGATCGGTTTGCGCGTTATTGCTAGACGCGGCATAACCATTCGTTACCGCATCTACTGCCATTTTGAAATCTGCTGCCACGGTTTGCGCCTTTGCAGTTTCGATGTACTGAAAATATTGGGGAATCGCAATCGCTGCCAAAATAGCGATGATGGCAATCACAATCATCAGTTCAATGAGGGTAAAGCCTCTCTGTCCCTCGGGATTCCGAGTGATTGCTTCCATTGCGATTTTCCTTTCCGAAAGGGTTCTCTATTGCAAGAACATTTTCCGAAAGGGGCACCCCCGAGGGGGTGCAACGCCAACTTATCTAACTAAAGTGAATTCCGCCATTGGAATCTATCGATACATTGCAAGATGTGCCAGTAGAGCAACTTCCACTTTGAGTAGTAGAAGTAATTCCGTTTTGAGTTCCTTGTAGATTCATATTTGACAAAGCAGCACCAACAGCAGTCACAAGCGTAGAAGACGCCCCTGACCCACTGAGGGAAATCAATACGTTGCTAGCAGTTGGTGTAACTGACGCCCCAGGTGTGGGTGTGCCGGTAGAACTGTTTGAACCGCCGATTATAAGGGTGTAACCACCCGGAAGTGAAAAAGTTGGCATTGAGGTAGTTTGACCAGCAGCAGCTGCAGCCACAGCCGCAGTACCTTGGGTAACCGCCTGATGAAAGTCCTGCGCAATCGTCGTCGCCTTGGACGTGACGATGTACTGCTCATACTGCGGAATGGCGATGGCCGCCAGGATACCGATGATCGCGATTACGATCATCAATTCGATCAGGGTGAAACCGGCTTCCGCCGCGTTCTTGACCTTCTGTACCTTCATACTCATGTTACTTCCTCCTGCAGGGAGATGATCCAAAACTCACACCATGCGAGTTGCAGGAAGACAAAGCAATTAGCGTGCCAATTCCTTATCTCATTGTTTTTGGTAGAGTATTAAAAAAGTGCGGGCTTTCCCCAAGCCTGCGCGGACGCCAGTGCATGTAACATCAGTGTTTGCAAATTCGCTAAAATAATCGACCCATCTACAATAACCTTAGGATAAACAAGGCATTGCCATCATTCCCCCGTAGAGAGCGTGTGACACGAAAACCTGTCCGCCGCCTTATTCTGTGACAAAAAATCGTGTCCGGATCCTGACCGTTCTGCACCTAATCGAGTTGGTGTCCCGCTTCGCCCCTGGCGGCAAGTGGAAAGGCGAGTAGATCCGAAAAGGTGCGATCTTACTCCGGACCCCTATCTTCACTTTTCGCGTGCGCCTTGTGCGCCTCAACGTAGGAGCGCAACACGGCATTCATGCGCGACTGATACCGCTTGCCGGTGTGCTTAAAGAACTCCAGCACTTCGGCGTCAACGCGAAGCGTGATTTGCTTCTTGGTGCGGGGCAACTCCGTTGCCGCCTTCATCCAAATGGCATCGGGCAAGTAGGGCGCATCGCTGTAGTCGATCTGCTCATCAGGCATGGCCGCGACAGCCTCAAGTTCGGCACGCTGTTGCGCCGTCAATGGCGGCAAATTCTTGGGGTCAAGGGTGAGCTTGACGGTATTGCTTGCGTTCTTGTTCATTGGCTTTTCTCGCTGAAATTAGCCGGATGGTTTCCTCATGCCGGACGGTATAAACCACGTACAGCAAGGCGGGGTCGGCATAACCGATGGTTGCCCATCGATCTTCGCCATAGTCCTCGCGCCCGTCGTACGCCTCAATGCGGTAAGGATCGAGCAGGACTCGCGCCGCAACGCTGAATCGCACGCCGTGCTTCCGCAGGTTTAGTGCCTCCTTGTCGGCGTCCCATTCAAAGTCCATGGCCTTATTGTAGATTCGTTTTGTAGTTACATCCAGCTTTATCTGTTCATCTGTCCACCTCTTTTCCGCTTTCCTGCAGGAAAACCCTGTGCTAGCTTTTTGGAATCTAACGACAGGAGTCTCGTTGCCCGTGTCCTCCGCTCCCAGCAACACCCGCATCTGGATTGGCGCGCAAAGTGCAAGTTTATTGGCAGGGACGAGTCGACAGGCCTGTTACCGGCTGGCCGACAGTGGCGAGGTGACCATCCGGCACGCAGAAAACAAGCGTCTGGAATTTTCCGCCCAGGATTTGGCGTCGCGGATTGGGCTGGATCTCACCCAGGAGGCCGGAGAGCTCTTGGTGTTGGCCGATGAAGGGGACAACGCCGCCATGCGCGAGTTTGGTCTCTTCCTCTTGGCGCAGGGGCGGGAATCTGCCGCGTTGGCATGGCTGCTCTTGGCTGCCGAGAAAAAGGATGTGGATGCGATGGACTGGGTGAGCACCTGTTTTTTGGAGGGGGTGGGAACCGATCCAGACTTGGCGCAGGCCTTGCGCTGGTTAGGAGAGGCTGCGGTAGCCGGACATCAGGTGGCGGCTGCCAAAATCGCGTCACTCCAGGAGCTGTCCTAAAGGACATGGCCCCATGCCCATTGGCGCAAGGCGCGCCGGGCTTGGAGCCATGGATATAGAACGATACCAGTGGCCCGGCTCTGGGCGCTGATTGTTCGCCCAGAACCAGATCAGCCGGGATGGCTGGCGGTGTTGCCCAACAGATGCTCGCGCTTGTCACGGATATCCTTGGCCAGGGCCATATACATGGCGGGCACGACAAAGAGCGAGAACAGTGCGCCGATAGCGAGACCGGTGCAGATCACCAAACCCATCTGGTAGCGCGATACCGATCCGGGCCCCGTCGCAAATACCAGCGGCAACACCCCCAGTACCATGGCCGCCGTGGTCATCAGGATCGGGCGCAACCGGATACTGGAGGCCTTTTCTACCGCCTCCCGCTTATCCAAGCCTTCGTGCAGCTGAATGCTGTTGGCGAATTGCACGATCAGAATACCCTGCTTGGCAATCAACCCAATCAGCGTGATCAGCCCCACCTCGGTATAGATGTTGATGGAGCCCAAGCCCAAGCTGATGAAGATCAACGCACCACTGATCGACATGGGCACGGTGATCAACACAATCAACGGATCGCGGAAGCTCTCGAACTGCGCCGAAAGAAGCAGGTAGATCAGCAGGATAGCCAGTAGGAAGGTCACCAGTAGGCCGCCTTTTTCCTGCATGTACTGGCGCGATTGGCTGCCATAGTTGATCTGATAATCACTCGGCATCACCTTTTCCGAGGCGTGACGGAAAAAGCTGAGCGCCTGCCCCATGCTCACGCCGGGTTTGGGAACCGCCTGTATCGTGGCCGCATTCAACTGATCAAACTGCGGCAAAAATTGCGGCTCCGTGCGCGTCGTGATCTGCACCAGCGTGGAAAGAGGCACCAGGGCACCGCTGGCTGTGCTGATGTAGTAGTGCTTCAGCATGCCCGGATCAGCGCGGAAGTGGTCCGGCACTTGCGGAATCACCTTATAACTGCGCCCATCCATGTCAAAACGGTTGACGTAATTGCCACCCAGCAGGGGCTGCAGATCCTGTGCAATGGTCGCCATGCTGATACCCAGGTTTCCCGCGAGATTCCGGTTGATTTTCAGCACTACTTCGGGGTTGTCGATGCGCAGATCCTTGGTGACATAAAAGAACAAACCACTCTTGTAGGCTGCGCCAACCACTTGATCCGCGACCTGATCGAGCTTGGTATAGCTACCCGGGCTCTGCAGAACAAATTGCACCGGCAGACCGCCGGAGGAGCCCGGCAGGGGAGGAGGTAGGAAGGAAGCTACCTGCAAGCCTGTAACGGATTGCAGAGCCTTCTGAACCTTGGGCTGCAAGGCCATGGCGGTAGTACTGCGCGCATCCCAGGGGGTCAGACGAATGCCGGCAAAGAGACTGTTGCTCGCGGCTCCGCTCCCAGCGGAGATTCCTGTCACCATAAAGGTCGCCGCCTTTTCGGGGTACTGATCTAACACGTGCAGTACGTCCTTACCGTAATGCACCAAAGCCTCCGGAGTAATCGTAGGTCCGCCGGTGCCTGCATTGAAAATAATTCCTTGATCTTCTTGGGGTGCCAGCTCTGACTTTGCGGTGGTGAACAAAAAGTAAATGCTGACAAAGACGACCGCCGCAAATAGCAAAGTCACCGGGACGTAATTCAGACTGCCACGCAAAAGGCGATCGTATAACCGAGTGAGAGCACTGAAGCGAGCGTCGATAAAGTGCCCGAAACCATGCTCTTGGGTCGGCCGCAAGACCTTGCTGGCCAGCATGGGAGACAGGGTGAGGGCAACGATCATGGAGATCAGCACCGCCGCCACCAGGGTAAAGGCAAACTCGCCAAAGAGGCTGCCGGTCAGGCCACCCATGAAGGCAATGGGGGCAAAGACGGCGATCAGCGTTGTGGACATGACGACGATGGCAGAGCCGAGCTCTCTGCCGGTCATGATTGCTGCTTCAAAAGGCGAGCGTCCTTCGTCGATGTGGCGATGCACGTTCTCAACGACGATGATGGCATCATCGACGACCAGCCCAATCGCCAATACAAAGGCGAGCAGGGTGATCAGATTGATGGAATAGCCCAGGGCCCACATGATCAGGCCAGCGCCAACAATGGAGAGGGGAATGGCTACGCCAGGAATGATTGCTGCGCGCCAGGAGCCCAAGGTCAGGAAGATGACCAAGAGCACCACTGCCAGGGTGATGCCGATGGTCAACATGACCTCATCCAAGGACGCCTTGATGAAGACGCTGGCATCGTAGGGAATCGCCTCGTGCAGGCCTGGAGGCAGTCCTTTGTCGATGTTTTTGAGCGCGGCCTTGACCCCACTGGCGACATCCAGGGAATTGGCCGAGGGCGATTCCTGAATGCCAATAAAGGCGGCCGGACGCCCATCGAAAAAGGCGTAAGAGGTGTAGTCTTGCGCCCCAAGCTCGACTTTGGCTACATCTTTGAGGCGAATCAGGGTATTGCCAGACTGGCTAATGACCAGATTGTCAAATTCCTGCACATTGTGCAGATTGGTGGTAGCAACGATGGTGTTCTGCACCGTCTTGCCACGGGTTTGACCAACAGCTGAAATGAAGTCGTTATCCTTGAGCGCCGTCGCAACCTGAGCGGCGCTGATGCCCAAGGCCGCCATCTTTTGCGGATTGAGCCAGACGCGCATGGCGTAAGTGTTGCCGTTGCCTGCGCCCGGCGGCAGGATTTGCGCCTCTCCCACTCCGGGTACGGTGGCCAACTGGGGCTGCACCACGCGCAACAGGTAGTCGGTGATTTGCTGCTGGTTCAGGGTCTTACTGTAGAACGCCACGTACATCAAATCCGTCGTGCTACCAACGGTCACGTTGATCACCGGCAACTGACTACCGCTCGGTAGTTGATCGGTAACCTGCTGCACCTTGGCTTGGATATTGGCCAGGGCGGAACTGGGGGGCGTATCCAGCTTCATGTAGATGGTGATGGTGGAGGTGCCCTCGGAGCTATTCGAGGTCAGGTAATCGATATGCGGCGCGCTGGCAATCACCTTCTCCAGGCGAGTGGTCACAAAACCCTGCACGGTTGCTGGGCTCGCACCAGGGTACGCGGTGGTGATAGTGACCACGGTATTGGTCAATGCCGGGTACTGCCGCACCGTCATCATCATGAAGGCGTGTAAGCCCAGCAGGAAAATCACCAGATTCAGGGCCGTGGCCATGACCGGCCGACGAACGAAGATTTCGGTAAAACGCATGGGTATGCCTCAGTCCGACGCTGCGACGCTGACCGGCGCGTCATTGGTAAGTTTGACTTGGCCCGCCGTAACGATCAGGTCTCCCGCTTTCAATCCTTTGCGAATGGCGACCTGACCGTCACGCTCTGCGCCCGTTTCTACAACGTGCTGCACCGCAATCTGGCTTTTTTTGCCATCTACGGTCTTGCTTTCGACGACATATACGAAGTTCCCGTAGGTGTTGTAGGTAATTGCCGCCGCTGGCACCGTAAGCACCTTTTGCACTGCATCGCGCACCACAGTGACCTGGCCGAACATGCCAGGACGTAGCACATTCTTGGGGTTTTCCAGAGTGGCCTGAATCTCTACCTGACGCGTCTGGGAATTGATGGCGGAGCCCAACGCGGTAATCTTGCCAATAAACGTCTGGTTACCCGTTGCGTCGGACTGGAAATGTACCGGCGTACCCCGCTGCAGCAACGGAAGGTCTGCTTGCGGCAGAGTAAAATCCACATGGAGCGGGTTCCAGGACTGTAGATCCGCGATGGCGGTTCCTGGCATTACATATTGCCCAACGTTTATCTTGTTGATGCCGATGTAGCCACTGAAGGGGGCGCTGATGGCCAGCTTGTGTAAGGTCGCTTGATCATTTTGTACCGTAGCCTGATCAACCGCATAGGTGGCGCGCGCCTGGTCCAGTTGCGCCTGGCTTGCGGCCTTGTCGGCAATCAAGGCTTCGGTTCGTTTGAGGTTGACCTCGGCAAGATGCAAATTGGCTCGATCGACCCGCAGCTGCGCCAGCTGGTTGCTGTCGTCTACCTGCACCAAGAGCTGTCCGGCGTGGACATAGCTACCCGAATGAAAATAAATGGCGGTAATGTTACCCGCAATCTGCGTGCTGAGTTCCGTACCTTGCACGGCCTTCAGCGAAGCGACTGCCTGCAGTTCGGGGTGCCACTCCTGCTCCCGTACTTTGGTTGCCGACACCGAAAATACCGGTTTGGGGGCGTTGGCGATAGCCTTGGCAACCATCTGGTTGACAAATGCCTTGAAGCCAAAAATCCCACCAAATAGGATGACTAAACCGAGAATAACGATAGCGTATGCTTTTTTCATTACAGATCTCCGGTGCCGGTTGCCGGGGGAATGAGAGACGAGGATTTACTGCGAAGAGCTAGAGGCCGCATGTGCATCATGTGCATCCGCGAGCTTGGGTCCGTCTTTACCGGGATGGTTCCACCAACCCCCACCCAGGGCCACAAGTAGGGCCGCAGTATCCTGGTAGCGTTGCGATTCTGCCTGTACCACGGCGATTTTCGCCGCACTGTACTGCACCTCACTGTTCAACAAGGTCAGATAGTCGATTGCGCCGCTGCGATAGCTTACCTCGCTCAGCTGCAAGGATTTGCGTGCCGCATCTAGGGCCGCCTGTTGGGCGCGCAGGGCCTCCGCGTCGCGCTGCAGGGCGCGCAAGGCATTGGCCACCTGGCCAAACGCTCCGAGTACCGTGCTGCGATACTCCTGATACGTCACCTCATAGGCCGCCTTGGCCTCGGATTCTTGCGCGCGCAATTTGCCGCCCTCGAAAATGGGTTGGGAGAGGGTGCCCACCAGGCTCCAGATGCTGCTGACGGGATTAAAGAAAAGGCCCGGATGCGCAGCAGTGGAACCAATGGCAGCACTCAACTGCACCGTTGGAAAGAACTGCGCCTTCGCTTCCCCAATGGTGGCATTGGCGGCTTTCATCTGTGCCAGAGCGGCCTGAATGTCAGGTCGCTGTTTCAAGAGCGTGGAGGGCAGGCTTACCGGTATTTTTTCTGGCAAGACAATCTGCTTGAGCTGCAGCTCGGGGATGGACGCCGCACCGGGAAATTGTCCGAGGAGTGTCGCCAGCTCGTGATCATACACCGTGAGCTGCTGCTGCAATGGTGGCAACTTTGCCTGCTCGCTGGCGAGCTGACTCGCCTGGGTAACCACCGTATTGTAACCAATGGCGCCGGCCTGATACTGCAGTTGGGTGAGGCGCAATAATTTTTCCTCACGCAGGACGATTTCTTGCGTGGCCGCAATCTGCGCGCGCGTTGCCGCCGCATCAATCGCGGTCGTAACGATGTTTCCCGTCAGGGTGAGACGTGCGGCCTCGAGTTCCCAGCGCTGGTAGTCCACCAGCGCCTCACTGTTCTTGTACACCAAACGATTGACACCAAAGATGTCGGGGTAGTACGAAACATTCAGGCTGCCCGTCACCAAGGAATAGTGAAAACCGCCTTTGCCCCCACCAAAAGCGGCGGCGGACGCCTTGGCCCGGGTGGACTCCAAACTTCCGCTTACCTGGGGATAAAATATGCTCGCGTTTACTCGTTCTTCTGCCTGCGCTTGCCGCAGTTGCGCCTGTGCCTGCGCTACGCTGGGACTATTCTTCAGCCCCGTTTGCACCAAGCGGTTGATTTGCGGAGAGTGAAAAAGCTTCCACCATTCCTCGTCCAGATCTTTGCCATAGGCAAACTTTTGTGCGCTACCCGCCAGTCCCTGGGCGCCAACGGTCTTTTGCGGATTACCGGATGCAGTGTAGGAGGTATGGTCACCTGGGCTGCTGGGAACGCGCAGCTTGGGCTCAAAGCTGCAGGCGGAGAGGCCCAAGGCGAGCAGCGTGCTGAAAACGACAGCACGATAACTGGGTGAGGGGCGACGCATGGACGAGGAGCTCCCGGTTGTAACCGACCGTTCGGTATCATGCGTCAAGGTCGTGCCACTGTCAACGCGGTAAAGAATTCGTTTCCAGTTGTGAAATCCCTTGATTTTCAGCAGTCGACTACGCATATTTAGTGCCAAAGTCACTTGATGGTCTGAAGGAGCGTATCATGATTCGTCGTGCCGTGTTGATCGGCTTTTCCGCCTCTGCTTTATTCTTGCTCACCCCTGTGGCCATGGCCGAGCCATCGGTTCCCCAGGTCATTCAATCCATCCAGTCGGGTCAGTTTGATCAGGCGCAGAAGCAATTGTCGGAGGTGATGGCGGCGCACCCCAACTCTGCCCAGGCAACCTATCTGGAATCTCGTCTGTTGGCAAAGGAAGGCAAATGGAACGAGGCGGCCGCGGCCCTGCAACGTGCCAAAACCCTGGATCCCAGCCTGTCTTTTGTGCAGAGCAAGGCATTGCGTGGCTATGAAAAGCAACTACAGCAGCATGTGCGCAAAAATGGCACAGCAGCGACTGCCGGTGGACAGTCTCACTCGCGCTTGGGCAGCGCTCTAGCCTGGTTTTTGGGGCTGATCGCACTGATCGCTGGAATTTCCTGGATCATGCGTCGGCGCCGGCAGCGGCAGGCCATGGCGGCGTACCAGCAGATGCCCATGGGCTTTGGTAACCCAGGCGGATTCCCGGGGCAGGGGGGCTATGGCCCGCAGGGTCCCTATGGGCCAGCAGGCAATCCTGGTGGCGGCGGAATCGGCTCTGGTCTCGCCTCGGGCATTGCGACTGGCGTGGGCATTGGTGCCGGTATAGCGGCTGGCAATGCGCTTGCGGGAAGCCTCTTTGGTCATCACGAAGAGAATGGTGCCAATGCCAATGATGACCAGTTGGGGCTGACCGATACGTCCTGGGGCGGGGATGATTCGAGCTCCGGTGACTTTGGTCTGGGAGGGGATGACGACAGCTGGGTGTAACCGCAAAGCAGGCTTTGCTCGTCTATCCTTGCCAAGCATCGCCAGCGACCAGTACCATTCAGCCTTTGCTGGTCAATGCTGAGATCGCTGGAGTGCAGTGATGTTTCACGGAAGTATGGTGGCGTTGGTCACGCCAATGGATTCGAGTGGAGCAGTGGACGATCGTGCCCTTCGGGATTTGGTCGAGTGGCATATCGCCGAAGGCACCCACGCGATCGTTGCGGTAGGTACAACCGGGGAGTCGGCCACGCTGGCGGTAAAAGAGCATGTCTCAGTGATCCGCAGCGTGGTCGAGCAAGCGCGGGGGCGCGTCCCAGTGATTGCAGGTACCGGGGCGAATGCCACGGCGGAGGCGATCGAGCTTACCCGGGCAGCCATGGAAGCGCAGGCGGATGCTGCACTTCTCGTCAGTCCCTACTACAACAAACCCACGCAGGAAGGGCTTTTCCAGCACTACAGTGCCGTCGCCGACGCCTGCCATTTTCCCATGATTCTCTATAATGTCCCTGGTCGTACCTCCGGGGACATCCTGCCCGAGACGATTGCACGCCTGGCGCAACGGCCCTGCGTGGTCGGGGTGAAAGAGGCCAGTGGCAAGGTCGATCGGATTGCCGAAATTCTTCATCTTTGTGCTAAGAGTGATGCCAGTATCGAAGCCTATAGCGGTGATGATGGTGCTGCTCTGGCGGCCATGGCCCTGGGCGCGCGCGGCGTGATTTCGGTGACCGCCAATGTCGCCCCGCGGGCAATGGCGCAGATGATGGATGCCGCGCTGCAGGGAGATTTTTCCCGCGCTCGGCGCATCAATGATGCCCTCGTTCCGTTGCATCGGGATCTGTTTGCGGAGTCGAACCCCATTCCGGCCAAATGGCTTTTGGCCGATATGCAGCGTATTGGTCCACGCATCCGCCTGCCACTGACCCCCCTCAGCGAGTCATTGCATGAGCGATTGCGCACTGCGCTGCGACATGCCGATGCCGCTCCTCTTTCTCCCACCTCATGAGTACGCCAGCAATCATGCGTAAACCTATTGCCCGCAGTATTATTGTCGCTTCCGTGCTCAGCCTGGGGCTGAGTGGTTGCTCTTGGATTCCCTTTCTCAAAACCAACAATGGCCCTGAGTACACCGACGCCAAGCTATTGAAGCCGCTTGCTGTTCCGCCGGACTTGCTCGCATCCGCGCCGCAACCGGGGGTTACCGTGCCGGGTGGCGGATTGAGTTCCGCGGAAGCGGTGCAGCAGTCGGGTATGCAGGCTGCTAGCACCGAGAATGGTTACGAAGTCTTTCATCCGCGCCTAGCCGCTGGGGAGAGTGCGGTGGCGGAGCCAACGGTGCCCGGAGTTCAGGCCGAGTTGCTTGGCCAGGGCAAGGACCTGACGCTGCACACCCAAGCCAAACCAGAACAGGTCTGGGCGGCCGTGCGCGCTGTTCTGGCGCAGGAAAAAATTGGCGTGAAAGATTTTTCGCCGGAGAAGAATGAGCTGCTGACGGATTGGGACTACGTTCGCGGCGGGATTACCTCGATCTTCGGCAATACGCTTGGTGCGAATCGGCGCATGCGTTTTACCTTTCACCTGCAGTCCCAGGCGGATGGTAGCCAGATTCTGAGTCTACAGCAGCAGCGGATGTGGATTAGTCCGAGTTCCGATTCCGTCGACTGGAGCGCGCACGAGCCGGATCTCTCGGCCAACCGTCATCTCTTGCAAGCGGTACAGAAACGTCTCGCGCAAGCCGTGGTAACGGCAGAAATGCCGGCGATCAAGGTCACCCGCTACCGCGATGACTTGGGACCGTACCTCGTGCTCAACCAACCTCCGGCTAAGGCGCAACCCGCCGTGCAGATGGCGGTCCGCAGTCTGGGTTATCCCGTCCAGACCGAAGCGCTGGGGGTCTGGTCCGTACAGCTGCGTGGCGGAAAAGCAGCGCAATCTTCCCCAGGGATCTTCGGAGGTATGTTCAGTCGTGCTTGGCGGAGCATCGAAGATATCTGGGGTGGCGGCAAGCCGTCCAAGCCCCTTGCCGTGCGGGTGAAACTGCTGGCCATGAAGGATGACAATGGCAGTGTGCTGGAGACTTCCTCTACTGCACAGGGTGAGGAAGAGAACAAGGCCGCCATCGAGGTTCTGGACAAGCTTCAGACTGCCTTGGCGCCGGCGCAAGGGAACGCCTCATGATAGAACGGTATACCCGGCCAGAAATGGGCGCGTTGTGGACGCAGGAGGCAAAATATCGCGCCTGGCTGGTGGTGGAGCTCGCAGCCTGCCGGGCTTTGGCAAAAAGGGGCGAAATCCCCGCCGGCGATCTGGCGCAGATCGAGGCAAAGGCCGACTTTGACGTCGCTCGCATCGACGCGATCGAGAAAGAAGTCAAACATGATGTTATCGCCTTTTTGACCTCCGTAGCCGAGTTCGTCGGCCCATCCAGCCGCTTCATTCACAAGGGTCTGACCTCTTCTGATGTGGTGGACACCGGCTTTGCCATGCAACTGCGTGACGCCGGCAAATTGTTGCGAGCGGGTCTGGAGCGCATGGATCGGGCACTCGTGAATCTGGCCTGGAAATACAAAGACACAATCATGATTGGCCGTTCCCACGGTATTCATGCCGAGCCGGTTACCTTCGGCTTGAAGGTCGCCGTCTGGCGGGCCGAGGCGCAGCGCAATCTGGCACGTCTCGATCGAGCGATCGCATCGATTTCCGTCGGGATGTTGTCGGGCGCCGTGGGCACCTTCGCCAATATCGGGCCGGATATCGAGGATGCGGTCTGTCAGGAACTGGGTCTTGAGCCAGAATTGGCGAGTACCCAGGTGATTTCCCGCGACCGTCATGCGGAGTTTTTTAATACCCTGGCGCTGATCGGCGGATCCATCGAAAAGGTCGCCGTGGAAATTCGCCATTTGCAGCGCACGGAAGTGCTGGAAGCCGAAGAGCCCTTCACGGCGGGACAGAAGGGGAGTTCGGCGATGCCGCACAAGCGCAATCCCATTCTCTCCGAGAACCTCACGGGTCTGGCGCGTTTGCTGCGCGGTTATGCAGGAATGGGGCTAGAGGATATTGCGCTCTGGCATGAGCGGGATATTTCCCATTCCAGTGTCGAGCGGGTGATTGGTCCCGATGCCTGTATTGTCCTGGATTTCATGCTGCACCGGGTAAGCGGTTTGCTCGAGGGCTTGGTCGTGTATCCCGAGCGTATGCGCGCCAATCTCAACAAGATGCACGGTCTGGTCTTTTCCCAGCGCGTCCTGCTCGCTCTGACAGAAAAGGGCATGTTGCGTGAGGAGGCGTATCGCGTGGTGCAGCGCAATGCCATGCGCGTCTGGCAAGAGGGGTTGGACTTTCAGACCTTGTTGGCAGCCGATGCGGACTTGCAAGGCTATCTTTCTGCGGCAGAGCTGGGTGAACTTTTTGATCTCAACTACCATACCAAACAGATCGACACGATCTTTGCGCGGGTCTTTCCCGCGGGGCGACCGGCATGAGTACGCGCGAAAAGTTATATGAAGGCAAGGCCAAGGTCGTCTACGCTGGGGACCATGCAGACGAATTGATCCTGCATTTCAAAGACGATACCTCTGCCTTTGATGGTGAAAAACTTGCCCAACTGGCGCGCAAGGGTGAGGTCAACAATGCCTTCAATGCCTTCATCATGGAATACCTGCAAGAGGCTGGGATACCTACGCATTTCCTGCGGCGCAGCGGAGCGCAGGAGTCCGTTGTCCAGCGCCTGGAAATGATCCCAGTGGAGTGTGTCATTCGCAATCGCGCCGCCGGCTCTCTGTGTCGACGTCTGGGCATTGAAGAAGGGCGTATACTTGAGCCGCCTGTGCTAGAGTTTTTTCTCAAGAATGACGCCTTGCATGACCCGCTGATCAACCGCTCACATATCCGCAGTTTTGCCTGGGCGACGGCGGAGGAGGTCGAGGCAATGACGCGCTGGACCGAGCGGGTAAATGTGCTCCTCGTCGATCTTTTTGCCCGTGCAGGCCTCATCCTGGTCGATTTCAAGCTGGAATTTGGACGCTTCCAAGGCGACTTACGTCTCGGTGACGAATTCAGTCCCGATGGCTGTCGCCTGTGGGATGCGCAAAGCTTGGAGAAGATGGACAAGGATCGTTTTCGCCGCGATTTGGGTGGTGTGGTGGAGGCGTATCTCGAGGTGGCGCGTCGGATTGGGGTTCCCCTCGCCTCGTCGTAAATAAAATTTTTCGCTTTTCCAGGAGATTGCCGTGACCTTCGCCATTCACCGCGGGGCTCGGGCCCTGTCAGTATTCCGTACGCAACGCCTATTGCAGCGTATTCGTGCCGACGGCCTCGCGATCCAGGGGCTCGCTGCGCGTTTTGTGCATATTGTCGATTGGGAGCGAGAGCCGGAGCAGGCGGAGCAGGAACGTCTCGCAGCTCTGCTCTTGTACGGTGAATTATGGGAGGGAGACTGCGGTGCCATGGAAATTGCCGTGGTGCCGCGCTTGGGTACCATCTCGCCCTGGTCAAGCAAGGCCACAGAAATTGCGCAGGTCTGTGGACTGAGTGCTATCCGTCGGATTGAGCGCGGCATTGCCTATTATATCGACCATGAGCAGGCGCTGTTGCCGGTGCAGCGGGCGCAGTTGCTTGCGGTCCTGCATGATCCCCTCACGGAATCGGTATTGGAGGACTGGAAGGCCGCGGAACAGGTCTTTACCACGCCGGAGCCCCGTCCTCTGCGCCGCATCCCTTTTCTGCAGGAGGGCATGTCGGCATTGTTGCTGGTCAACGAGGAGCTTGGACTCGCCCTCTCCCATGCAGAGCTCGAATATCTTGCGCAAGTGTTTAGCCGTTTGCAGCGCGATCCCAGCGATGCCGAATTGATGATGTTTGCCCAGGCAAACTCGGAACATTGCCGTCACAAGGTATTCAACGCCCAGTTCTTGGTGGATGGTGTAGAGCAGAAAAATACGCTGTTTGGCATGATTCGCTCCACCCATCAACAACATCCGCAGGGTACGCTTTCGGCGTATCACGACAATGCCGCCGTGATTCAGGCTGCAGCTCCGAGTCGGTACTTTGCCGCCAGTGGGCACGGCGAATACCGTTTTCACGAGGAAGACCTTGGCATCCTGATCAAGGTGGAGACCCATAACCACCCGACCGCGATCTCGCCATTTCCTGGGGCTGCGACGGGGAGTGGCGGGGAGATTCGCGACGAGGGGGCGACGGGCCGCGGTGGCAAGGCAAAGATGGGACTCACGGGCTTTTCCGTCTCGCATCTGCACATCCCCGGCTATGAACAGAACTGGGAGAGGGGTTCTTATGGCCGACCGGCACGGATTCGTTCGGCGCTGGAGATCATGCTCGAAGGGCCCATTGGTGCCGCGGCCTTCAACAATGAATTTGGACGTGCAAGTGTCGCCGGTTATTTTCGGGTTTTTGAGGCGAATCAGAATGGGCGGCATTGGGGTTATCACAAGCCCATCATGCTCGCCGGTGGGGTTGGACAAGTCCGCCCAGGACTCGTGCAGAAACTGCCTCTGACGGTTGGGGCGAAGATTCTTGTGCTTGGTGGCCCGGCCATGCTGATTGGCCTGGGTGGTGGTGCGGCGTCGAGTGTTGCCAGTGGCACGGGAGAGGAAAATCTCGATTTTGCTTCGGTTCAGCGGGGCAACCCGGAAATGCAGCGCCGTGCCCAGGAGGTCATCGAGCGCTGTATCGCGTTGGGGGAGGACTCACCGATCCTCGCGATCCACGACGTTGGTGCTGGTGGCCTCTCCAACGCCATTCCCGAACTGTTGCATGATGGTGGGCGTGGCGGCACGCTCCAGTTGCGTGCCATCCCCAATGAAGATCCTGCCATGTCACCGATGGAAATCTGGTGCAATGAGGCGCAGGAGCGCTATGTCCTGGCAGTGGCACCGGAGCGCTTGCAAGAGTTTCTCGCCCTCTGTCAGCGCGAGCGCTGTCCCGTCGCCGTCTTGGGGGCAGCGGAGGAGGGTGACTGCCTGCGCCTGGAAGATGCCTTGCTTGCGGATGTGGCCGTCGAACTGTCGTTGGATGCCTTGCTGGGCTGCCCGCCGCGCATGCAGCGCGACGCGCATAGCCAGACGCCAGCAACCGCAGCGCTCGACCTACCGCGTCAGGAACTGCGCGAACTGGCCTATGCGGTATTGCGTCACCCGTCGGTAGCCAGCAAGGAATTTCTCATTACCATCGGCGACCGCAGTGTGGGCGGGCTCATCGCCCGCGATCAAATGGTGGGTCCTTGGCAGGTGCCGGTTGCCGATTGCGCGGTTGCGGCTGCGGATTTCTGGCAGTTCCATGGGGAGGCAATGGCCCTTGGCGAGCGCGGTCCGGTAGCGGTGCTCGATGCGCCGGCCAGTGGTCGTCTGGCCCTGGCCGAGGCGCTGACCAATCTCTTCGCGGCGGATGTGCAGGCCTTGGGACAGATCAAGCTTTCGGCGAACTGGATGGCGGCCGTCAATGTCCCCGGTGAGGATGCGCGACTTTTCCACACCGTACGTAGTATCGCGGAGGAGATCTGTCCTGCTCTCGAACTCAGTATTCCGGTTGGCAAGGATTCCCTCTCCATGCAGACGGTATGGCAGGAGGGAGAACAGCAAAAATCCGTGACCAGCCCTCTGAGTTTGGTGATCACGGCAGTGGCCCCGGTGATGGACGTCGCCGCGACCTGGACTCCGCAGCTGCAGGACGTCGCTGCGAGCGAAGTCTGGCTCCTCGACCTTGGCCGTGGGCGCCTCGGCGCATCGGTGTTGGCGCAGGTGCTCGGTCAAATGGGCGCGGAGCCAGCGGATCTCGACGACCCTGCCTCGCTGCTCAGTACCTTCGAATTCTTGCGCTGTTTGCGGCGGGAGGGGATTGTCCTCGCCTACCATGATCGTTCGGATGGCGGCCTCTGGGCCAGTGTTTGCGAAATGTCTTTTGCGGGTCGTCGTGGGGTGGAGATTCATATTCCAGATCAGCAAGATAGCAGCGCATTTCTGTTTGCAGAAGAGCCTGGCGTAGTCCTTCAGGTACACAATGAGCATAGCGCTTTGCTGCAGCAACTGGCAAAGGAATGCGATCTTTCTGCACGACTGTATCAGCTTGGGCCGGTGTTGGCGGATTGGCGCGTTCGGGTCCTGCAGTCAGGGACTTGTCTGCTGGAGGAGCCGAGTGCAGATCTGCTGCGCGCCTGGGCGGAAACCAGCTATCGCATGCAATCCCTGCGGGATGAGCCAGATTGTGCTGCCGAGAGTTATGCGCACATCGCTGCTAGCTCTCCCAGCCTCTTCAGCAATTGGCAAGAGAGCAAGCGTGCGGCATTCCCCTCCCCGGAGCTGGTCTCAGCGCGCCCGCAAGTCGCCATCCTGCGTGAGGAAGGCGTGAATGGTCAGGTGGAGATGGCTGCCGCCTTCGCACGTAGCGGTTTCACGGCGGTTGATCTGCATATGAGCGATCTCCTCGCTGGTCGTGACGATATCCGCAATTACCCGGTCTTTGCCGCCTGCGGCGGATTTTCCTATGGCGATGTGCTGGGTGCCGGCGCGGGCTGGGCAAAGTCCATACTCTATCACCCGGAGCTACGCAATCAGTTTGCTGCATACTTTGCCGACTCCACCCGCTTGAGCCTGGGGGTGTGCAACGGCTGCCAAATGTTGGCAGAGCTGCGGGAACTCATCCCTGGCACCGAACACTGGCCCTCCTTTCGCCGCAACCGCTCGGAGCAGTTTGAGGCACGCTTGGCCATGGTCGAGGTGTTCGAGTCGCCCTCCCTCCTCTTTGCGGGGCTATCTGGGTTGCAAGCACCGATTGTGGTCGCCCATGGCGAGGGTCGGGCAGAGTTTTCGCCAGCAACGGATCCGCACCAAGCGCCCGTCATCCTGCGTTATATCGATGCCCAGGGGGAAGCGGCGATGCGCTACCCCGCGAATCCGAATGGCTCTCCCGCTGGCATTACCGGTCTCGCTTCCCAGGACGGTAGGGTAAGCATCCTCATGCCCCACCCGGAGCGGGTAGTGCGCAGTGTGCAAATGAGCTGGCATCCCACCGCTTGGGAGCGTGATACCCCGTGGCTGGAGATATTCCGCAACGCTTACCGCAGCGTTATCTGATTAGAAAAGATTTTTGATGGTGTCGATCAGCTTGCTGCTCTCGCTACTACTGGTGCTTGCCGTAACGGAGGTCGCATTGGCAACCGGCGGATAACCAGTCAGGTAATCATAAACGCCAATTGGGCCAGCAAAACTTTGCGCGGAGCCGGTCACACTGCTTGGCCGTGGAAAGGGTAGGTCGGGCGTCTTGGTGAGCGCCGTTTTCATGTAATGAATCCAGATCGGCAAGGCTTCCCGCGCCCCGGCTGCCCAGCGTCCCATGGTGTGGTTGTCGTCATAGCCTACCCAGACGCTGGTCGTGATCTGCGGACTGAAGCCATTGAACCAGGCGTTATTTTCATTGTTGGTGGTACCGGTTTTGCCAGCAATGTCATGACGGCCCAGGCTCTGTGCCGCTACGCCGGTGCCAATTTTGATGACTTGCTGCATCATTTGCGTCATCAAATAGGCCACTCCCGGTGGAATGCTGGTTGCCGTGGGTGGGGGCGCATAGCCAAGAGGGCAGCCCAGCAAGGAGACCTGCGTGCCATTACTCTTGACGATCTTGCGGATCAGGTAGGGCTTGACCAGGAAGCCGCCGTTGGAGAAAACGGCGTAGCCGCGAGCCATCTGAATGGGTGTGAAGTCTCCCGAGCCCAGGACCATCGAAGGTACAGAGGGAATCTGCTGGGCAGGAAAGCCGAAGCGCTGCACATACTGCACGGCATAAGGAATGCCGATGTCCATCAGAATCCGCACGCTGGGCACGTTATGGGAGTAGGCCAGATTTGACCAGACGGGAATCGGGGTATTGGAAAACTGATTGCTGTAGTTGGTGGGGCTGTAGACTTGCCCAGTGGGCAAGGTAATGGATAGGGGAGTATCGGGAATCAGGGTCTGTGGCGTCATATAGTTGCTCGCCCCCGAGGCAAGTAACGCCGGTGCGTCCATGGCTGCTGCATAGACAAAGGGTTTGAAGCCCGAACCCGGCTGCCGATAAGCAAACACGGCGCGATTGAAGTGGCTGAGCTCATAACTGAAACCGCCACTCATGGCGAGAATGGCGCCGGTTTGACTGTTCAAGCTGACAATTGCCCCTTGCACTTTGGGAATCTGCGTCAACTGCCACCCACCGTTTGGCCCCGCCGAGGACCAGACATTGGCACCCCATTCCTGCCCAGCACCAGCGGTAACGGCACGGACGTAGGGTCGGAGCCAAACCAGATCCCCGGAGTGCAGGACGGTGTCGACGCTACGCGGTGCCGCACCGCCAATGCGTGCACGCGCCCAGGCAACATCGCGTAACGTCAGGGTTACCGTCTGTTTTCCCTCGAGGGACAGCTCCGCACTCTTCGCCGAACTGGAAACTACCACCGCCCAGCGCAGGTTGGCGGGATTGTGGGGGGGCAGTTCACTCGGACGTTTCCCGGCCAGGGCGGACTGTAGGTCCGCACCCTGCAGCCGGGCAATCGGGCCGCGATATCGCTTCGGATCGAGGCTAGTGAGGCCCATGTCATAGTTTTCCAGCCCGATTTCCAAGGCTTGATTCGCCGCATTCTGGTCCTGGGGATCAATGCTGGTATACACCTTCAAACCGGAGCGATAGGTGAAGTCCGTACCAAACTGCTGGCTCAGCCAGTTTGCGATCCAGTCCGTCACATATGGGGCATTGTTGGAGGCCGACTCGTGGTAGCGCGAGAGAATGGGTTCCTGTTTGGCGCGATCCATCTCGGCACGCGTGATGTAGCCGCGCGCAAGCATGCGACGCAACACGTAGTCCCGGCGTTTGGTCGCAAGTTGGGGGTTCACCACAGGATTCAGATAGGAGGGGGCGGGCGGCAGCCCGGCAATCGTTGCCATTTCGCCCAGACTGAGCTGGTCTACCCGTTTGCCAAAATAGGTCTCGGCCGCGGCTTCCACCCCATATGCCCCCTGCCCGAGATAAATCTTGTTGAGGTATAGCTCCAAGATCTGCGCATGGCTGAAGTGTTGCGCGAGCTTGTAGGCGAGCAGGATCTCCGCAACCTTGCGGGTAATGGTTTTCTGCGGCGTGAGATAGAAATTTCGTGCTACCTGTTCAGGGATGGTGCTGGCCCCCTGAACCGGTGCCAGGTGCGTCAGGTCAACAAAAGCGGCGCGGACGATACCCGGTAGACTGACGGGGTAGTACAGAGGATTGCTGCTGTAGAAATGGGAATTTTCCGCAGAAATGAAGGCATCCTGTAACTTTTCCGGGATTTGCTGCAACGGCAGGGCATAGCGCATCTGCGGGCCGACCACCTGCAAGAGAGAACCATTGGCAGCGTAAATCCGCAGCGGTTCGTCGGGATGCCACTCCTTCAGCTCGTGCACGGGTGGAAGGGTGGACCAGATGCGATAGGTAAAGATCGCGGCGCCAATGAAGAGGTTGGCCAAGATCAGTACCACAATAAGAAAAATCCAACGCCCGATATGCCGCTGTTTCCGGGGGGGTTCCTTGCCCTTCCGCGCCGCTTGTCGTGTTGCCATGCACCATCCCTAAGCCTGATCATAGTTCAGGCCCTGACGATTGCGACAGGGCCCTTTGCCTTCTATGATACCACGATGATTTTCTCCAGTCGCTTCGCGCCCAGCCCCACCGGCTACCTTCATTCCGGAAATGCCCGCACTGCGCTCTTCGCTTTTTTCCTGGCACGGCAAAGTGGGGGTCGTTTCATCCTGCGCATGGAAGATACAGACCAGGAACGTTCCCCAGCGGAGCTGGCAGAAGCTGTCCTTGACGACCTGCATTGGCTCGGCCTCGACTGGGATGAAGGGCCGGATTGCGGCGGTCCCCATGGGCCCTATACGCAAATGCAGCGTCTGCCGCTCTATGAGGAGTTTTATGCTCGGCTCGTGGATGCGGGAGCTGCCTACCCCTGCTTTTGCAGCGCCGAAACACTGGCCGCCGAGCGAGCCTCTCAGCGTGCCCAGGGCAAGGCGCCACGCTACTCTGGACACTGTCGTGCGCTCTCCGCAGCGGACGCGCAAGCCCTCTTGGCGGCGGGAGAAGCGGCGAGTTTGCGTTTTGCGGTGCCGCGCTCCGGCACCCTTGCAGTGGCGGATTTGGTTTGGGGGGAGCGGCGCTATGCCCTGGCGGATCTGGGTGATTTCGTCATCCGCCGCAGTGATGGATCGCCATCCTTCTTCTTTGCCAATGCGGTAGATGATGCCTTGATGGGCATCAATCTGGTCATTCGCGGAGAGGACCATCTCAGCAATACGCCCCGCCAGATTCTGATTTTGCAGGCGTTGGATTTTGCCGTACCGCAATACGCGCATCTACCGCTGCTGCAGGGAGAAGATGGACAACCGTTATCGAAAAGAAATGGTGCCGCCAGTTTGCGCGAATTGCGCGCCCAAGGGTACCTGCCGGCGGCATTGCGGAATTATCTTGGACAGCTTGGGCATCACTACCCGGATGCGCACTGGCGCGATGATGCACAGCTGATTGCCGATTTTACTCTGCAGCAGGTTGGCCGTGCCCCAGCACATTTCGACAGCGGGCAGCTCCGCTACTGGCAGGAGCAGGCTTTGCAGCATCTCGATCTGGCGACCTTAACGAGCTGGTTGGCGCCACATCTGGCTGCGTTGGTGCCGGCGGACAAACTGTCCGATTTTGTGACGGCGTTGCGTGGCAATATTCAGTTTCCTGCCGATGCCGTGGCCTGGGCGCACTGTTGTTTCCAGCCATTGGTCCTTGCTGCGGAGCAGCAGCAGGAATTGCGGGCCATGGATGCCCTGTTCTGGGAGCAGGCGCGGCAGTGTTATCGCGAGGTGCCCGAGGACTTTCGTGCCTGGACCCGTGCCTTGGCGGCCCAGAGTGGTCGTAAAGGGCGAGGGCTCTATCACCCTTTGCGGGTGGCACTGACCGGTCGTGCCGAGGGCCCCGAACTAGCGCAGCTGATCCCTTTCATCGCGCCGGAGGAAGTCCTCCGTCGCCTAGCTCCCCTCTCTCCTTGAGAGCGATTGAGAAGCTCTGATGGCATCGAACCTGCCCCCCCTCGTTATCCATGACAGTCTGCAACGGCAGAAGGTCGCTTTCGTTCCCTTGCAGCCCGGTAAGGTGAGTCTCTATGTCTGTGGCATGACGGTATACGATTACTGTCATCTGGGCCATGCTCGGGCGATGGTGACCTTTGATACCTGGGCGCGTATTTTGCGCCATTGGGGTCTACAGACGCACTATGTCCGTAACATTACCGACATCGATGACAAGATCATCCGTCGTGCCGCGGAGCGGGGGGAGGACATTGGCGCCCTTACCGAGCGTTTCATCGTTGCCATGCACGAAGATGAGCAGGCCCTCGGCTGTCTGCCGCCCAATGAGGAGCCACGCGCCACGCAGCATATCGCGGGAATGCAGCGCCTCATTTCTTCTCTGATTGAACACGGACACGCTTATGTCGCCGATAATGGCGACGTGTACTACGCTGTGCGCAGTTTTCCTGCTTACGGCTGCTTGTCAGGACGCAGTCTCGATGAGCTGCAGGTCGGGGCGCGTATCGAGCCCGGTGAGCGGAAGCGGGATCCCCTGGATTTTGCGCTATGGAAAGCCGCCAAGTTGGGGGAGCCCGCCTGGTCTTCGCCGTGGGGAGAAGGACGCCCTGGTTGGCACATCGAGTGCTCGGCCATGTCGACGGAGGCGCTGGGCTGTGCGTTCGACATTCACGGTGGCGGCCTAGACCTGCAGTTTCCCCATCACGAAAATGAAATTGCGCAATCCCAAGGGGCTGGCTGCGCCTTTGCCCGCTATTGGCTGCACAATGGGCATGTCCGCGTGCGCGACGAAAAAATGTCGAAATCCTTGGGGAATTTTGTAACCGTGCGCGATCTCATCCCGCTCTACGGTGGCGAGGCCTTGCGGCTTTTCATCCTCAGCAGCCATTATCGCAGTCCTTTGCAATACAGTGAAGAAGCCTTGGCAGCAGCACAAAGCTCGCTGGCGCGCCTCTACACCGCTCTGCGTGGGCTGGAGCGGCAGGCGTCGGTGCCAGAACTCGGCACCGACTGGAAAGAGCGATTTCTGGCAGCGCTGGCTGATGACGCCAACTCCCCTGAGGCGATTGCTGTGCTATTTGATCTGGCGCGGGAAATCAATCGCTTGCGCGAGCAGGGTAGTGAACTGGCTGCTCCTCTGGGGGGCTTGTTACGGGAGCTGGGTGCCGTGCTGGGTCTTCTGCAACAAGATCCCGAGCAGTTTTTCCAGGGTGAAACAGAAGATACCGGCTGGATTGATGAAAAGCTTGCTGCACGGCAGGCAGCTCGGGCGCGGCGTGATTTTGCTGCCGCAGATCTGCTTCGCGCCGAACTGGAGGCCGCTGGCATCCTCATCGAGGATGGCCCGGCAGGCAGCACGTGGCGCCGGCGCTAAGAGCATGAAACTGCTGCTGGTCTGTCTCGGTAACATTTGTCGTTCGCCAATGGCGGAGGGCGTGTTTCGGCATTTGGTGCGCGAGCGTGGCCTGAATTGGCAGATCGATTCTGCGGGCACGGCCGACTATCATGTTGGCGAGGCGCCTGATCCCCGCGCCTGTCAAGCAAGCTCAGACGCCGGAATCGACATCAGCGCACTTCGTGCTCGCCAGGTGGAGGCAAAGGATTTCCTGCGCTTCGACTGGATCTTGGCCTTAGATGGGGGCAATTTGCGTGCTCTACATGCGCAGACAAATTCAGACGCCTCAGCGCAGATTGGCTTGCTCCTAGACCCCTTCCTTGAAGGAAAGCAGAACTCCGAGGTCGCTGATCCCTATTGGGGAGATCTTGCGGATTTCCAGCGCTGTCTGATCCAGATTCAGCATGCAGCAGAAGACGTTATCGCTCGCATTTCCTAGTTGTCTGGACCTGCACCTACACCGAAACCTATACCCGCACAGGGCGATCCTGACGCCTAGCTGTCCCCCAGGAGATCGCCTTGTCCCTTTTGCTCGCTTCCTTCCGCATCCGCATCCGCATCCGCATCCGCAAACTGGGCATCTGCACCGACCGACACTAGAACTGCTGTTTCCAGTGAGGCAACTGCGAGGGCGGTATCTGCCCGGCTATCTGCTGCTGTGACCGGTGCTTCCTCCGCGCCAGCCTCCTCTGCAGGTCGCGCGCCTTCATCATCGCCCGCCGCTGCCGCTGGCTCTACGATGTTGGCCGCAGACTCTTCTGGCGCCGGAAGTTCTGGCTCCTCTGCTGGGGATGCCGGCGTACTTTTTGTCAGCGCACTGGCAGGGACAAGCATTTGATGCCAGTCATCTGCCCTGGGCACGCTGCCTGGATACTGCAGTTCTTCGTCAACCATACCGCCATCGGCAGGAGGAGGAGTGGCGGATACGAATTCTTCCTCTTGCTCAGTCTCTTCGTCACTGGTGTTGCTATCGCCCTCTTCTCCATTGTTGTGCTGGCGACGAGCCCGGGCGCGCCGACCGCCACGCCGGCGGCGGCGGCTGGCCGAACGAGGGTTGTCAGCATCGGGCTCGTTGCCGTCCGATGATTTTTCCGCAGCCTCCTGACTTTCCCCTAGGCTGGTCAGAGCGGCAAAGGCCTCGGCATCCATGGGTACATAGCGAGACACGAGGGCGCGGACCAGGCGTGCAAGGATGCCTTCTTCACGCGGCTCCGGAGCGGCTTTGCCCTTGGCTACAAGACTCCGTGGGGGAGGCAGCTGCTCAGGTGGTGGGGGCGCCGTAAGCGGCGTGATAGCGGCGGCGCTGACTGAACTGCCTTTGCTGGGTCGCTGCGGGATGGCGCTAACGCGATTTTCCGTTGGGCGCTCTGCGCTGGCTTCCCCTTTGATCCGCTGGATTTCGTAATGGGGCGTGACCAGTCCGGGATTGGGAATGATGTTGATGCGCACCCCACTACGCGCTTCCAGTTCCAGTATCGCCTGACGCTTTTCATTGAGGAGATAGACCGCCACATCAATCGGGACCTGACACTCTACCTCGCTGCAATGGCGTTTCAATGCCTCTTCATGCAACAAGCGCAGAACATGCAAGGCGGTCCCTTCACAGCCGCGGATCTGGCCTGTTCCGTTGCAGCGCGGACAGGGTTCGTAAGTCGCCTCATCCAGGCTGGCGCCGAGGCGCTGACGGGACATTTCGAGTAAGCCGAAGCGTGAAATGCGTCCGACCTGGACGCGGGCACGGTCGATTTTCAGGGATTCGCGGATGCGAGTTTCCACCTCACGTTGGTGCTTCGGTGACTCCATGTCAATGAAGTCGACCACAATCAGTCCGCCGATGTCGCGCAGACGAATCTGGCGGGCAATTTCTTCTGCTGCTTCCAGATTGGTCTGAAAAGCGGTTTCGGCAATATCCTGGCCCTTGGTGGACTTCCCGGAGTTGATGTCGATCGCTACCAGCGCTTCGGTGTGATCGATGACGATGGCACCCCCGGATTCCAAGCGCACTTCGCGGCTGAAGGCCGACTCGATCTGCTGCTCGATCTGATAGCGACTGAAAAGAGGGATATCATTCTCGTAGATTTTGAGACGCGAGAGCATGCGCGGCATCATGCTGCTCATGAACTGCTGGGCGGCCTCGAAAGCTGAGGGCTCATCGATGAGCACTTCGCCGATGTCGTCGGAAAAATGATCGCGCAGGGCGCGCACGACGACATTACCTTCTTGATAGATGAGGAAGGGGGCGGGATGTTCTGCCGCCGCCTGCACGATCGCCTGCCAGATCTGCTTAAGGTATTCGAGATCCCGCTGTAAGGCCTCGAAGTCTTGGCCAATTCCTGCGGTGCGGGCGATCACCCCCATGTCGTCGGGGATCTCCAGCATCTGTAAATGCTGGCGAATTTGTGCCCGATCGTCGCCCTCGATGCGTCGGGATACCCCTCCCGCACGGGGATTGTTGGGCATCAGTACCAGATAGCGGCCCGCCAGGCTGACAAAGGTCGTCAGCGCTGCGCCCTTGCTGGAACGCTCTTCTTTGTCGACCTGGACAATGACTTCCTGGCCTTCTCGCAGCAGTTCCTGGATCCGTTTGCGTCCTGGTTCCTGTTTTTGGAAATACTCGCGCGATATCTCCTTGAGCGGCAGAAAGCCATGCCGTTCTGCGCCGTAATCTACAAAGGCGGCTTCAAGGCTCGGCTCGATGCGGGTGATCTTGCCTTTGTAGACATTGCTTTTCTTCTGCTCGCGAAAGGCATGTTCCAGATGCAGATCGAGGAGCTTTTGACCATCGACGAGGGCCACCCGCAGTTCTTCGGCGTGGGTGGCATTGATCAACATTCTTTTCATTACTATCTTCTCCGGCGCTCAAACCCATGCTGGGGAGCGCGACGTATTCCGTGAACTGGGCAGCATACTCCGGTCACCGCCGGTGCTTTTACCGAACTGTACTCGACCGGTGCACTCTCACTGCAGCGCGGTCTGCATCGCAATATATGACAGAAGAGAATAGAATCGCAAACGCTTGCGTGGGGAAGGTGGATGGTAGAGAGCGGAGTTCGTTACCTGGATATTGGGGAAGCGGAAGCGGGACAGCGCCTGGACAACTTTTTGTTGCGGGTGATGAAGGGTGTGCCGCGCTCCCACATCTATAAAATTTTGCGCAGCGGTGAGGTACGGGTCAACAAGGGGCGAGTCAAGGCGCAATATCATTTGACGACGGGTGATCAGGTCCGCTTGCCACCGCTGCGCCAAGCGGAGCCGAGTCCAAGCCCGACCGTGACAGCAAAACTTGCCGACGATCTGCGCGCCCGCATCCTGTACGAAGACGAGCGGGTGCTGGTGTTGGACAAGCCGAGCGGCCTGGCAGTGCATGGTGGTTCCGGCATCGCCTGGGGTGTAATTGAGGCCTTGCGTGCGCTGCGACCAGACATCCGAGAACTCGAGCTGGTGCATCGCCTCGATCGCGAGACCTCCGGTTGCCTTCTCCTCAGTAAGCGCCGCTCGGCCTTGCGCCAACTGCATGCGGAAATACGCGAGGGTGGTATGCAGAAGCGCTATCTCGTCCTCGCCGCAGGTGCCTGGAGAGGAGGAGAGCAACGCGTTGATTTACCTCTGCGCAAGAATACCCTGCGCTCGGGCGAGCGCATCGTCTGCGTCGACAAAGGTATGGGCAAAGCAGCCGCGACGCGTTTTTCTCCATTGCAACGCTTTGCCAACTGTACCTTGCTGGAAGCGGAGCTAGAAAGCGGGCGAACGCATCAGATCCGCGTTCACTTGCAAGCCATCGGTCATCCCGTGTTGGGAGATGAAAAATACGGTGATCCGGACGCCAATGCCGCGTTGCGCGAAACTGGCTTGCGTCGTCTCTTTCTCCATGCCAGCTTGCTTTGCTTTACGCACCCTGGCGACCAGCGCGTTCTTCGTGTCGAGGCACCGCTTTCCGCTAATCTGCAAGTGCTGTTGGAGGATCTTGCGCGGCGTGATGGCCGACAAGGCGGCCAAACCCTGGCTGCGAGTTGACCCAGGTGACCATGGACACAATAATGGAAATATGTGTCCGGATATAACGAGATGAATGTTGTTCGAGCGCCTCGGGTTCGGCGCGGCTGGCCGAGTCTCGTTTTGCTGCTTTTTTCCCTCAGCCTCTTGCTCGTCTTGTTGGCACCCTTTTCTGAGATGTTCCTTGGCCTCGATTGGGCGCATCTGCAGTTTGCGCCCCATGATCTACGGGCCATTCGTGTTTCCCTGAGCTATAGTGGGGTCGCCTTGTTCCTCTGCGTGCTTCTCGGCACGCCGTTGGCTTGGTGGATGGCGCGTGGTGCAGCACGTTGGACCCGTGTGGCCGAAGCGCTGGTCCTGGTTCCTCTGCTCACGCCGCCCCTGGCCCTCGGTATCCTCCTAGCCTCTTTTTTCGGTCCCTATGCTACCGTTGGATCGTTGCTCTCGCAGTGGGGCCTGGATTTGGTGAATACCGCACCAGCCTTTGTCATGGCCCAGGTCTACGCTGCCATGCCTTATTACGTGCTCTCGGCACGCGCTGCCTTTGCCGGGACCCCTCAGGAACTCGAGGAGATCAGTCGTAGCCTGGGTAAGTCGCCATGGCAGACCTTCTGGCTTGTCACTTTGCCGCTCGCCCGCTTGGGCTTGGCGGCGGGAACCGCGCTGGCCTGGGTTCGTGCCATGGGGGAATTTGGTGTCGTGCTCATCGTTGCCTACTATCCCATGGGTATTCCCGTAAAAATATATCAAAATCTGCAGGATATCGGCCTGAGTGCCGTCTATCCCCTACTGTGGGTGTTCTTCCTGGTGGCCATTCCACTCCCGTTATGGATCGGCCTGCGCGCGGGCCGGAGGGTGGGCCTCTAGTGCTGCAGTTATGCTGCCAGATGCGCCATCCCGTCCCCCTCGACCTGACCCTCGATGTTGAAGGAGTGACCGTCCTTTTGGGGCGCTCTGGGGCGGGAAAGAGCAGTTTTTTGCGAGGGCTGCTCGGTCTACTTCCAGCTCAGGTATCGCCTTGGGGAGATCTCCCGACGGAGCGCCGACCTCTCGGCTATCTTCCCCAGGGCTATGCCCTGTTTCCGCATCTACGGGTGTGGCAGAACGTGGCCTTTCCTCTGCGGGGGGCGCGACGAGAGCGGCGCCGAGCGGCCGATGAACTTCTCGATCGGGTGGGCTTGGCGCATCTCGCAGAACAGATGCCGGAAACCCTCTCCGGTGGGCAACGCCAGCGCGTCGCCCTCGCTCGTGCCATGGCACGAAAGCCACGCCTGCTGCTGCTGGACGAGCCCACTTCGGCGCTGGATCCGCAGACCCGGGATGAAGTTATGGATGCGTTGCTGGAAGAAGCAAAAACGTTTGCTGTGCCACTTCTGGTGGTCAGTCACGACGTGGGCCTCTGCGCGCGCGCCCAACGCATGGCCATCTTGCAAGACAGAGAGATTCAAGCACAAGGGAATCCCGCACAGTTATTTTCCCGCCCGCCAACGCGTTTTGTTGCGCAGTTGCTCGGCATGGAAAATTTTTTCTTTGGGCGGATCGAGGCAGCATTGGATGGTGAGGCGTACCTCGTTCAGGTGGACTCCCTTCACTTGCAGGCTGTAGGACCGCCCGGATTGCCGGCAGGAACGGAAGTCACCTTGGGGATACGGGCGGAAGACGTACTGTTGGCCCGGAAGGTGTGTCTGGAGAAGGGTAATGTCTTTTCTGCAACACTGCGCACTTGGCAGCAGGAGACCTTATGGACCCGCTTTGTCACGGGCGGTCCGCTCGTGTTATGGGGCCGCTTTTGGACACGAGATGGTGATAGCGCGACGCTGGGGGAAAATGTTTCGATCCAGCTGCTTCCTGAACGCTTATTTCTTTGGCCAAATAAATAATAATATAAGAAACTATTGTAATTTTTTGTTTTTTGGCGGCAACTCGGCAATTCATCGACTATACTTGTTACATGAGTCATTTGGTTCCGATGAAAACGGAGGAGTGTAACAAATGAAACCGCATATCGTCGTTTTGGGAGGTAATTTTGCTGGCTTGGGTTCTGCGCAGAAGATTCGGCAGACCTGTGGTGACACGGTACGAATCACGGTCGTGGATCGGAAAGATTATCTCTTGTTCGTGCCGAATATTCCCGCCGAGGTCTATGAAGACCGTGACCCGAGCAAAACGCTCTCCATGGATCTGCGTAGTACCTTAGCCGAAGATGATATTGAATTTATTCAGGGCGAGGTGAAGGCCTTGGATGTCGATGCCAAGCGCGTCGATTTCGTGCCCAACGAGCGGCCTGGGGCAGCTGCAGAATCATTGCACTATGACTATGTCGTAGTTGCTGTTGGTAACCGACTGGCCTTCGACAAAATCGAAGGATTTGCGGAGCACGGCCACACCTGTACCGATTTTTACTATGGCAACAAGCTGCGTCGCTATTTGCACGAGGAGTATAAGGGCGGGCCGGTGGCGATTGGCTCAGCACGCTTCCATCAGGGGGATGGCACCAAGGACATCAAACTGTATGGTGGGCATGCCTTCCCCAGTGCCGAAGCGGCTTGCGAGGGCCCGCCAGTGGAGACGATGCTCGCGACGGCTACTTGGCTGAAAGAGCACGGTCTGGGCGGACCCGAGAAGGTCACCGTCTTTACCCCGGCGTCTCTGATTGCTGAGGATGCCGGAGAACAGGTTGTCGGCAATCTGCTCGAAATCGCCTCTGGTATGGGTTTCAACTATGTCAATAACGGCAAGGACATCACTCGGATTACCAAAGAGGGGGTGGAATTGGCTGGCGGTCAGAGTATCGAGGCAGAGCTCAAGATTATTTTCCCCGATTGGGTGCCGCATGATTTCCTCAAAGGTCTACCAATTTCCGACAGTGAGGGCTTTGTCGTTACCGATGTCACTATGCGCAACCCGAAATACCCGAATGTCTTTGCAGCCGGGGATGCAGCGGCCATCACCGTGCCCAAACTCGGTGGTATTGGGCACGCCGAAGCGGAAATAGTGGCTAAGCAGATTGCCAAAGATCTTGGCCGGATGAGTGCTGCGGAAGCAGATAAGCCCTTGGAGCCCGTGGTCTATTGTATTGGTGATATGGGCGCGAATCAGGCCTTCTACATCCGCTCAAACAGTTGGTTCGGTGGTCCGGATCAAGTGTTGAAGATGGGTCATGTACCATTCTTGCTCAAGATGCAATACAAGAACCTCTTCTTCAAAACCCGTGGCAAGATGCCAGAGTGGGGCCTGGATGCCTCCAAGTTGCTGGCAGAGAGGGTTTTTGCCGCCTAGATTGGCAAGATCAGGGGGGTACCACCCCCTGTTTCCCCCTTGTTATGAGAGAAGAAAAAGGAGAGCAGAAAAATGACCACAGAACAAGGTTCCGTTCCCAATCTGAGTGCTGAGCAGTGGGCTGGTCTGGCGCGTTTGGGTGATATGGTTAATGGTACGCAGGCGTTTCTTGGTAGTCCTGCAAGCAGCGCTGTAATGGATCTGGCACTACGTTTTGGTGAATGGAATGAGCGATACCAACTAGATGAGTCGCTGGAGGAGTTGCTGGCGACGGTCAGCACGTTGAGGAATGCAGGTATCTTGCGGTGGGTGCGGGAGAATGCTGAGTTTCTGCGCGATAATATTGAACTGTTGCAGGCTTTCGTCCCGCAGCTGCTCAAGATGGTGCAGGAGATCCCTTGGGCGGCGTTGCCGCAAGCATTGCAAATCTTGGGAGAATTATTACCGCGGGTGCAGGCGCTGGCAGAGTTCGTGCAAATGGGTGCTGGCAATGACTTGGTTGCACAGCTGAAAAAACTCGGCGACTTATGGGAAGAAACCCGCGCTGATGAAACCGTCATCGCTGCTTTGCGTTTATTACGACAGCTGCAGGAAGATGGGAATCTGCAACGGGTGGCCGAGCTGAGTCGGCAAATCGGGTTGATGGCAGAAACGATCCCCGTGGAGTCCCTCGTCGGCCAGCTACTGCAGGAAGAAGAGTGGGGCCCGCTGATGAGTTCCCTGGCAGCCTTGCTCCACTCGGGAAAGGCCATGACTCAGGCCTTGGCGGATGCCGCAGAGCACGAAGCGCATGGGAAATCGGGCGGCATTTCTGGCCTTTATCATATGCTCAAGGATCCCGACGTACAGCGTGGCATGCGCGTAGTGGCGGTCCTTCCCGTCTATTTGCAGAAGGCGGGTGTGTTGCCCAAGGATGCGGCAGCCTGAGCGACGGTGAGTTGAGATTGAGATGCGGCAGGGGAAAATTGCCCAACGTGGGGGCGGATGGTAGGATTGCGCAATTTTGTAACCTACTCAATGAGGATGTTTATGGCTCTCGAGCGCACCCTGTCTATCATCAAGCCTGACGCAGTTCAGAAAAATGTCATCGGGGCTATACTCAGCCGCTTTGAGAATGCGGGTTTGCGTGTCGTCGCGGCTCGCATGTTGCACCTCAGCGCCGAGGATGCTGGGGGCTTTTACGCGGTGCACAAGTCTCGCCCATTCTATGGTGAACTGTGCGCCTTCATGAGCAGTGGCCCGGTTTTGGTATCGGTTCTGGAAGGGGAAAATGCCATTGCGAAAAACCGCGACCTGATGGGGGCTACCAATCCCAAGGATGCGGCGCCAGGGACCATTCGCGCGGACTTTGCCGAGAGCATTGATGCCAATGCTGTGCATGGCTCCGATAGCGCCGAAACAGCGGCTTGGGAAATCTCCTATTTCTTCTCGCAGCGGGAGCTCTGCCCACGCTCATGACCGTTGCGGTGCAGGGCGCTGGCCGTCCCAAGCTTCTTGGCCTTGACCGGTCGGGTTTGGAGTCCCTTCTGGTCGAGTGGGGCGAGCCGCGCTTCCGTGCAGCACAAATTTTGCAGTGGTTGCATGCGCGACAAATCCATGAGTTCGCGCAGATGAGTAATATCAGCAAGGCGTTGCGCGCCCGTTTGGAACAGGACTGCGACCTCGCTGAGCCCGAGATCGTGCGGGAGCAGCAGGCCGCCGATGGCACGCGGAAGTGGCTTCTCGCGCTGCCCGACGGGAATGCCATCGAGACGGTCTTTATTCCCGAAGAGGATCGAGGAACGCTTTGTATCTCCTCGCAGGTGGGTTGCTCCCTGGCCTGTAGTTTTTGCGCCACGGGGGCACAAGGGCTCAGTCGCAATCTCGAAACGCACGAAATCATCGCCCAGATTCGCGTGGCTCGGCGCGCTCTCGGCCTGGAGGCCATCAGTAACGTGGTGTTCATGGGAATGGGCGAGCCTCTGCTCAATCTGAAGCAGGTCTTGCCCGCCATTCGGCTGCTCTTGGATGACTTTGCCTACGGTTTGAGTGCGCGTCGCGTTACCGTGAGTACGGCGGGTGTCGTGCCGGGCTTGGCGCAGTTGGGCAGAGAGAGCCCGGTGAATCTCGCCATCAGTCTGCACGCCACCCGCGACGAGATTCGTGATGAACTGGTCCCCATCAATCGGCACTATCCCCTGGCAGAATTGCTGGCTGCCTGTCGGGCCTATCCACTGCCACCACGTCGGCGCATCACTTTTGAGTATGTAATGCTCGAGGGTATCAACGATCAAGATCAGCATGCACGGGAGTTGGTGCGTCTTTTGGCAGGAATGCCCGCACTGGTCAATCTGATCCCTTTCAACCCCTTCCCGCAGGCACGTTATCGGCGCAGCGGCAACGCCCGCATCGATGCCTTCCGCGATATCATCCTGCGCGCGGGTCTGATGACTGTCACGCGCAAGACGCGCGGCGATGATATTGCCGCAGCCTGTGGGCAACTCGCCGGGCAAGTGCGCGAGGGTCGCAGCAGCGTCCCGCTGCGGGTGATGGGCTGAATGATGCGGAGATATTACGCAATTCTGCGCGTTACGCTGGTGTTGAGTCTGGCCGTGACTTCAAGTGCCTGCGCCTTGTTCTCTGGGCACCAGAAGTTGACACCAGCAGAAGAAGCAGCGGCCGCGGCACGAAACGCGCCTCCCAATCCTGCTGCATCGTTGCACGCGGCGCCGCCGGACCAGGTGGCGATCTATACCTCGCTGGGAACGGCTTATCTGCAAGGTGGACATCCCCGCGCGGCAGTGCGGGAACTACAGCAGGCCATCAAATTGCCAGGTAATCACGGTGACGCGTACGATGTCTTGGGTTTGGCATACCAGGCACTCGGTCAGGCGACGCTCGCGGAGGATGCGTTTCGGCATGCTCTCGAAACCGAGCCCAACAATCCGGAATTTTTGAATAACTATGGCGCATTTCTGCTGGAGCAGGGCCGTTTTTCGGCGGCGGTGGAGCAGTTGCGCAAGGCGACCAGCGACCCTCTCTACAGCACGCCGCAATTCGCCTGGACGAATCTGGCGGCGGCATACCGTGGTCTCAAGCAACAGAATCAAGCCGTGATCGCGTTGCAAAAGGCGCTTTATTTTAAGCCTGGGTATCCTCCAGCCCTGTTGCTCTGGGCGGAGATGGAATACCAAGCCCATGATCTGATGGCCGCCTACGGGCATTTGCAAGGGGTGTTGGCGCAGGAACCAGACAACGCCCAGGCGTTACTTTTGGCGGGAAACATTTCCTGGCAACAGGGGCAAAAGGAGCAAGCCAAATCGCTTTGGGAACGTTGCGTAAATGCCAGTCCCTATTCGGCCGCAGGCAAGGATGCGCAGCGACGACTTTTGCAGCGTGAGAACTGATGTCGGTGGATGAAACCTTGGCAGATGTCTTGCAGCAATTGCGGGCGGCTCGCAGTGCCCGTGGCTGGAACATCAAGCAGGCAGCGCAGCAGCTGCATATTACCAGTACGCAAGTGGCGGCACTGGAAGAGGGCCGTTTTCAAGACTTGCCGGGGGCAGCCTTTGCGCGCGGTTACTTGCGTAATTACGCTCGTTTGCTTGACCTGAATGTAGAGGACGTTCTTGCGGCCTATGATCAGCAGCAGGGCACTTCCGGGCTGCGCCCGAGTGCAGAAGTGTTGCCGCGCAGTGAGCTGCCTTTGCTCGATTACAGTCGCAAGATGCTATTTTTTTCCATTCTGCTGGCCATAGCCCTGATCATTCTTGGCTGGTGGCTGTGGGGACGTCCATCGTCATCCTCCAGCGCGGTATCCGCAGCTGCCATCAGTAGCCCAGCGGCGCCTAGTCAAAGTGCTGCTCAAATTGCCTTGTCGACCCCGGTGCAGCCCGCTGCTGCTGTAACGAGTTCTGCCTATTCTGTGGCTTCCGTGGCCAGGGCAAGCTCCACGGTGGGTCCGGCGCAATCCGCTCTGGCGCCTGAAAATTCTGGGATGCGCGCGGGTCTTGTGCTGCATTTCTCGGGTGATTGCTGGGTGCAGGTTCGCGACGGTAGCGGAGCCATAGTGCTGTCGACGCTCGCCAAGGCGGGACAGTCCATCAACGTGACGCAAGGGACTCCGCCGTATCGCATCCTGGTGGGAAAAGCCAGCGCAGTGCAGATTACCTACGCGGGCAAACCCGTGCCGCTTCCGGCCAATGCACTGAATGTGGCGCGGGTAGAGGTGGGCTCAACGCCTGTTGCTGCGACCGCGAGCACAGCGGTTACGCGCACTTCAAGCAACGCCAGACTTGCCGCGCGCCCGCATCGAGAGGCACAATCATCGCATCTTTCTCGCCCTGCCACTGCCAATTCTTTGGCTCCGGCAGAGGCTACAGCAAGTGACGAAACCATTTCCAGCGAGGTAGCTCATGCAACATCAATCGCCCATTCAGCGCCGTAAAAGCCGCCAAATCCATGTTGGAAAGGTCGCCATCGGTGGGGATGCACCGATCTCTGTGCAAAGCATGACCAATACGGAGACCCGCGATGTTCCGGCAACTGTCGCACAAATCCGCCGTCTCGAGGCGGTGGGCGCAGATATTGTGCGGGTATCGGTGCCCAGCATGGACGCTGCCGAGGCGTTTAAGGCCATTCGCGCCCAGGTTGAGGTGCCACTGGTCGCGGATATCCACTTCGATCATCGCATCGCGCTGCAAGTGATGCAGGATGGTGTCGATGGGCTACGCATCAATCCCGGGAATATCGGCTCCATCGACAAGGCGCGCCTAGTTGTGGAAATGGCAAAAGATAAGGGCATACCCATTCGCATCGGCGTGAATGCGGGCAGTCTGGAAAAGGATCTGCAGGAAAAATATGGCGAGCCAACCCCTGAGGCACTGGTAGAATCTGCCCTGCGTCATGTTGCTATCCTAGATGAGCTGAATTTCCATGACGTAAAGATCAGCGTCAAGGCCTCCGATGTCTTCCTGGCGGTGGGCGCTTATCGTCTTTTGGCGCAGAAGGTCGATTACCCCTTGCATTTGGGCATCACTGAAGCCGGTGGATTGCGGTCTGGGACCGTCAAGTCGGCCATTGGGCTTGGCCTGCTTTTAAATGAAGGAATTGGCGACACCATTCGCGTCTCCCTCGCCGCTGATCCCGTAGAGGAAATTCGCGTCGGCTTTGATATTTTGAAGAGCCTGCACCTGCGACAAAAGGGCATCAATCTGATTGCCTGCCCCTCCTGTTCGCGACAGGAATTTGATGTCATCAAGACCATCAACGCGTTGGAAGGGCGATTGGAGGACATCCTCGAGCCCATGGATGTGTCGGTGATTGGCTGCGTGGTGAATGGGATCGGTGAAGCGAAAGAGGCCGATATCGGCCTTACCGGTGGCGACAAGCGAAGCATCCTGTATTATCGCGGCAAGCAGGTGGATCGGGTGGAAAATCAGGATATAGTCGATGTCCTGGAGAAGCGGATTCGTGCCGAGGTGGCGGAGCGTCGCGCGGCGCGTACAGAAGCCTGAGGCCAACAGACCTTGGCAAAAGCGACCCTCACCGCCGTGCGGGGGATGAACGACATCCTGCCGCCGGAAACTGTTGCCTGGCAAAATCTCGAATCGGCCTTTCGCGCTGTCTTGGCGCTTTATGGCTGTGCCGAGATTCGTCTGCCTATTGTCGAACAGAGCGCGCTGTTTGCCCGCGCCATCGGCGACGTGACGGATATCGTGCAGAAGGAGATGTACACTTTTGCGGATCGCAATGGAGATTCCCTGACCCTGCGGCCGGAAGGCACAGCCGGGGTCGTGCGCGCGTTGATCGAGCATGGGGGGTTGCGTGGACAGACGCCGCGCCTCTATTACCTAGGCCCCATGTTTCGGCATGAGCGCCCTCAGCGCGGACGCTATCGGCAGTTTCATCAGCTGGGGGTCGAATTTTTTGGTATTGCCAGCGCCAGCGCGGATGCGGAAATCATCGCCTTGTCGGCACGGCTTCTGCAGGCGGCCGGAGTGCCAGCGCGTCTGCAATTGAATTCCCTGGGTACGCCGCAATCGCGCGCCGTGTATCGTGAAATTTTGCTGCAGTATTTGCGCCCGCAGGCGGAGCATTTGTGTAGCGACTGCCAGGAGAGACTGGAGCGCAATCCCCTACGCGTGCTTGATTGCAAGGTCGAGTCGTGCCAAGAGATCGCCAGGGATGCCCCGCAGCTGCTCGCGCATCTGGATCCGGAGTCTGCGGCCCATTTCGCACTTCTGCAAAAGCTGTTGCGAAGCATGGACATCGCTTATGAGATCAATCCTCGTTTGGTACGCGGCTTGGACTACTATCATCGCACCGTTTTCGAGTGGGTGGCGGAAGGACTTGGTGCGCAAGGGACAGTCCTTGCTGGTGGGCGTTATGATGCCTTGGTGGCGCAGTTGGGTGGTCCGGACACCCCTGCCATCGGCTTTGCCCTGGGGATGGAACGCTTACTCGCGTTGCGTGCCGCCAGCATGGGAGAGGAACTCGCCGCGTTGCCGCATGTGTTTCTCGGTGCCTTGGATGCGGAGAGCCTGGCAGCGGTATTCCAGCGGGCGGAAGAATTGCGCGCGCGGGGACTCCGAGTGATCAGCGCGGGTCCCGCCTCGATCAAGAGCTTGTTGAAACAGGCGCAGCGTTCCGGCGCTCATTATCAGGTGCTACTGGGTGCCGACGACCTGGCGGCCGATTCCGTGCTGCTCAAGGAGCAGGAGGGACTGGCACAGTGGCAAGGTCCTTGGACTGCTCTCGATCAAGGACTGATGCAGCTCGGCGTTGATTTCTCCTAGATGCCCCTCCATACTACGCGGCTCACGCCGTAGGCAAAAAATCATGACTGGCCCAGAGTTTACTGCATATCTTCAACGTCATCGCAAGCTGCTGATCGTTTTCTTCGTGCTGATCATTGCTGGAGTCCTGGCATTTTTTGCTTACGACAAATACCAGCGACATCAGATCGAGCGGGCTGGCGTGTTGTATAGTGAAATGAGTGACAGCCTAGCCTCCGGCAATGACGCGACGGCACGCGCCAGTGCCGAGACCCTGTTGCACAATTATCATTCGACGCCTTACGCGGCGATGGCGCGCTTCTACCTGGCTCGACTGGATACGGATGCAAACAAGACGGCTGCGGCTGAGGCACAGCTCGAAAAGCTGGTGTCGAACAACGATCTGCCGACGGGTCTGCAACCCTTGGCGCAGGCCAGCTTGGCCCGTTTATACATAGAGCAGGGAAAGAACCAGCAAGCGCTGCAGTTACTGCAGAAACCGGATAAGGCTTTTGCGGCGGTGGACTGGGAGCTGCGCGGCGATGCGGAGGCTAAGATGGGTCAAGGCGCCAAGGCGCGTGCCGACTATCAGAAGGCTCTCGCAGCCTTGCCCGCTACCGACCCCTACGCAGCATTCCTGCAGATGAAAATGGCCAATTTGGGAGTTGCCGGATGACGTATTGGAAAGCCAGTTATGGGCGTGGCGCATTGCGTGCTGCCGGTACCTTGGGCGTGCTCGTTGCATTGAGTGGCTGCGGGGTTTGGAATTGGGCCTTTGGACCGTCTGCCCCGCGTCCCCAACCCGTCAAGGCGATGCATCAGGAACACGTCAGCGTGACCTTTGCTACCGATTGGCAGGCGCGACTTTACGGTGACTGGCGCCTGGATCCATACAACGCAACAAAGATTCGCGTTACGGATAGCAAGATCTATCTGAGTGATGACTCTGGGCACCTCATTGCGCTGAGTAGCGCAGGGCGTCTGCGTTGGGTATATCGCCTGGATGGGAAAAGCCCACGTGGGCCGACACTTGCTGATGGTGTGGCCTACATCGGCTCTGATCGTGGCAGACTCTATGCCATCTCGGCCGAATCGGGCAAGAAACTTTGGGACGTGGAATTGGGTGCCGAACCCACCAGTCCGATTACGGTGGCCGATCATCGACTCTTCCTGCAGTTGTCGAATGGTCATCTCCTGGCCCTGAATGCCCATGATGGGGCGGTAGACTGGACCTTCTCCTTGCCGCAGCCGTCTTTGCTGCTGCGTCGCAGCAGTGGCATTGTGGTGGCTGGGCAAACTCTCTATACGGGGTTTGCGGATGGCAAATTGATTGCCTTGAACGTCGAAAATGGTGCGGAGTTGTGGCGGGCCACGGTTGCCATTCCGCATGGTAACAATGAATTGGCGCGTATGGTGGATGTTGCTGCCACTCCGGTTGTGGATGGTGATCAGGTGATTGCTGCCGCCTATCAAGGGAATATAGCTGCGTACAGCAGCAGCGGGGGCGAGGAAGAGTGGAGTCGACCCTTGTCGACGGTGATCACCCCCATTCTGCAGGATGGAAAGCTGTTCGTTGCCGGCAGTGATGGCCAAGTCTACGCAATGGATCCCAGCAGTGGCACGGTGGAATGGCGCAACAGCCGTCTGAAAGGGCAGTCATTGAGTGGTATGGCGCTCTGCGACGGCAAGCTGGTGCTGAGCAACTACGCTGGTCAGGTCATCACCCTGGACCCCCAAACTGGCCATCGCATGGGTCAGGAACGGGTCTCCAGCAGCGGCATCCAAACGGCCCCAGTCTGTGTCGGCAAAGGTCGGTTTTTGGTGCTGAGTGGGGTTGGCACCCTATATCAGCTCCAGTTTCAGCGGCCCTAAATCCGTATGGCGGCCATACTCGCGTTGCTAGGACGACCCAACGTCGGAAAATCGACGCTGTTCAACCGACTCACGCGCAGTCGCGAGGCCCTTGTCGCCGATTTGCCTGGCTTCACCCGCGATCGTCATTACGGATCGGCGCGGCACCAGGATCGGGATTTTTTGGTCATCGACACCGGCGGGTTCGAGCCAGAAGAGCGAGAGGGCTTGGTCGCAGCAATGGCTGGCCAGACCCGCCAGGCGATTGCAGAAGCCGATGTTCTCCTGTTTTTGGTCGATGCCAAAGAGGGGCTGTCGGCGCAGGATGACGAGATTGCCCGCGAGTTGCGGCGCAGTGGTAAACCGGTTTTGTTGCTGATCAACAAGATGGATGTGCGTCATGCCGTTGCCGAGTTGCCCGAGTTCCATCGTCTTGGCCTAGGCGCCCCAATCACCCTGTCTGCCGCCCACGGTCATGGCATGGATCAACTCTGGACGGCTATCACCGCTGCCATCCCAGAGTCCTCTGCGCCAGCAGACGCCAACCCGGAAATGGAAGAGGGGCCGGCCATCGCCGTGCTTGGCCGACCGAATGTTGGGAAGTCCACCCTGGTCAACGCAATGCTCGGAGAAAAACGAGTGATTGTCTTTGATCAGCCGGGTACCACCCGGGATAGCATCCGCATTCCCTATGAGCGGCAGGGCCGACGCTATGTCATGATTGATACCGCTGGCGTGCGGCGACGCGCGCGCGTTGGCGAGGGGCTGGAAAAACTCACGGTGCTCAAGACCCTGGCCGCCCTGCGGGAAGCGGACGTGGTGTTGATGGTAATGGATGCCCATGCGGGAGTCAGCGATCAGGATGCACATCTGGTCGGCGTGGCGGTGGAGCTCGGTCGTCCTATCGTGCTGGTACTCAACAAATGGGATGATCTGGAGCCCCGCCAGCGCGAGCGGATCAAGCAGGATCTCGAACGCCGCATGGTCTTTCTTCGCTACGCCCCATTCCATAGTATCTCGGCGTTGCATGGCAGCGGGGTAGGGGAGCTCTATCGTAGTATCGACAAGCTCTGGAAAAACAGTCAGCGGCATTTTTCTACCGGCGAATTGAATCGTTTGTTGGAGGACATCCTGACCAGCCATCAACCGCCCTTGGTGGCGGGTCGCCGCATCAAACTGCGCTATTGTCATCAGGGCGGTACACAACCGATCACCTTGGTTTTCCACGGCAATCAGCTCGATCGCTTGCCAGGTGCGTACAAGCGTTATCTCGAGACCGCCTTCCGCACGGCACTCAAGCTGGATGGGGTTCCTATCCGACTGCTCTTTCGTCAAGGAGAAAATCCCTACGCGAGCCAGGGAGCGCGGGCATGAATCTGGCGCAATCCTATCGCTGGTGGATACCTGCCTGGCTTTTGTATGGCGCTTTTCTGCTCCAACATTTTTCGGCAATGATACAACTACCCCCGTGGCACTGGCTTCCGGCCATCGCCTACGCCCTGTGGGCCGCCATTGCTCTTGGCGCCATTGCTCGTTCCTGGCCAACACTTACCCCCTATGGCTGGCGACCGCTGGTGATTTTTCTGGGCGCCATACTCTCGGGTATTGACGTTTTCAGTGGCCCAGGACCTGCCTCGGCACAGCGCATAGATCTCTGGATGACGGCGCTGATCGGTATCGCATTGGTCTCCATACTGGCGCGTTTTACCCCAGTAGCATGGAGTAGATTGTGGTTTGGACAGGAGGTGCGTCCTGGATCTCGTCCTGGTTCGCCACGCTGAGGCGGAAGACCATAGTAGCGATGGAACAGATACTAGTCGGCGCTTGACAGCGCGCGGACAAGAGCAGGCTGCAACCGTGGCACGTGCCTTGGGCGCCTTTGCCCTGCAGGAGGGGCTCGAAATCTGGTTCAGTCCCAAACTGCGCACGCAGCAGACGGCGGAGGCTTTGCAGTGCGAATTGCATGCGCCGATATTCCAACCCCAACCTGCCCTGGCTACTGGTGACTTTTCCCGGCTGGCATTTGCATGGCAGGAACGCATTCCCGGGCACTTGATCCTGGTCGGTCATCAGCCGTTTCTGGGTGACTGGTGCGCCGATCTTTGCGGACTGCACCTACCGATGAGCAAGGCCAGCGTGACCTTCCTACGCACAAAGGACGATGGCTCTCGTTTTCAATTTCTCGGACATCTGCGCGTGGAGTTGCTCCAGTTCCTGGCCCGCGCCTGAAAAGCCCGGCTGATCATGGTATCCTTTCGACGATGGGTCGTTGCCCGCGACTCGTTCATGATATCGATGTTGTCGATAAAAGGAGATGATCTATGTCTGAAAATCAAGCCCCCGATCTGGTAATCATCCTCATCACTGGTCCCGAGAATCCAAAGCGTTTACCCTCGGCCTTTTTCATGGCGGCGACGGCTGCTGCGGCAGAACAGCGCGTTGTCATGTACTTTACCGGTCCGGCGACGGAGCTTCTCGCCAAGGGCAAGGCGGAGACGATTTTCCCCATGCCCGGCGGGAAAAGCGTAGCCGATTTCATGAAACTTGCCGAAGATAACGATGTGCAAATGATTGGCTGCATGCAATCGCTGGAGCTGAATGGTATGACCAAGGACGATTTGGCCAAGGATCTACCGCTCCTGAATCCCAGTAATGCGTTGCCTACCCTCGCTGCCGCAGGTCGGGTATTGACCTGGTGAGTCTTGCCCTACGTGCCCGCTTTTCGGTGGGCACGTATGCATCCGTCGCGACCCTGGTTACGTAAACACCTAGGTACATCCTGAGACGGAGTGAACATGGCGGCCGCTATCCGCGAAAATATCCAAGACTCTTTGGTCTATCCCAGGGGGGCGCGTGTTCTGCACCTGGGCTTGGTCGTGCTGTTCAGCTTTGAATTGCTCAATTCCATTCTCGCCCTCTGGTTTCAACGTTTTTCTCTCTTTCAATGGCATATTGTCGCCGGCATTGCCTTGGCAATCTGGTTACTTATTTCCTGGCTGGTGTATTGGTCAACCGCGTGGGGCCGACAGTTGCTTTGGGTGTGGTACGGTCCACGCACGATTCAAGCTGTCATCCGAGATCTTGGCGCGTTACTGCGCGGCAAGTTGCCGGGACATGGTCCGCGGCCGGGTTTGTCTTCTTGGTGGCAGGGGATGTTCCTGTTATTGGCGAGCTGGGTAACCTTCACGGGTACTGCCGCATGGATGACCATGCAAGGCTATTTTACCGCGCCCGGGTTGACCCATTTAGGCCTGAGTTCGATGCGCTTGGGCACCCCAATCTTGTTGTACTTCTGGCTAGGGCATGTCGCGATGGCCGTCTATCATGCGCTACGGCGACAGCCCTTGTGGTCTATTTTCTCACTTCGCTGAGGGAGAACGACGATGCAACGGCGAGATTTTCTGCTTCAAACTTCAGGTCTCTTGGGAATTGCCGCGAGTGGATTGCTGCTGCCTGCGTGGGCGCGGGCGGGCACCATCCCCGTATTTCCCGAATACTACACCTACACCGGTTTTTACCCCAAAATCGACCCGCAGAACTACCGCTTGCGCTGTGGCGGACTCATTGCCAAAGAAAGCACCTTTACCCTTGCAGAACTCTATCAGCGCAGCAGATTGCCGATCGTTCGCACCTTTCACTGCGTGACGGGCTGGACCGTGGCGAATGTGCACTGGCAGGGTATCCAGCTGGCGGACTTTCTCGCGGAGTTGCAGCCACAATCCAACGCGCGTTTTGTGGTTTTCCACAGCGCTGACGGGGTCTATCTGGATAGTTTGACGATGGAGCAGGCGCGTGCACCGGGGGTGATCTTGGCGACGCATATTGCCGGCCAACCATTGCTCCGGAAAGGTGGTTATCCACTACGTTTGCTGGTGCCGCAGATGTATGGCTACAAGAGCGTAAAGTGGGTCAATCGCATTGATCTTACGGATGCGCGTCCTGAGGGAACTTGGGAACGGGATGGCTATCCGGCCAATGCATATATCAAGAAAGGCTTTCGTTGGAGCGATCTTCTCTAGTAATGCATGAACTCGTTTGTCATAAAAGTGTCACAAAAGGTTCATGATACTGTCACGAACTTTGGGTATGATGGCGCTCGCATAGAGATTTCAGACAACGAAGTCTCCTACTATGCTTGAGTACACTTGATAATGCCATCTTCGGAGGTTTTATGTTGCTACGTTCCAAGAAGACTGTCGCCAGCGCTATGAAGGGTGTTGTTGTTGCTTCCCTCCTCAGTCTTGCTGCCGTCGCCGCTACGCCCGCTGTTGCTGCTCCCCAGGTGAGCCTGTTGGAGACCGGTTCGACCCTTCTCTACCCATTGTTCAATCTGTGGGTGCCCGCCTACACCAAGATGCATCCCAGTGTGAAGATCACCACGCAGGGAACGGGTAGTGGTACGGGTATCGCGCAGTCCATTTCCGGTGTGGCACAGATCGGTGCTTCGGACGCCTACATGTCTGACGCGCAGGTAAAGATGCACCCGATGCTCAATATCCCCCTGGCCATCTCCATTCAGATGATCAACTACAACCTCCCGGGTTTGAACAACAAGCATATCAAGTTGTCTGGCCCAGTGTTGGCGGATATCTACTCTGGTAAGATCAGCAATTGGGACGCCCCGGAAATAGCCAAGATCAACCCGGGCATCAAGCTGCCCAACCACAAGATCATTCCGATTCATCGTACGGATGGTTCCGGTGATACCTTTATCTTCACCACCTACCTTTCTGATACCAACCCTGAGTGGGCGAAGAGTGTCGGTTACAGCACGACGGTGAGCTGGCCGACGGTGCAGGGTGGTATCGGTGCTGTGGGTAACCCGGGCATGGTCGAAGCCCTGAAGTCCACCCCCTATGGCGTTGCCTATATTGGTATTAGCTGGAAGGCACCGGTAGAGAAGGCGGGCCTGGGTATCGCCATGCTGCAGAATCGTGCTGGTAATTTTGTACTGCCCACGGTGGCCAATGCCAAGGCTGCAGCTGGTGAAATGGTCAGCAAGACTCCGGCGGATGAGCGTATCAGCTTGGTCTATGCGCCAGGGAAGAACGCCTACCCCATCATCAACTATGAGTATGCGATCGTGAAGAAGCAGCAGCCGAACGCCGAAACGGCTGCGGCAATGCGTGACTTCCTCAATTGGGCTTTGGACCCGAAGGGCGGCAACGCGCTGCACTTCATGGAAGCAGTGCATTTTGTGCCGCTACCTGCCAGTGCGGCGGAGTTGTCGCGCAAGCAGGTTGCTGAGATTCACTAAATCCCAGCGAGAGGGTGCCCGGGTCGTTCTGGCCCGAGCACCCATCATAATGAACGGCGCGGCCCTTTTTTTGGAAGTGCCGCGCGTTTATTATGGGGCGTCTCCGCCGGAGGGCGAGCATGAAAATTTCCGTTTTTCGTATCAGTTTGGTCGGTACTGCGAGTTTTTTGCCCCTCTCGCTGCTGGCCCTTGTAATTTTTCTCGTTACTTATTCCTGGCCGGCCATCCATTACAATGGCCTGGATTTTCTCTGGACCAATGACTGGAATCTGGGCAACCTCTACGGTAATCCTGTTGAGATTCACGGTCAGCAAGTCATGCCTGGGGCGCGCTACGGCATTTGGTTTCTTGTTGTTGGGACGCTGGCCAGCTCGTTTCTCGCCTTGCTATTCGCACTCCCCATTGCGGTGGGGGCGGCCTACTTTCTGGTAGAAGTGATGCCGAAATGGCTGTCTGGGCCCCTGGCATTGTTGGTCGACTTGTTGGCGGCGATTCCTAGTGTGGTCTTTGGTCTGTGGGGTTACGCCCTGCTGATCCCTTTTTTAGGCCAAACGGTTTATCCTTGGCTTGCTCAGCATATCGGTTTCATCCCGTACTTTGGCGGAAGTCCGGGGAGTGGCTATGGTCTGCTGACGACGGCTGTTGTCCTCGCCTTCATGATCATTCCCCTCATTTCCGCCACCATGCGGGAGGGAATCAGCGCCATAGAACCTTCCCTCAAAGAGGCGGGGGTGGGACTTGGTCTCAATCGCCTGGAAGTGCTTTGGAACATCACCCTGCCCAAGCTCAAAACAACCTTGGTCGGTGTATCGATCCTAGCCTTGGGGCGCGCTTTGGGAGAGACCATGGCCGTCGTCATGGTGAGCGGCAACGCATTGAATTATCTGCCGAATAATATTTATACACCCATTTCTACCATGGCGGCGTTCATCGTATCGCAGCTCGAGAGTGCCTTGCAGGACCCGACCAATATGGCGGTTGAAGCCTTGGCCGAGGTTGCTCTGGTATTGCTCGTTTTGACAGTGATCGTCAATATCATCGCACGGCTGATCCTGTGGGGAGCGAAAGTCCGATCATGAGCACTTCCAATCTATCTCGTGTCATGACCCAGAACACCTCCTCTACTGGCCATCGGCAAATTCACATTTCCTGGAAACGGCACCTATTCCGCGGTGTCGGTACAGTCTTTGTCTGGGCCAGTTTCGTCATTGTTGCCATTGCCTTTCTTTCCATCATCTTGGATGTCCTCATCAAGGCGCTTCCTGGACTGAAGCCTAGTCTACTTACTGAAGTCAGCAACGGGATGGGGGGCGGCCTGAAAAATGCCATCGAGGGGACTCTGGTGCTCTCCTTGGGGTCGCTGCTCATTGCCGCGCCGGTAGGAATTGCAGCAGGCATTTATCTCAGTGAATTTGGTAAGGGCATGGCCGGTAAATCCCTGCGTTTTCTCTCGGACGTCCTTGTCGGTGTGCCCTCTATTGTGCTGGGCTACGTGGGATATATCACCATGGTGATTTATCTCGGCTGGCAATTCTCCGTTGCTGCCGGCATCATCACCCTCAGCATCATGCTCCTGCCCTATATTGCCCGAACCACTGAAATGGCCCTCGGTAATATCCCGCAGGCGGTGCGCGAGGCAGGTTTTGGTGTAGGTGCAGGCGAGGGCACGGTCATTTTCCGGATTTTGTTGCCTGGGGCCATGCCTGCGGTGATGACTGGTCTGTTTTACGCCTTGGCACTCTCCATGGGGGAGACCGCGCCACTGATCTATACCGCCGGTTGGTCCAACTACATGTGGAATGGTCAGTTCACGAACCAGCCCATTGGTTATCTTACCTATGTCATCTGGACCTTTATCAACGAACCCTTCGAGGAGGCGCATATCCTGGCCTTCGCGGCTGCTTTTCTGATTACCATGGTGGTGCTCAGCTTGATTCTTCTGGGACGCTGGTTGATGGTACGTCAGTTGCGCAAGCGCGGCGCTTACGCCTAAACCGGAAAGCAAAAATCAGGGGAGGACGAATCCTGATTTGCGCAGCATTGCAGAAAGTCGAATCAGGGGGAGACCGATGATGGCGTTCGGATCCTCCCCTTCCATGCGATCAATCAGGCAGATGCCCAGCCCTTCGGCGCGCAAACTCCCTGCACAGTCGAAAGGCCGCTCCTTTTCGATATAGCGCCAGATTTCCTCTTCACTGAGTTTGCGTAGGAATACTCGATACGGGATCAATTCTACTTGTATAGATTTCTGTGGGCCCAGGAGGCAGAGCCCATTCAAGATCTCGACGCAGTTCCCCTGCATCGTCTGTAATTGCGCAAATGCCTGTTCGGCATTGCCGGATTTGCCAAGGAGTTCTTGGCCACAGCGTACCAGCTGATCTGCGCCAATCACCCAGGCATCGGGCATTTTGTCGCGGATTGCCGTCGCTTTCTCCTGCGCCAAGCGTTGCACCAGGGTCTCTGCTGTCTCGTCAGCTCGTCTGCTCTCATCAATTGCTGGGGACTCCCAGGTAAAAGGCAGATGGAGTCGCTGCAGGAGTTCCCGCCGATAGGGGCTGGAAGATGCCAGGATGAGCTTCATCTCAGCCGGTATTCCGTTGTCCGCCAGCAATGGCGTTGATACTGCGCAGCAAAGGGTCAAGCCAGGTCTCGCGGAACTCGGGTAATGTGTCTTCATTGCGATAGCGGCGGAGCAAGGCGATCTGGATGTGATTCAGGGGCTCCATATAGACATTCCGACGTTGCAAAGAAAAGGCCAACCCAGGGTCTTCACTCAGGAGTTTCTCTTGATTCTGCACCAATAGCATTTCTGCAAGACTGACCTCAAATTCCCTTTTGATCTTGGCATAAATTTGCTGCGCGGATACTTGATCGTTGGGCAGACTGGCATATTCAGCGGCCAAGGTCATATCTGCCTTGGCCATGGCCATGGTAATGTTGCCCAGCAAGGCGTGAAAGAAAGGCCAATGACGATACATATCCTGTAAGATCTTCAGTCGGTTGGGATCATCTCCACGCCATTGACGAATTGCGGAGCCTAGCCCGTACCAAGCCGGTAGCACGTGACGGGATTGGGCCCAGGCAAAGACCCAGGGGATGGCACGGATGGAGCTCATCGAGCGGTCACCACGTTGGCGGTGGGAAGGACGAGAGCCGATATTCATATGGGCAATCTCGTTCAGTGGGGTTGCCTCGTAGAAGTAGTCCATGAATCCCGGCGTATTCTCGATGAGCTCGCGGTAGACCGCTTCGCCGCCTTTGGTCAGGGCCGCCATCACCTCTAAAAAAGTGGGTTGATCGTGGGGGACGGTCTGCACCAAGCCAATGCTGGCCAGCATCAAGCCGGTCACGCCAACGGTAAGCTCATAGACAGCCGTTTCCAGATTGGCATATTTGAACGACAGCACTTCGCCTTGCTCGGTAATCTTGATCTGGCCGCGCACCGTATTTGCCGGCTGTGCGAGGATCGCTTCATGGGTGGGCCCGCCACCGCGTCCTACACTTCCTCCGCGCCCATGGAAGATGCGGATGTGGATGCGGCGACGATCGGCGAGAGCGGCGAGTTCCAGCTGTGCCTGATAGAGCGACCAACTGGAGGAGAGAATGCCGCCATCCTTGCAGGAGTCGGAATAACCCAGCATCACCTCTTGCGTATTTTCCTGGCTGCGCAGAATTTCGGCATAGATCGGATCATCCAGTAGGCGACCCATGACGGTTTCCATACGTTCCAGATCGTGGATCGTCTCGAAGAGGGGGGTAACCGCAATCTCGCTGTACAGCCCTTGACGTGACCAGCCAGCAAGCCCGAATTCCTTCGCCAGCACGAGGACTTCGAGCACGTGACTCGCCTCGTGCGTCATGGAGATCACGTAATTGCCGAAGGAGCGTTCGCCAATTTCTCGCCGCAGTTGGGCAATGCATTTGAACATCGCGCAGGTCTCTGCAGCCAGAGGAGAGAGTTTTTCCGGTGGCGATTCCACAATCTTGCCCGGCTTGCGTAGGGTGTTACTGAGAAGGGCCAATTTGTGCTCTTCTTCCATCTCGGCATAGCCTTGAAATTCAGGAATATTGCTGAAGAGCTCGGCGATGGTGCGCGTATGGACGGTCGATTCCTGGCGGATGTCGAGGGCCGCGAGATGGAATCCAAAAGTTTCTACCAACCAGACCAGATCCTGAACGGAATGATTGGCAATGTAGTCATCCCCATGACCGCGCAGAGAATCGCGTACCAACAGCAGGTCAGCAAGAAAATCCTGATCACTGGCATATGCCGGTCCACCGGCAGCAAAACCGCTACTGCTCTGACCATTTTCCAGTTGTCGTAGACGCAGATCGAGACGGGTCATCATGTACCGCAATTTGCGCCGGTAGGGTTCGCTGGGAAAGCGTTGATCTACCCACTCTGCGAGCTCTGGGAAATCATCCGCATCCTTCTCGAGGGAGGCCAGCAAGATCGGGGAAATGGCACAAAAGCGCGCGGAATGCCCCAACAGCGGGTAGAGCTCGGAAAGACGGCGCTGATACTCGCGTAGCACCTCGACACTTTGGGTGCGCAAGGTCCAGCCGGTGATCGCCGCGGTGACGTTCGGATTGCCATCGCGATCACCACCAATCCACGAACCGAAGCGCATGAACGCGGGGATATCGACCTGACTTTCGCCGAAGACCCGCCGCGCGGCGCGGCGCGCAGCGTGATAGGTCATGGGGACAGCCTGGAAGAGGCTGTCACGGAAATAGAAGAGGCCGTTCTCGACTTCGTCCTGTACCTGCGGGCGGTTGGTGCGAACCTCTTCCGTTTCCCAGAGAATCTGGATTTGTGCTTCCAGCTGGCGCAGTACGTCATTTTCCTCCTCATCGTTCAGAGAAGGGTCATCCAACGCCTTGCTGGTCAGGAAGATGCGGCGCAGGGCGTGCAAAACTGTACGCCGTTTGGATTCCGTGGGATGGGCAGTGAATACCGGTAAATAGCGAATCTGTCCAAGCAGATACTGGAGCTGCCCGGCATTGATGCCCTTGCGCTGCAGTTGCCGGAACGTTTCCTCGAAGGATCCTACCCAGAGACCACTGGCACGCTGCAGCAGGCGGCGCCGTTGCACATGCTGAAACTCCTCTTCCGCGATATTGACCAAACTGAAATAGGTGTTGAAGGCGCGGATGACGAGCACCAGGTCATCTTGGGGTAACGCATCAATAAAACGGGCGAGGCGTTGACGCAGCTTGGGATCGTCACGACGATGCAGTCGAATATAGCCTTGACGCAGTTGTTCGACGGCGCTGAATACCCGTTCCCCGGCGCGCTCTCGCAGCACGTCTCCGAGAATATTGCCCAAGCGTTTGACGCGAGCGCGCAGGGCACGATCGCTGGTCGGTTTCTTTGCGTCCAAAGGCTCTCCCCAATTTGGTATGGTGGCGTAAGCGCAAGAGGAAACTTATCGAGATTCCGTCGAGAGGTCAAAAGGCCTGTCACACCAAGCGTCGGGTAATCACTTGGTCATGGCGTCGCGCTGTGTTTTGAGATAGTCTAATATGCGTAGCCGATGGCATGATGCGAGTCAAAAAGGAGACAATAATGGCCAGTCAGCAAAAAGGGCAAATCTTGCAAGACCCTTTCCTCAATCTGTTGCGCAAGGAGCACGTTCCGGTCGCGATCTATCTGGTCAATGGCATCAAGCTGCAGGGGTTCGTCGAGTCCTTTGATCAATTCGTCGTGTTGTTGCGCAATAATGTCAGTCAGATGATCTATAAGCACGCCATTTCTACGGTGGTACCCAGCCGCGACGTGCGCTTGCCTCTCCCGGAAGCCGAGGGTGAAGTCGCTGGGGACGAGGCCAGCGACTGAGCCAAAGTCTCGATATCGAGCGTTCTCACCGGGATCGCTCCTTACTCATACACGTCGCTGGCCCAGGAGCATCGGAGGATGGTGGCGAGGAATTTCGCCAGCTGGCAGCAGATACCGGCGCGATCATTCTTGCGCTGTGGTCGGTTCCCCGCGCGCGTCTGGATCCTGCCACCTGTATTGGTCGTGGCAAGGTGCAAGAGATTGCCGATTTCGTGCGTGCCAATGATGTCGATCTTCTCCTCTTCGACCGTTCGTTGACCCCGATTCAGGAGCGCAACCTGGAGCGAGCCTGCGCCGCGCGGGTAGTGGATCGGGTAGGTTTGATCCTGGATATCTTCGCCCGGCGCGCGCGTACCTACGAGGGGCAGTTGCAGGTAGAGCTGGCGCAGCTGGATCATCTACGTACGCGTTTGGTGCGTGGCTGGACCCATCTGGAACGACAGCGTGGCGGTATTGGTTTGCGTGGCCCAGGGGAAACCCAGCTCGAGACGGACCGGAGACTCATTGGTGTGCGCATTCGTATTCTGCGGGAGCGACTGGCGCGCGTCGCAGCACAACGGGCCACACAACGGCGTGCTCGGGTCCGCGCGCCCGCGCCTACGGTGGCTTTGGTAGGCTACACGAATGCCGGCAAGTCCTCCCTTTTCAATGCATTGACTGCGAATGCACAGTATGCAGCAGACCAATTGTTCGCCACACTTGATCCCGCCATCCGCCGTCTGGCTGGAGCCAGCGGGGCCACTACCCTGGTCGCGGATACGGTGGGTTTCTTGCGCGATCTCCCGACAGAATTGATCGCCGCCTTTCGCGCTACGCTGGAGGAGGTGAATCAGGCGCAGTTGCTCTTGCATGTGATCGATGCGGCGGCACCGGACCGGGATGAGCAGATTTCTGCGGTGGAGAGGATCTTGGCAGAGATTGGCGCTGACGAGATTCCTCGCATTCGCGTCTTCAATAAGATCGATCTACTCGGCGAAGAGCCGCGCGAACGATTGGACGACGCCGGTAGGGTGAGCGACCTCTGGCTCAGTGCCCAATCTGGGGCTGGTGTGGAAAGAGCGCGCACAGTCATTGCGCAGCGAGTGCATGGGACGCGTTTGCGACTAGATTGTGCGCTGGGTCCGGAGGAGGGCGCGCTGCGCGCGAGCCTGTTTCAGGCGGGCACAGTTTTGGAAGAATATTATGACAGCAATGGACAGGGTCACCTGCTGCTCGAAATTGAGGAGCAGGTGTGGGCAGGCTTGCAAAAGCGGTATCGGGCAGATAGTTGTCAGCGAGCAGATCTGCCTTCTACAATGCGCCCATAGTCCGGCACAAGGAGAGCGGGATGCCATGGAGTGATCCGGGCGGGAACGGTAATCAAGGCGGAAAAAACGGGGGCCAAGGTCCTTGGGGTCAGCGTCCGAAAGGCGCAGCGTGGAACATCGAGAAAATTACCAAAGAACTGCGCAAACTAGGAAGCAAGTTTTCGTCGGCTCCGGGCTCGGGTCCACGACGCAAAATTCCTTTCCTCCGCTGGCTACCGTTGGTCGTCGTTGCGGTACTGATTGCCATTTGGTTGCTCTCCGGGTTTTACGATGTCGGTGCTGGTCAGGAGGGTGTGGTCTTGCGCTTTGGTCGAGTGATCGCCACCGTGCCTCCTGGAAGTCATTATCATTGGCCTGCGCCCATTGAATCGGTGCAGATGGTGGATGTTGGTCGTAGCCGTCGCTTGGTTCTGGGCTATGGGGATTCCGGCGAGGCGCTCAGTCCGGGACGTATCCTCACCAGCAACGGTGAGATCGTCGATGTGCGCTATGCCGCAGACTACCGCATCGAGCATCCGCGTGCCTTTCTCTTCGCCAACAGCAATCCGCAGCAGTATCTGGCTTTCGTACTCAGTGCTGAACTGCGCCAGGTAACTAGTGGCATGAGCTCGCAGCAATTGCTCACCGCCGCCCATGCGCCGTTAGAGCAGCAGTTGCTGCAGAGGGCGCAGGATTTGTTGGCCAACAGTGATAGTGGCATCGCCCTGCAATCGGTACGAATCATTGAGCTTGCGCATCCGAAGGCGCTCGATGCCGATTACGAGAAAATTGCCAAAGCTCACAAAGAAGCGGAAGAGCAAGCCGAGCAGGTCAAGGCGGATGGCAGCAAGACCTTGTTAGCTGCCAAGGCGGAGGCAGAAAAAATGCGCAATCAAGCCAATGTGCAAGCGGAAGAACTGCTGGGCAAGGCGCGGGGTGATGCAGCCCGCTTTGATGCCGTCTATCAGGCCTACCAACGCGACCCACAGGTGAGCAGTAAGCAAATGTATTTGCAGGCGATGCAGGACATTCTCGACAAGGCAGGCAAAATCGTGGTGGCGGACGGGCAGGGCGCCCAGGTGTCAGTCCATGTGACAGCGCCTTCACACCCAGCGCCAGAGACTAAGTCGAGCGCTCCCACGGCGAGTGGAGACCAGAAATCATGAAACCCATTTCTTGGAGCTGGCTCGTCCTGCTGCTGGTTCTGGTGCTTTATCTGTTATCCGCCAGTTTTTACGAACTGCGTCCAGGGCAGAGCGCTGTGGTTCTCAGTGCTGGTCATGTGAGTGCCGTGCGATCGCAACCCGGTTTGTACATGCATTGGCCCTTCCTGCAGTCGGTGCAAGTCATTGATACGCGTCGGCGCAGCCAGAGCACGAAGGCGGTTACGATTACGCCGAGCAATGGACCAAGCCAGCAACTCGATTGCTTCGTGCAGTGGCATGTCAATGATGCCGAAAGATTTTATCAGCGTGGTTTGAATACCGCTCTGGCAGAAAGTCAGGTCAGTGACGTGGTTCAGGCTGCGCTGACTCGGATTGTCGAGGACAATTCTGGCGTTGCGCCGAGTCTGACGGTGCTGAGCAATTGGCAGCGGCAGTTGCGCGATCGGGTCGGCAAAAGCTTACAACGCGATGGAATCTCATTAGACGACTTACATTTTCTGGAAATCGGGCTGACTGCTGATGCGCAGCAGGAGGTGTACAAGAAAATGCGTGCCGATTTGCAAACGCAGATCGCAGCGGCCCAGCTGGCGGGGAAGGAGCAGATCGATCAGATCAAAAGTTCCACCGAAAAGGAGCGCCAGCAAATATTGAGTCAAGCCTATACCTCGTCGCAGCAAAGCCTGGGTCAGGCGCAGGCAGAGGCAGCCAAGATCTACGCCGATGCCTACGGGAAAGATCCGCGCTTCTATGCGTTTTACCGCAGCCTCGAGGTGCTGCGTCACAGTGCCAAGGCGGGTGACGTCTGGGTGCTGCCCGCCGATTCTCCGCTGCTTCGCTATCTACGTGATGGCGTGCAAGGGGCCGGCAAGCCATGATTCAGACAAAGGAGAAATCAGCGACATGGATCTTGCCCGCGGGCTTCGAAGATATGGGGCCACGGCAGGCGGCGGCATTGGAGGGGAAACGGCGCGAACTTCTCGATCTCTTTGCTCGTTGGGGATATCGCCAGGTTATCCCGCCCATGCTCGAACATCTGGAAAGCCTGCTTACCGGCAGCGCGGTAGACCTCGATCTGGAAACCTGGAAGGTATTGGACCAGGCCAGCGGTCGGGTTCTCGGTTTCCGCTCCGATATGACCCCGCAAATGGCACGAATTGATGTGCAGATGGCGCGCGGCGAGGAAGCGAGGCGCTTAAGCTATGCCGGGACGGTGTTGCGGGCGCAGCCCGATGCCCTGGGAGGGAGTCGGGCGCCTTTTCAGGTGGGGGCTGAGCTGTTTGGTGTGGGCAGCGCGGATGCCGATCTGGAAATCCTGAGTTTGCTGGTGGAGAGTGTGCGGCGCTGTTGTTCCAGCGGCGATCTCGTGCTGGATCTGGGGCATGTGGCGATTCCACGCAGCTTGGCGCAGGAAACGGGCCTCTCGCTTCGGGATCAGAGTGAGCTGCTACGCCTTCTGGAGCGCAAGGCGTGGCCAGATCTGCGCCAGCTCTTGCGCAGCGACGTGGTAACTGCCCGCAGTGCCGAGACCTTTCTCGCCTTGACGGATTTGCATGGCGATCATGAGGTCTTGGCGCGAGCGCGGCAGCAGTTTGCCGCGTTTCCCGCCATTCTGCGCGCCCTTGATGAGCTGGAATTTGTCTGGCAGGTGCTGGCTCAGCGTTACCCGGATTTGGATATTCGGGCAGATCTGGCGGAGATGCAGGGACATCGATATCACACGGGAATGTTGTTTGCGCTCTTCTCCGCCCAACGCGGTGCGGCTATCGCGCGGGGCGGGCGTTACGATGGCGTTGGTGCAGCGTTTGGGCGGAGTCGCCCGGCTACGGGTTTCAGCCTTGACTTGCGTCCTCTGCTGCGGGATTTAGTCGATGCAGAGCCCGCTCCATCGGTATGGGCCCCGAGTGGACACGACGCAGAGCTTTGGCAAGCTATACAGGACCTACGGGGACAGGGATATACGGTGGTGCAGGACCTTGCCGGCACCGCAGCAGAGTTGCCGGTGGGATATGACGCTGTGCTGGTCCGCGAGCAGGGTCGCTGGACCCTGGTAGCACGTAGTCCCGAGCTTCCCTTTTCTGCATTCTGATTTTCTGGGGTCTAGATCGATGTCCAAGAACATAGTGGTGGTGGGCACCCAATGGGGTGACGAGGGCAAGGGCAAGATCGTTGACTGGCTTACCGAGCACTGTCAGGCAGTGGCGCGATTCCAGGGGGGGAACAACGCTGGGCACACGCTGGTCATTGGCGGCAAAAAGACCGTACTACACCTGATTCCTTCCGGCATTTTGCGCCCTGAGGTGCAGTGCCTGATTGGTAATGGGGTGGTTCTCGACCCCGTGGCCCTGTTCGAGGAGTTGGATCCACTCTTGCAAACGGTCCCCGACGCCGTCCAGCGGCTATTCATTTCCGAGGCCTGCCCGCTCATTCTGCCTTATCACAAACGCCTCGACCTGGCGCGCGAACGGGCCAAGGGGGAGGCGCGTATCGGCACCACTGGGCGCGGCATTGGCCCCGCCTATGAGGATAAGGTCGCGCGGCGCGCTCTGCGGGTTGCAGACCTCTTTCACCGGGAGCGTTTTGCCGCGAAGTTGGGGGAAGCCCTGGACTACCACAATTTCGTGCTGCAGCATTATTTCAAGGAAGAACCAGAGGATTTTCACCGCATCTTGGAGCAAAGTCTCGCTTATGCGGAGCGCTTGGCGCCCATGACAACAGACGTATCTTTACGTCTTAGTCAGATCCAGGCTGCTGGTGGACGCATCCTGTTTGAGGGTGCCCAGGGCACTTTGCTGGATGTTGATCACGGCACCTATCCCTTCGTTACCTCGTCCAACACCGTGGCCGGTGCAGCCGCTGCGGGGACGGGCGTGGGCCCGGGAGAGCTGGGCTACGTCCTGGGTATCACCAAGGCCTATACGACCCGCGTCGGTTCTGGTCCTTTTCCCACGGAGCTGTTGGATGATACCGGGCGCTGGTTGGCGGAACGTGGCGGCGAGGTGGGCGCGACCACCGGGCGGGCGCGGCGCTGTGGTTGGTTCGATGCGGTCGCCTTGCGTGCCTCCTGTCGCGTGAATGGGGTGAGCGGTCTCTGCATGACCAAGCTCGATGTCCTTGATGGCCTGGGAGAAATTCGCGTAGCAACGGGCTATCGTGTGCGTGGGCAAGAATGTAGCGATCTACCTGGGGGTGCAGAGTCGTTGGCTGACTGTGAACCCATTTATGAAAGCTTCCCCGGCTGGACAGAGTCGACGGCAGGGATTCAACGCTGGCAGGATCTACCGCAGAATGCGCGGTCGTATCTCGAAGCACTTTCGACGCTGGTGGAGCGGCCTCTGGCTATTGTTTCCACGGGCCCAGATCGCGTGCATACCATCCTGCGCGAGGCATTCCTGTGAGCCGATGGGTTTGGTCCTTTTGCTGAATAGTGTTCAACATGAGCAGCGTTTTTCCCTGGCGCTGTCATCAAAATGTCATAAAAATGTCGCACTATTGTCATGGTTTTAGGTCATACTATTATTTCCTACAACCCGTCACAGGGAGATTGAAGGATGCTCAATACGCAAGCTCAGAAAAGTATGGGACGTAACACCGGGAAAGGGGAGCGCTCACTGCGCTTGTACCTTGCCCGCCATCAGGACGAGGTGGAGGCCGCGCAACGCCTACGCTACAGAGTGTTCAGCGCTGAGTTCGGGGCACAGCTCAGCGGCCCACCAGGAATCGATCAGGATGAATATGATCCCTTTTGTGAGCACTTGATTGTCGAAGATGAGGTGCGGCAGGAGGTCGTTGGTACCTATCGATTGTTTCTTCCGGAGCAGGTAGCCAATGTGGGCCGCTACTATGCGCAGACCGAATTCGATCTTTCTCGACCGTTAGCGCTTGGCTCTCGGGTCATGGAATTAGGCCGCTCCTGTGTTCATCCGGATTATCGCCAGGGAGCGGTGATTGTCCTACTGTGGTCTGGTCTGGCCGAGGCCATGAGTATGTGGGATATCGACCATCTCATGGGTTGCGCTAGCGTACACAGCACAGACGGTCCCGCCTTGGGTGCGTTATACCGGTCGTTGGCAGAGCAGATGGTTCCGGTGGAGCAACGCGTCTTTCCCTTGCGGACGGTACCCGCTTTTGATGTGACAGCGCAGGTTGAGCCGGTAGAGTTGCCGAGTCTCCTCAAAGGCTACCTGCGGGCGGGGGTGCGACTAGGTGGGGAGCCGTACTGGGACCCGCAGTTCCATTGTGCGGACTTCTTTGTCTGGTGTGACTCTCGCCTCATTACCTCCCGCTACCAACAGCGCTTTCTGGATCCTGTAGCACAAGGCAAATGAAGTTCCGTCGACGACGACAAAATTCTCCCGCCCACGCGCAATTGATCCCGTATCCCAGCGACCGCATTCTGCGGCGCAGTCGATCCCGCGCATACCGGCGCCTGTGGCGAGTCCCCGCCCTCGCCCTGCACTTGGCGATCGCTTTTCCTCTGAGCTGGTGGTACTACGGTCGCCATCAAACCATAGACGCACGGTCGCTTGCGGTTTTTCGCTGGTGGTGTGGTGTTGCCTTGCGCATCCTGGGGATCCGCCTGCGGGTAGCCGGTACGTTGCCGCAAGCACCGGTGATGCTGGCGGCCAATCATGTCTCCTATCTCGACATTCTCGCCTTGGCCGCGTTGTCTCCGGGCCAGTTCGTGGCGAAGAAAGAAATGGCAGCGTGGCCTCTCTTCGGTCGCTTGGCAGGCCGGCTAGGGACTTTTTTTATTGATCGGAACGACGCTCGAGCGAGCCAGCGCGTGCTCAAGAATGCTGCGGAAGTGTTGCGCGATGGGCGGATTCTCACCATCTTCCCGGAAGGAACTACCAGCGATGGTAATGATGTCGGGGAATTTTTTGCCGCCCCCTTTGAGACTGCGGTCAATGCGCAAAGTAAGGTGATGCCCGTTACCCTGCGCTACGAGGACCTCTTACGGCCCGGCCACGCCGACCGTCTCTGCCCCTTTATCGGCGAAGATACCCTCGCCGGGCATCTATGGCGCCTCACTGCCTCCGCACCCCTCACATTACGGGTGCATTTTGGTACAGCGCTGTCTCCAGAGCTGGGTCGGCGAGAACTCGCCAAAGAGACTCAGCGTTTGATCCGCGAAGCATTGCGACGAATGGAAGAGGGCGCGGAAATTACCTATCTCGACCCCGCCCGCCACCGCTTACGCTCTGCCTGGGAGGCTTGGCGCCAACGCAGTCAGTCACATTGATCAGCGATCGGGTCAGTATTCTTCGTAGACGCTGTCGTTGCTACAGCCATTGCACGCATGGACGGTTTCCACCAGGAGTTCGACATTGGCGATGGGCGTCTGGGGCGTAATTCCGTGGCCGAGATTGAAAATATGGCCGGGACGACCGGCATTGGCACAGAGAATCCGATCGATTTCCGCGCGCAGTAAGGTGGGCTGTCCGTAGAGGGCGATGGGATCGAGATTCCCTTGCACGGCAATATCCCTTCCTAGACGCTTACGTGCGGGTGCGATTTCGGTGCTCCAATCCAGACCGATGACGTTGGCACCACTCTTCGCCATGGCCTCCAACCAGTTTCCTCCCCCTTTACTGAAGAGAATGATGGGCAGCTCTGCGGTCTCCGTGCTTTCGCGCAGCGCCGCAATAACCCGCCGCATGGGAGCAAGAGAGAAACGGTGATAGGCCGGAGTGCTCAAGGTGCCACCCCAGGTATCAAAAAGCATCAACGCCTGGGCTCCCGCTGCTGCCTGGGCGCGCAAATAGCCCGTTAATGCGGTCACAAGACGGTTGAGTAGTTCTTCCAGACTCTCGGGATCCGAGTAGAGCCAGCTCTTGGCGTGCAGAAAATCGCGGCTACCACGCCCCTCGATCATGTAACAAGCCAGGGTCCAAGGGCTGCCAGCAAAGCCAATCAGGGGTACACGGCCGTCCAGCTCGTGGCGGATGAGGCGTACTGCATCCATCACATAGCGCAGATCCTCTTCAGGGTCGGGCTGTCCGAGGCGACGAAGATCCTCGCTCCGGCGTAATGGTTGGCGGAAAACCGGCCCTTCGCCCTCGAGAAAATCGAGTTCCATCCCCATCGCGTGGGGTACGGTGAGGATGTCGGAGAACAGGATGGCGGCATCAAGATCAAAGCGTCGCAGGGGCTGCAAGGTAACTTCGCAGGCCAGCTCCGGGGTCTGGCAAAGTTCCAGAAATCCGCTTACCTGTGCCCGGGTGGCGCGGTATTCTGGCAAATAGCGTCCCGCCTGTCGCATCAGCCAGACGGGGGTACAGTCGACCTCTTCGCCGCGGCAGGCGCGCAGAAAACGCTCAGACTTGGGCGCGTTCATGCGCACAAGTAGTCGAGCATACCTTCCGCTGCTCGACGTCCCTCGTCGACGGCTGTCACCACCAGGTCGGAGCCGCGATGCATATCCCCGCCTACAAATACTTTGGGGTTACTGCTTTGTAGCTGCTCATTCGTGGTCACGCGTCCGATCTTGTCGGTGGCAATGCCAAATTCATCGAACCAGGAAGCCGGGGAGGGATCGAAACCAAAAGCGATGACCACGGCGTCAGCTGCCAGGATTTCTTCGGAGCCAGGCACGACCTCGGGATGACGCCGTCCCTTGGCATCGGGCGCGCCAAGCTGGGTGCGTAACACCTTGACGCCCTGGGGACCGCTATCGCTGCTGCCGGTAATCTCTACCGGCTGTCGATTAAACAGGAACTTGACGCCTTCTTCGCGCGCATTGCTGACTTCGCGCCGGGAGCCGGGCATGTTCTCTTCATCACGGCGATAGACGCAGCTGACTGCTGTAGCACCCTGGCGGATGGCGGTGCGGACGCAGTCCATGGCGGTGTCACCGCCACCCAGCACGACGACACGCTTGCCGGCCAAATTGATGTAGGGGTGGATGGGATCGGGTAAGGCCATCAAATGGGAGATGTTGCCGTTGAGGTAGTCCAAGGCTTTGACGACGCCTGGGAACTCTTCACCGGGGAAATGTCCGCGCTTGGCCGTATAGGTGCCCATACCCAAGAATACTGCGTCAAAATCGCGCAGTAGATCGGCGAAAGGAACGTCCCGACCAACCTCTTGCCCCAGGCGAAATTCGATGCCCATTTCCTGCAGTAGATCAGCGCGACGCGCGACGACTTCCTTTTCCAGTTTGAAGGGGGGGATGCCGAAAGTGAGCAATCCGCCCACTGCTGGATAGCGATCAAACACTACGACATCAACGCCATTGCGATTGAGTACGTCGGCACAACCCAAGCCAGCCGGCCCCGCTCCGACCACGGCAACGCGCTTGCCCAGACGTTGAGCAGTGTTGTGCTCTGGTTTCCAGCCGCGCGCCAGGGCCTCCTCAGTGATGAATTTTTCCAGGTTGCCAATGGTGACAGCACCGTAGTCGTCGTTCAGCGTGCAGGCCCCTTCACAGAGGCGATCCTGAGGGCAGATGCGGCCACAGATTTCCGGAAGGGTATTGGTACTATGGGACAGCGTCGCCGCCTCTTCGATGCGATTTTCAACGATGAGCTGCAACCAGTTCGGGATGTAGTTGTGCACCGGGCATTTCCACTCGCAATAGGGGTTGCCACAGTGTAAACAGCGATCGGCCTGCAGGCGTGCGCTGTCCAGGTCAAAGCTTTGATAGATCTCCCGAAAGATCTCGCGGCGTTCTTCCACGGGCAACTTTTTCGGGTCCTGCCGGCCATCTTCCAAAAAGGCAAAATTATTCATGAGGATTCCTCTCAGTGCAGGGGCAGGGCTCAGCTCGCTTCTTCGAGCAGCACATCAAGCTTCGCGGCCTTGGGGACCACCAGCCAGACCTGAGCCAGAAAGCGCGACCAGTTGTGCAGCAGATCCTGTGCCAGCAAGCTACCCGTCCATTCCGCATGCCGCTTGAGGTGGCGCCGTAGAAGCAGCTCATAGCCGCGCATGGATTCCGTATCGATGCGGTGCGCGTTGACCAGTTCTCCGTTGATGCGATTGGGAAAATGGCCATCGGCGTCGCGCACGAAGGCCAGACCTCCCGTCATGCCGGCACCGAAATTCAGTCCCACGCGTCCGAGAATGATCACCTGACCACCAGTCATATATTCGCAGGCATGGTCACCGGCGCCCTCGATAACCGCAGTGGCGCCGGAGTTGCGCACCGCAAAGCGTTCACCGGCGCGCCCGGCAGCATGCAGAACGCCGCCGGTGGCACCGTAGAGACAGGTGTTGCCGATGATTGCCGACTCGGCGGCCCGGTAGCCGGCATTCTCGGGGGGCGCAATGATGATGCGTCCGCCGTTCATCGCCTTGCCGACGTAGTCATTGGCATCCCCATGCAGATGCAACGTCATGCCCTGCACGGAGAAGGCGCCGAAGGATTGGCCTGCCGTCCCCTGAAATTCGATGTGCAGGCAATCGTCGGGTAGGCCGGCATTACCATGACGTTTGGCAATCTCCCCGCCGAGCCGGGCGGCAATGGAGCGATGGGTGTTCTGGATACGATAGTGCAGGCGGGTAGGAATCTTTTCCTCCAACGCCGGGCGAGCGTCTGCCACGATCTGTTCGGCCAGTTCGCCTCGATCGAAGGGGGGGTTACGATCCTGCTGGTGGGTGTTGTGATCGGCATCCTGGAGGGATGCGTTCCCGAGCAGCGGGCGTAGATCCAGTGCTGCGTGCTTCTCGTTTTGTGTCTTGCCGATTTCCAGGAGATCGCTGCGCCCTACCAGGCCGTCAAAGCGACGAATACCGAGTTCGGCCATGATCTCCCGGACCTCTTCCGCGACAAAGCGGAAGTAGTTGATGACCAATTCAGGCAGACCCTTGAAATGCTTGCGCAACGTCTCATCCTGGGTGGCTACCCCAGTAGCGCAGTTGTTCAGATGGCAGATGCGCAGATATTTGCACCCCAGGACGATCATCGGCGCGGTGCCAAAACCGAAGCTCTCAGCACCGAGCAGCGCGCCCTTGACCACGTCGAGACCGGTCTTGAAGCCCCCATCCGCCTGCAACCGCACGCGATGGCGAAGGAAGTTCTTGCGCAGGGTGACCTGAGTCTCCGCCAGTCCTAGCTCCCAGGGCGATCCCGCATATTTTACCGAGGTTAGTGGACTGGCGCCGGTACCACCGTCATAGCCAGCAATGGTGATACGATCGGCATAGGCCTTGGCGACGCCCGCCGCTACGGTACCTACGCCTGCCTCGGAGACCAGCTTGACGGAGACCAGAGCCTGGGGATTGACCTGCTTCAGATCAAAGATCAGCTGGGCCAGATCTTCGATCGAGTAGATGTCGTGATGGGGTGGTGGACTGATCAGGGCGACGCCTTCCTTGGCGTAGCGCAAGCGGGCAATGATGCCGCTGACCTTGTGGCCAGGCAGCTGCCCACCCTCGCCGGGTTTGGCGCCTTGGGCGATCTTGATCTGCAGTTCTTCGGCATTGACCGCATATTCAGGAGTGACGCCAAAGCGGCCAGAGGCAATTTGTTTGATCTTGCTGACCTTGCTGCTGCGATAGCGGACTGGATCCTCGCCACCCTCCCCAGAGTTGGAGCGACCACCGATGGTGTTCATGGCGATAGCCAGTGCCTCATGCGCCTCTGGCGAAAGGGCCCCGAGGGACATGGCGGCGGTATCGAAACGTGGCGTGATGCTTTCCACCGGCTCCACTTCATGCAGTGGAATCGCAGAGCCGCTGCGCAGCTGCAAAAGATCGCGGAGGTTGGTGACTGGGCGTCCATTTACTAGTTCGGCAAAGCTGCGATAGTCCTCTTGTCGACCGGAGCGGGTCGCCGCCTGCAGGCTGGCGACAACGTCGGGATTGTAGGCGTGATATTCGCCACCATGTATGTATTTGAGCTGCCCACCGGCGCTCATGCGCCGATGCGGGCGCCAAGCCTCGGCAACGAGCTGTCGCAGGTCCGCTTCGATATGAGAAAAATCAGCGCCTTCGATGCGGCTGACGGTACCGCGGAAACAACGCTCCACCACCCGCGAAGAGAGTCCGAGGGCCTCAAAGAGTTGGCTGCTTCGATACGAGGCGAGGGTGGAGATCCCCATTTTCGAGAGTATTTTATAGAGCCCTTTGTCGATGCCCTTGCGATAATTCGCCAGCGCCTTGACCACGCTCACCGGTTGGCTGAAGGCACGACGTTCGGCCAAACTGCGCACAATGGCGTAGGCAAGGTAGGGATAGACTGCCGTCGCACCGTAGCCGATCAAGGTGGCAAAGTGATGTGGGTCGCGGGCGTGCGCGGTCGCCACCAGGATGTTGCAGCGGGTGCGCAGTCCGGCATCGATGAGGGCATGGTGGATGGCACCGACGGCCATCAGGGCGGGAATATATACCTGATTGCGTTGCAGTCCACTATCATCCAGCACGACGATGACGACGCCGGAGCGCACTGCTGCGACCACTTCATCACTCAGGGCGATGATGGCGGATTCCAGTTCATGGCTGCTGTCGTAGCAGAGGGAAAAACTCTGGGCGCGGAATTCCGGCTCCGAACGAGATATCAAGGCTTGGAAAGCGGCATCGGAGAGCACAGGGGAGTGTACTTCGATGCGGCGCGCATATTCTGGGCGCTCGGCAAAGAGATTACTTTCGGTGCCAAGAATGGCATTGAGAGACATGACCAAGGCTTCGCGCAAGGGGTCAATCGGCGGATTGGTGACTTGCGCAAACTGTTGGCGAAAATAATCCGCCAGATGCCTCGGCTGGGTGGAGAGCACCGCAACGGGGGTGTCGTCGCCCATGGAACCCACCGCCTCCTGCCCACCCTCGGCGAGGACTCGAATCACCTGATCCTCTTCTTCCATGCTTACCCCGAAGGCCTTTTCCCAGGCGATGAGGTCGCCGATGGGGCGCGCGATTTCGGGCGCGTCATCATCAACGTCGAGGTGCTCTGCATATTCTGCCAGCCACTCCCCATACGGAAGACTGTTCTGAATGCGCAGATCAATACTGGTATTGTCCAGCAATTGGCCATTACGCAGATCTACCGCCAGGATTTGCCCCGGTCCGACACGACCTTGGGCGGTAATCTCTTGATGCTGGTAGTCAAAGACGCCAACTTCCGACGCAATATTGATGATGCGATCGCGGGTGATGACATAGCGCGCCGGACGCAGCCCATTGCGGTCGAGGGCACAGACCGCCATCTCGCCCGTGTTGAGCACCAGGCCAGCAGGGCCGTCCCAGGCTTCCATGCGCATGGAGTGGTATTCATAAAAGGCGCGCAGCTCTGGCGCCATGTTGGGCACGTTGTGCCAGGCCGGAGGAATCAACAGGCGCAGGGCCTTGAAAAAATCCATGCCGCCCTGCACAAGCAGTTCCAGCATATTGTCGAGACTGAAGGAGTCGCTGCCCCCGCCCACGGCAGGCAGTACCTCGTCCATGGGCAGCAGATCGGATTGCAGTAGGGGCGCGCGCGCGCGCGCCCAGTTGCGGTTACCTTGAATGGTATTGAGCTCGCCGTTGTGGGCGAGGATGCGGAAAGGTTGGCAGAGGCGCCATTCCGGCCAGGTGTTGGTGGAAAAACGCTGGTGGTAGCTGACGAGGGCGGAGGCGAAGCGGGGGTCACGCAGGTCGGGATAGAAGTCTGGCAGATGTTCCGGCATGACCAGACCTTTGTAGCCAATCACCCGGCTGGAGCAGGTAACGGCAAAAAAATCGGCGTCCGCGCTGCAGCGTTTCTCGATGCGTCGACGCAGGCGATAGCAGAGACGCTCGAAGGCGTCTTCCATTGCTTCTAAACTGGTGAAAAATAGTTGCTCCACCGCGGGTAGCGTCTTTAGCGCCTCGTCGCCGCAAGCCTCGGCCACCGTCGGCACCTTGCGCCAGCCGAGCAGCTCAAGCCCCAAGGCGTGGGCTTCCTCTGCGGCAATCTGGCGAATGCCGTCCGCCCGATCTGTATCACGAGGCAAAAAGAACTGCCCAACGGCAAATCGCTCCGGCAAGGTGAAACCCAACTCTGCTGTCACCGCGCGAAAAAAATCCTGCGGCATCTGGATCAGCAGACCACAGCCATCCCCACTCTTGCCATCGGCGGCGACAGCACCGCGGTGCGTCAAGCGCGCCAGCGAAGCGATGGCTGTCGCTACGATAGCGTGACTGACTTGGTTGTCCATCTGGGCAATCAGGCCAAAACCACAGGAATCGCGCTCAAAATCAGAGGAGTAAAGAGTGTCTGTCATGTTCTCACCATCGGCCGGTAACCACCCCTCCGCCCAATGGCGAAAGGGCTCCTATTATAAGCTGCTGATGCGGGAGAAACCAAGGGCAGCCTCGTCCAACTGTTAGCCCCAAGCAGTAATGTCCCCTTTGTCCAATTCTAGAATGTCCCCTTTTGCGTTGTGGGGGCGGCATGGGCGAGGAGTACAACACGATGAGCTATCGAGAGATGGATCGACTGGAGTTGCTGCAGGCTCTGATGGGTAAGCAGCTCCGGCAACGGGAGGTCGCCGAGCGGCTGAGTCTGAGCGTGCGCCAGGTCAAACGCCTTGTCGCACGGTATCGGGCCGAAGGGGCCGCCGGGCTGGTGTCCCGGCAGCGCGGCAAGCGGCCCAACAACCGGATTTTGGACTCGGTCCGTGAATCCGCCATCCAGTTGGTGCAGACGCACTACGCAGACTTTGGGCCAACGCTGGCTCGGGAGAAATTGGAAGAACGACATGGCTATCAGCTCTCTACGGAGACGTTGCGCCAGTGGATGATGGCCGAAGGTCTGTGGGTGGCGAAGCGGCGCAAGGCGGCCCGTATCCACCAACGACGGCCCCGACGCCCTTATCTCGGTGAACTGGTACAGATCGACGGCTCGCCCCACGACTGGTTCGAGGAGCGTGGCCCCCGCTGTACCCTCATCGTCTTCATAGACGATGCTACTAGCCGCCTGATGGCTTTGCATTTCGTACCAGCCGAGACTACCCAAGCGTATATGGAGACGCTGCGAGCGTACCTGAAAGCGCATGGTCGCCCGGTAGCCCTGTACTCCGACAAGCACAGCATCTTTCGCGTCAATCACCCCGATCAGGAGGGAGTACCCACCCAGTTCACTCGCGCCCTGCAGACCTTGGATATCCAAGCCATCCACGCCAACAGCCCGCAAGCAAAGGGGCGGGTCGAACGGGCCAATCAGACTCTACAAGATCGCCTGGTCAAGGAGCTACGCCTGCAGGGCATCTCCGATCTGGAGGCTGCCAACGCCTTCCTGCCGGAGTTCCTGGCCGATTACAACCGGCGCTTTGCTGTCTCCCCGCAACATCCCCAGGATGCGCATCGTCCCGTACTGCACAACCCAGAAGAATTGTCCCTGATCTTCTGCCTGCAGCACACCCGCAAGCTCTCCAAAAACCTGAGTTTTCGCTTCCAGAACCGCGAATACCAACTCACGAATTACAGCAGTGGCTACCGCCTACGCGGTGCCAGTGTAACCGTCTGCCAAGCCTTCGACAGCAGCATTACCTTGCTGTATCAGGGACAGCCCCTAACCTACCGGATCCTCGCCGAGGGTGAGCCCCCCATCCCCTTGGACGATGAGAAAAGCCTGCACTTACGTATTGAGCAAGCTGTGAAGGAGCAGGCCCAACGGAGCCACTGGAAACCCGCGCCCGACCATCCCTGGCGACGATACCCTCAGTCTAAGCCCGCTCACACATCCACCCCCTGAACTCCCTCCAAGGGGACATTCCTGTCTTGCTCAAAAGGGGACATTCCTGCTTTGGGTTGACAGGGCAGCCTCGTCCAACTGAGCAAATCCGTACGGGATGGTGTATACCGTCACCACATCATCACGTCAGAGGTTGTCATTGAAGGAGGGTGGTGCACTTCCGTCAGCTGGGTGCTGATTTGCACGTTCCCGCTCGGGTCCGAGGGGTTCTCGGAACCTCTGCATGGATGCGCAGCTTAGGGCGGAAGGGCGGCTATCCAAAAGCCCCGCCAAGGCCGAAGCTGCCCCAAGGAACGGACAGCGCGGTGGACATCCAGCAGTCACAGGAAAGAAGGTTGCGCCGTAATTTCTCATCTTACCCGGTTTTGGCGCTTGCCTGGTGGTAGTGAAATCAGTAGGTTAGCTGGAGGCGAGCTGCGGTCCACGAGGCAAAAGAGTACATTTTGTCCTGATCTCCTAAAAATTGTCCTGCTCTACTCCGCCCACGATGCCGAACATAATGCGGCGTTGGTCTTGCGGAAGTATCTCCTGACGCTCACGAATGGCGATGGCGGTGGTGCACATCGGGAAAATGAACGTGGCTGTGAGTGATGGGCGCATGGCTATGCGGATGACGGTGACGAGTGCCGGGGGCCACCGGGACGTCATGTTCGTGTTGATGATGGTCGTCATGCGCATGCCAGTGCTCATGGGAGAGTGGCTCGTGCGTGTGCACATGGGCATGTTGCTCGGTCAGATGCAGCCAGACGCCCAAGGCCATGAGGGCACCGGCCACCAGCAGCGGCCAGGTGATCGGTTCGCCCAGGGCCACGGCTAATACCGCACCAATGAAGGGTGCCACGGAAAAATACGCACCCGTGCGCGCGGTACCCAAGTGACGCAAAGCAACAATAAAGAGGGCAAGACTGACGCCATAAGCCGCAAAACCGACCAGCATGGCCGCCGATACGTCTGGCAGACTGGGCCAATGAGCAACCCCCAGGGCAAAGGCCAAACCCAGATTGATCACCCCAGACACCAGGCCCTTGCCTGCCGCTATCCAGCTGGCGTCGGACAGTGACACCTTACGTGTCAGGTTGTTGTCCATCCCCCAGGCCAAGCAGGCGCCCAGCACCGCGAGGGCCGGCCAGACACCAGAAAAGCGTAGTTCCCCCGGCCAGCTCAAAATCACCGCACCGAGCATGATGGCCGCCATTCCCAGGGCGATGCGTCGGTCAAAGTTTTCGCGAAAGGCGAACCAGGCCAGCAGGGCGGTGAACATCCCTTCGGCATTGAGGAGCAACGACGCCCCCGTCGCCGGCATATGGCGCAAACCTAGCAACAACAGTACGGGTGCAACGATGCCCCCGGATAGAATCGCGCCCGCCAGCCAAGGCCACTCCCCCGGAGCCAACCGCACCGGCTTAGCGTGGCGAAGACGGCGCACCAGGGTCAGGCCAAGCCCAGAGCCCAGATACAAGAGGCCGGCCAGCAGCAAGGGATCAAGATCAGTGAGCAGCAATTTTGCCAAGGGCGTACCAGCGCCAAAGAGTAATGCGGCCAACAGAGCGGCCACAACACCTGGTTGAGCGAGATGCATCTTGGACACCGGCAAGTTCTCCGTGCTCACTGAGCGCAAATGTGGGTGTTCGCACGACGTGCTCGAACTGAGCCATCTGAAGTGGGGGATTATAGGGTACCAGCGATAGCTCACCTATCGAATACCAAATTTACTCAGCACCCAAAGCGGGTGCTGGCATAGAATTTGACCAAGGGACGACTATTTGAGTGCTAGCGTGCCTCTATATTTTGGGCCTGGTTGGGGTCATCTACTCCGGAAATCATCAGGAAGCTGAGCAGCATCAAAATGACTAGCGCTAGCGATATGCTCACTGGACCCGTGCCAAGGCCAAGGCCTCCAAACCGTATCGGCTTGTCTGTCCAATCCGCGAATGAAGCTCCTAGCGGCCTAGTCAAGATATAGGCTATCCAGAAGGCCGCAATTTCATTAAGGTCAAACATGAAATATGCGACGACAGGAATACCAAACAAAAGGACAAATAGTAGACCCGATCCGAGGTAGCCTAAATCCAGGCTCGATGCTGTCATGTCACCGGCGGCGGTGCCCAGGGCAAAGGTGGCTACGATGGTCGCCCAATAGAATGCCTCTCGCCGAGGTGTATGCACACTGTGAATGGAAAGTGTTTTTTCTTTACTTTTCCAGATGGCCAGAATCCCGATCAAGGCAACCAGAAAAACGGATGTCGATATATCATAGGGAACGCCCAGAACGACATGGGTGACGTCCGCTATTTGGGTGCCGAAGATGCTCACCATGATGACGGCGAACCAGTAATAATGTGCGGTGTATTGTTGACTCCGCATCTGAAGCCAGATAGCCGCCAAGAATAGCAAGCCGCAACCCACCACCGCCAGATATGGATTTGTGTGGAAAACAAGAAAATCTGATGTGGCTTCTCCCATGGCGGTGGTCAGGAGTTTTGCCATCCAGAAATATGCTGTGATTCTCGGTACTTTTAGCAATGGATGAGTTCTACTGGAGTGGGTAAGTGCGGTTGCAGTCATTGACGTTCCTTAACGAAATTGATGTTTGCCATACACAAGCGGACTTGTGGATAACAGATAAGGCACGAAACGGTCAAATCTTAAAGTGGTTCGGTCGCTGACCCTGCACGTCAATCGCCGTGTAGGCGATTTAAGGCCGATTCTGCTCGTTCTCGATTCGCCATTCTTCAGCGGCAAGGAGGATGTAAAAGAATACCGCCAACGAAGCGCCAGATGTGAATACGGCACCTACTTGCGCCATGCTGGAGAAATTCAAACCAAATACGGAAAAAAGTGTTGCCCCACTAATCACCAGGATCATGAACAGCAACACCAAAAGAATATGATGGTGTGCAATCTGGTATTTCTTGGCGAGACGGTGAATCGGGCGAACCAGAATCAGCATGGCGCAACATCCTCCTATAGCAATCCGTTTATCGTACACATAAAAGGACCTGATTAGCAACGATCCTCAGCAGCCCCCCGGATAAGTCAGCAAGGCGGCGGCAAATGGCAGCGATTCCAGCTGGGCGAAGAAACACTGGAAGTCTTACCACGGTTATAAGTTCACCGTGAGCGTGGACCACAAGTGCAAGCTCACTCGGACCTGAGTCACCGAAACGGCCATGTTCCTCCTGATGAAACCCACAGGCTATCAGTTGGTCAATTTACACGCTGTTTTCCACCACACAGCTGAACGCCTTTTCCGTTCTGTTTAGAATATACAAATATTCACAAATATAAACGCAACCCGGCCATTGATTGCTACCTAACAACAAGGCATATTCATAATCGCGAAGTATGGACGAACGGAGGAGTTTCCATGTCTGTTTCCGCTAGAAAAATCACTTTCCTCGCCTTTGGAATATTAGCTCTATCTGGTTGTGCCGTTACCCCTTACGGCGGATATGGATATCACAGATACAATTGGCCACCTCCACCCCCGCCCGGTCAAGGTCCTGGTCAATACAATAATGGCTACGGTAATCCTCCGCCTCCGCCTCCGCCTCCTGGTCAGTACAGCAATGGCTATGGTAACCCACCACCACCTCCACCTCCGGCGCCATAATCAATAGTCCAAGGACCAGATCTGGTTTATAGGGTTTGAAATAACAGGAGATTCTATGCCGCAGAAACCTATTTTACATAGCATCGTCATAGGCCTGGCTGGAATATGTGCGTTGTCTCTCTCCACGCCAACATTCGCTTCTTCATTTGACATCGGCGTTCTTCTTGGAGATCTCGGGATCAATCTGGGCAATACCGGCATGCCACAGCAGTATGGGTACTTTCAGGTGCCTTCAGGGTATGCCAACTATTACAGTCAGCCACTCTATGCGCAGTATATGATGTGGTACTACTACCCGCAATCGTACTATCAATATTATTCAGCCCCTCCACCACCTCTGCCAGCGGGCGCGCCACCACCACCCGCGCCGCCACCTAGCGCGCCACCGCCACCGCCACCCAGCAGCTATTTCAATTATTTAGGTGTTCAACCCCCGCCACCTGCCCCACCGGGAGCACCACAACCTCTGCCACCAGGACCCCCACCCAGAGGGCCTGCAGGTGGCCCCCCACCACCACAAGGAGCCCCTGGCGGACCTCACTTTGGACCACCGCCTGGGGGGCCGCCACAAGGGCCTCCGCCCGGAGGTCCAGCTGGTGGGCCACCACCACCATGAGCACCAGAGTAATTTCTATCAAGCGTACCTTGATGATGTAATGCAAAAAAACGAGCGCAATTCATGGGCGCTCGTTGCTTGATAGGACAAAAGGGCACCTTATTGTCTGCTAACGCAATCTGGCCATTGAATACTGCCTAACAACAACGCATATTCATAAATGCGAGCCATGGACAAACGGAGGAGTTTCCCATGTCTATTTCCACTAGCAAAATCGCTTTCCTTGCCTTTGGAATATTAGCCCTAACGGGTTGTGCCGTTACGCCCTATGGTGAATATGGATATTATGGCTACGGCAATACAGGTATGCCGCAGAAATATGGGTACTTTAACCTGCCATCAACATATGCCAACTATTACAGTCAGCCACTCTATGCACAGTACATGATGTGGTATTACTACCCACAATCGTACTATCAATATTATTCAGCGCCGCCACCGCCCATGCCAGCGGGCGCACCACCGCCGCCTGCTCCTCCACCTGGCGCGCCACCGCCACCGCCACCCGGCAGTTATTTTCATTATCTAGGTGTACAACCGCCACCCGGATCTCCACCCAGCGGCCCAAGATTTGGACCGCCGCCTGGGAGGCCACCCCAAGGCCCACCACCCGGAGGACTTAGGCCTATGGGACCTCAGTTTCGGCCAGGGCCAGCTGGCGGGCCGCCACCAGAGCCAGCAGGTGGGCCTCACTTTGGACCGTCGCGCGGGAGACCACCCCAAAGCCCTCCACCCGGAGGACTTAGGCCTATGGGACCTCAGTTTCGGCCAGGGCCAGCTGGCGGGCCGCCACCAGAGCCAGCAGGTGAGCCTCACTTTGGACCGCCGCCTGGGGGGCCACCCCAAGGCCCTCCACCCGGAGGACTTAGGCCTATGGGACCTGGGTTTCGGCCAGGGCCAGCTGGCGGACCACCACCAGAGCCAGCAGGCGGGCCTCACTTTGGACCGCCGCCCGGGGGGCCACCCCAAAGCCCTCCACCCGGACGACCAAGGCCGAGACGCCATCAGTTTCAGCCAAGGCCAGCTGGCGGACCACCACCAGAGCCAGCGGGCGGGCATCACTTTGGACCGCCGCCCGGGGGGCCGACACAAGGCCATCCGCCCGGGGGTCCAGCTGGTGGGCCACCACCACCACCATGAGCACCAGGGTAATTTCTATCAAGCGTACCTTGATGGTGTGATGAAAAAAACGGGCGCAACTCATAGGCGCTCGTTTCTCCACAGGACAAAAGAGTATATTTTGTCTTGTAGGTGGTGGCGTTGCACCTCAGCCGTGAAACGGTCCACCTACCGATTTAGGACTATCTCCAGCAAATAACCTGACCCGCCCCATATCATGACCCAAAGAATTGCCCCAAGTATATTCCAGAGATAGAATTCTCTGAACGTCGTTTCTCCAGATCCTGATATATAACCTTGCAATTGCCGCAATGGCACAATAAATCGACCAAAAAGAATGACATATAAGCCATACTTCTTTAGGAATATATGTGCCTTGTTTAACCGTTGTTCTGTAATTCCGATCCACTTACCATGGCGTCTGATCGCTTTTATGCCATAATTTGCCCCGATATAATAAGCGAACATCCACCCACCTGTTGTGCCACCTACAGATAGTAATAGCAATAATATCGGATTGATTTGCCCGGAACCTGAAATAAATCCAGCACCTATCAATAGTGTTTCTCCTGGCAGGAATATCACTCCGGAACTTTCCAGAAATAAGGCACACACAACGATCCATACACCGTACTGCTCCTCCAGACCAGACGCCTGGTTGACTGCGGACTGCAAGTACCTAACAATAAGCGCTTCAAAGCTCATCATTAGAGCGGCGACCGATGTACAATCGTAAGGTTAATAGTATGACCGTCAATAGGAGAATCAGTACACCGATTTGCCCATGAACGAGTATACTGGATCTAGGGCGTTGTTGTGGCCAAGAGATCTGCAACATAGCGACGCCAAGGAGATCTTGGAATATGATAAGTACGGCAATGATCCAGTGAAGTAGAGGAATCACTATCCGTGAGACTACTTCTAACTTTTGAGAAGTCGTAGCGCAAGTTACATCATACATAATTCATATACCTTTCTTTCTAATCTATATCATCGCGATATTTTTCTACGTACAGCAGATAACTGTTCCTTTACGGTAGGTAGCCAGTGGTTGGCGGAGAATGTTGTGTCGTGTGCCAAGATTGTGATGGCTCGTTGTGCAACTACTTTTTTGCCGGGTGGAAGCCAATCCGTGGCTTGCCGTTCCGAGCGTAAAACACTGCGCCTAGATACTCGACTGCCGTACCACTTCTCTATACCAGAAAAAAGACCGCTTGGCGGGTTTTCAGCAGCGTGCAGCATCATGTGGTAAACCCGAGGTTGATGCAGAGTGGCAATAGCTACCATCCATAACCAAGACTGTTCGCTTTGGGCCAGGCCTTTAAACCACCTGGGAGTAGCTGCAACACACTGTACCCTTCTACCAGCTATTGCCGTGAGATAGGGCGCATTTGGAATGTGCGCTACCCGTGAGATGGCTTTGGACGTTGTAACATAGAATGCGATCTTACGGTGCGACCATTTTTCAGCCTGGGCGGCGGCAGAGCGCATGGCTATCGCCCCAGGCAGCGCATGCCGTTTCAAATAGCGACATGCGCCTGGGGAAGATATGATCACATGTCCAAAGGCGGTACCTCCACAGAGTAAGCAGCCGGCACAGGCTATTGCTGCCACAAGCACGCTTGCCTTCCTAAGTGAAAACGCGCCGAAGACATGGGGTTTCTTGTTCCTCATGACATTCACCACGTCGAGAAAGTAGACATGGAGGATCTTGCGGATACCCATTTGAGGGTTGCTTGCCTATAGGTTCGCACCAACTTTTTAATTTTGTTAATATCTCCCACGCTGGGCATAGACATAGAGAGAGCATGGCGCAGCATTTGAACAGATCGACTAGCCACACCTTTCCAGTAGATATATTCTTTCTTTTGCATTGCGTATTTGATTTTGTTAACCCGCTGCTGATGTAGGTGCTTATTTCTATAATAACTTAATCGAAGCAGAATATTCTGCCGGTCGATGGAAAGCTGCTCCCCTTGTTTCTTTGCTGCACCAAAAATATTCAGTGGCATAGTCAGGTATACCCCGCCAATAACAGCCATCTTTGTTTTGCCTGCCGATGGGTAGTAAGAGGGTCTAGCGAACAACTTAAACTTCAGATCAGCAAAGCGAAGCCACCCCAGCTTCTTTTGCGTCCGGTAGTAGTTGATTAATCCCTCCAGTCCTGGATGATGATAAAAAATTGATCTCCTCTGATGTCGGGCTATAGATCTTGGTTTTGGTAAGATCGCATGAGATGAAGGAATCTGCTTGTCACAGAGCTCTCGAATTTTTGAGAGCATCTCCCTCTTTTGCATTTTTGAAAGATATTGTCTCATTCTTACCCTCGTAATCAATGCTTGTAAGGGATCTTTGATATGCTGCGATTGTCTTTCTAATAAGGCGATTATCTTTCCCACTTCAGAGTAATCAGTTCCGTATTTCCAATACTTCGTATACAGGATCTCTAGCCTAGACCTGATCTGACGCCTTGCAGCATCGAGAAACGATATGGATTCATAATATTTCGGCTCAGCCTTATCAATAATGTGTCGCTGATATTTATTCCCGCCAAAAAGGTAGTATTTAATCCCCAATGCTGGTCGTGTAATATAATGTTTATTAATTCCATCATAAGAAAAGTGTTGATATATCCCGCCTTTAACTCTAGTTTGCAATTCGACAGATGATTCATCCTTTAGCTTTTTTAACTCCAGATGATTAAATTCAATCTTATTGCGATCAATTCTCAGTCTATAGTTCTTATTCGATAACCGCTCTAGCTGGTGCAGAGATATAGTCGGATCGGCATGAGCCAATGAGGTTGCTGTAAAAAACAGAACCGCGGCGGCAATTGTGCTTTGATAAATGTGATGAAAAATATTCATTTCTGAAGTATAGCAATATATGTGCCGAATATCTACAATAGGCTATAATATTTTGATAAAAAATGATATTTGTCAAGCATGTGACCAAACGCGTTAGCACTGATCCGGCACTGGACCTAGGAAAAGTGGATAATCCAGCTTTTCTTCGCGATGTTGTATTATAAAAGCGACATTTCTAAGATCTAATTTTGACGTAGAATTGTAAATAGTCTATAAAACAATGGGATTGGTATATTATCCAGCTGTCGTCAAATCACGACAAAATGCTGAGCTAAGCTGGCGGACTTTGCAGGGCATGGTTTACCTTGTAATGCCTGATAATCAATCAGCTGCCTGCAATATCACCGTTTGACGGACACGGCCCACGAGGTCTGCGCGGGCAGTGTTTGCCCAGAGATTTACGGATAACGTGCCAAAAACAGGAGCTTCCGGACACGCCTCGGCCGTCCCGATTCGCCCGCGTGTGCCATAGCCCAGCTCATACCATATCTCGCATTGCCCGACCAAGAACCGTCGAACCTCTCGGTGCGCGAATTGCGTCAGTTGCAGGCCAATCCGTGGCGTACTGAGGAGAACAAAAGGGGCCTGGGCCAACTCTCCTGAGTCACTCGTGCGGCGTTCACCTTGGCCAAAAACGCATGCAGACGCTACGAATCACGGAGCGCCTTATGGATCCATTTCAGATGCATCAGCGTGGGAGAGGTTGCGGTTTTCCGGTTCTCAGGCTCTCCGCCCAAGCCAATACGTCCTGATGATCTGAGACCTGCCCCGCATCCACGTCTGTCAGCGCCTCCCGCGTTAGGAGCTCTCGCTCTTCCTCTGCAAGAATCCAGGCCGCGGGCTACGACTCAATGCGCGGATCCTGCTCAGGGGCACCACGTGGCAAGCGTTTGCAATGTGACACCGGGGGCGAGGAAATGACCATGTATCCGTTCGGCCTCGCCCTGCTGATGTTTATCTGCTTGTTGGTGCTCCTAGGCGTCATTCTCGTGGATATTTTCAAGTTCTTTGCCCGCTGTCCGCGCTGTTTGGTGAATTAGAGTTTTTGAGTGTCCTCAGTCGTTACGCAACACAAAGATCCGCAGGATTTTTCGATCTTGCAGGGCGTGCACTCCAGCCATGAACAGATGCCCCGACCAGTAGGCCCAGAGGAGATTGGCGACGAGGGAGTGGATGGTCTTGGGCAGGGCGTAATATTCTGGCGCGGGCTTGACGCCGCCAGCGGAGATAATCAGGTAGAACATAAATAAGCCGCTCAGGGCCATAATGCTGATGATCAGAATCCCCCAGCCATGCACTAGGCCGGGTAGGCCACCACGCATCCCTGCCGGGGGCAATTCGGTGCGCTGGAAGAGGCCTTCCAGGTCGGTAAGAACCCGCTGCCACCAGATGCCTCGGTAGGGAAAGAGGTGACGCCGCAATTCGCCATGCCGATAGATCTCCGCCCAGAACACCAGGATCACGCCCAGGGTCAAGATGCCGGAGATCATGTGCGCCCAGTACATGGCGTGAGGGTAGAAACCAACTATTTTCCAGAGCGCATGCATCTGTAACTCACTGAAAAGCTGGAAGCTCACCAAGACCGCCAGCGCCAAATGCAGGGCGCGGATAACCTTGGGCCATGGAGGAATCGACATAAATACTACCTCGTGCGCAGAGGGGGAGAAAACCGGAGTTGGAAAGCGCTATAGAGCACGGGCGCCAGCCAGAGAGTGGTGAGGGTAGCGAGGAGCAAGCCGCCCATGACCGCCAGGGCCAGGGGTTGCAGCAGGTCCGTACCGCGCCCGACGCCGATGGCCAAAGGCAGAAAGCCCAAGACGTCCGCAACCATGGTCATGAGGATGGGCCGCAGGCGTTGACGTGCGGCAAAGGCGACGTGATCCAGACGCGGTGCCGCGCCCCCCAATTGACGTGCGCGGGCAAAGAGCAGGATCACGTTGTTGACGGCAATGGCAAAGACCAGCAGGACACCGAGGAAGGCAGTGCTGTCCAGATCGGTGCCCGACAATAGAAGCAGCAGTAAGGCCCCTGGTGCCGCACTGGCAACGGCCAGGAGGGCGGCGAGGGCGGCGCGCTGGCTGGAGAACTGCAGGCCCAGAAGTACCAGCAGGATCAGTAAGGCCGCTGCGAGGATGAGGCTCATTTGCGCAAAGCTGCGCTGTTGCTCCTGATAATAACCGACCAGATGACTGGTGACGCCCAGGGGCAGGCCGACCTGCTGGATGATGGCCTGGGCCCGCGCCGCCGCCGTTGTCAGGCCGTCGCCAGCACGAGGATGCAGTTTGATTTCCGCATCCGGCACCAGATTCTGATGGGTGACGTAGGGGATGGCACCTTCCAGATACAGCTTGGCGGCCTGGGTCAGAGGGACTTGTTGGCCGTTGGGTAGCCAGATGGACGTCTGTCCCAAGGACTGGGGTGTCGTAGATGCTTGTTGCACCGTGACCCGGATTGGCAAGATTTGCTCCCCATGCAATAGAAAGCCGGCCTGGACACCCCAGAAGCGGCTTTTCAGGTCTTCCGCAAGGGTTTGAGGCGAAAGGCCAGCAATGCTACTTATGGCATTGGGTTGGACTTCGATTTCCGGCCCCGCGGAGGGGGATTTCAAAACGATGGAGGTAAACTGCTGACTGGCGTTCAGGGCGTGGGTCAGTTTTAGGCCAATTTGATGCAAGGTACGCGGTTCGCTACCAAAGAGTTGGATGACCAGGGGGGCGTGGGAACCGGAGAGGTTACCCAGGCGATTGATCATGATCTGTTGGGTCTCCAGGGTGGTCAGGTTTGGGACGGCCCGGCGAAAGGCCACACGAAGCTCTTGCATGACCTGGGCGGTGCTGGCGCGGTGCTGGCGCTTGAGCACAATGGTGATGCCGCCCTTGTTGGGGGTGGCGTAGGCATTACCCAGACCGCGCCCGACCACGAGAGATACCCGCGCTACGTTGGGATTTTTTCGGGCAATGGCCATCAATTCGCGGCCGGTGCGCGTGGTTTCGCTCACCGTGCTCCCGGTTGGGGTGCGGAAGGGTACGACAAACAGGCCCTCGTCCCAGTGCGGGAGAAAGGCGGTAGGAAGGGTCGCCACGCCCACGCCCCCGAGGAGCAAGAGCAGCAATAGCAGGGGCAGCGCGAGCAGCGGGCGACGCATACCAAAGACCAAGGCGCGGCTATAGTGCCGGCGCAAAGCGCGCTCCCCCCAGAGCCGATGGGGTCGCCGCGCACGACCCGCCAGCCACAGGGCAAATACGGGGGTGATCGTCATGGCGATGAGCTGCGAGGTGGCAAGGGCGATGACGATGGCCAGGGCCATACTGCGGAACAAGAGACCGACAGTCCCGGAGAGAAAGATCAGGGGCAGGAAGACGACGCAGGCGGTGAGGGTGGCCAAGGTCATCAGGGGTAGCAAGGCGCGAATCCGCTGCAAGGCACGTTCCCGGCGCTGCTCCGCATCGTCCTCGTGCAAGCCATGCAGGCCCCGTTCGACAATCACGATGGCGTGATCCACCAAAGCGCCCAAGGCCGCTGTGATCCCTCCCAGGGTCATGATATCGATACCGAAGCCCAGGGCATGGAGGACGAGCAGTGTGGCCGCCAGGGCCAAGGGGACAACGGTGAGGGTGGCGAGGGCGGCATCCCAACGCCCAAGAAAGGCGAGCACCACCAAGAAGGCGAGAAAGGCGCCCAGGGCAAGGGCGCTCCACACATCGCTGAGGCTGGAGCGAATCAGCCGGCTGAGATCAAAGATCTTGACGAGATGCACGCCGGGCGGCAGTTGCTGGCGCAAATATGTCATCGCCTGGGTGACTGCCGCAGCGACCTGCACCTGATTGGCCCCTTGTTGGGCCGCCACATCGACGATCAAGGCATGCTGCCAACCGGGTACCGCCGCCTGCCGGATCAACGGTGGCGGCCCGGTCTGGATGGTAGCCACGGCACTGAGGGGCAAGGGGGCGCGCACCCCTTGGGCGTTCGCCGGACCAATGGGTAACGTCAGCTGCCCCAGGGCGGCGGGACTCTGGGGACGCGGTGTGGTGGCCAGGATGAACTGCTGGTGAAAGGCATTCAGCACGCCCGAGAAGAACGGACCCTGCTGCATCTGCAAGGCAGCAATCACCGCGGCGGCGGGGAGGTGATATTGGGCCAGTCGGCGCGGATGTAGCAGCACCTGGACCTCGGGCCAGCCACGCCCAGTGGCGTTGACGTGATAGACGCCAGGCAGGGAGAGCAGGGCGGGGCGTAAGGTAAAGGCGAAGGTCGGCATCATGGCCGAACTGTCCAGGTGCTGGGAAACCAGGGCGTACTCCAGCAGGGGATAGATGTTGGGCGTCATCAAACGGACCGTCATCTTGGCCCCGGGGGGCAGCGGGATATGGGAAAGACGAGCCTGCAGGAGGAGATAGGCCTGCTCAGGGTTGCTCTGGGGATTGAAGTAGACGTGGAGCTTGCTCAGACCATTGCCGGTCTGGGAACGCACCAGGGTGACGCCTGGTTCGCCCTTGGCCGCCTGTTCCAGGGGACGAGTGACCTCTAGGAGCATGACCCGCACGGGCAGATCCTGGGTATGGACCAGGACTGCCACCTTGGGAAAGTCCACCGGCGGAAACACACTCTCTGGCATTCCGCGCAGGGTATAAACCCCCGCGGCCAACAAGATGGCCACCAAAAGCAAAAGTGTGGCGCGGGTTTCCCAGAGAAAGCGCAGATAGCGATGGCTCATTGCTGCGGATCCAGGGGGGAGCCGTTTTTCAGATGGGTGTTACCGCGCAGGACGATCTGCTCTCCAGCAGGCAGATTCCCCGTTACCGTGACTGTGTTCGGCGTGCTTTTCAGGACAGTGACAGGAATGGCAGCAGCGCGCCCCTGGTGATCCACCCAGACCTGGCTCTGCGCGCCTACCATGACGACGGCACGGCTGGGCAGGAGATAAGCCTTCTTGCCGACTTCCGCCCGAGCAAAACGCAAGTCTACCCATTGCCCGGGAAGCAGGGGACTATTGGCGGGTAGATGCAGAATCACGGCCACCAGGCCGGACTGCCGCGCATCCTGGCCGATGGAATGAATCATCGCGGTTCCCGCCCAAGCGTCGCTGTGGACCTGAACCTGGGCGCCTGCCGAAAGGCGTTGTGCCTGCTGCGGCGGCAATAGGGCCTGTATCCAGGGATGGCCGCGTCCGGAGATGCTGGCAATGGGCGTACCCGCAGCCACTACGCTGCCCGGCTGCACCTGATAGCGCAGTAGGCCCGTGATTGGGCTGCGTAACTGCAGCTGAGCGGCCTCCGCCTGCAGGGCCTGCAGCGACGCCCGGTTGGCTGCCAGGGTAGCCTGACTGGTCTCCAGGGTTTGCTGGGAAATTACGCCGTCCCGAAAGAGTTGGCGATCGCGCCGGCGATTTTCGGCGGCGAGATGAAGCTGCGCCTGCGCCGCCTGGGTCTGGGCCGCCAGGCCCGCCGGTACGATGCGGGCCAAGGGCGTCCCAGCCTGTACCATGCCAGTTGGGGCAAATGGGCCGAGAATAGTGCCGGTCACCGGCGCCGTCAGGGTCTGTGCAGGTATGCCCTGTACTTCACCCAAGGCAGAGAGGGTAATCGCCGGCGTCGTCGGCGCAGGGAGCGTGAGCAGGGTAATGGGTACACCGGTGCTGGCAACGGCTGCTGTGCAGCAGAACAGGCAGGCTATGCCGACGCTACCCAAGAAAATGTTTTTCATGGCAGTTTCCCTACATCGAGAGCAAGTTGGGTGGCCGCCATCTGTGCCCGGATCTGGGCGCGTATCAGGGCGAGGCGAGCCTGGACCCAAGCCTGATCGGCTTGCGCAAGATTCAAGGCATTCAATGCCCCCGCACGAAAGCCGGCACGCGTCATGTGGTATACGGCGCGGGCGGCGGCCAGGCTGTGGCGATCCTGCTGCAAGCGGGTGGATTCCTGCTGGTACACGCCATAATCCGTGTTGATGCGCGTTTGGATCTGCAAGAGCAGGGCGCGGCGGGCGGAGCGCAGGGCGGCCAACTGTTCCTGCGCCGCAGCAATACGGTCGTGCCGGCGGCCAAAACCGAAGAGTGGGAGATTCAAGGTAATACCTGCCTGCCAGCCCAGGGACTGGGGCCGGGGCACTTGGGTGCTGTCGAGTCCGTAAGCGGCCTGGACGTCGATATTAGGGGCGAGGCTGGCCCGCTGCACGGCCACCTGGGCACGGGCGGCATGCAGTTGCGCCTGGGCGACCTGCAGTAGGGGTTGCCTTTGACTGGCTTCTTGCCAGAGTTGCGGGAGTGGGGCCGGAGCCGCTAGCAAGGTGCTGGTGGGAGCCAACTGGACTGGGCTCCCAGCAGGCAACTGCAATTGCAGACGCAGATTGCGTCGCACACTGCCCAGAGCTTCTTGCGCCTGGGCCCTGGCACTGCGTGCTTGCAGCAGCAAGAGCTGGGTTTGCACCAGATTCAGGCGCGCCGTGGCACCGCTGCGGAACTGGTCGCGGGTGTCGTGGTAGAGCAGACGGTCTTGGGCGAGCACGCGTTGCCAGAGCGCGCTGGTATTCTGTGCCAACAAGACCGCATACCAGGCGTTGCTCAAGGTGGTGGCTACTTGTAGACGCACGGATTGGGTCTGGCTTTTGGCAACGGCGCTCTGGTCTTTGGCCAGCTTGGCCAGGGCCGACAGTTGTGGGGCATAGAGCGGGGCGGTCAGCACCGCTTGACCGATCACTTCTCGCTGCCCATTGGCGGCGGCAAAGATGGGTTGGCCATTGCGACTCTCGGTCCAGATACTGCCCGCGCGCAAGGATAATTGCGGGAGTCGATCCGCCTGGCTGGCCTGTGCCGTGTCGGCGGCGCTCCGTGCCAGCGCCTGTGCGGACTGCAAGCTGGCCTGCACCTGTATCCCCCGCTGCACAGCCTGCGCTAAGGACCAGTCTTCTGCCGCAGCAACGCGACAGAAGAGCAATGCGCTCATCCCCAGGGAGACGAGCCACCAGGCTGGTTTTTTGCGGGAGGTGGGTTGTTTTCTACTTTGGATTATCAAGCCGGTAAAACCGTAAATTGGCCCATCATGCCGTTGTCTTCATGTTCTAGCATGTGACAGTGATACATATAGGGGAAATCGTCGGGGGCGGTATAGCCATAGTGGGCAATAAAGCGCACCGTTTCATTGCGACGGATGAGCAAGGTGTCCTTCCAGCCCCGCTCTACGGCGGGCGGCTGGGCGCCATTGCGGGACAGGATCTGAAAGGAGGTCCCGTGGACGTGGAAGGTGTGCGCCATCTCCGCGGCATTGTGGATTTCCCAAATTTCCGTGGCGCCCAGCTGCAAGCGCTGGTTGATGACGCTCATGTCCATGTATTGATCATTGATCGAGAAGAGTTTCATTCTCCCCACGCCCATGGACATCTGCCCCGGCCCATTGTGTGCTGCCTCCGCCGACTGGTGGCGGATTGCCCTCATGTCGCTCATATTCATGCCACGCAGGACAAAGCGTCGTGGACCAGCGTTGGGATGAAGTGTGGGGATGCTTTGTAGACGATCGGGCAGGCGCCCAGCTGGCCCCTGCGCTGACCCCACGCGAATTTGCAAGAGATTGAAATTGCTGCGATCGAAATGGTCGCTGTCCATGGGTCGTAGACTGAGCTCCGGGATGACACTGGCGGAATCGCTGCGCAGATATAGGGTCTTGCCCGCGAGTCCGCGCAGATCCACCAGGATTTCTACTCGCTCGGCAGGGGCCAGGAGCTGCCGTTGGACCTGCACGGGCGATTCCAGATACCCGGCGTCACTGGCCACCACATAGAACGGGCGATCTTTAGACAGGGCAAAGTTGTAGACGCGCGCATTGGAAGCGTTCAATAGGCGCAGCCGTACCCACTGGGCTGGCGCCTCCCATACCGGGGACTCCCGACCATTGATCAGAAAGCGATTGCCCTTCATCCCCATCACATCCATGGGGGCTGGCATATAGTTCAGAATGCCCTGAGGGTCCAGAAGCCGGTCTTGGACGATGACGGGAATATCGTCCACGCCCCAATGTCGAGGCAATCCCAGGGCAGCGTCGGTCCCGTCCTGCACCAGATAGAGCCCGGCCAGTCCGGCGTATACATGGGGTCCCGTGCGCCCATCGGGATGGGGATGATACCACAGGGTGGCCTCGGGCTGATCGATGGTATACCCATAGGTCCAGGTCTTGCCGGACTCGATCAGACTTTGGGGGCCGCCATCCATGGTTCCGGGCACGTGGGCACCGTGCCAATGGGTCGTTGTCGTCTGAGACAAAGCGTTGTGCACGAAGATGCGCAAGGCTTTGCCGCGGGGGATTTGCAGGGCGGGCCCCAAAAGATTGCCGTTGTAGCCCCAGGTAGGGGTGCGTAGACCGGTGCTCAGAACGCTTTGTCCTGGGGCCATGCGCAGATGAAATTCGCGTACACCATCACGTCCGAGTTGCCCGGAATATAGGGGTGGGATGGGTAATGGGCTGGCGAAGGGGGGTGTCACCAGGGTCCCGCTCGACGCGCCCATCTTCATTCCCGTGCCCATACCCATCATCCCACCCATGCCGGCGTAGGCGGGTAGGGCAGCGACTGCCCCGAGGGCACCCATGCCGAGGGCCAGAAACTCCCGACGAGAGAGGGGGTGGATAGGTTCCTTTGAGCGGTCTTTTTCGGTGCTGTCGTCCATCTTGTGTTTTCTCCTTAAAAACGGGGGGCTGGGCCCCCCAAGCGCCTCAGAAATGGGCGGAAATGCTACCGTACACCGTGAGCGGCGCGCCTGGCAAAGCCAGCACCTGTCCGGCAGAATCTCCACCCAACAGACCTCCACCCGTGATGTACTGGAACTCGTTGTAGTGGTTGTTGGTCAGGTTCAGGATGTTCAAGCTCAAGTCTACCCGCTTGAGCATCGGGACCATACCGTGCATGGGCAGTTTGGCATCCACACCCAGATTCAAGGTGCCGTAAGCAGGCATCATTTGGGCACTCGGCGCGCCCGTATTGTTATTGAACATGCCCTGGGCACCCACGTACTGATACCAGAGTCGCGGCTGCAGGAGATTGCCAGCCAGAAGCGCGCGATAGGTCAGACCAATGTTGAAGGTCTTGTTGGGCACGTTGGAAACGGGTAGACCATCGTAGCTCACCCCACTGGTCACATAGTGGGCAAAGACCGCCTTCTCGAAATTCGCGTTCAAGAAGACATCCAGGTTATAGAGGAGGTTGTCTTCCAACGCCAGATTCACGCCCTGATAGATGGAATCACCATTGGCATCGCCAATATAGTTGCCATTACTATCATACAAAGGAATGTACTGATTGGTGTAGTGCAGGTGATAAAAACTGGCGGTAAACAGGAAGTGGTGCAAAAACGCCGCCTGCTGAAAATGAATCTTCACGCCGGCATTATAGTCTGCACTATGTTCCAGGTTATAGATGGGGGCCTTTTTCTGATACAGACCGCCACCACCGCCCACTTGCGGTTCCTTGTATGCCTGGGAGTAACTGGCAAAGAGGGCTAACCAGGGCATCGGCTGCCAGTTGAAGTCCACCGACGGCTCCACTTGGGTGAAGCTGGTATGGGCCGCCGGCAGTACGCCCTGATTGTTGAGCGGGTACAGTTGATAGGCCTCGGCAAAATCCGCCTGGGCCGCTGGGGTGTATTGAGTTTGGTAGTTGATGACGCGCACACCCGGGGTGATATGCAGATTGCTCATGGGACTGATGCGGTCCTGAATGAAGGCGGCCAGGTCAGTCTGATCAAAGTAATCGCTGCGATAATGGGCATTAGGCACAAGACGCGAGCCATAATACGGCGCATTGGTGTTGTAGAAGGCGTTGCGCGTATTGTAGCGACTGTTTAGAAAGAAACCCCCAAAGCTCACGAGGTTATAGGGTAGCTTTGCCGTAAAGAACAGCTTATCGCCATATACCGCATCATGGGGATTGTTGTACTCGTACAGGTTGCTGGGATTCGACAGGCCATAATTGTTGTAATGGAAATGCAGTCGATGACCATAGCGGTACCAGATCAGGTTGTGCACGGCCCAGGTCTTGTCGAGATCCACATTCAATTTGCTGTAGAGCAACCAAGTGCTATTACTGTCCTGCTTGAACCACACGCTCTCTGGCAGGGAAGAGTAGTAGCCGCTGCTGGTCTGGCTGTAGAGGGGCGAGTTGGCGGTGCCGTCCAGGGTTACGCCGGAAATAGGATTCACGGGGATCGGAACCGGGCGATAGCCAGAGCCTTTGGCCAGATAGGCGCCCAAGGAGAAATCACCGTTGCTGAAGGTCTTGCGGGTTTTTAGGAACCACGCATAACTGTAGCTGGGGTTATTGAAACCATCGGGGCTTTGTCGATAGCTGTTGGATGAACCGGCGCCGCCCGCTAGGATAGTGGACCAGCCGTCGATATTGCCGGTGCGGATGTTGAAGACAATATTTTTGGCGTTATAACTACCGTAAGTGAGTTTAACGTCGCCCCCCGGCTTGGCGGTGGGCTGCAGGGGAACAAAATTGATTTGACCCCCGATATTGTTATACCAGCGCTGCTCCGGGTTGCCCGGACCATAGGTGATGCCAATGCCTTGCAGGATGCCTGTTTGTGGCACCTGGGGCGATTCCCACAAGCCCGTGGACGGGTCGACCATGGGCACACCGTCAAAGGTCACCGAAAGACTGCCGTTATCGATCTGGCCGCCGGAGAAACCGCCCCAGCCCTGCTTGACCCCGTTGATGCTGATGGAGGTTTTGGTGGCACCAGAGGAACCATAGCCAGATACACCAACGCCGGGCGCATAGCTCAGGGCCTGGGCACTACCGCCCATGGGGCCAGCGGCCGCCATCTGCGCCTTGTCCAAGACCTTGATGGACTGACCGGACTGAAAGTTATGTTTCTGGGTCAATGACTTGGCCTCTTTGCTGCCGAGGTAGCTGCTGGCTTCCACCGCGGCGCTGACTTCGCCGATGGATACAGCGGACTGAGTAGGTGCCGTCACGCCATCGGCGGCATAGGCCGAGCCGGACAGCAGGACGCCGGCGGCCAACAAGGAACACTGTAGGCGCGACAGGCGCAAGTATTGCGGTAGCGCAAAAACAGAATTGCTCATCACATTCATCCTCTCGTAGGCGGTTGTAAAAAATAGGCCAATTTGGTGTGTTTAAGACCAAAAATGGCAACCCACGATAGCAAGTGAACGTGACACTATTATGGCAGTTTAATTACACTTTTGTGACATTACCCAATTGGGCATAACGCGTATCCATCTGCCCATAGTCAAGGATAAGGCCCGAGACTTTGCACAGAATTAGGAACGCGTTTCCCATTGCGGACCGAGTGGATAGGGTGCCCCGGAGATGCGCGATCGCTTCGTCCTCCGGGGCAGGAATTTACTGGGACGTCTTGGCTATACCGCCCAGCACAGGTTGGTAGACGTATACGGCATGTGCTTCGCCGGTATAGACAAAAATCCGGTGATTCAGCAGATCCACGGCCCCGGTATGGGTCTTGCCGTAGCCCGTGGAGACAAAGGTCACCGGCTTCAGGGTTTGGGCATTGTAGACATTGAAGCCCTTGGCATCGCTTTCAAAGGCGTACACCAGGTGATAGGTTGGATCGTAGGCCACCTGATCAATTCCCGCACGCGCCGGCAGGTGTGCCAACACCTTAAGGGACTTGGCATTAAAAACGAAGATTTGCCCACGATCGGTCCCAACCCACAGGGTATTGGTCTGGGGGTCGAATATCTGACCCTTGGTATTCACATGATGACCGTTTGGCGACGCCGGAAAATAGGGCGCTATATTAGTTTTGGCTTCGATATGATCATTGCGCAAGTTGATCTTCTCTTCCCAGGAGTCGTCTGGCATGTACAACACCTGTTGCGACGGAACGAGGACACCCAGATCCGGTCCGTCTCCGACCTTGGGGAACAAAGGAATGGTGCCCAAGAACTTGGGCTGTGCAGAAAGCGTGTATTTATCGACCCGATTGTTGTCGTCCATAGCTATGTACAGCCGATGTCGTGCCGGGTCGGTCCAGATGCCATCGGGACTGGTAACGACAGTCGAGAACTGATGGCGTACCTGCCAGCCCTGCTTGGCAATGACTACAATCCGGCCGACGCTTTTGCCGTTGACCTTGGGATTTGAGGTCCAATACACGTAATGTGCGTCAAAAGCCTGCCCGTCGGGATGACTGATACCCTGGCGAATGACCTTGACGATCTGGTCCGTGTCGGCGTTGATCACCACCGCTCCAGCATCCGCCTTGCCCATGGATACGTAGATCCGATGGTTGCCTGGATCATAGCTGACCGCATCCCCGCCCTGGTCGGTGGTGGGCAGGGGGATGACCTTGGTGAGCTGGAAGGAGACACCAGACGCAAGGGCCGTGATTGGCAGAAGAGATGCGACGGCGAGGATACTGAGTATTCTCTTTTGCACCATATGAAAATCTCCAAGTTTTTGCAGATAGGAATGTTACGCTTGCACTCAAATAACATGCACGACAAGCTCCCGCGTACGCGAGAGCGTTTCCAACGACAATAGTCTGAAGATTGGTGTATTCTCCAGTTCCATGCGCGCCACCATCCTCTCAGGCAGTTATAAAAACAGACCTGTTTGGCTTTTTTAAGACCAAAAGTGGCCCGTCACTATAGCAAGAGAATATGACACTATTATGACACTTTTGTGACGATTATCGGCTCGGTGTAACGCGAATCTACTTATCTATTGTTGAGCATAAGGCCCGTGACTTTGCGCATAATTAGGGGATGTTGCGATTCAAGTCATCAGGCGCGGGCCAGGAGCCGGTCCAGTGCATTCGCAAAGGCTTGGCGGTCCGCTTGACTCAGGGCAGCGGGGCCACCGGTGCGCACACCGGAGTCCCTGAGTTGCTCCATCATGTCACGAATCCGCAGGCGCTCGCGGATGGTTTCTGGAGAATAACGCTCCCCGCGCGGGCTGAGGGCGTGGCCGTTTTTTTCGAGTACGGCGGCGGCTAGCGGGATATCTGCAGTGATGACCAGATCACCTGCCACGATTTGCCGAACGATTTCCTCATCGGCTACATCAAATCCTTTTGGCACGACCATGGTGCGGATATAAGCGGAGCGGTGTGCGCGCAGGGCCTGATTGGCCACTAGGGTCAAAGGCAATTTCAGACGATCGCTGGCGCGGTATAAAATCTCTTTAATGACGTTGGGACAGGCGTCGGCATCAACCCAGATATGCATGGGACGGCTCTTGGGAGTCATTTGCGTGGCACCACCATGTCACAGTTGGGACTTCCCGACAATGGGTGGCCCCATGGCGGACATTCCTCAAAACAGACAGGAGAAGTCATGAAATTACATATTGATAGTCGCCTTCATCTGCGCCCAGCTCGGGAGTTTCACCTACGTCTATTACGTTATCTGGGGGCCGCGTTCTTGTTTTTGGGCGTTTCTCTGCTGATGGGTGTAACCGGATATCACAGCATCGCGCATTTGAGCTGGGTCAACAGTCTCTTGAACGCCAGCATGATCCTGAGTGGTATGGGTCCGGTTTCTAGCCTTCATGACACGGATGCCAAGTTGTTCGCCAGTCTTTACGCCTTATACAGTGGTGTGGTCTACTTGGCGGTTTCCGCGGTCATTCTATACCCCCTAGTAGAGCGTTTCCTGAAAGTTCTGCACTTGCAGGCTATCAATACCATGCAGGATTCGGGCGATTAATCTCCCTGAACCGAGGGACTGATGAACGCTTCGGCCTTCTGCGCTTGCGGCGCCACGGATTCGGGGACCGACATCAGAGCAGGCACCCTCATGCTTTCCTAAATCTTTGTAGGTAGGCTACGCAGAGATGGCATAGCGATTCTTGCTGGCGCAGGAAGGGAGCGGGGCGATGCGGGTGCTCTTGGTGGAAGACGATCGGATGTTGGCCGAGGCGGTGTTGACCGCCTTGCGCGATGCCGGCCATGCAGCGGACTGGGTGATGGATGGGCGTTCGGCCCGAGGGGCCCTGCAGCCCGTGGAGCACGAGGTCCTGCTGTTGGATCTGGGTTTGCCCGATGACGATGGCTTGCAGTTGCTTGCGGATCTTCGGCACAGCGGGGCATCTCTACCTGTATTGATCTTGAGTGCCCGCGACGCCCTGGATGACCGGATTGCCGGCCTCGATGCGGGGGCCGACGACTATCTGATCAAGCCCTTCTCAGCCCGGGAACTGCTCGCGCGACTGCGTGCCATACAACGTCGTCAAGGCGGGCAGGCGGGCCCGCTGCTGAGCAATGGCCTGATCACCCTGGATTTGAGTACCTATGAGGCCTGGCGGGAGGGTGAGGAGGCGCAGCGCCTGACGCCGCGGGAGTTCTCCCTACTCAGTGCCCTGTTGCAGCGCCCCGGGCGCATCCTCAGCCGGGAAGAGTTGGAGGGTCGCATCTATGCCTGGGGTGAAGAAGTGGAAAGTAACAGTATCGACTTTCTGATCCACGGGCTGCGCAAAAAGTTAGGTGCCAATGCCATCAAAAACCTCCGTGGTGCCGGCTGGCTGGTCGAGAAAGGGGCATGAGGCGCCAGAGTTTTTCTCTGCAGAGGCGGCTTCTGCTCACCCTGGTGGTTTGGGTGCTCGGGATCGGCGGGATAGCGACCGTCGTTATCTACTACCTGAGCTATCAGGATGCACGGAATTTTCAGGATGCTGACCTGGTGCAGGTGGCAGCCTGGGTGGATCCTCAAGCCTTGCCCGATCATCCTCTCAGCGCGCCGTGGTTTTTGCGGGAAAAAAAGCGCTTGCCCCGGGAAGAGGACTATGGCTCCATGGTGGTAGAGGTCATGACCCCAGGGAAGATCGCCCAACCCTTGGCCATCCCCGAAGACTGGCAGCCAGGCTTCCACCAATTCCACGATGCTGGCCAAGATTGGCGGGTCTTTGTGCGGCGCTTGGCAGATGGACGTCGACTGGCCGTAGCACAACCCTATTCTTTGGTCCGTGAGGCGGCGGGCGACGGGTTGCAGCGCACTCTCTGGCCGTTTTTGGCGTTGTTGCCTATCTTGTTGTTGGCAATCGCTTGGCAATTGCACCGGGGCTTCCTCCCCCTGCGCAGGTTGGCGAAGGAGATCCATGCCTTGCAGCCCCAGCAGGAGATGCGCCTGCCTGAGCGCGCCGTGCCCCAGGAAATACAGCCCTTTTGGGTCGCCATTCAGGAACTCCTGCAACGGGTGGAAATCTTGCTGCAGCGCGAACGGCGCTTTGTTGCCGATGCGGCGCACGAATTGCGTACGCCTCTTGCGGCATTGTCCTTGCAAGTGGAGAACGCCCGCGCCGCTCAGGATTTGGGCGTTTGCCAAGAGCGGTTGGCTCAGGTGGAATCTGGTCTTGGGCGCAGCCGGCGACTACTGGACCAGCTGCTGACCCTGGAACGGCAGGTTGCCAGCGCGGCGCAGGTGCGCTGCATCGATATGGGGGAATTGCTGCGGGAGATCCTGGCGGAGCGGGTCCCGGTGGCCGAGGCACGGGAGATGGAAATGATCCTGGAATTGACGGGGCCATTGCGCATTCTTGGCGATCTTTTGGCCTATCGGGTGTTGATCAGCAATGCCCTGGACAATGCCCTGCGCTATGCCCCCGCCGGAACTTCGGTCTGGCTGCGTTGGCGCTTGGAGAATGCATCTGTTGTCGTCGAAATCGAGGACGAAGGGCCGGGGATTCCTGCCGAGCAACGGGAGGCGGTCTTTGCGCCATTCCACCGGGGCAGCCTCCAAGGCGGCGAGGGCAGTGGTTTGGGACTGGCGATTATTGCTGCCGCTGCCCAGCGCCTGGGCGGGCAGTTGGCGCTCCGGGATGGACGCTCCGGTTCGGGTTTGCGTTTACAGTATCGTCAGCCCGCACCAGAGCTTTGTTGAGGACCTATGCGCCTGTCGATCCCCACACTATTCCTACTCCTGGCCCTCGCGGGCTGTGCCAGCTATCACCCTCTTCCCTTGGCGACCCAGGTGCCAATACCGTCGTCGACGCACCAGACCGTGGCTGCCGCTGGACAGGGTATCGACTTCCAGCAGCCACTCACGGGCACGGAAGTGGCGCAGATCGCGGTCATGCTCAACCCCAATCTGCGTGCGTTGCGCGCCGAACGCGGGGTGGCCCAGGCGCAGGTCTTTGCCGCTGGCCTCTTGCCTGATCCACAGCTCTCCCTGAGTGCCGATCTGCCGAGCAATGTCAGCCAAGGGTACTTCAATGCTTACGGCATCGGTCTCCAGTGGAACCTGGCCAGCCTGTTTACCCGCAGCACGCGTCTGGCCGCTGCCCGTGCTCAGCGGCGCTCGGTGCAATATCAGGTGGCTTGGCAAGAGTGGATGCTGGCCAACCAAGCCCGTATTCAGGCGCGGCGGTGGTACTATTTGCACCGGCAGGAGACCCTTGCGGCGGCCGCTACCCAGGTCAGCACCCAGCTGTACCGGGTGGCGCAAGAGAACTTGCAGCAGGGGGATACCACCATCAGCTCCGCCACCCTGCGCCAGATTGCCTATCTGGACAGCCAGGACCAGCAATTGGCCCTGCAGCGACAGCTGAGCAAGGCGCGTTTGCAGCTCAATCAGACCTTGGGTTTGCCGCCGGATTTTCGGGTGCAGGTGGCGGCCCCTCGGCCTCTGGGCCCAATCCCTCCGGTGTCGCAGCTCGTCGCTTTGGCCATCCAGCATCGCTTGGATTTGCGCGCCTTGCGTGCCGGTTATGCCGCCCAGGAGGCCCAGGTGCGCACCGCCATCCTCGGGCAATATCCGGCCTTCAGTATTGGCGTCAGCCATGCTGCGGATACCTCCAACATCCAGACCTTTGGGCCCAGCATCAACCTGAGCATTCCCCTCTGGAACCGCAACCGGGGTGCCATCGCCCAAGCCCGGGCTACTCGCGCCCAGCTGCACGCGGCCTACAGTGCCCGGCTGTTTCAGACCCGGGCGGAGATCAGTGCCCTGGTGCGCGATCTGCAGCGCCTGCAGGCAGAAATTACGCCCCTGGCGCAACAGGTCCCGGCCCTGCAAAAGGCGGAACAACGACTGCGGGTGGCTGCCAGCGAACATGATGTGACGCTGCTCGATTACGAAACCGTCCGTAGTCAAAGTTTGGCCAAAAGCCTGCAACTCCTGTCCTTGCAGGAGGCGCAATCCACCGAAGAGGCGGCTCTGGAAATGGCCGTGGGCATCCCTTGGCAAGAATGGAAGCAAACACCATGATCTCGTTTATCCGATCCGTGCAGTTCGCACTGCTGGCCATGGGCTTGCTGTTGGCGACAGTTGCTTGGGGTGGGGTGTCGGCCCTGGTACAGGTGACCCCGGCGCGCAACATGCACTTTGTGCAGCAGTTACGGGCCTATGGCAACGTGGAATTTGCCCCTGAGGGGGGGCGCAGCGTCAGTGTGCAGGCCGAAAGTCAGGTGCAGCACGTTTGGGTGGCTGCGGGCCAACGCGTGCGGCGGGGCGAACGTCTGCTGCAGGTGCAGCCGTCCGTTGCGGATCGGCTGCAATATCGGCAGGCGCAGATCGATGTGCACTTCGCCCAATCCGATCTGGATCGGCTGCAAACATTGCGGCAACGGCAACTCGCGACCAACGCCCAAGTACAGGCCGCGCAGCAGAGTGTATCCAAGGCCCAGGCCGTTCTGCAGGATTGGCGGTCACGCTTGGCTTCCATGGGAACTGGTGTATTGCGTGCGCCGATCGATGGCGTGGTGACTCAGGTTCCAGTAGAGGAGGGCGCGGTCATCGCTGCCGGTCAGCCGCTGTTACGCTTGAGTACGGGGAATGCCTTGCGGGTCGTCCTGGGTATAGAACCCGCGGACTTGGCGCGGGTGCAATCCGGTGACTCTGTGAAGCTACGGCCGGTCTATGGTTCGGGTCTACAGTGGACAGGCAAGATCAGCCAGATCTACGAACAGGTCGATCCGCAGAGTCGTCTGGCCCATGTGGTCGTTGCCCTACCGGCCAGTCCAGGGCTCTTGCCCGGCATGATGCTGCAGGCAGAAATCCAGTTGGGGCAAGAAGATGCCCTGGCGATTCCGGACCGTGCCGTTCTCTATGCGGGCAAGCGGGCCTACTGCTATGTGAATGTACAGGGGCGCGCGCAGAGGCGCTGGATCCAGATGGGCTCGCGCGAAGGGGATTGGATTGCCGTGCGGCAGGGGCTGCACGCCGGCGAATCTGTGGTGAGCCTGGGCAATTATGAGCTGCGTAACGGCATGGCGCTGCGGCTGCAGAGGGGCTCCTGATGGGCGACTGGCTGTTGCGGCATCGCCGCTCCGTACTGTTTTTTCTGACCCTGCTGGTCTTGGCCGGGGTCGCGGCGGCCCTCAAATTACCCGTGGCCCTGTTTCCCCAGGTGGCCTTTCCCCGCATCGAGGTGGCCGCAGATGCGGGCAATCTGCCCATCGCCCAGACCCAGCTCACCCTGACCCAGCCCCTGGAGCAGGCATTGCGGGGCGTGCCGGGGGTGGAAAAGATTCGTTCGACCACCTCCCGGGGTGCCACGGATATCTCGGTCCAGTTTGCCTGGGGCACGGCAATGAACACCGCCCTGCTGCAGGCCGAGTCGGCCATCAATCAGGTCTTGCCCAGTCTCCCTGCTGGAACTCAGTTCCGGGCACGGCGGATGGATCCTACGGTGGACCCGATTCTGGGCCTTGCCCTGACCTCCTCCAGCCTGAGTCCGGTAGCCCTGCGTCATTACGCCTACTACGACCTGCGTCCGCGGCTCCTGGCCATCTCGGGGGTGGCCCAGGTGGACGTCCAGGGTGGGGAGCAGGCGGAATATCAGGTGATTGTCGATCCCCTACGCTTGCAAAGCTATGGCCTGCATTTTCAGGATGTCTCCCGGGCCTTGGCGGATAGCAACATAATCACGGCGGTCGGGCGCATCCAGCGCCATTATCGGCTCTATCAGATTCTGAGCGAGAGCCCCCTGCGCACGGAACAGGAAATTGGCCAGACCATCCTCAAGAGTGGTCCCGATGGGGTGGTGGATCTTGCCGATGTGGCCCAGATCCGCCCGGGAGTGGTCCCCCAATGGACCACCGTGAGCGCCGATGGTAAGGCGGCGGTGCTGGTCAATATCAAGCAGCAGATAGGCGGCAATACCGTGGCCATTGATCATGCCCTGCGACGCTTGCTCCGGCAGGACGCCGCCAGTATTCCAGCGGGGGTGAAAATCAGTACCTGGTACGATCAAAGCCAGCTGATTACCGCTGCGGCTTCGAGTGTTCGCGATGCCATCCTCATCGGCGCCGTGCTTGCTGCTCTGGTGCTCTTGCTGTTCCTGCGCAATCTGCGCCTGACCCTCATTGTCGCCATTGTCTTGCCCAGCGTGCTGCTCGCCAGCGTCTTGCTCCTCTACGTCTTCCATCAGGGCTTCAACATCATGACCCTGGGGGGGATGGCGGCAGCGGTGGGTTTGGTCGTGGATGACGCGGTGGTGATGCTGGAACATATCATGCGGCGCATCAGTGAACATCCCGGCACACGGGTTCCCGTCCTGCACTCGGCGCTAGAGCTGAGCAAGCCGTTGGCGGGGTCTTCGGCGGCGACCATGATCATCTTTCTGCCGTTGGGTTTTCTCTCGGGGATTACGGGGGCCTTTTTTCAGGCCTTGGCCATTGCCATTGTCGCGGCCCTGACGGTGTCCTTTTTGGTCGCGTATCTGGCCGTGCCCCTGCTGGCCGAGGTACTGCTGCGCCAAAAAGATGCCGAACGTGCCGAGCACCAAGGGCCCTGGCTGATCTGGTTGGGCAAGCTCTATGGCCGAGTGCTGCACTATCTCTTGCCGCGACCGGCGTGGATTCTGGGCATCTTCATCGGGGTCGCCGCGTTGGGATTCTGGTCCTACACCCAAGTGGGGAGTGGGTTCATGCCGCGGATGGATGAGGGGGGCTTTGTCCTCGATTATCGTGCCCCGCCCGGGACCTCCCTGGCGGAAACCGACCGTCTGCTCGATCAGGTGCAGGATATTCTGGCCCATAACTCGAATGTCCTCAGCTATTCCCGGCGCACCGGCCTGCAACTGGGGGGCGGCATCACCGAGGCCAACACCGGGGATTTTTTCATCCGACTGAAGAGCCAGCGGCAAGATAACATCTGGCAGATCATGAGCGACCTGCGCCAGCGAATCCATGATGAGGTACCGGGTCTGCACGTGGAAACCGGGCAGTTGATGGAAGATCTGATTGGTGATCTCACGGCCGTGCCCCAACCCATTGAAGTCAAAATCTACGGAGGCAATCCCGAGACATTGGGCGCTGTGGCCCATCAAGTCGCACAGCGCATTGCCCAGGTGCCGGGCGTCACCGAAGTTTTTGACGGTATCACCATTGCGGGTGATGCGGTGGACATCCATATCGACCCCGTCCGGGCAGCCCTGGCAGGCATGAGCCCGGCCGATGTCACCCGCCAACTGCATACCCTGATGCAGGGGCAGGTGGTGACGCGCATCCCCACGGGTCAGGAAATGATCGGGGTGCGTCTGCGGGCGTCGCGCTCCTCCTGGTCGCAGATTCAAAAGCTGCGTCGCCTGCCGCTGCTGGCTCCGGATGGACATTACTTGCAGCTAGGGCAGGTCGCCGACGTCCGTCTTCAGTCGGGTCAGGCCGAACTCACGACGGAAAATCTCAAGCCGATGGTCGCGGTAACGGCGCGGATCGAAGGGCGCTCCATGGGCACGGTCATGGCTGAACTCAAATCCCGTTTGGCGCAGATGCGGCTCCCGGCGGGCGTCTACCTGCAATACGGGGGCCTGTATCAGGAGCAGCAACGCGCCATGCAGGCCTTGGCCCTGGTGCTGCTCGCGGCCATTCTCTTGGTGGCGCTCTTGCTCCTCTATCTGTATGAACGCTTCAGCGTGGTGGTCAGCATCCTGAGCACCGCCATTCTATCTTTGGGCTGCGTATTCTTTGGTCTTTGGCTCACCGGGACGGAACGCAACATCACCGCCATGATCGGGATGACCATGATCGTGGGGATCGTGACCGAGACGGCGATCTTTTTCTTTGCCGAGTTGCGGGATGTCACGCCCGTAGAACTCAGTCGCGCCGGTCAGGCGCGTTTGCGCCCAGTGCTGATGACAGCCATTATCGCCATTTTGGCCCTCTTGCCCCTGGCCCTGGGCTTGGGCGCTGGCGCAGAGATGCAGGCACCCTTGGCCATCGCTATCATCTCTGGTCTGGTCGCAGAGGTGCCTTTGGTCCTGTGGTTCATGCCCAGTCTGTATGGTTTTTTGGAAAACCTTCGTGGCCGCCGACCTGCGGCGCGTTTTTCGTAAAGTGAGAATGAGGAGAGCATCATGACTGCCGCAAATTCTGATAACCCCGTCCGACAGAAGGCCGTTGCCGCCGTACGCATCCTGTTTGGGGTGATTTGGCTGATCAATACGGCCCTGCAACTGAATCCCGCCTATCGCGCCCATTTTTTCGGGTCCCTCTCGGCCGACTCGGCGGCGGGCCAGCCCGCTTGGGTGGTTCATTATGGCCAATGGATGGCGGCCTGGGTGCAGCAGATCGGACCGCACGCCGTGGCCTGGGCCTGCGTGGTTCTTGATGCCCTCCTTGCTGTCTCTCTGATTACGGGATTGGGCCTGCCCTTCCTCGCCCTGGTTGGTGTTCTCTACAATCTCTGGCTGTGGAGCACCGTGGGAGGCTTTGGTGGACCCTACACCCAAGGAGCGACCGACCCAGGCACGGCGATCATCTATGCCCTGGTCTTTGTCTATGTGCTGACCACGCGCTCTTGGGAATATTGGTCGCTGGCGCCAGGGGTACGGCGGCCACTCTCGGCCCCGGCTATGCACATGGCGCGCATTCTGTTTGGATTGCTCTGGGCCTTTGACGCCTTCTGGAAGTGGCAACCCTATTTTCTCCATAACGCCCTGACCTATATGCAGCAGGCTTTGCCGGGAGAGCCCAGCTGGATTGCCGCCTATATATCTTTCTTCATTGTGCTGATTCAGGCCGTTGGCCCCGTGCTCTTCGGATACTTTGCGGCCATCGCCGAGAGTGTCATCGCCCTGTTTTTGCTTTTGGGCGTTGGATTGCGTTGGCTGATCCCGGTAGGTATCGCCTACAGCTTTGGGGTCTGGACCACCGCCGAGGGATGGGGCGCTCCCTATCTGGCCGGTAGCACGGCCAACAAGGGCGACGTCCTGGGCACGACCAACATTTACATTATTGCCTTTTTGTTTTTGGCCGCCTGGGTGTACTTCCCGCCGAAACGTCTACGCGATGGAGAGTCTTCTGCGCAATGACCTGCCCTAGATCCCCCTGGCTCGACAAATGTCTTCACCTTCCATTCCTGGAGCACCGTAGATGCTGATTCGATCGGCGTCTTTTCAGCGGCTGGCGCCGCGCCAGCGACGGACTGGGGTGGGTAGTCATGGTGTCCGCCCGGTGTGCAGCTTGGTCGTGCCTTTTCATAATGAGGCCGAGAGTATCCCCGCCCTGGTTGAACGCCTGCGCACGGTATTGGATCCGTTGGCCGTAACTTGGGAAATGGTTTGCGTGGATGATGGGAGCACCGACGATACGCTGTCCATGCTCCTCGCCCTGCATGAGCAAGACGCCCGCATTCGGGTTTTCGCGCTGTCGCGTAATTTTGGTAAGGAGGCAGCCCTGACCGCGGGTCTGGACAACGCCTGGGGGGCGTGTGCAATCCCCTTGGATGCAGATTTGCAAGATCCTCCCGAGCTGATTCCAGAACTCTTGGCCAAGTGGCAGGAGGGGTATGACGTGGTCAATGCCCGTCGCCTGAGTCGTAGCGGCGAGTCCTGGACGAAACGGAGCTCAAGCTATGGTTTCTATCGGCTCCTGAATCGACTCAGCCCGATGAGGATACCGGAAGACACCGGCGATTTTCGCCTGCTTTCCCGTCCGGTGCTTGATGCCTTGCGCCAGTTACCCGAGCGACGCCGCTTCATGAAGGGGTTATTCTCGTGGGTAGGTTTTCGTAGTACGGAGATCACCTATCACCGCCCCGCCCGGAGTCACGGTAAAAGCCGGTGGAGTTACTGGCGCTTGTGGAATCTGGCCTTGGACGGCATTACCTCGACAACCCAACTGCCCCTACAGATCGCGACATTGCTCGGTGTTGTGGTGTCGGTACTGGCATTTTTGTATGCCGTGTGGATGGTTATCAGCACCCTCATTTATGGTAACCCGGTAAAGGGATATCCTTCCTTGATGGTGGCCATACTTTTTTTGGGCGGCGTGCAGTTGTTGGCCTTGGGCGTCATTGGCGAATATATTGGGCGGATTCATGAAGAAACCAAAAACCGGCCCTTATATATCATTCGCCAACGTTGGCAGAAACGCCCTTTTCCGCAGGATGTGGAGTAAGCCGGAACAAGGTAATCGGCGTCTTACTGTAGATTTCGTAGCGCGTCAGTAAGGGTTGTATGGTAAATGCGTTGGATAACTGCGTGGCGATGGTTGAGTCGGCTTTTTGTGGGCAGACGAGATATACCGGGACCGTGGCATGCAGATCGACGATTTGCCGGAGATCTTTGGCGTGCAGAACCGTCATCGTACCGCGCCCAGCATAGAAGAGGAAGTCGGGCTGGTACCAATGCCAAGTCACCAAACGATAGGGCTCCGACCCTTGACGGTGCCGAATCAATGCGCCCATAGCCTGGGAAGGTTTCAAGACATTGAATTGCGGTGTCACCACCGCCACCAGGAGAACCGTCAAGGCAACGCAGCCGGTGCCCAAAACGAGGAGCGTGGCGGCCAGCGGCATTTTTCGGTACACCAAAATCAAGGCAATAATCCCGGCCAGCAGGTAGGGCAAACCCAAGATCCCCAGGCTAGGGATATGACTATCTTGGCTGGGAATGATCCATTGACCAAAAATCCCCAGCGCTATGCCGATGCTAGCGACAATGATCAGTGAAATCGTTGCCGTGCGTCGGTTCAGGCACGCATCCCGGGTCATCAGGTCGTCAAAATATAAGGCAAGGATGGTCAATAAGGGCGGGTAGGCCTCCCAGACGTAACTGGGTAATTTTGTGGCAGAGAGGCTGAAAAATGCGGTCCATACCACCGCCCAGATGACCAGAAAGATGCCCAGTGAATGATCAGTTTGGGACTTGCGTATTCTCTGAAAAAGATGCCTGAGCGCTTGCGGTAGAAAGACAGACCAAGGCAGCAGACCAACGCAGATGCTGATGAGGTAGTAAAAGAACGGCCCCTTGTGGCCCTGCATGCTGGCGTCAAAGCGGCCAATGTTCTGTTGTAAAAAGAATTCTGAATCCCACACCCAATGGGTCGTGAGACCGACGGCCAGGTACCAGGGCAGAACCAGCAGCAGGAACACCGGAACGCCAATGGCTAGGCGCCCTTGTTGTAGCAAGAAGCGTAAGTCTTGCTGGATCAATAGGAAAACGGTGATGATCAAGCCCGGCAATAAAAATCCAATCGGACCTTTGTCCAAGGTCGCCATGGCCATCGCACAGTAGAAGATCAGGAGATGAAACGATCTTTTTTTCTCCCGGATATAAGCGCTATAGAATTCCAAGAGCGCGACGCTGACCCATAAGATCAACAAAGGGTCGGGAGTCGTTCCGCGAAAAATTACGGTGCTATGCAACGCGGTCAGGGTCATGAGCGCCGTGATCAACCCCACGCGGCCATTACGGATTCGGCTCACGACAAGATACAGATAGGCTACCAGAGCAGCCCCCATCAGCGCTGAGCCAATACGCAATCCCAGGCTGTTCATGCCAAAAAAGTGCACACCCGCCCACATCAACCAATAATTCAGTATGGGTTTGTCCGGAAAAACCACACCATTCAACATGGGGGTGACCACGTCATGCCGAGCGATCATTTCTTTCAGGGCTTGGGCGTACATGGGCTCATCGATATCCCACAGACTGGTATTTCCGATATCGAAGGAAAAAAACACCGCTCCGACTGCAAACAAGATTATCGTTAGTAACCAATTAGTGCTCGGCGCCGGCCTATTTCTTCTCGCTAGACTGTCGATCATTTTGCTTCATTATCCGGTAGGTTTGGCGAAAATAATAACGGTAAGACGTCTCGCCAGATGATACGGGGTTCAGTGGATAGAATCCAGTTGGTTCAAGAGAGATCCTTGCACTTTTGAGCCATCTAATCGCTGGGCTCAGAATTCTGCGCCTGAGCACCTCGATGGAGGTGGCATCTGGCTAGGTTCTCTGCCTGCACCTGCTGATTTTGGGTGCTGAATAAATTTGGTATTCGATAGGTGAGCTATCGCTGGTACTCTATAATCTTCCCCGAGCATGGAGAATTTGCCGGTGTCCAAGATGCATCTCGCTCAACCAGGTGTTGTGGCCGCTCTGTTGGCCGCATTACTCTTTGGCGCTGGTACGCCCTTGGCAAAATTGCTGCTCACTGATCTTGATCCCTTGCTGCTGGCCGGCCTCTTGTATCTGGGCTCTGGGCTTGGCCTGACCCTGGTGCGCCGTCTTCGCCACGCTGAGCCGGTGCGGTTGGCTCCGGGGGAGTGGCCGTGGCTGGCGGGGGCGATTATGGCTGGGGGTATCGTTGCACCCGTACTGTTGTTGCTAGGTTTGCGCCATATGCCGGCGACGGGGGCGTCGTTGCTCCTCAATGCCGAAGGGATGTTCACCGCCCTGCTGGCCTGGTTCGCCTTTCGCGAAAACTTTGACCGACGCATCGCCCTGGGAATGGCGGCCATCATGCTCGGTGCGGTGATTTTGAGCTGGCCGGGGGAACTACGCTTTTCTGGTGTCTGGCCGGCCCTCGCGGTGCTGGGCGCCTGCTTGGCCTGGGGGATGGACAACAACCTGACACGTAAGGTGTCACTGTCCGACGCCAGCTGGATAGCGGCAGGCAAGGGCCTGGTGTCTGGGGTGATCAATCTGGGTTTGGCCTTTGCCCTGGGGGTTGCTCATTGGCCCAGTCTGCCAGACGTATCGGCGGCCATGCTGGTCGGTTTTGCGGCTTATGGCGTCAGTCTTGCCCTCTTTATTGTTGCTTTGCGTCACTTGGGTACCGCGCGCACGGGTGCGTATTTTTCCGTGGCACCCTTCATTGGTGCGGTATTAGCCGTGGCCCTGGGCGAACCGATCACCTGGCCGCTGCTGGTGGCCGGTGCCCTCATGGCCTTGGGCGTCTGGCTGCATCTGACCGAGCAACATGCCCATGTGCACACGCACGAGCCACTCTCCCATGAGCACTGGCATGCGCATGACGAGCATCATCAACACGAACATGACGTCCCGGTGGCCCCCGGCACTCGTCACCGTCATCCGCATAGCCATGCGCCCATCACTCACAGCCACGTTCATTTTCCCGATGTGCACCACCGCCATCGCCATTCGTGAGCGTCAGGAGATACTTCCGCAAGACCAAAGCGGCATTATGTTTGGCATCGTGGGCGGAGTAGAGCAGAACGAGGTCGCGGTTGCCAGCATCTTGCAGTAGCTCGCGAGCGGTTTTTTCCTGCTGCCGCAATTCCGCGTGGTAGCGTGCTTGAAATTCTGCCCAGAGCTCTGGGTCGTGGTGAAACCACTGACGTAGGGCGGCGGAGGGCGTGAGTTCCTTGGGCCAGGCGTCGAGTGCCAGATCCGTTTTGCGGATACCGCGTGGCCAAAGGCGTTCCGCCAATACGCGATAGCCATCGGGGAATGGATGATCATAGACACGCCAAGTGGTAATTTGCATGGCACGCTCCTACGGATGTGCGCGGCGCCGTTCGACCATCTTGGCACCAAGGACCTGGGCTGTCTCCTGATCCAGTAACTGGCTGGCGACCGAAAAGATCTGGTCGTTTTCGCGCTGGACATGCTGCCGGCTAAGATCGACAAAGTCTTGCTTGCGCAAACTGGAGTCAGAGAAATGGCCATCACGAATTTGGCAGAGCTGCTCTGCCAATAGTGCCCAACAGGCATCCAATGATGCGTGCTGCTCCCTGAGCTCCAGAATGGCGGTGCGCGTATTCTCTGGCAGATCTTTATGCGTCAACAGCCACGGAAACAGTTGCAATTCTTCGTCGGCATGATGGGGTGGCCCAGAAAGCGTGAAATAGCGATGGATCCGTGCCGCCGCCTGTTGCATTTGCGGATCAACAGCTTGTGTTTGCAGTTGCGCATCCAGCCAATCGAGTAGCCGACAGTGTTGCAGAATCCGCTCATGGCAGGCCCGCAAGAGCTCTATGGGGGTGTCAAAGCTCGGTGTGGGGTCGGCAAGCAGGTTCACGGTACGGATTTCCCTCTAATCGGAGCAGCGCATACATTGCACGTCATAGCGCTGAATCCAGGCCTGTAAAGCGGCTATGGCGTCGGGTCCAGTGTGCAAGTTGGCCAATGCCTCGCTGGGATTATCTGCCCGCAGGCGCGCGATCCCGGCGTCGCCGTAGGGATCGATATTGATCAGGTGCGGATTGTCCAGCAAGGATTCATTTCGGGCGACCACTTCGCCAGCGAAGGGGGTTGGGACACCGCCAGCCCACTTGCCACTTTCTAAGGTTGCCACATGACGACCGGCGTCGAGTTGCGTTCCTACTTTCTTGATGCGCGCCTTTTGTAGCCGGCCTGACATGGTTTGCGCGGGATCGGTGACACCAATAGTGAACAGTCCATCGTCATCGGGGCGAACCCAGACGTAATCCAGATCATAAAAGAGGTCTTCGGGAAGTTCACAGCCACGATATTCACTCATGTTTATTACTCCCCAACAGTGTCCATTCTCTGACGAATGATGTCCATCTGGCCCGGCAGTGCCGCGTCAAGATGCGGATATAGTTCATTTTCTTCTTTGGCATCATGTTGCTGGAGGATAATTTTCACCGTGCTGAGTAGATCCGAAAATTCTTCGGCATCGTGCTGCTGCAGACTCTCCTCGATTTCTGCAAAAAATACGCGCAGATCCTGATGCCCTTTTCGTAATAGGGAGGTGAGAGGGTGGTCTGCTTCCTGTGACCAGCGTTCAAAGGCAGGGAATAATAATTCTTCCTCTGTTTTCATGTGGGTGGACACAGTGCGGTCGCGAAATTGCGCAAACAGGCGTTCCGCTCCCTGCCAATCCTGATTTTTTAATGCCGTTTCCACGCTGAGTAATAGCGTATCCAGGTGTTCGTGATCGTTCTGCATGATCGCTTGAATGGACTTCATCGCCTTTCTCCCGCAACCATCTCGTCCAGCAGAGCCAAGACATTGCTTAAGGGCTGCACGCCAACGGTTTTCAGTGCACCATCGATGACAATGGCCGGTACGGTACGGATGCGCAGTCGACTCACGATCTCCCGTCCGGCCTTATCGCCTACGTCCAGAATTTCCAGTTCTGCCGGTCTTTTCTGCACAGCTTCTTGCCAAATCGTTTCTGCTTGCGGGCAAGTGGGGCACCACTTGGAAACCAGCAATTGTATTTTCATGAGAAATCCTCCTAGCCATTGGGCGCGAAGCTGTCAAAGTGGATCTGCCCGCTCGGCAGGCCGTGGGACAACAGGAGATCGATGGCGGCTTCTACCATGCTGGGGCTACCACAGAGGTACGCCTCATGCCCTTGCCAGTGGCTCATTTGCGCCACACTGGGTAAGAGTCGGCGTGCCCCGGTCCAGCTTTCATCGTCCTTGTCGGACAATGTGGGGATGAACTGAAAATTCGGGTAACGCTGAGCCCAGTTGGACAATAATTCTAGATGATAAAAATCCTGACGTTTGCGGGCGCCAAAAAACAAGGTCATGGGGCGCTGCCAGCCGGACTGAAAAGCCTGCTGCAGAACGGCCTCGATGGGTGCGAGCCCGGTACCTGCGGCAATGCACAGCAATGGCCGGTCATTGTCTTCCCGGAGATAAAAATCTCCTTGCGCTGCGCTGAGTTGCAGTATGTCGCCCAGCTGCGCCTGGTGAAAGAGCCATTCCGTGAAGAGGCCACCGGGAGCGGCACGGACGTGAAAGACAAGCTCATGATCATCCCCAGGAGGGCAGGCCAGAGAATAGGAGCGCCAGGTCTCGGCCTGGCCTGGAACGGCAATACGGGCATACTGACCGGCCCGATAGGGATATTCGCGCTCCAGTTGCAGGCGAATTTCCATGACCGACGGAGCAAGGCGGGACAAGGCATGGATCCTCCCCTGCCAATGACCCGGGGTGTCAATCTGCGCCTCGATGCGCATGTCACTGCGTGGCTGTAGCTTGCACAGGATGGCTTTGCCGGCACTGCGCTCCTGGGGGGTGAGCAGGAGGGGCATGAAGGGGAGTTGTTCATACTCGCCGGCGAGTACCGTCCCCTTACAGTCGCCACAGGAGCCATTGCCACAGCCATGATGGATGGCGACGCCCTGCTCGAGGGCGGCAGCCACCAAGTTCTGCTCGGCGCGTACACGTAAGGTACGCCCCGATGGCTCCAGGGTAATTTCATAGTCCATGGTTATCCTCCCGCTGTGCTGCCCCGACCCATCGGCAGGCCGAGGCGGAAGAGGTCAGGCCCCCACGGGCGGTACATCGTCGAGGGTCAGCGGGACATAACGACCCGCCGCCATGGCATCACAGGCCGCCTGGATGCAGACCGTCGAGGCCAGGTTGTAGGCCTCTACCCAGGACTCTGCCATTTCCGCGGTCCAGGCGGATCCCAGAAAATGCTTTAGGGTGAGCAATAGACTCTTCCCGACGATTGGATAATGCTCCGGGCGGGTGTCATATTGGATGTGCCCCACGCCCAATTCCTTCAGATAGGGCACCAACATGTCGGTGTTGTCGATGTTGGAGGCAATGAGGATCACCGAGTTGAACAGCCGTACCCGCTGCTCGGTCATGTCGCCGGGGAACATCTTGCGCACTTCGGGATAGTGCTGGAACATCGTTTCATAGAAATGGGCGGCGACCTGCACGCCCAAGTCCTGCACCGCCTTACCGCTGTTTTTGATCAAATCGATGTTGATGCTCATCTGCTACTCCTTGGCTGAAAGAGACTTCCAGAGCACGGTAGCATCAGCAGATGAGCGATTCCTTGATTTCGGTCAAGAAAACTCAGCCCAGAATCTCGGCGATCCGATTCTTCAGGGCCGGGAGGACGTCGTCGCTGAACCAGGGGTTACGGCGCAGCCAGAGGGTGTTGCGCGGACTGGGATGGGGCAGAGGGATCAGGGCGGGCCCATAGTGTCGCCAATCGCGCACCAGCGCTTGCAGGGAGCCTCGGCTCTCGGGCAAATGATAGCGGCGCGCATACTGGCCAATAACCAGGGTCAATTCTACCTGTTGCAGATGAGCGAGGAGGGGTGTGCGCCAGCGCGGTGCACACTCTGGGCGTGGCGGAAGATCGCCAGCGCGCGCCTTGCCGGGATAGCAGAATCCCATGGGTACCAAGGCAAAGAACTGGGGATCGTAAAATTGGCTGCGACTGACCCCGAGCCAATCACGCAGGCGATCACCGCTGGGATCGTCAAAGGGTAAGCCACTGGCCTGGGCGCGCCGCCCCGGCGCCTGGGCGGCGATGAGGATTCGGGCGCGAGGGTGGATCTGCAGGACCGGGCGTGGTTCCTGGGGCAGATGCTCTGCACAGAGCCGGCAGTGCTGCAGTTCTGCCAGCAAGGGTTCCAGATCGGTTTCAGGTCCCTTGGGACACATGGGCTTCCAGTCCAATCTGTTGTAGAAAGGCGTTCAGGGTATGGGAGCGGTAGGGGGCTTCGGGAACGGCGAGGTGGAGGGTCCAATGAATGCCTTGAGGAGCCGGGAGGCGTCGGGTGCAGAGCGCCCAATCGGGGCGATAGCGCAGCGCGGTGCTGGTAATGAAGCCGATGCCCAGACCAGCTGCCACCGCATTCCCCATGGCCTCGACGCCATTGACTTCGATGCGGATGGGCACGTCCAGGCCCTGGCGGGTGAACTCCTGCAGTACTCGCGCGCGCACGCCTGAATGGTCTTCCCGCCAGACCATGGGAAAGGCCAGCAGGTCTGCCAGGCCAATGGTCTCCCGGTTGGCCAAGGCATGATCCTGGGGAAAGATGGTGAGAATCTCATCTTGCAGCCACGGGTGCCGCTGATAATAGCGGGGTAGGGGGATGTCCTCGCTCCCCTCCTCGATGAAGAGCAGGTCCCAATCCCCCAGCGCATATTGGGTCCAGTCACTGATGCCGCCTTTCAGGATGATTTCGATATCGGGATAGCGACGACGAAACTCGACCAGGTGGGAGGGTAAAAAATAATTGGCGATGGTGTTGGTGGCGGCAATCTTCAGCACCCCCTCCTGCAGGTGCGAGCGCCGGTACAACCGATCGGACACCTCGTTCTTGAGTTCCTGCAAACGCCGCGCGGGGGCTAGATACGCCTCACCCGCAGCGGTCAGGCGCACACCGCGACCATGGGGCAGATAGAGCACCTCACCGACGATGTCGTTCAGCCGCTGCAAGCGCTCGCTGATGGCGGGCTGGCTGCGATGCAGGCGTTTGGCAGCTGCGCTGACGCTGCCGGTTTCGGCGACGGCCCAAAAGGTTTCCAGGAGTTCCAGGGAGGGGGTAGAGAGCGGCATGGCGGACATCTTATCAGATGCCTGGGGCTTGTCAGGTGCCCATGGCCTGGTAGAGGGCGACGGTATCGCTGAGGCGTTGCGCTTGGGCTGCCAGCAATCCGAGTCGTGTTTGCTGTGCCTGTTGCTGGGCGACGAGGACTTGCAGATAGCTGGCTGCGCCCAGTTGATATTGCCGCTCGACCGAATGCAGCGAACCCTGGGCAGCCCGATCCGCAACGGCCAGGGCGGCCAGGGTCTGGGCGTCGTTATCCATCGCGCGCAGGCTGTCGGCGACGTTGCGCAGGGCCTCCAGCACGACGTTTTGGTAGTTTGCGGCGGCAGCGTCGAAAGCAGCTAGGGCGGCACGCTTTTCCGCCGCCAGCCCGGGACGGAACAGCGGTTGGGTGAGCTGTCCGAGCAGGCTCCAAACTGCGGAGCCTGGCCCGAAGAGGGCAGCGCTGCTGAGGGCCTGACTGCTCAGATTCGCGCTGAGGTTGATCTGGGGATAGAACTTGGCCACGGCCACGCCGTAGTCGGCATTGGCCGCATGCAACAAGGCTTCCGACGCCTGGATGTCCGGACGGTGGCGCACCAGCTCGGAGGGCACGACCAGCGGAAGCGCCTTGGGCAGGGTGAAATCCGTCAGGGTGAAGGCGGGAATGCCGCCCGCACCCGGCGCGCGGCCAGCCAGCGCGGCAAGCAGATGCTCGCTCTGCTGCATCTGCTGGCGCAGGGTGGGCAGGCTGGCGCGCGTCTGCTCGGCCTGGGTGGTCAGGGACAGCACTTCGTCCGGTGAGGCCTGGCCGAGATGCACGCGGCCCTGGGCGAGTTCAATCTGTTCTTCCTGCGCCCGCAGTATGGCGCTGGTGGCCTTGATCTGCGCAGCCAGCCGGGCGCGCGTAATGGCGGTGCCGGCGATGTTGCCTGCCAGACTCAAGCGCGCGGCTTCCAGTTCAAAGCGCTGATAGTCGGCCTTAGCGGCAAGGGCCTCCAGAGCCCGACGGTTGCCGCCGGCAAGGTCAAGATTGTAGCGGACGCCAACACCGGCATTCAGCAAGTTGAAGGTGCGTGCCCCCGTGCTTTGCCCGAGGGCAATGGGATTGAAGCGTTGACGTTCGGCACTCAGCCCGGCGTCCACTTGTGGATACAGTGTCGATCCAGACTGAGCGGCATACAGCTCCTGCGCTTGGCGCAAGGTGGCGCGGGCGGCGGCGAGGGAGGGGCTGCCCTGCAGCGCCTCGTCGATGAAGTGGTCGAGGGCGGGGGATTGAAAGCTGCGCCACCACTGGGCATCAACTACCATGCCAGGGTCGAGGCGCTGGGCCGATCCCAGGTTGGTGGCCGCAGAAGCCGTCTGATGCGGAAGCGGAGCAGCGGTGTAGGCGGCAACCTTGGGGGGTGCCGGACGCTGGAAATCTGGCCCGGCGGCGCAACCAGCGAGCCCCATGGCGAGGGCCAACAGGACGACGGTTCGCAAAGGCCGTGGCCGGGGGTTCTGCTTCAAATCTTTACTTTCCATGATGGTGTTCCTTCAGGCGTGGGGGTCGCCCGCTTGCGGTGCGGCGGCGTGGAATTCGACGTAAAACCGCACCGGCCCGGGCGGGATGCTCGCTTCGGTGAACTCGGGGGTGCGCCGGTAGGGGCGCACATCGGCAGGCAGCTGTTTCATCGCGGGATCTCCTCGGTGTCCATCAATCGAAGTCGCGGCCTTCGCCCGCTTCTTCGTGGGTCACGCCGTCGCGGATGTGATAGATGCGCTTGAAGGTGGGGATGATTTTTTCGTCGTGGGTGACGACGATGATCGCGGTCTGGTACTTCTTCGCCATGTCGTTGAGGATGCGGATCACCGCCATCGCGCGCTGCGAGTCGAGCGGCGCGGTGGGTTCGTCGGCGAGGATCACCGGCGGGTGGTTGACCAGACCGCGGGCGATGGCCACGCGCTGCTGCTCGCCGCCCGACAACTGCGAGGGCATGGCGCGCGCGCGGTGCTGGACGTCCAGCGCGGTGAGCAGTTCGAGCGCGCGCTGGCGGGCCTCGGCATTCGGCCGCCCCGCGAGCATGGGCAGCAGCGCGACGTTGTCGGTCACGTCGAGAAACGGAATCAGGTACGGCGCCTGGAACACGAAGCCGATCTTGTCGCGGCGCAGGGCGCGCAGGTCGCGCACCTTCCAGTCCGCGTCGTAGATCACCTCGTCGCCCAGGGTCATGCGCCCGGCGGTCGGGTCGATCACCGCGCCCAGGCACTTGAGCAAGGTGCTCTTGCCCGAGCCGGAGGGGCCGATCAGTCCGACTACCTCGCCGGGCTCGACGTGCATGTCCACGCCCTTGAGGGCGTCGACGGCGGTATCGCCGCTGCCGTAGCGTTTTTTCAATCCTTCGATGCGTATGCCTTTGCCCGCCATGATCAACCTCCGATGGCTTCGGCCGGATCGACCTTGAGCGCCATGCGTATGGCGATGACGCTGGCCGCGGCGCAGATGCCCATGACAGCGAAGAAGCCTGCGACCGAGTCTTGCGGCATCAACAGCACGTACTTGGGAAAGACCGGCGCGGCGAAGGTCGCGGTGATCTTGCCGACGGCAAAGCCGATCAGGCCCAGCGCCAGCGCCTGCTGCATGATCATGGACGCGATGGTGCGGTTGCGCGTGCCGATGAGCTTGAGCACGGCGATCTCACGGATCTTGTCCATGGTCAGGGAGTAGATGATGAAGGCGACGATGGAGGCGCTGACCACGGCCAGAATGACCAGGAACATGCCGATCTGCTTCGATGACGTGGCGATCAGCTTGGCGATCAGGATGTTCTCCATCTGCGCGCGGGTGTAGACGGTCAGGCGCTTCCAGCGCCGGATCGGCTCCGCCACCTCGTCCTGGGTGTAGCCGGGGGCGACGCGCACCAGAATGGCGTTGACGTAGTTGTTGGTCGTCTGCGAGGCGATGATGGCGTCGAGCAGACCCGGCACGCCGGGGCGGTTGAGCGTGGGGCTGGCCTCGGTGCGGCGGCGCTGCATCAGGATGGCGTCGTTGTTCTTGAGGAACTGCGCTTCCTGCGCGTCCTTCAGGGGGATGAACACCATCGGGTCGCCGCTGGACGACACCATGCGCCGCGTCAACCCGACCACGGTGTACTGGTTGCGGCGAATCTTGATCACGTCGCCGAGTTTGAAGCCGGTGGCGATGTCGGCCACCGCCTCGTAGTGGCCGCGGGTGATCTGACGGCCGGCGACCAGATACGGCGGCCAGCCCGGAACACCCGGCTCGCCCGCCATGATGCCGACCACCATGGCCCGCACATCGTGATCGCCTTGGCCGACCTGCATGGTCAGGTAGGTGATGTTGGCCGCCGCCGCCACGCCGGGCATGGCGCGGATGCCGCGCCACAGGTCGTCGTACACGCTGGACGACTCGGCGTAAGGCCCCAGGGTGTCTTTCTGCACCACCCAGAGATCGGCGCCACTGTTGTTCAGCACGGCCTCTCCGTCGGCCACCATGCCGCGGTACACCCCGGCCATGGTCAGGGTCACGCCGATGAGCAGGCCCAGTCCAATGCCGGTGAAGACGAACTTGCCCCAGGCATGCAGGATGTCGCGCCCGGCCAGGCTGATCATGGCGAGACTCCGGGAATGCGCTCGACGATGTGGATGGCGCTGCCGCGGTGCAGGGTTTTTTCGCTGTACACGACGACGCGGTCGCCGTCCTTGAGCCCCTGGCGCACCTGCACCCAGCCGTTGAGGTCGGAGCGCCCCAGCGTCACCGGCGTGAAGGCGAGCTTGTTGCCGTCGAGCGTCCAGACACCGCGCTGGCCGTTCACCTCATGGATCGCCGCATTGGGAATGACCGGGGCGGCGGACAGTTCGGGCAGTTGCACCGTGACCTCGGCCAGTTCCCTCAGGGGCGGCAGCGGCGCCGGGATGCGGTCGAACACGATCCTGGCCACGGTCTCCTCGGTCACTGCGTCGGCCAGCGGATCGACCCGCAACACCCGACCTTGCAGCGGCTGGCCCTGGCGCGAGCGCAGCACGATCTGCACCGGCAGCCCGGCGGCCAGGCCGGTAGCGGTGATCTGGTCGAAGCGGGTGTCGATCCACAGGCTGTGCGGGTCGATCAGTTGCACCACGGCCTGACCCGCAACCACAGTAGTGCCGGGGTCGGCATCGCGCGCCGCCACCAGTCCGCCCACCGGCGCGACCAGCCGCAGATTGGCCCGCTGTGCCTGCAGACCTTGCAGATCGGCGCGCTGGCGCGCCAAGTCCTCGCGCGCCGCGGCCAGCGTGGCTTCGGCCACCGCCTGATCCTGCCGCTTGGTGGCCACGGTTTCCTCGCTGGTGCTGCGCAGAGCCATGAGTTGTTCGTAGCGCTGCGCCTGGGTCTGCGCGTAGGCGCGTTTGGCTTCGGCCTGACGCACGCTTGCCGTACCGGCCTGGATGGCGGCCTGCTGCGCGGCAATGCGCTGGTCGAGGTCCACCGGGTCCATCTCGCCGATGACCTGCCCGGCCTTCACCGTGTCGCCCACATGCACGTCGAGCCGCTTGAGCCGACCTGCCGCTGTGGGCCCGATCTGAAAGGTGTAGCGCGCCTGCACCGTGCCGATGCCGAACAGCGAAGGCGCCAGCGCGCGCTTTTGCACCTCGGCCACGGTGACCGCCACTGGCGCCAGCGGCCCCGAGCGCAGCGCCACATAAGCAAGCAGCAAGGCCAGCGGCACGATGACCGCAACCAGCGCCAGGGTGCGGCGCTGCATGGCAGGAAATTTCATGGTTTTCTCCCGATGCCGCGCCGATACAGGGCAAACACCCCCAGCGCCTGTTGCTGCATGAACTTGACGTCACCCGCCAGCAAGGACTGCATTACCAAGCCCTGGATACTGCCGATGAAAGACACCGTCGCCGCCTCTATATCTAGCCCTGCGGCCAGTTCCCCTTGTGCCTTGCCCGCCTCGAGCAGTTGGCGCAGCCGCTCGCCATAGCGGCGGAGTAGGGTCTGGGCCATCTTCTTGGGCAGGGAGTCGTTCTGGTTCTGCAATTCGCCAAACAACATCCGCGGCACCCCAGGGTGCTCGCTGACGAAATGGATATGGGTCATGAAGGTAGCCTCCAGTGCCGCCAGGGGGGAGGGGGCTGCAGCCGCCGCCTGATCCACGCGTGCCAGCAGGTGTTCCGCCACCCACTCCATTACGGCCTCCAGGATCGATTCCTTGCTCGGGAAGTGTTTGAACAGAGCACCTTGGGTCACACCCATGTGCTTGGCGATGGCCGCCGTGGTGATTTCCTTGGGATTCTGTGTCGCAGCGAGCTCGACGACGGCCTGAACTGTCTCGGCCCGGCGCTCGTCCGCCGGTAGGTGCTTGGGGTGCATAGGCATAGTGACCCGATTAAGTGAGTATCCGATTACTATCGTATCTGACGCTCAACATCTGTCAAGGGGTGGTCTGGAAGGCGATCTCTCGCGTTTTGTTTAAGAAGCGGTGCTTTGGCGCTTCGGACATGGACAGTGACGAGCTCCAAGCAGCCATAGAGGCCGAAGTGATGGCGGAACGTCGCTCAACATGCGAGTGATCCTGGATACGAATATTTTCTTATCTGCTACCCTAGTGCGTGGGAGCGTGCCAGACAAACTGTATGAATCGTGGAGAAAAGGACGTTACCTTCTGATTTTCTCCGAGCAGCAGATTGACAAGATCAAGGCCGTCCTCCGTCGTCCGTTTTTTCGCGATCGGGTTCTGTCACGCTATCCACCTTACCGATAGCTTGTATCCAGATAACCAATTTGTCCCGATAGCTTCGTCGCTGCTAGTCTGCGCTACGTTTTCCTAATAGTCGGATAAGGATGGGCCAGTCTGCACCTGAAGTCGCGCGGCAGTGGAGTCGTCACGGTAGCGCCAACCGCTTTCTGGCTGCCAATCTTAGCATCGGCCTGGGTCATTTCCTGGTGCTTTTCAATGGCGGGGCCTATCTGCCGATGATCCCCAAGATCGCCGGCAGCCTCGGCTGCAATCCTGGCTACGCGGATTGGACTCAGGACTTTTATTTCCTCGGTTTGGGTCTGGCCTTCCCCCTCGCTCCCTGGATGCGCAGTCGCTTGGGAGATAAAGACGGTTTGCTGCTGGCCTTTGCACTCTTTGCAGGCGCTTCTATGGTGAATGCGATCAGCACGGACTACGCGTGTTTCCTGTTGGCCCGTATTGTCGCTGCCCTGGCGGGTGGTTTGACCATCCCCTTATCCCTCAGCTTGCTGCTGTCTCACTATCACGAATCGAGCAAAAGCCGCGGTCTCTTCCTCTGGGGCTGGGCGTCCATCACGCCTTTTGCCTTTGGACCATTTCTGGGCGGACTCCTGGCGGATACCTGGGGTTGGCGTTGGCTATTTATGCTCAACATACCCCTCGCAGTGCTGGTATTCCTGGGCATCTGGGCCTGGGAAGACGCAGGTCATAATCGCGGAAAGTATGACATGGATTGGCTCGGCTATGGCTTTCTCGTCGCCGCCTTGGGATGCGCCGTGATGCTGGGAAACTTTTGGGACGTCGACGGGTGGTGGGATACCCCACGCAGCCAGTGGCTGGTCGTAGGCTTGGTGACTTCTCTGTCGGCACTGTTTCTCTGGGCCTGGCCCCATCCTCAGCCGGTCACGGATTTACGCCTGCTGCGCCAGCGGAACTTTGCCCTCGCCGCCCTGGGTATCCTACTCACAGGATTTTTCTTTCAAGGCCTGCTGGCCGCCTTGGTTGTGCTGTACCAATTGCAATTTGGCTTCAGCGCCTATCGGCTTGGGCTGCTTTTGCTCCCCATGGCCATTTTCGCCCCGCTGAGCGCGGCCTTCAGTCACTGGTACCTGCGCCGTCATGATCCGCGCTGGCTGGGCCTGATAGCCATGGCCTTGCTGAGCATCGCCGCCTTTTGGATGTCCTCTTGGGACTTGCCGGTTTCACCGGACACCCTGCACGGGCCGCCACTCCTGGTCGGGCTTGCCCTCGGCGCGGTCTTTGGCGTTTGGGCACGTATCGGGCTGCTGGGTTTGAGGATAGCTGAAGAACAGCGAGCAGCATCGCTGCTGAATCTGTTGCGTAGCAGCGGGCAGGCCCTGGGGATTCCCGCTATCGCCGTGTTTTGGGAACGGCGCAGCGACTTGCATCGGCATTTTCTGATTGCCGATCCCAGCCAACAAGCCCTGGCCTGGGATGCCAGCCTCCGTGCCTTGTCTGCTCGATTGACGCCAGCTGGTGCCCAGGACTATTTGTCCGGGCAGGTGGCGTTACATGCCAGCAGTCTGGCCTTCAACGAGATCTTTTATGTGGGGGGGTGGGCCTTTCTGGGGCTCGCGATACTGGTGCTGTTCACCCACCCCGCTCCAGCATCGGCGGAACTCATGGCGGAACATTTGGCCGTTGCGGAAATGGTGGAGCCATGAGCCGCGTTCAGAAGCTGGCCATCCTGGCCCTGATATTGCTGCTGTTGGGCGGCCTTTGGCTCTTGTGGTGGGTGCTGGTGGGCAGCCAGCGGATAGAGAGCAACGATGCCTACGTCACCGGCAACATCGTCCCCGTTCCGGCCCAGGTTGATGGCACCGTGCGGCGGGTCTTTGTGCAGAACACTCAGTATGTCCACGCCGGAGAGCTCCTGGCAGCCCTGCAGGGGGATCGTAGCACTCTCGCTATGCAGGCCAAGGCGGCGGCCCTGGGCTGGACGGTTCGCCAACTCCGCCAGGAGTTTGCCCAAGTACCAGTGGTGCAACACCGCATCCAAGCACAGCAAGCAACCCTGCACAAGCTGCAGGACAACCTGCAACGCTATCTTCAGGCCCAGGCGAGCGGCTCGGTGGCTGCCATCCAGATCAGCGATACTCAACAGGACATCCTCAGCGTCAAGGCACGAATTGCTACCCTCCAGGCCCGCTTGCGCGCCGCCCGTGCCTTGGTGGCCAAGACGGAGCTCGCCAACAACCCGCAGGTGCAGGCGGCCGCCACCGCCTTTGAGCTGAGTTACGTCCAGTGGCTGCGACGCGACATCCGTGCCCCCATCAGCGGCTATATCGCCCAGCGCGCGGTACAGGCCGGACAGATGGTGCAGGGCGGGGAACGCCTGTTTTCCATCGTCCCCCTTCAACCCCTTTGGGTGGTCGCCAATATCAAGGAAACGGAGATGGCCCAGGTGCGGCCAGGCGATCCCGTGACCCTGCACAGCTACTATTACGGCGGCAGCGTGCGCTACCATGGCAGGGTAGAAGGCCTGTTGCCCGGTGCGGGCAGTGCCTTTTCCATCCTGCCCCCGGAGAATGCCACAGGGAATTACATCCACATTGTCGAGCGGGTGCCGGTACGCATCTCGCTGCCGGCCAAGGAATTGGAAAGGCACCCTCTGCGCCCCGGCCTATCCATGGTGGTACAGATCCAGATTCATGGGCATTCTGGGCGCAGTGTTCTACAGCCCCTGACCCGCACGCCGGCCAAAGGATACGAAACGACACTGTACCAACAGGAATTGCAGCAGGCGCGACAGGCCGCGCAGAGGATCATTGCGCAGAATGCGGGAGAAGGAAAAACATGAGCTCAGAAGTTCAGGAAGAGGATCAGCAACGGCTCCGGCAAACCCCCATCTTTGCCGCATGGCCGCCGCCCTTGTTACAGGAGCTTTTGGCCCAGAGCCATCAGCGGGTTTTGTCGGACGGAAATATCCTCTTTACCGAAGGCGCAAAGGCAGATGCATTTTATTTGCTCCTCTCGGGCGGCATTCACCTCATTGCCGCTGCCGCCAGTGGTGACGAAAAAATCATCGAAATCATGCAGCCCGGCGATTTATTTGCCGAGGCCGTCGCCTTCCTGGGTGGGCGCTATCCGGTCACGGCGCAAGCGCAAAGCGCTACTTGCGTGCTGGAAATCCCTTTGGCGCTTTTCGTGCAACAAATGGAAGCCAGGCCACAATTGATGCGCCAGATGTTGGCCCGCCTGAGTATGCGCCTGCATTTTCTGGTCAAGGAATTGCGCCAATTGAGTGTCGAAAATGCCGAGCAGCGCGTCGTACATTACCTACTGGAACTGACCCCCGAAGGGCAGGGCAGGGTGCAGATCGAACTCCCCGCCAAGAAGTCCGCCATCGCCACCCGCCTCGGCCTGACCCCCGAAACCCTCTCGCGGGTCTTGCGCAAGCTGCAGAACAAAGGGCTAATCCGCGTACAGCAACGCCAGCTGGAAATCCCTGACCTGCAGGCCCTGCAGCGCGCGCTATTGACGGTTTGATGGGGGTAGTGTTTGCCAGGGGTGCTGGAATCGCTCTATTATCAAGACGATGCAATGGCGTAGCCGCGTGAGGTCGGGGATGTTATACGGCAAAGTTGGATGTTATGCTGCAACGCTTGTGCAGTTGAATATACGTTAGGAGCCTCAATTGCCGCTATCGAATATTGCAAATCTTGTCGCTCAGGGTGCATCTGAGCGAGAGCTCCAAGCAGAACTTAAGCGCGACCTCTCGATACTCGGGGCAGCATGCGCACATCCGGCGATAAAGCGCGAGTACATAGCTTTCTCCGAATTTCCAATTGCTCATGGCAACGTTGATTTCGTCGTCTTTACTGACCGCTCGCGCATGGATGTCATACTCATAGAAGTGAAAGGTGCCAATTTCAACTACCTGAACGCCGATGGTGCTGTTGCCGCAGATATCAACTATGCCGCACAGCAAATTCGAGAACGCTTCTATCAAATCCAGTCGAACTACGAACCCTTCCGCAGGGAGGTGCATATAATTCGTAAAGCTGTTGAGAGTGGCACCCAAAAATACAACTCCGTTTTGGGGCCAAATGGCTATCTCCATGTAGACCCGGAAAAGGACATTGATGTTCGCGGTATCGTTATCGGTGGGCGCACAAGGAGTGACCCCGACGAAAGCCGCGCAAGGCATCAACTAGAAATGGCGACACCTAGGGTTATGTTTGAGTCTTGGGACAGTTGGCTGCGCAAGCATGTTCCCGCTCCATAAGGCTCCTAACATGGCGTTCGAGAGGGACGCGCCAAAAGCGGCGCGCCCCTCAACTTTATGTTGGGCGGCTCATTCAAACGGGGAAGTTATATGAACAACTACTCATCTCAAGCCAATGAGGATTCGGAAGATACTGTTGAGAAAGAACATGGCGACAATTTGCCAGAAGGCGCAGAGGCCCTTATCGGTGGATTGATAGGCACCATATCAAAAAAAAAGGGGTTCGTTTCTCCAGGTCAGGTGGATTTTGATGGTGAAATTGGCTCTGATGAGCCAATTGGTGCGCCTGACATTGATATTGCACTATATCCATCACGCGAAATACCAGTCGCAGGGGAGCTTTGGTCTGTGTCTGGGCATTTATCCAACAGATCAACAAAACCCATATGGATAGTGGACCAGGCATGTACATTATCATTGGCACCAGAAATATATGGTCAAAATAGTCGAACAGGATCAATAGGCGCTTTCTTTCCTACCATTCAAAGTAGACCTTTTTCTGAAATTGTAAGAATCGACCCAGGTGCCACCTATTCTGTTGTATGGAAGATTGATCCACACTCAAGCAAAGACGGAGGATCAGGGGCCGACCTAGGTGTCGTAACTCGTGTTTATAGAACAATTAGGTCTTATTTATTTTTTTCGCCCGGAAAATTCAAAGTTAATGCCAATGTCCACATTTGGCCGTTCAAGCCAGCAATCGGCAATAGAGGGAATGTCACAAACTACGGTAGTTCATTCGTAAAGACAATTTCTACTGATATTCAGATGGACGCTTCTCCATGGGTTCTAATTCTTGGGGCTGCGATCGGCGGTATTCTCTGCTTTATTCTACAAATGCTATTCGGAGATGTACATCTAGGCCCAGACGTCTTTGTAGTTATGAAAGCCATTGCCGTTGGATTAATGTCCGCCATATTGCTTAGTGGTGTCATGACTGTGCTGTTATCAAGACTGGCTACAACAGATTTCTTGTTAGTGGTTAAAGTCAAGGATGTTTGGGGTGCAGTTGCAACCGGGTTTATCGTGCAATGGTTTGGTTTTCCCATGCTTCAAACAATAATTACTAATGCAGGCAAATAGGGGCGTTGCGCCTGTCGCCTAACAATCGCTTCGAGTGGGACGCTCCAACAGCCGGCTTCGCCGCCTGTTTCCGCGCCCCTCAAGCTAAACGTGTGCGCCGGGCATGGCGCGTTACTTCATAGGTGAAAGTCCTATGGCCAGGTTTGCAGAGCCGAAGGCAAGGAGAAGGGCAAGGGCGTCGTCGTGAGATGGGGGTCTGAAGGAAGCCCAATCCGAAACGGCAGGGCGATGAACAAAAACCGGATATGAGGCGTGATGCATTCGGGACGAGCGGGCACGTGACCGCAAAGTCCTCCATCTGCGATTGGGTGAATTTTGTAAATCCGGCGTCTATGCCGCGAAGGTAACGTGTCTTACCCCGGGAGATCTCCCCGGTGCTTCAAGAGATCGAAGCGGGGCGCCTGGAAACGGGCGCTGAATACCGTGGAGAAGTCAGCAGAGGGCATAGTAGGCGGCGCCCCCGCTGAAGGCCCGAACGATGGAAGACAAAGGACCATGAGATGAGCAACGGGACCGCATCAGACCCCCAGCGCAAGCTGGCGGCGGCCATGCCGCCGGATGAACCCGTGGCTGGATCGGATGGACCACCCGAGTCGATTCCTCCCCGCGCGTTGCTGGCCCAAGTGTTGGACCGGGCCAATCTGCAACGCGCCTTGAAGCAAGTGCGCCGGAACCAAGGCGCGCCGGGCATCGACGGCATGACGGTCGATGAATTACCGGAATACCTCAAGCACCACTGGGTGGACATCCCCAAGGGCGACGGCAAGACGCGCCCCCTTGGCATCCCCACGGTGCTCGACCGCTTTATCCAGCAAGCCATCGCGCAAGTGCTGTCCGCGCAATGGGAACCCCACTTCCACCCGCACAGCTACGGCTTCCGCCCCAACCGCTCGGCGCACCAGGCGATCCGCCATGTGCAAGCCACGATTCGGCAAGGCTACGGCTGGGTGGTCGACATGGACCTGCAAAGCTTCTTTGATCGGGTCAACCACGACCGGCTCATGGCGCGGCTCAAAACCCGCACCCAGGACGCCGACGTGCTACGCCTGATCAACCGCTTCCTGAAAGCGGGCGTCGTGGTGGACGGCAAGATCGAAGCCACGTCGACCGGGGTGCCGCAAGGCGGCCCGTTATCGCCCCTGCTGGCCAATGTGGTGCTGGACGAACTGGATTGGGAACTGGACCGGTGCGGCCACCGCTTCGCCCGCTATGCCGACGACTGCAACATCCTGGTCAGAAGCAAACGCGCGGGCGAGCGGGTGATGGCGAGCGTGACACGCTGGGTAAGTGACTCACTGAGGCTCACAGTGAATCCGCTGAAAAGCGCGGTGGACCGACCCTGGAAGCGCAAGTTTCTGGGCTTCACGGTCAGCCGCAACGACAAGAAGCTGAAGGTGGCCGACAAGGCCCTCGACAAGCTGAAAGATCGGGTGCGGGAACTGACCCGTCGTACACGAGGCAACCGCATAGAAGTGATCGCGGCGGAGCTGAGAGAAAGCCTGCTTGGTTGGAAAGCGTATTTCGGCATTGCCGAGGTACTGAGCCCTCTGCGCGACATCGACAAGTGGATACGACGCAAGTTACGCTGCTACCTCTGGAAACAATGGGGGCCGGCGGGCTACAGGGAACTACGCAAGCGCGGGGTAACGGTGCGCGAAGCGTGGAACACCAGCAAGTCGGCGCATGGGCCGTGGCGATTGTCGAAGACACCCGCCTTGGCTCTGGCGTTACCCCTGCGCTACTTTGAGACCCTGGGAGTACCGAGCCTTGCAGCACGGTAAGAATTCAATCCATCGAACCGCCGGATACGTGATCCGAACGTCCGGTGGTGTGGGAGGGAGGGGCCGTGAGGCTTCTTCCTATCCCGATTAGCGCGCACAAGGGGAAAACTATGGCTAATCAGCACGGGCTCGATAGCGCAGCGGAAGTCTTGAAGCAACTGATCGGTCTTAGTACGGGCATCATCGCGGCAACGTTCGCGTTGCTCATTGCCTTCAAAGTTACACATGCACATCAAAACTGGGCTATTGCATCAGCAGTCGCGGGCGGCCTTTGTATCCTAGGTGCCTTGTTGTTCCTCACGGATGTCGCTGCCAATTCCCTAGGCACAACGGACCACAGCACCCATTTCCGCCTTTGGCTTTTCGTCATTACATGGGCTCTATTTCTTCTATGCGCAATCACGTCGGGGGTGTACGCCCTCGAGATAGCAGGTGTGCTCTAACGATCAAGGTTAGATCGTGATCGCGCAGCGAGTCACGATCTGAACCGGTTGTTGGACGAGCCCGGCGTGCTGAACGATACCCCGTGAAAATATCTTTTCGCTGCTCTGGGCGAATGCGGGAGCTTGGCTTCCGCGAATCCATTATAGATACCCAACGACACGGTCATTGTGGCAGTTCGTTCCGTCCGCGGACGGTGTAACCTGTTGAAACCCTTAGTTGTTCCTGTTTCTTGGCAGAGCACAGCCGTCGCGCCGAACAGCGCGCCCGCGAAGCCGAGTTGATGGCTATTACCCAGTCACGCCCTCAATGGCTTCCACCTCTGGTGGATGTGGCACTGCCGACGGTGGGATCTGTCGCCGCAGCACGCGCATCGGCGCGCCATAGCATGGGCAGGTCAATGGCGGGCGCGGCATTATCCAGCACGGGTTCGGCGCCACCTTCAGCAGCACCTGCAACAAGGCAATCAGATGTTTGCTATTGGGATGCAGAAAGCCGTAGTTGCGCGCTCGCCGGAAGCCCTTGGGTGGCAAATGTTGCAGGACCAGGTGTGGGAAGGCCGTACCGCTTAGGATGCGGTCCATCCGTTTGCCGGTCTTACCGTCCAGATAGCGGAAGCGCACTTGGCCATTCTCGCAGGCGAGGATGGCCTTTTACTGAATTACCCCGCGATACAGATAGCGGCCCAGATTGACCAGGGCCTTCTCCCCGTTGCCCACGCCTTTGCAGTCGACCACCCAGGTCGTCGCCAGACCGGGCGGCGGTTTCAGGTCAGTCTGTTCGAGGGTGGCCTGCACCTTGCGCGAAACACCTTGGCCAAAGCCCGGTGGTGGAACAGGTGGCACGGCCTGTTCTTTCGAGTCTTGGTCCGCCAACTCCGCCCCTTGGCATCCAGGGTTGTCGCCGGCATGGCGAGATGGATATGGGGATGGTAATCGAGTCGCCGGGAGTGGGCGTTCAATACTGCCACTGCGCCGGGCGTGCCTTGCAACTCTCGGTCGTTTCTGCTGAAGGTACGCAGCGTTGCCCACGCGCAGTCGAACAAGATGGCGTAGAGCGTGCATTGATGCTGCCAGGCCAGTAGCCTCAGTTCTGCCGGCAACGTGAAGGTGAGCTGGAAGTGGTCGGCCGGTACCTTGCGCTTGCGTTGCCGTTCAAGCCAACGCTGGCTTTCGTGGTGTTGGCAGTGCGGGCAACTGCGAGGGCCGCAGGAATGGGGCAACAGACGGATCTCATCACAGGCGCTGCATGCCGCCAGAAAAAGTGGCGCCAAGGCGGTGCGGCACTGCTTCATGGCGGCAAGGGCCTGACGCTGGCTGGGCAACAGGGACCGGCCATACCGCCGCAGGTAGTCTGCCTCGAAGCGGGCAATAATATCGTCGAAGGGAATCATTGTACCGTCCTCCACTGGATCGAGAACCGGCTCATCAAGGCATTGATGCAGGCATGCGCTCGTTCGTGGGTGTGACTGGTGAGGTGGGTGTATTGGGCCGTGGTCAGAACCGAATGATGGCCAAGGATCTTCTGGACTTCAAGCAGGTCGACACCGGCTTCGATCAGGTGCGTCGCATAGCTATGCCGCAGGCTGTGTGGGGTGCTCTTTTTTTAGGCCGCAATTGAGGACAACTTGGCGTAAGGTGGCCTGCACGCCAACGCGATCCAGGGGCGAGTGAGCCCGATCCGCCGCCTTCAGACCGCCCTGCCGGTTGGGGAAGAGGAGTGCTGGATGGCGGTGGAGTTGCCAGAACTGTCGTAAGGCGGCGAGTGTGGCTGCCGGTAAAGGCACGAAGCGATCCCGGTTGCCCTTGGCATCGCGGATATGCACCCGACGACGCCCGGTGTCAATGTCGCCAACCTGAGGCGCCAGGCCTTCGCCCAGGCGCAGACCCAGGCTGTAGAGGATGAAATAGAATACCCGGTAGCTCGGGGTACGGGTCGTGGCAAAAAGCTGCTGGGCTTCGTCGACAGTAACAATGTTGGGCAGACGTTGGGCTTTGGGCGGCTTGATCAGGTGGGGCATGGCCTAGCGTTGATGCAGAACGTGGGTGGTATAGAACTTCAAGCCATAGAGGTCGAGCTTGACCGCGCTCTAGGAGTGGCTCTCAATCAGGTCGCTGAAATAATTGGTCAACTGGGCCTCGGAGAGGTCATCGATCTGGTGGCTGAAGTAGTCGCCCAAGCGCCGGATGGCGCGGGCATAGGCGTCGATGGTCTTGGGCTGCAGACCTTTGAGCTTGAGGTGCTTGAGATGGATCCGGTATTGCCGGTTGAAGTGCTCGTTGGTGGTGCAGGTCATGCTGGTTCCTCCTCACGAAATATTGCAGAATCGTCCCAGAGGACCCTCAGGTGGATGAACATGCAGAGTAATTCGTGTCAGGCCAGTCGGCGACTCCTCCGCGCAGCGGCTTCGTCCAACATAGCGCTCAACCTAGCTCGCTTCGGCGAGCCGGTTTGCTCTACGTTAGCCATATGACAAACCATCAGCGTACCGGAGCCGTTTCCAACGCACATGCAGGCCGTGAGTTTGAGGCAGATGCATTGGCTTATTTCATCGATGAAGAAGGCTTGACCCTTACGACATCATTTTCTGTGCAGCTCGGCGTCAATGACCTTCGAAAAGCACATCGTTTCGACTTGGGTTGTAAAGAACCGGCAGTATTAGTCGAATGCAAGTCTCACAACTGGACAGAAACTGGAAACATGCCAAGCGCAAAGATCACTGTGTGGAACGAAGCAATGTATTACTTCCTTCTGGCACCGGCGCACTTCAGGAAAATCCTCTTCGTTCTTGAGGCTCGGCACGCCCGCCAATCAGAAACCTTGGCCGAGTATTATACCCGTGTCAATGGGCATCTCATTCCACGAGATGTTTCTATTGTTGAGTTCAACCCTACTTCAAAAAGCGCTAGTTATGTCAAAGCTGCTGGCTAACAGGCGCTTCGACTGGAGCGTTCCAACTGTTGGCTTCGCTGCATGTTTTCGCGCCCCTCAAGCTAAATGCTGGGCCTCTTGAGATGACCACACTCACGCACTGTCCAGAACTTCTTCCGCCTGACCTCACGGCCCTGATTGATAGCTTCGCTCAGGCGTGGGCAAATAGCCCCTCCCGTCCTCGTCCATCGGACAATGCCATTGCCCATTGGTCAGAATTATTGGCCGCATGGGTGGCCGCCGACGACCTGCCTCTGTTTGTCCGCAAACACTCCAACAATCGCGGCTCCGTTGTTTCTCACTTATCTGGACGTCCTCTTGTTCCCTGCGACAACAGCCCCGCCCACTGGGCTTACGTTATGGCATCAAACGGCGAATGCCCCTCGCTTCAAGACATCAGAGCGTTCCTCGCCAAAGACGTGATTCCTGTCGCCATGATTCAAAAGGCTGTAGAAAAACCTATTGCCAAATACCACTGCACGCTTACGAAAAGGTTCAACGTCAATGAGTATGGTTGGAAACTCGCCCATATTCGAGGTGTCGGGTTGAAAAACCGCACTCATATCACCGAGCTTCCCCCTGAGCGGCTGATCGCTCAATTTCTCTCGCTCATGGCACCTGCGAATATGTTTGTTATTCCTCTACCTTGGGCAGGCATCGCGGAAATTGAAACAGTCATTCAAGCTGTGGCATCCGCGCAATGAACCAACGACACCCAGCCCATCATTCCAACGGAAGCTGCGCGATGAATCCGCGCAGCGTCCAGTAAAGTTAGACGTTATGCGTCCGATGTCACCAGGAGGATTTCATGAATGCAAAATATTCCGGAAAGTGTCTTTGTGGGAAAGTAAGTTATTCAGTAAATGCTGAGCCGATGTTCTCGGGAAATTGCCATTGCAAAGATTGCCAACGTTCATCTGGAAGCGCTTTCATTCCAGCGATGATTTTTCGTGAAAAAGATGTGGATATCATTGGTGAAGTGAAGTATTTCGAGTCTCAAGCGGATAGCGGAGATACGCACAGTAGAGGCTTCTGCCCAAATTGTGGTTCGCAGTTGTTCGCTCGTTTCAGCGGCATGGCAGGAGCGCTTGGCGTGAAGGCGGGAACCTTAGGGAAGCTCTGACCTAGCCTAAAAAGGTGCGCCTTGTCCCCAGTATTGACCTAAGCACGTTGCTATCAGGTCACTTATCCGTCAAATTCCCCCATTTTCTGGAGAATTATTGGATATTGGGCACACCACTCCCTACGCGGCCAGGAGATATCTCCTCAGCATGTACAGATTGGCCAAGGCAAAGAGCGTGGTCAGTTGAGCACCGTTCTTGGCCAGACCCCGATATCTGGTTCGCTGATAACCGAATTGGCACTTCAGCACCCGGAAGGCGTGTTCTCCCCGGGCACGGATCCGGGCAATGGCGCGGTTGTAGCGCTTGAGGGCCGCCAAGCCGGTTTTCTGCCCAGGATAGCGTCGCCGCGCTACCGCGTTCCGTATGCCTCGGGCCACCAGCGTGTCATGCACCTGGGGATAGTCATAGCCCCGGTCAGCGAGGACCACCGACTCCTCTCCGGTAAGGAGCCCCTCCAGCCGCTGATGATCCGTAAGCGATCTCTGACCGGCGTTCTTCCCTTCTGAGCAGGCATTGCCCAGCATGGCGCCATCGTTCTTGTAAAGGATTGGCGTCATGGAAAACACCCCAGAAGATAGCGGCAAGGTTCAGGCCCGGACGGAGGTCTGGCAGCAACGGATGCAGGAATACGAGGCTTGTGGCCTTTCTGCCCGACAGTTCTGCGCAGAACACGGACTGTCCCTGCCGCAGTTTTATTATTGGCGGCGTCGCCTGCGCCTGGAGAGCGGTGGCGTGGTAGCTCCCGGGGATGATGGGGAGGCGATGGCTCCTGCCTTCGTGGAATTGGGCCTGGGTGCTGTGCCACCATCTGCAGCGCGGGCGCTGCCCCTGGAGATTCGCCTCGACCTGGGGGGTGGCTGCGTCCTCTCGATTCGGCGAGGCTGAGGGATGTTCTTTCCGGAAGGACGCATCCGGGTCTTTCTTTGCCGGGTGCCGGTGGACATGCGTAAGTCCTTCGACGGGCTCTCGGCCTTGGTGCATCCGACCTTCGCCCAGGATCCCCTGTCCGGGCATTGCTTCGTCTTCGTGAATCGCAGGGCGACCCAGATGAAGGTGCTGTATTGGGATCGAACGGGATACTGTCTCTGGGCCAAGCGCCTGGAGCGGGGTGGCTTTTGGTCGTGGCGGCATCCCCCCAAAGCGGAGATCGACTGGACCGGTCTCAAACTCCTGTTGGAGGGCATCGATGGCGTCCAAAAAAGGCGCCGTTATCGGCACCAAAACGGAGAAAAATTCTCCTGAAACCCGCTGAAATGCTTGCGATATTAAGCAGTTAGTGTTATGATTCTGCTATGGATTTGGCAGAATCTCCCACCCCCAGAAACTACCCCGAAGCCCTCGCTGCCTGGCAGCTGCAGGTCGAGATCAATGCCACCATCCACAAGAAATTTGAAGCCCAAATCCAAGGGCTCCAAAGCCAGCTCGATTGGTTCCGCCAGCAGTTCTTCGGCCAGAAGAGCGAACGGCGCGTCCCTCCGCCTCCGGTCGAGCAGCTGAGTCTCGGTCAGGAGTTTTCTCCGGCGGAAGTCGCACCTGCGCCTCTTCGTATCGTCGCCGCCCATACTCGCGCCGCGCCCAAACGGCCGGAAGATCGGGCCGAAAGCCTGCCCTTCTTCGATGAGAGCCGGGTACCTACCGAAACCATCACCCTCCCGGCTCCCGAGATCGCAGGCCTCGATCCCGACGCCTGCGAGATCATCGATACCAAGGTCAGCTACCGCCTGGCCCAGCGGCCAGGCAGCTATGTCGTCCTCAAATACGAGCGGCCGGTGGTCAAGCTCCGGGAATCGGAGACCCTGCACACCGCCCCGGCTCCCATGGGGGTTCTGGACGGCAGCCGGGCCGATGTCAGCCTGCTGGCGGGAATCCTGACGGATAAGTTCCTGTACCACTTGCCGCTCTATCGGCAGCATCAGCGGATGGTGGCCCAAGGCCTGCGGGTCAGTCGCTCTTGGCTCACCGATCTCGTGCAACGGTCCATTCTGCTCCTGTCCCCCATCTATACGGCCCAGTTTGAGAGCATTCGCCAGTCTCGCGTGCTGACTATGGACGAGACCCCCATCAAGGCGGGACGCCGGGAAAAGGGCAAGATGCACCAAGGGTACTTCTGGCCGGTCTTTGGCGATGCCCAGGAGATCTGCTTTCCCTATGCCGAAAGCCGGGGCACCATCCACATCCGGGAGCTCTTGGGCCCCTTGGCGCCGGGTACGGTGCTCCTGAGCGATGGCTATGCCGCTTATGCCCGCTTCCAGAAAGAAAACGCGGGGCTGATCCATGCCCAGTGCTGGGCCCACAGCCGACGGGAGTTCGTGCGTGCCGAGGCCCACGCCCCGGAAAGGGTGGCCGAGGCCCTGGAGCAGATCCGGGCGTTCTATCGCGTCGAAGATGAGATTCGCAGCCAAGGATTGAGCGGTGCGGACAAGCGGCACTATCGCTATACCCATAGCCGCCCCCGGGTCGCCCAGTTCTTCACTTGGGTCGAACAGCAGCTGACGGATACGGCCTTGCTACCCAGCAATCCCTTCACCAAGGCCCTCGCCTACGTCCACAGTCGCAAGGGGCCGCTGCAGGTCTTTCTGGAAGAACCTGACGTGCCCATCGACACCAACCACATCGAGTGCCAGATCCGACCCATTCCCTTGGGGAGAAAAAACTGGCTCTTCTGCTGGACTGAACTTGGTGCAGAGCATCTCGGTATCATCCAGAGTCTGCTCAGTACCTGCCGCCTGCAGGGGATCGATCCCTACGATTATCTCGTAGACGTCCTGCAGCGGGTCGGTCAGCATCCGGCCAAGGACGTGGCCCAACTCACCCCTCGTCTGTGGAAAGAGCACTTTGCCCAGGCACCCCTGCGCTCCGATCTGCACCGCTTCCAGCAACACCGCTGATTCCACCGCCCACCTCAATCCCGACCAGGCAATAAGCCATCCTGCCTCATGCCAATGGAGGGGGGAAGAACGCCGCTGAGAGACCGGTTACGATGATCCGGTACCTTGGCCGCCGTGAAGTCCACCGCCTGTACGATACCTTGGAGATCCGTTGCCACATGCGCCTTCATCCCGAAATACCACTGATTCCCTTTCTTGGTGGAACTCATCTCTGGATCCCGCTTGCGGTCTCGGTTCTTGGTGGAGCTCGGGGCGTGAATCAAGGTGGCATCCACGGTCTTGCCTTCCTGCAGCAAGAGCCCTTTCTCCTGCAACACGGACTGCACCTCGGCAAAGATGGCCTGGGCAAGCGCATGGCGCTCCAGTAAGCGGCGGAACTTCAGGATCGTGGTCTCATCGGGAACGAAGTCCCGACCCAAGTCGATACCGACGAATTGACGGAGCAGAGGAACCTCGTACAGGGCCTCTTCCATCCCCGGATCGGAGTAGCCGAACCATTGCTGGAGAAAGTGGATCCGCAGCATCCGCTCCAAAGGCATAGGTTTGCGGCCGCTGCCCCCCTTGGGGTAGTGCGGCTCGATCAAGGCCACAAGCCTGGCCCAGGGAACCACGGCATCCATCTCGGCCAGAAAGCGTTCTCGCTTGGTCTGCTTGCGGCGTCGCGACAGGCTGGGCTCCTCGGCAAAGGTTATCTGTCCGGACATGGATAGCATCTCCTCGCTACTCGGTCAGCCCATTGTATCAGATGGCTAAATCAGAGACTCCTTAGATGACTCATCGAATTACGCGCCAAATTTAGATTTCTATGTAGGCAGTGCTGCGCCTTGGGACTTTATGGACCCACAATTACCCAAGAAACAAGGGGCGGCTCGGGGCTAATATTGATGCATAATAATTCATTGCAGCCCACCCTCACCACTGGCAGATTGACGCTTAGGCCTCTCTTGCTCAGTGACGCAGGGACTGTGCAAGGGCGGGAGATTTACAAGGGCGGAAGATAGTTCTAGCATCAGTACCGTGGAATGGAGTGTATTACATGACGTGACAAATGTTCAATAGCAATAATGGGTGTAATGTTGCAAAGCCTTTGCAGTTGAATATCCGTCTGGGCTTCGGTAAATCACTGTGAATTTCCGTATAATATTGATATTGTTAGCCTCGCCTATCACATTTTATGCCATTGAGCCATATACTTGTAGAAATGGTGCGTTCCCATCTTATACAGAATTAAATCTCGGTGAAATTGTCGCAGGAGCAGGTGAGCGAGTTCATGCGAGGGATGACTCTGAGGGCTGCCCCAACCAAACAAAATGCATTCAAAAGGGATATTTGGTGAATGGAGACAGGGTGCTTACCGCACATCCTGCAGACGGATGGGTCTGTATTTATTATTTTGGTAAGAACACCGACTATACGGGCTGGGTATCGCAAAGAGATGTGAGAGCAATTCCTTACCCAAAGAAGCCAGCGCTTCAGGACCGGCTGTGAAGTTGGGTTCCTGTAGCGGGACCAAACAACATTGGAATAAAATTGGCGCCAAAAGGCATGCTGGAAATCGGCGGTGAGGCGTATTGGTATGGAGCAATCGTAGATGGCGAGCAGGTCATCCACAATGGTGAAGTGGACGGAATTGCTGCTCCGATGGGAAACAAGCTGACGGTTCGGGGCGACGATCCATATAGTTGTGCCGTTAAATTTGAACTCATCGGTCCATACTTGGCTGTCACCGACAACAATCAATGCGGTGGAATAAACGTCCGCTTCAATGATGTGTATCGCCGCAAGCGCTAACGATTGAAGTGAGATCGTGATCATGGAACGAGCGACGATCTCAACAGTTGCTTCGACGAGCCCAGCGTGGTGTCAGTAGCAGAAGCGCAATTGCGCGATTTGCAGTTGATCGCCTTCAACCCGATACACCATGCGGTGCTCGTCGTTGATCCGGCGTGACCAAAATCCTGAGAGGGCATTTTTCAGTAGTTCCGGTTTGCCGAGACCACTAAACGGCTCGCGCTGGACCTCACGAATCAGTTTGTTGATCCGCTCGACCATCTTTTTATCCTGCTTCTGCCAATACGGGTAGTCTTCCCGAGCCAGGTCAGCGAAGACGAGCTTCACTCTGCCAGCGTCCGTTCCACTCCCTGGCCGGCGTTCAACTGCGCCGCTGCCGCAAGAAGACGCTTGGCGTTAGTGGGGGTGCGGAGTAGGTATGCGGTTTCTTCCAGCGCCTTGTAGTCTTCGAGCGAGAGCATGACTACCGCTTGCTCTCCGTTGCGGGTGATGATCAACGCTTCATGATCTTCGCAAACGCGGTCCATCGTACTAGCTAGATTGGCGCGAAGGGTCGTGTAGGTCATGGCATCCATTTTCGAGCTCCGTTTTTGTACGCGATTCTGTACATATATTCTGGCTGGGTGCCTAGTACTGACCGCTATGAGCCGTGCCGGGCTTACCGCCAAACGTCAGTGTGGGTGGTATTGAGCCTGGAGCCGCTGCGATAGTGCCTGCAATTGTTGCAGGCCAGCAGGTACCCCAGGCTTTTGCAAAACCTGGGTCTGCGTTTTGGCCAATCGAGGAGGGCAGGTGGGCGATAGCCAGCGTCCCCGTTGGCGGTAATGCTCGTTCAATTGTGGCGTGGCGGAGAACTGCAAGGAACCAGAGCCCTGCATGGTCGCGCGATGCAGTACGCTTCGATCGTCACTGAACACCAGGCGAATCCGCTGGGTGCCCGTGCCATTGGGGAGGATTTGGACACTGTGGAGCTGCACCGTACTGTGGCTACCATGGTTCCGCACCTGAGTTTCGACATTCGTGCTGTTGTGATCGCCGATGTTGGGGATAAAGGCTTGAATCTTACCAGTCCTGGCTTCCCAGCATTGCTCTTGGGTGATGCGGCTTTCGGCACCCATGGGTCCGTAAACAAGGGAGACGACCCGCCATAGGCCTGGAGCGATCATGGGTTGCGACAGTGTCTGTGCGAAAGCCCCGGTGGCAGAGGATCCCAGCAGCAATCCACTGAAGAAAGCCACCCATGTGCGCGAAATCATCATGACACCAGCAGGATAGGATAAGATTCCAGTATCGGGCGCGTGCCAGGGGTGGTCAATACAAACGATGGACACGGGAAATACCCTGATGGCAAAACTCCCAAAAATCGGCGCCCACAGAACCATCCATTGAGCTGACCACTCAATTATTTGATTGGCTTTGGTCAGAACACGGATAATTTTTGCGTCACTTGGTGAGCTGGTGCAGCAAAGGAACCTTTATTTGATCCAATAGCAAGGTGTAGATCAGGGTAAACAAAAGCAGTGCGCCAACCAGGTAGGCTGGGACCGGTGCGAGCAGCCAGCCAAAGATTGCCAAGACGCTCACGATAACAATATCGGCCAGACTCGCCAAGGCCAAAAATTTGCCTGGGCGTGCCGCCCATAGATGGCCGCGTTCCCGTACCAGAAACACATTGGCTAGCCCTGAGTAGACCAAACCAACAAAACCCAGGCTTTGGACCGAGCCTTCCGGTAGATGCAATAGAAATCGTGCCACCATATAGACAGCAAAGATATAGAGCAGCCATGCGCCGGCAACGGCGAGGGAAGACCAGACCAGGCTTCGCACATTCCAGCGATCCGGCTTCGTTGATGGGCGGACATTGTCTTCGGCCAGAGACATGGTGACGAAATCATTGGCGAAGAGGAGAAGTAGGACAAGGAGGGGGGTCACCACGAAGCGGTCAAAGAGCAGAAACCCCAGGCTCAGAAATAGGGCTACTTGAAAGACCTTGATGATCTTGTTCAACGTGTAGGTCAGCATGCGCTGATATACCCGCCGACCCGCCATGACCGCCGTGAGTACGCCCTCCAGACCGGGGGTGGTGAGTACGATACTGGCTGCGGCCTTGGCCACGTCCGTGGCACTTTCGACAGCCACCCCCATCTCGGCCTGCTTCAAGGCTGGGGCATCATTGACGCCATCGCCCGTCATGCCGACGATCTTCCCTTGTTTTTGCAATGCCTGTACCAGGTGAAATTTATCTTCTGGAAAGACCCCGGCATACACCGCGCAATCTTGGTTTTGGGCATCCCGCGCACAGACTGGGCCACGAATCCCCAGGATCTGGGCGACATGGCTGGCTGTGGCCGCACTATCGCCGGTGATCATGCGCACGGGTACGCCAAAGTTTTCTAATTCCTGGATCACCTTCGCAGCATCAGGACGGACCGGATCGGCGAGGGCCAACAATCCCAAAAAGCGTGGCGCCCCCTTCGGCCCGGCGGCAACGGCCAGGACACGCGCGCCGTTGCTGGCGAGATCTTGGGTAGCCCTTTCCCAGTCCTTTTCGCCACAGAGCATCGCCACCGTCTGTGGTGCGCCCTTGATCGCCTCCCAAGTATCCTGGTCTCGGGTAAACTGACCTGCCGATCGCTTACTGCTGGGGTCAAAGGGGAGAAATCCGTTGCGCTCGGGCAAGGTGACCCCAGCGCCAGTAGCGGCCGTCAGGATGGCGAGATCTAAAGGATCCTGTGTCGAATCATCACTGGCGATGGCGGCCATGGCCAACAGCTCATTGCTTTCCACCTGCGGCCAGAGCGATGTTTTTTCCAAGTGAAGCTGATTCTGGGTCAACGTTCCCGTCTTGTCGCTGCAGAGCACCTGCATTGCCGCGGCTTCCTCGATTGCTGCCAGGCGCGTCACCAATACCCCCTGTCGGGCAAGGCGTACAGCGGCCAAGGCAGTGGCCAGAGTAAAGGTGGCCGGCAAGGCAACCGGTACGGAAGCGACGAGCAAAATCAGCGCGAAGGGAAGAATGGTCGCAATGCTGAGGCCCTGCACCATGGCGTAAGCAAAAATGGCAACCACCAACAAGACATCCATGGCCACCAAATAGCGAACGATATGCAGCACCAATTCTTCCAAATGGCTTTTGGCACCCGCGCTGCGCACCAATTCCGCGGTTTTGCCAAAGTAGCTGCGCGTCCCAGTGGCGGTCACGGTACCACTGGCCTCACCGCGGCGGATAATGGAACCAGAATATATGGCGTCTCCTGGATTGCGATCCACCGGGATGGACTCGCCAGTGAGGGCAGACTGGTCTACGAGGATAGTACCCTCTTCCAGCTTGAGATCGGCGGGAACAATATCTCCAAGGCGCACATGTATGAGATCGCCGGGGACCAATTCCGCAGCGGCTATCACCTGCCAGGAGCCATCGCGGCAGACGCGGGCCTGAATACGTAAGCGCTCGCGCAGCATATCTAAGGCGTTCTGCGCTTTGCGTTCCTGACTGAAGCCCAACACCGCATTGAAAACCAACAATAAGCCAATGATGATGGTCTCGGGCCATTTGCCAAGAATGGCCTCCAGGAGCAACGTCACTTCCAACATCCAGGGCACTGGTGCCCAGAATTTGCGCAGGAGTACGAGAAACGTGTTCGGGGCCTTGTCGACGACCTCATTGCGCCCATATTGGGTGAGAAGACGAGTCGCTTCGTCGCTGCGCAACCCCTTACAGTGGGGCTGTGGGGTAGACTCTGTCATGGGGCGATTTTTGTCTGGAGTAAGTGGTAACTATGTTCCGCAATCTGGCGATCCTCATCAGTGGGGATGCAGAGGATTTCGATGGGGCTATCAGGCTCGGAAATCTGCTTCTCGTTTCTGGCGTTGCTTGCCGCATCCAGATGGAAACCGAGGCCGTGCAGGGGGGTGCAGATCCTTTCCCGCACCGCTGCCGCGTGCTCGCCAATTCCTCCCGTGAAGACCAGGCGATCCACACCACCCAGAACGGCCAGATAGCTGCCGATCATCTTGCGCACGCTGTAGGCAAAGGCGTCGATGGCGAAGGCGGCATGGGGATCCCGATCTGCGGCCTCGAGGAGCACCTGCAGGTCTCCGCTGAGACCGGAGAGGCCGAGCAAACCCGACAGATGATTCAGCACCCGCTCCAGCTGATTGGCGCTATAGCCCTTTTCTTCCAGCAGGTACAGCAAGACTCCGGGATCGAGATCGCCGCTGCGCGTACCCATGACGATACCGCCAGTGGGGCTGAGGCCCATGCTGGTATCGAGGCATTGTCCATCACGCACGGCGGCCAAGCTCGCACCATTGCCCAGATGGGCGATGATGCTGCGCCCTGCGGTTGGGATCTGGGTGAGGATGTACTCATAAGACAGCCCATGAAAGCCATATTTTCGTACCCCCTCCTGCCAGAGATTGCGGGGCAGGGGATAGCGTGCGGCGAGCTCTGGAATGTGGCGATGAAAGGCGGTATCAAAGCAAGCAAATTGCGGCGTTTGTGGCCAATGCTGGCGAGCGGCTTCCATGACGGCGATCTCGGCGGGAAGATGCAGCGGCGCGAAGCGCAGGGAGCCGCGCAGGACCTGCAGCACGTCTTCGTCGATGGCGCAGTGTTCGCGCAGTTGCGGCCCACCAGAAACCACCCGATGACCAATGGCAGCGAGCTCCTCCGTCGCACGCTCGCGGAACAGCTGCAACACTGCAGCCAAGGCGGCAGCAGCGTTGGGAAAGGGCGCAGTCCGATCGCAAGGATCCTGTCCGTGCCACCACAGCCGCCCGACGGTTTGCCCAATCCGCTCCACCGCTCCCTCGCCCTGGCGCTCCACGACCCCGTTCGTAGCCGTATAGAGGGCGAACTTGAGGGAAGAAGAGCCGCTGTTCAGCGCCAGGATTTGTTCGCTCATGCAGACAACCAGGAGGGGTCGGCGAGGCGATCTCGCAAGCGCTGTAAAAACCGTGCGGCATCGGCACCAAAGATGACGCGATGGTCACAGCTCAAGGTGAACTCCGTGCCGCCATCGGCTTGGCTTGCCGCTACGGCGAGAATGGCGGCGGCGCCCAAGGGGACGATGGCATCAAAGTTATGCACGACGTCAAAGACCCCAAGGTTGGAGAGGTAGAATGTGCCCCCACGATAGTCCTCGGGGGCCAGTCTCCCTTTTTTGATTTTAGCCAAGAGAATTCGCCAGTCTTCTGCTAGTTCATTGATGGGACGGCCTGCCATGTCGCGGAGCACGGGCGTCAGTAGGGCATCGCCGGTATCCACGGCAATCGCCACATTCACCCGCTCCCGCTTGGCCAGTCCTTGCGGTGTCCAGAGATGATTGAACCAGGGGTCTTCGGCGACGGTGAGGGCGCAGGCACGGGCGAGGGCAAGGGTCAGGCTGAGGCGGGCTGCTTTGGCCTGTCGGTGGAGATCGGTGAGGGCAATGTGGGCGCTGATCTGAAAGCTGGGGGTAGAGACGGCGTCCTGCATGTTACGGGCCGCCGCAGCGCGCATGCCGGACAAGCGTTCGATCCGATATGGAGGTCCGGCGCTGAGCTCTGGCGCGGCGCCACGCAGGGCAGCGGCGAGTACGGCGCGACTGTTGATGGGACCTTTGCCCAAGCTGGAAAGCTCCACCCCCAATTCCTGGGCGAGGCCACGGGCATAGGGGCTTGCCAGGATGCCATCGGGCACTCCAGGAGCTATGGAGGGCGCGGCCGGCACTGCCCTCGGGACTGCAGGGGGAGGGGCCGACTCCGCCTTGTTTTGGGGGGGCAGCACTGGCGCTGCTGCTGCCGTCGATGCGGGCGATGGTGCGATGGCAGGCTTGGCGCTAGCTGCATTCTCTGCCGCCGCGCCCAGCTCTTCGCGGCTATCTACCAGCCAGGCTATCACCGAGCGCACCGGAATGTCTTGCTCCACTGGAGCCAAGGGACCGGCCAGATAGCCATCCTGAAAGGCTTCCACATCGAGGATGGCCTTGTCGGTTTCCACCTCGGCCAAGGCATCACCTTTTTTCACGGCTTCGCCCACGGCCTTGTTCCAGCGGGTCAGGCGTCCGGTCTGCATGGTATCCGACAGGACCGGCATGGTGATCTCGTGTTTCATGCAGATTTCCCCTCTCTTGTGTTGCCCAGTAGAGTGCGCGCGGCGACGATGAGCTCTTCGGTACTGGGGATGCTGTTTGCTTCCAACTCGGCATTGAATGGGGTCGGAAGATCCAGCCCGGCGAGGCGCTGGATGGGGCGGTCCAGGAAATAAAAACAGCGTTCCTGCAGGGTGGCCACGATCTCTGCCCCGGCTCCGGAAAAGCGGCAGTCCTCTTCCAGAATCAGTGCGTTATGAGTTTTAGCAATGGATTGCACGCAGGGCTCCCAGTCGATGGGGGAGAGGCTGCGCAGATCCACGACCTCCATCTCGATGCCCTCCTGGGCAAGTTCTTCCGCCGCCGCCAGCGCGACCTCCACCATGCGCGAGTAGCTGATACAGGTCAGATCACGCCCGGATCTTCGGACCGTGGCCGCATGAATGGGCAAGGGGGAACCCATGCTGTCCACCTCAGCTTTCCGAAAATAGAGCAGCTCATGTTCCAGGACGATGATGGGGTCGTCGGAACGAATCGCCTGCCGCAGTTGCCAATACGCATCCTGGGGCATGCTGGGGACGACAATGCGCAAGCCCGGACAATTCATCAGGGTATGTTCGAGGCGCTGGGAATGTTGGGCACCCAGCTGCCGAGCCACACCGCCCGGCATGCGCACCGTGAGCCCCATGGGAAACTGGCCGCCGGACATGAAGGGCACCTTGGCGGCCATGTTGATCAAAGCATCCAGAGCCAGGAGGGCAAAATTGATGGTCATGATTTCAACGACGGGACGCAAACCGAGCATCGCCGCCCCTACCCCGAGGCCGGTGAAGCTGTTTTCTGAGATTGGGGTATCGCGCACCCGCCACTCGCCGTACTTTGCGAGTAAACCCTCACTCACCCGATAGGTGCCACCAAAGAGGCCCACATCCTCGCCCAGGAGCAGGACGTTGGGATCCTCTGCCATGGCTTCGTCCAAGGCGCGATTCAAGGCCTGCCAGTACAGCATGGTCGTCATACCCGCCCCCTTCCAAAGAAATCCTCATGGCGCCGGTTTTTGGTAAAGATCGTTTGCGCATCTGCAAGACTGGGCGCAGGGGCTGCCTGGGCTGCCGCCAGGGCACTCTGCATCTCCGCCGCAACTTCGGCCTGTAACCCCTTCAGATCTTCGTTGCTGAGGTGCCCGGCAGCACAGCAATGCGCCTGGAATTGCCGCACACAATCCCCGGCGGGGCAATTCGCCCGTCCCGCCACTTCTCCTTCGAGGGTGTTGATGGGGTCTTGTTGCTCGTAGGCCTGCACCTCGCTGGTGGGGCGATAGGCACCGGGGTCTGCCATGGAATGACCACGATAACGGTACGTCTCTAATTCGAGAAATTGCGGACCATCACCAGCGCGAATACGTGCTAGTGCCTGGTGGCTGGCCTGCTGTACCGCCAGCACATCCATGCCATTCACCCGCTCCGCAGGGATGTTATAGGCACGAGCGCGGCGGTAGATCTCGACCACGGCGGAATGGCGATGGATTTCCGTACCAATCTGATAATGATTGTTTTCGCAGACGAAAAAGATCGGCAGCCGCCAGAGCGCGGCCATGTTAAGGGATTCGTGAAAGGTCCCCTGATTGGTCGCGCCATCACCAAAAAAGCACAGCACTGCCTCGGGCAACTGACGGTAGGCAACGGCGTAGCCCGCCCCAAGGGCGATGGGAAAGGTCTCGCCAACAATCGCGTAACCGCCTAGGAAGCGCCGCTCCGCATCGAAGAGATGCATGGAACCGCCCATGCCCCCGCTGGCCCCGGTCTTCTTGCCAAAGAGTTCCGCCAGGATCGCGGCGGCGGGAATGCCCCGCAGCAGGGCATGGACATGCTCGCGATAGGTGCTGACGACATAGTCGCCGGGCTCCGCACAACTCAAAACTCCGGCTGCAACCGCTTCTTCGCCCGGATACAGATGTAGAAAACCGGCGATGTTGCCGGCGGCGTACTCCCGCGCGGCGGTTTCCTCCAGCGCGCGGGCGCGCAGCATTTGGCGCAGCAGAAAGATGGGGTCGGCGTTTGTCGTCATGCCTTACTCTCCGGCAGGAATTCGTCCAGGGCGCGGGTCAGAGGAACCAGATACATCAAGGCCGGCCCGCCATGCATGAGCACCGCCTGAAAGCCAGCGCTCATGATTTCATCGCGGCTTGCTCCAGCCTTGACCGCGCCATGCACGTGCAGGGCAATACACCATTCACACTGGGCTGCCACCGCCAAGCCCACATTGATCAGTTCCTTCTGCGCCTTGCTCAGGGCAGGGCTACCTTCCGCCTTGCCCATGAAGGCCAGAAAGCTGTTGATTTCCGCGGGGTACTGCTCCTTCAGCCGCGTGGTCAGTTCCTCAATCTGGGTAATACGATCCTGCATTTCTGACATTACACCCTCCCTTGGCCAGGAATTCCGATCTTGCCCTCGGATTTCAGCCTAGTCCGTAGGGATGAATTCGGCAAGTGTATCGAATATCGAGAAATGCGGCCTTCAATCTTCCAGAGCGGCGGGATTGATTTTGGGTGGCGCTGCTACTGTGGGTCGCTGCCAGTTGTATTCCTGTCTTTGTTCCGAACCCGTGCTTGTGTATTTTGTATACGACCGATATTTTGCCAATTCCCGCTGAAGCTCCTGCTCTGCTTTGATGAAATCAATAGTGTTATGTTTTTTATTTTGCATGACAGCTTCTTTGGCTTTCTCGATACCTTTTTTTATCGCATTTGGATTCAAATCAGGAATGCGCAGGCTGACGTCTGCAAGAACCATTACGCCACTGGGCTGGATCTCTGCAAACCCTCCCTCGATAAACAACACTTCCGCCAGACCATCAGGAAAATGGGCGCGCAGCTCCCCCGCTTGCAATATGGACAGCAGTGGGGCATGACGCGCAAAGATGCCAAGTTCGCCCAGTTCGCCGGGTAAGACGACAAAGGTACAGTCTCCCGAATACACCAACCCATTCACGTCAACTACCGATAATGAAAAGGTACGATTTGCATTCATTATGCAAGCCTTGCTTTTGGCGGATTCAGTTCTGGAATAGTTCGGAGTGCAGCACAATACTCCTCCCGGTCATTTCTTTGGGCTTTGCCAGGCCCAACAAATCCAGGACGGTCGGTGCCACATCGGCGAGCCCGGCGCCGATACTGAGATGCGCGTTCGGTTCTCCCAGAAGTAAAAAGGGTACGGGATACACCGTGTGCTGTGTATGGGGTTCGCCACTCAGCGGATCGACCATCTCGTCGCAATTTCCATGGTCGGCGGTAAGAATGACCCGATAACCCTGGGCCAAGGCGGTCTGTACCACGCGATGAAACTGCAGATCGAGGGTTTCTACCGCCTCGAGAATGGCGGGGATCTTGGCCGTATGGCCCACCATGTCGCCGTTGGCAAAGTTCACCAGCACAAAGGCATAGCAATCTGCCTGTAAGGCGGCAATGATGCGATCGGCCACGGCTGGTGCACTCATCTCCGGTTGTAGATCATAGGTGCTGACCTTGGGGGAGGGGATGATTTCTCGTTCTTCCAGCGGAAAGGGCGTTTCCCGTCCCCCGTTGAAAAAATAGGTCACATGAGCGTATTTCTCGGTTTCGGCGCAGTGGAACTGCGCAAGACCCGCATCGGCAAGGACCTCGGCCAGCACCTTGCGGGGAATCTCGGTCGGAAACAGTACGGGTAGGTCGAATGTTTCATCGTAAGAGGTCATGCAGGTACTATCGTGTGCCCGGTAGTCACCCCGATCGAAAGAGGAAAAACTGGGCAGGGCGATGGCCGCGCAGAGCTGACGCATGCGGTCCGAGCGAAAATTGAAAAAGAATACCGGCTCATCAGCGGCAATATATGCCTTGTCAGGATCACCGATGACGGTAGGCTGAATGAATTCATCGCCTCCATCCCGTTTCCAGCCTTCCCGCACCGCACTTTGGGCATCGGTTGCCTGCTCTCCCTGCCCGTGAATGATGGCTTGCCACGCCTTTTCCGTACGCTCCCAATGTTGGGCGCGATCCATGGCATAGTAGCGGCCGGAGAGAGTGGCAATGTGGCCTTTTCCCAGCTGGGTAAGGGCCTCCTCCAGTTGCGCGATAAAGCGATCGGCACTCCGGGGCGGGGTATCCCTGCCATCCGTGATGCAATGAATAACGGGTTCCATGCCCGCCTTGACCAGTAGTGGCAAGAGGCGCAGGAGATGCTCGATATGGGAGTGCACGCCACCATTCGACGCCATCCCGATCAGATGAATGCGCTTGCCAGCGTGCAAAAGGACCTGCCAGTTGGAAAGCTGTTCCAGACTGCCATCGGCAATGGCGTCGGCAATGCGCAGCAGATCCTGTTTGAGGATGCGCCCCGAACCCAAGGTCAGATGCCCTACCTCGGAATTGCCAAATTGCCCATCAGGAAGACCCACGGCGCGTCCCGAGGCCTGCAGGGCAGTGTGAGGATGACTGGCGAAATAATGATCGAGGTGCGGGGTACGGGCCTGAGCCCATCCATTGAAGGCACGATTGGGATTCAGGCCAAAGCCGTCAAAGATCACCAACAAAACTTTCTTCTTTGTCATCCCGCTGCCCCGATATTCGCCCACGTTTATGATCGTTACGTCTGCAGTGATTTCTCGATATCCAACACCTGTCGGGTGGTGGCGAGAATAGTATCCGGGTTCAAACTAATCGAATCGATACCCAGTCGCACCAGATATTCCGCCATCTCTGGATAGTCGGATGGTGCTTGACCGCAAAGGCCGGAGTGGATGCCGTTACGTCGACAGCCTTCTACCGCTTGGCGGATCAGCTCCTTGACGGCAGGATCGCGCTCATCATAATCAAAAGCAACGATGGCAGAATCGCGATCTACGCCGAGGGTCATCTGCGTCAGATCATTACTCCCGATCGAAAAGCCGTCGAAGCGTTTGGCGAATTCATCAATCAGCACGACATTGCTGGGAATTTCGCACATGGCGTAAATCTGCAAACCATTCTCCCCACGGCGCAAGCCGAACTCCGCCATTTTCGCCAGCACCGCATCGGCTTCCTGCAGGCGCCGGACAAAGGGAATCATCACGATGACATTGTCCAGCCCCATATCCTCGCGCACCCGGCGGATGGCAGCACATTCCAGGCGAAAACCCTCCTCGTAATTGGGGTGCGCATAGCGTGAGGCACCACGGAAACCGAGCATGGGATTGTCTTCCTCTGGCTCGAAATCCCGCCCGCCCATCAGTGCCGCATATTCGTTGCTCTTGAAGTCCGAGGTGCGAAGCACCACCGGCTTGGGGTAGAACGCCGCAGCGATGGTGCCCACCCCTTCCGAGAGCAGGCGCACGAAGTAGTCCTCCGGATTGGCATACTGCGCGGTGCGCCTTTTGATCTCACGGCGCACCTTGTCGTCATGGACGCGCTCCGGATGCAACAGCGCCAGAGGATGGATCTTAATGGCATTGGCAATGATGAACTCCATGCGTGCCAATCCCACGCCATCATTCGGCAGAGCCTGCAGCTGAAAGGCGAGTTCGGGATCGCCAAGATTCATCATGATCTCGGTCTTGGGGCGCTGCAGACCAGAGAGATCGGTTTCGATCATCTCGAAGCGCAACGCACCCGCATACACGTTCCCCACCTCGCCCTCGGCGCAGGAGAGGGTGACCGCTTCACCGTGCGGTATCTTGCTCAAGGCGTCGGCGGCTCCCACCACGGCGGGAATACCAAGCTCCCTGGCGATGATGGCGGCATGGCAAGTGCGTCCACCCCGCTCGGTGATAATACCCGCTGCAAGTTTCATCACCGGTTCCCAATCGGGGGTGGTATTGTCCGCTACCAGGATCTCGCCGGGCTGAAACTCGCTGAGTTCCTCCAAGGTCGCGATGTGATGCGCTGCACCTACGGCAATCTTGCTGCCGACGGCGCGTCCCGAAACCAAGATCGATCCGCGCTCGCGTAAATAGAATTCCTGCAGAACTTGACCTTTGCGCTGGGAAGCCACCGTCTCGGGTCGTGCCTGCACGATGTATACCTGCCCATCATCCCCGTCCTTGGCCCATTCCATGTCCATGGGACGACTTTCCCCTGCCCGCTGACTATAATGTTCCTCGATTTTGATGGCATAGTCGGCAAGGGTAAAAATATCCTCGTCATCGATGGAAAAGCGCTGTTGTTCGGTCGCTGTGGTGGCGATATTGCGCACCCCCTGGCGGGTATCTCCGCCGGCATACACCATTTTCAGCTTCTTGCTACCGAGCACCCGGCGCAGGATGGCGCGTTTACCGCGTTTGAATCCGGATTTGAAGACATAGAATTCATCTGGATTGACCGCACCCTGCACCACATTCTCCCCCAGACCGTAGGAAGAAGTGATGAACACCACGTCACGAAAACCGGTTTCCGTATCCAGAGAAAACATTACGCCGCTACTGGCGAGGTCCGAGCGCACCATTTTCATAACCCCAATGGACAAGGCCACATGAAAATGATCGAAGCCTTCATCCATGCGATAGTGTATCGCGCGATCAGTGAACAGACTGGCGAAGCAGCGTCTGCAGAAATCGAGTAAATCCGCTTCGCCACTCACGTTCAGATAGGTGTCCTGTTGACCGGCGAAGCTCGCGGTGGGCAGATCCTCCGCTGTCGCAGAGGAGCGAACAGCCAGGGACAGATGATCACCATATTCGGCGCGCAGGCGACCATAGGCTGTCAATATTTCTTGTTTTAGCTGGTCTGGCAGCTCGAGTCCGTAGATCAATTCGCGCGCCGCCTTGCCCCGCCGGGCAAGATCCGCCACTTGCTTGGGGAGCAGACCATCCAGGATGCGGTGCAACTCGGGCCAGGCATGATTCCGATCCAGCAAATCGCGATAGGCCTGCGCGGTGATGGCAAAACCATTGGGTACGCGCACCCCCATGGGTCGCAAAGCGCGATACATTTCCCCCAGAGACGCATTCTTGCCGCCAACCAGGGCAATATCCTCGATACCGATTTCCTCGAAAAAGCGGATGTATTCCATGATGATCCATCCTTCATTAGATAAGCTACTATGAAGATAGACCCCGACCAGCGCTACCGCAAGGGCGTCTCGGTCTGCAGGGAATGCTCCTGAGCCTGGGGCGTCGCGAAGGACCCCCAGCTGCGCCGTAATTCCGGCAGAGGACGCTGCAGGAGATTTTCCAGACGCTCGATTTCGGGCTCAAACTGCGCGATTAACCAGATTTTGGCCGATACATCCATGGCCGGCTTAGGTTCTTCTCGGAGAAACAGGTGGCGCCAGATATATTCACCCCAGCGCTGTGGGAATAAATATTCACCGATATAGCGACTGAACGGGTTCCCGGCCAAGCGCCGTGCCCAATTTCCCCGTGGGCTGGCATAATGATTATGCGCCGTACGAAAGTTGATATGCGCAAACGGTGTTGGGGAAATTTCCAGGAATTGAGCGATGTCTTGCAAGATCTGCAAGGGTTTACGCTTCAGATCCTCGAGCAGAAGTACTTTGACGCTCCGGCGGCCAAAAAGGGAAAAATAGCGTTGAATCTGGTCATGATACATCCCCAATTCAACATACAACTGCGAAATTCCCCAGCCCTTATCGACTCTTTCCCAATCTTTATGCAGCGCCGCTGTGAAGTTGAGATCCGTGACTCCCTCATTGAAATCCATCAGATATTGCGCGTAGGCTCGTTGCACAGGATCACGTAGGATGATGATGATCTTTGCCTGCGGAGAATGCAGGGAAATCTCCTGCGCCGCGATCTCTGACCACAGATAGGAGGGGCTGGCGTCGCCGCAATATTTGCTGCCATCGCAGGTGCCATATAAGCGGAGGTAATCGTCCTCTGTGGCAATGTAGCGTATACAGTGGCGTTGTTCTGGCGCTGGATGCGGATGGGTAAAATAATGGGGTTCCTTCATCTCCGGGAAGAAAATATCGGGATGTTGTTTCAAGTACGCCCAGAGTGATGTCGTTCCACTCTTTACCGCACCAACCACAAACAGGTTTGGCCAAAGTTTTTTTTGCATATCAATTCGTTGGTAGCGTATGAAAATCGAATCCAGCGTGTTGGAGTGTCTGTGCCAGAATTGTGGGGGAGAGATTCGCGGGCAATGGACCCAGACGCAGACGGTACGCCCAAGCGCCGTGCTCCAGTCCCAGTACGATGCACAGGCTGGCAATGCCTGCGTGCCGCGCCTCATACAGCGCCGACGCGGCGCTCGTGGCGCGGGAATAGGCAGCTGTCCAGAGATAGTGCGCTGCGTTGTCGTTCGTCTCGAGCTCTGGTGCTGTGGCATTGGTCGCTGCCGGAGCGATATCAGACACCGCAATGGGCGTACTGTGCTCTACGCCGAGCGCAGCAGCGGCCCCTGCACCCAGCTGTAGCAGCCCATAACTGTCTTTGGGACTTTTGCGGTCGATCAACGCAACGATGGAAATCTGGTTGCTGAGGTTCGTGATGCGCGCACAGGAGGGTACAGGAAGCGTCGCGCTGGCCGCCGTGAGTTGGGTGGACGATAGCGCGTTTGTCCCGCTCTCGCTCGCGTTCCAGCCGTACCAAGTGGCTATACCCCGCTGTGGGGCGGTCGCGGAAGCTGGGCCTGGGGCCAATTCGCAAGCGCTCTGCACGATCGGAGGAGGGGGGCTAGCGAAGGCCGTTGCCGAGCAGAGGAGCAGAGCGCCAAACATGGGAGCAGAGGACCTCACGTTGGCAGGTCTCAGGGCAGCATCTCGCGCAAGACTTGCAAGTAGATCTGCGGCAAGCGTTCCAAATCGGCCAGCGCGATGTGTTCGTCAATTTTATGGATCGACGCATTCACCGGGCCCAGTTCCACCACTTCCCCGCCGAGCTGGGCGATGAAGCGCCCATCGGAAGTACCGCCACCGGTAGAAAGGCGGGCGGGCCGTCCCATCACCTGAGTGATGCCGCTCTGTACAGCCTCCAACAACCGTCCTGGCGCAGTATAGAAAGGCGGTCCGGAAAACTGCCAGTTGAGTTCGTAGCGGAGCTCAGCACTATCGAGAATCTCGACTACCGCTGCCTGCAAGCCCTCCACGGTGGAAGCGGGAGAAAAACGGAAATTGAACTGCACGTCCAGGGTGCCGGGGATGACATTGGTGGCACCGGTGCCCGCGTGGATATTGGAAATCTGTAGACGGGTCGGGGGGAAATCCGGACTGCCCGCGTCCCAGCTGCGCTCGACCAGCGCATGTAAGGCGCCAAGGGCGCGGTGGATGGGGTTGTCCGCCTTTTCGGGATAGGCCACGTGACCCTGCACGCCCAAAATGCGCAATTGCGCATTGAGAGAGCCGCGACGTCCATTCTTGACCACATCCGCCAGACTCTCCTCCGAGGAAGGTTCGCCCACCAGACAGTAGTCGATACGCTCGCCACGCGCGCGCAATTGCTCCACCACATGCCGGGTGCCGTGGGTCGCAATGCCCTCTTCATCGGAGGTGATCAGGAAGGCAAGACGTCCCGTGTGACTTCGATTTTCCTGGAGGAAATCCTCCGCTGCCACCAGCATCGCCGCCAGACTGCTTTTCATGTCTGCCGCACCGCGACCGTAGAGCTTCCCGTCGCGGATCGTCGGCAAAAAGGGATCGCTGTGCCAGGCATCCAAGGGGCCTGGTGGTACGACATCCGTATGGCCAGCGAAGCAAAAAATTGGCCCATTGACGCCGTGTACCGCCCAGAAATTATCGACGCCTTCTGCTGGCATCCGCTCAACCGAGAAGCCGAGCTCTTCCAGACGTCCGATCATCCAGTCCTGGCAACCCGCGTCCTCCGGCGTCACCGACGTGCGGGCGATCAGTTCCTGGCTATAGTCCAGAACGCGCATCAGAGATCTCGCAGGATCTCGTTGATCCCGACCTTACTCAGGGTCTTGGCATCGACCTTCTTGACGATGACCGCGCAGTAGAGACTGTAACTGCCGTCTTTGGAAGGGAGATTGCCAGATACCACTACCGAACCTGCGGGTACCCGACCATAGCTGATTTCGCCAGTGCTGCGATCAAAGATGCGGGTACTGGCACCGAGGAAGACGCCCATGGAAATCACCGATCCTTCTTCCACAACCACACCCTCCACGACTTCCGAACGCGCGCCAATGAAGCAATTGTCTTCGATAATCGTCGGATTGGCTTGCAAGGGCTCCAGTACGCCGCCAATCCCCACCCCACCAGAGAGATGGACGTTTTTGCCGATTTGCGCGCAGGAACCTACCGTTGCCCAGGTGTCGACCATAGTGCCTTCGTCGACGTGCGCACCGATGTTGACGAAGGAGGGCATGAGCACGCAGTTGCGCCCGATGAAGGCACCCTTGCGTACCGTCGCTGGTGGTACGACGCGGAAACCGCCAGTACGGAAATCATTGCTGTTGTAATCGCTGAATTTGCCCGGCACCTTGTCATAAAACTGCGTTTCCCCGCCATTCATACGGAAATTATCCTGTAAGCGGAAGGAGAGCAGCACGGCCTTTTTGATCCACTGATGCGTCTGCCACTCGCCCTGGATCTTTTCAGCGACCCGCAGGACACCTTTATCCAGCCCTTCGATGACTTGCTGCACCGCCTCTCGCAGCTCCGCAGGTGCATGTTTTGGGGAGAGTTCGGCGCGCTGTTCCCAAGCCGTATCGATGATGTTCTGTAATCCAGTCACTAGCGATTTCCTGTGTGTTAAGGTTCAAGAAGAGGATTGGAGAAAATGACGGATGCGCAGCAGGCCCTCACGGCAAGTGTCGAACTCGCCAACCAGGGCAATGCGGACGCGATCGGCGCCGGGCTGCTGACCGTGGGCGTGCCGCGATAGGTAGGCTCCGGGCAGGCAGCGGACGTGCTGTGCAGCAAAGAGGTCCTGGGTGAAGGACTCGCCGTCACCGACCTGCAGCCAGAGATAGAAACCTCCGTCCGGTCGCTCGATGGGGAGAAGGTCGCCCAGAATTTCTGCCGCCGCCGCGAACTTATCGGTATAGTCCTGCCGCATGGCAAGCACATGCTTTTCGTCCGCCCACGCCGCCGCAGATGCCGCCTGGATGAAGGGCGGCATGGCGTTACCCAGGTAGGTACGATACAGCCGAAAGGCGGCAAGGAGATGCGCATCGCCAGCGATGAAACCGCTGCGCGCCCCCGGGATACTGGAGCGCTTGGAAAGGCTATGAAACGCCAGCACCCGGTCGAGACTGCCACTGCGTGCGGCGGCGCCGAGTACACCCGCCGGGGGGTGGTCGAAATAGATTTCGCTGTAGCACTCATCCGCTGCCAGAATAAACCCGTGTAGGCGCGCCTGCGCGATCAGAAAATCCCAGTCTGCCGCACTGAGTGCCGCACCGGTGGGATTGTGCGGGCTGTTGACGTAGAGGAGGGAGCAGCGTTGCCAGATTTCTTCAGAAACAGCGCCAAAGTCGGGCTGCCCCGTCGCGGTGCAATTTAGATAGTATGGCTGTGCGCCGGCGAGTAGCGCGGCACCCTCGTAGATCTGGTAGAAAGGATTGGGCAACAGAATCAGATCCTTGCCCGCGCTGCTGTCCACCAGAGCCTGCGCGGCACTGAACAGGGCCTCGCGACTGCCGTTGGCGGGGAGAACATGCCGGTCTGCTTGCAGAAAGTTCTTGGGCAGCGCAAAGCGATGTGTAGCCCAAGCGACAATCGCACTACGTAATGCCTCGGAGCCAAGAACCTTGGGATACTCGGCGAGCCCGTGGAGGTGTTCGATGACGCTTTCCACCACAAAAGCCGGCGCCGGGTGTCGTGGCTCGCCAATGGAAAAATCAATAAGCGGAAGGGATGCGGGGGCCGTGTCCGCCAACAGATCGCGCAAGCGCTCAAAGGGATAGGCCTGCAGTGACGCCAACCGTGGGTTCATTCTACAATCGCCTCCCCACACGGGATGCCACGAGATCAGAGTGCGTAATAGTCATCGACAAAAGTTTGGGCCAAGCGGGCAGCGCTGACAAGTGTCCTTCATTTCTCGTCAGAGGCAACTGCTTCCCGTTCTGAGCCTGGTCCTCGGTGCTGCGCTGTGGGGCACCTATTGGTGGCCTTTACGTTTTTTTACGGTGCATGGCTTTGGTGGGCCTTGGCTCATTGTCGTGACCTATCTTTTCCTTGGTCTCGGCGGCGGCCTCTTGTTATGGTTTCGCGGTGCCGGGATTTGCTGGCGCAGCAGTTGGCGATCGCTCCTGCTTTTGGCCCTCTTTGGTGGTTGGACCAATGTGGCCTTCATGCTTGCTCTCTTCCGGGGTCAGGTCGTCATCGTTCTCCTGCTGTTCTATCTCTCCCCGGTATGGGCCGTATTCCTGGCGCGCCTCATTCTGCATGAGCAGATTGGCTGGCGTGGCGCGCTTGCGGTAGCGCTTGCGGTAAGTGGCACTGCACTGGTTGTGCTACAAGGGCACGGGATTGGGCAGGACGCAGATCTGCTCACGCTGTTCTTTGCCGTCAGCAGCGGTTTTGCTTTTGCGTTGAGCAATATCGTGTTGCGCGGCGCGCAGGAGCTACCAGATCGAACCCGCGCCGTAGCAATTTGGTGGGGTTGCGCCATCATCGCCCTGGCCTTTGCGCTGCCCGAGAAATGGCCCAGCAATGCCCATTGGCCGGTGCTCTTCGTACCACTCTTCGCGTGGTTCTGGGTGGGTTTCGCCACGGTGAGTACCGTCTACGGCGTCAGTCGTCTACCCATTCGGCTCTCGGCCGTGATCATGCCCATCGAAGTCATTGTTGGCGCCGTTTCGGCATGGATTTGGGCCGACGAGGCGATGACGATCATTGAAATCTTTGGCGCGATGCTGATTCTTTCTGCGTCCTTGGTGCAGTTAGGGTAGCAGGAGGCGGGAGCCTAATTTCCGGGAATCGCTGACGATTGCATCGGCCGCCCACGAGTCCGGCGGGTCGCTCTCCGGGCAATAACCCCAGGCAGCAGCCCAGGCGGGGCAGCCCGCTGCATGTGCAGCCTCGACATCGCGCCGATCATCGCCCAGGAATACGGTCTGCTGCGGCTGCGTATCAAGCGCACGTAAGGCGTATTGTACCGGCAAAGGGGAGGGTTTAGGCGCTGCTGTGGTATCACCGCCAACAACAATGGCCGGAGCGAAGGGTAGGGCGAGGGTATTGAGCAAATCCTGCGCCAGTTCTTCGGTTTTGTTGGTCACGATTCCCCAGGGAATGGCGCGCTTCTGCAGTTCCTGTAGAACTGTCAGAATTCCGGGAAAGAGCTTGCTTTGTTGATGCGCGCGCCGACGATAATGATCCAGGAACGCGAGCCGCAACTCCGCATACCCTGGTTCGTCGGTGCGGATGCCAAACGCTGTGCCAAGCAGTCCAGGAGCACCATGGGATGCCATTTGCCGCATCATAGAAAAGGCAGGAATGTTCTGTCCACGTTCTGTGGCCAGGTCCTGAACGGCGCCAACCAAGTCCGGAGCGGTATCCACCAGGGTGCCATCAAGGTCAAAGAGCACTCCCTGCCAGCTTGTCATGTCGGCCTCCGACAGTGGCAGAGGTAATTGACGCTGACATCGTCCGTCAGGCAAGCGTTATGACGCCAAGGATCGTAGTGTAACCCGCGCACATCTTGTATGCGCAGACCAGCAGATCGGACCATCTCGAGTAGTTCGCTGGGGCGCAGGAACTTCTCGTAGTCATGTGTTCCACGCGGTAGCAAACCCAGAATATATTCTGCCCCCACAATGGCATAGAGATAACTTTTCGGGTGTCTGTTCAAGGTCGAGAGGAAGACATTCCCACCGGGTTTGACGAGTTTGCCGCAAGCGGAGACGATGCTCGCGGGGTCCGGAACATGTTCCAACATCTCCATGCAAGTAACGACATCGTAGCTTGCGGGCTCGGCAGCGGCCAACTCCTCCACGGCAATCACGCGATACTGCAGCGTAACGGATTCTTCCTGCGCATGGTGGCGGCCCGCCGCAATGGCGTCTTCGGCTAGGTCGATGCCCAGGACCTCGGCACCTTGCCGTGCCATGGCCTCGCTCAGGATACCAGCACCGCAGCCCACATCCAGTATCCGTTTACCTCGTACACCGCCGGCGACGGATTGCTGCAGATATTCCAGACGCACCGGATTGATCTCGTGCAGCGTATGCAGAGGTCCTTGAATATCCCACCAATCATTGGCTAATGATTGAAATTTTCGTATTTCGCCTGGATCCAGGTTGCTGCTCATCCGTGCCCCCTTGCGATGCGTTCTCCCCACTCCTGCGCTTGCTGCGCAAGATCCTGTTCATCCCAATCCTCGCCCTGGCCGTCGCGTATCTTTTGTATGCCTGCCACCCATACCGAGCGAATCTGGTCGCGGCTCGCACAGTACACCAGCTGCGAAAGAGGATCGTAGACTGGGCGAGTGGCCGGGTGATCCAAGGATACGGCAATACAATCGGCTGCTTTGCCAGGCTCGAGGCTGCCAATTTCCTCATCCCAATGGAGTGCCTTCGCGCCACCCAGCGTCGCCAGATACAAGGCCTGCTCTGCCGGCAGGGCAGTGGGATCGCCTGCATGCCCCTTGGCGAGCAGGGCAGCAGTACGCAGTTCTCCGAGCATGTCGAGGTCGTTATTGCTGGCCGCGCCATCGGTCCCGAGGCCAATGTTTTGTCCCTGTTCCAAAAGCGTTGCGATGGGCGCGATCCCGGAGGCCAACTTGAGGTTGGATTCCGGGCAATGGGCAATTTGTAACCCTGTTTCCTTGCAAAGAGCGAGGTCATTAACATCGAGCTGGGTCATGTGTACGGCAAGAAATTTGTGATCGAGCAGACCCAGATCGTGCAGGCGTCGCAGAGGACGCCGATCATCGCGAACCATGGCATCCTGGACTTCGCTTGCCGTTTCATGGACGTGCATCTGCAGGAAAACGCCTTGTTCCCTGGCCAGGGCGGCTGCCTCGCGCAAAGGGCCATCGCTCACCGTGTAGGGAGCGTGGGGGGCAATACTATGGCGCAGCAGGGGAGACTCACTCCTTGCGGCCAGATGCGACGCCGCTAGACGCAATGCATCTTCGGCGTTGCGGGTGTAAGTGGTAGGAAAGTCGATGATGACATGGCCAAGAACCATGCGCATCCCCATTTGCTGGGCAACATCCGCTGCCTCTTGCGGGAAAAAATACATGTCGTTGAAGCAGGTCGTGCCGCCGCGCAGCATTTCCGCGATCGCCAGACGGGTGCCCATACGCACAAAATCAGGGGCGACGAAGCGCCCCTCTGCCGGCCAGATATGCTCTTGCAGCCAGACCATCAGCGGCAGGTCGTCGGCCAGGCCACGCAGAAGGGTCATGGCGGCGTGGGTGTGAATATTGACAAAACCGGGCAGCAGGATTTGCTGTGGCAGGATATGCAGGAGCGCCTGCGGATAGCGTTCGCGTAAGGCCTTGTGCGTGTCGCGGGCGATGATGCGACCATTTTGGATGGCGATGCCCTGTTGCGGAAAGACCCCTCTGGGCACGATCGGAATAAGCCAGTCCGGTAAGAGAAGTTCTACCTCAGAATGCGAACGTTCCGCCATATGACCTCCCCGCTGAGATTTGCGGGGAGTGTAGCATCAACGAGCGGAAGTCTCAGCCCAGTCGTGCGCGTAGAGCCTCTGCATATGCCCAGACGGTTGCGGAGTAGTTGATGCTGGGGTTGTATCCCATGATGGCGTAAAAATTAGGGTAAGCGATGAAAAAGCGCTCCCCGCGTTCGGTGCGCAGCCGCAATATCCCTACGCGGGTATTGGCAGGAACCGGTGTCGGTTGCAGGGGCCGGATACCGGCCCGCTCGATTTCCTGCAAAGGATAGCGACCTTGCAGTAACTGGTCCGCCTGTACGGTGCTACCGACCACCGCTTCGCGCAGTACCGGCTGACCCGGTTGCCAGCCATGGGCAAGGAAAAAGCGCGAGGTGGAAGCCATGACATCCGGCACCGATCGCCAGAGATTGGGCGGGCTGCCGCCGGGTGGATCGTGCCATACCGCCCCATATTTCAGGTAACTACTGGCAAGGAACTGCGACATTCCCATCGCACCCGCCTCAGAGCCCCGCAGGGAGGATACGGGCACACTCAGTTGGTGTGCCAAACGAATCGTTTCCGCGCTCTGATACAAGAAAAATGCGCGACGAGCCGGCAATCCTAAAGCAAGAGATAAATTCGCGTCTAACACTGGGAAATTACCCTGGAAAGTGCCAAAACCGGTTTCAATGTTGAGAATTCCCAAGAGGATCTCTGGGGATACCCCATACCGGTCAGCAACTTGCGCGATGATATTGCGATGTTCCTGCCAGAATTCCATCCCGCGTTGCAGTCGGTCTGGGCGCAAAAATCGATCTCGGTAACGCCACCAGGGGTAGGGACGGAGGGGCTGCGCTGATGGAGGAGGGGGTGTCATCAACGCCAACGCGCGGGCATTGAACCGCGCATTGTACAGGGCTGGCAACACCCATTTTTCTGGCAAGTGATATTGGAGTTGCAGGGTACAGGCAAATTCCCGCAGTAAAGGCTGGTAGTTTGCTGGAAATCCAGGAAAGGACAGTGTCTGGGAACAGTCCACTTGGCGACGAAGGGAAAGTCGAGGTGCTGGGTTCTGCCGCGCAGTTTGCACTGTAGGGGGCTGAGGTAAGGTCGCCGCTGGCGCTGCCACCGCCACTTGTTCTGGGGGGATTTGCACTTGGTTGGCGCAGGCACCCAAAGCCAGTGTTACGGCCGTCACAAGGAGAATATGCACGCCCTGTCGCGCAGGGTCTATGCGGAGAAAGTTATTGATTGAGCACATGATCATTCAAGGATTGCATGGCAAGGAGTTCCGTAGGCATCGGGCGACGAATGCCGTCGAGTCGTTGCGCCCAGTAGGGGTTGCGCAAACTCTGTACGGTGATGCCGGCATGCCGATTGAGGGCGCTGACAAATTGATCGCCACCAATATAAATACCGACATGCGTAAAGGGTGCGCCCATGGTATCAAAAAAGACGAGGTCCCCTTTGCGAATGTGCGCAAAGCTGACCGAGGGTAGGGCCATCGCTTGAGCGCGCGCGGTACGTGGCACCACAACGCCGGCTTCCTTCAGTACGTACTGAATGAGGCCACTACAGTCGAACCCGTGATGACGACTTTCTCCGCCCCAAACGTAGGGTTTTCCGATTTGCGCAATGGCATTAACCAATACCGCATCCAAGACCGTTGCTTCTCGTGGCGTGTTGTAATACGAGTAATTTTGGTATGGAGTGACCGTCGGTCCTTGTGCCGTCTGTTGCCAACCTCCACCCGTATCATACTCTGCACATCCGCCCAGCATGAGTGCGGAAAGTAAGAGGCCAAATCCAAGCTGCCGAGAGTACCTATCCACAGTTTTATCATTACGCATGCCTTCATCCTGTTATCATCCCGGATCTTTGCTGATATATAGAGGAAAAGAATTTTTTTGGCAACTGTATAGGAGATATTGTTCTGATCGTATTGCCGAGCACCGTAACGAGATACAACAGAATAATAATATTGAAGTTATGGTAGTACTGTAACTTTATTTCTGGTGCAAAGAGATTGAATATTCTTTGCTGCGGGATGGGGTGGCTGCCATGGACACCATAATGGAAGCGCTGAGAGGTGATAGGGGGCGGACCTAGCCTGTCGGTCCGTGCCGCATATATGATTTAACATAATAATTATTATACGACATTATGGCAACTGCTCGCTGCCTAGCCTATCTAGCCTTGTGTCACCGCAACATAAGGCCAACGCATGAGAAATCCACGAATAGAGCTCCGGCAGTACGGAAACAACCTACAAATCATCATCAACATTCCCTGGGCAGAGATTCATAAGCCCGCACCCATCCCTGCAGGAAGAAACCAGATCCTGCCATCTAGGAACATCTCAAGGCCCGAGTATGGGCAGCCTACCAGGACACCGGAAATGTCAGTGCGACCGCCAAGAAATGTCATTTCGTTTATCACATCGCCCATGAGATCTCCGTGCAGAAATTGCACGAGAGCGACGCGAAAAACGGATTAAAACAAAGACTAAGCATTGCAACTTCTCGCCAGAGGAGAATCTGCGCGAAGTGTCGCGGCCGTGGTCGGGAAAAGTGAGCGCACCCTCTATCGATGGATGAGAAATTCTGGCACGGCTCAACAAGCATAGCTTGCAGTCGCAATACTAGGCGAGCAAAGGTAGGGCCTATGGTCTCGTCGGCCTGAGAGAACGCCAAAAGAGATAGTGGCCAGATGCGATGCTCTCGACCGGCTACGCCAAGCCCCTGCCCCGCTAAGGTCTCGCCCGTTTGGGACTTCGTCGCCAACGGGACCGCACATTGAACTGGAGAAGCAACAGAGGAGCGGGCTAGGTTGTCGGGTCTGCCAAACTAAGGGTAGCCTGTCCAGCGGGTGATGGAGCGCCCCTGATAGTGGCAAATCGGACCACCGTCAACCGTCGCACAATCTCGAGCAGGAATCAGGACGGTAACATCCGCAGCCGTCTGTGCGACGTAATCCGGATGCCCCATATTGAATGTACCCACTAGGCGGAGCGTATTCGATGGAGGAAACGCGGCGGACGTGCCAGCAGGATAGTAGGGGTGGACCGGAACTGGATGATATTGCGCGGTGATCTTCTGATCCACTTTGGCTATTTCATGTAAGAAGTACGACGCCAAGGCCAAACGGGCAACGAAAATCACGGCACCCAAAAGCAACAGCGTAAGCAGTACCGGCGCCCACGGAAACGGACGGCGAGAAGGTTGCTGCAAATAGATAGTGATATCGCCGCCAGTCGGAGACGGTGCAGGTTGATCAGACTGCCGCGCAGGTACGAAGAGCTGGTATTTGTCGTCTTCCATCGGTAACTCCCACACGCATCAAGCCATGAGTCGAGATTAGACCCGATTGTCTAATCCTGCAAAATTGCACGCTGAAGGCCTCGACTATCGAGCAGCTACCGCAAGACCCGCAATCGTGGACTGGCCAGGAATGGCGCCCAACCTTAGAAGTTACCCAGCCTTGCGCTGCGTGTCTGGTAAATAATCTGTACTCTGCCGTGGGCACATGCTGCAACTAGCGCAAAAACTGGTGCGCGATCCGCTGGGTAGCAGGCAGAGCGGCAATACCGTCAGACGCTCGGAATCTGAATATTCCTTGGGCACGGCACTCACTTGCTGCTTGATAACGAAGTTCAGGTAGTGCTCGACGGTCTCTACCGACAAATCGGCGACCTCCCCAACGCGCGCTTCAAGCCATTGACGAGCTTTATCTTTTCCAGAAAAGTGAATGATTAGATGCCGAAAAAGATCTGTTCCCAAGGAAATTGCCAAGGCTGGGCCACCCGATTCGCCACGATACTCGAGAAACACTCGAGAATTCTCCTCAGGCAGTGTGGCCTGTACCGTTGCCTCTTGTAATGCACGCTCGACCCCAGGTTCCATGGACTGCCCCTCGCTCTGCTCAGCTTATCTTTCCAGTATAGCACCAGATCAGACGGATGTGTTGTCCATCCAAAAAAATAAATGCTTTTTGCTTCAATATAATAGAGATCCGCATGGCCTCTGCCAGGGACAGATTTGCTACCCAGAAGTGCCTTTCCCACCAGACATCCGTGCCACCCCACATGGGTACAGCCGGATGACCCGCAAGAGCTCGCAACAGGCGATGGTCCCACTTTCGATTCACGATTTCTGATCGTCGCTGCGATGCGGGATTCCAAGCGCTCAGGATAGCGCCGCGCCAGCGGGTTTTTTCATTGATGCGGAATACAATTCCTTTTTTATCAATAAAATAAATAGATCTTCTATATAATTTGTCGAGCGGCTCTGGATCTTGCCCTATGCCTTGAAAAGTCCGTTCTGATCCCCCTGCGCCGCGCGCTGACGGAGGCTTGTTTGGCGCAGCGGAGAGAAAGCGATAGCGTCTGTAGATCAATGGGTTTCGGGCTGATTATTCAGCGGGAAGTGTTGCAGTACGCTGTTCATAACGTGTCCGTTCTCGAGCAAAGAGGCTCGACGGCATAAACCACGCCAGAAACAGGCTGGGTATCGCCGCCGCGAAGCTCAAAAGAAAGAAATGCGCGTAGCCCAGATCTACGACCAGAAAACCACTGTAGCTGCCGGCAACGGTCGCCGCGAGGGACATCAGGGCCGAACCAATGGCAAAGTGTGTCGCTTCAAATCCCTTCTGGCAACGCTGCATCAAAAACACCATCAGCACTGCAGTACCCAGACCGCCGGCAAACTGCTCAAAGGCGGCAACGGCGGCGACGGAGTAGAGTCCTGGCCTGGCGAAGGCGAGCCAAGCGTAGGCGAGAATTGCAAAGGATTGAATGAAGGTCAGGGCAAAAATACTGCGTTGCAAGCTCCAGCGCGCAATGATCAGGCCGCCAAGAATAGAGCCCCCAATTCCAGTAATTGTCCCTACTGCACCCGTAAGAATCCCGCGTGCTACCAAACCATAGCCCAAGCTGTGCAGAAACGGCGTTACCATGGCAAAAAGAAAGGCATCGCCAGCGCGGAACAGCAGAATAAACGCCAATGCCCACCCAATATTGGGTTGTGCAAGGTAGCTGCGTACGGATTCGCGGATGCGTTGCCAACGTTCTCCCTGGCTATGATTTCTTTCCGGTGTGGGCATCACCGACCGGTGCCAGAAAGCCAAGGCCAGCAGCATCAGAGCCGCGAGAGAAAAACAAGCGAACCAGGATACCCACCCGGCAACGATGACCAGAGCACCATTGCCTACCAGCATGGCGACGCGATAGGCCGCAACCCGAAGCCCTGAGTAACCCGCCTGCTCACTTTCTGGCAGAGTCTGAATATAAAAGCCATCCACAGACATATCATGGGTGGCCGACATCACGGCCATGAGGGCGAAAATCTTGAAGGCCAGGCCAAGATTCATGGTTTGGGCGGGCCAGATCAGCAACATGGCCACCCCAGCCAGGATGAGTTCCATGACGAAGATCCAGCGCTTCTTATTGCCGAACAGGTCAATCAAAGGGCTCCAGAACAATTTGAAGTTCCAGGGCAGCCCGAGCAGGGAAAGTAGGCCGATCAGCGGAGTGCCGGCGCCTGCAGCGGTGAAGAACTGTACGGAAACCTGCTGCACGAGGGAGAATGGTAGCCCCTCGGCATAGTAGCTACTGGCAATCCAAAATACCTTTCGCATAAAAAACCCCGCCTGAAGCGGGGTTTGTATCATGAAACTGCCTAAATCATGAAGCCTTGGGTGGCGCAATGGGCTTTTGTGCCAGAACCCATGCGGCAAGTTCCTTGGCTTGTGCTGGGGTAACATTCTGCGCCGGCATGGGCATGCCGCCCCATACTCCATTGACGCCATGCTCGATTGCATGCGCTAAAGTTCCATCCGCCTTGGGATTGCCCTTGTACTTATAGGCTACCCAGGCGAAGGCGGGGCCAACTACCTTGGCTTCAACCTGGTGACAGGCGAAACATCCTTTGGCTTCTGCCAGAGATTTAGCCTTGGCCATTTGATCCGTGCTCATAGCCACTGGCACGAGGTGCCCTGCCTCGGTTGCGGAATGTTGGTATGTTGCAGGCGAACTCGTAGCGGCGCTGTCGCTCGAGGTTGCTGCTGAACTGTCACTGCTGTTGGCTGCAGCGGTGCTGTTCTCGTTTCCCTTGCCGCAAGCTGCTGCCAAACCGACGATGCCGAACAAAAACACCGTTTTGAGCAGCCGTTGTTGAATACGCGTCCCTTTACTGAACATCAGAAACCTCCCTTTGTCACTTCCGTTGGATCTTTCTCGCCCAGACTTTGTATTTTCTGCAGCATAAAACAAAAGCGGCCGATCGAGAAGTTGCGATCGGCCCTTATTTGTGTCGAGGGTACAGGACTCAGTCGCTGGAGCTGCCGGAATCCTCGCTGCTGTTCGCACTACCGGTGTCGTTGGCGGCAGCGCTGTTGTCCGCTGCAGTGCTGCCACTCTCATTGGAGCTGGTAGCGGCGGCGCCGGTATCGGAGCTGACTGCAGCACTGGTGTCGGAACTGGCAGCCGCAGCCGACTCAGTGGTGGAGGAACTGGTGGTCGCGCTGGAGGTAGCAGCAGCGGTGCTGCTCTCCTTCTTGGCACAGGCACTGGCCAAGGCGATGACACCGGCAATCAAGACAATACGGGCTACTGGTTTTACTTTGCTGATATCCAACATGTTTGCAGTTCTCCCTGAAGCAAGGCTGGGTAGTTGATCCCGCGGGAAATCTAGCACCTTCGTCTTCTTTCCTGCAAGCAGAACTCCCATCTGCTTTCTCTGCCACTTGTCCTATCTTCTTAAATACGATATACGTATATTATTACAGGGATTCAGGGGAATTTGCCATGTTTCAAAACCCTCGTTCTGAGCAATGGGCGCAGATACGCCCGATTCGTTTACAGGAACTGCGGGCGGCTATCCGTCCGGAGCGATACCGGCAATCTGTTGTCCGCGCCCTCTCCAGTTATGCCTTTGATGCCGGGTTATACCTTCTTGCCATTGCCGGCATCCTGCTTGCGTCGCAGTGGTGGCTCAAGCTTCTTTTGGGGGTTGTGGCTGGTTCTGCAGTGGCTTTCATGTTTGTCTGGGCGCACGACGCGGCCCATGGTGCCCTGTTCCGAAGTCAGCGCGTCTCCCGTTGGCTCGGAACGGTCTTCATGTTGCCGTCGTTCAATATGTACCGTCTCTGGGCCTTCGGTCATAACCGGGTGCATCATGGTTTCACCAGTCTGAGTTCCGTTGACTGGATCTGGCGGCCCTGGACTCCGGTTGAGTATCGTCAGAAGACTCGGTTACAACGCCTGCTGTATCGTCTCGAAAGAACCCCCTATGCCTGTGCCCTGCACTACATTCTCCGGGTTTGGTGGCCAGGTATGCTGCGTTTTCGTGGGGATGAAAAAAGCCGTTCTGCTTTTCGTCGCGACAAACTGGTTACCCTACTCTTTTTCCTCGCGTTTTCGGCGCTGATATGGGGACTTGGCGGCTTCTTGTCCTGGCTCGCCGCTGTCGCTCTTCCTTTTTTGGTGTTCAACTATTACATCGCCCTCTTCGTCTTTTTGCACCATACCCACCCAGACCTGCCCTTCTTTGAGGATAAGGAAGACTGGTCACCGGCCCTTGGGCAATTATATTGCAGTACCATTGTGCGCTGCTCGCGGCTCAGTGAAATGCTCATTCACAATATTTTGATCCACACCCCGCACCACGTGGATCCGCGCATTCCCTTCTACCATCTGAAGGATGCCTATGCAGATTTGCGGGTGCAGTACGGAGCCTATATCCATGAGATGCGCTTCAGTTTTCGCGAAGTCTGGCGGATTTTTCGGGAGTGTCAGCTCTATGATTACGAACAACAACGCTGGCTGCGCTTCCGTCAATTACCTGCTTGGCTGACGGAACAGGAACGATGTGCTGCCCTCCTGCCGCAGGCGTCCGACGCGAGGCTCACCTGATCTGGTGTAATCCCCCGCATCGCATGCGGTATACGCTGTGCGCTGGAATGGAGGGGTTATGCACCGTAATAGTCACGATACCAGTGCACAAAACGTTGCAAGCCGGTCGCAAGCGCGGTGCGTGGGGCAAAGTCTACAGTCTGCTGAAGTTCCGAAACCTCGGCATAGGTAGCATGCACGTCGCCATCCTGCATAGGGAGGAGTTCCAGATCGGCTTTCTGGCCCAATGCCTCCTCCAGAAGACGCACAAATTCCAGCAGGGCAACGGGCTGGTGATTACCGATATTATAGAGACGGAAGGGTGCCGCGCTGCTAGCTGGGTCGCGCGGCCAGCTCTGTTGGGGCGACGGGGGGAGAGGCAACAGGCGGGTGACTGCTTCGACAATATCATCGATGTAGGTGAAGTCGCGCTGCATCTGACCATGATTGAAGATCGGCAGCTTTTCTCCTGCCAGGATTTTCTGCGTAAAGCTGAAGTAGGCCATGTCGGGCCGACCCCACGGGCCATAGACAGTGAAGAAGCGCAGACCGGTGCAGGGAATACGGTAGAGATGGGCGTAACTATGGGCCATCAGCTCCCCTGCCCGCTTACTCGCCGCGTAAAGGCTGACGGGGTGGTCTACCGGATCGTGCACACTATAGGGCAACTGGCTGTTGGCACCGTACACCGAACTGGAGGAGGCAAAGAGTAAGTGCTGGACCTGCTGTTGTCGGCAGCCCTCGAGGACGTTGAGGAAACCCAGGAGATTGCTGTCGGCATAATCATGCGGGGCCTTCAAGGAATGGCGCACGCCGGCCTGGGCGGCGAGGGTGACCACAGCAGTGAACGGATAGCGGGCAAAGAGTGTGCTCATGCCCTCACGATTAGCCAGGTCAAGGCGCTGAAATTGAAACCCGGGATGGCTCTCCAGCAAGGCCAGACGCGCCTGCTTCAGGGCTGAGTCATAGTAGGCATTGAGATTGTCGATGCCGTACACACTGTAGCCTTCGGCGAGGAGTCGGCGACTCAAATGAAAGCCAATGAATCCTGCTGCCCCAGTTACGAGTATCCTGCCATCCATGCTCAATCCTTATCCTGTAACCATGCGATATAGCGCCTAACCCCAGTCTGCACGTCGAGAAAGGGGGCGTGATAGCCAGCGCTGCGCAGGTTGCGGATATCTGCCTCGGTGAAACTCTGGTATTTGCCGTGCAAGGCCTCAGGCATAGGCACGTATTGCAGGATCCCTTGTGCCTGCAGCTCGGCGCCGCTACGGATCGGGTTGCCCGCATTTTCGTCGATGGCCTGGATGACCGCGACAGCAACCTCGTTGAAGCTCTGCGCCTTTCCTGTCCCCACATTGTAGATACCGGATCGCGGCTGTTCGAGGAAATGCAGATTCACGGCAACGATGTCATCGACGTGAATGAAGTCGCGCCGCTGCTCGCCATCAGCGTAACCATCGCTGCCGGCAAAGAGGCGCACCTGGCCTTCCTGGCGATACTGCCGAGAAAAATGCAACGCCACCGAGGCCATGCGTCCTTTGTGAAATTCCCGCGGTCCATAGACATTGAAAAAGCGAAAGCCATGCACGGGTGCGCGCAGTTCTGACCACTGCGCTCGAAGATATTGGTCAAACTGAAACTTGCTGAAGGCGTAGACATTCAGCGGCTTCTCTGCAGAGCGGTCCTCGCTGAACTGGCCAGTCATGCCATAAACCGAGGCGCTGGAAGCATACAAAAAGGGTACCTGATGTTCCTGGCACCAATGGAACAGCGCCTTGCTGTGGGCAAAGTTGTTCTCCATCACGTAGCGGCCATCGCTGGCCATGGTGTCGGAACAGGCCCCTTGATGGAAAATAGCGTCAATTTTCCCGAAGCGCCCAGCGAGAAGTGCTGGCAGAAAACTCTCCGCCTCAAAATAATCCCGAATGTCCAGATCGGCCAAATTGCGAAACTTGTCTGGCCGCTCTAGATGATCACTGACCAGAATGTCAGATATTCCCCGTTGATTCAGTGCGTGGACGAGATTGGCGCCAATGAATCCCGCGCCGCCGGTGACTATATGCATATCTGTAGGGCCCTCCTTTGCGCTATCATAGCAAAAACCCCCTGGTGAGGAGCTATGCCCGATCAATCCTTATTGACCGTCGTCGTTTTGCTGGCTGCTGCAGTGCTCCTGGTTGCTACCGCCCGCAAGATACGCTTGCCGCCAATCATTTCCTATCTGCTGGTAGGAATGCTGCTGGGTCCGCATGCGTTGGCTTTGGTGCCCGATGAAGAGCGGATGCGCCACCTGGCAGAATTCGGCGTGGTATTCCTCATGTTCAGTATCGGCCTGGAATTCAGCCTGGCGCAATTCGTTCGCATGCGCCGCTTGGTCTTTGGCCTGGGTGGGGTACAGGTCGTTCTGACCGCCCTCGTCTTCCTGGGGGTCGCACTCTCCTTTTCCTTGTCTTGGCAAACCGGTGCTGCCTTGGGTGGCATCCTGGCCATGTCCTCCACGGCGATGGTGGTCCGTGCCCTTGCCGAGCGTCTTGAAACCCAGAGCCGGCACGGGCGGATTGCCATCAGTATCCTGCTTTTTCAGGATTTGGCGGTTATTCCCCTGCTCATCCTCATCCCGGCCTTGGCCGGTTCGACAGAAACCCTCCCCCACGATCTGGCCATAGCGGGTGGCAAGGCGGTTTTAGCGCTGCTGTTGTTGGTGTTGATTGGCAGACCATTGATCAGCCCCTGGTTTGAATGGGTGGCGGCGCGCAAGTCGAATGAGTTGTTCATGCTCAACCTCCTCTTGGTTACCTTGGGCCTGGCCTGGATTACCGAAGCTGCTGGACTCTCCCTGGCCCTCGGCGCCTTCATTGCCGGCATGCTCCTGGCGGAAACCGCGTACCGCTATCAGGTGGAGGCAGATATTGCCTCCTTCCGCGACATTCTGTTGGGGCTCTTTTTTGTCACCATCGGCATGATGGTCAATGTGCCGGTCCTCCTGACCTACCTGCCTTGGGTCCTGTTGGTGCTGGCATTGATCTTTCTGCTCAAGGGGGGCTTGGTCTGGGCCATTTGCCGTCTCACCGGCTTCGAAAATGGCGTATCGGTTCGCAGTGCCGTGGTCCTGGCGCAAGCCGGAGAATTTGGCTTTGTGCTGATTTCTCTCGCGAGTCAGAAAAATCTTTTACCTGCAGACGTGTTGCAGCCAGTGCTCGGTGCCATGCTGCTTTCCATGCTGCTGGCACCGGTATTGGTGCAGTACAACGGACAAATTGCCCGCCTTCTCGCGCCGGCCTATCGCAACCGCCGCCAGCAGGTTCTGGAAGAGGTACGGCAGCAAGATATGCGGGAGCATGTCATCATCTGTGGCTATGGACGCGTGGGTCAGAGCATTGCCCGGGTGTTGGAGGATGAAGGCGTTCCCTATCTCGCCCTGGACCTCGACCCAACGCGTGTCCGTCAGGCACAGGCCGCTGGAGAGTCGATTTTCTATGGTGACGCCAGTCGCCGCGATATGCTGCAGGCCGCCGGGATTTTTCATGCGCGTGCTCTGGTTATTACCTATGGAAATGCGCAGGAATCAGCGCGGGTCTTGGCAGTGGCCAAAGAGTTGCGACCGCAGATTCCGAGTGTAGTGCGCGCTCATGACGACAGTCAGATGGAAGCTCTGGAGGCTGCTGGTGCGGATGAGGTCATCCCTGAGGTGACCGAGGGGGCGCTGATGTTGGCCTCCCAGACCCTGCTGCAGATCGGCTTTCCGTTGAGCACGGTGCTTCGCCGGGTACGGCGTTTTCGGCAAGAGCGCTACAGTCTGTTCCGGGGAAATTTTTGGGGCGGATCAGAGCCTGGTGAGGAGCAATCCTCCCCCCGTCTTTTTTCGATTTCCCTGGGTGAAACGGCGTATGCCGTCGGACGTCGATTGGGAGACTTGCCGTTGGAGAAGCTTGGCGTGCGGATTGCTGCGGTGCGCCGTTTCGGCATTCGTGGGCGGGACCCCTCCCCAGACACGTTGCTGCGCCAGAGGGATGTATTGGTGCTTTTTGGGTCGCCGGAATCCTTGACGGAGGCGGAGCGCTACGTGCTCCATGGTGATCAAGAGGAGAAACCCGCGGCCACGGTCGAGCCAGTCTAAGAATTTTATGCGTAAGGAGAGATTGTTATGCGTTGGAGTTTGATGGAAATCGCCAAAAGGCCGGAAATTGTAGTCTGGCGCGATGAGAACGCTTATCTTCTGAGCGATCTGGGCAAGGATTTTAGCCCTGCCGAGGTATTGCATCCCAGCGCCCGGCTGTTGGACTGCTGGCAACAGGATTGCTGCTGGTCGAATCCGGTGGATCTGCGCGAAGGACGCTATCTGCCACCGATATTGGGGCAAAAAATTCTTTGTGCTGGCCTGAATTACCGCGATCATATCGAGGAAACCAAGAGTAAGGCGCCGGCATTCCCCAACCTCTTCATACGCTACCCGGATTCTCTGGTGGGCCACGAGCAAGCCATCGAAATTCCGTCGCTATCTTCTCAGTTGGACTACGAAGTCGAACTGGCAGTTGTCCTGGGTCGGCCACTATCTGGCGCTCTCAGTCGGGAAGAGGCCTTGGCGGCAGTCGCCGGTTATAGCATTTTCAATGATGGTAGTGTTCGCGACCTTCAGTTTCGCAGCAGTCAGTGGACCTTGGGTAAGAATGTGGCTCATACGGGGGCAATGGGCCCCTGGGTGGTCAGTGCTGACGAATTACCGGAGGCAGGCAGAGGCTTGACGCTGCAGACCTGGATTGAGAAGGAATGTCTTCAGGATGGCAATACGGCAGATCTGATCTTCGACGTAGCCGACCTACTGATCGCCATCGCTGCCGCCATTCCTCTCGGTGCTGGCGATGTGTTAGCCACCGGTACCCCAGCCGGAGTGGGATTCAGCCGGCAGCCTCCACGATTTCTGCAGGCAGGAGAAATCTGCGAGCTGCGCATTGACGGGATCGGTGCTTTGCGGAATCCCATCCGGCAGGCAGGATAAGCTCTCTTTTTACTCCAGGTAGGTATAGCCCTGCAAGCCGTCGCGGAAATCACGCAGAAAGGTTTCCCGTTCCGAGGCCGGGATCTGGCTACTGTGTGCAAGCTTTCTCTCGAATTGGCGCAACAATTCATCTGCCGAAAATTGCACATACTGCAATACCTCGGCCACGGTATCTCCCGGTACGGCACCTTCCAGGCGGACGGCGCCGTTGGGCTCACAAAGCACATTGACGGCATCGGTATCGCCAAAGAGATTATGCATGTCACCGAGTATTTCCTGGTAGGCGCCAACCAGAAATACGGCAAGGTAATACGGCTCTTCGGGCCGCAAGGAATGTACTGGCAGGGTGGGACTCAGACCGTCCGCGGTGACGTAGGCATCGATGCGGCCATCGGAGTCGCAGGTAATGTCCTCCAGTCGGGCACGACGATCCGGACGCTCTGTCAGCCGTTGTATGGGCATGATGGGAAAGACCTGGTCGATGGCCCAAACATCCGGTAAGGATTGGAACAGCGAAAAATTGGCAAAATATTTGTCCAGGAGTTTTTCTTCCAATTCGTCGAGGATCTCCCGGTGGGCGCGCTTGGCCGGATCCAGCAGGGCGCGACAGCGCCACATCAAGTGCGCGTACAGTCGCTCCGCCTGTGCCCTGCCCGCCAAATCGAGCAGACCCAGTTTGAATTCCTGTTGCTCCTCGCCCAGTCGAAAAACGGCCTCTTGGTAGACTTCCAGGGCTGTGCGCGCGTCGGGACTGTGTTGGACGCGTGCGAGCAGTCTGACCCACGGATTACTGTGATCCTTGGGAAGATCATTTTCCGCCAGGGACTCCCCGGCTGCTGCTTCGACATCGATGACATCAAATAAGAGCACGGCATGATGCGCTGTCAGGGCACGTCCTGATTCTGAGATGATCTGAGGCTCGGGTAGTGCCTCCTGGCGACAGATCTCGGCCAGACCGCCCACCACGGCCTGGGCGTAGTCCTCGAGGCGATAATTGGTGGAGCAGTAGGCCCGGGAGTGCGTTCCTTCATAATCGACGCCCAAACCCCCGCCGACGTCAACCACACGCAAATCCGCCCCGAGGCGACGCAATTCTGCATAGAGCCGCGCGCACTCGCGCATACCGCCATGGATGTATTGAATGTTGGGGATTTGCGAGCCCAGGTGAAAATGCAGCAACTGCAGGCAATCCAACGCATCTGCGGCAGCAAGATCGGCGACAAGGCGCAGAATTTCTGTAGACGAGAGACCAAATTTCGATTTTTCGCCGCCGGTGTTCTGCCATTTTCCGGCACCGGCAGAGGCCAGGCGGGCCCGCACACCAATACGCGGCTGCACTTGCATCTCGCGGCTGATCTGCAGGATGCGCGGTAATTCAGCACTCTTTTCGACGACGAGATAGACCTTCAGGCCCAATCGTTCGCCCATCAAGGCCAGACGGATATACTCTGCATCCTTGTAGCCATTGCAGATCACGGTGCCGCCGACCGGCATCAGGGCCAGGACCGTCAGGAGTTCGGGTTTACTGCCTGCCTCGAGGCCCAGACATCCCGCACCGGCATGGAGAATCTCCTCGACGACGCGGCGTTGCTGATTGACCTTGATCGGATAGACCGGCGTGTAGCCGGCGCCATAGTTCTCACGCTGCATGGCCTGCGCAAAGGCCTGTTGCAGTGCCTGTAAACGCTGCTGAAGGATTTGCGGGAAACGCAATAGACAGGGCAAACCCAGGCTTTGGCCGCGTAGCCGCGCGATAATGTCGGCGAGTCCAGCACGCGCCGGATCTGAGGCACCATTGGGCCGTACCCAGAGCTGGCCGTCATTGCCGACCTCGAAAAATCCCTCGCCCCAATGGGCAAGATTATAGAGATTACTCGTATCTTCCGGCGCCCAATCCATCGCACTCCCCTTTTCGGCAGGCCACAGTCTAGGGCCTGCAGGAATAGCGCTCAAGATCAGCTACAGCGCTTCGTTGGCGTAGTCTGCCAGGCGCGAGCGCTCGCCACGACGGAGGGTGATGTGGCCACTGTGCTCCCAGTTCTTGAAACGATCCACCACATAGGTCAGGCCTGAGGTGGTCTCGGTGAGATAGGGGGTATCGATCTGCGCGATATTGCCGAGGCAGACGACCTTGGTGCCAGGCCCGGCGCGGGTGATGAGGGTCTTCATCTCCTTCGAGGTGAGGTTCTGTGCCTCATCGACGATGACAAATTTTTCCAGGAAGGTACGCCCGCGCATGAAGCTCATGGACTTGATCCGCAAGCGCTTGCCGATCAGATCCTGGGTAGCGCTACGGCCCCAAGCCCCTGCCCCCTCGGGACCACGGGAGAGGATTTCCAGATTGTCCTCGATGGCGCCCATCCAGGGCTGCATTTTTTCTTCTTCTGTGCCGGGCAAAAAGCCAATCTCGTCGCCAACGGGCACTGTTGCTCGGGTAATGATAGCCTCGCTATAGCGTTTTTCCTCGAAAATCTGCTGTAACGCTGCTGCCAGGGTGAGCAGGGTCTTCCCAGTGCCCGCTGGCCCGAGGATGCTGACAAAATCAATCTCCGGATCGAGAAGCAAGGCCAGGGCATAATTTTGTTCGCGATTGCGCGCGCGAATACCCCATACCGCATTCCGTTCTGTGCGGTAATCATTGATCCGCTCGATGATGGCGTGATCCGGCGCGACCGTGCGGATGATCGCAGAAAAATCTTCGCGCTGATCTCCTTGCGGGCTGAGCTGAATGAATTGGTTGGGATGCCAGTACTCCACCGCCGGGCCGCGCAGGCGATAGAAACTACGTCCGTTTTCCTGCCACGCGTCGAGATCGCGACTGTGATGGTCCCAGAAATCGGGCGCCAGGTTGTCTACGCCGGTATAGAGCAGATCGGCATCTTCCAGGGCGCGATCGTTCTGGTAGTCTTCAACATGGATTCCCAGGGTGCGACCCTTGATCCGCAGGTTGATGTCCTTGCTGACCAGAATCACTTCGCGGTCGGGGCGTAAATTCTGCAAGGCCAGGGTAACGGCGAGAATCTCGTGGTCGGCCTTGCCGCCGGCCAGATCTTCTGGGAGTTTCTGCTGGTAGGCGGCGGTTTGAAAGAAAAGGCGACCCTGGGCATACGGTAACGGCAGGCCTGCCTCGAGATCACTATCGTTAGCGAGCATTTCGTCCAGGTGCCGACTGACCTGGCGCACATTGCGCGCCTGCTCGCTCAGCCCCTTTTTATGCTGATCGAGCTCCTCCAGGACAATCATCGGCAGGAGGATGTCGTGTTCCTGGAACCGGAACAGCGACGCCGGATCGTGCATCAGGACATTGGTGTCGAGAACGTAGAGGCGCTGCTGTCGCGCAACCGATTCCGCTGTCATTCGGCGAGCTTTTGGACGATGCCCAGAATTTTTTCTGCGTGTCCTGCAGCCTTCACCTTGCGTTCGATATAGGCAAGTCGACCATTGCGATCGATCACGAAGGTGCTGCGCTCGATGCCCAGGTACACCTTGCCATAATTCTTCTTTTCCTGGATCACATCGTATGCGCGACAGAGCGCTTCATCGGGATCGGAGAGCAAGGAGAAGGGAAATTCGTACTTGCAGGCAAATTTCAGATGACTGGCAACACTATCCCGGGAAACTCCAAGGATTTCGGCGCCCGCGGCCTGAAATTGGGGATAAAGCCCGGTAAATTCCTGTCCTTCGGTGGTACAGCCCGGTGTATCGTCCTTGGGATAGAAGTAGAGCACCACGATCTTGCCACGCAGGTTTTTGGAGTCTATGGATTCATCACGCTGATTTTTTGCGTTGAACTCTGGGGCTACTTGACCGAGTTCCAATGGTTCTGCCATTTCTTTGTTCCCCTCAATTGCGTTTTGATGAATCTAACGCGAGCCTCGCGTAGCTGTCCAGTTGCTTTGCTGCAACCCCGCAGCGCGGTACCATGGGCACATGGCACGGGCATTAGACATAACGGCACAAACGACAGAAGCGGAGAACAGAGTCCGGGCGGCGGGGCAGCGGCCAACCCGTGCTCGCCTGCAAATTCTGCAAGCCCTGCTCGATTTGGCGCAGCCGGTCAGTCATACCGAGATTCAGGAGCATATTCAGAGCCGTTGGGCAGAGAATATCGATCGGGTCACCCTCTATCGCGGCTTGGAATGGCTGGTGCAGCATCAGCTCAGCCACCGCATCACCGCCGACGACAGAGTCTGGCGCTTCAGTGCCATCAATCCCGAGCATCCGTCTCATCCGCACTTTCATTGCGTGCGCTGTGGTCAGGTCCTCTGTCTTCCGGAGAGCCAGCTCCCAGCACCACAGCTTCCTGCGGACTATCGGGTAAAAGAAGTCGAGGTCGTGGTCAACGGTATTTGTCCCCATTGCCAGCGTTCGGCCCCGGAATGGCCGGGGCATCATCCATCGGGCGATTGAGAAGATCCATACCGGACAAGTGGCCTCAGCCCCGGGTGAACCAATGTTGCAGCAGGACGAGATCGGTGACGACTTCTCGACCGGCCTCTGGTCCCTCGAGGACTTTTCCTGGTGCACCAGGCTCGCCCAGCTGATCCAGCACCCGGAGGGCACCAGAAAAATCCTGGCCCGCAGTGTAATCCGTCTGGGTGATCAAGACCGGCAACTGAGCACCCAGGGCCGACCGCAAGCCATTCTCGGAATCCTCCAGGGCTAGACATTCACCTGGCAAAAGCTCCAGACGCTGCAGGACGTGCGTGTAGATGTCCGCCGCTGGCTTTTTGTGTGGAACGATGTCCCCGGCACCAATGTAATCAAAGCGGCCCCATCCCTCTTCCCCCAGATTGCTCTGCAATAAGGCCGCGACATTGTCTGGTGTGGTCGTGGTGGCAATCGCCAGGCGTAGTCCAGCTGTCTCTGCTTCTGCGAGGAGGCGGTGGATGCCCGGACGCAGGGGAGCAACCCCCTGGGCGATGATCTCTCCATAAATCAAGGTCTTGCGTTGGTGTATCGCGCGAATGTCGGTGGCGCTCAGTTGTGGATACTGCGGATGATCAGCGAGAAAGCCGCGCAGGCGTTCCTTGCCACCGGTGATCTTGAGGTACTTGCCGTAGGTAGGGACATCCCATTGGAAGGGCAGAGAAAATTCCGCGAAGGCCTGGTTGAAGGCCACGCGATGCGCGTCGCGCTCTGTATCGGCCAGAGTTCCATCGACGTCAAAAATGAGGGCGCGCAGATGAGACATCTTGAATTTTCTCCTATGGTAGTGTGTGTAATCCGCATGCGTGCTGGTAGACGGATCGGCCGGTAGCTTACACCGGAACCGTCTCTGTTTGCCAAAGGGCAGAAACTCTGCTAAACCATGCCGGATTTTTCTTCATACCCAAACAGGAACAGACACCATGACGGATAGCGCTGCGGCAATCACGCCCAAAAACCCGCAAGAGCTTCAGGCCTTCACCCCGTATCAACCGGGAGCCGATGAAGAATACATGAGCGCCGGCCAGATCGCGCACTTTCGTAAGATTCTGGAAGACTGGCGTAGCGAGTTGATGGCGGAAGTCGACCGTACGGTGCAGAACCTGCAGGTGGAAAATGTCAACTATTCCGACCCGAATGACCGGGCTAGTCTGGAAACCGATATGGGGCTGGAACTGCGGGCGCGGGACCGCGAGCGCAAGCTCATTCGCAAGATCAACCAAGCACTCGGGCGCATTGATGCGGGGGAATATGGTTACTGCGAGGCTTGCGGTGTAGAGATCGGCCTGCGGCGTTTGGAAGCACGGCCCACGGCAACCTTGTGCATCGACTGCAAAACCCTCGAAGAGAAACGCGAACGGCAGATGGCCCCGGACTGAGGGCGTTCACCGCATTCACCGCTAGTCGCTGGCCAGCACGACCCACAGAAGCTCCGTGCTGGTCTCCTGCGGCGGCGAGCGCTGGTAGAACCCGGGAATCCAGAGAATCTCTTCAGCAGCCGAAAAAAGAATGGGGATATGGCTACGCAAGAATGGTGGCACCCCCAGTTCCAGGAGTAGCTTTTTGATTGGGCGATGCTGGCCGGCTGGGTTCCGGTAACCCAGCCCCGGCGCGCGCAGGGACCAGGACAGGCGGCTGTTTTTCAGCTCTTCGCCGCCAATCGCCACGGCGTCCCCTCCCATCCCAGGTGGCGGCACCCTGCCCTTTCCCCAGCACCATCGAAATCCCTCCCCCTGCCCCTCCGGATACCCAGGCTGCCAGTCCTGTTCAGTGATACTGTAGGCGGGTAACTGCGGCCAGAGTTGCAACTGCTCGCCCTGTCGCCAAGCATGAACGCCCAGAAATTCGATACTCTTGCCGCCTTGTTGCGCGCCACAGAGTTGCCGCAGGCGTTCCAGCATGGCCTGATCCGGGACGGGCAGATCTTGGTCCCGTAACCAGTGACGGAGAAATACGCGCTGCAAGGCCGGTGCGAGCTGCGTGATCTCGCCCACGCTGAGCTTGTGCGCGACAACGGGACTCTGGGACTGAGGGGGTTGGGTCAGGGATGCATACCAGGCATCTTCTACTGCTAATTGATCGGCAATGTTGGCGGCAGAACGCGCGATGCACTCGGCAGCCTGAGGCCAGCCCAGATCCTCCAGCAAGGGCCAGATGCGACGCCGCAGGCGTACTCGGGCATAGCGTAGGTCGTCATTGGCAGGATCCTCCAGCCAGTGTACGCCGCGCTCCTGCAGATATTGGCGCAACTGGAGGCGAGAAAGGCCCAGAAAGGGGCGAGCCAGTATGCCTGCACCCAGGCGGCGTCGCTCCGGCATGGCGGCTAAACCGGCGATCCCGGCACCGCGCAACAACTGCAAAAAAAGGGTCTCCGCCTGATCGTCACGATGCTGGGCGGTCAGCAAGCAGTCTCCTTTCCCCAACTGTGCGGCGAGTAAGGCATAACGTCCACGTCGCGCGCGATCCTCTGGCCCTTCTCCGTCCTGATCAGCGACAAGGTCCAGCACCTGGCAGGAGTAACCATGGCGCTCAGCCTGTTCCTGCGCGTACGCAGCCCACTTGTTGCTGTCCGCGTGCCAGTGGTGATTGACGTGGAGCAGTCGTAGTTGCAGACCCAGGGCGTGGGCCGCGAGCATCATGGCCGTGGAGTCCGCGCCGCCACTGAAAGCAAGAAAAAACGATTGCTCTGGCGCGTAGCCCCATTCCACAAACAGCTTTTGCCGTAGCTGCGCTTCCGGCTCAGGCTGCGCCGACGACACCATAGTGCATCAGGCGCTCGTAGCGATGACTGAGCAAGCGCGCGCTTTCCATACCCTGCAATGCCTGCAGTTGCTGCGCGAAAGACTCCGCTACTCGACTAAAGACCAACTGGGGATCACGATGGGCGCCCCCCAAGGGTTCGTCGATGACTTCGTCGACCAAAGCCAGGGCCTGCAGGCGCCGCGCCGTGATTCCCAGGGTCTCCGCAGCCTCGGCTGCCTTGCTGGCATCTTTCCAGAGGATGGAGGCGCAGCCCTCAGGAGAAATGACCGAATAGACGCTGTGCTCCAACATGAGCAAGCGGTCGCCGACGCCAATGGCGAGAGCGCCACCGGAGCCTCCTTCGCCAATCACCAGGGAAAGGATGGGTACGGCAAGGTCCGACATAACCGCGAGGTTGCGGGCAATGGCCTCACTCTGACCCCGCTCTTCCGCCCCGATTCCCGGATAAGCGCCGGGGGTGTCGATAAAAGTGAGCACCGGTAAGTGAAAACGCTCCGCCAAGCGCATCAGGCGCAAGGCCTTGCGGTATCCTTCGGGGCGAGGCATGCCGAAATTGCGTTGAATTTTTTCCTTGGTATCGCGCCCTTTTTGCTGACCAATCCAGAGGATCCCCTGTCCCTGAAAACGGGCTAGACCGCCAACAATGGCGGCATCATCCGCGAAACTGCGATCGCCGGCGAGAATTTCTACCTCGGTAAAGAGCGCATTCACGTAATCCAAGGTATAGGGGCGCTGCGGATGGCGCGCCACTTGCACGGTTTGCCAGGCACTGAGCTTGCTGTAGATCCGCTGCAATTCCTTGCGCGCCTTGTTCTCCAGGCGTTTGATGTCATCCTGAATGCCGGGCTGATTAAGGGCCTTCAGTTCTTCCACCTTGCCTTCGAGTTCGGCGATGGGTTGTTCAAAATCGAGATATTGCAGCTTCACCCGTTCTCCTTCTCATGCTGAGCGTTGGCGCCGCTGCCGTTCCTCACTCAGGGAAACGACATTGGCAAGCAAGTTCGTCGGCGGCGCATATTGCCATTCTTGTTGTTTCGGGTCGAGCAAACGGTCGAGGGCTGCGCGAAATTCGGCATTCGCAGCAATTCCCTGGGGGCAGTCCAGCACGGCCAACGCCTGCCCTGCGGCAACGGGCAACAGGATGCGCAAAATTGTCGTGCCTGGATGCGCAGTGACAAGCCCCTGTAGTTCCGCGACGGGAAAATCTGCCTCCGGAATGCGCAACACCAAGAGCCGTGCCAAGCCGATATGCGCTTCTTCCACACTGAGCAGCTGCTGCGCCGTCAGGCGCAGTCCTCCAGCATAACTGTCTTCACTTGCCTCCCCCAAAATCAGTAAGGCCTGTTCATCGCTGATCTGACCCGAGTAGCGCCGCCAGGTCTCGGCAAAGACGACCGCCTCCACGCGTCCGGTCTCATCCTCGAGGGTCAGGAATAACATCCGGTCCCCGCGTTTGGTGCGCATGCTCCGTCGTGCTACCACCATGCCGGCGATCAGGACCTGCTCACCAGCAGCTAGGCGAGCGATTTCGATGACCCCCAGTTGTTGTAGGCCAGGTCGAGCGATGCGCAAAGGATGGTCGCTCAGATAGAAGCCCAGGGTTTCTCGCTCGCCAACGAGTTGGCTGCCCGCTTCTTCCGCAATGGGTGCCAGCTCTGGACTGGCATAGTTCTCAGCGCCCCCCTCCTCAGCAAACAAGGAGGACTGCGCGCTGGCGGCAGCACGCTGTTGCTGCTGCGCCGCTTCCAGAAAATTGTCCAAAGAGGCAAGCAGCTGTGCACGCGGAATTTCGAGGGCATCGAGCGCCCCAGCCTTGATGAGCGCCTCAACACTGCGGCGGTTCAGTCGCTGTCCATCAATACGGCAGAGAAAGTCATAAAAACTGCGAAATTGGCCTTTTTCCATCCGCGTGTCGAGGATCGCCTGCACTGCTCCGCGCCCGAGTCCCTTGATGGCACCGAGCCCATAGCGCAGGCCTTCTCCTTCTGGACGGAAGGCCAGCTCACTGCGCTGGATACAAGGAGGCAGGATTGCCATCCCCATCCGCCGACATTCGCTGATCATGGCGACCACCTTATCAGTGTGATCCATATCTGCAGTCAGGACGGCGGCCATGAAGTGCCGGGGATAATGGGCCTTTAGATACGCCGTTTGATACGAAACCAAGGCATAGGCCGCAGAGTGCGACTTGTTGAAACCATATTCGGCAAATTTTTCCATCAAATCGAAGATCGCCGTCGCCTGATGGACTTCGATGCCGTTCTTTGCCGCACCGGCAAGAAAGATCTCGCGCTGCTTGGCCATCTCTTCTGGTTTTTTCTTGCCCATGGCACGGCGCAGCAGGTCGGCACCGCCGAGAGAATAGTTCGCCAAGATTTGCGCGCACTGCATCACCTGCTCCTGATAGACAATCACTCCGTAGGTGTCCTTCAGGATAGGTTCGAGTAGAGGATGGGGGTATTGCACCTTGGCCTTGCCGTGCTTGCGGGCGATGAAATCATCAACCATTCCCGACTGCAGCGGACCAGGACGAAACAGGGCTACGAGGGCAACGATGTCCTCGAAATTGTCAGGCTGCAGACGACGAATAAGGTCACGCATACCAGAAGATTCGAGCTGGAATACCGCCACCGTATCTGTGGATTTCAGCAGTGCAAAGGTTTCAGAATCGTCCAAAGGCAGACGCGCCATGTCCAGAGTTTCCGCGCCAGCAAGCTGACGTTCGGCATTGATAGCGCGCAAGGCGATGTCGATGATGGTCAGGGTCCGCAAACCGAGAAAATCGAATTTCACCAGTCCCATCTTTTCGACATCATCCTTGTCGAGCTGGGTGACGTTACCGCTGCCCTCGGAGCCGTCGGTGAAGAGCGGCAGGCGATCGGCCAGAGGTTCGGGGGAAATCACCACCCCTCCCGCATGGGTCGAGGCATGACGCGGCAGACCCTCCAGGCGCAGAGCGATGTCGAGCAGTTCGCGCACATCGTCTTCTTCCTGTTGCCGTCGTCGCAGTTCCTCCGATTCTTCCAGCGCCTTAGCCAGGGTCATGCCGAGATCCCTCGGTACCAGCTTGGCCAGCTGATCGACAAAACCATAAGGGAGATTGAGCACTCGCCCTACGTCGCGAACCACCGCCCGCGCTTTCATGGTGCCGAAGGTGATGATCTGGCCCACGCGATCGCGGCCATATTTTTCGGCGACATACTGAATGACGCGATCGCGCTGATCCATGCAGAAATCGACGTCAAAGTCGGGCATGGAGACGCGCTCCGGATTCAGAAAACGCTCAAAGAGCAGGGCATTGGCAATCGGATCCAGGTCAGTGATACGCAGGGCGTAGGCCACCAGTGAGCCCGCACCAGACCCGCGTCCCGGACCTACCGGCACGCCATGGTCCTTGGCCCACTGGATGAAATCGGCAACGATGAGGAAGTAACCCGGAAAACCCATTTGCAGGATGACATCGACCTCCCGCAGCAGCCTTTCCCGATAGGGCAAGGTCTCGCGTTCGGGAAGCGCAAGCGCCTGCAGTCGCTCTTGCAGGCCTTGCTCTGCTGCCTTACGAAAGTAGCTCTCAATGGGACTGCCATCGGGGGTGGGATAGTCCGGCAGGGTGTAATGGCCCAGTTGTAGGGTAACGTTGCAGCGTTTTGCGATCTCTATGGTATTGGCGCAGGCCTCTGGAAGATCTGCAAAGCGCTCGAGCATCTCTTCCGCACTCGACAGACGATGTTCGGGGGTGAAGCGGCGGGGGCGCCGCTCATCCGCCAAGGTGTAGCCAGCGGCGATACATTGGCGGGCATCGAAGGCAGGAAAATCGTCGGCATCCAGAAAGTGGGCATTGTTGGTCGCCACCAGGGGAAGGCTCAGCTCCAAAGCGAGGGCGATGCTGGCCTCGTTCAAGGCATCCTGCTCTACCTCGCCATTGCGTTGTATCTCCAGATAAAGACTGTTTGGAAACAGATCAACGTAACGCTTTGCCAGTTGCCGTGCATGCTCCGGATCGCGCAGTACCGCCTGTCCGATTTCCCCCTGCCCTGCTGCCGAAAGGGCAATCAATCCGCTACGGTCTTCCTGCTGCAACCAGGCACGCCGAATGCGCGGCTTGCCATCCTGCAGGCCCTCCAGAAAGGCGCGCGAGAGAAGATGGCTCAAGGCGCGAAATCCGCTGTGATCCCGACAGAGCAGGACCAGGCTTGCACTAGGATCAGAGGGGCTTTCGCCTTGCAGCCAAAGTTCGGCCCCGATGATGGGTTTGATGCCCACCGCCCGGGCGGCATTATAAAATTTGACGAGGGCGAAGAGATTGCCGTGATCGGTGACGGCCACTGCCGGCATTTGCAACTCCGCACAGCGCTGCACCAGCTTTTTGACGGGAATGATTCCATCCTCGAGGGAATACTCGGAGTGTACATGCAGATGGACAAAACCGGGTGTCATATTCCTTGTTCCAGTATGCGTGCGACCGGCGCAAAACCGCGCCGATGCAGAGGGGTCACCCCAAAACGCTGCAGGGACTGCAGGTGCCGTGCGGTACCGTAGGCCTGGTGCTGCGCGAAACCGTAGAGTGGATAGTGCTGGTCCAGCAGCAGCATTTCCCGATCGCGGGCAACCTTGGCCAGGATGCTGGCCGCAGCGATGGCATCGACCTGATCATCCCCCCCTACCATAGCCTCCGCATTCCAGCTCGGCAAGACGCGATTCCCGTCCACGAGAATGCGTCGCGGCCGTACCGGTAATGCGCGAAGGGCGCGGCCCATGGCCTGCAGGGTGGCGGCAAGGATATTGTCGCGTTCAATCTCCCAGGTGCTGGCGGAGACGATAGCCCAGGCACGTGCCTCGCGACGAATTTGTGCTGCCAGGAACTCGCGTTGCCGTGGGCGCAGTTTTTTGGAGTCGCGCAAGCCCGGTATCGGCCGTGCCAGCATGACCGCCGCTACCAGCACTGGACCCGCCAAGGGTCCGCGGCCCGCCTCATCTACCCCGGCAACCTCTGGCCCGAGGTGCTCCATCACCCGCTGGTTCCCTGCAGGATCCGCCGTAAGGCCGTTGCGATACTTTCCTCATCATCGCCTTGCAGGAGTCCGCGCAGGGGCCGTAAGGCCTCCCGTTGGGCCGCTACAGGCAAATTTTCCAATTCCTGAAGCAGACGTTGCGGGGTGATCTCTTCCTGCAGAATCTCTGGATAGACGCGTTTCCCCAACAAGATATTGGGCAGGGCAATATGGGGCACGCGTACCAAGCGCTTGGCAATAGCGAAGGTCAGTCTCTGCATGGCGTAGAGCACAACGGCTGGCCGCCCCAGCAATGCGGTTTCCAGTGTGGCGGTACCCGAGGCGACGAGTACCCGGTCTGCAGCAGCAAGCAGCGTGGTACTCTGGCCACAGATTTCCTGAATGGTCCCCGCCGCCGTCCCCACCTCCCGCCGCCAGAGTGGGCGGAGTTCCGCACGCGCCAAGGCAACGCTCAACTGCCATTCTGGATGGGATTGTTGCCAGAGTATTGCGGCTTCTGCCATTGGCCGCGCCAAGCGTTGGATCTCGCCCTCTCGACTACCGGGCAACAGTGCCAATATTGGTGCATCGGGCAGCTGCAATTGGGCGCGCGCGCCCGCGGCATCGGGAGCCGCTGCCGTTTGCGCCAGCAATGGGTGGGGCAAGACTTGCGCGGGCACGCCTGCCTGGGTGTAGATCGATCGCTCGAAGGGAAAAAGCAGGAAGATTTCGTCGATCCGCGCTCGAATCTGTCGGATCCGATCCTGGCGCCAAGCCCAAATTTGTGGGCCAACCACATAGAGCACGCGGATCCCGAGGCGCTTTGCCTCACGCGCGATGCGGAGATTAAAGGCGGGATGATCGATCAGCACCACGGCATCCGGGCGCGTCTGCCGCAGATACTCGCGAATCCGATAAAAAAGCCGGCGTAATTGCCCGTACACCCGGGCGACTTCGACGAGACCCATCACCCCGAGCGCGTCGCCAGCGGCAATATTGTGTACGCCAGCGGCTTGTAAACGCGTACCCACGACACCTTCCCATTGCACCTCAATCTCGGCCGCCCGACAGCGCGCCAAGATATCCAGCCCTAGGTTTTCCCCGGAGCGCTCAATGGCAATGAGAAAAGCACGTGTCATCCGTTATGTACATGCGCACGAATGACTCGACCAATCCGCTCCACCTGCGCCTCCTGCAGTTCCGGAAACATCGGCAATGACAGCACGTTTTCTTTCAAGCTTTCCGCGACTGGGCAATGGCTCTGCGGGAGGTCCGCAAAGGCCGTCTGTTGATGACAGGGAATCGGATAATAAACACCGCTGGCGATTCCTTCAGCCTGCAGTTTGGCGCGCAGGGCATCCCGTTTTTCCACCTGGATCGTGTATTGATGGAAGACATGCTCCGCACCCGGACGCCGCGCGGGAATTTGCAGGCGTAAATCGCCGAGCGCGGCATCATACAGCGCAGCAGCCCGCTGCCGACCCGCATTGTAGACATCCATCTGGCGGAACAGTTTGCGCAGAATCAGTGCCTGAATTTCATCGAGGCGACTGTTATACCCCAGCACCTCATGGTGATAAGTCTGCCAAGAACCGTGATTGCGCAGCCCGCGCAGCCGCTTGGCCAAGTCTTCATCCTGGGTGAAGACCATGCCACCATCCCCTGCCCCACCCAGATTTTTGCTAGGGAAAAAGGAAACACAGGCCAGATCGCCAAAGCTGCCCACCCGCTGTCCGTCCAGACGGGCGCCGATTGCTTGCGCCATATCTTCAATGATGGGGATATGGTGTTTTTTGGCCAGCGCCAGTAATTCTGGCATCGGTGCCGCCTGGCCATAGAGGTGGACGGGGATGATGGCTCGCGTACGCTCATTGATTAATGGCTCCACACTGGCAGCGCTTACACAGAAATACGCAGGCTCGACATCGGCAAAGACCGGGGTGGCCCCTACATAGCGTACCGCCTCGGCAGTGGCGATGAAGGTAAAGGTGGGCACAATGACCTCATCTCCGGGGCCAATGTTCAGCGCGCGTAGGGCCAGGAGCAGGGCATCGGTACCGGAGGCGCAACCGACCCCGTGGGTCACGCCCAGATATTCGGCCAGTTCTGCCTCCAACGCGCGTCCTTCGGCACCCAAGATAAAGCTCGATTGATCGAGAATCTGCCCGATGCCGGCCAGAATTTCCGCACGCAGCGGCGCAAAATGGGCGCGCAAATCGACCATAGGGATCGCTTGATCCATTATTGTTCTCCCTTGAACTGTGCGGCATGAGACGATACTGCAAGGAACTCTGCGACCGCGTGGCGTACGGCCAGGGCGGCGGCCAGGGCGTCTCGTCCTTCTTCTGCCTGGCACAGCACTTTGCCGTGTCCGGAGATGGCGTCAAGAAACGCCGATATTTCATGGTCCAGTGCGTCTACGGGTTGCAGATCGATGACTTCCTCTTTGACTCCGGGGATACCCGGGACTTGTCCCGCGCCGCGACGATAAAAGGTCAACCGATTCTGGAGAAAGTCGACAGAGGCATACCGATCGGGCCAAAAAATCCGCATCCGTCGCACGGCCTCGCGCACCACCCGGGACGCCGCCAGATTGGCAACACTGCCATTGCTGAGCGTCACCCAGGCATTGGCCATGTCTGCTTGTTCAGTGACTGCAGCTACACCCACGGCGCGGACTTCCTGCAGGGAGGAGTTGCCTAGCATGAGCACAAGGTCAAGATCATGAATCATGAGATCCATGATCACGTCCACGTCGAGGGAACGCGGCTTGAACGGCGCAAGACGCTCCGCTTCGATATAGCGTGGCGGAGGGAATCCCTGGCTGCGCAGGTGTTGCATCACGATCTGGGCACGTTCGATCTGTCCTACTGCGAGTATGGCGCCCTGCGCTTTTGCCTGTTGAATGAGATCGTCTGCTTCTTCCAACGTGAAGGTAAAGGGTTTCTCTACCAAACAATGTATACCCCGCGCGATTGCCGCTTTGGCGACGCGGTGATGATGGAGAGTAGGCGTGACGATAGAGATCGCATCGACCTCGCCAAGCAGTGTCTCTAGGTCATCGTAGGCACGGCAGCCAAGTTCCTGGGCAACGCTATGGGCGCGCTCGATATCGGTGTCGTAGAGCCCCTGCAATTGGGAAATGCGAGCATATTTCTGGGCGTGAAAGCGGCCGAGATGACCGACGCCGACGACTCCCGTACGCAGTTCCGTCATGGCCGTGTGATCCCCCGTTTGCTGCTCCGGATGAAATCGAGTAAGCGCTGGGTCTCTGCGCCATCCAGGCCCTCTGCCAGGACTTCCTGCATGGCCTCTTCCAGCAATTTTCCGGAGCGGAACAGGATCCGGTAAATCCGTTTCAACGTGTGGATCTGCTCCTTGGAAAAGCCGCGTCGACTGAGGCCACGAACATTGATGCCGTGCAGTTGCGCGTGATTCCCTGCCGCCATCATATAGGGAGGAATATCCAGAGGTGCCATGGTCCCACCCCCAAGAATGGCGTGTGCGCCGACCCGGGCGAACTGATGCACTGCCGACAGTCCACCGAGAATGGCATCATCCTCAACGATCACGTGTCCAGCCAAGGTTGCCGCGTTGGCCATCACTACCCGATCACCGATCTGGCAGTCATGGGCAACATGGCAGTAGGCCATAAAGAGATTGTGCGAGCCGATACGCGTCGTGCCACCGCCTTTCACAGTACCACGATTGATGGTGACAAATTCACGAAAGGTATTGTCGGCACCAATCTCGAGTCGGGTCTCCTCCCCTCGATAGCCCAGATCCTGTGGTGCTGTACCAATGGAAGCAAACGGGAAGATGTGGTTGCGCGGCCCAATCGTACAGGGTCCCTCCAGGACAGCATGCGCATCCACCCGACAATTCTCCCCAAGGGCGACGCCGGCGCCAATGACAGCAAAGGGCCCGATAACACAGCCATCACCAATCCGGGCATGTGGATCAATCGCCGCGCGTGCATCGATCACGGCGCTCACAGTTCACGCTCGCGCAAGGTTGCCATCAACAAGGCCGAAGCGACCACCGCGCCATCAACGGTCGCCACGGTTTCCATCTGCCACATGCCCGACTTGCGCCGTGCCACCTCCGCCGACAAAATCAGCTGATCACCGGGTGTCACCGGCCGTCGAAAACGCGCCTTATCGATACCAGCAAAATAGACTGCCGCATTTTCGCCATACTTGTCTTCCGAGACGAAGGCCAAAATTGCGGCTGCCTGTGCCAGGGATTCGATGATCAAAACCCCTGGCATGACGGGAAAGTCCGGGAAATGTCCCTGAAAGTGAGGCTCGTTCATGGTGACGTTCTTGATCGCACGCAGCCGCTTTCCTATCTCAATTTCGAGAATCCGATCCACCAGCAGGAACGGGTACCGGTGCGGCAAACGACGTAGGATCTGATGAATATCAAAACCTTCCATGAACACTCCTAAGTGGAAGAGGAATTGGGCACGGTGCCGATCGCTCCGCGCAAACGGCGCAGAACGCTATCCAGACGATTCAGCTGCGCGACGGTGCGGCGCCAGCGTCGTGCCTCCTGGGCGGGAATGACACCAGAATAGACTCCCGCCTGACGGATATCATGGGTGATGGCGCTCTGCCCGGCAATCACCGTACCGTCGGCAATAACGATATGGCCGGCGAACCCAACCTGGCCACCAATACGACAATTCCGTCCGATACGGGTGCTACCAGCGATGCCGGTTTGCCCGGCGATCACCGTATCGGCACCGATCTCGACGTTATGCCCCACCTGCACTAGGTTGTCGATCTTCACGCCGTCGCCAATGATGGTATCTGCCAAAGCGCCGCGATCGATACAGCTGTTGGCGCCGATCTCGACCCTTGTTCCCAGTAGAACGCGGCCAATCTGGGGGATTTTTTCATAGCCGGACGCCGTTTGGGCGAAGCCGAAGCCGTCAGCACCAATGACGGCGTTGCTGTGAATGATGCAAGCTTCGCCCAAACGCGATGCGGCCAAAACCTTGACCCCGGGGTAGAGGTGTGAATACGCGCCAATCTCGACATCCGCCCCAATCACCACCCCTGCCTCCAACCACACCCCGGCACCAATCTTCGCTCCGGCTGCAATCTCTACAAAAGCTTCGATGCGCGCGCTAGCATCGATCCTGGCGCTGGCGGCAACGCGCGCATCTGGCGAACGCCAGGGGGTTACGGCTGGCTCGGGATAGAGCAACTGCATGGCGCGCGCGAAACTCGCGTAGGGATTGTCGCTCCACAGTGCAGGACCAGAATAGTGTTCTGCATGCCCCGACGACAGGATCAACGCTCCCACCCTCGTCTCGGCGAGGAGCGGCAGATATTTCCCATCTTGCAGGAAGCTCAGTTCGTCTTCCCGCGCGCTTGCCAAGGGTGCAATGGCGCGCAGTTGCAGGGCTGGATCACCGCGATAGGCAAGTTCCAAGGCTTCAGCCAGTGTCCCGAGGGTATATTCTCGCCGTGCTGGAATGCTCATTTTGCGGATCCCGTCTTCGGTTTTTCCATGGCTGCGACCACTTGCTGGGTGAGATCAATGGCGCCACTGACATAGAGCACGGACTTGTCGTTGAGGATCAGGGTATAGTGTCCCTGCTTCCCGATCCGGGTAACCACGCGAACCAGCCGCGCCTGAATGCTTTCCAGGATCTGATTTCGTTGCAAGTTGATCTGATCTTGCGCTGTTTGTCGCATTTTCTGCAAGTCCATGACCATACCCTGTAGCTGCGCCTCGCGCTTTTGCCGATCGGCGTTATTTAGCTTGGGAAAGTCCTCTTCCAGGGCTTTTTGAGTGCTGACAATCTGTTGCTGTTTCTGTTCGATGGCCTTTTCTTTTTCGGCGATCAGTTGATTGAGGGCCTTGGCCCCAACCTGTGCCTCCGGCAGTTCGCGCAGTGCCTTGTCCAGGTCAACAAACCCAATTTTGGGCGTGTCCGCCAGCGTCCAAGGAGCGACCAAAAGGCCGCAGAACAAAACGACGATGTAGCATTTCCAGCAACCACGCATCAGAAGGCGTTACCCACAGTAAATTGCAGCGGCTGGGTCAAATCGCCCGGCTTTTTATCCAAGGGGATGGCCAGAGACAGACGCAGTGGTCCGAGGGGGCTGATCCACAGCAAGCCGATACCGGCCGTCGTGCGCATTTCGCCCAGGCTGGGAAAATAGCTATTGGAGTACGCATAGTTGGTAGTGCTGCCGTTAACGGGATTGACACCATATACCCAACCACTGGCGACGAAGGCATTCATCCGAAAATTTTTGTTATCCTCGAGGCCCGGGAGGGGAAAATATAAGTTGGCATCAAGCAGTAGTTCGCGCGTACCACCCACCGGATACCCGTCAATCTGCGGGCCTACGGCATAGGTTTGGTACCCGGGCAAAGTGAGCGGGCCACCAAGATAGAAATTATTGAAGAACGGCACCGGTTTACCGGAATAACTGTTGATGAAACCGTAGCGCAGACCCAATCCGCCACTCAACCAAGAAGTGAATGGGTGGTAGTAGTTGGCCTTCATTTCCGCCTTGTACCAGCGCAGGTTACCTGGTGGCACGGCCGCTTTAAGTGAGAGACTACCATAGAGCCCACTGGTCGGAAAAATGGGGGAGTTGGTGGTGTTGTATACGAGATCATTACCAATGGTGATCGAGTTGGTGCTGTTACCATAACTATTAATGTAGTTTTGATACAGCGGAATGGGATTGCTGGTATCGAGTGTGATTCTGGTGTGGGTAAAGCCTACCGACATATAGTCGTAGACGTACTCCAAAACCGGAATTCCGAGGGTAACTGCTCCGCCCAGATCCACTTCCTGATAGGGCGCGACGGCCAAGGTCGAGAGATTAGTGTCATTGCGGAAAACGTTAAACCCTAGGCTAATACCATCCGGGGTGAAGTACGGATCGGTATAAGATAGGTTGAACGCGCTACCAAGACCGCCAACATTTGCCGAAAATGACAGGGCATTACCGGTACCCATGAAATTTTTCTGACTGATGGAGCCGTTGAAAAGAAAACCCTGCGCATTCGAGTAACCCACACCGACACTGAAGGAGCCAGTCGGGCGCTCGTCGACCGCAACATCAAGATCCAGCTGATCTGGATGTCCAGGTACCGGCACCGTCTTGGTCGTGACATTCTGGTAAAAACCCGTTTGCTCGAGACGTAACTTGGATCGATCAATCAGGTTACGGTTATAGAGAGATCCTTCCATCTGGCGGAACTGACGGCGGACGACATAGTCCATACTGCGATTATTGTTGCTGATATCAATACGCCGAATGTACACGCGATGCCCGGGGTCCACCTGAAAATTCAGCGCTACTTCGTGGGTCTTCGGATCCACCGTTGGCACCGGCGTAGTGTTGGCGAAGGCATAGCCATAATCACCAAGCTCATCGGCAATTGCTTTATTGGTATCAAGAATCTTTGATTTTGAAAACCGCTCGCCCGGATGGATCTGGACCAGATCTTCCAATTTCTTTCGAGGAAGAATGAGATCGCCAGTCAAATCCACCTTGCTGACATGATAAACATCGCCCTCATGGACATTTACCGTAAGATAGACGAAGCGACGATTGGGAGTAATTTGTACCTGCGTCGATTCGATCGCGAAATTCAGGTAACCGCGATCGAGATAGAAATTAGTGAGTTTTTCCAGGCTCTTGGAAAATTTCTCCTGCGAATATCTATCATTCTTGCTGAAGAACGAGAAGGCATCCGGCGCGCCAATGGAGAATAGCCCACGCAGACGACTTTCACTGAAAGCATGGTTGCCGATGATATTGACCTGTTTGATGGTGGCCTGCTGCCCCTGCTCTACGGCAATGCGAATGGCAACCCGATTACGTGATAGCTTCTCAACGTGCGGTGTTATTTTCGCATCATAGTAGCCCATGCCCTCGTACTGCTGTTGTAGCCCCTGCACGACCTGATCGAGGGTAGCCTTGTTGAAGATATGGCGCACCTCCAGGCCGATCCCCTTGAGGGTGGACGCCACCTCATCTTTGGAGAAGGCCTTGATACCCTTGGTCTCAATACTGGCGATGATCGGTCGCTCCTTAACCACGATCACCAAATCACTGCCCGATCGGGCCACGCTCACATCCTGGAAGAAACCGGTGGAGTAGAGGTCCTGCACCGCCTTCTGCGCCAAGGCATCGTCGACAGATTCGCCGATATGGATGGGCAAATAATTGTATACCGTACCCGGGGTAATATGCTGCAACCCCTTGATCTCGATATTCTTGACAGTAAAGGGAGAGAAGGCCCAGGCAGGTACCAAAGCAGAGGCACAGAACATCGCTGCCGACAGCGTGATCACCCGGGTGGCTCGGGGAGAAAGGCGCATTTTCTTCACGGTTTCAACATTCTCACAGTGTCGTTGTAAAGGGCTAGGAACAGGAGCATCAGGATCAGCACTATACCGATCATCTGCGCTTTTTGCACCCATTCGGGAGGCAGTGGGCGCCCGCGCAGCATCTCCGCAAAGGCAAAGACGAGATGGCCGCCATCAAGGACAGGCAAGGGAAAGAGATTGATCACGCCCAGGCTGATGCTGAGCAAGGCAAGAAAACTCAGGTAGGGGGCAAAACCCGCAGAAAAGCTTTGTCCAGCGACCTCGGCAATGCCGATCGGCCCGCTGATGTTGCTCGTCGATATGGTTCCTTGCACCATGCGCCAGATCATTTCCAGGGATAGGCTGGTTACCACCCAGGTCTGCTGCGCGCCGTAGCCGATCGCCTCGGCAAGGCCGCGGCGATGCAGCACGATGAGCGATTTCGGCAGAGGGGCCAGGGTGATTCCTAAATAGCCCTCCGGTTTCCCCTGAGAGAGCACGGTTTGCAAGGCGATCTGCCCACTATGCACGATGCCCTGAGGATTCTGCCACTGGATCTGTACAGCCTTCGCCGGTTCCGCCGCGATGAGCTGTGCAAGCTCTTGCCAGCTGAACGTTTTTTGCTGTGCCACGGCAAGGATTTTATCTCCGGGCCGTATGCCAAGCTTGGCCGCTGGACTATGCGGCAGGACCGTTCCCACAACGGGTGGCAAGTAGGGACCCATGCCCAGGACCTGCGACAAAAATCCCGTCCCGACGCTGTCCTGCGGCAACTTTCCCAGGGGTAGGCGCAGTGTCCGTCGCACCCCCGCCGGATCACTAACCACGATCTGCGCATTTTCCTGATTCACCGCTGCCGCCAGGAGACGCACTCGCACATCTTGCCAATTATGAATGGCTACGCCGTTGATTTGTTGTATACGATCACCCAAGCGCAGATCGCTGTGCTGGGCAATGAATCCCTGTGGACTGATACTGCCGATGATCGGCGCAATACCGGGAATGCCCATGAAACCAACGGCGACATAGACCAAGATCGCGAGAAGAAAGTTTGCTCCAGGCCCCGCCACGGCAATCAGCATTCGTCGCGCTGGCGCAAGGGTATTGAAGGCCCGCCCACGGTCCGCATCGGCCAGTGGCTGCTCCGGACTCTCCTCCAGCATTTTTACGTAGCCGCCAAGAGGGATGCTGGCGATACGAAATTCCGTTGCGTCCGCCCCAAACTTCCGTTCCCATAAGGCTGGACCGAAGCCGATGCTGAAACGCAGAATCCGCACACCGAGGGCGCGGGCAACGAGAAAATGGCCGGCTTCGTGAAAGGTCACCAAGATACTGATGGCGACAAGGAAAGCGACCAGGGTTGTCAGAAATTCCACGGTTACGGTCAGGCTGCACCCGCAAGAAGGATCTGTTGTTGCGCCTGCACTCGCGCTTCGGCATCGATGGCCATGACGGCATCGAGATCGGTGGGGCTGGCGGGTTGATAGGCATCCAGAGTAGCAGCGACGACCCGCGCGATGCCGGGAAAGGTCAGTTGTTCGTCCAGAAAGGCTTGCACCGCAACTTCATTGGCGGCGTTGAGCACGGCCGTCGTTGCCGAACCTCCCGCCAGGGCCTGGAATGCCAGAGCTAGGCAAGGGAAGCGCTGTAAGTCCGGCTCCTCAAATTGCAGTGCTGGACCGCGTGCCAGATCCAGAGAGGAGACGCCACTCTCAATCCGCTCGGGGTAGGCCAATGCGTGGGCGATTGGCGTGCGCATGTCAGGATTTCCCAGCTGCGCCAGCACCGAGCCGTCCAGATACTCGACCATGGAATGAATGATACTCTGCGGATGGATGAGTACGCTGATGCGTTCGACCGTGAGGTCAAAGAGCCAGCGGGCTTCAATGACCTCCAAGCCCTTGTTCATCATTGTTGCGGAATCCACCGAGATCTTGCGCCCCATCACCCAGTTGGGATGCGCGCAGGCCTGCGCTGGAGTAACGCGCTGTAGATCTGTGAGGGGAGTTTGCCGGAAGGGTCCACCAGAAGCCGTCAGGATGATGCGCCGCACGCCGCGAGCGTCACCAAAACACTGGAAAATGGCATTATGTTCACTGTCTATGGGCAGTAGCGTGATCTGATGGCGTCGCACTTCCGCCATGAAGAGTTCCCCTGCCATGACTAGACATTCTTTGTTCGCCAGATAGATCTTTTTGCCTGCGCGCACTGCGGCCAAAGTGGGAAGCAGTCCAGCAGCACCGACAATGGCGGCCATGACCTCGTCTACGCCCGGGTATGTCACTGCAGCCTGCAATGCCTCTTCGCCGCCACTGACTTCAATATCCGGCATATCCGCCAGTTGCTCGCGCAAACGGCGCGCCGCTTGTGGGTCGCGCATGACTGCCAGCTTGGGCCGATGACTGCGGCAGAGGGTGGCCATTTCCTCGACACGTTGGTTGGCCGTCAAGACCAGAACGCGAAATTGATCTGGATGTCTGCCGACCACATCCAGGGTGTTCTTGCCGATAGAACCGGTTGCTCCGAGGATGCAAATGCCGCGTGTCATAGTTTCCCCCACCAATACAGCAGAATAACAAAAACAGGTAACCCAGCCGTCATCGCATCGATGCGATCGAGAATTCCCCCGTGACCAGGCAGGATCTGACCACTATCCTTGCGCCCCGCAGCACGCTTGAGCAAGCTTTCGAAGAGATCTCCCACGACACCGGAAGATGCCACCACGAGACCCAGGCCCGCGCCCCGCAGGCAAGTCATTGCCTGCCAAGATATCAACAACCCTGACCCCAGTGTGCCGACAAGCACGCCAGCGAGCAAGCCACCCCAAAGTCCAGCCCAAGTCTTTCCTGGGCTGAGATGTGGCACCAGTCTGGACTTGCCATAGCGTTTTCCCGCCAGCATGGCCAGCACATCGGTCATCATGATGATTGCTAGCCCCCATAACAGCCAAACCGGCTGCCACATTTGCAACCAACCTGTCAGCCAGAAGGCCGGTACCAGCACAGGCCAGGCACTCAGGCGCAGTGCCTGCGATGATGGCGTTGCCCCCGTGCGCGCCACCGTCAGCACCAGCATCAACGCAAGCAGCCAAAAGGCCGAGGCAAAAAGGGCAATATACGCTGGCCAGGTATCGGTTCGTGGCCAAAGCCAGACAAGGAGAAGAAACAAGAAAAGGGTCAGGATCGTCCAGGGAAGCGGTTGCGGTACGCCTGCAAGTGTCCACCACTCCCATGCCCCTAGCCCCAATACTAGCGCCAGAATGGCCCAAAATAGCCAGGAAGTGCTGAACAGCACCAGTGGCACAAAGAGTGCCAAGAGGAGAAATGCCGTAATTAGTCGCTGACGCAAGCATCGTCCTGGATCTGGTCGCCAGTGCGACCAAAACGACGCTGCCGCTGGGCGAAGGATTTCAGCGCCGATTCCAGGGCATTCCCATCAAAATCGGGCCATAGCGTGTCGGTAAAATAAAATTCTGTGTAGGCCAGCTGCCAGACAAGAAAGTTGCTGATCCGCTCTTCGCCGCCGGTGCGGATCAACAGATCCGGCGCTGGACTATCCGCCAGAGAAAGCTCCGCAGCAATGTCCTCTTCGCTCAGCGATTCCAACGCCCTACCCTCGGCCAAGCATTTGGCCAACGCGCGTTGCGCCGCCATCGTCATGTCCCAGCGCCCGCCATAATTGACGGCAAGGTTTAGGGTCAAGAGGCGATTCTCCGCCGTCAGTGTCTCTGCCTCGCGGATCATCGTTTGTAGGTCAGGCGCCAAAGTGCTTCGGTCACCAATAATCCGTAGACGGACCCCATTTTCATGCAACTTTTTTACTTCCCGCCGTAGCATCAGGCGGAACAGATTCATGAGTAGGCGTACTTCCAATGCTGGACGCCGCCAGTTTTCGGTACTGAATGCGAACAGTGTTAAGTGGGGAATTTTCCAATCCACACAGCGTTGCACCATATCGCGCACAACCTCTGCACCCCGGCGGTGTCCGGCAACGCGCGGAAGATGGCGCCGGTAAGCCCAGCGGCCGTTGCCATCCATGATGATGGCAATATGTTGCGGCTGTTTGTTGGCTAGGTCAGTCGCTGGACTCTGAACCAAGTCAGACCTCCATGAGGTCCGATTCCTTTGCCTCGATCACGCCCTCTACCTCGTCGATAAAGCGGTCGGTAAGTTTCTGGAATTCCTCTTCGGCACGCCGCTCTTCGTCTTCTGATATCAGCTTATCTTTGAGTAAATTCTTGATTTGCGTGATGGCATCGCGCCGGATGTTGCGGATGGCGACGCGTGCCCCCTCCCCCTCGGAACGAACGATCTTGGCCATCTCCTTACGCCGTTCTTCCGATAAGGGTGGCAGAGGTACGCGAACATTGTCCGAACCGGCAACCGGATTTAGCCCCAAGCCCGCATCGCGAATCGCCTTGTCGATTTTGGGGATGAGATTCTTCTCCCAGGGGGTGACAATCAGGGAACGGGCATCGGCAACGCTGACTGAGGACACTTGCGATAGTGGTGTAGGACTACCATAGTAATCCACTTCGACGGGGTCCAGGAGGGCCGTATTCGCCCGCCCGGTGCGCAAGCGGGAAAGCTCTCCCTTAAGGGAGTCTATACTCTTCTTCATCCGCGTTTCCGCATCTTTCTTGGTTTCTATCACACTCATGCTACTGCACTCCGTACCGAAGTACCCTCTTCCTCGCCCTGCAGGACGCGAAGCAAGGCCCCGGCCTTGTTCATGGAAAATACGATGATGGGCATATCGTTGTCTCGACACAAGGTAATTGCCGTCGCATCCATCACTTGCAGGCCCTGCTCCAGGACCTGATCAAAGCTGAGATCGCGATAGCGCATTGCGCTGGGATTGCTGACGGGATCATCGGTGTAGATCCCGTCAACCTTGGTGCCTTTGAGTACCAACTCCGCATTGATTTCCACCGCGCGCAGGCTCGCTGCCGTGTCGGTGGTGAAGAACGGATTGCCGGTTCCCGCCGCAAAGATGACCACCCGTCCTTTCTCCAGATGACGAATGGCGCGGCGGCGAATGTAAGGTTCTGCCACCTGTTCAATGTGCAGAGCCGATTGCACCCGCGTGGGTAAGCCAAGGTGTTCCAGGGCATCCTGAACCGCCAGCGCATTCATGACCGTGGCCAGCATACCCATATAGTCCGCCGTAGCTCGATCCATGCCCTCGGCCGCCTTCGCCATGCCACGGAAGATGTTGCCGCCGCCGATGACCAGAGCAACCTGCACCCCGGCGTCGGCCACTTCCTTGATCTCGGCGGCCATCCGCTGCACGACGGCCCGATCGACACCGTACTGCCCCTCCCCCATAAGGGCCTCTCCGCTGAGTTTGAGCAGCACCCTTTGGTAGCGCAGCGGGGCTTCCATCAGTTGCCCCGAACTTGCGCCATGACCTCGGTGGCAAAATCGGCGGTCGGGGCCTTTTCGATCCCCTCCCCTACTTCATACCGGACAAACTCTTGCACACTCACGTTGCCCGCACCCTTGAGCAAATCCCCAACGGTTTGGTCAGGATTTTTCACAAAAGGCTGCCCAGTGAGGGCAATTTCGTTGAGAAACTTGTTCATCCGACCCACGATCATTTTTTCAATGATGTCCCGTGGCTTGCCGGAGTCCGCTGCCTGCGCGATCAGGATTTCCTTTTCCTTCTCGACGCGATCCGCTGAAACATCCTCTGGTTTTACAACTTCCGGGCGAGAGGCTGCTACATGCATGGCAAGATCGCGGCCAAGCTCATCCGTGACCTCTCCCTGCACCGCCACCAACACGCCAATCCGACTGCCGTGCAGATAACTGCCAACGCGCCCGGACTCGGCGGCCATATGCTGAACCCGACGCAACGCAATATTCTCACCCAGCTTGCTGACCAAGCCCTTGCGCTGTTCCTCGACTGCCCCCGTCGCCAGGGCATCAAGCTCCGCACCATTGGCAAGTGCGGTTTCGGCGCACTGTTTGGCAAAGGCTAAAAAGTCTTCATTCTTGGCGACGAAGTCGGTTTCACAATTGAGCTCAAGAATCACGGCACGACGCTGATCCGCGCTCGTGGCAACCATGACCACGCCCTCGGCAGCCACTCGTCCAGCCTTTTTATCTGCCTTGGCAAGACCCCGCTTACGCAGGAGATCGATGGCCGAGTCCATATCGCCATTCGCCTCGCTGAGCACGGTCTTGCATTCCATCATGCCTGCGCCAGTGCGCTCACGCAGCTCCTTGACTTGCTGTGCCGTAATTGCCATTTCTCCCTCCCTCAGTCGGCGTCGATCTCGATCACATCTTCATCCACTTCGACAAATTCGTCGAGCAGATCCGTTGCCACACCCTGTCGGCCCGCCAGAATGGCATCCGCAGCGAGGCTGGCGTAGAGACGAATGGCGCGGCCCGCATCATCGTTGCCGGGGATGGGGTAATCAATAAGGTCGGGATTGCAGTTACTGTCGACGACTCCTACCACCGGGATACCCAGTTTTTTGGCTTCGGCAACGGCGATGTTCTCGTGACCAACGTCGATCACGAAAATGGCGTCCGGCACGCCCGTCATGTCCTGAATACCGCCCAAGCTGCGCTCCAACTTGTCGAGCTCGCGCTGCAAATCCAACGCCTCTTTCTTGGTGAGCTTTTCGATGGTGCCATCGCTGCGCATCTGTTCGAGTTCTTCCATCCGGCGTAAGGACTGACGAATGGTCTTGAAGTTGGTCAATGTTCCGCCCAGCCAGCGCTGGTTGACATAGAAGGCGCCACAGCGCTTTGCTTCCTCGGCAACGACCTCGCGTGCCTGACGCTTGGTGCCGACAAAGAGTACCCGTCCATGCTTGCGCGACAGCTGCTCCAAAAATGTCAAAGCCGTGCGTAGCATCGGCAAGGTGTGCTCGAGGTTGATGATATGAATTCTGTTGCGCTCGCCAAAGATGTAGGGCGCCATTTTGGGATGCCAGTAACGGGATTGATGCCCAAAATGTACACCGGCTTCGAGGAGAGAACGCATGCTCACGGTAGGACTGGTCATAGAAACTCCATAGATTTGGGTTGATAGCCTCCACTCACCCCCTCGCTGCCATCCCGCAGGACACCCGGCAGTAGGTACGGGTCAGTGTGCGAATTTGGCCCGTGTGGGCCTGCGGCGCGTTATAGCAAAAAAGCCGCGCTGCGGCAATCCATCGTGATGGCCCAACCCCCTGCCTGTCGATGATTGCCCTATTTCTTGCGTCCCTTGCCACGACGCGTCCACAGCACGTAGACGCCCACTAGCACCAACAGCACTAGAAAAAGGATCTGTACATAGCGAAGCTCACGCAGGATCAGGGGTAAGGACGCTGCAAGGAGATAACCGGCGGCACTGATCAGCACCGCCCAGAGCAGCGCCGCAATCGGATTCATCCACAGGTAACGGCGCGGATGATAACGGTGGATCCCGAGGAGAATCGGGGTGATGGTACGGGTACCGTAGATGAAGCGAAACAACAGGGTGATGCCATCGCCGAAGCGACGAATCAATCCCTCCGCCCGTGCTATGTGGTGGCGCAGAAAGCGTGGCAGCCAGCGCAACAGGCGTTCGCCGTAGCGGTAGCCCAGAAGGTAGAGAATTTGGTCATTGAGAGTGCTTCCCGCCCAGGCAGCGAGAATGACCCCGGGCCAGGAAAGGATTCCTGCGTGTGCCAAGGCTCCAGCGATGACCACCACGGCTTCTCCCTCGAATAGGGTGCCGAGAAAGAGGAGACCGTAGCCATAGCGTCGCAAAAATTCGCTGACGTCGGCGAGGGTGACGGGGGCAAAGCCCAGATGGGCAAAAAGCCAGTTGAGGATTTCCAAGCAAACGGTCGTTGATTAAAAGAGAAGTTGAAATTCCGGGGACAACAGATCACGCTCATCGTCCAACTCGGCCCGCAAGAGCGGGGCTTGCCGCTGCCAGTCGTGGGCGAAGCGCAGCTCTAGAGTCTTGCCGAGAAGTGATAGTTCCGGTGGGGAAGCGAGTTCGCCAGCTCCCCGCTGCAACAAGATCGCAAGCCGGAGAAGTACGGCCAGTTTGTGCAATGGGCTGACATCGTCGGTGGCGATACCCATGGACTGCAACTGGGTGGCCGTGAGTAGTTTTTTCCGCTGCAAACGGACCAGGGTGGCAATCAGATTCTGTTCTCGTCGGGAAAAACCCGCGATATCGCTATTGCGCCAGATATATTCACCATGCTTATGAAAGCCCGAATGGGCAATGTCCAGACCGATGTCATGGGTCATCACTGCCCAGCGCAGCCAACCGCGATGTCTTTCCGAAAGTTCCCATTCCTGCGCACTGGCGAGGAAAAGGCGTTCGGCCCAATGTTCAACCTCCTTATTGCGTTCCCGCTGACTGTGAAAGCGTTCCTGCAATCCTTGGACACTGATCTCCCGACTGTCCTCGTGATGTATACGCCCAAGAAGGTCATAAATGGCGCCTTCTCGCAATGCGCCCTCGGAAAAGCGCATCTCCTGCAACTGAAAGGCGTCGAATATGGCGCCGAGAATAGCGAGCCCTCCTGGAAAAACTGCAGCGCGATCGCTCTTCAGGCCCGCAAGGCGAGAGAGTGTGCGAAAGTTTCCGAGCGCGAGCATCTCCTCTTGCAACCAATGCAGACCGGGCGCGCTGATCCGCAGTCCGCGGCCATTCTCCTGCAGGATGCGGGAAATCGCCTTGATGGTTCCAGAGGAGCCTACGGCCTGATCCCAGCCGAACTGGCGATAGTCGCGTAAGGCCGGCTCAATCGCGAGGCGAACGCGCCGCTGGAGTGCTGCATAGGCATCTCGACTGATCTTGGCGTCGGGGAAATACTCGCGCGTGGATTGCACGCAGCCAAAATGCAGGCTCTCGCGAATTCCTGGACTGAAGCCACGACCGGCAATGATTTCGGTGCTGCCACCGCCAATGTCGACCACCAGACGCCGTTCTTCGGGCGCCAACGCCAGACTGTGGGCGACGCCGAGATAGATCAGTCGCGCTTCTTCGCGACCGGCAACGATTTCTACGGGTACCCCGATGGCCGTCTCAATGTCTGCGAGAAAGGTATCGGCGTCACGGAGCATGCGGAGCGTGTTGGTGCCAATTACCCGAATCCGCTCGCGGGGGACGGACCGCAATCGTTGGCCAAAGCGTTGCAGACATCCGATGGCGCGCTCCGCTACCTCGTTCTTTAGTCCGCCCTCGGGACACAAGCCCTCCGCCAGGCGCACCCCCTCGCGCAAGCGGTCCAGCAGACGCAACTCACTGCCCACCTCTTCGGCAATGACCATATGGAAGGAGTTGGAGCCCAGATCAACGGCGGCAAGAAGATTTGGCTGCAGCAGATGCTCGTCGCTGGGCATAAGATTCAATCCTGAAGCTGTTGGCTGACTTCCTCTAGGGGAATATGACGGACGTTGACGCCTTTGACAAGGTAGATTACGTATTCGCAGAGGTTGCGCGCGTGATCACCGACGCGCTCCAGCGCCTTGGCAACGAAGAGGGCATCAATGGCTGGGGTAATCGTGCGTGGGTCTTCCATCATGTAGGTAATAAGTCGGCGCATGGCAGCGCGATATTCCTGGTTTAGCTCTTCATCACCCTTGGCGATTTCGATCGCCGCTTCGGCATTACCGTTGGCTAGGGCGTCCATGGCGCGGTGGAACATGCCCAAGGCATAATCTCCCATCATCTTGATATCACGCAAGAATTTGCTGTTTACGCTGGCGCCGCTGCGTTGCATTGATAGGGTCATACTGGCGATTTTGACCGCTTTATCGCCAATCCGCTCGAGATCGGCAATTGACTTGATCAGGGTCATCACCAAGCGTAGGTCGCTGGCGGCAGGCTGGCGCCGCACCAGAATGTTGATGCACTCCTCCTCGATGCGAAGCTCGTAATCATTGACGATAGAATCGCGACCGATGATCTCGTTGGCCAGGTCTTCGTTCTGCTGCAATATTGCGGTCAAGGCGTTGCGCATCTGCTCTTCGACCACCCCTGCCATACGATGCACCAGCTCGTGTACCGATTGCAGCTCTTCGTCAAAGCGTTGCGAAACATGGGGATTCGAATTCATCATGGTGCTATTCCTTAGCCGTAACGACCGGTAATGTAATCTTCTGTTTGCTTCTTCTGGGGATTCGTGAAGAGTTGCTGAGTCGGTCCATACTCCACCATCTCTCCAAGATACATGAAGGCAGTGTAGTCAGATACCCGAGCTGCCTGTTGCATGTTGTGGGTGACGATGATAAGGGTGAATTGTTCTCGTAACTCTGCAACCAATTCTTCGATTTTCAAAGTGGCAATAGGATCGAGAGCCGAAGTTGGCTCGTCCAACAGAATCACATCGGGCCGCACCGCCACGGCGCGCGCAATACATAGGCGCTGCTGTTGCCCACCCGACAGACTCAGGCCGCTCTTTTTCAGGTTATCCTTCACTTCATCCCAGAGGGCTGCCTGGCGCAGAGCCTGTTCGACCCGTTCGTCCATTTCTACTTTGCGAAGTTTCTCATAGAGCTTGATACCAAAAGAAATATTGTCGTAGATCGACATTGGGAACGGGGTCGGCTTCTGAAACACCATACCCACTCTCGCACGCAAGAGGTTTACGTTAAAGCTGGGCGCAAGAATATCCTCCCCATCGAGCAAGACCTGACCGGTGGCGCGTTGACCAGGGTAAAGAGAGTACATGCGGTTGAATACCCGCAGCAGAGTCGACTTACCGCAGCCGGAAGGCCCGATGAAGGCGGTGACCTGATTGCCGAGCAGCTCCAGGTTGATACCCTTCAGCGATTTGATCTCTCCATAATAGAAATCCAGATTCCGAACGGAGATTTTGGCGTTTTCAGCCACAGACATAGATAGGCCCCCAGTCATTGGACTCGCACATAGTATACGTGATGATTATGACACTTTAATGACATTGGGCAGCGTTGTCTCTTGCCAGTAGTTACCGCGCCGCGCCAGACTGCCCGGTAGCTGAATGACAAATTCCGAGCCCCTACCCACTTCACTGAACACCTGCAAACGCCCGCCATAGCGCTCTGCCGTGTGACGCACGATCGAGAGCCCCAGGCCCGTACCGCCTACCCGACGGGATCGCCCCTTGTCGACGCGGTAAAAACGCTCGGTGATACGCTGCAGGTGCTCGCGCGGGATGCCATCCCCCGTATCGCGCACGCGTAAGACGAGACGATCTTCCTCAGTCGACCATGCCACATGAATATCCCGACCCTGGGGGCAATATTTCACAGCATTTTCCAGAAGGTTCTGCACAATACTGTGAATATCCATCGGTTCCGCGAAAACCCCGAGGCCAAAATCCAAATTCAGGTGGAGAGAGAGGTTTTTGCTGAGGATCGTGGGAAGAAGACTTTCCCGCGCCCGCTCGACGATCTGGGCCATGAAAAGGATTTCTGAACGTCTGGGGTCTGGCTCGGCGCTCTCAATACGAGCAAGGGAAAGGAGATCCTCGACCAAGGATTGCATACGTCTGCCTTGTTCCTCCATGAGGCGCAGTTGCGGTCCTGCCTCCGCATCCTGTCCCAGGGGGCCATCCAGGAGATTCTCGATAAAGCCCCGAATCACGGTCAAGGGGCTGCGCAGTTCGTGCGAGACATTGGCTACAAAGTCCTGACGCACCTGTTCCAATTGCCGCAAACGGGTGACGTCGCGAAAAAGTACCAAAGCACCGGCTCCACCGAGGGGATAGCGCAACACCTCGTAGGCCGAATCCGGTCGATCAGGAAAGGTCATCGCCAGATTGCTGGTACCGGCGCCACCCAAAAAGTCTTGCATCTCTGGCAAGCGTAACCAGAGGGACAATGGTTTGCCGAGGTCTTCCGGGTAATGCAGATGGAGAAGCTCGACGGCAGCGGGGTTCATCCATAACAGACGCCCTTCATCATCCATGAGCAATAATGCATCTGGCAAGGCTTGTAATGCATCCCGCAACTGCATGATTTGATAATTGAGTTTTTGTTGGTGCACTTCCTGACTGCGACGCCAGTGATACCCTTCGGCGAACGTCTCTTCCCAGATGCCACTACTCAAGGGCGGAATTCTTGTCTGTTTTTCTCGAAACCAGACTCGGAAGCGTAAAGCCTCCTGGCGATGCCAGCCAATCCACAAGGCATAAAATGCGAGGGCGAGCCAGAGAAATACCTGCAGCGAACTAGTGGACGCGCCCAGGAAATTCCATAGCAACAGCATCGCCAGGGGCAGCAACGCTGGCACCCAGGCACGAAGAAGATTCATGGGGCTTCGCTGACCACTTCCGATTGCTGCGGCAAAGGATTGCAACGATAGCCCTCACCACGCACGGTTTCGATAATATGCGCGTAGCCCACTTTCTCGAGGCAACGACGCAAGCGGCGGATGTGGACATCGACGGTGCGCTCCTCAACATAGGTTTGGCGCCCCCAGATGATGTCAAGCAAGGCTTCGCGACTGTAGACCCGATCTGGGTTGGTGACAAACAGTCGCAAGAGACGAAACTCTGTGGGGCCCATGGCTACCAGCTGATCCTGCAAAGTGACCCGATGCGCCTTAATATCGATATTCAGCGCACCAATCCGAATCCGATTGGGAGTGAGACCGCCGTAACTGCGACGCAAAAGTGCCTGCACCCGGGCGACCAATTCGCGCGGCGAAAACGGCTTGGTCAGATAATCGTCGGCACCGGATTCGAGACCATGCACCCGATCGCCCTCCTCTCCCCGCGCCGTCAGCAAAATGATGGGGATACTCTGCAGAGAATCACGTCGGCGCAGATTGCGGCACCAAGCGATGCCACTTTCGCCGGGCAACATCCAGTCCAGCACGATTAGGTGCGGCGCTGGATCATGCAGCAGGTCTTCCGCGGCCTCCGTGCTTGCAGCGCAAACGACCTCAAAGCCATGCTTCTGCAGGCTTAGGCGCAAAAGTTCCTGGATGCCTTCCTCATCCTCAACCACCAGGATACGAAAGATTTGTTGCTCGCTTGCCTCTTCGGCCATATCTACGCTCCCGCAGCTGCGATCATTCTGGACCAGAGCTGGAGCATTTGCCAAGTCTTTGAATGATGCCGCCCCCCAGTAAGCGCTCGCCTTGATAACATACCGCAGCTTGCCCTGGGGTAATGGCGCGTTGCGCGACATCGAGAACCAGACTGGCATGGCCATTTGCTCGCAGACGTAAGGTCGCGGCAACCGCTGGGGCGGCGTAACGGAGCTTTACCTCGACGCGGAGCTCTGGTTGCGATGCCGCGTCGGTCAGCCAGTGACAATCACCTATTTCCAGTTCCTTCTGGAGGAGCTGCTCGGCTGAGCCAATCTGCACGCGCTGGTTACTGGCATCAACGGCAACGACATACTGGGCGCTGCGGCTACCGCCGCCAATACCGCGACGCTGACCCACGGTAAAATTGATGATCCCGGTATGATTCCCCACCGTGTTGCCCTGCAAATCGACGATTTCCCCAGGCTGCTCCACTACCCCCTGTGCCCGCAGGAACTGGCGATAATCTCCCCCCACAAAGCAGATGTCTTGCGATTCCTGTTTCCCGGCGATCGGTAAGTTACGCTCATGGGCGATGCTGCGCACCTCTTCCTTACGCAGCTCGCCTAGAGGGAAGCGCAGATGCGGCAAGAGTTCGCGCTCGATGGCGTAGAGAAAATAGGATTGATCCTTGCGGGTATCGACACCCCGCCAGAGTTGCGGTTCTGGACTCGATTGCAGCCGCACGTAATGCCCGGTGGCCAGGAATTCGGCGCCCAACGCCTGCACCTCATGCCAGAGCGCAGAAAACTTCAGGATCTGGTTGCAGCGGGTGCAGGGATTCGGGGTGCGCCCATCCTGATAATCGGCAATGAAGGGCGCAACGATTTCGCTGCGAAACCGCTCCCGATAGTCCAACACCTGGTACGGGATGCCAAGTTGCGCACAAAGCTCCGCTGCATCTTCGATGTCTTGCTCGTCGCAGCAGCGACTCTTGGGCCAAAGGCGCATGGTGACGCCGAATAATTCATAACCTGCCTCTTGCATCAGCAATGCCGCAACCGCGGAATCCACCCCTCCAGAGAGGGCAATGGCAGCTCTAGGCATTGCCCGAAGCCTCAATCGCGCTCGGCAAGCCAGGCCATCTGGATTGCTTCGAGGATGTGCTCACTGGACTTTTCTGGGTCATCCTCAAAATCTGGTAGGTCGACAATCCAACGATGCAGATCCGTGTAGCGCAAATGCTGTACGTCGCAATCTGGGTAGGCCTCATCCAGAGCGATAGCGATCTCTTGGGTATCCGTCCAGCGCATCAGTGTCGCTCCTTTTCCAGGTTGATGGTGTATTTGGGAATCTCGACCACAAGATCAGCATCCGCTACCTTGGCCTGACAGCTGAGGCGAGAACAGGGTTCTAACCCCCAGGCTCGATCCAAGAGATCCTCTTCCTTTTCCTCGGCCGGCTCCAGGCTATCAAAACCTTCACGCAGAATGACATGGCAGGTGGTACAGGCGCAGGACATCTCGCAGGCATGCTCGATGGCAATGCCATTGCGCAGTGCCGCATCAATGATGCTCTCTCCTGTCTCGGCAGTGATCTCGGCGCCCTCCGGGCAGATTTCTGCATGCGGTAAAAAGTGAATTTGCGTCATGGTTTGCTCCATTCGTCGATGGAATGTCCAGCCATGGCCTTTCGCAGCGCTTGATTCATACGCCGTTCGACCAGCACCTCGGCTGCCTTTTCCACTGCCTCTGCCGCTTTCTGTAGGGCCTCTACCGAGCCGCCGCCAAGAACATGCAATAGATGCTCGCGTTCTCGATCAATCTGCGCCCGCTCCGCTGGCGTCAGCAGGGAGGCATCACTGGCGAGGGCCGAGTCCAATGCCTCACGTACCCGCTCGGCTTCCAGTCTCGCCTCGGCGAGTCGGCGTTGCTCGACGTCTTCCTTGGCATGTTGCAGGGATTCCTGCAGCATGCGGGTAATGACCGCATCATCCAGGCCGTAAGAAGGCTTGACCTGCACCTCCGCACGCACCCCTGTGCTGGTCTCCTCGGCACTGACCGCTAGCAGCCCATCGGCGTCGACTTGAAAGGTAACCCGAATTCGGGCCGCACCTGCGACCATCGGCGGAATCCCGCGCAGGCTGAAACGAGCCAGAGACCGATTGTCTTCCACCTTGTCGCGCTCGCCTTGCAGCACGTGAATGCTCATGGCCGTCTGGCCATCCTTGAAAGTGGTGAATTCCTGCGCCTTGGCTACGGGAATGGCGGTGTTACGGGGGATAACCTTCTCGACCAAGCCCCCCATGGTTTCCAGTCCGAGGGAGAGCGGCAACACGTCCATGAGCAAAAGATCATCACGTTGATTGCCGGCGAGAGCATCGGCCTGAATCGCAGCGCCCAGGGCAACCACTTGATCCGGGTCGATATCGGCAAGGGGCTCGCGCCCAAAAAATTCGGCGACGAGACGCCGCAGCAGAGGAACGCGAGTTGCCCCGCCTACCAACACGACACCATCGATTTCAGCTGACTGAATACCGGCGTCGCGCAGGGCGCGGCGACAAGGGGCAAAGGTTTTGCGGATCACTGGTTCGATCCAGCTTTCCAGCTGATCCCGATGCAGGTGCCAGTCCACCGCTTCCCCGTTGGGCAGCTGCAGGGCAACACTACCCTCCTCCATCTCGCTCAACCGCTCCTTGATGGAACGTGCCGCGAGCAATGCTTGGCGGTGCCACTCCGGACTGCTGTCCACCCGGTCAGCGAAATGGGCCAGAATTCGTTCAGCGATCAGATGATCCATATCATCGCCACCGAGAGCCGCATCTCCCGCGGTCGCCAGCACTTCGAATACTCCTTTCTGTAGGCGTAGCAGCGAAAGATCAAAGGTGCCACCACCCAGATCATAGATGGCATAGAGCCCTTCCGCGCCCTTGTCCAGACCGTAGGCCACCGCCGCAGCCGTGGGCTCGGCAAGCAGGCGCAACACCTGGAGGCCGGCGAGACGCGCGGCATCCTTGGTTGCCTGTCGCTGCGCATCATCAAAATAAGCCGGCACCGTAATGACCGCGCCAGTCAACTCTCCGCCCAGACTCTCCTCGGCGCGTTGGCGCAGGACGCGCAAGATCTCTGCCGAGACTTCGACGGGGCTTTTATCTCCCTGCGCGGTATGGAGGCGAACCATACCCTCCCCAGCAACGACTTGGTAGGGCAGTTCTCCTGCCAGTGTTGTCAGCTCCTCCGCACCACGCCCCATCAGGCGTTTGACCGAGGCAATGGTGTTGTGCGGATCCATTGCGGCCTCTGCACGCGCCTCTTCGCCGACGCGCAAGGTTCCGTCGGCGCGGTATTGCACGACCGATGGCAGCAGATAACGCCCTGCCGTATCGCGGAGTACCTCGGCTTGAGCGGAGCGGACCGTCGCAATCAGGGAATGCGTCGTGCCGAGATCAATACCAACCGCCAAGCGGTGCTCGTGGGGAGCCGTGGATTGTCCCGGCTCAGCTATCTGTAACAACGCCATGTAAGCTCCTCAGCGCGAACCGTGGGGCTTCAGGCAAAATCCCACTGCTCTTCGCTTTGATCGATTTCCGCCAGAAATTTGCGCAGATACTGCCATTCCTGCAAAAGTGGGGCAATGACCTCGGCTACCGGATCTTGGAAGGCCTGCGCAATGCCCTCATGGAGCTGCCGCTCCTCCGCCTTGGCCTGCGCTCGCAGGCTGTCCAGCACCGCGGGGTCTTTTGCATTGGCCGCCTCTTCTAAGGCCTCTCGCCTCTCCATCTGCCGCACCAACAGCTCGGGATCGCGTATGCTACCCATCTCCTCACCTAGGGCCGAGTGCCCAAAGTGCTGCGTGAACAGGTAATCCGCCCGCCGCAACGGATCACTGAGTACGGCCTGGGCTTCATTGATGCGCGTGCTCCACTCCAACGATTGTCGTTGAGATGCGCCGTCGGCTTGGGCGAAGCGATCTGGGTGCAGTGCTCGCATGCGCTCCAAGACTTGGCTGCGGATTTGGGCTGGATCAACGGAAAAAGCCACTTCCAGCCCGAGCACCGCAAAGAGGGACAGAGAGGGATCAAAGGGTTGCAGCGCCCCACACTCTGGGCAGATGGCCACCCCTGCTCCAAGCTCTGCCTGACAGGACCGGCACCGCGTCATGTCAGACCGTAAAACTCTCGCCGCAACCGCAGGTATCCTTGACGTTCGGGTTATTGAAGCGAAACCCCTCGTTCAGACCTTCGCGGGTAAAATCCAGCTCCGTGCCATCTAGGTAGAGCATGCTCTTGGGGTCGACAAAGATTTTCACGTCGTCCTGGGCACAGATGACGTCTTCCGCTTGTGGCTCGTCGACAAATTCCATGACATAGGATAGACCTGAGCAACCGCTGGTTTTGACCCCAATCCGGATACCTTGCCCCTTGCCGCGCTTCTCGATGCTTTTGCGCACCTGCCGCGCGGCGGCTGCCGTCATCGTCAATGCCATACGTCGCCCCTCAGTGTGTCTCAGCGGTAGCGCCAGACTTCTTGCGATAGTCTTCGATGGCCGCCTTGATGGCATCTTCGGCCAAGACCGAACAGTGGATCTTCACCGGCGGCAATTCGAGTTCTTCCGCAATCTGACTATTTTTGATGGTCATCGCCTCGTCCAGGGTTTTGCCCTTGACCCATTCCGTCACCAAGGAGCTCGAAGCGATGGCCGAGCCGCAGCCATAGGTCTTGAACTTGGCATCTTCGATGATGCCTTGCTCGTTAACCTTGATTTGCAGACGCATGACATCACCACAAGCGGGCGCGCCCACCATGCCGGTGCCGATACCTGCATCCCCTTTCGCAAAACCACCAACATTGCGGGGGTTCTCATAATGATCGATGACCTTTTCACTGTATGCCATGACTCGTCTCCTCTATTCGCAGAATCAGTGTGCAGCCCATTGCACGGAATTCAGGTCGATGCCTTCCAGATGCATCTCCCACAAAGGCGAAAGCTCACGCAGTTTGCCGACCTTGGAAGCGACCAGTTCGATGGTCTCGTCAATTTCTTCCTCAGTGGTGTAGCGTCCAATGCCGAAGCGGATGGAGCTGTGGGCCAGTTCATCGGATTTCCCTAGAGCACGTAGCACATAGGAGGGCTCCAGGCTGGCCGAGGTGCAGGCAGAGCCGCTCGATACAGCAATGCCCTTCAGGGCCATGATGAGCGATTCCCCTTCGACAAAGGCAAAGCTCAGGTTGAGATTGTGGGGCACCCGATGTTCCATATCCCCGTTGATATAAACTTCCTCCACCCGCTCCATGATGCCGTGCAGCAGGCGATCACGAAGCTGACGAATGCGCCGCCCATCGCTCTCCATACTTTTCACTGCAAGCTCCGCGGCTGCGCCCATACCGACGATCTGATGCGTCGGCAAGGTGCCGGAACGCATGCCGCGCTCGTGACCGCCGCCGTGAATCTGTGCCTCGATGCGCACCCGAGGTTTCCGTCGCACATAAAGGGCGCCTATTCCTTTGGGGCCGTAGATCTTGTGTCCTGATAGACTCATCAGGTCGGCCTGGATGGCTTCCACATCTACCGGCACCTTGCCCAGTGCCTGCACCGCATCTACATGGAAGATAATCTTTCGTTCCCGCAAGATCTTGCCAATCTCTTCCATGGGCTGAATGACACCAATCTCGTTATTGACAAAGAGTATGGAGGCCAGAACCGTATCGGGTCGCAGCGCCGCACGAAAGGCATCGAGGTCGACGAGGCCATTTTCCTGCACCTCCAGGTAGGTCACTTCAAAGCCTTCGCGCTCTAATTGACGACAGGTATCCAGGGTCGCCTTGTGCTCGGTGCGCAGGGTGATGAGATGCTTCCCCTTGCCCGAGTAGAAATGCGCCGCACCCTTGATCGCCAGATTACTGGCCTCGGTCGCACCCGAGGTCCAAACGATCTCTTTTGGATCGGCGTGGATGGCGGCCGCGACTTGGCTACGCGCCGTCTCAACCGCCTCTTCCGCAGACCATCCGTAGCTATGGGAGCGGCTCGCCGGGTTGCCAAAATTTTGCGTCAAATAAGGCAGCATTGCCTCTACAACCAAGGGATCGACGGGCGTCGTTGCCTGGTAGTCCAGATAAATGGGCCGCTCCCGCACTGCAGGGCTGTGTACCGTGTTTGACTGTACTGCGCTCATATCCACCTCGCTTACCCATGCGCTGGGCGTTGTTGCCGCCCGCGCTCCGTCATTCGTAATGGCAGGGAACTCTGCCTGTGCAATTTCAATTGCTGTTCCTGCACCAGCTGCGCCAGCGTGATTCCACTCAGAAAGCGGCTGATCTCCTGGCCCAGGGCCTCCCAGAGATCGTGGGTCAAACATTGTTGCCCTTCACCCTTGCAACACTGCACCGGATCACCACCGCACTGTGTGGTGTTGATGGACTCGTTTACCGCGCGAATGATCTCATCAACGGCCACATCAATGCCCGCGGGTCCCAAGCGATATCCTCCTCCCGGGCCCCGCACACTTTCCACCAAGCCATGCTTGCGCAAGCGCCCGAACAGTTGCTCCAAGTAGGCAACAGAAATTTGCTGACGCCGCGAAATGTCTGCCACGGTCACCACCTCGTCCTCCGCATGCAGCGCGAGATCGAGCATTGCAGTTACCGCGTAGCGACCTTTGGTCGTCAGTTTCATTGTCTGGCCCTCCTGGTTGGATGCTATCCTACTATCCCTACTGAATTAGTCAACTATTCCCAGGCAGGGTTCCGTCTGCACTGCTTTCGAGGGAGCAGTCGGGGCTTTCCGCAATTGAGATGGCGCCTGCTTGGGGGCGCAGTTCTGCCAGTTGCTCCCGCAATTCCGCCAGTTCCTTGTCCTGGTGTTGCATGTGCTCGAGCATGCACTCGACGGCTCGCGCCACGGGGTCTGGCATCTGCCCTGTCAGGCCGTAGGCATCAAAGTGTGCATTATCGCTGCTTTTGTTGATGACGCGACCGGGAATGCCAACAACGGTGACCCCGTCAGGCACATCCTTGACGACGACGGCATTGGAGCCGATTCGGGCATTGTCGCCTACGCGCAAGGGACCGAGGACCTTGGCACCGGCACCGACAATCACGCCATTTCCGAGAGTTGGATGTCTCTTTCCCGGTTGCCAGGAAGTACCGCCCAAAGTCACACCGTGATAGAGGGTGCAGTCATTGCCAATTTCTGCCGTTTCGCCGATTACCACCCCCATGCCGTGGTCAATGAAAAAGCGGGCGCCGATCTTGGCGCCGGGATGAATCTCAATGCCCGTCGCCCAGCGGCCAATCCCGGACAGGATGCGCGCCCCCAGGCGCCAGCCATGGCGCCAGGCCCAGTGCGAGATGCGATACAGCAGCAGGGCGTGAACCCCGGGATAAGTCAGCAAGATCTCAAATCGGTTGCGCGCAGCGGGATCGCGGGCAAAGATCGAGTCGAGATCATCGCGCAGGGACATTATCGTTCCTCAGGTAGACGAGCTGCGGCGCCGGCCCAGCGGGTCATTTCGGTCAAGATGCCACGCAAGATATCAATCTCATTCCGACTGGGGTGCGCGCGGTCAAAAAGTCGACGCAGGCGGCGCATCATATGCTCTTCCCGCGGTGCCTGGAGAAAACCGCTGGCCAGCAATACCGACTTCATCTGCGCGTAAAAACCCTCCCGATCCTGCACACTGGCCTCCTGCTCGGGAAATCCGTCGCTGCGAGGGGACGTCGGCCCGGCAGCCAGGTGTAATTCGTAGGCAATGATCTGTACCGCCTGAGCCAGGTTCAGGGAGTGATACAAGTCCCCCGTGGGAATCTGGATCAGGGTTTGGCAGAGATCGAGCTCAGCGTTGCTCAGTCCACTGCTCTCGCGCCCAAACAATAGGGCAACCGGGGCATGATGGGTATGGGCAAGCATGTCCGGCGCGGCGCTACGGGCGTCCATCTGCGGCCATTGAATGTGGCGATCACGAGCGGTAGTGCCATACACGCGTGCACAGTCGGCAATCGCGGTCCGGAGGTCATCGACCACCCGGGCTTGCTGCAACACATCTTCTGCCCCAGACGCAAGGGCGGTAGCCTCCGGATGGGGAAATAGTTGCGGGCGCACCAGAACCAGCCGAGTGAGGCCCATGACCTTCATCGCTCGGGCGGTCGAGCCGATATTGCCAGGATGGCTTGGCTCGACCAGAACAAGATGAATCTGATCCAGCCCCTGCGCACCGTGCAGGGACCCCTGCTTTTCTCTATACTCGCTCATGTGTTGAATCCCGAGCCAAGGTTGTCATGCAACATCCCATTCTTGTAACTGCGATCCGCGCGGCCCGCAAGGCCGGCGACATCATTAACCGCAATATCGACCGCGTCAATGAAATCCGTGTAGGCAGCAAGGGCCCGCACGATTTTGTCACCGAAATTGATCAACGCGCCGAGGCCGCCATCGTCGAGATCATCCAGCGCGCCTATCCCGAGCATGGCATTCTCGCGGAGGAAGGAACCCGCATCGAGTCGCAGGACTATGAATGGATCATCGATCCCCTCGACGGCACGACCAATTTCATCCACGCCGTGCCAAGCTTGGCGGTTTCCATTGGGGTGCGTCGGCAGAACCGCCTGGAACACGCGGTGGTATACGACCCGCTGCGCAATGAACTGTTCACGGCCAGCCGAGGCGGCGGTGCCCATCTCAATGACCGGCGCTTGCGGGTGAGCCAACGACGCGATTTGGACGACAGTCTCATTGCCACGGGTTTTCCCTTCCGCGATTTCAGCTATCTCGATGAATATCTGGCGATCTTCAAGAATCTGATGCAAAAAACGGCAGGTTTGCGCCGTGCGGGTTCCGCAGCCCTCGATCTCGCGTATGTGGCAGCGGGCCGCTACGATGGCTTCTGGGAGTTTCACCTAAAGCCTTGGGATGTCGCTGCAGGCGCTTTGCTCATTCAGGAGGCGGGGGGGCTCGCCACGGACTTCCACGGCGAGCAGGACTTTCTCCAGTCGGGCAATATCGTCGCCGGCAACCTACGCATCCATGCCTTACTGCTGCAACACATCCAGAAGGAGTTGCCACGTAGTTAGGGGTTACCGCGCCGTCGCAAGGCGCCGACTCCCTTCCCAATGGCGGGCAAAATGCTGCGCTACCCGACCACTGCGGGAGCCGCGCTGCAAGGCCCAACGTAATGCTTCTGCCCGCCATTCCTCCTCCCCATCGTTGTTTCCCAGCAGCTGCAGATGTTGCGCAACGATGGCGAGATACTGCTTTTGGTCAAACGGGTAAAATCCGAGCCATAAGCCAAAACGCTCGGACAAGCTGATCTTTTCCTCGGCCGTCTCGCCGGCAATGATTTCCTCGCCATGACGATGATATTCCTCATTTTCGGAGAACTGCCGCGGCAGGAGATGGCGACGATTACTGGTGGCGTAGAGGAGCACGTTGCTCGGTCTGGCCTCGACACCTCCATCGAGCAGGGATTTCAGGGAGCGGTAGCCGGGATCGTCGGCGCCAAAGGACAGATCATCACAGAACAAGAGAAAACGATACGCTCCAGCCGAATCGGCGCGCCCGATGGCGGTGAGAACGTCGGGAAGGTCGAGGATAGCTTGGCTATCGATCTCGACGAGGCGCAGCCCCTGCTCCGAAAAGGCGTGCAACAGGGCCTTGACGATGGAAGACTTGCCTGTCCCCCGGCCACCCCACAACAAGGCGTCGTTGGCAGGATAGCCGGCTACAAACTGGCGCGTATTCTCGAGCAGGATCGACTTGATCTCGTCGATTCCCAGAAGGTCATCCAGCCTGGGGAGATCCAGACGCTCGATGCCCTCCAAGCGTCCACCGAAGCTGCGATGTCGCCAGCGAGCGGCATGGACGCGCGAGAAATCCGGTAAGTTTTCCGCCCCATTACCGCCTACAGCGCGCAGTAGTTGCAACATCCACTCTTCTTGTTCCACTAGGCAAGCTCTCCTGCACCTCGATACACTAGCACCCTTACCCTACCCGGAATGGCGTCGCCGTGAAACTGCTCATCGATTTTTTACCGGTCATCCTCTTCTTCATTGCTTACAAGATCCACGGCATTTATTTTGCCACCAAAGTGCTTATCGTCGCCTCGGTGCTGCTCATGCTATGGCAATGGCGGCGCCAAGGACGGGTGGAGAGCATGACGTGGATTTCCACCCTCCTGATTTTGGTTTTCGGCGGACTCACCATCTACTTTCATAACGCCACCTTTATCAAATGGAAACCCAGCATCCTCTACCTGCTTTTCGCGCTGGCCTTGCTGTGGACGCATTGGCGAGAAACCCCCTTGTTGCAACGTCTGATGGGCGCGCAACTGCCTGCGAGCCTGCCCAATAGTTTCTGGCGACGGCTGAATCGCTACTGGATCCTGTTCTTTGTGGTTCTGGCGGCCTTGAACCTATTGATTGCCTATACCTTTCCCACCGCCATCTGGGTTGACTTCAAACTTTTCGGTCTTCTGGTTCTCACCGTGCTTTTCGTGATCTATCAAGCCGTTCTGATTAGCCGAGCTCTGCCTCCTGATGCCCTGCGAGGCAAGGATTCGCAGTAGATCGGACTATGCTAGACTAGAGCGCCTCAGACAGCGAGGGCCGTTATGTATTACTGCATCATAGGTATCGATAACCCGGGCTCACTGGCCCTGCGCAAGCAGGTGCGCACGGAACATCTGGCACGGCTGCATCAGTTGCAGGAGGAAGGACGCTTGCTGACTGCTGGTCCGTTTCCGGCGGTCGACAGCGAAGATCCGGGCGAGGCGGGTTTCAGCGGGAGTTTGATTATCGCGCGTTTCGATACCCTGGCCGATGCGCAACACTGGGCTGCAGCAGAGCCGTATTTGAGTCACGGCGTCTATGCGGATGTCAGCGTGCGTCCCTACAAGGCGGTGTTCTGATGAATAAGGAACTCATTGAAAATGCAGTACGTGCCGCCCTGGAACCGCAGGAATTGCAAATTCGCGACCGTAGCGAAGCCCATGCGGGCCATGCAGGGGGCGGAGATGGTGGCCATTATGAGTTACGCATCGTAAGTGAACGCTTTGCCGGGCTCCCTCCCCTCGCCCGCCATCGCTTGGTCTATGCCGCGGTCGATGGCATTGGCGAGAGTATTCATGCCTTTGCCCTGCAGACCCTGACCCCCGAGGAAGCGGAAACACAGCGGCAAAAGCGACCTCCGCGGCGCGGTATTCCCATCGTTTCCTGACGGTTCTGATGCCGAAAAGCGCCTTCGTTCGCCATTTCCGCGAGTCCTCACCCTATATCCACCGCTTTCGTGGACAGACCTTCGTCATCAATTTTGGCGGCGATGTCCTTGTCGAAGGTCATTTTTGGCATATCGCCCAGGATATTGCGCTCCTGAACAGCCTTGGGATCAATGTGGTTCTGGTCCATGGCGCTGGACCACAGATCGATGCGGCCCTGGCCCGCGATGGCCTCAGTTCCGAGCGGGTAGAAGGCCGTCGAATTACCACAGAAGCCATTATGGAGCGTCTGATTGCGGCGGTGGGCGGGGCACGTTTGCAGGTTGAGGCGATACTGTCCGAGGGGCGTCTGGACTCACCGATGGCCCATGCCGGGCTGCAGGTGAGTAGTGGCAATTTCATCATTGCCCAGCCCATCGGAATTTTGGCGGGCGTCGATTACCAGTACACGGGAGAAGTGCGCCGCGTAGCCATCGAGGCCATCAATCGCCATCTCGCCGCTGATGAGGTGGTTCTCCTCTCGCCCATCGGCGTTTCTCCCACCGGAACTCTGTTCAATATCCGTGCTGAAGATATTGCCGTGGCCGCCGCCATGGCTCTGAAGGCAGCAAAATTGATTTTCTATGCGGATTTTCCTGGCGTTGTTGACACAGAAGGCGCACTACTGCGCCAGATTGTCCTGTCCGAGATTCCTGCCCTTCTTGCATCCTCCTTACCTGATGCGATTCGCGAGCATCTCCTTAGCGCGGAAAAGGTCTGCCGTGCCGGTATAGAGCGGGTACACGTTATCCCGCGCCGGGAAGATGGCGCGCTGTTGCGGGAACTGTTTACCTGCGATGGTTTGGGTACGATGATCTCCCGCGATCCCTTTGAGCACCTGCGTCCGGCGACGCGCAGCGATGTCCCCGGCATCATGGCGCTGATTCGCCCCCTGGAAGAAGAGGGGATCCTGGTACGGCGCGGACGCGAGCGCCTGGAACGGGAAGTAGAGCAGTTCACAGTCATGGAGCGTGATGGCAAAACCATCGGCTGCGTCGCCCTCTATCCCTATCCGGAATATGGCATGGCAGAGATTGCCTGCCTTGCGGTGGATGAGCAGTATCGGCAAGAGGGGCGCGGCGAGCAGCTGCTGGATTACGGTATAGCCACGGCGCGCAAGTTGGGCCTACAAGAAGTCTTTGTACTGAGCACGCAAAGCAGTCATTGGTTTCTGGAGCGCGCCTTCCGACGCGGTAATTTGAAGGAGCTTCCCATCCCCAAGCAGGTGCTGTACAACCTGCAGCGACGCAGTGGTATTTTCTTGCGTCGCCTACGCGATAACTGAGGCGATTTCGGTCAGTCTTCCGTCGCGGATGCTGCGACCAAACTTCCGGCTGGCTGCGAGTTCTCTTCCGGCTCTTCCGACCTGACCTTGGCTGGTAGCAACTCCATCTCGCGATGGTCTAGGCGTGGAGCGGCGTTGTACTTTCCATCGTAGCGATAGACCACGGTACAGCGCTTGGCGACGAAACCCCCGCGCTCCATCTCGCTGGATTCGAGGTCAAATTCAAGCACAATGTCGCGGCTGGGGAGATCAGAGACATCCAGCTCGCGGGGCAAATCGGAAATATGCACAAAGGCCGAACTATAGGGGGAGTCATCCTGCCGCGTATCGGTCACCCAGAGGCGAGCACTGAGCTCCCGTTGGAAGCGGATGAAACCAAAGCCACGTTCGGCCTCCCAGCGACTACAGATCCCGCGCACGCGAGAACCGAAATCACCCCACTGCACCTTGCCATCGCCGCGCGCAGGGAGCAGGCCGGGAATCAGATAGCCCGAATAAAAGGCATCTGCCTCATGCTGTAATTGCTGGGAAACATTGCGAAAACCCAATACCTCGACGCGACAACCGCGATTCTGCAAAGCGCGGACAACCTGCAGAAAATCTCCATCTCCAGTGAGCAGGAGCACCTGATCGAGACGCTCCGATTGCAGCATGACGTCCACCGCTAGGTCGAGATCAGCATTGGCCTTGGCCACGGCGTTGCCCTCTTCATCGGTAAACCAGCGCACGGGCTTTTCGATGATCTTCCAGCCGAGGTCCCGCACCGCCTGCTGATACGCGCGAATCCGATCACGGTAGTCGCTGTCGATTCGTGTTCTCTGTCCATCGACGGCCATGTAGGTGTTGAGCCGGATCAGCTGCGTCGCAATGTTCTCATCGCCACGCGCGGCGAAGCGGCGCAGGACGTCGTAGCGCATGGCGTAGCCGCCGTTATAACGAACATTTTCAGCATCCACATAGACGCCGACCCGCAACGAAGAAACAGACAAATCAGGACTCCAGAATGGCGCCCATGGCGGCATTGGTGACGAGCTTGCGATAACGGCGCAACCAAGGGGATTTCAGAGGCTTTTCCACCGGTACCCAGCTCTCTCGACGTTTGGCCAGTTCTTCATCGCTGACACGTAGCTGCAGGCTGCCATTATCGAGGTCGAGCTCGATGATGTCACCGTCGCGAATCAGGGCGATAGGTCCTCCCTCAGCTGCCTCCGGCGAGATATGGCCGATACAGGCCCCGCGGGTTGCGCCGCTGAAACGCCCGTCGGTGATCAGGGCAACACTTTCCCCCAATCCCATACCCATGATGTTGGCCGTAGGGGTAAGCATCTCCGGCATGCCCGGCCCACCCTTCGGTCCTTCATAGCGGATGACCACGACCTGCCCGGCCTCGACTTCACCAGCCAAGATCCCCTCGGCAGCGCTCTCCATACTCTCAAAAATCTTTGCAGGTCCGGAAAATTTGCGCATCGCGGGAATGACGGCACCGATCTTGACGATGCCGCCTTGCGGCGCCAAGTTGCCAAATACTGCCCGCAGACCGCCCGTCGGGGAGATCGGATCCGTAGCCAAGTGGATGATCTTACTGTCGCGTACCTCGGCACTCTCGACGATTTCACGCAGGCTCCGGCCACTGACGGTGGGTTTATCGAGGTGTAGCACCTCAGGGTTACGCTTGTGCACCTCATGCAGGATGGCGGGAATGCCGCCAGCCCGACCGATATCCTCGATATGCACGGTGGACAGCGCCGGCGAAACTTTTGCCAAGTAGGCAACCTTCTGTGCCAGTTCGTTGAGCCGGGCCAAGGGATAGTCAAATCCGGATTCGCGCGCAATGGCCAGGGTATGTAGAACGGTATTGGTAGATCCCCCCATCGCCATATCGAGGATGAAGGCGTTGTCGATGGCCTCAAAGTCGACCAATTGCCGCATCGTTGGGCCGCCCGCCGTGACCAGAACCATGATCCGCTCTGCTGCTTTACGCACCAAGTCGCGACGCTCCCGGGCGGTGGCCAGCACCGTGCCATTTCCCGGCAGAGCAATACCCAGGACCTCCATCAAACAGTTCATGCTATTGGCGGTGAACATGCCAGAGCAGGAGCCACAAGTTGGACAGGCCTTATCCTCGATCTCCTTCAGGCGTATCTCGCTGATTTGCCCACGCTTGAACTGACCCACGGCTTCGAAGGCCGTGACGAGATCCACAGGGGTGCCATCCTCCAGCTTGCCCGCTTCCATCGGCCCGCCCGAAACGAATACCGTGGGAATATCGCAACGCAGGGCACCCATGATCATGCCTGGAACGATCTTGTCGCAGTTAGGAATACACACGAGACCATCGAGGTGATGAGCCTGTACGACCGTTTCGATGGAGTCGGCAATCAGCTCCCGACTGGGCAGGGAGTACCGCATGCCATCATGGCCCATGATGATTCCATCATCGACACCGATGGTATTGAACTCAAAAGGAATACCTCCGGCGGCACGGATCGCGTCTTTGACGATTTTGCCAAACTCCTGCAGATGGACATGTCCCGGAATAATATCGATGTAAGAGTTGGCAACACCGATGAAAGGTTTATCCATATCGGCATCGGTTACGCCACAGGCCTTCAGCAAAGAACGGTGAGGGGCTCTCTCGAAGCCCTTTTTGATCATATCGGAACGCATTGGTCACCTCGAAGTATTGGGCGCAGCGGCCTTGTTCATGGGCTCAGTATAGAGCCCTCTTGCGCAAAGACCAAGGCAAGACGGGTGAATGCCTCGCCTCAGTCCGTGGTCCTGGGCAAAGTCTCAACATAGCGCTGCCATAGCGTCAGCGCTACCGCCAACAGCACTGGCCCGAGAAAAATGCCGAGAAAGCCAAAAGCCAAAATGCCGCCCAGGACACCAAACATCACCAGCAGAAACGGGAGATGCACGGCAGCGGAGATGACCCAAGGGCGAATAAGGTTGTCGACCCAACTCACGACTAGCGCTCCCCAGAGGAAGAGACCGACGCCGGCATAGTAATGGCCCTGCCAGAGCAGCCAGAGACTGGCTGCTCCCCAGACCAGCGGGGTGCCGAAAGGGATCAGGGAAAAGAGCATGGTGAGCAGAGTCAGCAGAATCGGTGCGGGCATGCCGCTGACCCAATATCCGATACCAGCCAGCAGCCCCTGGGCAATGGCGGTGGCAAAAATTCCGTAGACTACGGCACGCAATGTATTCCCCACCGTCTGCAGGATTTGCGGAAATTGCGGTCCCAGCAGGCTCGCTGCGACCTTTTGTGTCTGCTCCAAAAAGGTTTCGCCATGCCGGTAAAACACCAGGCTACTGATCCAAATCAAGCCTAAGCTGCCAAATACCTTGCCCAATCCCCCAGCAAAGACCCCCACGCGTGTCGCCCAGGCCTGTAAATCGGGACTAAGGGCGCCGGGATAGAACGAACTCCGCCAGGCCGCGGGCAGTTCCCGCCAGATTGCCGTGAACCAAGGAAATTTCTGCAGCGCGATCAGCGGCTGCCAGTGCCAATCTTCCTGACTCCAGCTGCGTAGCAACGCCTGGATTTCATGAAACAGTTGTACGCTGAAGAACAGGAACGGGAGCAGAAAGACGAGGGAAAAGAAAACGGTCATCACGATTGCGCTGGGCCAAGCCGGCAAACGCCGACAGAGCCAGCGACGCAAGGGCCAGGTGATGTAGACGATGATCGTGGTCCAGACCAAGACCGCAAAGAAGGGAGCGAGGACCTGCCAGAGAAGAACCGCAAATAGCGCCAGGACAAACGCGACAACGGCGAGGCGCCACAGATCGCGAACCGCTAGATCCGCGATGCGCATTTGCCCTAGATCCGTGCGACGCCGCTGTCTCGTGCCGCCTGGGCCACCGCACCGGCAACGAATTCACGCAAGCGGGGGTCGAGAGGTTTGGGAATGATATACTCAGGACCAAACTGTAAAGCACCCGGCGCAAGGCCGTAGGCTGCACAGAGCTCTGCCGGCACTTCGGCCCTACTCAGGGCCGCCAAGGCCTCAACGGCTGCTGCCAGCATGGGCGCGTTGATGGTCCGGGCGCGCACATCCAGGGCGCCGCGGAAAAGGAAAGGAAACCCCAGGACGTTGTTGACTTGGTTGGGGAGGTCCGAGCGCCCGGTGGCAATGATGGCATCGGGCCGCAAGTTACGGGCCTGCCAGGGGTCGACTTCCGGATCTGGGTTCGCCAGGGCAAAGATCACCGGGCGCGGCGCCAGCTGCGCCAAAAGCTGCATGGGAATGGCTCCGCGCACCGATACACCAATCAGTACATCCGCATCGGTAATCATCTCGCGCAGGGTCCAACCCTCTGGCGCCAGGGCATGGGGTCGATGCCATTCACTCAAATCCTGGCGACCCCCGTGCAGGACTCCGTGGACGTCACTCAGGTAGCAGCGCTGCGCCCCCAGGGTCCCGAGGATGTTGGCAATGGCGAGCCCGGCGGCACCCGCGCCCACAATCGCGATCTTGATGTCGGAGAGATTCTTTCCTTGCAGTTCGAGCGCATTGCGCAGGGCGGCAGCAACGATCACCGCCGTGCCGTGCTGATCATCATGAAAGACGGGGATGTCGAGACGCTCTTGCAGCGCCCGTTCCACATGAAAACAATCCGGGGCGGCAATATCTTCCAGATTGATGCCGCCAAAGCCCGGAGCAATTGCGGCAACGACGTCGATCAGGTGCTCGGCATCTCGCGTTTCCACTTCAATGTCGAAGGCGTCAATGTCGGCAAAGCGCTTGAACAGGACGGATTTGCCTTCCATGACCGGCTTGCCCGCCAGTGGGCCCACCTTGCCCAAGCCAAGCACCGCAGTGCCGTTGCTGACTACCGCGACAAGATTTCCCTTCGCCGTGTAGTCATAGGCCTTGTCCGGATTGACGGCAATCTCCCGCACCGGTTCCGCCACCCCAGGCGTATAGGCCAGGGTGAGATCATCCTGACTCGCGCAAGCCTTGCTGGGAACTACGGAAATCTTACCTGCCGGTTTCGCGGCGTGGTACGCCAAGGCGCGCTCGCGTAGGCTCTCCGTAGTCATAACGCTTACTTGCCGTAGCGCTTGCGGAATTTCTCCACCTGGCCGGCCGCAGAAACCGCACGCTGCTTGCCCGTGTAGAATGGATGGCACTCGGAGCACAAGTCGATGTGCAGATCTCGCGCCGCCGTGGAGCGCGTCTTGAAGGTGTTGCCGCAACTGCAGGTTACGGTGACTTCTTCATATTTCGGCTGAATTTCGAGATTCATGGTAAACACTCTGTATTTTCAGAAAGGGACGGATTATAAGCAGTGCACTGCGCAGGGTCCAGTCTCATCAACGATTCATGGAATCGAAAAATTCCGCGTTGGTCTTGGTGGCACGTACCTTGTCCAGCAGGAACTCCATCGATTCCATGGGATCCATGGGGGCAAGAAGCTTGCGCAACACCCAGATCTTGTTGAGCAGCTCTTGAGGGATGAGCAACTCTTCGCGCCGAGTACCTGATTTGTTGAGATTGATCGCGGGGTACACGCGCTTCTCCGCCAGACGGCGATCCAGATGTACTTCCATGTTGCCGGTGCCCTTGAACTCTTCAAAGATCACTTCGTCCATTTTGGAACCAGTTTCGACGAGCGAAGTCGCGATAATCGTCAGGCTGCCGCCCTCTTCGATATTGCGCGCTGCACCAAAGAAACGTTTAGGCTTTTGCAAAGCATTGGCATCCACACCACCGGTCAACACCTTGCCCGATGATGGCACCACGGTATTGTAGGCGCGGGCCAGGCGGGTAATGGAATCGAGCAGAATGACCACGTCATGCTTGTGCTCCACCAGTCGCTTGGCCTTCTCCAGGACAATCTCCGCTACTTGCACGTGACGAGTGGCCGGTTCATCAAAGGTAGAGGAGACCACTTCGCCCTTCACGGAACGCTGCATCTCCGTTACTTCTTCCGGGCGCTCGTCGATGAGCAGAACAATCAGGTAGCATTCCGGATGATTGCCGGTAATGGCATGGGCAATCTGTTGCAACAACACCGTCTTACCCGTCTTTGGCGGAGCCACAATGAGGCCGCGCTGGCCTTTGCCGATGGGCGAGATCAAATCAATAATGCGTGCTGACGGTTCGCCATACACCACTTTGTCCGATTCCAGACGCAATGACTCTTCAGGGAATAGCGGCGTCAAGTCGTCAAAATTGACCTTGTTGCGCGTTGCTTCCGGACCCTCGAAGTTGATGCTCTCTACCTTGAGCAGAGCAAAGTAGCGCTCTCCTTCCTTGGGTGGGCGAATCTGACCCGATACCGTATCGCCAGTCTGCAAGTTGAAACGCCGCACCTGGGAGGGTGATACATAGATATCATCCGGCCCCGCCATATAAGAGCCCGACGCAGCGCGCAGGAAACCAAAGCCATCCTGTAAAATCTCCAGAACGCCGTCCCCGTATATGGCATCGCCATTCCGGGCATGCGCCTTGAGAATATTGAAGATGAGCTCCTGCTTCTTTTGTCGTGACGCCCCCTCAATACCCAAACCCTGGCAGAGCAAAGCCAGCTCCGTCGCCGTTTTGCGCTTCAGTTCACTGAGATTGACTGATGCTGCGCCCGGAGCGGGACAAAACGCCTCCTCTTCTTCAAGCAGAAGGTCTTCGTTGGGAAAGGATTTGGGAGTTCTTTGCGGCTTACGACGGGGTCTTGGGGTATTCAAAGTTGACTATCCAAAAAGGCAGTGAGCTGCGCCTTGCTGAGGGCACCAACCTTGCTAGCTTCCAGCTTGCCAGCTTTAAACAAAAGCAAGGTCGGAATGCCACGGATGCCATATTGTGGCGGGGTGCTGGGATTTTCGTCGATATTGAACTTGGCAACTTTCATACGATCGGCGTACTCACCAGCCACTTCTTCGAGTATGGGGGCAATCATTTTGCAAGGGCCACACCACTCCGCCCAAAAGTCAACCAAAACAGGTTTGTCAGCCTGCAGGACTTCCGCCTCAAAACTCTCGTCGGATACATGAAGAATAGCGTCACTCATTGGAGAAAACTCCTCTGCACAAGATACAGATCAGGAATTTAGCCCTGGAACCAGGGACACAAGATAGGACCTTTAGATATTGTCTTAACCCTATACCGCACGTGCGGCATAATCAAGCGTTTGCAACCTCCAGGTGGAACTGGCGGAGAGAGAGGGATTCGAACCCTCGATGGAGTGTTTAGCCCCATACTCCCTTAGCAGGGGAGCGCCTTCAGCCTCTCGGCCATCTCTCCGTGGGGCGGAGTGTAACGCGGAGTTTTGGTGTACGTCAAAATCGCGGCAGGACGAAATGCGAAGGCGCCCAAGTCTGGCAGCTACAGATCGCATGTCCTACAATATTATCGTCTGCGCCCATAGCTCAATCGGATAGAGCAACGGCCTTCTAAGCCGTAGGTTGGGGGTTCGATTCCCTCTGGGCGCGCCAAGTCTATGCCCTCCGTCTTTGGCTTCCGGACCGCAGCCCGCAGGAGTCGCATGCTGGAGATGGGAGCCAACAAGGAGTGAGTCGTGAATAGCTATACCGCTCATCCCCGCCAAGGGGACAAATCGAATTCTGTGTTTTTTGAGGAATGGTTGCCGCGTCTTCTGGAAGAGCGCGATCGCATGGGGCTGACAGAACTGATCCGCCGCATCGATGCGTTAATGATCACTCTGGAGCCGGGACATTCCGCCGCTTATATCCGCGAGCTGTGTCTGATGACACCGTACAATTATTTGGTGACCCTGGATACGGATCAGCATCTGACGCACATCTTGCGGATCAACATGAATTTTCCTGATGTCTTGGTGCGCGAGGTCAAGGATCCCGATCTGCGCGGAATCTTTCGCAGTTTGAACGAGGTATATCCGATCGGCTCGAAAAGGCCAAACTCTCGTTACATGGGAGAGATATTTCAAGTCAGCAATCTCCATGAGGTGGTAGAAATACAAAAATCGAGGGAGGTCCGATTTTTCAATCAGGAGCAGATTCGGCAGATGGAGCTGCCCGGAAACATGGCCATCGTCAAGCCATCTCCATACACCCACAATGTCGTTGGCTATTGGGAACGCCCCGATGACGATATCCGCGTCTATGCTTTGGGTAATTCTGGAATCGATCCGCAAATGCAAGAGGCCTTTGAACAGGCGCAGGCACTGCGAGAACAGCTCAAGATCAGCGAGCTCCTCCTCCCTATCGATCATTTGGCAACGCGGGTATACAGCCAGAACCGGGAAGTAGCGATCCTCGAGTACCTTGGCCTGTCTAGTTACTATTATTGGGGTTCGTATGACATTCCCGATCAAAATTCTTCCACGAATGTTACTAAGAGCCTGCATTTTGACGATGTTCTCTACAGCCCGGCGAAAGTCTTTACCGCGGCTGATCATCCCTACTTCTGTAACCACCTGTTGCAGGTGCCGTCACCCACAGAGTCCTTCGTGCGGAACTTTGGGCCACGCTTGCACCATATTGCCGTTGCCGTTCAGGATGGGGAAACCGATGGGAAAACCAACATCGACTATGTCGTGTCACGCCTCGCAGAGTGCGGGCAAGAATTTCTGTTGCAGGTTATCGGTTCTGAGCAGGAAGGACTGAAGCAAATATTCTCGCGTGCCTCGACCCATACCTCGCTGATCATCGAATACGTCCAGCGCTTTCATGGGTTTCAGGGCTTCTTTGCGAAGCAAAACGTGGCAGATCTCACGGCTGCAGCCGGCGCTGATGAAAGTTTGCGCAGCCTCGAGGCGGAGGCAAAAAAATAGCTTCCTATTGATTGTATGGGGGTGAGCAGAGGAAAGGATGCTTCCCACACACGCCGCACCCCCTCCCCTGCGGTAATCCTTCTTATACATTCCTTGTCTCAGTAAACGGGAACAAGAGCATACCCTTTCTCCTGATAAGCAATGACGGAAATAAAACCACTCTCGACCGGATGCACATCAGGAATCAAACTGTTTGGCTGAACATCCATTCCGTGCATGGCGACACCGCAAGCTTGAAATTCAATCCCCAGTTTGCTGAGATTCCCGATCTCCTTTTGCAGGTCAGCTATCGGCCTTTCATCCATATAGGAAATGCCGCGCCGATCCTTGGTCAAAAATGCCACGTCTGGACCAATGAATACAACGATAAAATGGGGTGTAACATGCTGTTGTAAAAACTGTTTCCTGGTAAGGCCGATCACGCGTACCAAATGATCGACTGCCATGGGATTATTGATATTCACCAAAAACACGGCCTTCGCAGAGTGTAATCCTGACAACGCTTGCGCGTCGCTTAGGGTAGTAGCGGCAGCGTAAGAAGACAGAGAGAGCAGCAATACTAAAGTAGATACTACTATTCTAAATAATTTCACGCGCGTTTCTCCTCGTTATGACGCCACAGGAACAGAGCTGTCGCCGACAAAATAGGGCAGCACAACATCACAATCGAGTATAGTGCATTTAGATTCGCCTTGGATAACGTACCTGCCTCTAGCTATGCGATAGCTCTCCGGTCTCGCGCGCCAGTGTAACTGTCAACTATTTTCCAGCGATAGAAAACGGAGTACAGTCAAGATAGGATTGCAGGACGGGAGAGACATCATGTATCGAATCAGCGTGTTACCCATCGGAATCGTGGCACTACTTTTCGGAATTGGCTCAGCTTTCGCGGACAATGCTCAGGTTCCAAGCCCCCAAGTCCTCTGGCAGCAGATCCAAGTGTTGCAGAAGTACCATGCCTTTTTGCCAGAGAGTCATCCGTTCCAAGTGGGCTCGCGGTCCGTGGATGTCTACACAACGGATCTCGCCAATACTCCTGCAATCCAATCTATAAAAAGATCTGGAAGTATCGTCAGAGTGACCAGGTACGAGGACGGGAGCCTATTAGTAAAGGAAAATTTTAACAAAGAAAAGAAATTGACAGGCATTACCGCCATGCTCAAAGCCAAGGGCTATGATGCAGGAGACCGCAACTGGGTCATGGCTGCTTACAAGCCAGATGGCTCGGTGGCCGCGTTTGGCAAGGTGGGCTCCTGTATTGCCTGCCATGTGATGGTGACAAAGCAAGACTTTATCTTTGCACCGCCTCCCCAGCAACTGCTCTCCGTAAGCACATGGAAAGCGTTTTTTCCCAAACAAAGCATGAATCCAGCCTACGTGGCCTTGATCCAAACTCACCCAAAGTCAGTGCTACGCTAATCTGTATCAGCTAGGTAGGGAAGAATGAAAAAACTCATCGCTACAGTAACCCTCATCATTGGGATCCTTATGGTCCTTTTCGGCCTGTTGTTTTTTCTGCAGGGCTTGGGGTGGTTTCCCTACCCAAGAAGCAGTTTCATGATTGATAAACAAGTTTGGGTCACCAAAGGTGCCATTCTGTTTGCATTAGGGTGGATCCTGATCTACCTGCGTCGGAGGTTCTCGCGCCGCTGACTCTGGCAATAACCACAGAACCTCCAGCTCGAGTTTGGGAGCTGCAGGCCGCAAGCGGTTCGGCCTATGTAGCGGCAGGAGCGGGCGCTTGCCCTTACGAGAATTCGGGCGGCATTCCTGACTACCAGCAGTTTTTGGACGCCTGCCGTGAGAATCCCAAGAGCAAAGAGGCTCGGGAATTCCTCCGCTAGGCCGAAGAGGACTTTGACCCCAATGGCTTTGATCGTTATGCCGCCAACGCGGCATTGTTACGGTTAGCTTGGAATAGCTGGATCTGGCGGAGTTTTTTCCGTTCCCCGGCGGAGGAATGGGATAGCGTTCCACTGGGAAATTGCCCTCATCCAGGAAGCGGACTAAACTGGACCAAGTTGAGCCGCAGGAGTAGCCCATGATTACCGTGAACATCCACGAAGCCAAAACCCAGCTCTCCCGGTATGTGGACCAAGCTGCTGCCGGCGAAGAGATCATCATTGCTCGGGCGGGTAAGCCTGTGGCTCGTCTCACCGCCTTACAGGCGCCCAGGCAGCCTCGTCCATTGGGTCTAGGAAAGGACAGGTTCTCCTATCCAGAAGATTTTGACGGATACGCTCAGGCAGAGCTGGAGTCCCTCTTCTACGGCAAAAGCGAATAAGGTGTGGCACAGCGTTTTCTGCTGGATACCAATGTGCTCCTGGCCCTGTTGCTACAACCCGAGCGGCTGCCTTTCGATGCTCAGGAAGCTATCCGTAATCCGGAGCATCTGGTGTGGTTCAGTGCTGCCAGCATCTGGGAGATTGCCATTAAGTGTTCTCTGGGCAAGGCCCAGTTTTCCTTCCGTCCCGAGGACATTCATCAGTTGGCCTTGGACTCTGGATTGACGGAATTGCCCATACGCTCTGAGCATACCTATCAAGTGGCCCAGTTACCCTGGCACCACCGAGATCCCTTCGATCGCCTGTTGGTGGCCCAGGCCATCTGTCTGCCCTCTCCACTGTGGACCACAGATGCTTCCCTCGCCGTTTATTCCCCTCTCGTCCATATCCTGGCTTGGGCATCCTGACCCGGCCATCCATGACGAAATTGTCCTCGAAGCCGAAATCTGCAGCGACCTTGCTTCCCAAGGCTGGCTCTACACACCACCTCAAGGCACCACCATCAGCCCAGATGATCATCGCTATGATCGCGATCAAGCCCTCTTCCCGCCGGATCTGCTGGACTGGATACAAGAGACCCAACCCCAGAGCTGGGAGCGCTTGCAGAAGGCCCTCAGCCGGGACAAGATCATTGCCTGCACCCTGCAGACCTTTCCGACCTTGCTGAAGAAAATCCGTAAGCTGAACGAGGCAGAGGCCTCCCGGGGGGAACGGATACGCCGTTTTTGGGACCCGCGGGTCTGTATGAGGCAGTGCGGGGCAGGGCGGAATAACAGACTGGTGGAGCGTAGAGTGATGCACCATGGACGAGTCTACTGGTACTAGTCCACGACGCTACAAGCAGCTGCAGATTTCTCTTGTACTCCGATAAATGGAATTGGACGCCAAGCGCCTACCATGTGTCTACCGGATAGAAAAATGGCACCCAGCTTATTTGCTGAGTGCCTGTTTTATATGGTGCGCTCGGAGAGATTCGAACTCCCGACCTACTGATTCGTAGTCAGTTGCTCTATCCGGCTGAGCTACGAGCGCTACGGTCCGCGAAGCATACCTACCACTACCGCCGGAGTCAATGCGCCGTAGAAGCTCTTGTTAGCCCCAAGCAGTAATGTCCCCTTTGTCCAATTCTAGAATGTCCCCTTTTGCGTTGTGGGGGCGGCATGGGCGAGGAGTACAACACGATGAGCTATCGAGAGATGGATCGACTGGAGTTGCTGCAGGCTCTGATGGGTAAGCAGCTCCGGCAACGGGAGGTCGCCGAGCGGCTGAGTCTGAGCGTGCGCCAGGTCAAACGCCTTGTCGCACGGTATCGGGCCGAAGGGGCCGCCGGGCTGGTGTCCCGGCAGCGCGGCAAGCGGCCCAACAACCGGATTTTGGACTCGGTCCGTGAATCCGCCATCCAGTTGGTGCAGACGCACTACGCAGACTTTGGGCCAACGCTGGCTCGGGAGAAATTGGAAGAACGACATGGCTATCAGCTCTCTACGGAGACGTTGCGCCAGTGGATGATGGCCGAAGGTCTGTGGGTGGCGAAGCGGCGCAAGGCGGCCCGTATCCACCAACGACGGCCCCGACGCCCTTATCTCGGTGAACTGGTACAGATCGACGGCTCGCCCCACGACTGGTTCGAGGAGCGTGGCCCCCGCTGTACCCTCATCGTCTTCATAGACGATGCTACTAGCCGCCTGATGGCTTTGCATTTCGTACCAGCCGAGACTACCCAAGCGTATATGGAGACGCTGCGAGCGTACCTGAAAGCGCATGGTCGCCCGGTAGCCCTGTACTCCGACAAGCACAGCATCTTTCGCGTCAATCACCCCGATCAGGAGGGAGTACCCACCCAGTTCACTCGCGCCCTGCAGACCTTGGATATCCAAGCCATCCACGCCAACAGCCCGCAAGCAAAGGGGCGGGTCGAACGGGCCAATCAGACTCTACAAGATCGCCTGGTCAAGGAGCTACGCCTGCAGGGCATCTCCGATCTGGAGGCTGCCAACGCCTTCCTGCCGGAGTTCCTGGCCGATTACAACCGGCGCTTTGCTGTCTCCCCGCAACATCCCCAGGATGCGCATCGTCCCGTACTGCACAACCCAGAAGAATTGTCCCTGATCTTCTGCCTGCAGCACACCCGCAAGCTCTCCAAAAACCTGAGTTTTCGCTTCCAGAACCGCGAATACCAACTCACGAATTACAGCAGTGGCTACCGCCTACGCGGTGCCAGTGTAACCGTCTGCCAAGCCTTCGACAGCAGCATTACCTTGCTGTATCAGGGACAGCCCCTAACCTACCGGATCCTCGCCGAGGGTGAGCCCCCCATCCCCTTGGACGATGAGAAAAGCCTGCACTTACGTATTGAGCAAGCTGTGAAGGAGCAGGCCCAACGGAGCCACTGGAAACCCGCGCCCGACCATCCCTGGCGACGATACCCTCAGTCTAAGCCCGCTCACACATCCACCCCCTGAACTCCCTCCAAGGGGACATTCCTGTCTTGCTCAAAAGGGGACATTCCTGCTTTGGGTTGACATGCGCCGTAGGTGCTCTACCGAGGGTATAGGGTTTCGATTTCACTTTTGCTGAGTTCGCGCCACGCACCTGGGGCAAGTGGACCGAGTTCCACTGGGCCGATCGCTATTCGAATCAGACGCAAAACGGCGCTGCCTTGGCTGGCTAGGAGTCGGCGAATTTGCCGGTTGCGCCCTTCGGTCAACGCAAATTCCAGCCACTGCGTCTTACCGCCACAGCGTAATTCCGCAATTTTCATTGGTCGGTAGCTGATTTCATCAACCGTTACTCCACGCGCCAGCGTCGCTATTTGGCTTGCTGTTAGGGGTGGGCGAATTTGTACGTGATAGCGTTTGACGAGGTGTGTCTCCGGATCCAGCAATCCCTGGGCCCAGGCGGGATCATTCGTGAATAAAAGCACGCCACTGCTCGCCTGATCCAGTCGGCCAATCGGGGCCAACCAGAGATCGTCGGGCAGGAGATCGTAGACCGTTTGCCGGTCCTTACTGTCTTCTCGGGTAACCAGATAGCCGCGGGGCTTATGCAGAAGGATAACCTGGCGCTTCGGCTTGGTTACGATCTCGCCAGCGACGGTGATGGGCGCTTGATCCAAGGGAAATCCTTGTTCCGGATCAAGAATGATCTCCCCGTCTACCCGCACCCTGCCTTCCCGGATCCACTGCGCCGCCACCGTGCGCGAGCAGAATCCGCGCTTGGATAGAATGCGTGCGAGGCCGAAGCGTCTTTCTGGCATCCCGAGAGATCCTCGCCTATTCTTAGCAACGGACATCAAGAAACCTACGGAGATGACTCATGGCCCACGAAAGCATACATGAAGCGCTGGATACATTGCGTCCCGAGACTCTGGATATACACCGCGCCATCTCTTCCTTAATGGAGGAGTTCGAGGCTGTAGACTGGTACCAGCAGCGTGCTGATGCTTGCCAAGACCCCCAGCTCAGGGCGGTGTTGGAACACAACCGTGACGAGGAGATTGAGCATGCCGCCATGGTACTGGAATGGTTGCGCCGCAAGTTGCCGCGGCTTGATAAAGAACTACGGGAATATCTCTTTACCGAAGGATCCATTACCGGTCACGAGGCGGAGGCGATGGGCCGCGACTGAGTCTTCGCGCCTGCGTCTGGAAGAAATCGCTGGCAAAGTTGATTCAACCAATTCATACCCAACGATGTGGGGCGCCAATGGCGCCCTTCTCTTTGCATCAGCCCCTCCTGCGCGGCCTGACGGAGGCGCGGCTCCACGAGCAGAAAACTCACCCCAGTGCGTTCCTCAAACATGGATTCGTCGAAACCCTCCAACAGACGCAGCGCGTTGAGGAAGAACTCGAATGGTCGGTCTGCAACAGGCACCCAGTGACCTTCCCCAAAACGTTCTCCATCTTTCAAACAGCCATCCATGTAACTCTCAGGGCGAGGCGTCTTGCGGCTGCGCCAGATGCCCTGCCCTGGAACAGTGATCTTGCCATGCGCACCGGCACCAATACCCAGGTAATCGCCAAAGAGCCAATAGTTGCGATTATGCCAGCACTGATGTCCTGCCCGTGCATGCGCCGAAACCTCATAGCGTTGTAGTCCTGCGTCTGCGAGTTCGGCACGCAGTGCTTCTTCCATCTCTGCGGCAGTATCGGCATCAGGCAAGCCCTGCGGCGCCTGATGCGCAAAGGGTGTGCCTGGCTCCAGAGTCAGCTGATATAAGGACAAGTGCGGTGGCCGATGTTGCAAGGCTGCACGCAGGTCGCTTTGCGCGGCGCTCAGATCCTGCTTGGGCAAGGCAAAGATCAGATCCAGGTTCCAGTTGCTGAATCCGGCCTTTTGCACGGCTTCGATCGCTGCGTGGGCTGCCCGCGCATCATGAATCCGGCCCAGCGTTTGCAGGGCAGAATCAGTGAAGGATTGTACGCCCAGGGAAAGACGGTTGATGCCTGCGCCACGAAAGTCGACAAAGGCCGCCGCATCCACCGCCCCGGGATTGGCTTCTAACGTGATTTCTGGTTCCGAAACCAGACGCAGGCGCGCACGGATGGCGGAAAGCAGTCGATCCAGACTGTTCGGCGGAAAGAGGCTTGGGGTGCCGCCGCCAAAGAATATGCTGTGCACCTGCCGTCCCCAAATCCGCGGCAGTTCCTGTTCGAGGTCAACGATCAACGCATCCACATAGCGTTCCGCCGGAAAATCACTCGCCGCATAGGAATTGAAATCGCAATAGGGACACTTGGCTTTACACCAAGGCAGATGCAAATACAGTGAAAGGGGCGCTACACTAAGTTCAGGCATGATGGCTATAGGGGGCAAAAAATGACGGCGCCGCGGGATGCGCATGAATGGTATGACCTATTCTTACTCAGTTCCGTGTTGTTTCCTAAGGCCCAGATGGGTCTGCGCATCTTTGAGCCACGTTATCTCGACATGATCAGCCGCGCGATGCGCTCTGGCCGCCCGTTTGGCATTTGTCTTGCCGAAGTCGAGGCGACCCCCGCACAGGTCGGCACTTTGGCAGAAATTACCAACTGGGACAGTGAAAATGGCCTATTACTTCTAGAAATTACGGGCATGCAACGCTTCACCGTGCAGGAATGGCAACACGCCAACGATATCACAATAGCGCGCATTCATCTCTGGCCGGATGAGCCGGTGCTGCCGCTCGCCTTTGAACACGACTGGCTCAAGCCGATCTTGCAACAGGTTACCGAGGACCTCGATGCCGCAAACCTGGACGCCAGCCGTGCCGGGATGATTCTGGCGCAGGCATTGCCCGTGCGAGCTTCGGAGAAGCAGCAGCTGCTGCTACTGCAGGATCCCTTGGAACGGCTGCGCCGCATTGCAACGATCCTGCGAAAGTCGGCCACTTCGTAAAACAGTTGCTTTTCCATCGTGAGGGCTTACAATTTGCCGCTTTTCCGGAATACAACTGAGGACTGCGCTGTGGATATTCGCCTCTCCCGCCGCGTTACAACGGTTCGCCCCTCCCCTACCCTGGCTGTCACGGCGCGCGCAGCGGAACTCAAGCGGCAGGGGAAAGATATTGTCAGCCTCGGCGCCGGAGAGCCCGATTTCGATACCCCGGAGCCGATCAAGGATGCCGCCAAGTCGGCGTTGGATCGTGGTTTTACCAAATATACCGCAGTCGGGGGCACCCCGGAGCTAAAGGCGGCAGTTGCGGCCAAGTTTGCCCGCGACAACGGCTTGGCGTATTCCCCTAAAGAAATCTTGGTTTCCGTTGGTGGAAAGCAGAGCTTTTTCAATCTCTGTCAAGCCTTACTCAATCCAGGAGATGAGGTCATCATCCCCGCACCGTATTGGGTATCCTACCCCGACATGGTGCTCCTGGCCGAAGGCAAACCCGTCATCTTGCCTACGGATGCCCGATCCGAATTCAAGATCAGCGCCGCGCAACTGGCTTCGGCAATCACCCCCGCCACGCGTCTGTTAGTCATCAACAGCCCGTCCAACCCTTCGGGCAAAGCTTACAGCGAGCAGGAGCTCGCTGCGCTGGGCGAAATACTGCGCGCGCATCCTCAGGTCCTCATCGCCAGCGATGATATGTATGAGAAAATCCTCTTCGCTGGCCCGAGCTTTGTAAATATTGCCAACGCCTGCCCGGATCTGCGCGCGCGTTGCATCATTATGAATGGGGTATCCAAGGCCTATGCCATGACGGGCTGGCGCATTGGCTACTGCGCCGGACCGGCGGCGCTGATTGCCGCCATGGAAACCGTGCAGTCGCAGAGCACTTCCAATCCCTGCTCCATTGCGCAAGCGGCGGCGCAATTTGCCCTGGACAGCGGAGATACGCTCCTGACACCCATGCTCCAGGCCTTCGAGCGTAGGCATCAGTATGTCTATGAACGCCTGCACGCCCTGCCCGGCGTTGCGGTATTGCCCTCGGATGGCACCTTTTACAGCTTTCCAGGATTTCATGGGGTTATGGCCAGTAAGGGAATCGAAGAGGATTTGGCCCTGAGTGAAGCGCTACTGGAGGCCGGTGTTGCGGTGGTACCGGGCAGCGCTTTCGGTTGCCCTGGGCATCTGCGTTTATCGTTTGCCACCAGCGACGAGAATCTGCGCCTCGCCCTCGACCGCATCAGCGGCTTTGTCCTGTCGTGAGCCTCTTATTCCCAATGTATTTCTCCTCCGCTGGCGAGAGTAAAGTTCTTCTGCTAGGGTAGCAACTGTCGCAAAACCGATTGGGGCAGGACTCCTGCAGATGCCGATTTGCCAAGGCCGGAACCGTGGTGATAGAGGGGCTATTGCCGCGGCCTGCCTCTTTCTTGTACTTTCGGGCAGTGCCGCCGCGGCGCCGTTGGATTTGTTATGGCATGACCCCTTTGACACTCAGGGCTTCACGCCGGAAAGACTGGGGCAACCCTGGCGCAGGAGCGTGCCGGATCTTCCACACGCGCAGCTCCCCAAAAGGCAAGTCATCCCCAAGGCCCAGAGTCTTGCCGCGCTGACGGCCTATGCCCTTGCCCACAATCCACAAAGCCGAGTTGCGTGGGAGAATCTGCGTGCCGCAGCAGCTGGAGTTGGCGTTGCCGATAGCGCCTATTTGCCCAGTCTCTCCCTCTCCGCCAATGCGGTACGCTCGCAGAGCAACACGACAGCCGGCTTCAGTATCCCGGTCTTGAACAGTAGTTCCGAAAGCCTGAGCCTGACCTGGACGCTGTTCGAGTTTGGCCTACGCGCGGCACAAAAGGATAATGCCCTGGCACAACTGTATCTTTCGGGTTTTGAGAACAATCAGGCCCTGAGCCAAGTCGCTCTGAGTGTCACCCAAAATTATTATCAGTTGATCGGCGAACAGGCTTTGGTGGAGTCTTACCGGCAAACGCTGCGTGAAGACAGTGCAAATCTGGATGCGGCCATACTCAAGCAGAAATCCGGTATGGCCACTATTGCCGATGTATTGCAGGCAAAATCGGCCCTGGCACAGGCCACGGCACAGTTGCTTTCGGCGCAAGCGACACTGCGCTCGGATCAGTCGGCCTTGGCGGAAAGTTGTGGGTTGCCACCAGACAATCCAATCTCCCTGGCCCCTTTGAATGTCCACCAACTGCCACCGCCGATCCGTCCCTCCATGGCAGCACTGATCCAGTTGGCCACACGCGCCAATCCACTGGTGCAGGAGGCGGCAGCCCGTATTCTTGCCGCGCGCGCCACGCTTCGTGAGGACCAGGCGCAGGGTCTGCCAAGCCTGGGGTTCTCCGTATCCGGCGGAAAACGCTTTCAAAATGCCCTGCAACCTTCCGAAAATTGGGCGATCGCCTTTAGCTTGAAGGTGCCTCTTTTTACTGGGTTTCAGCAGAGCTATGCCATACAGGAAGCACGACATCAGGCACGTAGCACGCAAGCCAGTTTGCGCGAAGAGGAACAAAGCATTGCTTTAACGGTGGCGCAGGATTATCAAACGGTGTTGGGCGCCCGTTCCGCAGCTCGTGCAGCGCAGTTGGCGGTACAAAGTGCGCGCGCTTCGCTGGCAGCCATTCGCGCCCAGTACAAGGTGGGCTTGGCAACCATGCTGAACTTACTCAGTGCCCAAGCCACGCTTACCACTGCGGAGCAGACCCGCGTCCAGGACATCACCACGGCCTATACCCAACTTGCCAATCTTGCCAATGCCTTAGGGATGATTGGCCTGCCCAAGGATCGAGCGGTCCTTCCCACCCTCGGTGCTGCGTCCAAGGAATGACATGCGTGTAGCGATGAGAGCTTTGTTTTTGGCCGGTCTTGCCCTTCTCCTTGTCGGCTGCGGGCAAGCAAAGAAGCGCCATCCGCCGCCCTTACAGGTAAGCAGTACCGATGTACAAAGCGGCGATCTAACCCTAAAGGTGCAAACCCTGGGGCAAGCGCTCGCGTCACATAGTGTGACGATCGTGCCCGAGGTCAGCGGGATCTTGCAGCAGGTTGCGATCCACTCCGGGCAGCACGTCCGGAAGGGGCAATTACTTTTTGTCATCAACCCAGCAAGCGCAGCGGCGCAAGTAGCGCAGGATCAGGCTAATGTGCAGGGTGAGATTGCCCAGCAGCGCTATGATCAGGATCAGGTCGACGCCTATCGGCCACTGCTGCAAAAGGACTATGTCACCCGACAGACCTATGAGCAGGCCCAATCCCAGGCGCAAAGTGCTGCGGCAGCCATTGCTGCCGATCGCGCGGCTTTGCAGGCGGCGCAAATCAACTTGGCACATACCCGGATTCACGCCCCGATCAGCGGTGTCGTTGGCTTGCTTCAGGTCCGTTCGGGCAATCTGGTTACGGCGAACAGTACGCAGCTCATCACCATCCAACAGACTCAGCCCATGCAGGTTCAATTTAGTCTGCCGGAAAAATATCTTGCTGATCTGCGCCAAGCGGTCGCCGAAAAGACCGGAACGGTAGAAATTTGGGATGAGAACCACCAACAGAGGCTGGCGACAGGAACACTTACGGCCATCGACAATACCGTCAACAATGCCTCGGCAACGGTCACAGCGCGGGCGACGGTAGCCAATAAGGCACAGCAGCTCTGGCCCGGAGAGTATGTTCAGGTCGACTACAGCGCCAAGGTCTTGCATCACGTCGTTGTCATACCGGCCACCGCGCTGCAGCAAGGGGTTTCTGGTCCTTACGTTTATCGTATCGAGGGCGGCAAGGCGGTGATGCAACCCGTACATTTTCTCGGGCAAGACGGGCGGCAGGTGGCGATCACTGCGCCTGCGATCATCGGCAAAGAAATCATTGTCGGGGCGCCAGCGCGCCTACACCCAGGCATGAAGGTAGAGACGGAACGACAATGAATCTCTCGGCCCCCTTTATTCGCCGCCCTGTCGCTACGACGGTACTGGCCCTGGCGGTCGCTCTGCTTGGTCTCTTTGCCTACCTACAGCTGCCAACAGCGCTATTGCCCAATGTGAGCTTTCCCATGGTGATGGTGACGGCGCAATTGCCCGGCGCGAGCCCGAAAACCATGGCAAGTGCGGTCGCAACACCGTTGGAGCGGCAATTTGCCAGCATTCCAGGCATCAATTCGATGAGTGCGGTGAGCGAAAACGGGGTGGTCCAAATCACCCTGCAATTCAATCTGGGCACTTCGGCACTCGGGGCCACACAGGAAGTATCCAACGCTGTGGCGCAAGCACAGCATCTCCTCCCCTCCAGCATGCCCGAGCCGCCCAGCGTGCGGCAGATGAACCCATCAGCGCAGCCAGTCTTCTACATTGGCATGTCCGCGCCGAATATGCCCCTCTACGCTCTCGACAAGTATGCGCAGACCAAGGTGGCCACTGCGCTGTCTGGTGTTGCGGGGGTTTCCAATGTGCAAATCTATGGTGCCCAGACCTATGCCGTGCGCATCTATCTCAACCCCTACGCGCTTTCTGCGCGCGGATTGAGTCTGCAGGCGATTCAAACGGCAATCGGCAATGCGAATGTGAACCTTCCCGGTGGCACCCTCGATACCGGCCCGCAGGCCTTCGCTACGCGGGTGCATGGACAACTGCACGATGCCGCCGCTTTCAATCACTTGGTGCTTGCTTATGCCGGCGGTCAGGCCGTACCCCTGAACGCGGTGGGCAAAGCGACCAACAGCACCCAATATAATCAACAAAAGACCTGGATCAACAAAAGCCCAGGAATCGTTCTTGCCGTGGTGCGCCAGCCAGGGAGCAATACCGTCGCTATCTCCGATAAGATCCGCGCCCTGCTGCCGAAGTTGCAGGCGCAGATGCCGGGTGGGGTAAAATTGGATCCTGTTTTTGATCTGGCGGATTATGTCCGTGCCGCCATCCAAGAAGTATTGGTCACGTTGGCGATTGCGTCATTCTTGGTTGCCGGCGTGATGTGGCTGTTCCTGCGGCGGCCTTCGGCTACGTTGATTGGCGCCGTTGCCATCCCGCTCTCTCTCTTGGGCAGTTTTCTTGGGATGCGGCTTTTGGGCTTCAGTCTGAACACGCTGACACTGCTGGCGTTGACTCTGGCGGTGGGATTTGTGGTGGATGACGCGGTGGTAATGTTGGAGAACATCAACCGCCATATTGACCGTGGCGAGACAGGAATTACTGCAGCGTTGAATGGTAGCCGCGAAATCAGCTTTACCGTGCTGTCGATGACCTTGTCTCTGGCGATCATCTTTCTGCCCTTGATCTTTTTGGGCGGCTTCGTCGGTCATCTGTTTGCAGACTTTGGCGTCAGTATCGCCATGGTGATCCTGATTTCCGGCGCGGTTGCCTTAACGATAACGCCGATGCTTTGCAGCCGGTATCTGCGTCCGAATCATCCACACCACCTTGCGGAGCAGCAAGATCCGGATCGTCTGCCAGAAAATGGCTGGTTTCAACGGGCATTCAAGGCTAGCCGCGATTTCTATATGCGAACGCTGGAGCGCACCCTGCGTCATCGCAATTGGATGCTGTTTTTGGCATTTCTGTTTCTACTCGGCAGCGTGGGGATGGCCACCCTGGTACAGAAGGCGTTTTTACCCTCCCAGAATTCCGGATTTATCAATGCCAATATCGAGTACCCTTCCAATATGACCTTTGTGGAGATCGAGCTAGAACAGGGAAGAATTGCAAAGATCGTCAAAACCAACGACAAGATTCAGTCCGTTGTGTCTTCGGTTGGCCAGGGCCCCGGCGGTTTTGGGAATCGCAGCACCGGACATATGTTCATCCACATCAAAAATGGCTTTGCCCCACAGACCGCAGAGATCATCAGCGCGTTGGACCAGAGCACGAAATTCTTTCACAATGTGCAGATTGTCTACCAAGGCCCACAAAGCGCACACTCCGGCACCGCCAGCGGCAATGGCAGTTATGTCTATGAATTGGTCGGCGGAAGCTGGGCCGAGCTGCATCACGCCACCCGCAGAATGACCGCAGCTTTGCGGCAGATACCACAATTACGTAATGTGAACAGCAGTCTGCAAAACGATAGTCCGCAAATCATTCTGCAGATCCATCGTGCCCGTGCCACTGCCCTGGGGGTAACTCCAGAGGCCATTGAAAAGACCCTAGGTCTTGCCTTTGGCGGCCAGGAAGTGGGGACGATCTACGGTGCGAGTGATCAGTATGAGGTCATCATGGAACTCGAGCCGCAATATCAGCAGGATATCAACGCGCTATCGACGCTCAGTGTCCCTGGTGCTGGCGGGGCCTTGGTGCCCCTTTCTGCGGTAGCGAGTTTTCGCTACAGCGCCGCGCCGGAAAATCTCATGCAGCACAACGCTCAGGCGTCGACGACGATTTCTTTTAACTTAACTCCGGGTACAACGCTTGGGACGGTTCTACCGGTCATCCAGAAACGCGCGAAACAGGTTTTGCCGGCGGGAATAGTGGGAGAATTTGGCGGTAATGCGCGCCAGTTTCAGTCGGCATTCAAAAGCCTACCATTCCTGCTCGTGGCTACGGTGTTGTTGATCTATGTGGTGCTCGCCATTCTGTACGAGCACTTTCTGCATCCTCTCACCATCCTCACGGCCCTTCCCCTCGCAGCCTTTGGCGCCTTATTTTCCCTATGGATCTTTGGCCTGCCGCTGGATCTTTATAGTTTTATCGGCATTATCATGCTGCTCGGGTTGGTCAAGAAGAACGGGATCATTCTGGTGGATTTTGCCGTTAGCCGACGGCGCGAAGGTGCCTCGGCACAGCAAGCAATTCTTGATGCCTGCCGGATTCGCTACCGCCCGATCATGATGACGACCTTTGCCGCAATTCTGGGTGTCTTGCCCATTGCCATCGGCTTTGGTGCCGGTGCCAACAGCCGCGTGCCACTGGGTGTTGCGGTCGTGGGCGGCCTGCTGTTTTCGCAGTTCCTGACCCTGTACATTACGCCGGCATTCTACCTATGGTTTGATCATTGGCGCAGCAAGAAATCGACGCAAACAGCGGTCATGCAAAGCGCATCATGAAAAACTCAAGACAGCGGATTTTCGTCGGCTCTCCACGTTTCCAACTCCGCCGCTGTCATCGGGCGAGCATAATAATACCCTTGATAAAGTGGACAACGAAGCTGATGTAGCGCCTGGATTTGTCCAACTGACTCTACGCCCTCCGCGACTACTGGCAAATCCAGCATCTCTGCCACGTAAATCATTCCGGAAACGATGGCGTAATCCTTGGGATCCTGCAGAATGTCACGAATGAAGCTCTGATCTATTTTCAGGGAGCTGACAGGCAGTTTCTGCAAATAGCTGAGCGACGCATTACCGGTACCAAAGTCATCCAGCGATACTTTACAGCCGAGCGCTCGGCATTGGGTCAAGGTCTCCCGCGCGCGTTCAAAATCCAGCATCGGCGCCGACTCGGTAATTTCCAGTACAAGATTTTGGCGAACGACCTCGCTGTACTCGCCCAAGGTCGCCTCCAAATCTTCCAAGAATTTTGGGTCCAGCAAATACTGGGCACTGATATTGATCGAAATTTGCGGAAAGAAAGAATGAGATGCCCACTGCCGCATATGCTCGAGTGCATGACTGAGAACAAAACGACCGACACGTGGTGCCAACTGCGGATGATCCAGCGCCTCGCTGAATTCCGCGGGGCTGAGCAGTCCGCGGAGAGGATGCTGCATACGCAGCAACGCCTCTGCACCAACCAGTTCGCCGCTGATCTGCACAATCGGTTGGAAATATAGTTGCAGATAATCATGAAGGAGGGCTGCTTCCATCAGGCGTAAACATTCCACCTGCCTGTCCTGCTGCTCTTCCATGTCGATGGTAAAAATCGAGATGGTATTCCCGCCTCGATTCTTGCTGGCATACAGAGCCAAATCCGCATGCCGTATCAGATCGCCGCAGGATTCCACCACATCAATCGGGAAAAAGGTCATACCGATGCTCGCGCGCGCAGTAATTTTTTCCCCCGCAACATCTACAGGAAGACCGACCTTCTTCACGATTCTCCGTGCGAGTATTTCCGCCTCCTGGGTATTGCGAATATCGTTCACGAAAAAGGCAAACTCATCACCCCCAAATCGGCACAACAGGTCTCCCCCACGAAGTTCGTCGCGGAAGCAACGAGCGACGTGTTGCAAGAGGCTATCGCCGGCGGCATGGCCGAGGCGATCATTCACCAACTTGAAGTTATCCAGATCCAGGAAGCCAACCATCAATAATGTGTCATGCCGTCTTGCTTGGCGCATGGCCTGCTCTAGGTGTTCCTGATAGAGAGCTCGATTGGGAAGCCCTGTCAGAAGATCATGAGTGGCCTGATAGGAGAGTCGGGAGAGAAGATCGTGCTTCTCAGTGACATCGTGGAACACCAGCACCGTGCCTAACACCACATTCTGTAGATCGCGAATAGGCGCCGCAGAATCTTCAATACTCCTCCGGTTCCCGTGGCGATCGATCAGGATGGTATGATTGGCCAGCCCGACGATCCGACCTTCCCGCAGAGCCCGTTCGGCAGGATTTTCCACGCTGCGACCATCTGCCTCATTGACGATGCGGAAAATTTTCGTTATCGGCTTCCCTCGACCTTCAGCCAAGGTCCAGCCAGTCAGCTCTTCCGCTATGGGGTTCATATTGGTAACGAGGCCGTTGCAATCGGTGCTGATGACCCCATCGCCGATCGACTGCAATGTCACCTCCGCATGTTCCTTCGCTTCCCAGATCACGTTTTCCGCATGCGCGCGTTCGGCTTCGCGGGTGCGGTTCAAGCGCGCCAGGTAGCGATAGGCTGCGCCACCCAGCAACAGCAGCATAATCGCCCCCCAGGTAGGCCACTGCATGGCTTTCCACCAGAGTCCGGCAAGGCCCGATCGACCAATGCATTGGCCGGCGATCAAATGATAGTCAGTAACGGAGCGGGCCGCACACACCCGCCAGGCATGCGCTGCAGAGCTATAGCCAGAAAAGGCATGGATTTCCGGTGCGGAGGTTCCCAACCAGTGCCGGACTACGGTGCCAGTTTGAATTTCCGCGTAGTTCACGCGAGCGGAATACGGATATCGGCTGAGGAGCATCCCATCTTCACGCAAGAGAAAGGAGGCGCCCGGGTGAAGAATGGGAAGTCCGGTCCAGGCGGGAAACAGGCCGTCTGCCAGAGGAATCCAGCCAATCAAAAAGGAGGGGTGCGGTAATTGTTGAGATAGGGGTTGAAAGACTGGAAATCCGAGTGAAGAGGAGGCAGAGGACCGCGTACCATCGCGTAATAAGGGGCCGATACAAAACGTCTGACTGGCCAAGCAATGTTGCAGGCCCGCCTGTTGCGCCGGCGACCACTGCTTCCCCTGTGATGGGCCATGCAAGGTCCAGACTTGGCGCAAAACGCTGGGCACCTTGCCTTCGATCAGAATCTCGTTTGTGGTGAACACGCCTACGGTATTGATCGGTGTCAACTGCGTAAGGCGCCGTAGCGCTGGCTGCAGGTTGTGTTCTCCATGCAAGTACTCTGCGCGGAGCAGGGAAAGATTCGCTTGAATGCCGTCCAGTTGCAGACTCGCCGAATGCGCCAAGGCGATGGCGTTTTCCTGGAGTGCTTGCCCCTGTCGCGCCGTCGCCTCGTTCCAGGTGCTGAAAGCAAGGATCAGCCAGGCAAAGATCACCAAAAGCGACGAGATCAGCCACGCCCACCAGAGCCATCTTGTGGAATAATAGTTCGAGGTCGCAGACTGCCTCCCCGGGAGATCAAGCGCTGATTCAGACTCGGTCATTTGCGTATTATATCAAGAGTAGCTTTGCGCACACTTATAGCGAATCTACAGGAAGATGTCCAAAGCACTTGGCCCGAGGCTTTGCGGCGCGCCCAGAAGAGTGGGTTCCCAAAAAATCGTTGCATTTGCTTTGGGTCTACCGTTGCAGGTGACCTCAGATGAAACGCCATGCACCGGCCAGGAAATGGCATCCATTTGTTTAGTTGGCAGAAATCACGAGATAAAATTTGGCACTGATCGTGCTTATCTTTCTTCAGGCTAGTCTGGCCGGATACGCAAAACTTAGGAGAGTACGATATGGCAGAACTATTTTCTCCCCCCTGGATGGAACGATTCGCCGCTGAATGGAACAAAGAGCCTGAATTGGCCACCGCTTTGGCGCAAATCGACTTCGCTTCCAATATTGCTTATGGCTTTGTCGAAGAAGAGGGTCCGCGCGGATTTTTACAGGTAACGAAGGGGCAAGCGGTAGCCGCTGGTCCCTATCAGGGTCAGTCGGTGAACTGGGACATTCGCGCCAGTGTGGATCAGTGGATGAAGTGGATATCCAGCCCGCCGGGAATGACCGGTCTGGGAATGGCCTTTACCACTGGCAAGATCAAGTTCAAGGTAGGGGACTACAAAAGCATGTTAAAAGACCCACGCATGGCTGGTCCCTTTGTGAAGAGTTTCTCGGTGATGGGACGCGTATAAGGGCCGCAAAAAAGGGGCAGAAACCACTGCCCCAAGATACAGCGGAGTGCACTCAATCAGCCATTGCCATTTTCTGCGTAGCCATCGTCCTCAGGGCTGTGCGCCAATGCTACCTGCACCTTCTGAGCCAATGCCGGGTCCAGAGCCCCGAGAACAGGAATCAAGCTTGCCGCACGTTGTGCTTGCCCCTGCTGGATCAGGAGCATGGCAGCATGTTCAAAGCTTTGCGCTGCCTTTTCCCGCTCCCCGTTCATATAGTAAACATTGCCCAATTCGCCGTAGGCGAAGGCCGCATCTGGTACCTGCGAGATGAGACTCTGATAGCCCTTGATTGCAGCAGGAATATCATGATGCCAGTAGGCAGAGCGCGCGGACATGAGTTCCTGGTGTTGATCTGCGGTCAATTTGGGTGCTGGTTGAGCAGTAGCCATGCCCGGGGCTGCGACAGGCGCTACGTTTAGCGTCTTTTGTGCAGCTTGCGCCTTGGGTTTGACTGTTTGGGCTTGTTCCTCGTGCGCGGTAATGCCCCAGATGAACAAAATGATGATCACGACGACCAGCAGAAACACCAGGGATGGCCAGGAGAAGACCCGACTGGCGACACTCTTTTTCGGTTGTCGTGGGGGTAAAGGCGGGTAGCTTGAACCACCTGGCGGAAACGTTCCTGCACCACCCGAACCCACAGAAGGTGCGCTGGTTCCCGAGCCACCCACGCTCGGCGCGGCAGTTCCTGACGACACTTCCGGCTCTGCTTGGGCATGCTGCTCGGCAACTACGTCCTGCTCTGGAGCGACATGAGCCGCGCCCGGCGATTCGGTAGCAACGACCTCTACAGGTTCTGCAGTGGTCGGGGTACTCCCTTCCTCTTCTACAATTGGTCCTGCATCTTTCTTCGTCATACTTTACTCCTGTCTGTAGACGGACATTGAAACCTGTGGGAGATAGCCTTGTTTCATGGGCAGCGATCTCCCAGAAGCGAGCAGGATGGGCTCAGGGATATCCGTACCCGTAGGGGGAATACGTCGGGCCATAACCATAGGGCGACCCGTAGCCGTAAGGCCCAGACGGTGGCGCATAACTGGGTGCAGGCTGAGGATATTGTGGCGCTTGGTCGGGGCGCGGCCCATAGCCGGGAGCCGCCGGATAGGGAGCTTGCTGCTGGTAATTTGGATAGGCCGGCGGGTAGCCATTGTAGCCACCGTCATAGCCACTACCATAACCACCACCGTAATAGCCATTATAGCCCTGCCCGTACCCGCCATAGCGTCCACTGCTGAAGTTCATGGGACCGCCATGCGGCCCACCGAAGCTCATGTTGCCCATGTCCCATGGACCACTGTTGCCGGTAAAGGGGCCACCATAGCCGCTGAAAGGACCACTATTTCCTGAAAAGGGATTGCTAAAGCCAATACTGTTTAGATAGATTACTTTCTGTCAGAATGCTCTCCTGTTCTGTTACTTGGGGGCATGACGATGGCACGAACCAAAGCACAACTCTCTTCGGGCGCTCGACTAGCGGACTATCTGACGGTGGGATATCTGGCAATGCGCTGTCCTATCAGCAAGGTGCGTGAGACCCTGGCGCAATATGAGGTGGAAAGCCAGCGGCGACGTGGATTGCCACACGAAGTATTGGTCTATTTTGTGCTGGCGATGGTGCTGTATGCCAACGTAGCTTATGAGGAAGTTTTGCGCCTGGTAATCGAGGGATTACGATCCGTTCTTGGGGATGATGGGCTGGCCCAGGCCGTCGTCAGCAAAGGGGCCATATCCCAGGCGCGGACCCGCGTAGGGGCAGGACCGTTGAAAACGCTCTATCAACAGCAAGTCGGTCCACATGGTCCCGAGGGCATGACTGGGGTGTGGTACCGAGGCCTACGGATCATGGCCATAGACGGCTCCACGCTGGACATGCCTGATGAAGCCCCCAATGCAGAGCGATATGGATATCCACCCTCTGCGCGAGGTGCATCCGCCTTTCCCAAGCTCCGCTTTGTCGCCATGGCGGAATGCGGTACCCACACTTTGTGTTACGCCGAGTCGGGTCCCTATGCACAAAGTGAGAGAGAACTTGCCCGCGCTGTCATGGCTCATGCCGACGCCTCTATGCTGGTGACAGCTGACCGCGGCTTTTACAGCTACGACTTCTGGAAGCTAGCCCATGCCACCGGTGCCAACCTGCTGTTTCGCCTGAGCAGCACCCTCACCTTGCCCCGTGAACAGGAATTGCCAGATGGATCCTACCTCAGCACGATCTATCCCAGTGGAGCGAACCGAAAGCAGGATCGCCAGGGTATCCGTGTGCGGGTCATTGAGTATACCTTACAAGGTATCCCAGACGCCGAGCCGAGCTATCGACTGATCACCAACTGGATGGATCCGGTACAAGCCCCGGCACAAGAATTGGCAGCACTATACCATCAGCGCTGGAACATCGAGTCCAGTTTTGATGAACTCAAGACCCACCTGGCGGATCGTCGTGTCGCGTTGCGGAGCAAGCGTCCGGAATTGGTCGAGCAGGAGTTCTACGCTCTTCTGCTGGTCCATGCTGCCATCCGCCACCTGATGACCGAGGCCGCAGCACAAACAGATCAAGCGGCTCAGGATCTATCCTTCATCCATGCGGTGCACGTCCTTCATCGCCGTCTACCTGCGGTCGGCGCTATTCCCCCCTCAGGGTAGGGCAGACTGGCTTCTGGGCATCCTGAAGGAAATCGCCACGGTTCGCGCCGTCACGAGCCGGGGTAAGCGCAATCCACGGGGGGTCCGCAGAAAAATGAGCAGCTATCCGATCAGGGATCGCGGCGATCCTCTCAATGTCGACTGTAAACCAGACCCAATGGTGATCGCTAAATAAACAGTATTGTTGCTAAAGCCACTTCCCCAGGGAGATCCACCCCAGGGAGACCCGCCCCAAGGGCCCCAAGCCAACGCAGGAGCGGCCACCATAAGCGCTGATACGCCCACTGCCGCAACTGTCCCCACGAGCCACCGCTTTTTCTGTAACAAAGTCTTCATCGAAGAACTCCTATATACTTAGCTACGATCTGCATCCGACAGGATTGCGTACGCGCCGCACGTCCCTTCGGAACCCAGCAATTCAAATCCGGAATCACCGCCAATCTGATAAGCATATTACATGCCATTATCTAACTACTTGTTATAGTTATACTATTCTCAAGTTGAAGGAAAATAATCTGCAACAGACTGATGACTCCCCCATTGTTTTCAATGGGTTATCGAGAGTTAGGCTGTTGCACGGATTGCAACGACTCCTGAGGGTCAACAAGCTTAGGCATTCGCCCTTATTTATCTGCAACGCAACAGTTGCCTTGCAACACATTAGCACATTGTTTTTTATCACGTTGTAATGAGCTTTCTGCAACAATATCCGTCACAAATTTAATAATTTCACTAAAATACAAACAGTTACAATTTGGCACGAACTATGCTTCCGTTTCGTCAGATTACGATTTCTCGAGGGTTTCGTTCGCTATGCAACTCCGTCCTCTGTACTACGCTTATCTGCTGCTCGGTCTTGCTCTTGCCACCTCTTCTGGCCTTGCCTATGCGGGCCCCAGCCTGCTCCGAGTAAGCACAGCTCCAGCCTTGGGGCCAGTACTCGGGGCGCGCGCCATCCCCGGTCAAGTGGTCGTGTTGCGGGCACAGAGTGCCGGTCGCGTCGAGTACGTTGCCGGCCCCGCAGGTACGCCCGTGCGCAGTGACGAGATTGTCGTTGGTTTGGGCACTAACGCCTTGCGCGCCCAGCGCGCGCAGGCCGAGGCAGCCTATCAGGCGGCGCAAGTGGCCTTGGGTAATGGGTACTCCCAGTATCAGGTGCAGCTCTATAACTACGGGGGCGGCAATTCCTGGAATCCCTTTTCTTGGTTCGGCCAAGCCTTTGCAGCCATGATGGGCAACCAGCGGAACCCGTGGGCTACCTATCTCGCCGGCCTGGATAATCGTCGCGCTACCGCGTTGCAGGCGCGCAGCAATCTGGAATCGGCGGCTTGGCGCATTCGCGAGATTGATGCGGAAATCCGGGATGCCTACGGGGTCTCGCCCTTTTATGGTGTCATTCTGCAGAAGGACGTGAACCCCGGGGACGTCGTACAACCGGGGCAATCGCTCTTGGTGTTGGGAGGGGCAGGTCCGGCGCAAATTCTCGTCGAGGTGCCCACCGGCATGAGTACCGATTTGCGCTGGGGTGACACACTGGAGGTACGCTCCCCGGAGAGTCGTGGCACCGTCAGGGCGCGTATTATTCAGATCGCGCCCGAGGCCAACGCCCAGACGCACACCATCGCGGTAAAGCTGGCCTTGCCCGGACATACCGGCATTCGCGCGGGGGATTACGTTACCGTTCGCCTTCCTGCCGTGTCGTCGGCATCCATGGGCGTTGCCATTCCCCGCTCCGCCCTTCTTCCAGGACGCAGCCTGCCTTCCGTCCTAGTGGACGTTGCCGGGGTCACGCAATTACGGGTGTTGCGCCTCGGGGAATCCCTCGCCAATGACCGCGTGCAGGTATTGGCTGGCCTGCGTCCAGGAGAAATCATCGTCAATGATCCGCCCGCTGGCATTGGCTCGGGTTATCATCTGGTAACGTCTAGTACGGGAGCGAGTTCATGACTGCGCCAGCGTGCAACGGTAACGGCCAGCATTCGCAAGAGGACAGCCCGGTTGCGGCGAAAAATCTGGGCTTGGCAGGCAGCATTGCAAAGATTTTCATTAACTCCCCACTGGCCCCGCTGTTGCTCATCGTCTTACTTGCAGCGGGGGTGCTGGGCCTGCTCTCCACCCCTCGCGCCTCGAATCCGCAGATTTCGGTACCCATGGTCGACATCTTTGTGCCGTACTCCGGGCACTCACCGGCAGCGGTGGCACGGATGGTTGCCGATCCCCTGCAGCAGTTGATGAGTGAGCTTCCTGGTGTTCGTCATGTGTATTCCGTGTCGAATCAGGGCGAAGCGATGGTAACGGTACGCTTTGATGTGGGCGAACACATGGCCCCGTCGCTGGTAGCGGTCTACAACAAGCTGGCAGCGAATATGAACCGGATCCCTCCCGGGGCCGGTAAACCATTGGTGCGTGCCAAGGGCATCAACAGCGTACCCTTCATGACCTTCACCCTGTGGTCGAACAACGTGGGTCCGGGAACCCTCAACGAGATCGCCCAAAGTGCGTTGAAGCGGCTGAAGGAAGTGCCCGATACGGGGGAGAGTTTCATTATTCACGGCCCTACCGATGCCCTGAACATTGATATCCACCCCAGCCGATTGGCAGCCTACGGCTTGACTCCTCAAGCCGTAGCCGAGACGGTGCAATCCGCCAACCAGGAGCTGCAGAGTGGCAGTGCCGAGGGGAACAATGCGCACCTCTCAGTCCTCAGCGGCGGCTTTTTGCGCAGCCCGCAGCAGGTGCAAAATCTCGTGGTGGGGGTCTTTCACGGTGCGCCAGTCTACCTTTCCCAAGTAGCAAGGGTGCGCTATGGCCCGGCAACCGCCCACAGCTTGGTCACCTACACCACAGGCAAGGGATATGGTGGCGTGCCGGTGACCAATGCCCCCGCCGTCACCATTGCCCTGGCAAAAACTGCGGGAAGCAACGCCGTGACGGTGGGCGCGGCCCTCATCGCCAAAATGAAGACCCTGGAAGGCTCGGTAATTCCTTCGGATGTCCATGTCAGCATCACGCGCAACAAAGGAAAAAGCGCCAATGACAAGGTCAATTCGCTGCTCTTCAAGCTATTGGTAGCGACGGCCGCTGTCACCCTGCTGATTTTCCTGACCCTGGGCTGGCGTGCTGCGGCGGTGGTGGTGATTACCATTCCATTGATCTTGCTCATCACGGTGTTTGCTGCATGGATCGTTGGTATCACGATCAATCGAGTCAGCCTCTTTGGCCTCATTTTCTCCATCGGCATCTTGGTGGACGATTCCATCGTCATCGTCGAAAACGTCTATCGGCGCTGGCTGTTGGAGAATGCCACTTCCACCGACACCCTCATCGACGCCGTGCGCGAGGTTGGTAATCCGACGACCCTGGCTACCTTTACGGTGATTGCAGCACTGCTGCCTATGGGCTTTGTGGGCGGCATGATGGGTCCCTACATGGCACCGATCCCCGTGCTCGGCTCCGTAGCAATGTTGTCTTCCCTGTTCATTGCCTTTGCCTTGGCGCCGTGGCTGATTCTGCGTTTCAAGCCCAGCCTGAAGGTCTTAGAACGAATGCATCATCGCGAAGCCAGACAGGCGGCCTGGCTACGCAAGTTCTTCGCGCAGACCCTCATCCCTCTGGTGCGGCGCAAGCTTTATGGGCGTCTTTTTCTTACCGGCATCATTCTCGCTTTCTTTGGCAGTCTCGCGCTATTTCTGGTGGAGTGGGTTCCCTTCACCATGCTGCCGCATGGCAATTCCAACGCCTTCAACGTGGTCGTGAACCTGCCCGCCGGCACCGCGCTACCGCAAACGGCAAACGCCACCTACGCCATCCAGGAACGCTTGCGGGGTATGCCGGACGTGTATGCCGTACAGAGCTACGTTGGCACACCAGAACCGTATGATTTCAATGGCATGGTGCGACACTACTATCTGCGCAACCAGCCTTGGCAGGCGATGATTCATGTGCAGTTGGTCAGCGGCAGTCGGCGCTCTGCTTCCAGTTCAACGCTGGCCAAGGAAGCGCGCAGCCGTATCGAACAGGTGGCTGCGAGTTGGGGGGCACGCATTCAGGTGGTACAGACACCGCCCGGGCCACCCGTGCTCGCGCCCGTGGTTGCCGAGGTCTATGGCCCGTCTACCGCTGTTCGCGATGCCGTCGCACACCATCTGACCACGGTATTTGAACACAGCAAGAATCTGACCGACGTCAACAATACCCTGATGGCGCCTCATGATTTGCTGGCCTTTCATGTCGACGCCACGCGCGCGGGCATGGCGGGAATCCGTAACGCAACGGTAAATCATACCCTGGCGATGGTGATGGGCGGCTACAGCTTGGGCGATTTCCACCCATTTGGCCAGGATTTGGCGGTGCCAATGCGCCTGCAGGCGCCTTTGTACCTGCGCAGCAATGTACAAAATTTGGCCAACCTGCCCGTCCCCTCGCCCTACTATGGCTCCGTACCGCTGTACAGCCTTGGGAATTTCTCCCGCGTTCCTGCGCAGGCACCGATCTATCAACAGGACCTGCGGCCCGTGCAGTATGTGATGGGTGATTCCCAAGGCCGCCTGGACGCGCCCTTGTATGGGATGTTGGAGGTGGAGTCGGCCCTCAGCCAGTACGTTGCGCCTACCGGCAAGGCATTGGGCATTGATTGGATCAGCCAACCGAGTGGCGACCAGGCAAGCATCAAGTGGGGGGGAGCCTGGACGGTGACCTACCGCACCTTTCGCGATATGGGTGCAGCCTTCATGGTTGCGTTGGTGCTGATTTACATGCTGGTGGTCTGGGAATTTGGCAACTTTGTCATTCCCGCCATCATCATGGTGCCCATCCCCCTCACCTTGATTGGTATCTTACCGGGACATTGGCTCTTTGGTGCCAGTTTCACTGCGACCTCGATGATTGGCTTCATTGCCTTGGCCGGTATCATCGTGCGCAATTCGATTCTGCTCGTCGACTACTCCCAGCAGAAGGTGGCCGAGGGTTACCCCGTGCTCGATGCTCTGATCGAGGCATGTGCCACGCGCACCCGCCCTATCGTTATCACCGCGCTGGCGTTGATGCTCGGTTCGGCAGAAATCATCACCTCACCCATCTTCCGCGGTATGGGGATCTCGCTCCTGTTTGGGGTGCTGGTGTCCACCGTTCTTACCCTTCTGGTGATTCCCATGGGTTGCGTCAGCGGTCGGCGCGCCTTTTGTCCCGCCAGTGTTGACCTTGGCGATGGCAGAAACCCAGTTCGCGCGCCCTTCCCCATGAGCCAGCGTAGGTGGATTTCAGTACAGGCCGGAGAGTATCCGTTAACGCGGACGGAGACCTTGGCGGCTGACGGGAAGCGCGCGTCTTCGCGCAATAAGCCTTCGACCAAATCCAAAGGCTTTGCACTGATTGCTCTGGTATTACATAGCTTCTGGAAAGATTTTTACCAGTTTATTGCGGCCTGGCGTCGCTTCCTTTCGCGTTATTTTTCTAAGCAATGATCTCGAGGAGACCACCAATGACAGCAAAGTCTTCACCGCAACCCGGTCGCGTTCTCGCTATAGCCATTACCCTCAGTTTTTTTGCTGCCGCGACGGCCTCTGCGGCTCCCTATGAGGGGATGTCATCTGTAGGTTCTGGGGTCTATCCAAGTTGGGATGGCAGCAGCGCTGCTGCTCCGGGACAGCCGGGACCTTCGGGAATGATCCCCTGGCAAGGCGCGCCACAGGCGAGCGCCAGGCCGACCCAATTTCCCTCCGCGCCGAACGCCGGACCCAAAGCGCCTTGGTCAAACTACCCGAACACCCGTCCCACTGCGGCTTGGCCGGCAGCGCCCACCTGGGCGAATTCGGCCCGCTCCGAGCCTGTAGCTTATGTTCCCCCACCCCCAGGTCCCTATCCAGTGTCACCACGCGAGATGAGCGAGGGGGCAACCGGGATGCCAGCACAGGCAGCACCGCGTTCTGGCTACGGCCCAGCGGCTGGCCCCGAGGGCTATCCGGAGACTGGGCCGCAGGGGCCGATGCCCTATGGTCCCGCAGCGGAAGGAGTTGGCCCGCAAAGACCCTATCCACCGATGCCTCCGGCGGGGATGATGCCACCTGGCTATGGTTCCGGCCCCGGGCCGATGGCATACGGACCCATGCGCCCAGGCCCAGCACCCATGCCCCCCCGCTGGGCGGGACCAGAACCGTATGGGCCACCTCCCGCAGCGTATGGCCCTCCCCCGGAGGGACCCTACCCACCCGTACCGGAGATGGCTGGTCCGCGTGGCTACCCACCACCCTATCCCGGGATGATGCCACCGGCCCCCGGCTATGGGCCGATGCCGGGCCGTTTTGGGCCTCCCCCGGAAGGACCTTACCCACCGCTGCCACAGATGAACGGTCCACGTGGCTACCCACCACCCTACCCAGGGATGATGCCCCCTCCTCCCGGCTACGGTCCGATGCCCGGTCGTTTTGGCCCTCCTCCCGCAGGGGCGTATCCGCCACCGCCGCCAATGGCTGCAGGGCCCTACGGGCCACCGCCTTGGGCACAAGGCCCGTGGGGGCCCAGATAGATACGCAGCGTTGCCCTGATGCGCGCTGTGTTGCACGAAAAGTAGAGAGGTGAATGAACATGAAGAAGACGAGATTGATGGTTGCATTGGCTGGAGCCTTGGCGTTGGCCATACCGGTAAGTGCCCTTGCTTGGGGCCCGTGGGGGGGCGGAATGCCGTGGTCGGGATGGGGTGGTGGTTCCCCCTGGTCGAGTTGGGCTCCCTGGGACGGGGGCGGCTACAGTAATCCCTGGGATAGCAGCTCTGGGCCCTGGAGCGGCTATGGCGGCCCTTTCAACGGCAATTCTGGACCTTGGAGTATGGGGGGTTTCAGCATGCAATTCCCTCACGGTGGGCCGATGAATTTTGCCGGTGGGCCATGGAATGGCTGGGGACAGCCTTGGTCCGGCTGGGACGGCGGTGGTTCCCCCTGGTCGGGTTGGGGGGGTAACGAGATGCCCTGGTCCGGAGGCGGAATGCCGTGGTCTGGAGGCGGAATGCCCTGGTCCGGCTGGGGTGGGGGCAGTCCTTGGTCCAGTTGGGGCAGCCCTTGGGGTGGCATGAGTCCCATGTCGCCTTGGGGACCCATGTCGCCCATGGGCATGTGGTAAGAGGAGCGCGGAAATGAATACAACAACATCGTATCGCTTTGCCGCTTTGGCTGCTGCGCTGCTCGTTGCCGGACTAGCGAGTAGTCCGGCCCTAGCCTGGGGCCCTTGGGGCGGCTGGGGACCCTGGGACAACGGGATGGGGCCATTCTCTGGGTTTGGAGGTCCCTTTACCGGCAACATGGGGCCATGGAGCATGGGCAATATGCAGATGCAGGGCCCCCATGGCGGACCCATGCGGTTCAGCACTGGCCCCGTCGGAGGCTACGGTGAGCCCTATCAGGGGTACTATGGAGGGGCGGGTTATGGCCATTCTGCCTACTCTTCCGGCTACCGACCCTATGCACCGACTTACCCGCCGGTGGGCGAGGCCTACTACGGATATCCTGAACAGAACGGATCGGTGACGATGCCACCCGCGCCCCAGGAAGGCGCAACGCCAGCGAGCAACTTCGTTCCCCCTCCACCCGGGCCTTTCAGCCCGTACTGAGCTGTCCGGTGCTGCCAGGAGCGATCCAGCAGTACCGCGTAGCCTTCCGCAAGGAGGATCCAATCATGGTGAAATTTCTCGGGCGACTCGTCTTCTTGGTGATTCTGGTGATCATCGTGCTGCTCGGCATCGTCGCGATCCAGCATCCAGATACCTGGCAACACGACTGGCAGACGATGCGCAGCTTCTTTGTGCGACAGTGGAACGAGGTACAAGGGAAGGCGTCGCCACCGAGCACTGCCAAACCCGCACCTCCCCCAGAGGCGGTAGCACCCCAAGCATCGATTGCCGTTCCAGCACCAGTTCCGACATCCCCCACAGCACTTGCGCCAATTGCAGCGCCGCCGCATGCGCAGGAGGGCACCCTCAGCAATCGGCAACTGACCCTGCTGATGGCCGCGCGGCGGGCATATTGGCAAGGAGATTTCCCCGTTGCCATTACCGATTATCAGGCCCTGATTACGGCTCGGCCAGATCAAGCAGCCCTCTACGGGGAACTGGGTAATGTCTTATGGCGCTCCGGACAGAGCATCGCCGCCGCTACCGCGTATGCCCACGCGGGCAGCCTGTTGCTGATGCAGGGCAAATATCGTCAAGCAGCGGCTCTGATTCCTATTCTGAGCCACCTCGATCCGGGTGCTGCACAACACTTGCAGCAGGAGCTCGCACAATGACCGCTCGGAGAATGACGCATAGGAACTTAATTCATATCGTCGGTCCGGTTGCGGCGATCACCCTACTCGCTTGGGCGGTCGATGGTACTGCCGTGGCTGCGGAAATCGCGAAAGAGGCACCCGCTGCGGCGCCGACAAAGGTCTCTCCTTCTGCCCAAGCAACCGCCAAAACAGCCTCCCCTGCGCGCGTTGCTGGTCCAGCGAAGGAGAAAGCCTCCACCAAGGTGGCGCCAACGGCAACGCATCCGGTTAGCTCGGCCGTGCGCACAAAAAAATCCGTATCTGCCAAGACGCCAGCAAAACCGCCGGCAGAATCCCTGGTCGCCATGGCCGATCAGGCACGCGCCGCCTATTGGCATGGCGACATCGCCAGGGCCATTGCGGATTATCAGGCACTGATCAAACGGCACCCCCAGCCTCGCTGGTATGGTGAATTGGGCAATATCTATTACCAAACCGGACGACCCCGTCAGGCCGCAGAGAGTTACTACCATGCCGCACGCGCGCTGATCGCCAAGGGTCGCCCGTTGGAGGCTGGTGCCCTTCTGCCAACGCTGCAACGTCTTGACCCCGTGCTGGCGAATAAACTCCTCGCCAGTCAACCCTCACACAAGGAGCCTCATTGATGACACAGGAGCTGCGGCAAGATACTGCAGATCATCACAATCTCGCCGGCCTTTCCGATCGGCAACTCCGCCTGATCGTTTTTGCGGCCCTCGCTGCTTTTCTGGTTCTCGCGGCCTATGAATTCTACTTAGCGGTCGAGATGAGCAGCGATCTACGTGCCATGACCAAGCAGGTGCAGGCCTTGAGCCCCAATGTACAGCGGAATATGGACAGTATGGCGGCAAACATGCAGCAAATGACGGCTTCGACCAACTATATGGCACAGGCTACCGGGCAAATGCAGGCGGATTTCTGGAGCCTGAACAAGAATGTTTCTCCGCCCTTCTCCTTTTTCGCAGGCATGGTGCCGTGGGCAAATCAGCACAGCCCCTATTCCGGACCTGATCGTCCTTTGCCATTACCAGCACCATCGGGCTATTCTCAACCATATGTGCCGCCACAAGGCTACACTCCTCCCCAGGCGTATGGTGGTCCCTATGACCCTTACGCAATGGACCGTCCGGCACCCATGCAGGAGGACAGATGACCAACCTAGACAGCAAGGCGCTGGAAGTAATCTGCGCCGTCATGCCGCAGATCATGGAGACCATGACGTTTGGCATGATGGTTGCCGATTCACAAGGCAAGCTTTTGTACCATAATCCCGTCGCCGATCGTTTCTTGGGTATCCGCGCCGCAGAGCAGTTGCGTGACATACCAAACCTACAGCTGCAGAAAGAACTGGTGCGTGCCGCCATCTCTGCCGGTCATGACGATGCCGTCAGTCGGCCAGCCGAATCGTGCATTTCTTGGGATCGCGTCGTCACGGTCAACAACGAAACCCGCATTCTGGCCCTGCGTACGCGCATGATCCGGCAGCGTGACCAAAAGTATCGCGTCTTTTTCATCGAGGACGTGACCACCTTGCGTCAAGCAGAGCGTAGTCTCTCAGGGGAGGCACGTGCGGGTATTCACACCCGGGATCCGCAGATGCTGCGGGCCATCGAATTGATCGAGCAGGTAGCCAAGAGTGATGCGAGCGTCCTGATCCAGGGCGAGTCGGGCACGGGTAAAGGGATGCTGGCTCGCCTTCTACATGACAGTAGCCCCCGCTCGCATAAGCCGTTAGTGGAGGTAAATTGTGCTGCGATTCCCGAAAATTTATGGGAGGCCGAGTTTTTTGGCGCCGTAAAGGGCGCGTATACCGGCGCCTTCGGTGATCGTATTGGCCGCTTCGCCGCAGCAGATGGGGGCACGCTCTTCCTCGATGAAATCAGCGAATTATCGAAACTACATCAGGCGAAACTGCTCAAGGTCCTGGAAGAGCAGGCCTTTGAACCCATTGGTTCGATGAAGACCCGCAAGGTAGATGTGCGGGTCGTGGCCGCGACCAATCAGGGGCTGAAAGAGGCAGTAGAGCGCGGAGATTTTCGAGCGGACCTGTTCTATCGGCTCAACGTCATTCCAGTCACCGTGCCCCCCTTGCGGGAACGTCGTTCGGACATTGTGCATCTTGCGGATTACTTCCTCGCCAAATTCGGTGGTCGGGCGGCGCGCAAACTGGGTTCCCCGGTAAAGCATTTACTGCTCGATTATGCCTGGCCCGGCAACGTGCGCGAGCTGCGCAACATCATGGAATATGCCAGCATTTGCGCCAGCGAAAACGAAATTGAATTGACCGACCTACCACAAGATTTTGTCGAACGGGTGCAGAATAGAGGCGAGTCTCCGCCCAGAAACGGGGCTGAATCTGGTGAGCAGGAGCGGGATCTACTCGTCAACCTGTTGCAGAAACATGGCAATAATCGCAGTGCTGTCGCGCGTGAGCTGGGGATTGACCGGGTAACCTTGTGGCGGCGCATGACGCGCTTGGGCCTGAGTAACGTGAGCGAGGTGTGAGCCAAGCGCGCAGTCTTCTTGGTTTATGCTGATCATTGTATTACGCTGTAACTGTAGACGATATGGAGGACTACCCTATGCATACCTCGACCAAACTGGGACTCGCGTCGCTCTTCGCGCTGAGTCTCGGCAGCTTACCTTTGGCTGCTGATGCCAGCACCACCGCCGCGCCCATGAACGGGCAGCAGCAGATGTCGACAAACGGCATGCACAAGAGTGAGGGCAATTGTTCACGAACGATGGGGGAAGGCAACTGTTCCCGACGTATGGGAGAAGGAAATTGTTCTCGTCGCATGGGAGAAGGTAATTGTTCCCGCAGCAAAGGGAAGATGGCAGAATCTCATTGTACCAGCAAGGCGCAAATCCGCGCCCACGATGGTAAATGTGGCAAGAATTACATGAATCATAAAGGCATGTAACCACCAAAGTGGGCTCCTGGGGGCTTGGCCTGCGGCGCGAATTTCTAGCGGAATTCGCGGCGCGATCGACGGACATTCAACTGGATTTTGTGGAAATTGCGCCGGAAAACTGGTTCGGTTTCGCCGGTCCGGCAGCGCAAGAACTAGAGCGAGTTCTTGCCAATAAGACGCTGTTCTGTCACGGGTTATCACTATCGATTGCCGGTCCACAACCCCTCAACTGGGACTTCCTGGGACAATTACGGCGATTTTTGTGTGATCATAATGCGGTGGCCTACAGCGAACATCTGTCGCATTGTCAGGATTCCCAGGGCTACCTGCATGATCTCCTACCCATTCCTTTTCATGAAGAAAGTCTGCGCTGGACCGTGGCACGGATTCAGCAAGTGCAGGATTTCCTCGGCCAGCCGTTGATACTGGAAAATACGGCCTATTACGGCAGCTTTCCCGAGTCCTCCATGAGCGAACTCGAGTTTCTGTTAGCCGTTCTGGACGAAAGCGGTTGCGAATTACTACTGGACCTGAATAATCTCTTCGTCAATGGTCACAACCACGATTATTCCAGCGAAGCGTTTCTTGCCGCCCTCCCCGCCGAACGAATTCGCTACTTTCATGTTGCGGGCCATTTTCAACACCCGGCAGGCTGGCTGATCGATACCCACGACAGTGGCGTCGCGCCTGCCGTCCGTGCGCTGCTGCGGCAGGCCTGGCATCGATTTGGACCACGCCCCACCCTGCTGGAATGGGATAACGACATACCGCCCCTCGCTACGTTGCTCAAAGAATTGGAAGCCCTGCGCCGTGGATGCGACGACTGAGTACTTGCACCGCTTGGATGATCTCGCTGGCCGCCTGCGACAGCCGGCCGCGGCACCGCCCACTGGGATGGCACCAGAGATATTTGCCTTATATCAGGGGATGTTTCGCGCCAATTTCTTTGCCAGTTTGGCAGATGCCTTTCCCGAAAGCCGACGTCATGTCGCGCCAGCACTCTGGGAGCAATGGGTCGATGACTTTCTTGCTGGGGGCACTTGCCCAAGTCCCAGCTTTCACGCCGTGCCGGATGCGTTTTTCGCCTTCCTTACGGGTAACCCGGCGCAATTCGAGAAAGTGCCTGCCTATCTTCCCGCCCTGCTGCATTGGGAATGGCTGACCCTCACCCTCGCCATCAGCACAACTCCCGAGCCCGTGGCTGCCTGCGGAGATCTCTGGGAGCAGTCGTTTCAGCTCGCGGACAGTGCGCGCGTGCAACACTATCCGTTTGCCGTCCATCTCCCCTTGGCGCCAGGACAGGAAGCAACGCAACGCGATTGTTATCTCTTGGTCTATCAGAATTGCCAGGGAGCGGTCATAAGTCGCGAATTGCCCCTTGCGCAGGCACGCCTCGCCACGGCCTTGGCAGAAGAGCCAAGGATCGCCCGGGAAGCGCATACCCTCGCCTTCCCGCAGGGCGAATATTCGAGCGAGTGGACGCTGGCCATCCTAGGAGAATGGTGGGAAGACGGTATTCTCCAGGCTACGAGCCAGAGCTCTTCTCGGGTTTCGCCATCTCGGCCTTGAGGCGAGCAAGATCATCATCGACGCCACTTTGCTCGCGCAATTGCGCCATTTCCTTATCGGTATGACTGCGGTGATCGAGGGGGTCATCTATGGCGCCCGAATCCATGAGCGACTCCATAGCCTCGGCCTTGCTCTGCGATTGCGACACGCGATCCTGCACCCGTTGCATCGCTTCGCCAGCGTCATTCATACCCTTGCCCAAACCAGAGAGGGAATTCTCTGCCTGAATTTCGGCTTGCGAAGCGGCTAGTTCGCCTTTCATGACCTCTTTCTGGGTGCGGAAGGATTCAATCTTGTCCTGCAGTTTGCTCTCAAAATCGCTGAGCTTGGCCACCTGAGCCGCGATCTTGTCATGAGCATCCTGCAATGACTGCAGTTTACTCAGGGCGGCCTGTTTCTGTGCCAATTCCGCCTTAGCGAGGTCCTCACGGTTAGCCTGCAGTGCCGTACGGGCATCCGCCTCGGCCTGATCGGCGACCTTCTGCGTATCGGCAATCTGATGCTCCAAACTCAATTTTTCGGTAGCAACGTCCGCCAAATGACGTTTGGTGTCTTGCAGGTTGCTCATCATCTTTTCGTAAGATAGGTCGAGGGTTTCCGCGGGATCCTCGGCGTTATCGAGAAAATGATTGATGCGCGCCTGCATGATTTCCGAGGCATGTTTGAATAGGGACATGATCACACTCCTGGTCTATTAATCATTGACTGGCAAAACAAGTTGCGGCCGCAAGGCATCGACGCGTGCGTCGGCATCATCCATGGCCTTCACCGCTGTCCCCACAGCAAAAAACTCAATCACATGCGGCTGCCAGTTGTGACTGCCCTCATGCAATTGAACGCCCGTGATTCCGTCTGCCTGCGCATCGGCCGCCTCCCGTTGCATACGTTCCATGGCCAACTCGCGGGCGTCATACATGGCCTGGGTAAATTGTTCCAACTCAGTATTACGGCCGATATTGCCCATACTGCGCAGCAAACCCTGATGCGCTACGTGATAGACGCAGGAACCCATTACCATCTCCATCGGTCGATAGCCAGCCTCCAGCAGCATCCAGAAATCCTGGCCAGAGAGATCGCTGGTAAAAGGCTTTCCGCCTACCCCCTTGAAACCCGCAGCGCCGGAGCGATGCGCAATCGCCGTGCCGATCGCCATGAACTCCAGAATATCCTGATCCCACTCCATGCGCTTTACCTCGAGGCGGACGCCCACCACACCATCGGCCTGCAGGATGATAGCCTCCTGCTCCATGCGACTCATGGCCAGCTCCCGTGCCTGATACATGGCTTGAGAAAGTACGTCCATCTCCATGTTTTGATTCCAGCTTCCGTACTGGATACCCATATGATAGATGCACGAGCCAACCACCATGCCGAGGGGTTCGAATTCGGCTTTGCGTACCATGACAAATTCATTGACCGATAAGTCGGAGGTAAAAATACCTTCATGGCTACCTTGGGACCGCAACCCTTTCAGGCGTTCAACGGCGTGGGGGGAGAGGGTTTCTTCAGTCATAGCAGATCCTTGCGATGTGGGCGATAGGAACGTAATGGGCGACCCAGAGAAACTGTAGGCAGCAGTTCGTGTTGCGGGGCAACGGCCGGTTCGTAACTGACGGCGGTGCCAATCGCGATATGCCGGCAGAGAAAGCTCTCTCCCTGATCGGCTTTGACGCTAAACAGTTGGGAATATTGGGTATGAGCAAGGACGCCAGCACCTAATTTGCGCCCGTCCTGCTGCAGGTTGTAGAGCGCGCGGCGACGCACATTTTCCTGAAAACTCGAGAGGTCCGGAATTTCCATGTTCCAATAGCGGGCAGAAAAGGGTGCTGCCTGGTTGGCCTGGTCCAGCATGGTTCCGCCCCAGAGTTGATACCAGTCATACTCGGTACCAATCGCAATCCCCACTGGTACTACCCCCTCTTCCAGCAGGCGCACGAACTCCAGGGAGGAGACGGTGGCGACGGCCGGCTCGCGAGAGGGAGGCAGATCCTGAATCCGCACAGCCGTGCCCATCAGAGAGTAGTCCATATCATCGCTTTCGCCGTGTCGAACCCGCATGTCGACGTTGACCACCGCATTTGCGCCCAGGGCCACCGCCTCCAGGCGCAGGCGATCAATGGCCTGGTGCCAACCTTCATAGTGGCCTTGGGTCCAGGAGAAACCGAAGTGGTACCAGCAATTCCCCCCGACCATTCCCAGCGGATGAATCCCATGGCTGCGTTCCATCAGCAAAGCGGCAACGGGGCCACTCTGAATCCAGGGCCGCTGTCCGCTCGCCGTGTTGCGCAAGCGCTCCTGCACAAAACTCGGCAGGCGGCGCTGTTGTAACGCCATCTGCCATTCACTGGCGCGCTGCTGCGCCTCGGCGCTGGGGGTGACCGCCACCGAGCCGACTTGGCTGGCAACATTGACCACGGTCTTTTCCAGCTCTTCGCCAACCTCGTGCAAGCCTTTTTGAATCTTGTTCCACAGTGACATCAGTGAACCCCTCTCTACTGCAGCAAAAATTCATGCAAGGTCTGGCTAGCAGCCTGCATCTCTGTGGAGATTCCTGCGGTATCGCGCAGTAGCGACTGCAACCACTCCGCCAGGGGAAGAACCTCCCGTTTCAGCACCACACCGCGCACTACCCGCGCGCGCAGCGTCTCCACATGGGTACCGTCAAAATTCAGGTGGTAATCAAATTCTCCGGCATGGACCAGCAAATGCACTAAATGTTGGTGATGGGAAAATAGCCCATCTTTTTTTCTTTCGGCCTCGACAAAGCCGGGCATTCCCTGTTCCAAGCGCTCCGCAAGAGCCTCCAAAAACGCTTTCATGTCGGTCTGGGAGCGTCGAATCCAAGCCGCACTTTCGTCAAAGCTGATGTCCACACGTTCTCCTCGCGTTGATGCGTTGTAATTACAGACCACACGAATGCATTGTAGTTCGCTTTAGGTGGGATTTCCGGCATCCAACCGACAGAAATTTCTACTAGTCTTATAGAAGAAGCCCTAGACAGGAGTAGCCGATGCCGAAAATGAGCAAGCCCGATTCTTTCCTCACTCCCACCTATGGCGCCCGCCGCATGCGCGATCCCATCCCCAAGGATCATCTGCCGGAGGGCGACCTTGACCCACAGGTGGCGTATCAGCTGATTCACGACGAGCTCATGATGGATGGCAATGCACGCCTCAATTTGGCGACCTTCGTTACCACCTGGATGGACTCCGAAGCACGTGCCTTGATGGCCGAGACCTTCGATAAGAACATGATCGATAAGGATGAATATCCGCAGACGGCAGAAATCGAACGTCGCTGTGTGCAGATCATTGCCCATCTGTTTCACGCCCAGGATCAGGAAAAACCCATTGGTGTATCAGCGATCGGCTCGAGTGAGGCGGTCATGCTGGCCGGTATGGCCATGAAATGGCGCTGGCGTGCCTGGCGGAAAAGCCAAGGAAAGGCCAGTGACCGCCCCAATTTGATCCTCGGTAGTAATGTCCAGGTAGTCTGGGAGAAATTTTGTCGCTACTGGGATGTGGAGCCACGCTACATCCGGATTCAGGAAGATCGCTATGTGATCAGCCCCGAGGAAGTTACCGCACGCATGGACGAAAATAGTATTGGCGCCGTGGCGATCCTGGGCACGACCTTTACCGGAGAGTTTGAGCCCGTGCGCGCCATTCACGATGCCATGGTCGCAGAAAATGAAAAACGGGGCTTACAGGTACCTCTGCATGTAGATGCGGCGAGCGGCGGTTTTGTTGCTCCCTTTCTTCACCCCGATCTGGAGTGGGACTTCCGTCTGCCGAATGTCGTTTCCATCAATGTCTCGGGACACAAATACGGATTGGTCTATCCTGGTATTGGTTGGGCTGTTTGGCGTGGCCAGGCGTATTTGCCCGAGGACCTGATTTTTCACGTCAATTACTTGGGCGGTGATATGCCCACCTTTACCTTGAATTTCTCACGTCCAGGTAATCAGGTCGTCGGCCAATATTATAATTTTTTGCGTCTTGGACGAGCCGGATACACGCGGATCATGCAAAATCTGCAGCAAATTGCGTTATGGCTAAGCGATAATATCGCAAAAATGGGGCCGTTTACCTTATTGAGTGACGGCAAGAGCATTCCCGTATTCGCCTTCCGTTTGCGTGACGCCACGCACTTCTCCGTGTATGACATCTCGGAGCGCTTGAAGATGCGCGGCTGGCAGGTGCCCGCCTATACCCTGCCACAGGCGGCGGAAAATCTTGCGGTATTGCGTATCGTGCTGCGCGAGGGTTTTTCTCGTGACATGGGAGAAATTCTGCTGCGTGACTTACGCAATGTGCTTGAGGAGTTGAAAAATGATCCACCTCGTCATCCCAAGGAGCCTGCCGGCGTTCCATTCCATCACTGAGCCAGGGCGATCCCGGCGGCTCGCGCTGTCTATCAGCGTTGCGCGAGGGGATGCCGATGGATGCCCAGCCACAGCAGTGCGCCAGGCAGGCTGGTCAGCAATACCGTCGCCCCGAGAAGCAGCGAGAGGGCCAAGGCTTGGTCATGACTCATCTGCAAGGCTCCCATGTAGAGGACCAGGAGCCCTTCGCGCAGCCCCCAACCGGCCAGGGAAATGGGCAATGCCAGGAAAAGGCTGACTACCGGCCACACCACCCACAATGCAACGGCATGAGGGGGTTCTCCCAGGGCATGTGCCAAGGCCCAGAACATCAAGATGGAGCACAATTGCACAAAAATCGACACCAGGATCGTTATCAAAAGCGCCGGCGGGTTGCGTAGCAACATGCCCATTCCCGCGCGGATGTCATGCAACTTATGCCCCACCTTACCGAGACGATGCTCGAGAAACTCCAGGCCAGGACTGAGGATCAGGAGAATGATCACTGTATACCCCACACTCATCACCGCGATCGTTTCCCCCATCCCTGGTAGGAGACTCAGTCCCCGTCCGCCAATCAGGTAAGCGACCAAGGCAATGCCAACCAACGCGCCCATGCCAATGAAGCGATCGGCAAACACAGCCGCCAGGGCCAGGGTCGCGGATCCAGTCTGGGGGCGCGTGTACCAAGCTCTTACGACATCTCCAGACACCGAACCAGGCAATACCTGGTTGAAATAAGCGCCCACCCAATTCAGGCGCAATAGCCAGGCCGCCGGCGCATGCTTCTGTGCGGCACGCAGAATCACCCCCCAACGCAAAGAAGAAACAGAAAGATTCATGGCGTACGCGAAGATCGCCAGCAGGAACCAAGGTATCTGCATCTGCAGAAATCGCTGCGCCAGAGACGCCCAATCGGTTTTATGAAAAAGCCACGCAAATATAGAGAGGGTGACAACGATTTGCAGCAACAGGCTCCACGGGATCTTTTTGCGACGCTTTTCGGCGCTTAGGGCAGAGCTGGGTTCGACAGGCATGGATGAGGGACTCCGAAATCAGGGCGCTACTCTAGCGCAGCCCACTGTCTGCGGCAAAAATTCCTCCACAGTACTGCGGAGGATCGCTACCTTGCTCAAACACTCGGCATACTCTGCTGCACAATCAGAGTCCGCCACCACCGCACCACCGCCCTGAAAGATCAAACTGCCGTCGTCGCGCAGTTCGAGGCTACGAATCAAAATATTCCAATCCATGGCACCGTCCACCGTAACATAGCCGAAACTGCCGCAGTACAGCCCCCGCGCGCCATGCTCCAGTTCCTCGATGATCTCCATGGCCCGCCGCTTTGGGGCGCCGGTGATGGAACCTCCAGGAAAGGCCGCGGCAAGGGCATCCCATGCGTCCCAAGCTGGTGCCAAATCTGCTTCGATGCTGCTCACCAAGTGATGAACCTGATCATAAGATTCCAGACCGAAGAGTTCTGGTACACATACGGACCCAGGACGCGCGACCTTGCCCAGGTCGTTGCGCAACAAATCGACAATCATGAGATTTTCAGCGCGGTCTTTCTCACTGCGCAGTAGCTCTTCCGTCAATGCGCGATCCTCCTGCGGATTGCTCCCGCGCCGGCGCGTGCCCTTGATGGGGCGCGCCTCCAAACGGCCGTCCTGCAGACGGAGTAGCCGCTCTGGGGAAACGCTGAGCAAAGCACCCCAGGGATGCCGGAAGAATACGGAGAATGGCGCACGGCTCTTGCCCCGCAGTTGGGCGTATAAGGTCCAGGGATCCCCGTCCCAGGTACCGGTGAAGTCCTGCGCAAGATTGATCTGATAGCAATCTCCGGCGCGAATATAGCCCTGCACTCGCGCAAAGGCAGTTGCATAATCGGCGTAAGACCAGCGCGGAGTAATCCCCGGTTCGCGCAGGGTAAAGATGCCATGCGCAGGTCGGTGCGCCAGCGCCGCAAGCCAGTCCTCCTGCGCAGCGTCATCGCCATGGATCCAGGCGCGTTGCTGGTCATGATCCTGCAATAAACCGTGATCATAGAGCGCGAACACCGCCAAAGGACGTTCCGCCGCCATCCCTCGTCCCAGTTCCTGCCGCACACCCCAGTCATAGGACAGAAAACCACTCAGCAGGGGGAATACCTCGTTTTGCCCGCCCGACTGCGCCTGCTTCAGCGCAGCACGCAAACAATCGAACAAAGATCCACTGCTCTGCCGAGCCGTTGCACCGGGCCGTTGGGTCCAGATCCCTGCGGCATCCTCCCAAATCCACATGCGCGGCTGGCGGAGCAACAGATCGATCTGCCGCCGAGGACTGGGGGCGAGGCCACTGTCGAGGAAGATCGTCCACGTTTCTGCAGCGAAGCGCGCAACCAACGTCGCGCTATCTGCCACATACCCAATTTCTCGGCGCTGCACGCCCCTTCTCCCTCAGAAACACGCCTCATCCGGGAGAGTCTCGCCTGACTACTCTGGTTCTGTCCAGTTCTGCGCTGCTCGATCTCACATATTCCAGCGATCTCCACCAATTTTTTGCAAATGAACGTTATGCGCCAAGCGAATGGTCGGCCGAATCAGCAGCTGCGCGCTCCCGATCACGAACAGCCAAACCCCCGCATTTTCGGTAGAGGCGTAAAAAAAGAAAACGCTGCCAATCAGAAAAAGGACACCAATGAGAAAATCATTTACAATGCTGAGAGTCTCATATCTTTTTTTGATGACCAATACATCTGCTCCACTCAAACGAATATCAAGCGAACGACTGTCATCTGACTGCGATTCTGCCATTTTTATCCTCACACAAAACTTGTCTTGGAAATTAACCAACATTCAGGCTAACACAGACATAATACGGATGGACAATAGTGCATTGTGAGCCAGCCGGAATAGAACCCACGAATGATGCATAGATAAATGGCGAATTCGGGAAGGATATATTTATGAATATTGAGATTTTTGCGGTTTAAACGTACAAATCGGCAGAATGATTTGGTTCTTTCGGCGCAGGAGTGGGGTAAGATATTGGCATGGAGAAGCAGGATATGCAGATTCGGATAGCGCAGAACACAGATCTTGCTGGCATTCTGCAACTCTACGCCCAGCCGGAGATGGACGATGGACTTGTATTATCATTGCCAGAGGCAGAAGCCATTCTCGCGCGGATGCAGCGTTATCCGAACTACCACGTCTTTGTCGCCCAGGACGGGGGAGCCATCGTCGGAAGTTTTGCTTTGCTAATCATGGACAATCTCGCTCATCGCGGAACCCCATCTGCCATAGTGGAAGACGTTGTGGTCGCGTCGGACCGCCAAGGTCAAGGGATCGGCAAGAAGATGATGGTATATGCCATTGCGCGGGCGAAGGCGGCCGGCTGCTACAAGCTCATGTTGTCTTCCAACGCGAAGCGAGAGGCAGCACATCACTTCTATGAGTCTCTGGGCTTCGTGCGCCACGGCTATAGTTTTCGCATGGATCTTGTCAACTGACCGGACGGTCAGTACACTGCGAAGAAATTTCGACGGAGCACCTTGCCCATGTCTGCCTTGCGTCGTGCCATTCTTCCCAGCCTCGCGTTATTTTTATTGAGTCCCTGCGCAGTTGCCGAAGATTTACTCTCGGTTTACCAACAAGCCGTGCAGAGCGACCCGCGTCTAGCCGAGGCACGCGCGACCCTGCAGGCGGCAGAGCAAGACAAGCCCCTCGCACGCTCTGCGTACTTACCCCATCTGGGCTTGGGAGCAAGCGTTGGCTTCAATACCGGCAGTTTTTCCGGTTTCGCCGGATTGAACATCAACAAGGCCTACCTTTCCAATAATTACAGCGTGAGCCTGAGCCAGGCAGTATTCAACGGATCGGCGCTGGCCGCCATGAAAGAGGCGGGCAGCAAGATTCAAGCATCTGCTGCCAGCCTCGCGTACACCGAACAGGACCTCGCGCTGCGCGTTGCCAAGGCCTACTTTGCAGTGTTAGAAGCGCAGGCACAGGAGGCGATCGCAAATAAGCAGCGCAAGCTGCTCGACAGCATCTATCAACAGACCGAAGCGACCTTACGGATTGGCACCGGCGATATCATTGCCGTGCGCGAGGCTCGCGCACGCTTGGATGCTGCTCAGGCGGATGAAATACAGGCGCGAAATGCGACGGAAATTGCCCGCCAACGTCTGCAGCGATTGACCCACCAACCCGTAGGGGAATTGACCCCGTTGGCGCACTATCGGGCCCTTGGGCCGCAGCCGGATAACATGCAAGACTGGGTCGCCACCACCATGAAATCGTCACCGCAAATCCTGCAGGCGGAGGCAGAGACCCAGACCGCGCAGACCGAAGTGGAAGTGCAGCAGCGTCAGCGCTGGCCAAAACTGGAATTACAGGGTATCGCACAGCATACCCACGGCAATCCCTTTCCAGGGTTCACAGAAAACCAAGCTGGAGTGAGCCTGAATCTCTCTATGCCCCTCTTCGAAGGTGGACAGATTTCCAGTCAGGTACAGAAGGCACAAGCACAAAGCATGGCATCGAGCGATCATCTGGGCAGTGTGCGCGATGCCGTCCGGCTGAATGTCGAGAGCGCATTCCTTGATCTCAAAAACAGTGTCGCGCAATTGCAAGCGGCCCGCGAATCCCGCGCATCTGCCAAGGTCTCCTTGGAGGGTACACGCAAAGGCTACGAGGTGGGTACGCGCTCCATCATCGATCTGTTGCAGACCGCCACCGACTACATCCGCGCCGAGCAGCAATACAATGTGGCGTTCTATCGGCAAATCACCGCACGCGTGGCCCTGAAGGCCGCCTCGGGACAACTGAATATGGCGGATTTGCAATCAATCAACGCGCTGCTGCAGAAATAGGATCGGGCTGCGCCGCGAGCCTCTTCAGCGTATAGTGTCGCTATTCGTTGCGGACATGCGGAGAGAGGGTATGGTAGAACTGGTAGAAGCAAGCACCTTGTCCTTGGACCTACGCGGAATCCCCGATGCGAAGGCAGGACCGCTGCTCTTTTCCGCATCGCAACGCCTGGGAATTGGGCAACAGATTGACTTGCTGATCGATCGCGATCCACACACGCTGCTGCGTGCCACGGCCTTCCAACTCCGTGACGCGATTTCCTGGGCCGTGCATGAGGCAGATGGACAGTGGCGGGCGACGGTACGACCACGCAAGGAAGCCGAAGCCAAAGATGTGGTGGATCTGCTGACCTGGGACCATTATCGCTTGGATCGTCAATTTGCCGATGTGTTGGCGGCAGCCAACGCTAACCGCGTACAGGAAGCAGAGGCGATATTTCAGGATTACTGGATCGGCCTACGCCGCCATGTGCATATGGAAAACTACATTCTGGGACCGGTGCTGGGCGGCGGCGAGAAGAAAGGCCCGTTGGCAGATATGCTGTTCGAGCACGACAGCCTCATTCAGCAGTCACGCATCGTGGATGAGACCTTCCAGGAGAAAGACTACGACATGCTCCCTGCCATTTGCGCAATGCTGTCCGGTTCCTTGGCAAAACACGAGAACCGGGAAGAAAATACCCTCTTTCCGATTTGGCAAGCGGCGAACAATCAGGACAAGTTACGGGCCGAGGAATTTTTGTCGCAGACTCGAGCGCTACTGGCAGGCGCCGATGATGCGACGGTAAAGGAACGCTTCCCCGACTGAGTCAAACAGCCTTAATGCAGGGATTTGCCAGGGGCGAAGAGAGTAGCTACGGCAGCGGCGTCCAGACGGTAAATTTTTTGGCAATATTCGCAGGTCACCTGAATCACCCCCTCCGCTGCCAAGGTCTCCTCCACCTCGCTTTCGCCTAAGGCAACGAGCATCCTTTCCACGCGTTCTAGCGAGCAACTGCACTGAAATTGCAGTGGAGCCGGTTCGCGCAGACGAACCCCCACGCTAGGAAAGATTTCTGGCAAGAATTGCTCCGGACGCGCCAGCAATAAGGAGTGGTCGGAACCGATATCCAGAAAGCCCGTTGCCGTTTGCCATTCCTCTTCGCTCAGAATTCCCGGCAGGCGCTGCAAAAAATAGCCACCGGCAATGCCCTGCTGCACATCGACCACCAGGCGAAAATAGGCCGGTGCTTGCACCGATTCGAGAAAATAGGCTGCGAGAGATTCGGTAAGGGTATCGCGAAGCTGGATCACGCCCTGATAGCGATCTCGATCGAGACCCATATCGACGGTCAGCGCCAGGAGCGCCTCCGGTAAGGCAGCCAGATCGAGGCTCTCCTCTTCTCCCTGCCATCGGACATAGGCCCGCATCCCGCCCCCACTCATCATTTCTGCCACCAGCAAGCGTAAACTTCCCTGGCTTTGCGCTTGTAAGATTAAACGCTCGAAATGTTTTTGCGTACTGGAAATCAATGCCAACCCTACCAGGATCTCTCCCAATAGCTGTCGCAACTCGACCGGTCCGGACAATTCCTGAATGACCCGCTGAAAAATATGATCGACCCGACAACGAGCACCCCGCAACGGTAGGCTTTCCCAATAAAAACTTTGCAGAAAATCTATCGCTTTCTCGCTCATGCCGGTATTTCTCTCGCCATCAGCGGCTGCATGGCCCGCAGCAATTGCTTGAACAAACGTGGGTCCCGCTCTTCTTGCTGGGCCAGCAATTCTTTCATCCGCTGTCGTTCCGTCGGATGCTGGAAACAGGCGGGGCAATTTTCGACAATGATTGGCAACCCCTCTTCCTGCGCATAGGCGCGGGTCTGACGTTCGCGGCAATAGACGAGGGGGCGAATTACCCGCAGGTCTCCCTCCCGCACCGCATAGTGGGCCTTCATGGTACGCAATTCACCATTATAAAAGAGAGACATGAAAAAACTTTCCGCAAAATCATCCAAGTGTTGCCCTAGGGCGAGCACATTAAAGCCTTCACGTCGGGCACAGGCATAGAGCACGCCACGCCGCATCCGAGCGCAGAAACTGCAGTAGGAAGGCCTGCCCAGATGTTTTTGGGCACGGCCAAAAATATCCTGCCGCTCCCAGAACCAGGGCAAGTCGAGGGCGCGCACATGCGCCCCCAGGGGCTCGGGATCGAAGTCTGGGCTGTTGGGATCGACGGTAGCCACGCCCAGGGAGAAGGGAACCGGGCTATGGCGCTGCAGGTCATGCAGCAAGGCCAACAAGCTCAGAGAATCCTTGCCACCGGAAAGTGCGACCAGAATCCGATCGCCAGGGCGGATCATGCCGTATTCGTGCAGCGCCTTGCCCATGCGCCGGGCCAGGAGACGCGGGACCGGCAATCGATGCCCCGCGCTGTTCCCTGCCTCCTCAAGGACTCTATCCGGCATTCGTACCCCGCAGGGCGAGCGCGAGCTCATCGCGGGAAACCGTTGCCGCCCCCAGTTTGCCGACCACGATACCCGCAGCTCGGTTGCCCAACTCCACTGCCTGATCCAGTGGCCAACCCGCAGCCACGGCTGTCGCGATGGTGGCAATGACCGTATCGCCAGCGCCGGTCACATCAAAGACTTCGCGCGCCTGCGCCGGATGGTGATGAATCCCGTCAGCCAAGAAGAGGGTCATGCCTTCTTCTCCTCGGGTTACCAATAAGCCCTCCAGCTCCCATTCGCGGCGCCAGTGTTGCGCCAGTTCTTGAAGCTCTGCGTCACTGCGCCAAGGCCCGGCTACGGCCTGAAATTCTGCCTTGTTTGGCGTGATCAGGGTCGCACCACGATAGCGTTCGTAGTTCCGGCCCTTGGGATCCACCAGCACGGGTAGCCGACGCTCTCTACCTGCCGCAATCCATGCCGGGGCATCCCGTACCGCACCTTTGCCATAATCCGACAAGACCAAGGCAGAACAGGGGGCACGCAATAACATATCGGGAGAAAACAGTTCCGCCAAGGCCGCATCCTGCGGATATTCCTCAAAATCGAGACGGAGGAGCTGTTGTTGCTGACCAATCACCCGAAGTTTGACCGTGGTCGGAATCTCTGCCACGGGCAGAAAACTGCTTTCCACGCCAGCCGTAGCGAGAAGTTCTGCCAAGCGTCCCGCCGCCGCGTCCTTCCCGACCGGTGCGCGCAAACGGCAGCGCGCACCCAGGGCGGCAATATTCAAGGCCACGTTCGCTGCCCCGCCAGGGCGTTCTTCTTCTTTTTGCACCTGCACCACTGGTACTGGGGCCTCGGGCGAGATGCGTTCGACCCGCCCAAACCAATAGCGATCGAGCATTACGTCGCCAAGAACGGCGACCTGCGCCTGAGCCAGGCGTTCGAGCAAGTTATGAGCGTCCGATGGCACGATATTGCAGTCCAGCAGCTTTGGGTAAACGCGGATCGTAGAGGTTGCGCCCGTCGATGATCAAGGCGTGGCGCAAACGCCGCCGCAGCTCGGCAAAATCCGGGCTGCGGAAGATCTGCCATTCGGTACAGATGACCAGGGCGTCGGCACCTTCGCAGGCGGCATAGGGATCATCACACAACAGCAAGTCCGCCATATCGCCATAAATCCGTCGCGCTTCCGCCATGGCGACGGGATCATAGGCTTGCATGATGGCGCCACGGCGACGCAAGGCATCGATCAGGGTGCGACTCGGCGCCTCCCGCATGTCGTCGGTGTTGGGTTTGAAGGCCAGTCCCCAGATGGCAATCCGTTTCTGCCGTAGGTCTTCGCCCAATTCCGCCACCAGCTTGCGTTCCAGCACCTGCTTCTGAGTATTGTTCACCGCCTCCACCGCACGAATCAGGGGCGCATCAAAACCCAATTCCTTTGCGGTATGCTCAAGGGCGCGCACATCCTTGGGAAAACAGGAACCCCCGTAGCCACAGCCTGGATAGATGAAATCAAAGCCAATACGCGGGTCGGAGCCAATCCCCACCCGCACCTGCTCGATGTCGGCACCCAAGCGCTCTGCCAGGCCAGCAAGCTCATTCATGAAGGAGATCTTGGTGGCAAGGAGCACATTGGCGGCATATTTGGTGAGTTCTGCCGATGACAGATCCATGACCAGCACGCGATCGTGATTCCGGTTGAAGGGGGCATAGAGATCGCGCATGCGCTGTGCTACCTGCTCGTCATCGGTGCCGACAATGATCCGATCCGGCTTCATGAAATCGCCGACCGCAGCGCCCTCCTTGAGAAATTCGGGATTGGAAACCACCGAAAAAGGGATCTGCACAGCGCGCCTATCCAGCTCGCTTTGTATGGCTTTGCGCACCTTTTGTGCTGTACCAACAGGTACCGTCGATTTATTCACGATAATCCGCGGCTGGACCAGATGTTTGCCAATATCCGCTGCAACGCCAAGCACATAGCGCAGGTCTGCAGAACCGTCCTCATCTGGCGGTGTTCCCACCGCGATGAAGAGAAATTCGCCGTGCTCAACCCCAGCGGCAATATCCGTACTGAAGCGCAAGCGTCCACCGGCAATGCCACTGCTTACGATTTCTGGAAGATCCGGTTCATGGATGGGGATTTCCCCCTGCTGTAGGCGCGCCACTTTTTCCGCATCGATATCGATGCAGAGCACTTGATTGCCCACTTGCGCCAGGCAGGCCCCGGTTACCAAGCCCACATAGCCCGTACCCACTACCGTGATCCGCATTTCTATTCCCCCGTCACTTCTGCGGCCAAGTCTTCGATCAAGACCGTCGCCGTGGCATAGCGATGCTCATCGCTCAAGCTCAACCAGAGCCTGGCACGCCGAGCGCAGCGCCTGAGCTGCAGCTGCGCTGCCCCCGTCAGGAGCAATTCCGGTCGTCCCAGGGCATCGTGACCCACCTGGATCTCTCCCCAGGATATACCGTTGCGCAACCCCGTTCCGAGGGCCTTGAGGGTCGCCTCCTTGGCGGCAAAACGCCGCGCCAGGAAGGCTGCACCCTGAGCAACAGGGAATTCATGGCGTTCCTGCTCGCCAAGGACGCGCTGCAGCAGCTTCTCGTCCCAACGTGCCAACAGCCCCGCCATCCGCTCGACCGAAACCAGATCCGTGCCCAGACCAACAATCAACTGCGCGCCTGCCGCATCAGGCGTTTCATTTCGCGTACGGCATCATCCAGGCCGCGGAAGATGGCGTGGGCAATAATAGCGTGGCCAATATTGAGTTCCGCAATTTCTGGGATGGCAGCAATGGGCTCGACATTGCTGTAATCCAGTCCATGTCCCGCATTTACCTGCAGGCCAAGCCCATGCGCCAGGCGCGCGGCGCTGCGTAATTGTTCGAGCTGTGCTGCGACTTCGCCAGGATTGCCGGCATTGGCGTAGCTGCCAGTATGCAACTCGATCACCGGTGCACCCGTGGCAACAGCGGCGTGGATTTGCTGCGGATCAGGATCAATGAAAAGAGAGACCCGCACCCCCGCAGCAGTCAGGCGCGCCGTCGCCGCCGCCACACGATCCTGCTGTCCGGCGACATCCAGCCCGCCCTCGGTGGTGAGTTCTGCACGGCGCTCGGGAACGAGGCAACAGTCACTGGGCCGCAGGCGCTCGGCAATGCTCAGGACATCTTCGTTCAGCGCCATCTCGAGATTGAGTCGCGTGCGCAAAGTCTGCTGTAACAGCACAATATCGCGCTCCTGGATATGGCGACGATCTTCACGCAGATGAGCGGTAATGGCATCGGCACCCGCCCGCTCCGCCAGAAAGGCTGCCTCCAGTGGATCGGGATAGCGGGTGCCGCGCGCCTGCCGCAGTGTTGCGACATGATCGATGTTTACGCCCAAGGCTATCATTCGTTGTGGTCTCCCCTCTGCTTCCCGCGCTGGCGCTGCAAGTATGCCGCAAGTAGGCGGCGACTCTCCAGGGGCCGGCCCGCGAGAACTGCGTCCAACTCCGCGGCGAGAACCTTGCGCAGTTCCCCCCACAGGGGGCGAGCCGGGGGAGAGGCCATGGTGCCGGCTAACCATTGTCGCGCTTCCGCCGAGAGCAGCGCGGCAAGCACGGGTCGATGCACAGCGCAGAACATCCCTGCCCCCGCCTTGGCATAGGCCTGTTGGCCGAGTGTCGCACCACAGCTTGCACAACACTGCAGATCGGCGGCCCAGCCCAGGATCTCCAGGAGGCGCCGTTCAAGACGACGCAAACGCCAATACGCTTCGGGTTCCTCGGCTAACGCCTGCAGGGTCTGTTCATATTCGCAGAACAATTCGGGTTGTGGATCTCCCCGCTCGGTCAGGCGCAAGAGCAATTCGTTGAGATAAAACAGCAGCAGCGCCGGTGCTGGGCGCTGGAGCAAGGGGCTCGGGATCTCTTCGCCACTCTGCAGGGCTGGTAGCGCTCCGCCGCCTGCCCAACGCGCCCAATACGGCCGACCTGCCTCCATGCGCCCGCGGCGCCGCCGACCCCGCGCCAGAACCCCCAGGCGGCCGTGCTCGGCGGTGAACAACTCCAGCACCAGGCTACCGTCACCGAAAGGGTGGTGATGCAAGACCCAGACGCGCTCGCCGCTGTTACGCTCCATACCCCATTTCGCGCAGCAGCCCTGGGTGGCGATCCCAATCCTCGCGCTCTTTTACCCAGAGTCCAAGCCAGACTCGTGCCCCGGTCTGCTGCGCAATGCTCTCCCGCGCCCGCGTCCCGATGCGCTTCAAACGCTGCCCCTTTTCACCCAGCAAAATGGCCTTCTGTCCCGCCTTGCGACAGTAGATCGTCGCTTCGATCTCGTGACTGCCATCGGCTGCCACCCGATATTTTTCGATCGCAACCGCTGTTTCATAGGGCAGTTCGGCGCTGAGCTGGCGAAAAATCTGTTCCCGAACCGCTTCGGCTGCAAGAAAACGCATCTGCCGATCCGTCACCTCTTCCGCCGAGTACTGCGCAGGACCCTCCGGCAAGAGGGGAAGCAGGACGTCTGCCAAGTGCTCGACATCATCTCGGCGCCGCGCGCAGAGGGGGACGATTGCAACGAAGTCGGCATGCTTGGCCACCTCCTGCAGGTAAGGCAGCAGGCGCTCTTTCTGCTGGACCCGATCAATCTTATTGACCACCAGGATCAACGGTAGATCGCGTTGCTGCAGCCAGCGCAGGGCCTCGGCATCCCCCGCGTTCCACAGCGGCGCCTCGACCACCAATACGCCGAGATCCGCGGCATCGAGGGCCGAGCGGGTGGCGCGCAGGATGTGGCGATTCAGCCGGCGATGGCCTTGATGTACACCGGGGGTGTCGAGAAAGAGAATCTGCCCCTCTGGGCGGGTATAAATACCCAAGATCTGATCGCGGGTAGTTTGCGGGCGCGGCGCCGTAATACTGATCTTTTGCCCAATCAGGTGATTCAGCAAGGTAGACTTGCCCACATTGGGACGCCCGATCAGGGCAACACTGCCACAGCGATGGGACGCCAACTGCTCAGCCGGCATGACGTTGTTTTCCAGACTGCCCATGCAACTGCTCGAGCATGCGTTGCGCCGCCTGCTGTTCCGCACGGCGGCGGCTGCTATCCTCGGCCTCGGTCGGCACCATCCCCTCGACACTGCAGCGTGCAACGAAGCGCCGTTCGTGGGCTTGGCCTTTTTCCTCGATCAGTTCATAGCAGGGCAAGGCCTTCCCTTTCCCCTGCAGCAACTCCTGCAAACGAGTTTTCGGATCGCGCAGTTCTTCTGCCCCGAGCGCGTCGGTAATGAGCGGCGTCATGAGATGGTCGACGATACGTCCCGCTGCAGAAAAACCACCATCGAGATAGGCCGCGCCGATAACGGCTTCCACTGCATCAGCACGAATGGACGCACGCCGTGCCCCGCCGGAGCGAATCTCTCCCGCGCCGAGAATCAGGTTGTCTGCGAGATCGATGGTTTCTGCCACCTGCGCCAAGGTCTCCTCGCGCACCAGCCGTGCCCGCATCCGCGACAGGTCACCTTCACTGACCTTGGCAAATCGATCATATAAACGCGCAGCAACGATAAAATTCAGCGCGGCATCGCCCAGAAACTCTAGACGCTCATTGTGTTGTGCGCCGGCACTACGATGGGTGAGGGCCTGCCGCAACAGCGCAGGGTCCTGAAATTGGTATGCGATACGGTCTTGTAAGCGTTCAAGTTTATTCATAGAGCATAGTATACGCACGCTATGCCATCAGCGGGAGAGTCTCGCCGAACTTTTATCTGCTCCACCCCATCGGCTCTGCAGTCAGGCTTTGCAGACGCCTCTGCAAAGCCGCAATCAGCTGATCTACCTGTGCTTTATCCTCGGGATACAAGACCCAATCCGGAGTCTCGGCGCGGAACCAGGTTTCTTGTCGCTTGGCGAGCTGGCGGGTGGCATAAAGCGCGGCGCGCTCTGCTTCTGTGCTGGAACTTTCTCCCCGCAACCAGGCGAAGAGCTGACGGTAGCCAACGGAGCGACAGGCCGGAAGATCGAACGCGCCATAGCGGGCAAACAGCATTTGTGCTTCCTCCCGGAAACCTGCGGCGAACATGCTTTGCAGGCGCAGCTCAATGCGTTGATGTAATTCCGTGCGTGGGATTTGCACAGTGATTTTCCAGACTGGACCGGGCAATTGCTGTTCCCAGCGCTCCGGTGCCGCTAGACCGAGATCTAGGAGCTCCAGCGCGCGCTGAATCCGCTGCGCATCGTGCGGATGAATGGCGGAAGCACGCCGTGGATCACGAGCCGCCAAGCGCTGATGCAAGGCCGGCCAACCGATCTGCTCTGCCTCCTCCTGCAATTTTTCCCGCCCTGCCGGATCGGCGCTGGGTAACTCACCGATACCACGTTCCAGAGCCCGGAAATACAGTCCCGTGCCACCGACCAGCAAAGGAATCTGTCCAGCCGCATGGGCCGTCTGGATTTCCTGCGCCGCGTCGCGGGCAAAATCACCCGCCGAATAGGGCGCCTCCGGCTCGCGGATGTCGATGAGGGCATGGGGATAACGCTGCCGAATCGCTGCTTCCGGCTTGGCACTACCCAGATCGAAATAGCGGTACACCGCGAGGGAATCGACACTGATCAAACGCAGCGGCAAAGCGTCTGCCAGCCGTAGCGCCAACGCCGTCTTGCCGCTTGCGGTAGGTCCCTGGAGGAAGATTGTTGGTAACATGGCTGGAGGGTGACTCAACGTCCACGCAGAAACAGGCGATCTAGCTCGCCGAGATTCCACTGTACGATGGTGGGACGTCCATGATTGCACTGGGTATAGCGCGGTGTAGCCTCGAGTTGCCGCAGCAGGGCATTCATTTCTGCCAGGCTCAGGGAATGATGGTCCTTGATGGCGGCATGGCAAGCGAGCTCCGCGAGATGCTCATCTCCCCCTCCCGCTTGCCAGGCAGGCTCCGGAGCCAAGCAAGCGGCGATCAGGTCGACCAGGGCTGTACTCGGAAAACCCGGGGCACAGGCATGGATGCGGATACTCATTGGGCCGCTACGCGACCATTCCAGACCCGCCTCCCGCAGCAGTTCAGCCCTTTCCTCCAAACGCTCTGCCTGGGCGGGACTGAGTTCCACGCCAAAAGGCAGAAGCAGATTCTGCCGCTGCCCCATGGCGCGTTGCGCCTTGAAGCGTTCGTAGAGGATACGCTCATGGGCGGCGTGCTGATCAATCAAGAGCATACCCTCGACGTTTTCTGCGACAATGAAACGCTGATGAATCTGTCCGATCGCGCGGCCCAGAGGGTAGCCCTGCCACTCCGGTTCTGCTATCGGAAGCGAAGGCCTATCTAGCTGTTCCGGGGCAGCGTCCAGACGCTGTGCCAGGCTCGGCGCGACAAGCCCTTCCCAATAGGCAGTACCGCCTGCATCGCGCACTTGCCCGGGTTGAAAAGACGGTAGCCCAAGCTGGGCACCAGAAGGATGCGCAGCGCTCTGGCCCGAGCTCTGGCTTCTTCCTGCATCTGCCGGAAGAAAGCCCGGCGCGCGCGGACGCGATTGGTCCGCAAGGATACCCGCCAGGGTCTGGCGAACAAAATCGTGTACCTGCCGCGATTCCTGGAAACGCACTTCCGTCTTCGCCGGATGCACATTCACATCCAGCAGATCCGCAGGCAATTCCAGATAGCAAATGGCCACCGGCTGACGATCCTGAAACAAGACGTCGGCGTAGGCCGAACGCAGGGCATGACGCAAACTGTTGTCCTGTACGGCGCGACCATTGACAAAAAAGACCTGTTCGTCGGCGCGTGGACGGTTAAAACTCGGCAATCCGAGCCATCCCCAGAGCCGCCAGTCACCGAGATCCTGAGAAAAGCGCAGGGCATTGCGCAGAAAATCTTCCCCAAAGATGGCCGCCACCCGCGCATCCTGATCGCGTTCTGTCAGTGCCGCAGGATATTGCGCCAGTTGCCGCTTTCCCTGCTGCAGGCGGAGATCCACAGCGAAGGCAGCGAGGGCAAGCTGGCGCCATAGCTTCTGGATGCGCCCCAGCTCAGTGCTCGGCGACTTGAGAAATTTCCGCCGCGCCGGGACGTTGTAGAACAGATCTTCGACCCGCACCGTCGTACCCGGGGCCCGCGCTGCCGGGGCATCCTCTTCGAGGATACCTGCCGCGAGGCGCAGGCGCCGCGCCGCATTTGCGCCTGCAGAGCGACTGATAATCTCCAGACGCGCAACGGAAGCGATGGCAGGGAGTGCCTCTCCCCGAAAGCCGAAGCTCTGGATCTGCCCCAATTCGCGATCATCGTAGAGTTTACTGGTGGCGTGACGCGACAGGGCCAAGGGAAGATCCTCTGGCAGGATGCCACTGCCATCGTCCTGCACCTCGAGAACGTCGACCCCCGCCCCTTCCAGGAATACGTCGATGCGCTTGGCTCCCGCATCCAGACTGTTCTCGACCAGCTCTTTGAGCACCGAAGCAGGGCGCTCGACGACCTCGCCAGCGGCGATGCGATCAGCGAGCTGCGGGCTCATTACGCGGACCCGACGCGACTCAGTCATTGCCTACCTGCTTCTGCGGAACATTGGTCAAAGCCCGCAACCACGACTCTGCGCGTACACTCTGGGCCACGGCCTCCAGGCGGTGGGCACCGCTGGGCAATATCGACAGGCACAGCCGCAGGTCTGCGGCAGGTAGATAGTCGCCAGCGCGCTCCGGCCACTCTACCAGCCACAACGCCGGACGTTCCAGATAATCCCGGATGCCGATGTATTCCAGTTCCTCAGATTCCGCCAGACGATACAGATCGAAATGCAGTACGGTACCGGAGGGGGTCGCATATTCTTCCACCAAGGTGTAGGTTGGGCTGCGAACCACAGCCGGATACCCAAGAGCATGGATGAGGGCGCGCGCCACGGCGGTCTTGCCGGCACCCAGCTCTCCTTGGAGATAGATCACCCCTGGCAGGGGGGTACACTGCGCCAATTCCTGCGCCCAGCCCTCCGTCGTAGCAAGGTCGGGCAGCTGCCAAATCATGATGTGCTCAACAAGCCCCGCAGGATGTCCGAGCGGCTGATGATCCCCTGTAATCTGCCCTCGCCATCCACCACCGGTAGCGCATGCAAACGGTGCTCGAACATGCGATCCGCCACCTCATCCAGGCCTTCATCCGGATGCGCCAATTGTAGATGTCGTCGGGTAGCCAACCCTTTTGCATCCACCGCCGTCACCTTGCGCAGTTCTTCGGAGTATTCGTGCATTCCGGAGATGGGAATAACGCTATCCAAGATCGAGATCACCGTCGGTAAGTGAACCTGACGATGGGCATCGATGAGATCCCGTTCGGTAATGATGCCGCTGACCCGGCCCTCGGCGTCGAGCACGGGCAAGCTGTGATGCCCGGATGCAAGCATTTTGTTGCCCACTTCCTCGACACCATCGTTCTCTTGCACTGCCACTACAGAGGTGCTCATTAGCTCTCGGACCGTTTTCATACGCCAGTTTCCTTTGCCATGCTGTCGCGCAATACCCGCAGAATAAGGGCTATTTCCGCTGCTGTCACCGAGAGCGGGGGAACGATGACGATACTGTCACCCAACGGGCGCAAATAGACGCCTGCCTCCCGTGCCCGTCTACAGACCGCATATTCCCGTCGGGCGCCATAGGGATACGCCTTTTTCGTGCTGGGATCGCGCAGAGGAACAGCGGCCATCAAGCCAAACTGGCGGGGCATTGCAGAGAAAGACAAATCAGCGAAGTCCTGCAAGCCTTGGCGCAGCTTGGCGATGCGCTCGCTTGCCTGCGCCAGCAGGTCAGTCTCTTGGAAAAGAGCAAGATTTTCCAGCGCCACTGCGCAGGCCAGCGGGTTCGCGGTATAGGTGTGGCCGTAGTAAAACTGCTTCGCCTCGCCAAAGGGTGCGAGGAAGGCCTGGTAGATGTGCTCCTGCGCAAGGGTGGCAGCCAGGGGGAGGTAACCGCCGCTGATGCCTTTGCCCAGGGCGAGGAGATCCGGCTGGACAGCTTCCTGCTCACAGTAGAACAGGGTACCGCTACGGCCAAAGCCGCTCGCCACCTCGTCTACAATCAACAAGACCTCATAGCGCCGGCAGAGTGCTGCTGCGCCGGCCAACAGGCCGCGTGGGTACGGAAGAATTCCCGCCGCCCCCTGCACTCCACCCTCCAGGATCAAAGCGATGAACTGCGCAGAACGCGTGCGCAGGATGTCCTCCAGAGCCTGCAACCAGTTTGCGGTAGCGGCCTCGCTGTCGCCCTGCAATTGTTCTTGCAGCAGCCAGGGGCTGGGCAAGCGCTGCACGGGGAAATGCAGATGCCCATAGACCCCATGGAACAAAGGAAACCCCCCCAGGGAGCTCGCGCCCACGGTATCGCCGTGATAGGCATCGTCTACCGAAAGAAAGACGCGCTTTTCCGTCCTGCCCAGGTTCTGCCAATACTGGGACGCCATTTTGACGGCCACCTCGACGGCCTCGGCACCATCCTCGGAAAAAAACACTCGCTCCAAACCCGGTGGAGCGATCTCCGTCAACGCCTTCGCCAGCCGAATCGCCCCCGGATGACTGGCACCCAGCACCGTGCTGTGGGCTACGCGCTCCAACTGGGCACAGAGAGCTGCATCGAGACGGGGATGGCGATGCCCATGCACGTTGCACCACAGGCTGGCAATCGCATCCAAGGCCTTACGACCACGAATGTCATAAAGGTAGTTCCCTGCGGCTCGCTCGATGATCCAGGGATCGTCATCCCCCCAACACGACATCTGCGTAAAGGGATGCCAAAAATGCCGTTGATCCCACTCTCGCAGTTGCTCTTCTTCCGTCAATGTGTTCTCCACTGTTGTAAAACTTGCGGGATTTGGGCGATCAAGTCACGCGCCAGCAGACTCGCCTGGCCCAGCTCGGCCGCCGCCAGATCCCCCGCGCGGGCGTGAATACAAACGCCCAGACTGGCGGCTGCCAAAGCGGGCAAACCCTGCGCCCAAAGCCCTGCGATGAGGCCAGTAAGCACATCACCACTCCCCCCCGTGGCCATACCAGGGTTTCCCCAGGGGCAACGGCCAAGAAAGCTGCCATCGCTGAGCAGGGTGCCCTCCCCCTTCAAAATCCAGATACCAGAATAGCTTTGCACCAGCTGCGCAATGGCGGCACTGCGATCCGCCTGCACCTGTGCCGTAGACCAGTGCAGCAGACGGGCTGCCTCTCCCGGATGCGGGGTAAAGATGCGCTCTGTTGTGGCGCTTAAAATCCCCGGACCAAAGCGCGCCAAGATGTTGAGGGCGTCGGCATCCCAGACCTGGCGTTGGGACAATGTTGCTGCCTCGCGCACCAGATCGTGGGCGGCCAAGCCTTGCCCGAGGCCCGGACCAAGGGCCAGTATCGCTGGTTCGGGCACACGATTGATGAGCCGAGGCGGCCAATCCATCCAGGTGGCTTCCGGTACCAACGCCGCCAGATGGATCTGCGCGTCCGGATGGCCAATACCCGTCACCAATCCTGCACCGGCGCGATAGGCCGCCAGGGCGGCAAGACTCAGGGCACCCCCCATCTCAGGACTGCCCCCCAGCACATAGACATGGCCGAAACTGCCTTTGTGCCCTGCAGGTGGCCGGGGGGGAAGTGCGGGAAGGTTCTCCGGCAGAAGATCACAAGGCTTGGGCATGGTCCTCAGGCTTTTTGAATATCTTCCTCAGGATAGGCGCTGACATGATGAATTGCCAAATCGGGGCCGAGATATTCGTCCTCTTCATCCAAACGGATACCCACTATGCTGCGCAACAACCCATAGACCACGAGGCTACCGAGCATAGCGATGATCAGGCCCAGCGCCGTACCCAGGAGTTGCGAAACGATGCTGACGCCGCCTGCCCCACCCAAGGCGCGGAGGCCAAAAATGCCAACCGCTATTCCGCCCCAGGCACCACAGACGCCATGCAGGGGCCAGACACCCAGTACATCATCCAGACGCAGGCGATGCTGCACGAAAGTGAACAGGTAGACGAAGATCGCGCCGGCAATGGCACCAATCGCCAGCGCGCCGATGGGTTGCACGACATCGGAGCCGGCACAGATGGCCACCAAACCGGCCAGCGCACCGTTGTGCACGAAGCCCGGGTCTCCTTTTCCCAACGCCAGGGCAGCAAGCATTCCGCCCACCAGCGCCATCAGGGAGTTCAGCGCCACTAGCCCCTGCACCGCCTGAAGCTGCTGCGCACTCATCACATTAAAGCCAAACCAGCCGATAATCAGGATCCAGGAACCGAGGGCCAGAAACGGGATATTGGAGGGAGGCATCGGATGGATGCTACCGTCCCGGCCATAACGCCCGCGACGCGGTCCAAGCAGCCACACCGCCATCAGCGCCATCCAACCACCAACGGCATGGACAACGACGGAGCCGGCAAAATCATGGAAAGGAGCACCGAACTGCGTGGTGAACCAAGCCTGGATCCCATAATTTCCGTTCCAGACGATGCCTTCATAAAAGGGGTAGACCAAGCCTACCAGAAAGGCGGTCGCCACCAGTTGCGGCACGAATCGGGCGCGCTCGGCGATACCCCCGGAAATAATGGCAGGTACTGCTGCCGCGAAGGTCAGCAGAAAAAAGAAACGCACCATGGCAAAGCCCTGGTCGGTGCCCGTGAGCTGGTGCACGTTACCAAAAAAGCTGATGCCATAGGCAATGTGATAGCCAATAAAGAAGTACACAATGGTGGAAATGCCAAAGTCACTGATAATCTTGACCAATGCATTGACTTGGCTGCGGCGACGCACTGTTCCCAACTCCAGAAAGGCGAAGCCGCCGTGCATGGCGAAGACCAGAATGGCCCCCATCAGCAAAAAAAAGACATTATCCCCAGGCAGGGGCGCAGCTACCGTGTTCATGATCCAGTCTTCCTCGTTTCGTTCTTTTACACTGCGTTCTTGCTTTACGGGTCGAGGGCGCCGCGCCCCTGCACCGCGCGGCCCAGCGTGCTCCGATCCAGATATTCCAGCTCCCCACCCATGGGGATACCGCGGGCGATACGGGTTACCCGAATCCCTTCTGGCACCATAGCGGCGACGAATTGCGCTGTCGCCTCTCCTTCCAGGGTTGAGTTGGTGGCAAAGATCACCTCCGCCAAGGCAGGCTCGGCCAGGCGTCTTTCCAACAGGTCGAGATGCAAGGCATCGGGACCAATGCCATCCAGGGGCGACAGATGACCCATGAGCACGAAGTATTCTCCGCCATAGGCGCCGGAGTCTTCAATGGCGAGAAGATCCGCCGGCGACTCGACGACGCACAGCGTTCCACGATCTCGGCGCGCACTGCGGCACAGGCTGCACAGTTCTTCTTCGCAGAGATTGTTGCAGCGCGCACAGTGGCGCACGTTGCGATACGCCTGCTCCAGCGCCTGCCCCAATTGCGGCATTAATTCTCGCTTGCGCAAGAGTAGATCTAGGGCAATGCGCTGTGCCGAGCGCGGCCCAATGCCGGGCAGTCGGCGCAATAGCGCGACCACCTTGTCCAAGGATGGGGTGCTATCCGGCATGACTCAGAACGGCAAATTCAGCCCCGGAATATTCATGCCCCCGGTCACGGTAGCCAGGCGCTCCGAACTGGTCTTTTCCGCATTGCGCAGGGCATCATTGACCGCCGCCGCGACCAGATCCTCCAGCATTTCTTGGTCTCCATCGGCAAGCAGCGACGGATCGATGCGCACCCGACGCACGTCATTACGGCAGGTCATGGTCACCTCTACCAGATTCCCGCCCGCGTGACCCTGCACTTCCACATGCGCCAATTCTTCTTGCACCTGCTGCAAACGCTCCTGCATTTGCTGCGCCTGTTTCATGATGTTCCCCAAGCCACCTTTCATCATCGTCACATCCTCCGCTACGAATTACTGGCCAGCTGCGTAATCTCCAAGCGCAGCAACCGCGCCTGCAGGACCTCCTGAAACTCCTGTAAACGCGGGTCGGCGCGTGCCGCGATCTCAATCGCCGCCTGCCGCTCCTGCTCGCGCACGCTCGCCTCCTGGGCCAAGGTACCAGCAGCGCCGGCTGCAAGCACTGTCATCTTCAGCGCTGTCCTCTGTCCCCAAAATTGTTCCAGCGCCACCTTCAGGGCACTTTCCTCCTTGCGCAGGAGCGACTCGTAAGCAGCATCCAACGCCAGCTGCAAAAGCTTCTCATCACAATGCAGCGCACGGCTGTGGCGCAAAAACTCCTGCAAAGACGGACTCAAGTGTAGTTGAGGCAAGAGCTTTTCCCAGGCGTCCTGGGCTGTCTGCTCCGAGGTCTGTTGGGCTTGGGATGGTTTCTCTGGCGTTTCTCCGGTATCCGCAGCCTTCTGCGCTGGCGCAACCTTCTTTCCTGCCGAAGCCGTTGGGCTGCCCTCTTCTACCCCAGGATGCGTCGGGCCTTCCGGCAACAGGAACGAGAGAAGACGCAACAGAGCCATTTCGATGGCCATGCGTGGATTCGGATAGAGAGAAAAATCGCGTCGTGCAGACAGCAACAAATGATACCAGGATTGGAGAAGAATCGGCGGCTCTTTCTCGAGCTGTTGCTGTAGCTGCGCGCTGAGTTTTGCAGAGTGCTGCGGCAACCACTGCGCCAAGCTCAGTCGGTGCAATTCCTCGATAAGCGCATCCAGCAATGCTGCCGCATCTTGCCCCAGAGCTAACTGCTCCTCCAACAAGGCAAAGACCCGGGCGCTGTCTCGTACCAGCAAAGCCAGCAATAGATTCGCCGCCACATCCTCGGGACAGAGGCCGAGCATATTCGTAACGCCATCGAGATCTACCCGCCCGCCGCCCTGCGCGATCGCTTGGTCGGTCAAACTCAAGGCATCACGTAGACTCCCATCTGCCGCCTGCGCCAAGGCCTCCAGCGCCGCATCATCAAAAGCTACTTGCTCCGCAGAAAGAATCTGTTGCAGACGTTTGACGATCAAGGGAACGTCAAGGCGGCGCAAATGAAACTGCAGGCAGCGCGAGAGGATGGTGGCGGGGATTTTTTGCGGATCGGTTGTCGCCAGCAGAAACTTTACATGTTCCGGCGGCTCTTCCAGAGTTTTCAACAAGGCATTGAAACTGTGACTGGAAAGCATGTGCACTTCGTCAATCAGATACACCTTGTAGCGCCCAGAACTGGCCGCATAGGGAACATTGTCGAGGAGCTCGCGCGTCTCATCCACCCGGGTTCGGCTTGCGGCATCCACTTCCAAGAGATCGACAAATGTCCCCGCCGCAATGCTGCGACAGGCGCTGCATTCCCCGCAGGGGTGACTACTGACGCCTTGCTCACAATTCAGGCACTTCGCCAAGAGGCGCGCAAGTGTAGTCTTGCCGACGCCACGCGTCCCGGTAAACAGGAAGGCGTGGTGCAGGCGCCCCGAGTCCAAGGCATGGCACAGGGATTTGACGACCGTCTCCTGACCAACGAAATCCGCAAAAGACTGCGGACGCCAGCGCCTTGCCAAGGCTTGATAGGGGGTAGCCATCAGTTATGGAATAGGGAGGCGACGCCAACCAGCCACACCCCGGCACCTGGATCAGTAACTGCCGCTGCTCCCTTCCGGGCCTGACGGGGTTCATTACCTACCACTGCGAGGGGACCGATCTTTGTCGCCATAGTGAAAATAGAACTGCTAGAGCTGGCGGAGAGGGTGGGACACTCCGTTTTCAAAAGTATTTCCTTAATATTCAGCGTATTACATCAAACCACTGCTCGCTTTTTGTACCACATTTTTGTACTGGTCATCCACACCGAAGTTTGGAGCATAGGGCCTTTGCGAGAATGATTCAACCTCAGAGCATGCGCCCACCACCTTTGACCCCCACCCAATCCATCAATCACAGTTGATCCAAAGGGGAAGGCCAGACTCAGACGATGACTCCTGGGCAGCGTTAGCGGTCGTTCGGGCCGCCTTCTCCTTGTGAATTTATAGTGCGTAATTTAAGAACGACACAGATTGGTTTATTCAGGGAGGAGATTGATGTCTAGGACTCCGAATTCACATTTTTATGTTTTTTCCATGTGATTCATCTCACCGTGATCATGCCATTGCCTTGACCACGAAATGGTTCCGTTGCGACGGCATCAACTACAAGTCCAGCGCTGTAAGGAACTAGGATCGAGAATATGCAAGTTTCGCCCCTCGATAGTGATGATCCTTGCCTCCCGCAGTCGTCGCAGCACTCGGGACAAAGTTTCCGGTGTGATTCCAATGCGAGCGGCAACGGCAGCCTTTTTGGCCGGTAAGGAAACGCATCCCTGCCCGGTCTTCGCAGATTGGCCCAGCTCGAGCAAATACGAGGCCACCCTGGCATCTGCCGACTGCACACTACGTTGACGCAGTTCTTTCACCAAAAAATGTAAACGCATACTGAGTTGGGCGAGGATGCGACGCATGAGTTGGGGGTTGGCATCCAAGGTGGTAATTACCGGCGCAAAAGGAATCCGTAGTACGCGCACCGCCCCGCTGCAACGCGCCGAGACCGGGTAACGGCCACCCATGAAGGCCACACCCTCGGCAAAAAGGTCCCCAGCCTGCATGATTTCGACAATCTTTTCCTTGCCCTCGGCGCTACTGCTGACCAGTTCTACCACTCCCGATTCTAAAAAGAAGAAATCCGCCGCGGGACTTTGCTCGAGGAAAATAATCTCGCCCTCTTTCCATTCTTCCAGTTGGGTAGATGGCAGAAGCGCGCTGAGCAAAGCTGGCGGCCACGCACTAAAAATAGGCTGCTGGCGCAATAGATCATTAATATCAGGAAGTTTCATATCAACCCCAGCTAGATGGTGATTTCGAATCGCTCTATGGTACATCGTCTACCCTTCATCTGAAATTCTTGACGCAGATCAAGGACGGTCTGGCGCAGGCGGTGCAGACTCTTCCTTGCCGTTTAGGGCAAGACCATGCAGCATTTCAGGAGAGACTCATGACTATCGATATAGAATTGATCAAAAGCAGCGGTAAAGCCGTACAGGATTTAGGAGTGCAGGTCGCGCAGCATTTTTATGACACGATGTTCAGCCACTATCCCGAGGTTCGGAAGATGTTCCCCGGGGACATGACTGAACAGCGGGTGCGCCTCTTCAATTCCGTCATCCTCATCGCCAGTAACATCGACAACACCGACATGCTCGTACCCTACCTCAAAGATTTGGGGGTGGGACACATTCGCTACGATACCCGTCCCGAGCACTATCCCATCGTCGGCAAAAGTCTACTCCTGACCCTCAAGCACTTCTTGGGACCGGCTTGGACGACGGCCATGGCCGAATCCTGGATCGAAGCCTATAACCTTGCCTCAACTATCTGCATTCAGGCAGCCGCCGAGGCCATGGCCCCAGAGCGCTACGTGCCCTTGGTCCTGGACGACGTTCCTCCCATTACGCAGTAACTGATCTTCGCGCAACACGCAGCGTGCCGGGCCTTCGTCCGGCACGCTGCGACAGGAGTTTTCCATGGAACATGAGGTCATTCTGGAGCCCTCCGGGCACTGCTTGCAGGTACGGGAAGACCAATGCATTGTCGAGGCCGCCTTGGAACAGGGGGTGGCCATTCACTATGGCTGCGGTAATGGTTCCTGCGGCGACTGTAAGGGGCGGATCGTGGACGGCGAGGGTGTGCAACTCCCGTTCATGCCCCTGCTGCTCACGCCTGGGGAGCGGGCAGACAACCGAGCCATTCTCTGCAAATTACAACCACGTAGCGCCATGCGCATCGAGGCGCAGGTGGATGGCGCTGCCGAGCTGTGGACGGGGACGGTGACGACTCTCCAGCAGCTTGCCAGCACGGTGATGGAATTGCGGCTGCGCTGTGACCGCCCTTACCCTTTCCGCGCCGGCCAGTATGCCCGGATTGCCGTTCCCGACCAGCCGGGGCAGTGGCGTTCCTATTCCATGGCCAGCCACCCCTCTGCAGCCGAGCTGGTTTTTCACATTCGCGCCGTAGCCGGCGGTGCTTTTTCCCATTGGCTCTTCGCGCAAGCGAGAGTGGGAGACACGCTCCAGTTGGGCCCTGCCCAGGGGGAATTCACTCTGCAGCAGAACGAGGAGCGGCCTCTACTGCTCGTGGCTGCTGGTACCGGCCTCGCCCCTATCGAGGCGATCGTCCAAGAGCGGATGCGGTTACCTTGGACGACCCCGGTCGCCCTCTTTTTTGGCGTCCGGCGTGCGGCTGATCTCTATCATCTCGATGTTCTTCAGAACTTGGCAGACTCCTGGCCCAATTTACGTTTAGAGATCTGCTGCTCCGACCCCCATTTCACAGGTCCCGACGGACCCCGGCGACTCCTGCCCAGCGTGTCGGAGAATGGTCCGTGGTCCCAACACGAGGTCTATCTCTGCGGTAGCCCTGGCATGATCGAGGCGGCTGTGGATCTCCTGCTCTCGCACGGTATTGTCCATGAGCGCATCCACTTCGACAGTTTTGCGCCCAGCGCCGGCTGATCCTTGCAGTGCGGCGCCAGTACGCCCCAGCTCAACTATCCAGCAGTTGCAGGACTTGAGAGAGAGGTTGAACGCCCACGGTTTTCAGGGCCCCGTCGATGACGACAGCGGGCACCGTCTTGATTCGCAAACGGCTGACCACTTCGCGCCCGGTCTTGTCGGCCACGTCAAGAATTTCCAGATCCATGGCTCGTTTTTCGGCAGCTTCCTGCCAGATGGTTTCCGCCTGAGGGCAGACCGGACACCATTTGGACACCAGCAGTTGCACTTTCATTTCTTTCTCCCTCGAAAAGATCTTGGAAAGTAGTTTAAACTCCTCGGATATATTCATCCACTGATAATAGGCAGATTGCAAAGGAGTACCCGCCATGGCGCACGATATCGCTAAAATTTTGCAGCAAGACCACGAACGTCTCGATCGTCTCCTGGAGGACGCCGCCCAAGCGGTCAAAGACGAGCGTTGGGCGGACGCCGCCAAGACCTTGGAAACGTTCCGCCGGGGTATCGTCGACGGACACATGGCGGTGGAAGAGAGCCTGCTTTTCCCGGCCTTCGAGACTTGGGAAGGAGACCAGGACCATGCCCTCACGGCCTTACTACGAAAGGGGCATCGGGACCTGCAGGTATTTTTCAGCGAGATGGCCGACGCCATTGCTGCTCAAGACGCGGAGGAGTTTGACGATCTCTTGAGCACGGTGCAGACCATCCTCAAACAACACGACGCCAAGGAAGAGAGTGAGGTCTATCCCCACTTGGCCGCGGCGGTGGCAGATGGTGGAGAAGCTGCGGCCAAACGTCTAGTTGCCGGGCAGGAGTAAGAATCATGAGCGAATTCCGTGGCTGCGAATTACCGGAGGAACTCTTCTACGATCTCGATTATGTCTGGGTTCGTCCCGAAGGCGAGGGTATCTTCACCATCGGCGTGACTGATCCGGCCCAGACCATGTCTGGACGCCTGCAAAAAGCCCGCATCAAAAAGCTGGGCACCAAAATCGACGCAGGCCGCCATGTCGCCACCCTGGAGAGCGGCAAATGGGCGGGCGGCGTGCCCGTTCCCTTCGCGGGAGAGGTGGTGGACCGCAACGATGCCCTCATCACCGATCCTCACCTCATCAACATCGACCCCTACGGCGATGCCTGGATCGCCCGTATCCGCGCCGATGATCCAGAACATGCCCTGGATACGCTCCACACCGGCACCGAGGCCATCGAGGCCCTGCAGGCCTGGATTCAACGCTACGACGTCCAGTGCATGCGTTGTTCCGATTAATCATGGCCTATTTTACCCTCCATCCCAGCGCACCCTTTCGCCTCGACCTCACGGTCTGGGTGCTGCGCCGTCAGGCCCACAATGCCATAGACGTTTGGGATCAGGGTACCTACCGCCGCAGCTGGATCTATGGCGAGGAGCGCTTGGCGCTGCGGTTGTGGCAGACCCGTGGGCCGATGGATCCGGTTCTGGAAGCGGAAATCTACGCAGGTCCCGATGACGACCGTGCCATTGCCTGGGTCCGCGAGCGCCTCCAGTGGATTCTCGGGATCAATCGCGATCTGGCGCCCTTTTATGCCTTCGCAGCCAAAGATCCTCGCCTTGGGGCGCTCGTGGAGCACTACCGGGGATTTCGCCCGCCTCGTTTCGATTCCCTCTATGAGGGGCTGATCAATGCTATAGCCTGTCAGCAGCTGAGTCTGCAGGTGGGTATCCATTTGCTCAATCGTTTATGCAGGATCTGCGAAGGAGATAGCGGCGGCCTAGATCGAGCCCTTCCTTTCCCACCCCCGCAGCAGATCCTGAACTTGGCGCCGGAATTATTGCGTGACATCGGCTTCAGCCAGCAAAAAATACGGAGTGTACGCGCCGTAGCGGAAGCCGCCAGCGCCGGTGATTGGGACGAGCGGGCGTGGCCAGGCATGCCGGTAGAACAGATTAGGGAACGCTTACTATGGATTCGGGGAATCGGGCGCTGGTCCGTAGAATATGTGCTCCTGCGAGCTTTGGGTCAGCTCGAGATCTTCCCCGGCGACGACGTGGGGGGACGAAAAAGTCTCCTGCGCTGGCTCGGTGGCGACGCCACGGTCGTCGGTTATGAAGAGACGATTGCGCATCTCAAACCCTGGGCGCCTTTCGCTGGCATGGTGTATTTTTTTATGCTCCTGCGTCGCCTGGAAGAAGCAGGCCACATCACCTAGAATCCGAAATGCGCCAAAATCAGCGTGGAGTAGAACTTGAGAGGAAATATACCAAACAAAAATCGAGAAAGCCGCTGAGGAATTCATGGTGAAAAGTAGCCCACAATTCAATATTGGTGACCACGTGACCTGGAACTCGGAGGCTGGCTGGATGACTGGGAAAATCATCGCCATTCACGAAAGTGACTTCTCTGTACACGGGTATATCCACCACGCCACTCTCGACGCACCGCAATATGCCATACGTAGCGACAAAACCGCACACATCGCATATCACAAAGGGAGCGCGCTGCGTCTCTTGGAACCTGGCGGATGCCAGCCTACTTGAGAGCTTTTTCCCGACGGCTCGACCTTGCCGCCCAGGGTCTGGCGCCCGCGTACTTTGCCCTGGTCATGGCCACCGGTGTGTTGTCCTTGTCCAGCGATACCTTCGGTTTGCCGCTGTTGGCGCGATATCTTTTCGGACTCAATATTGTTTTTTATGCCGTCTTGTGGGTCCTTACCCTGTGGAGAAGTCTGTATTTCCCTCAGCGATTGTGGAATGATCTTCTGAACTATCAACGCGGCCCTGGCTTTTTCTCTATAGTGGCCGCATCTAGTGTGCTTGGTAGTCAGTGTATATTGTTGGTGCAGTATCGTGATATTGCTCTGGTGCTTTGGATTTTGGGTGCCGTGCTGTGGTTTCTCCTGAATTACGGTATTTTCACACTTTACACCATTCGGCTCGACAAACCTCGGCTAGAAAACGGCATCAGCGGAATTTGGTTGCTTGCGGTGGTGGCGGCACAGTCTCTGGCAGTACTGGCGTTGCAGTTGGATGGTTCGTGGAGTGCACTACATCGTCTGGAATATAATTTTGTTGCCTTATCCCTATGGCTTTGGGGAGGTATGTTATATATTTGGATTATGGTTCTTATTTTTTACAGATACATTTTTTTCGCTTTCATGCAGAAGATCTCGCTCCGCCGTATTGGATCAACATGGGTGCCATGGCTATTTCTACTTTGGCTGGATCATTGCTCATAGAGCAAGGGACGAGCGCCCCTTATCTTCATTCTCTACTTCCTTTCCTCAGGGGATTTACCATTTTTTATTGGGCTGCTGGAAGCTGGTGGATTCCCTTACTCATTGCTCTGGAGATCTGGCGCTACGGCCATCAAGGTCTCCATTTCCGTTACGATCCCCAATATTGGGGTATGGTGTTCCCCCTCGGTATGTACAGTCTTGCAACCTATAACATGGCAAAGAGTATGGTGCTGCCGTTCTTGCTGCCGATTGCCGACATCTTTTTCGCTTTGGCGCTGGCTGCTTGGATATTCATCTTTGTCAGTATGCTACGAAGTTCCACTTCGTCAACTATATTTGCTAACTAAGTTCCATGGAAAAAGATCCATAATCAGCATGATAGACCACGTTATTGAGTCCGTGCTAAAATAGTGTATAGTTACCTATATGGCACACACACTCTAGTAGCGCATACCAGTCTCACTGGATCGCGGATGCAAGCTCGTCTTGGCCGAAGGGCGCCATGAAATTTCTGTCCGCCAATTTCGAAGCGTATTCAGGTCCTCTGGAATACCGAGGCCGACGCCATCCCCAAAATCTACTGCGGTATACAGCACGATATCCGCTACGGTAAATCGTTGCGGTACGATCGTGCTGCGTTCAGTCATTACCGAATCCAACCAACGCATACCGTCGTGCATCAGTTTCACGAGACTAGGCACACATTCAGGAAGAACAACCATACGTTCTTGGTACATGGACAAGCCCTTGCCATAATGAAAGGCGGCATAGAGAGGCTCGGTAATGCGCCGTTCCACCCGCCGTTGCCACATTCGTGTTTCGGCCCGCTCTTGCGCTGTGCTACCAATGAGCGCTGGCTCCGGATGAATTTCTTCCAGGTACTGAAAAATCGCACCGCTTTCTGCCAGCCAGAAGCCGTCATCCAATTCGAGCACCGGAACCTGGCCAGAAGGATTGCGAGCTACAAACTCAGGCTCGCGATTTTCGCCCTTATCGATATCCAGATCACGCATAGGAATACTCATCCCTTTTTCTAGCATAAACATGCGTACTGCGCGCGGGTTGGGGCGTGCACCGTGATATAAGAGCATAGTTAACCTCCGATGTCTTGCAGATAGTAACAAAAACCTCAGTGCCAGAAGCTCAGATAGAAGCGTGTTGGCCCCAGAATCTCCACGCGGTGGGGCACATCGGGCGGGATCCAGACCGATTCATCGGCGCAGAGCACCCAATGACGCCCGCTTCCATCTTCAAGGCAATAGCGCAACTTTCCGTCGACGACGGTGAGTCGTCCCCAGACCCCGGCTTTGACGCGGTGGTTGTGTTGCAGCCCCTTGGGTGCAGTAGACTCCGTGAACTCGGGTGTACGCTCGTGTTCTTGCATGGGAGCTTCAGGTTCCGGCAGCGAATCTTTCTTGTCGGCACCGCCCAAATCCAGATAGGCTCTTTTTTGCGTAATATGTCGCCAGCGTTCCGCCTCCAGTAGAGCGGCCCTTTTTTGGATGATCACCGGCCACACTGCGGCGAGTTCGGCATTGAGTTCCAAGTATGCTTCACTCCCTTCAGGCAAATCTACATCACGAAAGATGGCATCAACTGGGCACTCTGCTACACAAAGGGTGCAATCGATGCATTCGCGAGGGTCGATCACCAAAAAATTAGGCCCCTCATGAAAGCAATCGACCGGACAAACCGTAACGCAATCGGTATATTTGCATTGAATGCAAGACTCGGTAACAACGTGGGTCATATGTTCCCCCCTGTGCCACGTAAATCAAGCGGCCAATGATCCCAGAGACTGAATACAAAATTGGTAATCCAGGGCGCGGCTATGATCCAGGCAAGTAGCAGATGACCCATGAGGCATGCACCGCAACCGCGCCAAGGGGCAATGCCAAGAACGACCGTAGCGCTCGCCGCCAACAGGAAGTCGCCATCGAATAAAGCATTGAGTCCATCGTGCAAACGCGATTCAGACCGGCCACGTAGTGGGTGGCGAAAAGTGCGACGATATTCTTCCGTGAACAGAAAAATACACCGCAGATGTACCCGCCCACGTTTTGCGCCCAACAGCCACAACTACTCACCCAGCAAAAGCAGGCTGCAGCCAAACCATCCGCCGTATGCCAAGATAAAGCACCCCGCCACCCATGGCAAAAGCGAACCCAGAGAGTAGCTGAAAAGTAACGGTAAAACGACGCCCAGCAAGGAAAAACCATACCCATAGAGGACGTCGATTCGCCTCCATACAGGCCTTCATGAACTGCCATCCTCTTCACGCCGTCGCAGTATCATGGTCCTACCCAAGGCGTTGGCAGAATCTGGATCCAAGATTTGCCTGGCCAGGGGAAAAATTTCTCCGTCCTCCAAGGCGATATGGGCGCGGTTCATGATGACGAAGGGCTCGAGACGTAACGCTCGGGGCTTTTCCGTAACGATGAGATCATTCAGATCCTCTGAAAGATTCTGCCAGGCGGTTTCCAGTTGGCGGTGCTGATCCACAAGATTGCGCAAGGGGGCACGTAAGGCTCCTGGAAAATCCGGCCGTGCCAAAAGCCAGGGGAAAAGTCCCAGTTCCTCATCGGCGTGGTGGGCTGGGCCGGCCAAGCTAAAATAGCGCAGGATGCGTGTGATGGCTGTTTGCAGATCGCTGTCCACCCCATGCTTTTCGAGATGCTTAGGCATCCGCTGCAGGGTATCGCAGTGCTTCTCTATGCGCCGGTGACAGGCCAACAAGAGTCCTACCGGATCATCAAAGGATGGTGCGGGCGTATCCAGCAAATCCATGGTCTGACTCCTTCAAGCACATTGATATCTTGGCTGCAGCTGCCATTGATGGTGTTTTTCGACATCGACACGCCCTGGTGACTCCTAAGTGTTCATCCGCTTCCACTTTTCGCCAGGATAGCGCGTCGCACGGATGGTTGCCTTGATTTCCGTCAAGAAACCTCCGTTCACCAAGGACGCATTGGTGCAGTATCACCACACGGCGATTAGCATAGTCTATACTGAGCACAGTAGTGAGGATCAAGAAGCGGATGGCGCGGGTCGGGCCCAGCCTGTCCTGCGTGCTTTAGTGATGCCGTAAAATCGGAGGTAGTCGATGAGTCACCTATTGGATCGCTTGAAGTTCTTGGTGCGGGACAAAGAAGGCTTTGCCGACGGCCACGGTATAAAACTGCGCGACGACCGCCAATGGGAGGATGCTTATCGTCATCGTTGGCGCTATGACAAGATCGTGCGCACCACCCACGGGGTCAACTGCACCGGTGGGTGCAGCTGGAATGTTCACGTCAAAAATGGCCTGGTGGTGTTTGAGATGCAGGCCCACGACTATCCCGAAACGCGCCCAGACCTTCCCAATCACGAGCCTCGTGGGTGTCAAAGAGGTGCCAGCTTTTCTTGGTACCTCTACAGTCCGCACCGCATCAAATATCCCATGGTGCGCGGGCGGTTGCTTGAGCTTTATCGTGCCGAGAAAGCGCTGGGTAAAGATCCGGTAGAGGCCTGGCGGGCGATTCAAGAGGATCCACGCAAGCGGAGTAGCTATGTTGCCGTACGCGGTCTGGGGGGGTTCGTTCGCAGCTCCTGGGACGAAGTCAATGAGATTATTGCTGCCGCCAACATTTATACCATCCTGCAGTACGGTCCGGATCGCATTGCCGGATTTTCCGTTATTCCTGCCATGTCCATGATCAGTTATGCCTCGGGCGCCCGTTACCTTTCCCTCATCGGTGGCGTGCCGTTGAGCTTCTACGACTGGTATTGCGACCTGCCGCCCTCCTCGCCCCAGGTCTGGGGAGAGCAGACGGATGTGCCGGAATCGGCCGACTGGTTCAACTCCACCTATATCATCGTGGCCGGCACCAATATCCCGGCCACGCGCACCCCAGATGCGCACTTTTATTCTGAAGTTCGCTACAAGGGGACCAAGGTGGTTGCCATGGCCCCCGATTATGCTGAATACGTCAAGTTTGCCGATGAATGGTTGCCCGTCCGGGCCGGTACCGATGCGGCATTCTTTTTGGCTATGGGGCATGTCGTTTTGCAGGAGTTCTATATCCAAAAAGATGTACCCTACTTCATGGACTACGCTCGCCGTTTCACGGATCTACCCATGCAGGTAATGCTTCGGGCTCTGCCGGACGGACGCCATGCGAGTGACCGGTTTCTGCGTGCGAGCGATTTTACGGACCAGCTGGGACAAGACTCCAATCCAGACTGGAAAACCGTCATTTTCGACGAGCTAAGCCATAATTACCGTTGTCCAAATGGATCGATAGGATTCCGTTGGGATGAGGCTGAAGGCAACTGGAACCTGCTGCAAGAGGATGCCAGCAGCCATACGCCTATTGTCGCCGAACTCTCGGCTCTAGGGAAACCCGACGCTGAACTTGTAACTATGGTTTTCCCGCACTATGGCAAACGCGGCGAGGACACTCCTATCTTGATGGAACGCAAAGTTTGTGCGCGGCGCCTGCAGACAACCCAGGGCGAATCTCTCGTCTGCTCTGTTTTTGATTTGTTACTGGCTCAGTATGGTGTGCGCCGACCTGGCGTAGAAATAGTGCAGGAGGATGATCGGGTTGCGGACTATACGGACCCTGACCATTGCTTTACCCCGGCTTGGCAAGAGACCATCACAGGAATATCCCCGGACGTGTGCGTGCGTATTGCCCGAGAGTTCGCGCAAAATGCTGTAGCCACGCAAGGTCGTTCCATGGTGATAGTGGGAGCGGGTACCAATCATTGGTATCACAACGACATGAACTATCGCTCTATCATCAACTTGGTACATCTTTGCGGTTGCGTTGGGCAAAGTGGTGGCGGGTGGGCACATTATGTCGGACAAGAGGCTCTCCGGCCCCAAGCAGGGTGGCTTTCCCTGGCTTTTGCCAGCGACTGGCACCCCCACGCGCGTCAAGCCGCCGGAACGAGCTATTGGTATCTTCACACGGATCAATGGCGCTACGAGCGTGTCCATCCAGAACAGCTCCTGCAGCCGGCTGCCAAGGCCAGCTATCGAGGCCGCACGCTCGCGGACTACAATGTCGTCGCCGAGCGAATGGGTTGGTTGCCTGCGGCACCGCACTTTGATCGTAATCCCCTGGAGATTCTGGCGGACCTGGAACGGGAGGGACATTCTACGAACGCGGAAGCCACCGAGGCCGTTGTCACGGCCTTGCAAAGCGGTGAGCTACGATTCGCGAGCGAGGATATCGACCACCCCAATAATTGGCCACGCAATCTTTTCGTGTGGCGCAACAACCTGATTGGCACCAATGCCAAGGGACACGAGTATTTCCTCAAACACTTGCTAGGTGCGGAGAATGCCGTGTTGGGACAGGACGATGCAGGCTCTGCCAGTCAAGAGATCCGATGGCGTGAGCGCGCGCCCATAGGCAAGCTGGACCTCATGGTCGACATCAACTTTCGCCTGAACAGCACTGGCGCTTACTCTGACATCATCTTGCCTACGGCTACTTGGTACGAGAAGAACGATCTCAACACCACCGACATGCATCCCTTCATCCACCCCTTGGGGGCAGCGGTGGACCCGGGGTGGGAAAGTCGCAGCGATTGGCAGATTTTTCGGCATATTGCGCAGCAGTTCTCCCAACTTGCCCAAAAGCACCTGGGTACCCGGAAAGATCTTTTGGCGCTAGCTCTACTGCACGATAGCCCCGACGAGCTAGGCCAGGCCATAGGCGTGGACGACTGGAAAAAGAATGGCTCTCGCCCAGTTCCGGGGCGGAATTGCCCGCGCTTGGAGATCGTCACCCGAGATTACCCCCAAATCTATCAGCAATACTGCAGTATAGGGCCGCGTCTGCAAAGCTCGGGCAACGGTGCCAAAGGCGAGCATTGGGAAGCGGGACAGGAAATAGAGGAGTTGCTGCACATCAACGGTGCCTTTCCAAACGAGTCTAATGAAGGCGCGCAACGTCCCTCTCTCAGCGCCGATATCCACGCCTGCGATATGGTGTTACATCTCTCTCCCGAAACCAACGGCGAGGTTGCCCATAAAGCCTGGTGTTCGCTGGAGAAGAAAACGGGCCTCAAGCTCGCGCAGCTGGCTGCTGACCGGCGTGGCGAGAAATTTCACTTCCACGATCTTCAGGTACAGCCTCGGAAAGTCATTTCCTCGCCCACGTGGAGCGGACTAATGTCTGAGGAAGTCAGTTACAGTGCAGGATACATCAACGTGCATAATGCCGTTCCCTACCGAACTTTGACAGGGCGCGGCCAATTTTACCTGGACCATGAATGGTTTCTGGATTTTGGTGAGGGACTGTGTACTTACCGCCCACCGCTACCCACTCTAGCGGTTCACGGTTTACCTGAACGCTTCGATACCACGAATGGCCTCGTGTTGCGGTTCCTCACCCCTCACGACAAATGGGGCATTCACAGTACCTATCATGATGATCTACGCATGCTTCACCTCTCCCGAGGTGGCCCACATATCTGGATTAGCGAAAGAGACGCGGAAAGCCTGGGGATTGCCGATAACGACTGGCTCGAAGGGATCAACGAAAATGGTGCGTTGATGGCCCGCGCGGTGGTCAGCCAAAGGATTCCCGAAGGTGTGGCCATCATGTACCACCAGCAGGAAAACACCATCAACGTCCCGGGCTCTCCGAGCACGGGCAAACGTGGTGGTATCAACAACAGCGCCACTCGCGTCATCGTCAAACCTACCCATATGGTTGGGGGCTATGCCCAGCTGGCCTGGACATTGAACTATTACGGCCCCGTAGGTAGTCAGCGCGATTCGGAAATCCTCATCCGCAAGGTGAGTGACGCACAAATTCACTGGCTGGAAGCGCCCCTATCGGCACGGGACGAGGCCAATCTTAGACAGGCCGTGGAGGATTCTCAGTGAAAGTTCGCGCGCAATTTGCTCTGGTTTTTAATCTCGACAAGTGTATCGGCTGTCATACCTGTTCCGTAACCTGCAAGAATACCTGGACCAACCGTCGCGGCACTGAATACATCTGGTTCAATAATGTCGAAACCAAACCCGGCATAGGCTACCCCAAAAACTGGGAACATCAGGATCACTGGCACGGCGGCTGGGTACGCAAGAACGGCAGGTTGCAGTTGAAACAGGGCGGACGCCTCTGGGAGTTGATGACCATATTCGCTAATCCGCACCTTCCCGAAATTCTCGACTACTACGAGCCGTTTTCTTTCAATTATAGCCATCTAGTCGACAGCCCACTTGTGGAAACGGCCCCTGTGGCCCGACCCGTATCCCTGGTGAGTGGACGCACACTAGACAAGATCGACTGGAGCGCCAACTGGGAAGACCAACTGGGCGGAACGTATAAAACCCGCTCAGTAGATTACAACCTGCGGGATGTGCCCGATAGCGAACTGCTTGGCGAATTCGAAAAAACCTTTTTTTTCTATCTCCCGCGCATGTGCAACCATTGCCTTAATCCGGCTTGCGTAGCCGCATGCCCGTCTGGAGCGATCTATAAGCGAGAAGAAGACGGCATTGTGCTTATTGATCAGGATCGTTGTCGGGGATGGCGTATGTGCATTTCCGCCTGCCCCTACAAGAAAGTGTATTTTAATTGGGAGTCTGGTAAGTCGGAAAAGTGTATTGCGTGTTACCCTCGAGTAGAGTCTGGCCTACCGACTATCTGTTCCGACACATGCGTCGGCCGTATCCGCTATAACGGCATCATGCTGTACGATGCGGACCGTATTGCCGAGTACGCCAACACCGAAAACCTCGAAGACCTTTATGAAGCACAGATCCAGATCTTCCTGGATCCACACGATCCAGAAGTTATAGCCCAGGCTCGCTTGGATGGCGTTCCCGATTCATGGATCGACGCAGCTCAACGATCGCCAATTTATAAAATGGCCGTGGACTGGAAAATAGCACTTCCCCTGCACCCAGAATTTCGCACCTTGCCCATGGTTTGGTACGTTCCGCCACTGTCGCCCATGGGCCGCGAGATTCATCCCAAGCGCATACCGCAAAGCGCGGAGGAGGTGCTTCCTCGATTGGAATCGTTACGGATTCCCATCGACTATCTGGCCAGCCTCTTCACCGCAGGCAAGCGTGAGCCAGTACTCGCGGCGTTGACCAAACTGATCGCGATGCGTGCTTATCAACGCGGTCTGCATGTGGACAAGCGCGCTAATCTAGACGTGTTAGCCGGCGCGGGTCTCGATGCTGCTACGGCGCAGGATATGTATCGCTACCTAGCCCTTGCCCATTACCAAGATCGTTTTGTCATTCCCACGAGCCATCAGGAAACCATGATGGACGATCCCTACGATTTCCAGGGGCAGAATGGTTTTGTCTTCGGTAACGATAGCAGCACCGGTATCAGTGGGGCTGAGATTTTCCCCAAGCGCCGCAAGGAGAGCCCCGGCGCAAACGTGCAACCTCTACACTTCCGTCCTTATCGATAGAAACCAACATGATTCGCCAACCTCTGTTTCACATCCTCGCCCTGCTGTTGGACTATCCGGACGACGCGCTACGCGCCGCCCTTCCGGAACTCCACACGGACCTGCTTGCAGAAGTCCGTCTGCACTCATCTGAGAGAAGCACGGTACTACAGCATCTCGACTGGATGGAGATGCAAGAGCCGCTTGCACTGGAGGCGAAATATGTCGAGACCTTCGATTGGACTCCAAGCTGCGACTTGCATTTGAGCACGCATCTTCTACCAGAAGACGACCGCGGTCGAGGATCTGTGCTATTACGCTTACTGGAGCACTATTCGGCGCACGGTTGGATCCCCAGTAATCACTGTCTGCCAGATTACCTGCCAGTGATTCTGGACTTTGCCGCCACACTCACCACGGAGGAGAGTCGCGTCTTTCTGGCGGGCGCGCAGGAGTCGATCTCCATTCTTGAGCAAAATCTGCGCAGCGTTCACAGTCCATATGCAGAGCTGGTGGCGACAATCCTTCCGTATGCGCAACTCGTTGACAAGCTTCGAGCAGGAGTGGAGACATGATCTGGTCTTGGAATTATTTTTTCTTTGGCGTCTACCCTTTCATTGCCGGGACGACATTCCTTGTCGGATCGGCAATCCGTTATGAGCGAGAGCAGTACGGTTGGTCAAGTTTCTCCAGCCAGATCCTTGCATCAAAACGCTACATGATGTGGGCAAGCAATCTCTGGCATGTCGGTATTCTCACCCTCTTTCTTGGCCATTTTACAGGGTTTCTCACTAACATTCTCGAGTGGTTAGGGGCTGATCCCGTCGAACACCAGTGGATTGCCGCTAGTGCTGGAATCACCGCAGGTGTGCTTGCCATGATCGGGGGGCTCATGCTCCTGCTTCGGCGGCTTCTCGATCCCAAAGTCCGGTATGCTAGCCGCTTTATGGATATTTTTATTCTCGTGTGGTTGTTGATTACCCTGAGCTTTGGGCTGGGTACCCAGTTTGTCAGCGTCCCGGACGCGGTATCGGGACATGTTCAGAACATGCAGATCCTGATCCAGTATGTGCGGAGCATAGCGACATTCCAGCCAGATCCCGCTCTCATTCGCACTATTCCCATTATTTATAAGATCCATATGTTTTGTGGAATGACCGTTTTTTTGCTTTTTCCTTTTAGTAGACTGGTACATATCTGGACTGTACCGCTAAATTATGCCATCCGCCCTTATCAGCTGGTACGGGCTAAGATTCGGTCAGTGATATAGGGGGTGGATATGCACGTCAGCGATATACCTGGATTGCGCCAATGGCAACGTGCGATCGCGCCGGCTACAGTTTTGAGCCGTGCGGAAGCTCAGCTAGTGGAAGCAGGTTTTACCCTCTTCGATCGCATTGATCACGCGCAGGCGGCGAAATCTGCCGGCCTGTTTCTGCCCTTTTGCGTAGTGTTGATTTTTGGTCGGCCCAGCGGCGGTACCGAACTCATGCGCGTTGCTCCTACGCTCGCCATCGATTTGCCAAGCAAAATGCTCATCTACGAATGTGAGTCCAATATATCGTTGGTAGCGGTGACGGAACTGGCATACACCGCCCAACGCCACGGTCTCCGGAGCGACCGGTACCTAGCCGAGGTCCGTGCTTTTGATCATGAAGTCAGCACCATCGTTACCAATATCCTGATGGATACAAACTGATCCAATAGACGTGATAGTCAAAAAATCCCGGAGGACGATTTATGGCGCAGAATGGTATCATGATCCAGGGTTCACCCCGTAGCGTTCTGGCTGGGTCAACCATTGGCTTCTTCATTGGCGCGGGGTCGGTCTCACTCTACGGGCCAACTGCGCACATTTTTGTGCAAGCCATGCACCTATCTCCCACGCAAATTGGTTGGCTGGTCGGGATGCCCATGCTGACTGGCGCATTGCTTCGCATACCCTTTGGTGCCTCAGTCGATCACAACGGCGGGCGAACACCGTTCTTGATTCTGTTGATCGCATCTCTGGTTGGCATAGCAGGACTTTACTGGATGCTGTTGACCTTGTATCCGAACCATTTGGATGCACGCTACTATCCCTATTTGCTATTGCTTGGCGCTCTCGCAGGCAGCGGTATTGCGACATTTTCTGTGGGAATTGGCCAGGTATCGTATTGGTACCCTAAAAAACGGCAAGGGGCAGCGCTAGCCGTTTTTGGTGGGCTGGGAGATTCCTCGCCGGGTTTTGTTGCCCTTATTCTTCCAAGCGTGATATTACTAACCGGATTGTGGTCTGGCTATCTTTTTTCCTTGGCCATGATTATTCTCGGCATACTTCTGTACTTCCTCTGGGGGCATAATGCCCCGTTTTTTCAGTATGCGCATCGTATGGAAAAACGCGAAGCGATGGTACGTGCAAAAGCAGATGGAGAAGAATTGTTTCCTACGGGCGGCGTTTGGCATTCACTCAGATTGTCCGCACGCCATTGGCGAACCTGGCCTTTAGTGGGGCTATACTTTACGAATTTTGGGGGATTTCTTGCGCTCACGGTCTGGCTTCCCACCTTCTGGGAAAGCTATTACCATACCAGCACCATGACGGCCGTCATTCTGACCGCGACCTTCTCTTTGCTCGCTGCCTTCATTCGCGTTTGGGGTGGAGTGCTTTCGGATCGCAAGGGTGGTGAGAAGGTAGCCATAATTTCATTGATCATCCTGCTCATTGGCGCGGTCATCATGACCCTCTCACAGACGCTCTGGTTGACGGTAATAGGAGAAATTTTGGTCGGTGCCGGAATGGGCATTAACAATGCAGCGGTTTTCAAGTTAGTACCCCACTATGTGCCGGATGCCGTGGGTGGTGCGTCGGGATGGGTTGGGGGATTGGGTTGTCTGGGCGGGTTTGCTGTGCCGCCGCTACTGGGTGGATTTGTAGATCGCTTTGGCGTGCAGGGATACTCCCTGGGTTATAGCGTATATATCGGACTGGCAATCGTGAGCTTGCTGTTGGTTTGGATTCTAATCAAGACCCAAGAGCAGATCGGCGAAGGACACTCCTTCTCGTCGAAGCGTTGATCCTACGGCGCATCCGATTCCCCGGACTCCCTCGTAGGGTCCGGTCGCTGCGCGGTTTTTGGCAAGTGACTACATACAAAATCCCTGAGGACCAAGGCACCATTGTGCTCCCGATCCTGGGCGGCATACAGCAGTATGAGGTCTTTTCCCCTCGCCGCGGCCAGCAAGCTGCGGGCTTCAGCTTCGTGATCTTGCAGCTCGACGAGATAACGTTGGCGAAACTCCGGCCACAACGACGGATCGTGATGAAACCATTGGCGTAGTGCTGTGCTGGGAGCAAGGTTTTTGGTCCAGTCATCCAGGGGGAGATCCGTTTTACGCTGTCCCCGTGGCCATAGGCGCTCCACGAGCACACGGTATCCTGGCGGAATGGGTTTGTCATAGACGCGCCAGACGTGGATGGTGCAGAGTCCATCTAATTCTTGGGCTTGCGGAGCAGGAGACATTTTCCCGATACTTCTTTCGTGGTTACGCAAGGCTGTATCCCAGTAGTCGACACGTGGCGCGTGACTTCGCTTCTGGTCCGGCGATCATCACCGCTCCAGTGTTTCCGTCCAGTATGGATCCTTTAGGGATCGGCGAGCCGCGATTCCTGCGCGTACAGCATCGGCTTTTTCCCAGACATTCCAGAGCAGTACACCCTCCACCCGGTCATCAGATCCATAATAGATGACGGCCTTTCCCTCCTCGGGACTCGCTACACGCAGCACCCGCCGGGAATCGCAGCGTCCCACGGCCTCGAAGCCGAGGTCAAAGATATCACTGAAGAAAAGCGACTGATGCCGGAAAGGCTCCTCTCTCCCAGCCATCGCACGCCCTGCCGCCTTTCCCGTCGCTTCAGCATTATCCCAGTGCTCCAGCCGACAGGGTGTTTGCCATACGGGGTCTGGGTAAGTCGCAACGTCTCCCGCAGCCCAGATGTGCGCGTCGCTGCTGCGCAGCTCGGCATTGACCGCGATCCCGCCTTTGTCCAGTGCTAGACCTGCCTGCTGGGCGAGTTCAAGCTGGCCCTCCATGCCCAGTGCGTAAACCAAAAGATCACCAGCGATAGGCGCGTGCTCACGGAAGTCCGCGCGCACATGGCCTTCCTTCCAGCTCAGCGTTTCCAAGCGGTGGCGTGGATACAGCAGGACTCTGGCTTGGTGGTAGCGGGAGAGGACGGCTTTTTGCAAGACTGGTGGGAAGATATGGGCCAAAGGCGCGTCGCCGGCAAAAGCGTAGTGGACTTTTAAACCCTCTTGCTGGGAGAGCGCGGCCGCAATCTCTGCGCCAAGGAAACCACCTCCCACCACCAGTAAGCGAGAAACTGACTGTGCCGCAGTCCGAAGCCGACGATAGTCCGAGAGGCTGCGCAAGACATGGACGCGCTCCCGCAGTTCGGTGTTGGTAAGTTCGGGCTGCCGTGCACGGCCCCCCGTAGCTAGAAGGAGACGCTCGTAGCGATAAATTTTCCCGGCGGCGCTGGTGAGAGTCTTGGCCGCAGCGTCTAGTTTCACTACCACGTCCCCGAGCCGTGTCTGCACACCCAAATGTTCCCAATCGGCGGCGGAACGCAGGGGTAAGTCATCCAGCGCTACCTTATTCGTCCAGAGACCCTTTGATAAAGGTGGACGTTGATAAGGCAATTCTGTCTCTGCTCCCAGCATCAGCAGCCTGCCACCATCGTCCGACTCGCGGATAGCCATCGCTGCGGCTGCTGCCGCTGGACCCGCGCCAACGATGACGTAATCCCAAGGGGATATGTCGTTCATTACTTACCTCCAGCATCCCGCAATGTCATGGATCTTTCCTAACCCTCCGCACCATCGCGAAGCGGCGCACCTACTTAATCACTATAGACCAGGCGGGATCCTCATGCCGCTGAAGACACTCCCCCGGCAAAGGGTGAGATCAAGAGTTCTTGGCGATGATTTTCTGTGCCAATTGTTGCGCCTGCAGCAATTCGCCGGTATAGATTTTGGTATGGTATCCCCGGTTTGGGGTCGTCGTGATCGGTTGTAAAACGGTCTTGGCTTCCTTGTTGTCGTCGATAGCGATTCGCGCAATCATCGATAGACCCGGGCGCAAGGGGTGGCGGCGGAGCTCTGCCGGCCGCAAGCTTATCCGGATCGGTACCCGCTCCACGATATGGATGTAATTACCCGTCGCGTTTTCTGGAGGCAGAACGGCAAAGGCACTGCCAGCGCCGGGCAGGAGCCCCTGAACGGTGCCGTGAAAGATGACACGGTCGCCATAGTAATAACTCTCCAGTCGCACCGGTTGCCCTGGCCGCAGTTGATCCATCTCGGTTTCTTTGACGTTGGCTACTACCCAGAGATCATCCAAGGGTACGATGGTGAAGAGCCGCTCTCCCGGGTGAATCATCAGACCGGGGTAGGCGCTGCGTTGGGCTACGAAACCGCTGATGGGGGCACGCAGATCCCGCCTGGCCCAGTCGATATAGCGGCGCTCCAGCTCGGCCACCACCGCCCGCACCTGGGGGTTGTTTTGCAAGGTGGTGCCTCCCACCAGTGCTTGTGCTGCCTGGAGTTTGGCCGCCGTTGCGGCGATCTCTGCCTGTAGCGCGTTTACGTCTTGCACAGTATTGGCAATCTGAATGGTGGCTACGGCGCCGCTCGCCTGCGCGCCACGATACCGCTGGAGATCATCGCGAAGCTTCGTCAATTGTGCCTGTTGGGCGCGGAGTTTTGCTTGGGTTTCCTGTACCGCGGCAAATTCCTGACGCAGTTGTCGCACCGTGCGTCCCAAGGCGGCCTCGCTGGCTTGCAGAGCCAGCAGACTGCGGTCTCCCTGGAGACTCGCAAGGATGGTGCCGGCGCGCACGTATTCGGTGTTTTCCACATATACCCGCCGGATCGTACCCGCGCTTTGCGCCTGGACGGGCGTGACATTTCCCTCCACGTAGGCATCGTTGGTAGCAATACGCTGACTGCCCACCAGCACCCACCACGCCGCCCACCCCATCAGCAGCAAGGCGAGGATGAGGCCAAATACGAGGTAATTGCGACGGGAACGAATAGGTGTTTGGGAAAGGTCTTCTGGCACCTCAGTCATCCTTTGTTGCTTGTCGATATCCTCCGCCCAAGGCGGATTCCAGTAGAGCCCAGTTTTGCCAACGTGCGGTGGCGATGGCAGTTTGCTGTTGGCGAACCTGAACACAGGTGATTTCTGCCGCGATACTGGGCAGAGCGTCACTCAGACCCTGGCGCCAAGCTTGCTGGCGCAACTCCCACTGTGCCTGCGCCGCTGCCGCGGCGCGGTGTTCGGCCTGTTCTTGGCGTTCTAGCTTCTGCGCCGTGCTCAGGCGATCGGCAATTTCGCGTAAAGCTGCCAGGAGGGTGCGCCGATAGCGATCCTGGGCGGCGAGAAACACCGCATTCTGGGCCCGCAGGTGGGCACGTAGGGCACCTCCCTCGAAAATCGGCAACGTAATGACCGGGCCGACGGCATGAGCGAAATTCCCCGGGTCAAACAGATCGCCCAGGTGGATACTGTTCCAACCGGCGAGCAGACGAAGATTGATGTCTGGGTAGAAGGCAGCCCGTGCCGCCCCAACCTCCGCCGCTGCCGCTTGCACTGCCCAGCAGGTGGCGACGATGTCGGGGCGCCGAGCGAGCAGTCGCAATGGGAGATCCTTCGGCAACCCCAGTGCTGGGGTGAGCGCCTGCGTTGTTATGGTAGCGGACCCTATCGTCATGGAGGGTCCTTCGCCGCAGAGTGCGGCCAGGGCATGCTCCTCGGTAGCGATGGCCGCTCGCAGCTTGGCGATGCGCTGGGCGGACTCGGCTAGGGCTAAATCTTCGGCATGGATCTGGCTGGCGTTGAACAAGCCTTGCTGAAAACCGCCCACAGCCACGGCCTTGGCCTGCTCTTGCAGGGAGTGCAGATGTTCTGTCTGCTGGAGCAAGCGTCGGTCACCTTCGAAAGCGAAATACTGGACGACGACCGCAGTACTGACCAAGAGCCGTGCCTGAGCTGCCTCCGCCTGGTTCATGGCCAGGCGTCCGCGAGCTGCCTGCACCAGATCGCGATCTTGTCCCCAGAGATCGACGTGATAGCGGATGTCGATGGGATTGAGTGCGCCAAAGGTATTGCTCGTGCCATTGGCGTTGAGATGCAGACCTTGGGCCGAGAAATATTGCTGCGTGAACGCGAAATTGGCATCGAAATGGGGTAAGAGCCGTGATCGCGCAGCGCCGACATCGGCTTGCGCCAGCAGCACCTTTGCAGCTGCGGCTCGTAAATCCGGATTCCGCTCGAAAGCGATCTGTACCAGACGGTCAAGCCCCGGGTCTTTCGCACTCCGCCACCACTCTTGGGCGGGCCAGGGTGCCGTTGCTATCCCGATGGGTCTGGGAATGTGCAAATCCACCTTGTCTTTCGGATTGTCGGGTAGCTGCTCAGGCAAGCGCGCGCAGCCGCTCACCACGAGCGAGAAGCACAGCATCGTCGATGCAAAACGTATCTTCATGGTTCCACCAGCTCGGCAATGGCCGTTTGCTCCGCAACACTCTCGGGACTCTTTTCCTTTGGCGCTCGTGACAGCAGGCTCCACAGGGCCAGCCCGCCAAAAATCCCGGCAGCCAGGTAAAAAATCTCGTTGAAGGCGAGCATGGCGGCGTGTTGTCGTACCGACGCCGCGAGCAGGCCGGGGACATTGGCAAAATGGCGCTCGGCGGCATGCCAAAAGAGCAGATTGCTGCCCTGCACCTCTACCAGAAAATGGCGATGGAGATCCAAACGCCGTTCCCACAGGGCTGCTACGAGGGGAATTCCCATGGCCTGACCGGTGCTGCGGAGAAGATTCAACGCGACGGCAGCACGCTGCTCCGATGGGCCAGAAAGCCCCCAAAGCCCGATCCGTGCCCAGGCAGCAAAGGCCCCACCAAGACCCAAACCCACTAGCATGGGCGCCTCGACCAGGCTGCTAGGCGAGACCGGAAGGTCGTAGCTGGAAAGCCACCAAGCCGCCCCACTGAGCAAGAGCAGGGAAACGAGCGCCAGTGGGCGCGGATCGTGGCGGCCCAGATACCAGTGAGAGAAGGTGGCGCTTGCGGGTGCAAAAATGGCCATACTGAGAAGAAGCTCGCCAATGGCACGAGCACTGAAGCCAAAACTGAGCTGATACTGAACGATAAGTAACGCCAGCGTACCCTGAAATGCCAGCGCGGTGAGAAAAACGCCAAGGGCCGCAACGCGAAAATTGACATAGCGAAAACTGTGCAAATCCAACGCTGGCAGGGTCTGTCGCCGCAACCACCAGACGGTCGCCCCCCCCAACACCAGAGTCAGCATCGTCAGCAGGCGAATCTCCGACGAGCGCCACCAGTCGTCTTTACTCCCCAGATTGCAAAGCATTTGCAGGCTTACTAGGCTCGCCACCAAAAGGGCATAGCCCAACCAATCCATCGATGGCCGTTCCCCTTGGCGCTCCGGCGGCTCCCACAGCCATATTCCCAGAAAACTCATCAGCAGAATGGGCAGATTGAGGAGGAACAAGCACCGCCAGCCCCACGCATCGTCAATCCAGCCCCCAAGAAAAGGCCCAATGGCAAAGGGCGTGATGGCGGCTATGCCCCAAAGAAATAAGCCATGGTCGCGCCGGTCACTGTGGTAGTGGCGCAAGAGCAGGTTGAGGGAAAGGGGGATACTCAGCCCCCCAGCGAGGCCGGCGACAATGCGAGCGGCCAAAAACGGCACATATTCGCGCGTTGTAGCATTGATCAGCGACGCAAAAAAAATGGCTGCTAAACAAAAGAGTAGGCCATTGCGATTGCCAAAACGTTGGCTGGCCCAATGCCCCAGAGGCAGGCCTAAGCCCAAAGCCAGGAAGTACAGGTCTTGGGTCCAGTCACCATAGATCATATTGCGCCCCAAGGAGCCAATGACCCGGGGGATCATTGGCAGGTAGGCACCACCATTGAAGAGGACCAGGAAATGCTCCAGGCCAATGGCTAGGTTTACCGCCAGAAATCGGTTGGAAGCCGAATACGCGCTGGCACTTTGTAACTGGCGATGAAGGATGTGAAACATGGCAGCTCTGCAAAAATCCAGAGCGGAGCCTAGCAATGGCAAAGCTATCGGACCAATAGGAAGTTATGATAGAAACTATCGGCTATGGCGATATCTACTCCTTCCTTGGAACTCCTCGAGACCTTTCTCGCTCTGGCAGAGAGCGGCAGCGTGAGCAAAGCCGCGCAAATCCTGCACCGGAGTCAGCCAGCCATCAGTGAACGACTGCAGCGACTGACGGAACTGGCCGGGGAGCCCCTCTATTACGGGATGGGTCGCGGTGTTCGCCTAACGGCAGCGGGGGAAGCCTACCTCGCTCCTGCACGCCGCCTTCGGGATCTCAAGCGGGAATGGTCAGACATGGTGCAGCGCCGGCGGCAGTTGCAGGAAGGCGTTCTCAAGATCGCCGCCACCAATACCGTAGCCAATTACTTTCTGCCCCAGTATCTCGTGCGGTTTCGGCAGGACTACCCCGAGGTGGAACTGCAATTGCGCGGAGGAATCACGGATTGGTCTCAGTATTCTCTGCTGGATTGGGATCTCTTCTTTCTCGAAGAGGGCACACCAATGACGGGGCTGCCGCCCCACTATGAGGCTAGCCCTTGGCTCGAGGACGAGATTCTTGCCATTTTCCCCAGGGGGCACGCCTTTGCGGAAAAGCCTAAGCTGGATTTAGCGGATTTGGCGAGCGAACCACTGGTCTGGCGGGAAGAGCAATCGGGCATTCGCCAGCGTATCCTGCAAGAGTTCCGCAAAATTGGTATCGAACCCAGCATTCGTATCGAAGTCAACGGTGTCGAAGCCATGGGAACGGCCGTGGCGGCCGGGCTGGGTATCGGCTTTATCACCAGCACCGCCTTGTGCCATCGCCCAGATTGGGCAATCGAGAGTCGCCGGGTTGGCGACCCGATCCACTGGACCCTATATCTGGTCGCCCCCAAAATCCCCTATCGCTCTCATACCATCGCACGTTTTTTAGAGTACCTGAACCCAGCCAAATAAAAAAACCAAGGCGATGGGAAGGAAGCATTTTGGGCCCACTAGGCGCGTTCCTAGAAAGATCGAAATGACCGCTTTCAGTCTGTTACCGCCGTCCACCTCTGCTCAGCCTACAGCTTTCCATCGCCCATCGGCAAGTGCGAGCTCGCTGCTCCGTCCCAATGGCCGCTAGGTCTCCCCACTTAACCCGCCCTCATTCGGTCCCATGCGCCTAGGTCCTTTGTACTCGCAACTCTGCACTCAGGCGACGAACTCGCTCCGTCAAAGCGGATTCCAGCGCCGAAAGCCGCTTTTCCTGCCAATGCTCCGGCGGGTAGAGCAACGTCCCCACCTGTTGCAGTCCATCCCAGCGGCCCCGGGCGGTTTGATGCGCTAGGTATAACTCAATCGAGGCCAGCAAGGTATCTGGCCATTGCTCTTGTTCAGCAACAGCCAACAGGCGATAAGCTAACAGCGTGCCGAGCCGCTCCTCGGCAAAAACGAGGTGCAAGTCCGTCAGGTACACCCCCTCGATCAGTTGGTAGGGCGCTCGACTGGCGGCGGCCAGAGGACCCCGGATGAGCTGGCACAGCGCCTCGAAGTCCTGGCGCTTGCGACTGTGAGCCTCCACTTCGAACCATTGCAATTCCGCACCGTCGTCATCCACTTGCAGAATCGCCCCATCGGGGATCTTGTTCGCTACCACAATCTGAGGGGTGCGACGGGTGAGGATTTCGTATTCCGTCCAGACCTGATTCCCCTCCACGAGCCGGTCAATCAGGGTGTTGTTGATGAGGCTGCGATGGCGGACGTTGCCCAGGCGGAGATCCAGCCCTGACTTGGCGGGCACCGTGGGCCGGGCTTGATGCAGATGCACGACTCCGGCGGGACGTAACACATAGGCAGAGCCGCCGCCGTCGATGACCCGCCTCAGAATCCAGCCTTGAGATTGAGCTTTGGCGATGAAGCGCTGGCCGAGCTTTTCCCGGGTGACGGGCGTACTCCCCGGCCATAGGAGCCGGCTGATCTGCTCGCGGGTGAGCCAGCCGAAGCGGGCGATGGCCTCCAGGCCGTCGAGAAGATTGGTCTGGTGCTGCTGTATCGTATCCATGCGGGAGTATAGCGACCCCGCGCCCAGGTCTTGAGGCCATAGGTCGGCAACGGCCCCCGGTGTGGCGTTTTCTCCCGTAGGGGGCTCTGTACCGACCCTCGCCTTCTGAGGGTTCCGCGCGCTCTCGCGCTCTCCACCCAGGAGACTGGCCACCTTGGTGGCCAGAGTTTGGGGCAGGAAGCCCGGGAATTGGGGGCTGGACGCCCCATTCCCAGGCCCAGTGCTGGACGCACTGGCCTGCCCCCTTTACAGCGGTCCCCCGGGCGCTTTGCGCCCGGCGGCAACCCGCTCACGCGGTGCCGCTGGACGCGCACCGGTGATCAAGTTGCCCCCGGCCTGCGGCCCGGGGGACGGGGGCTACGCCCCCCCGACTGCAAACCGGCACCTGGGGGTGCCTGGACCCGCAGCTCCGCGCTGGACGCGCGTCACTTCGCGGGCCCTTTTCATCGGCGCCCCCCCAGCCTCCCTCCGCTCCGTGCTGGACGCACGGATCGTCTGGAGGGGTTCCGCAGGTCGGCAGTGCCGACCGCTGCACCCCACGGCCACCGCTAAGCGGAGTGGCCGCGGCTCCCCTCGCTTCTACCCTGTCTGACTGCGGCCCATCCTCTTCCTTGCGTGTCCGGTTGCTACACTGGACATGCAAAACGATATAACCCCTCCCTCTTCACCAGCCTCCGACACTCCTCCAGGATGGACCCACTGGTTGACCACACTGCGCAAGGGTGTGGGTGCCGTCAATGTCAATAATTTATGGCGCTGTATCTTCTGGCGTTTGCGCGAGTATCCCCCAGAGGGGCCCATGCCACAATGCGTCATCGACGAGATCTTGGACTTAAAGGCCGAAATCGACCGGATCCACCGGAAGTATTCGGAAAAACGCGAAAAACAAAAAGCGGCTCTGCAGCGAAGTCAGCTCCTCGCCACGCAGAAATCTGCAGCTGCCAAAAAACTTCCCCGCATTCTGGCCCTGTGGCAGTCCCGACTGCCAGAACGCCCTTACTGTACAAATGACTTCGAAACCGGCGTCAGGATACGGCCCACAGGCTTGGCGGTGACTTTACGAGAAATCCAACCGAACAAACCCTGGGAAAATCAATGTCTCGTCATTGACCTGGATCATGCCCATGATCTCCCCGTCGATGTTCCGCCTCCGAATATCCTGGTAACAAACCCAGTATCCGGCCATCGGCATGCCTTCTATCTCTGGAAAACCCCCATCCTGATCGGCCCGAACGCCAGCCGAAAAGCCCAAAACTTTTTTACCGATGTGGCGATTGCATTGCGCATCGCTCTCAATGGCGATCCTGCCTACCAGGGAACACTGTGTCACAACCCCCTGCATCCCCATTGGCAACTGGAGATTCTTGTGCAGAAACCATACCAACTGCGCGACTTTCGCGAAGTCCTGGATCGCATCAAGGCCACTCACCGACTCCCGCGAAGAGGGAGACAAGATGACACCCTGGCAAGCCTCGGAAGAAACTGTGCAACTTGGGAAAGCTGTCGCAGACTGGCATACACCTACGGTCCTCAACAGGATCTATTGGATCGGGTAACGGCCGATGTGAATGCCTATAATCTGCAGAATAACTCCCCCCCGCTATCGGACCGAGAGTGCCACCACATCGCAAAATCCATCGCGAACTATGTGCAAAGTGGCCGCCACCAACTGTTCGTCAGCCGGACCCATTCACCAAAACTGCAAGCCCAGCGTGGGCGCAACAGCGGAAAAGCACGGCGCAGTCGATCCGAAGGGGCACGGGCGACGGCGGTGGCGCTGTATCGAGATGGCAAAAAACAGACGGAAATCGCCGAGATTCTAGCCGTCCATCAGTCTACCGTCTGCCGCTGGCTTAAAGCGTATCCGAAAATATGCACGAACCTAATCAGGATAAAAGCGGGGACGGCGGGCAAAAGCGCCGACCGTACCGCCAGATTGGGAAGAAAAGGGGCGGCGCGTCACCGAGGTCAGGGGGGTGGGTTCGAGCGCCGGGGCGGAGCCCCAGGAGCGGCCTTCCGGAATCCAGCCACACCAATCCTATCCTCTCGCGGTGATCCTCCGGGTGAAGGGTAGAGGTTTCGGAAAGGACAACGGTACCTCGACCTTGGCCATTTGTTGGGCTTTTACCTCGATGGAGTAACCATCGCCATAGCTGTCCCCCACGTTGGCGACCTGGCCGGGGCTCGCGTGACCGGTCAAGGCATGGTGTAGCTCCCGCGGAATCAAGGCGTTTCGGCAGAGATCCTTGAAGGTGTGGCGAAAGCTGTGGAAGGTGACCTCAGGGGGTAGGTTCAGGGTCTGATGAAGGAAACGGCCAATCCACTTGCCCACGACCTCACTATCGGTGCTGACTTGGCTGCGGCTGCGCAGGAAGGGCCAGAGGCTGCGGTATCCGGCGCTGCGGATGGCTTCCACATAGGCAAGGAAGCCCAGCTCGATGAGTTTGGGATGGATGGGAACATCGCGAATGCTGTTTTGGTTTTTGGCCTGCAGGATTCGGAAGTGGGGGACGGGTTCCCGGACAATGTGATCGACGGTGAGCTGACCGATCTCGTTGAGCCGGGCGCCGGAGTACAGGGCAATGAGGGGAATCCAAATGCGCGCGTGGTAGCCTCCCCCACCGGTGCTAGTGGTGATGCCGTAGAGCGCTTGGGAGGAGAATATCTGGGCCAGCTCGGCCTGGGTGAAGGATCGGCGGCTAGATTCCGGGGCGATGCCTTCCTTGGTGGCAAAGCGTTTGTAATCGAATCCGGAAAATGGATTTTTCTCCAACAATTCGTCCTTGACGGCGATGGAAAAGATCGCTCCGACAAGGGTACCCTTCTTCTCCAAGGTTTTAGCGCTGTTACCGCGCTGATCCCGTTCGTGGCGCAGCCAATCCGTCACCTGGGCGCGGGTCAATGTGGCTGGGGTGGCTTTGGGCAGGAAACTGGACAGCGACTGGATCAGGCGCTGGAGCTCTCTGTCGGTGCGGGGCTTGCGCGGGCAGTCCTGGCGCCAGTGGTCGAGCAGTTCCTGCCAACCAAGATCCGAATTTCGGGAAGTGGCGGCGTTGGTGGAGGTGGTGGGCTCCCAGACGGCCGGCAAGGGAATATCCTCTGGCGTCAGCTTGGGTTGCACCAGACGGCCCGCCTGGCGCTGGGCCAGGATGTCGTAGCCCTCTTGCAGCGCGGGAAGGACGTCCAGGACCAGTTGGCGCTCTTCTGCCGCACTGACGGCCAGTTGATGCCCCTTGCCCACCAGTAGGGTGCGAATAGCGGGGACAAAGGCTTCGGGCTGCCCTCGGGCCAGGGCTTGGGCAATCTTAGCCTGGACCTCCTGGATGTTCTCCTGGAGCTCTTGATATTCTTCATCGTCGATCCCTTCCCGGCGCCAGGCCAAGTCGGCTTCAAGGCTGGAAAGCCACAGGGCCCGCAGGCCGGAGACCAGTGCCGGAGTAACCTCGGTGATGGGTTTGAGGGGATGGTGCGGGGCCCTGGCGACGTAGCGCGCGAAGGATTGGGCGTAGTCCGCTTCCTGCTGGACCTGTTGCCGCAGGCTGTGGAATTGCTGATCCACCTGCACGGCCAATACACGGGCCTGGCTGACCGCCTGGCGGTAGTCTTTCCCTAGGGATCGCTTGATTTCACGCTTGCCGACAGCGGCCCGTAGGGACTCTGGAACGACGATGCGGAAAACATAGCCATGAGGGGTCTTGTAACAGTTGCTGGGCAGGGCGGGCATTACCTTCTCCTCGTCCCGCTCGCTCCGTTTTGTACCGGCTTTTTGTACCACTGAGCCTCCTGAATGCCTTGATACTATTGCCATTCAGTATATTAGTACAAATTGGCGGAGAGGGTGGGATTCGCCCACACACCCATACAATTATTTAAAATTCAATAAGTTACGAAACACTTCCTTGGTTGGTTAGTGACAGCACCTAGTTACAAAGCTCTTCTCTCTAAACACCTGCATTATAACAGACATGCGCCCTCATCCAAGCCGACGTAACTGTCCACCAACTTTGGCAATCAAGCGCAAGTATTGCAGGTCGAGTGAGGAACTCTGCTCCCGAATGGATCAAACCTCCCTTCCCAGGCGTTGATAACGTCGTTCAAACGCTTCTTCGCCGCCTTCCATCACTTGGCAGACTTCGCGGCGCATGGCCTGATCCTGCAACGAGCCGGTTTGCTTCACATGGCACTGGTGATTGAAGTCCAGCACGTGGATCAGCTCCGCATCGCCATTGACCACGATGTTGGGGTTGTGGGTCACGATGATGAGCTGACGGCGCAACTTGTTGCTGCGGATCTGCTGCACGACCAATCCGTAGATCAGGTGGTTATCCAGGTCATCTTCTGGCTGGTCGAGCACCAGCGGCTCGTTGCCGTGCGCCAGCAGGAAGGCTAGCATGGCGGCAGCGCGCTGCCCGGCAGACGCCTGGCCGATGGACTGAAAGTCCCGTCCGTCACCCTTGCGGCTGTACTCGATCTGCAAACCATCTTCGGGGAACCAGCACAGAATGTGGTCGATGAATTCCGGGCGCTTGTCGGCCTCCGCCTTCAGGAATTTATTGAACCAGCCGCCAAACTCCCCCTGCCCGCGACAGGCGTATCTTCTGCGTCAATAGCGCCTGCTCGAAGGCCGCCGTGTCCCATACGCCCGGCTGCTCGACCAGATCAACCGTGCCCAGCAGATCGGCCACGAGCCCTTTGGGGGATGCCCCCTCTTGCTCCTGATACAGGTCGTCCACGTACTTGCCTTCAGCGGCCCCAAGCACCTCCCGCAGGGAGCGCTCAATGCCCTGCGCGTCCCGGCTGTAAGGGATCAGTTCGATGCGTACAAAGGGATTGCCTTGCAGCGTTGCCTGCAGAAATGCGCTCCGTTGGGCGCTGATGGCGCGGCGGGCCAATTGCACCTGTTCCAGCAGCGATTTGGCCTTCTTTCGCAACTCGGTGTGCTGCTTCTGCAAGGCTTCCAGCTTCTTCAGCTCGGTTTCCAGGCGCCGCTTTTCTTGTACTAGGCGGCCGTACTCACTGGGGTCGCTGACGCCTTGTTGCTGCAAGTCAGCCTTGAGCTGCTCGTAGGCCGTCTTGGCCGCGCCGATCCGCGCAAACCAGGGCGAAGTCTCCAGTTCACCTCTCAGGACTCGCCCACGCGCCTGCAGCACGTTTGCCGCGCTCTCGACTTCCTGCCGCGCCTTAACGATGGCGGCGTGCAGCGCTTGGACAATGCTCAGTGCCGGGCCGTCCTCGGCGGTATCGAACAAGCCTTCCGGCAAGTCTTCCGCCAACAGATCGTCGGCAAGCGCTTTCAAGCGGGTTGCCAGTTCGGCGGAGGCTTCGAACTGGCGTTCCAGCTCGCGGCTTTGCCGGTTGGTGTGCTCATAGTTTTTCAGCAGGGTGGCATGATCAGCGCCCTCGAAGCGGGCCAGCTTGCGCTGAATATCTTGCAGGGCCAGCGTCAACGCCTCACGTCCTTGCAGCTTGCCGTCCAGCTCGCGCAATTGCGCCCGTGCGGCCAAGAAGGCACGCTTGACATCCTCGAAAGCGGCTTGCTGCGACTGTGTGCCCGCCGCATCGTCAATCACCTTGAGCAGCGCCTGCTGGCTGTCACCGGCCAGCGCGGCGATCTGCCCCTGGCTGAACAGGCGCAACGGAAAGCGTTGCTCGGTGACGGCCTGGCTAGCAGGAGGCTTGAAACTGCCCGTAGCGGCGTCCCATTCCTCCACCGCGTGGCCCTGGCCATCCTGCCGCCAGATCAGGCGATAGGGCACGCCATCGCGCTGCACCCGCACGTAGATGGTCGTATCTGCCAGCAGGCCGCCTTCGTCATTGCGGTTTTTGGCGACCTTGTTGAAACGGCTGAAGATTTGCCCGGCTTCCGAGGTGGGCGATAACTCCTTCTCACGGCGATAAGTCAGGCGCAGCGCATGCACGACGGTCGACTTGCCGGTGCCACGACCGCCGATAAGCGCGTTGAAATAGGGATTGAGCGGCAAGCTGGCAGTCTGTCTGCCCCGCCCCATGTAACGTGCGTCGCAGATTTCAATCGATTCGATGAAATGCTCGGGCGTATTGAACGGCGCAAAGTCGCGGATTTCATCGCTGCGCCGAACAGAGACTTCCTGTCCATCCAGCAAGGCAAGACGCAAGCCTTCCAGGCTAGGCCGGGCCATCTTGATCCAGGTGTAGCGCGAACCGGGAACAGCCGTACCTTGGAAGCTGTGGCAATCGGTGCCCACTACGCTGGCAAAGCGTAGTTTCAGTTCATCCAGCACCATAGGCACGGGGCGAGAGGATACGGTCCACTCCAGCGCCAGGATGCCGGGTTCCCGCAAGACAGCCTTAACCGTGTTGGCATCCATCACGCATCTGCGCGTACCAGTCTCGACCTGTAACAGCCCCTTGTCGCCATTAGCATGTGCCGGAATGGCAAGCCCCCCTGCCGCCAGAATGCGCTCCACCACCTGGGCGGCACCGATGCGGGTCACACCATCGCTGCCACCACGCGTGCCTTCGTACTCCACCCGCGCCAGCAGGTCGCTGATGGTTTGACTGTTAGCGGACGGGTCGAAGATCGCCAGCAGGTGAAAACCGCCCTGCACCGAGATTTCCACTCCAGGGAAGAGGTGCAGCTCACGGAATCCGGTAGGTGGCGCGCCTGCATCGGCCTCGCGCTTCATCTGCGCATAGGCCGCCTTAAGCCTATCGATCCACTCGCCTGTGTTGTGGTCGGTGATGGCCAGGCAGTCGATCTCGGCGGCCATGTACTTGAGCAGCCAGGCCTGCGGCGTCAATTCATTCGGCGTACCGATGGCGGCCTGCCATGCCCCGGTGTCCTTGGAGGCCGGAGTGTGGGTATGGAAATCGAACTTCCACCAGCGTGCCCCGGGGTATGGCCAGGGTTGGCTTGCGTTAACGCTCATGTCCATTCTCTCAGTAATACTGCCGGATGTAGCTGTACGCTTTCTCGAACAGCTCTTCATCGGCATGCAGCTTGTACTTGAACAAGGATTTCCTGAGCGCCTTCTTGATCTCGCGCTCGCCAGCGAGGGTGTCCTGCCAACCGGGAAACCGGACCAAGCGCACGATCTCGTCGATATCTGCCACCACGCGTTCGACCATGATCGGCGTCTCGGCGGTCTTTACTTCATTGAACAGCTCGGTCAGCGCTGCCTTGCCACGATCCTCGTCCTCTTCCGGAGGCGTTTCCTTCTCGGCCTGCAGCACTTCCTTGGCCAGTTGCAGCAGTTGCTTGAGAAACTCGACGCTGTTGAGCACGCCGCACTCGAAGCGATCGCGCAGGGCATCCAGGCGTTCCGAGAGGGCCTTGAACTTTGGGTTGCCGAGGTGCTTCCGTAGCCGCCGCGCCACCTTGATCTCGATTTCCTTGGCCTTCTTCGGGTATGAGTTTGAGAGCACCGCTTCCAACAGGTCGGCGTCCAGGATGAGCGTGTCCAGGTCGTCTCGCACGGTATCCACGTGCACGTTCTGGTGGATCAGCTTGATGGTCTTGGCCCCGAGGGAATGCCAGATCAGCTTGCCGTAGCCACTGGAGGGTTGCACCGACTGGTATACCTGCGAGAGCCACTTGTAGTCCTTCTCGTACTCACCGAGGATCGGATCTGGCGAGATGGCCTCCCAAAGCTTGTTAAGCAGGCTGTACTCGACCGCGAAGTTGTCGCGCACCTCGTTGTTGGGCAGGCATTGCTGGGCGGCGATCAGGCCCTCGTAACCCTCGACCGTACGATCCACGCCGGCAAAGAAAGCCAAGCATTTATGCATCGCCTCCGGCAGCCGGTCCTTGAGTTCCTGGATGTTCGATACCACTGCCGTGACGCTCTTGTCGTCGAACTCCAGCGCCTTGGCCACGTCGTCGAAGATGCCGAGGTAATCCACTATGAGGCCATGGGTCTTCTGCTCGGAGTAGGTGCGGTTCACCCGGCAGATGGCCTGGAGCAGCGTGTGGTCGCGCAGCGGCTTGTCCAGATACATCGCCTGCAGGATGGGCGCGTCGAAGCCGGTCAGCAGCTTCGAGGTGACGATGATCAGTTTGAGCGGGTCGTTGGGGTCGCGGAGGCGGTCAAGCAACCGCTCCTCTTCATCCCGCGTGCGCGCATAGGCCTTGTACTGCGGCTCGTTGGCATTGACCGTCATCACGATGTCGGAGGCCTCCGGCGGCAGCAGCTTGTCCAGCTCCTGCTTGTAGAGCAGGCAGGATTCGCGGTCGAAGGTGACGATCTGGCCCTTGAAGCCGTTCGGCTCCACCTTGCTCTGGAAGTGCTGGACGATGTCCTCGCACACGCGTCGGATGCGCTCCAGGGTCTTCACCAGCACCGCCATCTTGGCGGCAGTCTTGCCGAGGTTGTCACGGTCGAGGTCGGAGAGACCGCCGGTCATCTCCTTGAAGGCGGCATCGATGGCTGCCTTGTCGATGTGCAGCTCCAGCAGGCGCGGCTCGAAGTGCAGCTTTAGTGTCGCACCGTCGCGGATCGACTCCTCGAAGCCGTAGCGGCTCAAGTAGCCCTTGTCATCCTCCTCCGCGCCGAAGGCATAAAAAGTATTGCGGTCGAAGCGATTGATCGGCGTACCGGTCAGGCCGAACAGGAAGGCATTCGGTAACGCATCACGCATCTTGCGGCCGAGGTCGCCTTCCTGGGTGCGGTGCGCCTCGTCCACCAGCACGATGATGTTGCCGCGATCGTTCAGCACGCCATCGGCTTCGCCGAATTTGAAGATCGTCGTGATGATGATCTTGCGCACGTCCTGCGCCAGCAGTTGGCGCAGCTTGTCGCGGGAGTCGGCCTTCTCGAGGTTGGGAATATCGGCTCCGGTGAAGGTGCCGGTGATCTGGGTATCGAGATCGACACGGTCGACCACGATCAGCACCGTGGGATTCTTCAAGCGCGGATGCAGGCGCAGCTTCTGCGCCGCGAACACCATCAGCAGCGACTTGCCTGACCCCTGGAAATGCCAGATCAGGCCCTTCTTCGGATAGCCGGCCAGCACCCGCTCGACGATCTTGTTGGCCGCCTCGTACTGCTGATAGCGGCAGATGATCTTGATGCGCTGCTTTTTCTTGTTGGTGGCGAACAGGGTGAAGTTGGCCAGGATGTCGAGCACCACATGGGGCCGCAGCATGCTCTCGGCGGCCAGTTTCAAGCCTCTCAGCGGGTGCTTGAGCGCGTCGCCGTCATCCTCCAGGTTCCACGGCCCCCAATCCTTGATGGGCAGGCCGAGCGAGCCGTAACGATATTCCTTCCCTTCGGTGACCACCGAGAACACATTGCAGACGAACAGCTCAGGCACGAATTTCTCGTAGTCGTCATGCACCTGCAGCGCGCCATCCACCCAGCTCACCGCCGAGCGCGTCGGCGTCTTGGCCTCGATCAAAACCAGCGGCAGGCCGTTGACCAGCAAGACCAGATCGGCGCGGCGCTCGGCGCTGCCGGCGCGGAAGGTGAACTGCTGGGTGACGACGTACTGGTTCTGGTCGAGCTTGTCGAAATCGATCAAACGAACCGGCACATGCTCGTTGTTCTGGCCGAAGGGCATGGAACGCTCGCCCCTGAGCCAGGCCGTAAATTCCTCGTTGGCGCGGATCAGGCCGTCGGAGCGCACCGCGAGCACGATGGCACGCAGCTTGTAGAGCACCTCATCAGCGCGGTCCGGCTGGGCGGCAATTTCCGAGTTGAGGCGGATCAGCGCCTCGCGCACCCAGGATTCAACCAGCACGTCCTGGGGCTGACGCGGGATCTCAACGCTGGCGACTCGTCGCCACCCGATTCCCTTGTGGCTGCGGCCGTAGGCGGCTTCCGACTCCTGTACGACATTGGTCGGGACGGACTTACCCGGTCCGGAAAGCAGGTCGTAAAGGCAGGCTTCGACAGTATTGGATTCGTTAAACGCCATTGCTGCTCCCCCCTACGATCTCTTTCAAGGCGAGAGCCTTCAGGGCTTGTGCCTTGGCCTTGCGCCTTTCAATGTCAGTCCGTGCCTCTCGAATCGCACCGATTTCTTCCAGCAAGGCATCCTGTTCTTCGATCGGCGGAACCTTCAGGGTGTGTTGTCGAATGTCACCGCCGTTGATTTTCCAGATGCCATTGGTGGACTTGGCGCGCAAGATCAGCCGTTTGTGTGTGCTAGGCGTGTTCCATTGCAGGGCGGCGAACTGTGGCCGAATGATCTTGCTGTCGAACTGAAGCCGGATGAGCAGATCAGGATAGAAGCATCCTTGTGGCACGGTATCGACAAGGCCGCATTTTCCGGTTAACAGCTTATTGCCATTCCCTCTCACCACCAGCACATCGTCCTTCTTCAGCGCGAAGGCGGCAGCTTGATCGTCGGTCACTTCCGCATACTTGATGTTGCCCTCGGTGACGATGCAACCGTCCCTAACCGCGCTGATGCTTAAAGTGGGATAACCTCGCTCGTCGGCGTTAACCTTTGGCGAGAGGCCATTTCTCGGTGGTGTTACGACCAGCTTCTCGACCGGATGAAGGCAGCCGTCGGGAATGGAATCAAACGCATACTCCAGTCGCGAAAACTGCAAGCCAGTGGCCGATGCAAGCGCTGAATCCAGCGCAACAAGATTCTCTTCCAGCGCACTTAGCATGAGAACCAAACGTCGCTGCTCTTCGAGTTGCGGTAAGGCGAACTCAAATCGCGCCAAGTCAGAGAAGTTGATATACGGATTCACTGAGCCTTTGGAGTTCTTGACGGAGAACTCGTTAAAAGCATCCGTTTGCATGAGGAACGGAAGGAACTCGGGCAGCAGCTCCTCCACGTTCTTTGGCTCAATCACAAAGGTAGTGTTGGCGCAGATGCCATCGAAGTCTGCGACAGCCACCTTGCGGAGGTAAGTTCGCCGAGAGCCGTAAAGCACCTGCCCTGGCCGGAAGCGCATATGAAATGCAGGCCCGAGATAGCCACTACCGATCTCACCCCAGCGACGGATTCGCAAATCGTCGGTATCCATGTGGTCACCGGCGACATAGCGCTCCAGTCCTGAAGTCTCTGGCTCAACCTTTTCCTTAACTTGGCGCACCACGTCGCCGAATTTCACCTGGCGCCCGCCTGGCTTTTTGACCTTATCAAGCACGCTCGACCTCCTCGACTTCCAGGCCATCAAGCGTTTCCACCAAAGCATCCATCTGCTGCCAGAAGGCGCGACCGTCGCTTTGCCATTGCTCCCAGGCCGCGTTCAGGCTGACGGCCTCATTGGTGCCCTTGCCGTTCGCCGCGCTCGTCGCGCGCTTCACATACAGCGGAATGGAGAGATTGGCGCCGTTGCTGGCGATCTGGTTCAGCGTCGCCACCGCTGCAAAGCCATCGATCGGCGCGAAGGCGCGGAAGGCTTCCAGGATGCGTTGCTGGTGTTCCGGCTTGAGGAAGCTCTGCGCCCGTTCACGGGTGACTTCGTTCAGCGCGTTGATGAACAGCACCTTGCCCTTGCGTTCGGCTAGCTTGCGCCGGTTGCAGACCATGACGCAGGACTCCATCGGGGAGTTGTAGAACAGGTTCGGCCCGAGGCCGATCACGGCTTCGACCCAGTCCTGCTCGACCATCTTGGCGCGCATCGCCTGTTCCTCGTTGCGGAACAGCACGCCGTGCGGCCACAGGATGGCGCAGCGGCCACGGTCTGACAGGCTGGCAAGGATGTGCTGCTGGAAGGCGTAGTCGGCCCGACCTTGCGGTGGCGTGCCGAGGAAGTTGCGCCCCCACTTATCCTGGCCCCAGGCTTCGCGGTCCCACTGCTTGATGGAGTACGGCGGGTTGGCGAGGATCACGTCGAACTTGCGCAGCCGGTCGCCTTCGATGTGCTTTGGATCGGACAGGGTGTCGCCTCGGATGATCTGGAAGTCCTCGACGCCGTGCAGAAAGAGATTCATCCGGGCGATACCGGAGGTGATCAGGTTGCGTTCCTGACCGTAGAGCTTCAGGGTGCGGTACTCGCCGCCGCTGCGCTTGACCTCGGCCAGCGCGGAAATGAGCATGCCGCCGGTGCCGCAGGTGGGGTCGTAGATCGACTCGCCGGCCTGCGGGGCCAACAACTGCGTCATCAGATGCACAACGGTGCGGTTGGTATAGAACTCGGCGGCCGTATGGCCGGAGTCGTCCGCGAACTTCTTGATCAGGAATTCGTAGGCATTGCCGAGCTCGTCCTCGGGCACGTTGGCCACCGAGAGCGTTTGCGTCGAGAAATGTTCGATCAGGTTCTTGAGGGTTTCATCCGGCAGGCGCTCGCGGTTGGTCCAGGGCGCATCGCCAAAAATGCCGGCCAGCATGTCCGGGTTGGCGGACTCGATCTGCCGCAAGGCTGACTGAATCGCCATGCCGACGTTTTTCGGGACCTGACGCACGTCCTTCCAATGCGCGCCCTCCGGTATCTGGAAGCGATGGTTCTCGGCGAACTCGGCATAGGAGAGATCGTCGCCTGACTCCTTGAGCGCAGCCTGATATTCCTCATCCCAGACATCGGAAATACGCTTGAAGAACAGCAGCGGGAAGATGAACTGCTTGTAGTCGCCGGCATCGATGAGGCCGCGCAGCAGCACGGCGGCGCCCCAGAGATAGGATTCGAGTTCTTGTTGAGTAATGCGGGCACTCATTGCAGCCAGCCTCCTTCCACCATGACCTTGGCCAGCCTGTCTTCCGCTTCCCGGCAGCGGGTGAGCGCATCCTTGAATGCCGCGATAGCCTCGGGCAGCGGCGGGACCTCCTCCTGCAGCGGCGGCAGGACATAGCGCGAGATATTCAGCGTCCAGTCCTCGGCCTTGATTTCATCGAGGCCGACGATGCGTACCGCGTCCTGCACATCCTCGAACTTCTCGAACCAGCCCTGGATTTCAAGGGCATGCTCTGGCTCCAGATAGTTCTGTGCGCGACCGCGCCGGAACAGCCTGGATGCGTCGGCAATCATCACCTTCTGACGCCGCCGGGCCGGCTTCTTCTTGCGCAGTACCAGGATGCAGGCGGCGAGGCCTGTGCCATAGAAAAGGTTGGGCGCCAGGCCGATGACCGCCTCGACCAGATCCATCTCCAGTAGCTTTTGGCGGATACCGCCTTCGGCCCCTTTTCGGAACAGCGCGCCCTGGGGCAATACCACGACCATGCGTCCTGCCCCTTCGGCCATCGACTTGACCATGTGCTGCACCCAGGCGAAGTCACCGCTGCTGGACGGGGGCAGTCCGGCAAAGTTGCGCCCGAAGGGATCGTTCACCCATAGATCTTCGCCCCACTTTTCGAGGGAAAAGGGCGGATTAGCGATCACGCAATCGAAGCTCGCCAGACGGTCACCCTCGAAGAATGCCGGGTTGCGCAGGGTATCGCCGCGCACGATCTGAAAATCCTCGATGCCGTGCAGGAACAAGTTCATGCGGGCAATGGACGAGGTGGTGAGGTTTTTTTCCTGCCCGTAGAGCTTGCCCCACAGACGCTTCACATCGCCGTGTTGTTCTTGAACGTGCTGAACGGCTGCCAGCAACATGCCGCCCGTGCCACAGGCCGGGTCATAGATGGTTTCGCCCTCTTTGGGGTCGAGCATCTCGATCATCAGCCGCACGACACTGCGTGGTGTATAGAACTCGCCGGCCTTCTTGTTGGTGGCGTCGGCAAATTTCTTGATCAGGTACTCGTAGGCATCGCCCAGCACATCGGAGGCGATGTTTTTGTTGCCGAAGGAGATGCGCGAGAAATGCTCGATCAGATCCTTGAGCAGCGCGTCGGAAAGCCGATCCTTGTTGGTCCACTGGGCGTCGCCGAAGACCCCATACAGGGTGTCCGGGTTGGCCTTCTCGATCTCGCGCATGGCGCGTTGCAGGGCATTGCCAACATTGGTCACCACCGCGCGGACGTCATTCCAGTGGCAGTCATCCGGGATCTGGAAACGATGCGACTCTGGGAAGAGGGCCAGTTGAGCATCGCCGGTCTCGTCGACGATCTCGTCGTATTCCTCGTCCCAGACATCACAGACCCGCTTGAAGAACAGGAGCGGGAAGATGTAGGTCTTGAAGTCAGCCGCATCCACCGGGCCGCGCAGGATGTTGGCGGATTCCCAGAGGTGGCTTTCAAGCTGACTGAGGGAGATGGTCGGGGTTGCTTGCGTCATTTGGATGGCGTGCTTTTGAGTGAGGTTTACGCGAAGCCATCGGTGAGCAAACCGTGTGTGCTGGCGTACCCCAGCACCAAGATTTCGATCATCACCACCACCGAACGGCGCTCCCGATTAGCAGCTAGGCGTAACATCTGTTTGATCTCCGAGGATGATCGGACGGAGTGGGTCCTGACATTCAGACGTCATGGCGGACAGTTTCTGAGACCCACACCGAATCATTATATTGCTTTTTGCTTTTTACCGCCACAATTATGGAGTTGATTCACCCGCTCCACACCCCCAGCTTGCTCTCCCCCATCAAAACCCGCGCGGATCCCCCCCCAGGTGCCGAAGTGCGAGAACGGTTGCTATATTCTGTGCAGGGCAAACCGAAAACCGCACGAACTACGGGACAATCAATCAGTTGTACTCCCTTATAGGACAAACCCATGAAACAGGAACTGTATGACCTGGCCGACCTCTTGGCCGACGTAGCGCTATCCATCATCAACCACACCAACCCAGAAGGGGGGAACCCATGCTCATCGGAATATACGCCCGATATTCAACCGCCGACCAGTCGGAAACATCCATCGCCGACCAGATCCGCCGATGCCGAAACACCATCGCGCACAAGAAGATAACCGCTACCCGGGAAATCATATTCCAGGACGCGGCGATCAGCGGCTCAGCGAACGCACAACCCGCTCGTTCGGGCTATGCTGACCTGCTAAACGCGATAGAAAACCAACAAGTGAATTGCCTTGTTGTCGACGAAATCTCTCGTCTCAGTCGCGATCCATCAGAGATCATCCGGATCACCGAACGGATTGAAAAACACAATATCCTGCTGTTGTCTTCCGATGGGATCGACTCCCTTGAGCCGGACTGGCAAATGCGTTTGGCCCTGGCAGGAATCATGGGGAAGTCCGAACTGGATAATATCCGGTACCAGACGAAACGCGGCCTACGGGGACAGCTGGAAAGAGGATATATGATCGCTCCACCGGCTTTTGGTTACACTCGTATTCGGGTTAATGCTGCCGGTTTGCCGGCAGTCAATGAAGAGGAAGCGACCGGCACGATCTGGAAAGTCAACGAAGCACAAGCAACTATAGTCCGTCAGATTTACGAGCAGAGAGCCAGTGGAGTAGCGCTCGGAGAAATTGCCCGGGAATTGAACGACAAAAAGATTCTGCTGCCACGTGCAGGTAAAAAAGGACAATCGGTGTGGCTACCGACCACCGTACATCGACTCATCACAAATCCCATTTATCGAGGCGTTCTTGTACTCCACGGAAGCGAATCGTATCGCGCCACCCACAAATCGCGGGCAGAGGAACCGATCGAATACCACCGCCCGTCTCTGCGTCTGGTTTCGGACGAGGTCTGGGCCAAGTGCAATCCTACCTCCTCCAGACCACGGACAAAAAAAAGAAACTCCCATTTTTTGTCCCGCTTGGTCACCTGCGGGTTGTGTGGCCGGTATTTGAGCATGACATCCGCGTCACACAACTGTCGAAGCCTGTTCTGCTCCGCATGCTCGGTACGTAGGAAAGTATCTGGCGACAAACACACCCAGACAACCAGCGTGTCCCTCAACGCAGTAAAGGCATTGATACGACAGGTTCTCCTATTCACGATAAGTAACCCCGAAGTATTCTCTGCATACCAGAACGCCCTCAACTGCAAGCTCACCAATACATCGCGTGACCGACTCAGTCAAGTGCGAAAGAAACTGCGGACTTTATCCAAGGACTATCAGAACACTCTGGATCAGTACATCGCTGGGAACGATACACTCGAATCCCAGGTCGCGTTACTGGGCCTACGACGGCAAGCGCTAAAAACCGAAAAGGAACTTTTGGAGAACCAGTTGCGGAGCCTCGACGAAGAGAGCATACAGCACCAACTTTCCATCACGCCAAGCGATCTGATCGATACGCTTATGGAAGATTCAAAAGTCTACGAAGATCGCTTGTACCCCATTTTAAAGGCGATATTTCCGTCGATCCGACTGATGGGACGACGTTCGGATAAGGCCGCAGTATTTAAGGTACAAATAGACTTAGGTCAGGCCGTTGCAGCAGCATCTGGAACCGCGACCGTGGTCGCACATCCGATCACTACCACTTATTCAGTATTGGCATCAAAAAGACAACCAGGGGTTTGGACAGTCACACCCTCTATCCCCCCAAAGGCCACAACCTAGGATCTCTATCCGCCTTTCAGCCCCAATACATTGGGGCCTTTTTATGCACAGAAAGGGCTACCAAAAGGTAGCCCGTAAATGTTTACTTGACATCTCTCCTTTGGTTGCACAGCATAACAACGACCTCATCTAGTATCTGATCCCAATCTTGGGGATCGGGGATCATATGGCTACCCGTGAGCGCCTGATATAACCGGGCGATCGTCTCTTTGACACGTTCCTCCGCGAGATACGCTGAGACGGGAAGCATCTCCCCCCAGACAGTATCACGTGCAATCGTATCGAGCGCCAGATCGATCACCATGCCTCGGCTGACCGCCTCGCGTCGTTCGTCGATATTAGCTATTCCGGCCGCCGATAGCGCAGCTATGATCGAAATACCGAGCCAGTCTGCAATCTTTGCAAAAACACTGACAGGCAAGCGCCGAACCCGATAGCCTCCGCGCATCAGGACTTGGTAGTCCGCCTTGCGGATACGCAATAGCTTGCGTACGTTTTTTACCTTCTGATTTCGCTGCTGGGCCACCATAGTCACCCATGTTCGCAGCTGTTTGCCCTGCCCTTGCGACAAGCTATCGAACAGCGCTTTCAAACTCAATGGGGACTTCCTATCCGTACCCGCACAAGTCCAGCGCAGATTCCGAATCGTTTGCACTTCCACAACAGACCGATTTTCCATATGTGCTCCTTTTCCGTTTGACCTTTCACGCCACGCGCTGATTTCGAGGCTTCGTTGCGTACCTAGTATAGTCACCCGATTCGCAGTCTACGCCCCTATCCAAAATCTCCGTGCGATACCTGTCGCTATATTATCCAGGCCCACAAAGAACCGGTGTTCCCTTCATCCGAAACCTGGAAAACATCACCTAGTTGCACAGGGTGTTCCTATACTGTTTGCAGCCTCTCATACCGCTGCACATCCGACCCTAACATCAACTACAAGGAGGCTTCATGCCAACAGCAGCCATCTACGCACGATTCAGTACCGATAATCAGCGCGAGACCTCGATCGAGGACCAAGTTCGACGTTGCAAGGCTGTCGCTGAACGGAACGGCTATACCGTTCCTAATCATCTCATTTTCTCCGATTCGGCGATTTCTGGGAGTGAGAAAGCCACAACAAAACGGGAGGGTTATAAAGCGCTCATTGATGCCTGGGAATCCGGCAAATTTGACTGCATCATCCTGGACGAAATCAGCCGCATCAGTCGCAGCCTAAAAGAAACGATCAAGGTAACCGATCGTATCATGCAGACCAATGTCCGTCTTATCACGGCCGATGGGCGCGATTCACAAACAGCAAACTGGCTTGAGTTGCTGCAGATTGGAGCGATTTTTGCGGAAAAATCCCTCCAGTCCACGGCCTTTCGCGTTCGAAGAGGCATGGTCGGCCAATTGCAGCGCGGCTATGAAGTCGGCTATCCGCCATACGGTTACGATGCTGTATCCGTTGGCGTCTCGGGAAATCCTGTGACCCCAGGAGAAGAACGCGTCGGCATGCGATGGATGATCAATCCGGAGGAAGCGAAGATCATTGTTCAGATGTTCGAGATGCGTAAGGCAGGAAAAAGTTTCAATCAAATCTGCCAGCATCTCAACTCCGCCGGCGTGAACCCCCCTCGCGATCCCAGAACGCCGCAAGGAGTGGCATTCTGGCGACCTGGGACGATTCGCAGACTTATCGCGAATGAGACCTTTTGTGGGGTACTTGTGACCAACGATTTAGAACTCTCTGACAACACTACGGGAAAGACCGAGAAAGGCAGAACCACTCGCTACGATAGACCCCATCTCCGCATCATTGATGACGAACTCTGGATCGCGTGCAACAGTAAGAAAGGCGCACGCGCGAGTTATGGAGGAGGTAAAAATGCGTTAGCCGGACTTATCGAGTGCGGTACCTGTGGCACGAAGTTATCGCTGAGCAGTGCCGGCAAAGAGCAGAAACTTGTTCAATCTTTCTACTGTGCGAGTTGCCGGCAAAGAAAAAGCGTGGGCGCAGCATCGGCAGTCCGGGTTCCGGTCAATACCGCAAAAGCTGGGGTAGAAACCATGCTCCGTTTTTGCCTGCAGAGAATCGTTGATAATCCCGCTATTCGCGAGGAGTTTACCGCGCGACTGCGTGCCAAGCTTACCGGCGATAGGCAATCGGAATTACTTGCATTACAGGAAGAATGCAAGCAGGCAGAAAAAAAGTACACGCGCGCGGTGGAATTGCTCAGCAAGATAGGAGAGGAAGATCATCTCAGCAAAACAGTTGTTACGCTCCATGCGGCCTGGAAAACCCTGGAAACACGATATCACCGGCTGAAGTCGGCGATTGGGCAAGTCGACAAGAAAACCCTTGCCAAGCAACTGCGATTCGATCCCGCAAAAGCGGTGGCTTCGGTGTTCGATGCCGGGCTGCCTCCCGAACGGTTACGGGCGATGTTGCTTGGAGTCTTTCCCAAGATCATCGCGATCGGGAAGACGAATCGGTACACAACTCTCTTTCGGATTAGCCTCTGTCCAGGCGCTTTGGCTGCCGCTGCAACGGGCACGGAAATCCAGGATTCAGGCGTGGTGAGGTTATCGATCCGGTTGACGGCACGCACCAGCGGTGAACGCGGCTGGTTGGTCGAGGAGATTGAGGAGCCGGTGCGTCAGCCGACAGAAGAAAGCACACACCAAGAGTAAACGTTCCTCACGTTATTTCTTCCCCGGAAAGTTGCATTCCGGGGATTTTTGTTGGAGTTGCACGTTGACATTTAGGGAAGCTCTGCACAGCCTGAGCTGGTAGAATGAGGGGGTGCGCACAAGGCAGGAAGCGATCATGGCAGGTCAGATGACATTTGCGGAGACAATGGGGCTGTCGCGCCGACACAAGGAGACCAAGCGGGAGCGTTTCCTTCGGGAGATGGACCAGGTGGTGCCTTGGCAGCCGTTGATTGAGTGCATCGCTCCCTACTACCCCAAAGCTGGACCGCGTGGCGGTCGCAAGCCCATGCCGATAGAGCAAATGCTACGTATTCACTTTCTGCAGCAATGGTATGCCTACTCGGACCCAGGCATGGAAGAGGCCCTCTATGAAATTCCCTTGCTACGGGCCTTTGCCGGTATCGACTTGGGCCGTGACCTGATCCCCGACGAGTCCACGATCCTGCGCTTTCGTCGCCTGCTGGAGCAGCACGGTTTGGCGCAACAGATATTTGCCCAAGTACAGGAGCTGCTGGAAGCCTCCCACTTGATTCTGCAGGAAGGCAAGATGGTGGATGCCACCTTGATTCACGCCCCCAGCTCGACCAAGAATCGAGACCGCAAACGGGACCCCGAAATGCATCAAACCAAGAAGGGGAACCAATGGTATTTCGGCATGAAGGCCCATGTCGCGACGGACACGCAAGGCCTGGTTCAGGCCGTCGAGTTCACCGCGGCCCATGTTCCGGACCATCGGGTGCTGGAAGAGCTGCTGACCGGAGACGAGAAGACGGTGCTCGCCGATCGTGGCTACGATTACCCGCAGGTCCATGAATTTTTGCACAAGCAGGGGATTCAGGATGCCGTGGCTCGACGTCGCTTTCCCGGCCAGAAGACGGGGCTACAGGCACTCCAGCGTTTCAACCGCCGTGTAGCAAGCATCCGTGCGCGGGGTGAACATGCCTTCCGCGTCCTGAAGTGTCAGTTTGGCTACCGCAAGACCCGCTATCGGGGCTTAGCCAAAAACGGTGCGCAACTGACCACCTTGTTTGCCCTGGTGAACCTCTACCTGGTTCGTAAGGAGCTCTGTTGGTTACGGGCGTAATCCGTCACAAAGACGAAAATCGGGTGATTTCCGTGGGCACCATGCGCTCTTTGCTGTCTCTGGGGAGGAAAAAATGAGAATTTTGGTCGCCAAATCGATTTTGCGAGACAAACTCGCCCCAAATCACGACGATTTTACTACCAGTTCAGTGGTTCCTTAGGTCACCTCTGGCCATCGTTCCAGAGGCACTGGGCTCGATCTCGGTCACACTTGCGCGATCGGTAAAACCCAGCCGTCCCCTGTGGCCTACGGGGCGTCCACCGTGGCATGGGATGCTCGCCGGGAGGGCCTCTCGCCGTCCTGCGCCTACCCTACAGCAATGATACCGCCGTACTCAGCCCTATGCCGAGCCGCCAAATACTCTTCATCCTATTGTTTTTATGGACGAAATTAGCCATACCAGTATTGTCTCAACTGGTTCCCCTGAAGAGATAATTTAGCAATTGGTAGGCAAGATGTTACCGGCCTGCTGACTGCCGCCATCCGCCGAGCGTAGTTTACTCTGAAGCGTCCGGAGCGAGAGCTTCCATATGCGCCGTAGCCATCTCTCGAAAGTCCTGCGATATATGCGGATCCCTGGCGACATCCCCCCAGAACAATCGGGCCAGATCTTTGGCGAGCGATATTAGGGCATCCTCTTCCACGTAGGCCGATATATCCTTGAAGCCTGGCACCACCGATCCCTGCGCCGCGGGCGCATATTGCATGGGAAGCATGTCGTATACGGGCGCCACGACGAAAGTCCGGGAACCAGCACTTGGCCCTGGCATAAAAGAGAGGTTCCCAGAGTGACGGTCGGTATTACCAATGAAATGCCCATACGCATCCAGAAGTCTTATCCGCTTCTCGGTATCCGGATCGATAAGTCCGAGCTCATGCAACTTTTTTGCGGCAGTAGCCCAACCCGGCAAGTCGCCAAGGACTTCCATCAGGATGAATCGCATAGAAAAAACAGGAGTACGTCCGTACAGTCCAATCCGGTCAAATCGGGTGCTCTCCAAAAACCAGCGACCATCGGTTCCCTGCACAATATCCGTTGCCGCTGTGGGCACCCCGAACCTGGACAAAACGGAGAGCGCATGGAACTCGGCTCGAAGTAAATCGCACCACCGTCGGGCCACCGGGCTCTTTTCCTGGGCTGAAGGAGAGAACTTGACGATGACCTGCCAGATGGATCCGCTCGCATCAGCGACACACGCCGTAAACTTGGGCTGCTCTCCGCCTACACTGGAACGGGGTATCCACTGTCCAGTCACGAGATCGTGAACACGTTGCGCATAAACCGCGGGACGTTCCGGGATGGCAACCACCTGTGTCTCTGCTTTTTGCCGTCCAAATAGCACAGCGGATGATACGCCTATCAGAAAATTCCCTGGAAGATCCTCTCCCACGCGGGAAAGCAACCGAAGAACTTGGTGATCGCTCCATTCATGTACGTGCTCTGAAAGCTCTTCGGCGTCCAGTGCGGAATCCCTTAGCGCGAATAATGGCTGCGCGAGGGCGCGACCCAGATATCCTTGATAACGAAGGTCCTGCAGAAACCACGGAATGCCTTCATAATGGGTTCGCACCCAGCCCTTCGGGAGCCGCCCTGCCATAGACTGCGCGCCGGGACCTGGCGTAAAGATGTACTCGTCGGCCTCAAGAACGGTTAGGGCACCGAAAGGCAACAACGTGCCTTGACCGTCTACGCGATAGACCGAAATTCGCCAAGGGCGACTCGGATCTCCGTCAACAGCTTTCGCCCAGGCATAACGGGTGGCCCGCGCAGCACCGATTTTGCACAGGAACCCTGGTCGCTCACGTTGGCAGCGCTCCATTAATCGAGATAAGGTAGGGGGCGACACTCCCAACCGATCGCGAAGGTCCTGCCCCTTTTTGGACCCGGAACGCAACAAACGAGCAAGACTGTCTACCGACGCGCCCATATTAGGCATCACATCTGAAAAGATAGTTAATTGGTATTATTACTATTAATATATTGATTGTCAAATAATATTTTGACATTATGCGCGCCATAGTGAAACGATTGAAAAGCACATCCTAAGAATGGTACCGATTTGTCGAATCCAGTAAAGGTGACCAACGCGATCCAATCGAAGGACCAAGACGCCACCTCGTCACCCCACCCCTCCAGCGGTAGCGGTCCATTTGGCAAGGTACGGAAGCAGCGAATGGCTCCGGAGGTATCCCTGTGGACAAAAACCAGAGGTTCTCGTCCACCACGAGCATTTCCCCAACGTCAACAGTTACAACAAGGGAATCGCTGAGGTGGGCACCAGCACGATAGGCGCGCCAACTGGCAATGCGGTCATGGGCCTACAGCTCAAGGCAAATGAACAGGTCATCATTGAGGACACCGGCTTCAAACCTACGGTCGCGGTCGAGCCATTGCCTCTTCCTCGTTGTTGACGGACGGGGTCAGGGGCAAGACCCTGAGAGACCCTGCACTTCCGCCACACCGCCGTGCTGCGCTAGACTGCTCGGGTGGAGGTGGCGGAATGTTTATCGACGTATGGATCACCCGCCTGGCACCCTGGCTGATCGGGGTTGGCGGCTTGCTGGGAATAGTCTTGGCAGCAGTACTGCTCTATCTGCGAAGGCATCCTGAGGATCCGGGGGGTTCCGATCGGGTGGATCCTCCTTCCTGATGCTTCAGGGCACCTCGAAAACCCGTTTCGCCAAAATTCTGATGCCGTTAAATCAGAGAGTTGCACCGATGTCCATGCGGTAATTTGAGGTTATTCGAGGTGCCCTTCAATTGTCCCGATGTCGCTTAGCCTTTCGCCGAGGCGTGCTTTGATCCTGGGGTATAGGGCTCCGGGCACGACACGGTAAGGGGAAGCTAAATCTTGGATATATTGGTCGGCAGCACTTCCAGGGAATAGCCATCGCCGTATCGTTCTCCCACCGACCCCGACGCATGGCCCATGTGTCAATTGGCATCGAAATTTGAGCTGTTCACTTTTGCACGCTGATCGGAACGCACGGACGATCTGGAACGGCTCATTGCGGCCATCCGCCGGATGCCCGGATTCCACGGCATCCGGCGGCAACAATGGGCGCTCCTTGCCTTGGGCAAAAGCTGCTGGAATCGTACCCACAAAATCCCCTGGACGGGGTGGCCCCAAGAGATTCCGTATGTGGACAAGCGGCAGCCTGTCTACCACCGCCCCGAGCCCTTGCGCCTCGATGTGCTCGTGCAACTCCAGGCGCGACGCAGCGGGACACCGACTCAGAGCTTATCCTGAGAGGCCCACAGCTTCCGCTGGATCATTGTATTGCGTACACTGGCGCCGTAGGTGCGATAATGGTAACCAGCGTATAGATCGCGTTGCAGGTGGCCATGACGACGAGTGACCAGGGCAAGTATTCGTGGTTTGCTAAATGGAACAGTCTGCCAGACAAGTTCGGCGCCGCGCGCCTCCGAGGATTGCCAGATCAGCGCCTGGGGAATATCTTGCACATGAGGCATGACGGCTTGAGACTGTAAGCGGTCGTTAGAAACAGACTTCAAATAGCTATTGTATTTCGCGTGTGGCATATTACTTACTCTCTTTTCTACGTAGATGCAGTAATTGATGATCTTTCCATCCGACCCGCAGAATTGTGAGCACAAGAAAACTGCCAATTAAAAATGGCCAGTCACCGTAGTCTCCAAAAGGAGTCTTTCCTTTCCTTGGAGATATTTTTCCATTTAAGAGGCTGCTGAAAAAGTCGGTGGTATACTGGGCAAAATGGTGCAGCGGGGGGTGGAAAGATGCGTGGAGCCAAGGTAGAGACCCAAGGGTTATTCAGCTACGTTTCCCCGGAGCAACGGGTGCCCCAGGACCATCCGCTGAGAGCGATCCGGGCTATCGTGGATCGCTCCCTGGCGGAGATGGATAGCCATTTCAGCACGATGTACTCGAGCTACGGTCGTCCCTCCATTCCCCCGGAGTTTCTCCTGAGGGCGCTACTGCTGCAGGTGTTTTACAGCATCCGCTCGGAACGGCAGCTGATGGAGCAACTCAACTACAACCTGCTGTTCCGCTGGTTTGTCGGTTTGGGAATGGACGACGAGGTCTGGGTGCCCACGGTCTTTAGGAGTCTCTGATTTAGCCATCTGATACAATGGGCTGACCGAGTAGCGAGGAGATGCTATCCATGTCCGGACAGATAACCTTTGCCGAGGAGCCCAGCCTGTCGCGACGCCGCAAGCAGACCAAGCGAGAACGCTTTCTGGCCGAGATGGATGCCGTGGTTCCCTGGGCCAGGCTTGTGGCCTTGATCGAGCCGCACTACCCCAAGGGGGGCAGCGGCCGCAAACCTATGCCTTTGGAGCGGATGCTGCGGATCCACTTTCTCCAGCAATGGTTCGGCTACTCCGATCCGGGGATGGAAGAGGCCCTGTACGAGGTTCCTCTGCTCCGTCAATTCGTCGGTATCGACTTGGGTCGGGACTTCGTTCCCGATGAGACCACGATCCTGAAGTTCCGCCGCTTACTGGAGCGCCATGCGCTTGCCCAGGCCATCTTTGCCGAGGTGCAGTCCGTGTTGCAGGAGAAAGGGCTCTTGCTGCAGGAAGGCAAGACCGTGGATGCCACCTTGATTCACGCCCCGAGCTCCACCAAGAACCGAGACCGCAAGCGGGATCCAGAGATGAGTTCCACCAAGAAAGGGAATCAGTGGTATTTCGGGATGAAGGCGCATGTGGCAACGGATCTCCAAGGTATCGTACAGGCGGTGGACTTCACGGCGGCCAAGGTACCGGATCATCAGCGGCTGGAGGGGCTCCTTACCGGAGAGGAGTCGGTGGTCCTCGCTGACCGGGGCTATGACTATCCCCAGGTGCATGACACGCTGGTGGCCCGAGGCATACGGAACGCGGTAGCGCGGCGACGCTATCCTGGGCAGAAAACCGGCTTGGCGGCCCTCAAGCGCTACAACCGCGCCATTGCCCGGATCCGTGCCCGGGGAGAACACGCCTTCCGGGTGCTGAAGTGCCAATTCGGTTATCAGCGAACCAGATATCGGGGTCTGGCCAAGAACGGTGCTCAACTGACCACGCTCTTTGCCTTGGCCAATCTGTACATGCTGAGGAGATATCTCCTGGCCGCGTAGGGAGTGGTGTGCCCAATATCCAATAATTCTCCAGAAAATGGGGGAATTTGACGGATAAGTGACCTGATAGCAACGTGCTTAGGTCAATACTGGGGACAAGGCGCACCTTTTTAGGCTAGGTCAGAGCTTCCTTTACTAAGAATCGCGATCGGTTGCTGGATCACGGGACGGTACGGGAATGCTTCCGATCCGTACTGGAACAGGCTCGCGGCCAGAATCTGCTCTCCGAAGAGCATTTCTCCGTCGATGGTACGCTGTTGGAGGCCTGGGCCTCGCAGAAATCCTTTCAGCCCAAGGATCCCGAAGATCGTAGCGGTGATGGCTCCGACTTCCGGGGCCAGGAGCGCAGCAATGAGACCCACGCATCGGTGACGGACCCCGATGCCCGGCTGTACAAGAAGGCTCCCGGAGAGGCGTCCCGTCTGGCCTACCTGGGTCATGTGCTAATGGATAATCGGCATGGATTGATTGCCGGGGAACAGGTGACCACCGCCGATGGCACGGCAGAAGTGGATGCCGCTACCCAATTGGTGGATGATCTGGGCGGGAACCAGCGCATCACCCTCGGTGCCGACAAGGGCTATGACCGTCACGGCTTTGTTCAGGATCTCCGGGACCGGAATGTGACCCCGCATGTAGCGCGCAAGCGCAAAGGCTCGGCCATCGACGGGCGCACCACCCGCCACGCCGGTTACGCGATAAGCATCCACGTCCGGCGGCGGATAGAATCCATCTACGATTGGATGAAGACGGTGGGAGGGATGCGGAAAACCCGATTCCGTGGCTTGGAACGGGTCGGTCTGCACTTTTCCTTGGTCACTGTCGCCTACAACCTGGTCCGCATGGTGCGGTTGGGGGTGGCCTGATGGGGGTACTGCGTCTGGAATCCGAAAATGGCCCAAAAAAGACTGCAACAGCGGACAAAACAGGACTGATAGGGCTGCCTATTCGGCAATTTTTGATCAAATCGGATAGCGCCACGGCGTTTCTACGGATTTTTTCCGCACCCTCTTAAAGCCCCTCTAAAATATGCAGGAAGTTTGTCTTGTATCTTTCCGCCAGGAGAAATAATCGCAGTCACCCCAGTATTTGTGGATCGAATATCGGGTTTTTCCTCTTCGCGTGCCTGCATGGCGGCCATTTGCAAACTCTGCGGTAATGCCGTGCTATGTCCGAACCAGGAGTAATCACTGATGTTCGTCAGAAAAGAAGCTCCCTGTGTAACCCCCTTGCGCACGTCCCGAGAAAAGGACTCTTCGTAACATATCGTCATTCCTGCTTTTAAGCCCTTAACGTTCAGCGTGGAAGGCCCGTCGCCTGGAGTAAAGCTGCCCAATCCCGGCAAGAAATGGTGCACCAAAGGCGCAAGCAATTGCGGAAATGGAATGTATTCGCCAAAGGGAACCAGGTGTTGTTTTCGGTACCAATGCCATGGAGCCAATCCATCGATATCCAACGCCGCATTATAGTAGTGGTGTTTTGCGTACTCGACAATTCCGAGAATGATGTTTGTGTGATGTTCTGCAGACCATCTTTGTAGATTGCGGAGCAAGCCAGGAACCTGCGTCTGAAAAACTGGGAAGGCGGTTTCCGGCAAGACGACCAGATTCGTGCCTTTTGGCGTGGCAAGAATGAGCTTGACGTAGGTATCAAGCACCGCGCTGAGTTTTGCTACATTCCATTTTTCTGTTACAGGAACATCGCCCTGGATGAGTCGTACCGTAAGCTGCTTATGCATCCGTGCAGTCCAGTGAATGTCTTGACTAAATGCCGCTCCGGTATAGAGCAGGACAATTCCACCGATTGCGGCGACGGCCTTCCTGCGGTTAGCCCGATGGCGGATAAGGAAAAGAAGCAAAGCAGCCACGCCGGCAGTTGCCAGGCCCACGCCGTATTGGCCCAGGAGCGGAGCCCATCCCCCCAGGAGACTCCAGGTCTGACTGTATCCGGTGGCAAGCCAGGGAAACCCGGTGAAGAGATGGGCTTGAAGCCACTCCGCTCCTATCCACAGAAAGGGAAGCGCGAAGAGTCTGCTATGCGCCCACCACTTCGCGGCTACCCACAGGGAAAGGGCTGGATAAATAGCGCAGTAGAGTGCCAGCAGAGCAACGGCGGCCGCAGACAACAACCAACTCATGTGCGCATAATTATGAAGCGGTATAGCTAACCAATAGATCCCGGCTGCAAAGGCCCCGAAGCCAAACGCGAATCCTATCGTTGCGGCAGCGCTTGGTGTGACCGCATCACTGAGCCAAAATAGGGCCAGCAGGAGGACAATGGTCAGGAAGGAGAGATCAAAGGGTGCGAAGGCTAAGGAAGCTCTGACCTAGCCTAAAAAGGTGCGCCTTGTCCCCAGTATTGACCTAAGCACGTTGCTATCAGGTCACTTATCCGTCAAATTCCCCCATTTTCTGGAGAATTATTGGATATTGGGCACACCACTCCCTACGCGGCCAGGAGATATCTCCTCAGCATGTACAGATTGGCCAAGGCAAAGAGCGTGGTCAGTTGAGCACCGTTCTTGGCCAGACCCCGATATCTGGTTCGCTGATAACCGAATTGGCACTTCAGCACCCGGAAGGCGTGTTCTCCCCGGGCACGGATCCGGGCAATGGCGCGGTTGTAGCGCTTGAGGGCCGCCAAGCCGGTTTTCTGCCCAGGATAGCGTCGCCGCGCTACCGCGTTCCGTATGCCTCGGGCCACCAGCGTGTCATGCACCTGGGGATAGTCATAGCCCCGGTCAGCGAGGACCACCGACTCCTCTCCGGTAAGGAGCCCCTCCAGCCGCTGATGATCCGGTACCTTGGCCGCCGTGAAGTCCACCGCCTGTACGATACCTTGGAGATCCGTTGCCACATGCGCCTTCATCCCGAAATACCACTGATTCCCTTTCTTGGTGGAACTCATCTCTGGATCCCGCTTGCGGTCTCGGTTCTTGGTGGAGCTCGGGGCGTGAATCAAGGTGGCATCCACGGTCTTGCCTTCCTGCAGCAAGAGCCCTTTCTCCTGCAACACGGACTGCACCTCGGCAAAGATGGCCTGGGCAAGCGCATGGCGCTCCAGTAAGCGGCGGAACTTCAGGATCGTGGTCTCATCGGGAACGAAGTCCCGACCCAAGTCGATACCGACGAATTGACGGAGCAGAGGAACCTCGTACAGGGCCTCTTCCATCCCCGGATCGGAGTAGCCGAACCATTGCTGGAGAAAGTGGATCCGCAGCATCCGCTCCAAAGGCATAGGTTTGCGGCCGCTGCCCCCCTTGGGGTAGTGCGGCTCGATCAAGGCCACAAGCCTGGCCCAGGGAACCACGGCATCCATCTCGGCCAGAAAGCGTTCTCGCTTGGTCTGCTTGCGGCGTCGCGACAGGCTGGGCTCCTCGGCAAAGGTTATCTGTCCGGACATGGATAGCATCTCCTCGCTACTCGGTCAGCCCATTGTATCAGATGGCTAAATCAGAGACTCCCTAATGGCCAACAAGCACCCAATGCCACAGCAAGTCCCCAACGCCATCGCAGGCGGAGGCGCTTCTTCATGCGATCGTTGCCAGAATGTTATGCAGTCCGAGCAGCCCGAGCCCATGTTGGAGGTGCCATCGTTTCGCCTTGGTATAATAGAGCAGCGTTGGGGTCGCCTCCTCGCCGGTTTCGGCAAGCAGCTGTGTGTTGTCCGACACCGCTCGACGGATCGCCAAGGGTGCTTGGTAGTCAGGACGAATGCCCCCTTCCTCGGTAATAACGTTGAAATGCGATTCATCGAAAGCTAGCGCCTGCGCTGGGTTTTTGGCAGCTAAAATAGCTGCCGCTTTGGCAGCGCTGGTGGGCTTCAGAAAGCCAACGAGAGCCACCCGCAGATGGAGTTTCCCAGCGCGTACCAGGGGCATGGCCTTTTCGTAGAACCGGTGACACCAGATGCAGTTCGGATCCATGAAAGCGGTCAGCTCTGGACCACGGTTGCCCACGAGAAAGGTATCCGCATGGCGCAATTTTTGGACGATAGTCTGAATGGGCAGGGCTTTCGGCGGGAGATCGAAGGAGTGTTCGATGTGGTCAAAAGCGCTTTGAGGCGTAGCTGCAATTGCTGATGACGACAGAAAGAACGTCAGACCAAGAGAAACAATTGATATCCACCCGGAAATGTTAAAAAACCAGGCCTTGTTCATTTGTCCTCCAAGATTACGGATCGTGGCAGAGCGTTTCGGTATCAACCGACTCGAATGAGTCCAGCACGTTGGCAAGACTCGAGAATTTGTTGGTACTGTCCACCGGGATCAGCATAGAGTCCCCACTGCAGAGCGTCTTCGAGTGATTTCCCGGTACAAAGCTGGTTTAGAAAAACATAGGACCCGGCAGGCAAAATCCAATAGATTGGTCCCTGATCTGTGGGAATCATGCCGATACCCAACCAAGCATGTCTGTGTAAATCTCCTTGAGTCCAATCCGGGAGATCATGATAACGAGTCACCTCTTCGTAGGTTACCCAGTGGGAGCGAAACAGGCGTGGGAGGCGATCCAGGTAAATGGCTTGACCAGATGCACGTCCCAGGAACAGCGCGGGTTCTCGTTCTCGCGGAACCAATGGGTGGCAACATTCCAGATTGCATCGATGAAGAAACCATTCCAGACGCGCAATCTCCCCAAGATGTTGCAGACTCTTCCCACGAGAAATCAGAAAAGGACCCAAGTGCTCCCCGTAGAGCATCAGGTCCGGATCACTGGGTAAATAGAGTCCTCGATAGCTGTCTGCTAACTGGTTGAATGGGCCGACGCCGGCCATGTCGGCAACCGCTGGGTAAATGTTGGCCAAGGAATCCGCCAATCGGTTCTGCATACTTTGTCGGTAGAAAGACAACGCCGGAGCAGAGGGTTCATCGTCTACCGACTGCAGAATTCGGTTAGCCCAATCTCGCTGCCAGCGAAGTAATGCTTCCCTATTACCATTCATACTGCGGATTCCAGAGATTGTGCTGTCCTTACCAACTCGGACAACGAGGGCAGGTCGGCATCCCATTCCAGAATGCGAATGGCATCGGGAAAGCGCGCGCATGCGAATGCAAAGAGAGTCCGGGCCTGTTTTCCGGGGACACGACTGTGGGTGTCGACGGAGAGAACCGTTCCATCCACCTGCACCTGCTCACCGCCGGCAACATGAATTTCGGTAACTGCTGGTATGGGCAAACCACCCAGCAAAGCCCATGGATCCCCTCCATGGTTGTCACAATTGATTCGCAGGTTCTCGACGTCCAGCAGTAGTTGGCAGCCGGACTGCGATACCAACTCCCGCAAAAAATCCGCCTCTGAGTAGTCGTCTCGTCCATTCGGCGGGAGATAATAAGCAATATTCTCCAGGAGCAAAGGACATTGCAGAAAATCCTGTACCATTCCTATGCGAGACACCAGGTGCCGCAACACAACGGATTGTCGAGGAAGGGGATACTGATCACTGAAATACTGGCCATCCAGTGAAGACCAAGCAAGATGGTCCGAGACCCGAAGAGGATCTATCTGATGGATTAGAGTACGTAGTCTCTTTAGATAGCTCGTATTCAATGGGTCGCTGGAGCCGATGGAAAGTCCTACTCCGTGCAGGGTGATCGGATAACGCGCGCGCACCGCCTCCAGCTCTGCCAGCCAGGTTCGATCGGCCCCCAGATAATCCTCGCTGTAGACCTCCAGGACACTAACGTCGGGCTGCGTGAGCAGAATCCCCTCGACGTGAGGAGCCCGAAGCCCGATTCCTGTGGAAGCGTGCATGGTACTCTAAACCAGTTCGTCGCCGGATTCCTGCGAGAACCGGAATCCGGCAAAGTACCTTACATGGTGGATTTCTTTTTTACGCCACTACAACCATGACGCATCATTCCCCCTTTGTTCTCATAGGCTTTGCGTTTACCGCTGCAGCCATGGCGCATCATACCTCCCTGGGATTTTGCTGCGGACTGCGTTTTGCCCATGGGCGGGACCATGGTGTCGGCGTTAGCCAATGTGGTTATGGTGCCACCGGCCAAGCAACTGGCGAGAAACGTACTGGCGATTGTCTTGGCTACTTTGCTGTGTTCCATGGTATTACTCCTTCTTGCGTGTTGTCGATATAACGGGGTAGATTGGGTTAATCGTGCCCGTGCCATAAATGTGGTAACAGTTTTTTCAAGCTGGCTTCAGAAATGGCCCCTGGGATGCGTCCGATAGCTCCATCTTTGGCACGAAACAAGATCGCGGGAGTACCTTCGAAGCCCGCCTCGCCCATAATATCCAGATTCTGCCGCAGGTTTTTCCGGGTTGCAGCGGTTGGGGTTACCTTCGGCAAGGAACGATAACTCCCGCTGCGTAACGCTGGACCAACAATGGTTTCAAAGTGCTTGAGGGCCTGCAACGGGTGCGGTGACTGCAGCCAGGCCGCCGCTTCGGCCGGACTTTGGGGGGTGAGGAAGGCGACCGGTACATATCGCACCGTCAATTTTCCAGCCCGAATCAAGGGTGCCTCGTGTTCATACATCACATGGCAATAAGGACAATTGGGATCCTGAAAATCGTAAATTATCGGACCTGCATAGCCGTCCTGAATATAGGTGACGTGGTGCGGTAAAAACTGATTCCAAAAAGAACTGGCTGTCATTTTGGGAGCAGTATCCGAAGTCTTCGCAAAGGCGAGGTTTGGGGTAAGGAGGAAGAAGCCGAAGGTGAGCACTCCTCCCAAGATCCATTGCGCCCGCTGATTGTTCATCCATCGATTCATTCGCATTCACGTCTCCCGGAAGTTCTATTTGAGATTAGGAAGTAGGGTCAGCAGTTCCCCGCGGGAAACCATGCCGGGCAGTAAGCCCGTGGTACCGCTCTTGCGCTGATAGAGAATGGCCGGGACCCCCATGGAATGGGTGCTTTGCAGCACGGCCATGTTGACTTGCAGCGCGTGAATGGTCTGAGGAGTCGGTTTGGCTGTGGGAAGACCAATGGGCCCGCTCGCTGCCAAGGGAGCCGCAAAACTTTTACCCGCCAGCACTTCGAAATGCCGGAGCGCAGACAATCGATGCGAAGATTGCAGAATCGCGGCCGCCTCCGGTGTACTGCTGGGCATCAAATAGGCCACCGGAACATAGCGTACCGTAAGCTTCCCGGAGCGAATCAGGGGCTGCTCCTCGTTGTACATGCCATGGCAATAAGGGCAGTTCGGGTCAAAGAAATCGTAAATGATGGGCCCTCTGCGCCCTTCCTGAATGTAGGTGAGACGCTGTCCGATCGTTGTCCAATAGCTGGCTTGGGCCATGGGTGGCAGGGGGCTGGAAACGGTCGCTGCCAGTGCCACCGGAGAAGAAAAAGCTGCCGCCAGCATCGTGCCTACGACGGCTGTTATCACTGAGTGTTTGCGCATGGTTGTGCTCCTTGTGCATACATAAAAATCAACGGTTATTCCCCGTTGTCCCCAACTTTTCCTGCAAATGGCGTAGCAACGTGTTAGGACCCTCATAGCCCTCATATTGCCCGACGAGATGACCGTCTGGGTTTACCAGCAAAACCGCTGGTGGGCCGAAGAGTTGGAAATGGTGCAGGAGTGCGGATGACTGGCTGTCATTCGCCGTTACATCCACACGAATCAGGGACAAAGGCCGCAACGCGCTCTCCACTCGGGGATTGTCATAGGTTTCCACATCCATCCGCTGACACTCCACGCACCATTTTGCCCAGAAGTCCACCAGGACGGGATGGCCCTTGTCTGCGGCCAGCGCCGATCGCAATTGCGACAAGCTGCGAACCAAAGTGAAGTGCGGCGTACTGGTTTGTTGCTCCCCCGGGAGTGGCAAGTCATGCTGTACGAACGGTGCGAGCGGCTGGAGCACCTGAGAACCTCCCCCCAAAGCACCTATGAACAGGGCAACCCCGAACACCAAGGCCAGCAATCCGAGTCCTCGGCGGAACTGTTGCCATCCGGTAGGTGCGTAGTGAGAACCAAATACACCCAGATAGACGCTGGAAACGATCGCCAGTGCTGCCCACAGGGCAAGAGCGACATTACCGGGAACAATGCGCGTGAGAAACCAGATCGCCACCCCGAGCAAAACGACCCCAAAAATGGCCTTGACTCCATTCATCCAGGCACCGGCCTTGGGTAGGAAATGCCCGGCCGAAGTCCCGATGACCAGCAAGGGAACCCCCATCCCCAAGGCAAGAAGAAACAGTGCCAAGCCTCCCAGTAACACATTGCCAGTATGGGCAATAAACAGGAGGGCGCCGGCCAACGGTGCGGCAACGCAGGGGCCGACGATCAGCGCGGAGAGGACCCCCATTAGCCAAGCGCCGGTAAAATGCCCACCCTTTCCATAGCGGGAGAGACGAGATTGGATGGCAGTCGGCATCTGCAGTTCGTAAAAGCCGAACATGGACAATGCCAGCAAGACGAATAGGGCGCTGAAGCTCCCGAGTACCCATGGGCTTTCAAAGAATGCCTGCAGATAGGATCCCGTAACCGCAGCCAATACCCCGGCAATGGCGTACGTTAGGGACATCCCCAGCACGTATGCCAAGGAAATCCAGAAGGCATGCCGTCTGGCCTGTCTTGCCGTCATCTGGTCCTCTACGTGCCCGACCACCAGGGAGGACAAAATCGGGATCATGGGGAAAATGCAGGGGGTAAAAGCCAACCCCAGGCCAGCGACAAAGAAGAGCAGTAATGTCCAAAAAGCATGGCTACCGAGTAGCCCTGCAGCGAACTGGCGATACCTACCGGAAGCCGCATGCGACTGCTGGGGCGCTACGGGTTTGACCAGTGGTGGCTTCTCCGGAGGTGACACCGTGGCCACGGCCGCTGTACTGGGTGTTGCTATGCTAGGCGCAAGCGTATAGGTCTTGGTTTCTACCGGATAACAGACGCCAGCATTGGCACAACCCTGAAAGCTGCTGGTCACCTGAATCTGTTTCGGGGGCTGACCCTGGAAATGGAGCGGCACGCGAACGGTGGTGGTGTCTCCCTCGTAGACGGCCAAGGTGCCCACCCCAGGAATGTGCATGGGTTTTCCTGGTGGCAGGGTGTAGGGTCCCAGCCGTACGGTGCCAGGTGTCACGTGCACCTGAATCCGGTTGCGATATAGGTGATAGTGTTTGGCTGCCACCCACTGCAGCACCAGTTCGTTCTGTGGTGCCATGTGCGCGCGGAATTGAAAGGCTTTGGCTGGAGCCAGAAACGAAGAGGAACTCCCCATCAGGGGGGAGAAGACTTCGCCCGCCAGAGCAACGGGGGGCAGACACAGCAAAGTGATCAGGAGGATCAAAACTCCCCTAGTAAATTGTTTAACTGCGCACTTTGCCACCCTCTCCACTCCCAATCTTTCAAGAAACAGGGAAACTATGTCCGGTCAGGAAATCTGGGTAATCAGAAAGAACCACCTCCTGAAGAGGCTGGATCCTTCTCTGGTTACCACGGACCCTCTTTCCTGCGTTTTACTATCCATTGGGTGCGAGGCCCTCAGGTCACCCATCTTCCAGAACGCGTCGCGACCATTACGGTCCCAACCAGGGCTACGATTCCGTCTGGATCGTCAGGAATCCCGAATAAATCGCACCTGCACCGGAGTGGGATAGCGCAGCATATCGGTGACGGGGGATGTCTGTTGCACGTGATCCAGGAGATCGGCGATTTCCTGGTCCGATGCAGGGCTTTTGATCCGGCAGGCAATATGGATCTCCTGACACCCAGGTCGCACCGATTCCGAGATTCCCAAAAACCCCTGCAGATCGATATCCCCCGTGACGTCCAGGGTCATTGTCTCAATGGTGATTCCACGCGCGGCGGCGTTGTAGGAAATCCCCACCGAAAGGCAAGCCGTCAGTCCCGCAAGCAACAATTCCACAGCGTTGGGCCCCCGATTGCTTCCCAGCAGCACCGGCGGCTCATCTCCTTCGAGCACAAAGGGTTGTGTGCGCGACGAATCTTCCTGTTTGACCCCGCGGAATCCTTGAATCTGCGTCCGCACGTGGGCCCCGGTTTGCCATTCGGTGTGGGCCCGGAAGACAAACTTCGCAAGTTCGGGGTCTCCTTTCACGGCATCAATGGTTGCCATCAGTTGCGCAACGTCCACACCGTTCACTGGGGTTGAGTCCATGCGTTTTCCTCCGGCTAATCAGTAGATTCAGAAATTGCTAAACCGTGAGACAAAGAGAGCGCACCATTTGTTCCCATCAAAAGCAGACCACCTCATCCACGGCACTGATCCAAGCCGAGAGGCCTTTCATGGAGCTCTTAGCGACACCCTTTGGGAGGGCGTCGATCCCCTGGGCTTGCAAGGAGCTTCCGCAACACTGGACCTCTAGTCCCAACTCCAGCAGTTCGTTCAGCAAGGCATGCGTGCTATCCCCTGCAGTCTCGGTACCTTTCAGCAAGAGAACTCCCTCTCCCGCAAGAAACAGGCGCACGTCCTTTCCGTCAGCCAGCATGGCCCCAGCGAGTCGGACAGCGGTGTCGGCCCTGGGGTTTGCCCGTTCCGGAGCGGCATGCAAAATTATGAGAGCAGTAGTCATCCAGATACTCCTGTAGAAGCGGCGTGGGTTCGCGGGTGGGTTTCTTGTACGGAAAGCGCGATCCACAAGCCAGAAAACGCGACGATGCCGGCGGTGAACCAAATGGCGGGGAGAATCTTGTCGCTCCATTGTGCGACCACGCCGAGCACCAGGCCACCAATGGCATAACCCGTATCTCGCCAGTATCGATAGGTGCCCAGGATGCGTCCACGCTCCAGTGGGGGCGCCACATCGGACATGGCGGCGATCAGGTTGGGATAGAGAAGGGCCATGCCCAGGCCCATTACCGCCGCCGTGGCAATCCACGCGGTGAAGCGGCCGACCAGCGCAGTGCCTGCAAGCCCCGCAGCCAGCAGGGCGAAGCCTGCCAGGATGGGCGGTCTGCGACCGATGCGATCGGCGAGATGTCCGGTCCCAAATTGACCGAGCCCCCAGACCATCGCATAGACACCGGTGATCCAGCCGATTTGCACGACGCTCAAGCCGTGAAACCGGAAAAAGACCGGGAAGAGGACCCAAACCAGGGTATCGGCAATCTTGTTGGCGACCCCCCCCTGGCAGAGGGCCCGATAGGTGGCGTCCCGAAAAGAAACGTGCAGGAAAGTCGCCCAGGTGCTGACCTGAGAAGCCGTCTTTGTGGTTTCTGCCGATGGCTGACGCTGTGCATGCTCTGCGCGAACCCAATGGATAGTATCCTGGATCCCCAATAGTAGGAGTAGTGCAAGCGCAATGACCACGAGTCCGAACGCCAACAGTGTCCAACGGGGACCGTAGACGACGGCAAGATAGCCCGTTGCGAGGCCCGCCAAACCCACCGCGATGTAGCCCACTGCCTCATTGATGCCAACAGCCAGGCCGCGCTGGTGGTTATCGGCCAGATCGATTTGGCTCGTGACGGTCATGGTCCAGGTGAAGGCCTGATTTACCCCCAAAAAAACATTGGCGCCGATGATCCACCACCAGTTGGGAGCAAAAAAGATCATTAGCGGAATAGGAATCCCCGCCAACCAGCCCAGGAATAACACCCGCCTGCGACCGATTCGATCGGATAGCCCGCCGGCGACAAAGTTGAGAGCCCCTTTTACTAGACCAAAGGAAATCACAAAGGAGGCGAGAAAAAGGAAGGCGTGGCTATCTACGCCAAAACGGTGGCTCATGGCAGGAAGGACATTTCTCTCCATGCCGATGATCAAGCCTACGAAAAAGACCTGAACCGTTTGCAGGAGGAACTGACCTCGATTGACGCCAATTCCTCGAGTATAGGTCGTGGTCTCCTCGGAGCTCATCCCTGATGGCCCTTGCGTAGAGGCACCACCGTCGCTAATGCCTCTTGAAGCTGGGTAGTGGTCTGCATTTGGTCCAGGATGAGATCGCGGACGATCTCGCACGTTTCCAGAACCTTGGGGCTGGTCAGACGATAGTGACAGAAGGTCCCGCACTTTTCGCAATGCACCAAGCCCCGAGCTTTCAGCACGCTCAGGTGCTGGGAAAGGTTGGCTTTGGAGAGGCTGATGAGTTCTGCCAATTCACCGGCATTTTTCTGTCCCTCGCCCAGATAATGGATGATCTCCAGGCGTTTGGGGTGCGCAAGGGCAGAAAATACCTCAGAAAAAAGCGCATACCGAACGGTATCATTCTTCATGCTGCTTTCCCCAGATTGATGGCAACCATGCGCGCCATATCGGCGGGCTTTTCGGGAACGTCCGTGGTAAGCGAACGAACGAAAGCCTCGCGCTCCATGGTGAGGTAAGGGTCCCAACGTTTTTCAAAACCCAGAGTCGAAGAAGGCTTCCCGGACAAGCCTGCACCGCAGACGCTCCCGGCCGCGTGCCCTGGGAAAATCTCCAAGTCATCGGGCAGGGTGAGCAGTTTTTGGTGGAGGCTGTCGAAGAGTTTTCCCGCCATTTCCTCCGGCGTTCCACCCAGATCTGGGCGTCCCACTCCGCCAACAAAGAGCGTGTCACCGGTTAGGGCAAACCAGGGATCGGCACTTCTTCGCCGATCGCTGACCAGAAGACAGAGGCTGTCCAGGGTATGACCGGGGGTGTAGAGCACTTGCGTTACGACATTTCCGGTTTCCAGGACTTCGCCGTCGTGAAGGCCGCGAATCGCAAACTGCACCAAGTCTACATCGCTTTCGTGCATGCAGTACGGTGCGCCAACCCGTTCCGCCAGGGCCCGCCCGCCAGATAGGTGATCGGCGTGAATGTGGGTGTCGATGACGAAGCTAATGGCAACTGCAGCCTTCTGTGCCTCTTCGAGGAACCAGTCCTCGTCGCCCGCTACCACATCCACGGCTACCGCGAAGCCCTTGCCTCCGCACCCGTAGAAGTAGGACAAGGTACCGTCGGCGCTTGCGCGTTGTTTGAAGAACATGGTTCACCTCCAGCATTCCGAAGTTAAGAAATAGTGCAACTAAAAGGTAGGCAAAATCTTCAGCCCTGTCAAGCTCGCGCCCTATGCTGCCAGTGGTGCTATAGGTGGCCGCCGATATCCAAACAGAGATGGAGCGCTGTCCCGGTGAGGACTGCAGGGCAGCGAACGGTAGGGTGCAATCGACAACGCCGTGGCGCCAGACATCCCTATCAGGAATATGCGCACGTTGCTCGATGGATACTTCCTAAACCCATGTCCACAACAACTTCCAAACAATCACGGGTAGCGCTATGGCCCCGACATAGCGTCCAACAATTCGCCCCTTCCCATTGACGAGTATACTGGTCGGAGTCAGGATAACGCCGCCTAGCGCCTGGCTGACACCCTGGCCGGCGGCCAGATACTCCGGATAGTTGATGCCCAACTCGCGCATCCTCGCACGTACGGCTTTCGCTGTACTTCCATTTACGCCAATTCCAATAATGCTAAAGGACTTCCCGCCGAACCACTGCTGCAGTTGCACCAACGCTGGGGTCTCGGCCAAGCAAGCCGGACAGTCTGGGGCCCAGAAGTTGATAAGGATCATCCTCTTCGGTACCGCTGGCAGGTCAATAAGCCGACCACTCAGGCTTCGGACGACTAAACTCGGTAGTTGATGGGGGATATTTGCCGCCATAGGGCTGCCTCGCCATTGCGTAAACGCATAGACTCCAATCAGCAACCCGATCCAGATAACAAACTCTATCCAAAACCGTCTTTTTTTCAGAAAAGAAAGCATGATGGTGGATATCCTCGCCAAGAGGCACTTGGGCAAATATCAAGAGTCAGCACCCATTTCCCCGGGATATCCACCAAGTGGTTGAACCGACACACTACGTCCACTTGGGAAATCAAGATGCCTTGATACTCTCCGCTTTGAGATGGATCTTTCCCTGATTTTTTAGGCGAGCTAGCAATACCATCACACTTGCCGAACTCAGGGAAAGCATCTCCGCCAGGGCGTCTGGATCCTGGCTGCCGGCTTGTTCAATCCGATGGAGAACTTCATCCTCTCGGGCCGCGAGCCATTCTTCAAAAAGTTGGTACAGCTCCGGCTGGGCATAGGCCGCGAGCGCGGTGGTGCGCTGCATGGTTTCCAACATTTCCGAACACATCGCCATGCACGATCCCATCATTTGTTGCATGGGATTGCCCCCTTCCGCGCCTTCCCCGTGCTGGTTCATCATCTTCTGCATCATCGCCATAGGACCCCCACCGCCTTGCCCCATCATTTTTTTCATCATTCCCATGCCCATCTCCATGGGGTTTCCACTCCCGGACTTTGCAGAATCGTCTTTTTCGTTGCCACTTTTTTCCGGTTCATCGGGTTTTGCTGATTCCATGACCACTCTCCTAAATTACTCAGATTTGTCACTGCCAACAGAATACCTGGGCAGTTCCGGTTTCTCCGTTATCCACGAAGTCGAAAAAGGCTACCGTAGTGATAGGGGGGCAACGTAATCACGTCTACCTGTTGGAAGCCAGCGGGTTCTACCACAGTTCGCACCTGCTCCGGCGTCATGCGCAGTTCCGTGCGCGGTCCGCGTGCCTGTCCCAGGACCGGAGTTTCTTCCCGCGGGCGGGCATGCCAGTTGACGACGGCAAAAAGCCCGCCGGGCTTGAGGACGCGGGCGATCTCCCGGGCCAGCGCTGTCTGCTCGGGCACGCCGTGAAAGGTATTGGCCATGAGGCAATAATCTACCGGCTTCGGGAGCAGTTGATGCAGATCCATGGCGTCGCCTTGCAAAAAAGAACAGTTCCTCAACCCGGCACACGCTGATTCAGCGGCAGCAAGCATTTGCTCGTCGAGATCAAGACCGAAGACTTCACCGTTTTCCACCTGTTTGGCGAGGGCGGCAGTGAAATAACCATCGCCGCAGCAAAGGTCCAAGACCGACATTCCTGTTGTCACACCAAGATCCTGAATTACCCTCAAGGGATCAGGCCACAGGGCCTGCCACCAGTCTGGGTCAGGCATGATTGTCGCTGGGAATAAAGCCTCTTGCTTATCAACGTTCATGTAATCTTCCTTCTTACCCTTCCAGATCCTTGCGCATTTGCTGGTACTCTTCTCGAGTGATCTCCCCCCGGGCATAGCGTCGGTCCAGGGCTTCCCGCGGGGTTTCTGCCGATCCTGGCGTTTGGTGGGAACCGCCGCACATGGGGCCGCCGCCCATGCCACCGCGCATCATGAAAACCATAAAAACCACCATCAGCACCAAAAAAATCAGCGGGAAGATCCACCCCCATGGCATCCAGCCCCACCCTCCATTCATCCACATGACCTTGTCCTCCGGTCTAATGAGGAAGTACTGCCGTCAACATCCTCATCGGGGCTGAGCAACGGAGTATGAGCCCCTACCCAAGCCTGCAACGACTCCAGAATCCCTAACAAGTCTGGGTCGGGAAGGCAGTAGTACACGAAGCTCCCGCGCCGTTCGGCGCGCACCAGTCCAGCTTCCCGCAGAATGCGCAAGTGGAAGGAGACATTGGTTTGGGGTAGCTCGGTGGCACGGATGATGTCGGTGACTGGTCGGCATTCCGTCCCCAACGCACAAAGGATGGACAGCCGGTTCGGTTCGGCCAGGACTTTGAAAATCGGGCTGAGCAATCGAGCGGGGCAGGACGCTTCCGGCATAACATTCTCCTTGATATGAGCACGCTCATACATGTATATTCGCTCATATTGATGATAGCGCATGCAGTTGTCAATAGGTTCCACTTCCGTGCTGCCATCTGGGAGGATTTTCATGCTGACGCTCATTCATTTTGACTTCTGCCCTTTTTGCCAGCGGGTGCGTTTGGCACTGGGTTACAAGGGAATCGTTTTTAACGAGCAGCCAGCGCGCTTTTATGGTCCAGAATACTTCCAATCGATTAGCGGCTTTGGTCGACTACCTGTTGTCGAGTACCCCGATGGAAGTCGCCAGGGCGAATCTCTGGAGATCATCGCAGAACTGGATCGCCGTTTTCCTGAGACACCGCCGCTCTGTCGCGGAGCCATTAGCGACTCGGAGTGGGAAGGTGTGCAGGCGTGGCGTGCACGCATCAGTGACATGCTATTTCGCCTGATCGCACCCACATTGCCGCAATATGCGAGTCTCGGACAGGATCCCCGCGCAATGACCTATTACCGGAACCGTATGGAGAGTTGGCTGGGAGATACGCTGGAGGGGCTGCAGAAGCGTCGTAAGGAGTGGTATGCCGGAATGGAGGTCGATCTCCAGGACGTTGCCGCGCGCGTCGCCGTCCACGGCTTCTATACTCCCATGTTTTCTGTGGCCGACACGCTTATTACCGGCGATTTGACCGGCTTACGCCTACTGGAGGACATCCAGTTGCCACCCGAACTGACCACATACTTCGCACGCGTGGAAGCGGCTGCCCAGACCACGCTTCTGCCCACCCGGGGATAGCAAAGACGGCCTGGCTTTGTTCGTGAATCATCGGTAGTCGTCAAAGTGGCCCGCGGACGGCCGGTAAGTAAGGGAGAAACTGCGCGTGCGCTCCTGTTGACAGGTGACCCGATCATTACTATATTTGTTCAAATGAGCATAGAAGATACTGATCCGCGTTGTCTCGTCAACTGCTTTGAACCCGGCAAAGTCGCTGCCGCGCGCATGCGTCTGGAACAAGATGAATCCGATATCAAAGCGGTTGTGCGCATATTTGATGTGCTGGGAAATCGAACGCGTCTGCGCATCCTGCTTGCTTTGGCGTCCGAAGAGCTTTGCGTCTGTGACATTGCGCACGCGCTCAACCTCAGTATCAGTGCAGCTTCTCATCAATTACGTGCATTACACGACCGGGACTGGTTGCGTATGCGTAATGATGGAAAGATGGTCTACTACCGCACCGATCCTCAGAAAGTAAAACAACTTCTCAGCATGACAAACGCCTTCCTGGAAGCCCGGATTGCGCAGCAGAAAGCAGGATAGGGGGCTGCATGGATTGGTTGGGTACAGTACTCGATTATTCCAAAGAGTTCGGAGAAGTCGCGGTTTTTGGATTCTTGTTTGCAGGTTTTTTGCAGGCTGTGGCAAGACCTACGGTGGTGGCCAGGTATTTATCGGGATACTCTTTGTGGCGCGCCAACGCGATCGGCGCTACGGTTGGATTTTTTACCCCCTTGTGTTGTTGCACTGCGATTCCTACCGCGCTGGCACTTTGGCGTGGAGGTAGTCGCCCCGGGCCTGCCTGCGCCTTTTTAATTGCGACGCCCTGGTTCAACTGGTATGGGCTGGTAGCCTTGTGGATATTTCTGGGCTGGCAAATGGCATTGGTTGTCGCCGGCTCGGGAGTATTAATCGCCTTTCTCACGGGGATGATCATCGATTGGCAGTCTACCGACAGATGCACCGCTCGATCGCTGGCAACAGAGGTGCCAGAAACGGTCTGTACGACAACGTCCTGTTCCGTCAAAAGTGGTTCTGCCTGTTGTTCTACGGTGGATGTTGTTGGGAGTGGAAAATTCTTCGACTTCTCTCACCCGTGGAAAAAACTACAGATGGCCGGGACTAACGCCTGGGCTTTGGCACGGGAGCTTTTACCCTGGATTGTTGCCGGAATATTGATTGGCGCTACGGTCAAGACCTGGCTACCCACTGCGTGGATCAGTGCCCTGGAGGCCCGTGACTGGCTGACTCCTGTACTGGCTCTGATCTTCGCGACGCTACTTTATGCAGATAGCCTGGGGTCGTTACCGCTGGTCAACGCGCTGTTGCAAAAAGGATTGGGGCCTGGGAATGGCATGATTTTGCTCATTGCCGGTGTGGGCTCAAATATCGCCACGCTCGGCCCAATTTATCGCGAAATGGGAGCCCGCGTTGCCATTCTTTACGCCTGCTGTGTCATGACCCTGGCGCTTCTATTGGGGATATTGTGGAATCTCTTTCTGTAGTTTAAAAGCGAATAAATAAAGGACACTCTGATTTATCTTCCTGATATAATGTGAGCACTCCTGGGTCGATAATATGGATCTCGCGAACGACTGCTTACGCTGCTCACCAGCCATCGACTTAACCGACAGATGAGCGTGCCTTATCAGACTGCTCCATCTACGACGGCGTCCTGACGATTCGGGGGAGCCCCTTCGGTTGGATCCTCCTGCCCGACGCGATCGTTCCGATGTCACGTAGCTCTTCGCTGGGGAGCGGCGCTTTGATCTGGGATATAAGGCTCCGGACGCGGGACGGTAAAAGGAAGCCGGATTTTGGAAATCTCCGTCTGCAGCACTTCCAGGGAATAGCCCTCGCCGTATCGATCCCCCACCGATCCTGATGCGTGACCGGTGAGCTGGTGGTGCACGTCGCTGACGATTCCGGCATTCCGGCATAAGTCTTTGAAAGTATGCCGCAGGGAATGAAACACCACGGTTCGCGGAAAGCCCAGACGCTCGTGGACGTACCGGTTGAACCATCGGCCGATCATTTCACTATCTGTATGCAAGGCTCCGCGACTGCGCAGCAGGGGCCAGAGCCGGGAATGCCCAGCCGCCTGGATGGCCTCGACATAGTCCAGGAATCCATGTTCGATCAGCTGCGGATGCAGGGGCACCGAGCGTAAGCTCTCGCTGTTTTTCGCACGGCGAATACGAAAATGGGGTACCGGCTCCCGCTGTACGTCGTCTACCGTGAGGCGTCCCAGCTCGTCGAGCCGCGCACCTGTGAAAAGCCCCAGTAGGGGAATCCAGACCCTGGCGTAATACCCTCCCCCTCCGTTGCCTTTGCTCTGCGCAAACAGACCCTCCGCCGAGAACAGTGTCTGCAACTGGGCCAAGGAAAAGGGCTCTCGGCCCGATTCCGACTGTACGCCAATCTTCAGAGCAAGGCGCTTGTAATCGAAACCGGTGAACGGATTGCTCGGCAGAAGCTCGTCTTTAACCGCCACCGAAAACAGCGCTCCCATCAAGGTGCCTTTCTTTTCGAGGGTCTTGCCGCTATTGCCGCGACTATCTCGCTCGTGCCGGAGCCAAGCCGTGACATCTTGCTTGGACATGTCAGCAGGCAGCTTGCCCCGCAAAAACTGGGACAGAGACTGTACTAGGGTCTGCATCTCCCGGACCGTGCGGGGATGGCGGGGACAATCCCGGATCCAATACTCCAACAGCTCCTGCCAGCCGAAAGTCGGCTTGCCCTTTACCGCAATCTCCGGCACGGGGGGCGTCGGCACTTCCTCTCCTCTCTGCCGTCGCTTTAGATCTCGGGACACGGCCCGGAAAGCGGCGGCAAAGGGTTCATAGCCCTCTCCTAAGCGCCAGAAAGAGGTATCCCGGCCAGTAGCCAGGTGTAGGTGTTGGGCAATAAAGGGCTTGAGTGCTTTCAGCAGCTGCACATCCCCGACCAACCCCGCCGGCGGAAGCTTACCCACGAAAAAGGGATTCTCCCGCGGCATTAGCCAGCGCTCATCCGTGTCCTTTCCGTCCGAGTCCGGGGCCAGGAGCGAGGCCACCAGCTCCCGATATTCCTGCTCGTCCTGCTGCAGGATCGTCGCGTACATCAGTCGCGCGGCTTTTTCGATTTCTTCTGGAGAAAAGGTCGGTCGGGGTACCGGGCGGGCAACCTCGAGGATTTTCGCCTGCTGGTCCGGGGGCAGCTGGTCAAAGATGTCTTTGAGAATCACTCCCTGCGGCTGACCCTGTTTCTCCAGCGATGGGGCGACGATCCGTTCCCAGGCTGCCTTTTTAGCCGCGAGGAATTCGTCGACCTCCACCGCCACCCGCCGGGCTAGGCGCTCGGCTTCCTGGCGGTTGCCGGTGCCGAGGGAAAAGCGCAGATAGCCATTGGTGCCGACCTTTCTTGGGCCGGAGGCCAATGGGATTTCCTTACCGCGGAGGGAGTCCGGGAGCTTGCGAGAAAAGTGGTACAGCGACCCGCGACGGATAATGTACATGGGGGTATCGACCTCACTTTTAGCTACACGTCTAGCCACAGTGTTTAGCCGCAACCCATTGAATTGAAAATTCCTTTTTTAACTATCAGGAACTTATCTACGATTGGCGGAGAGGGTGGGATTCGAACCCACGTGACATTGCTGTCCATCCGATTTCGAGTCGGATTTTACGCCTTTTTTGATCAATCGCTTGCATAGTGTTCTTTTTATTTTTCAATACGTTATATCGTTTTCCGTTCCCGCCAATTCCCATATATTCCCGCCCTGGGTGTGCTGCAATTACGCTGCAAGAAAGCCCTGAGAATCCTCATAACCAATCCGATCGCACCCAGCAACCGCGCCCATACTAGCACACGAGTTGAGAACCGCGCTCACCCATCCCATGCGCTCAGACCCGCGCGAGCGCTCACCGGCCCTCAATCTTTTTATGGTTACATCAATAATCGCAATACCGACGGGCAATCATCGTGAAAAAGTAACGCTACATTGCCTTAATTGTTCCCTCTCGCCCCCGTTCGTTCCCACTGAATAACGTGGCGTTAGTTTCATAAGCCATTGATCGTATTGCATTTATGCTTGACATGGGCAGACTAGGTGCCTATAATGAGTGATATGGAGTGCACCATGCACTTGCACGGAAAGGGCCTCGTCTCCCCCTGCACTCCTGCCGCACAAGCCAACGGCGGATGAAGTGAGACGGCGGCGATGTTTATAGGAGACGAAAATGACGTCTGAAGCACAAAATTTGGCAAAACAGATTGAACGGGAATCTCGCAAAATCACAGACATTGCAACGGAACTCGCGCCGGATATGCTCAACCCACCAAGCTATTACGATCCCGAAAACGATGATAAACCGTTATTTACACAAGAACAGCAATATAGAATAAATAAAGTACAGGTGCGCGTTGCACTTTTAAAGAAGAGGCTTTCTCTTGTTACTCGTCCGCAAGTTCGGCTGCTGCAGCGAGTGCCCGCGACTCGCACTACCACCCGTGCACGTCGGTCTCACGGGGCATCAAGCCGCTCAAGCGCAGCATCTGCAGAGTCGGGATCCGACGGCGATGGGGATGGCGGCGATGGGGAACCGCCTCAATCACTCATCAGCAGTCTTCTAGACCAGAACGCGCTCGCGCAACTTCTGTGCGTTAGCAAAAAAACCCTTCAAAATCAGTACAGCAAAAACCCTTTCGCATTCCCGCCTGCCATTGCAGTGCCTGGAGCTCGCGGTCCCAGGTGGACGCTGGCCAGTATCCAAGCATGGATTGCTAATCGTCCTACCTATCTCCCCCCTGCACCGCCACTACCTACTCAGCAAAAGCGCCGTGGTCGTCCTCGGCTTGCCCTCGTTGCCCGTGGGGCAAAGGGAGGTGCGGCATGAGTACTCGCACCTTCAAAAAATCCGCCAAGACATTTTCTGTAGATGATGTTTTGACGTTGCTACAAAACGCTAAAATTTATTGCAAGCGTAACGGGCGGGAAGTTAATGCCGATTGCGACAATACTGGTCATTGCAACTACAAAATTGCCCCGCAAAAAGGAGTGTATCTCAATACAGCCGCCAACGAGGGCGGCACTATAGCCGATCTTCTCCGCCGCCTGCGCATTGATGCTGCCACGGCTTCTGCACCGATCCTCGCGTCTCCTCGCCCCGCCGAAGGCAGGCAACAAGTGGAGCGTGCGACACAAGATAACAGCAGCATTGCTGCGCGCCTCTGGACGCAAAGCTGGAGCTGCATACACAGCGCTGATATGCCGGTGGATTGGGATAAGGGTCTGTCCACTGGTCAAAAAATTGGGGTGCGTGCGCGAATCGAGCGCGAACGCGATGCTGCGCGAGCTTATATCCGGTCGCGGCTAGGTGAGCTATGCTCGAAAGTGGTGTGCGGGAGATTACAGCTGACCTGAGGAGGGTGGCGCACTGTTGCTAGAAAGGGTTTCGAAATCTGATCAGCAACGAAGAGGTGCGCCATGAGAGAAGATAGCAAAGTGGTAGAGGGATTGGCAGGGCTGGAGGTGGGGATCGAAGAGATCCTGCGGCAGGGGGCAAGACGTTTGGTCCAACAGGCGGTGGAGGCTGAACTGGTGGCGGTACTCGAAGAGCTGAGCACGGTACGGACCGTGGATGGGCGTCGCGCCGTGGTGCGCAATGGCTACCAGCCGGAGCGGGAGATACTGACCCGCCTGGGTCCTGTTCCGGTGCGAGTACCCAAGACTCGGGACCGCTCGGGATCGGGGTTGGGATTCCGCTCTTCTTTGGTCCCGCCCTATGTTCGCCGTTCGCAGACCATCGCTGCGGCCCTGCCATGGCTTTATCTGCACGGTATTTCCTCTGGCAAGCTGCGCGAGGCGCTGGTCGTGCTGTTGGGCGAGCAGGCTCGGGGACTCTCTCCGGCGGCCCTGGGGCGCCTCAAGGCGGAGTGGGCGCAGGAGCATACCGAATGGCAGCGCCGTTCCCTCTGTGGCAAGCGCTATGCCTACTGGTGGGCCGATGGCATCTACACCAACCTGCGTGCGGAAGATGACCCACGCATCTGTCTCTTGGTCATCATCGGCGTGACCGCTGAAGGGAAGAAGGAGATCGTGACGGTCACCGACGGCCTGCGCGAATCCAAGGCGTCCTGGCTCGAAGTCCTGCGCGACCTGCGGGATCGAGGCGTGCAGGAAGCCCCCTTGCTGGCCATCGGCGACGGGGCCTTGGGCTTCTGGTCGGCGCTGAGCGAGATCTATCCGCAGACACGCCATCAACGCTGCTGGGTGCACAAGACCGCCAACGTCCTCAACGAGTTTCCCAAGCGGCTGCAGAGCCAGGCCAAGGCCGCCCTGCAGAACATCTGGATGGCCGAGACCAAAGAGGCGGCAGAGCAGGCCTGGCGGGTCTTTGTGCGCAACTACCAGGCCAAGTACCCAAAGGCGGTAGAGAAGCTCCAGAAGGACCGCGACGTACTGCTGGCCTTCTACGACTTTCCCGCAGAGCATTGGCTCCACATTCGCAGCAGCAATGCCATCGAGTCCACCTTTGCGACCGTTCGCCAGCGCAGCAGCCGCAGCAAGAACTGCGTCTCGCGCAGCAGTTTCCTGGGACTGAGCTTCAAGCTCATCCAGCAAGCGGAAAAACACTGGAAAGGGATTCGCTACCCGCAGAGGCTCCGAGACCTCTTTGCCGGGGTGATCTTTGTCGATGGGATGCCGGCCAATGAAACCCAGCCCGACCCCCAACAGGACGCCGCCTGAATCATGTCAGCAAATCCTGATACACCACTCTTGACCATAGCTCCTGGGCGTGCCACCGTTATTCTGGCTGTAATAGTCCTCGATGGCGCCCGATCCAGGCCGGGAATCGCTTGTGCGCTTGGGTTGGTCGCTGGGGGTTTCGTCTGGATAGTCAGCCACCTTGGCGACGTGCTCCAGGTTGGAGCCTTTCTTGGCGTGGATGGAAAGCATACAATCTCCTGAGCAACTACCTTCGGTTATAGCCGGAAGTTGGAAAATGTTCTTGTGCAGATTCTGCATGGCGGCTCTTCGCTTGGCCGTGCGCGCCTCAAGTGTTCGGATCTTGAAGAAGATGGCATGGCCTGTTGATCGCGGCACAGGCCTTGGCGTCTGGCTGGTCACGACGAACGAGAGGAAATAAAGTGCGGATAGGCAGCGCAAATCATGCCCATAAGTAGTAGCATCGCTCATGCCGCGAAAAATGCTGACGGATTTTGGCGTGATCCGCACGACCTACTAGAGCATCTGAATAGTGTTGGTACGCTGGCCGCGACATTCGCGGAACAATATGGCGGCGACTGGGCCCGATTGGCCGGGCGCTGGCACGATCTCGGTAAATACCGCCCGCGCTTCCAGCGCTACATCCGCTTGGCCAGTGGCTTTGAGGTCGATGCACACATCAAGGGCGAAGCGGGCAAGGCGCCACATTCTACGGCGGGGGCCATGCTTGCAACGGATCGCTTCGGTGCGGCGGGTCGAGTGCTGGCCTATCTAATCGCTGGACATCATGCGGGACTCGCAGACTGGTTTGGAGGGCTGGATGTGCGACTGAGCAACGCAGATAGTCGTGATGAACTCAATGAAGCACTGGCCGAAAATCCGCCCGCAGAATTACTGGATACTGGTGGCTTCAAGCCAGATTTGCGCATCATCCCAGGTGGCAAGAATGGCTTTGCCCTGTGGGTGCGCATGCTATTCTCGGCGCTGGTGGATGCAGACTTCCTCGACACCGAGCGCTACATGGACCCGGACAAGTTCGCGCAACGTAACTGCTGGCCTGCGCTTGCCGAGCTAGAGCCCCGCTTCGACGCTCACATGGCGCAGCTGGCTACACTGGCCCTGCCCACGGCGGTCAACGCCATCCGCGCAGATATTCTGCGCCAGTGTCGGGAAAAAGCCGCGCTCACTCCGGGCCTTTTCTCGCTCACCGTGCCCACTGGTGGCGGTAAGACACTCTCGGCTATGGCATTCGCCCTGGCCCATGCGCAAGTACACGGCAAGCGCCGGGTCATTCACGTCATCCCCTACACCAGTATCATCGAGCAGACGGCAGACGTCTTCCGCAGCATCTTCGGCGAAGTGGTCATCGAGCATCACAGCAATGCCGAATCCGAACCCAGCCAGGAAAACCACGCTTCACGCTTGGCTTGCGAAAATTGGGACGCGCCCGTTATCGTTACCACCAACGTGCAGTTTTTCGAGTCACTGTTCGCCGCCCGGACATCGCGCTGCCGCAAGCTACATAATCTGGTGGATAGCGTCGTCATCCTCGATGAAGCGCAGCTGTTGCCTCCGGAATTTCTACAGCCGATGCTCGACGTACTCAATCTGTTGACGCAGCACTACGGCGTGACCGTGGTGCTGTCCACCGCCACGCAGCCCGCCTTGAGCACTCGCGCCTATTTTGACGCGCGCCAGAACCTGCGCGGCCTGGACAATGTGCGTGAAATCATCAGCGATCCTGATGCGCTCTACCATTCACTGGAACGCGTGCGGGTACTTCTACCTGCAGATTGGCATACACCCATAGAATGGCCGCAGCTGGCGTCGGAATTGGCCGCACACGACTCGGTGCTCGCTATCGTCAATACCCGCAACGATGCTCGCGCGTTGTGGGAGCAGATGCAGAAGATCGATGCGGGGACGCTGCATCTGTCCGCGCTGATGTGCGGCGCCCACCGTTCGCTGGTCATCGCCGACATCAAGGCGCGACTAAAAGCCGGCATACCTACGCGTGTGGTCAGCACCCAACTGATCGAAGCGGGCGTGGACGTGGATTTCCCTGTGGTATTTCGTGCGCTCGCAGGGCTCGATTCCATCGCCCAAGCGGCAGGGCGCTGCAACCGCGAGGGCCACTTGGCCGCCAAAGGCAAGGTCGTCATTTTCGTGCCGCCTAAGCCCGCTCCACCCGGGCTTCTGCGTCGTGGCGAGGACGCTTGTCGCAGCGTTCTGTACGGCGACACCGAGCAGCCGCTTGCGCTCGAGTGCTTCGCCCGCTATTTCGAGCGTTTGTACCATGCCTGTGAACTCGACAAAAAAGGCATCTGCGATGACTTGTTCATGGCCGACAACGCGCTTGACGGACGCGAACTGGCCGTCAATTTCCGCACCGCAGCAGAGAAATTCAAATTGATTTCAGATGAAGACAGCATGCCCATCGTTGTGCGTTACCAGGGCGTTAATGGCCAGGACGACAGCATCAACAAGTGGCTAGCGACCTTGCGTAAAGATGGTCCCGAACGCTGGCTGATGCGCAAGCTGCAGCGCTACACTGTTAACCTGCATCGCATCCAAGCCATGCAACTGCTCCGACAAGGCGACATTGAGGAAATCATGCCTGGGCTGTTCGCGCAAGTGAGCGATTGGCTGTACGACACCACCCTTGGCCTCAATCCCGAGGGCACTCCGGTTCACCCTGTTTGCATCGCATGAGAGGTCTTATGAAGCCTTACTGCCTTGAACTTTCTGGCCCCTACGCCTGTTTCACCCGGCCGGAAATGAAGGTCGAACGGGTGAGCTACGACGTGATGACTCCTTCGGCCGCACGCGCCTGCTTCGAGGCGATTCTTTGGAAGCCAGCAATCCGCTGGCATGTGCGCCGCATCGAGGTGCTCAAACCCATCCGCTGGATCAATCTGCGGCGTAACGAGGTGGCTGGTGTGGTCTCCAGCCACAATGTCCAGACCGCTATGAAGAATGGTCAAGGCGACCTAGCTCTCTATATTGAGGATGACCGCCAGCAGCGCGCCGGGCTGTTCTTACGCGATGTGGCATACCGGGTGCATGCCGATCTGGAGTTCCTGCCCGCGCACGACCCTGAGGCCCGCGCACCGAAGTATCACGAGATGTTCGAGCGCCGCGCGGCCAAGGGCCAATGCGTCAATCAGCCCTACCTCGGCACCCGTGAGTTCGCGGCGCATTTCCGGCTCGTTGACGATAAAGCCACCGAGCCACAACCTATCGATGAATCCCGCGACTTAGGTTTCATGCTGCACGATTTGGACTTCTCCAACCCAGCCGACCCACAGCCGCGCTTTTTCCGCGCGCGCATGGAGCAAGGCGTGGTGCATGTTCCAGCCTGGGACAGCGCGGAGGTGCGGAGATGATTCTGCAAGCTCTGAATCGTTACTACGACCGGGTTGACAGCTTGCCGCGCGAGGGATGGGTGCGCCGTGGCGTCGATTATGTCGTTGTTCTCGACGAGCAGGGTGAATGCGTCAACCTCGAAGCTGTCGGAGAACGGAGTAAAGGTAAGACCATTCCGCGCGACATGCTGGTTACCGCCATCGGCAAGCAGGCGATGAAGCACACCAACAGCGGCAAGGATGCCAATCTGCTCTGGGACAACGCCAGTTTCGTGTTTGGCAAAGGCAATAAGGGCGACGTCAAGCTGTGTGGCTTCATAGACACTCTTCAAGAATGGCTTGGTGACCTAAACGATAAAGGCGTCGAAGCCGTGCGTCGGTTCTGCATCAACCTTCGTGACAACCCCGAAGCCTCCACAGCATTAGTACATCGTTTCCAAGCCAAAGACGATTTCGAGAAGCGCGACCCAGTTCTGATCTTTCGCCTTATCTCCGATATGGAGGGCATTCACCTACGTCCCGCCGTCCGCGATGCATACGAAACAGCGCTGGCCGCTTCGCAAGCCGGCAGCGAACTGCACGGCAATTGCTTAGTAACCGGTGAGGTTGATGTGCCACTTGCACCGAACGAATCCGTCATAAAGGGCGTTTGGGGCGGGCAGTCTGCCGGGTGCAATATCATTTCCTTCAACGCCCGCGCATTTGAGTCCTACGGCAAACGCGAACGCAATGGTGAAAACGCGCCGGTCAGCTTGCATGCTTCATTCGCCTACACCACCGCATTGAATCACCTGTTGGCATCGAAGCAGCGCATTCAGGTCGGTGATACCTCCACTGTGTTCTGGGCCGAGGAGCCCCACGAGTTGGAAGATACATTGACCGATCTCTTCGGCGAACCACTCAAGGACAACCCGGACAAAAACACTGAAGCGATCAAGGCCCTGTATACGTCCGTAGCGTCGGGGCAGTTCAGTGTCGGCAGGCCGGATACCCGCTTCCATGTGCTCGGCCTTGCACCCAACGCAGCGCGCATCAGCATCCGCTTTTGGGAAACTGCCACAGCCAGCGAGTTGGCGCGGCGCATCAGGCAGCACTTCGAGGATGTGGCCATCGTCCACACCATCTACGAACCTGAACATCTGTCATTATTTCGCCTGCTCACCGGCGTGGCGCTACTGAACAAGTCTGACAACATCCCGCCCAACCTCGGCGGCGAAGTCATGCGCGCCATCCTCGAAGGCCTGCCTTATCCGGCCACCCTGCTCAATCTGGCTGTGGCGCGCTGCCGCGCCGAGCAAAAACCCACCTATGCCCGCGCCGCTGCCATCAAGGGCAGTATTAACCGCTGGATTCGTTCACGTCATACCCAAGAGAAGGAGTTCGCGCCCATGCTCGATCCATCCAATGCCAACCCGGCCTATCGGCTGGGTCGACTGTTCGCCACGCTGGAAAAAATCCAGGAAGACGCCAGCCCCGGACTCAACGCCACCATCCGCGACCGCTACTATGGCGCGGCGTCGAGCACCCCAGCTGCGGTGTTCCCGACGCTGCTGCGGTTAAATAAGCACCACCTCGGCAAGCTGGCCGCCGGTCTCGCGATCACCCGTGAGAGGCTGATTGGCGAAATCATGGACGGTTTCGATGCCACCGCCTTCCCGCCGCGTATCCTGCCCCTGCCAGACCAGGCGCGTTTCGCCCTCGGCTACTACCAGCAACGCCAAGCCTTTTTCAGTAAACCCTCCCCCGTCACCGTCAAGGAGCAAACCCTATGAGTATCGCCAATCGCTATGACTTTGTGCTGCTATTTGATGTGAAAGACGGTAATCCCAATGGCGACCCTGATGCCGGCAACTTGCCGCGCCTGGATGCCGAAACCGGACATGGGCTGGTGACTGACGTAGCATTGAAGCGCAAGGTACGTAACTTCGTGGCCATGACTCGCGATCAGGATGAACGCGACCCGCAGCCGGGAGAAAAGCGTTTTGAGATTTACGTGCGCGAGAAAGCCATCCTCAATCTACAAAACCAGCGTGCTTACTCCGCGCTGCAGCTAGATGTGGAACCGGCTGAGGCCGATTCCGACGGAGCCCCAGAGAAAAAACCTGTCAAAAAGCGTAAGGGTGGCGGCGACGAAGTGAACAAGGCCAGAGACTGGATGTGCCAGAATTTTTTCGACGTACGCACCTTCGGAGCGGTTATGTCCACCGGCATCAACTGCGGCCAAGTGCGCGGACCAGTGCAGCTCACCTTTGCGCGTTCGGTCGATCCTATCATCGCGCAAGAGCATTCGATTACCCGCATGGCCGTAGCTACCGAAGCTGAAGCCGAAAAGCAGGGAGGCGATAATCGTACCATGGGCCGCAAGCACACCGTTCCATACGGCCTCTATGTCGCGCATGGCTTCATCTCCAGCTTCCTCGCCAGGCAGACCGGTTTTTCAGACGCCGACCTAGAACTGCTATGGCAGGCGCTTGGCCAGATGTTTGACCATGACCGCTCGGCTGCGCGCGGGGAAATGGCAACACGCAGGCTGTACGTGTTCAAGCACGAGTCGGAGTTGGGCAATGCGCCGGCGCACTCGCTATTCGAGCGCATCCAGGTGGTGCGAAAGGTAGACGTGCCGCGCAGCTTCGCGGACTATGAAGTCGTCGTGAACGAGGCGGAGTTGCCCTCAGGCGTGACGCTTCTAAGCATGGTTTAAGATGCTACCGCCGCCCGGACCAATACCCCGGACGACGACGGTCACTGGCGATGGCGAGTACCCGCAGGTGGCCGCTATCGATACGATAAATGATCGAGTAGGGATAACGACGAATGATTATTCTGCGCGTATCGCCAGAGGAAGGCGCGCCGATAGCTGGGTGCGCGCTGATCAATTGCAAGCTGCGCTGCACTTCGTTTCTGAAGTGCATTGCATGCGCTTCCCCAGCTTCATCGGCGTACCAGATTGCTGCGTCAGCAAATTCTTGCCGGGCTGCTGGGTTGAACGAGATTTTCACCGCGTCCGTTTGGCGATAAGGGCATCGACTTCCTCGAACACCTTTTCGGCAGGAATCCACTGCGTGTGTCCCGCTTCCAAGTCGGCTACACGCCGGGCAATTTCTTCATCCCAGGCCTTAGCAATGGTCTCTGGAGAATCCTCTGGCTCCTCTTCCAAGCTCACGATGAGACGATGGGCTAGCTCGCTGCGCTCGTGCGGCGAAAGCTGCAAGGCTTGGTTTTCAATCTCTTGGAGTATCGCGACCATGATTTGCCTCGTATCATTGCTGCCTTATGTAACAGGATAGCACCTGCATGGTGACCGATACAGACCCCATTCCCCTCTCCGCTCTTCAGCACTGGACCTACTGCCCGCGACAGTGCGGCCTGATCCACCTGGAGCAGCAGTTTGCGGAGAATATCCACACGGCACGCGGGCAGGCAGTGCATCATTTGGTGGACACGCCCGGCTACGAGGTCCGGCACGGAGTGCGGGTGGAACGGGCGTTGCCGCTGTGGTCGGACCGGCTGGGGCTAATCGGCAAGGCAGATCTGGTGGAATTCCACCCCGACGGTACAGTGTTTCCTGTGGAATTCAAGCATGGGCGAAAACAACAAAAGATCCATGACGACATTCAACTTGCCGCCCAAGCCATCTGTCTGGAAGACATGCTGTGTCGACCGGTTCCGCAAGGGGCAATTTTCCATGCCAGCAGCCACCGCCGACGTGTGGTGAGCATCACCCCCGAACTTCGAGCACTGGTGGTGGAAGCTGCGGAGGCTATTCGCGCCATGCTCACTTCCGGCAAGCTGCCGTCTCCGGTGAATGACGCACGCTGCAAGGAATGCTCACTCAGGGACATTTGCCAGCCTGAGGCCCTGACCTCCCTTGAAAAGCAGCGTGAGCAACACACGCGCTTATTTGATGCGGAATGGCCATGATCACCCTGCAAAACACTCTCTACGTAATGACCCCACAGGCTTATGTCCACTTGGACAACACAACATTGCGAGTAGACGTGGAGCATGAAAAACGCCTACAAGTGCCCCTGCACCATGTGGGCGCGCTGGTTTGTTTTGGCAACGTGATGGTCTCGCCTGCCTTGGTGCATCGTTTGGCCGACGAAGGGAAGTCCCTGGTGCTGCTGGATGGCTTCGGTCGCTTCAAAGCACGCATGGAAGGACCGATCTCAGGAAACATCCTGCTTCGCCAAGCCCAATATCGGAGCGCCAACGACGCTGCAATAACACTGGAACTAGCCCGTTCCTGTGTAGCGGGCAAAATCCGTAATAGCCGCACGCTGTTACAACGTGGAGCTAGGGAAGCCAAAGATCTGGAGGACGCGAACCAATTGAATATAGCTACTAAACACTTGGCTGCATCCCTGCGCTCCACAGCAGAGGCATCAGGAGTAGACGAGCTACGGGGGATCGAAGGCGACGCAGCACGCTTTTACTTCTCGGCGTTCAATTACATCATTAAGCCCAACATGCGTACGCAATTTCAGTGGAACGGCCGCACAAGGCGCCCGCCCCTGGACAAGCTCAATGCCCTGTTATCCTTTCTCTATTCCATGCTGATGAATGACTGCCGTTCCGCCCTAGAGACGGTTGGCCTTGATCCCCAGCTCGGATTCTTGCACGTAATGCGCCCTGGCCGGGCAGCATTGGCTCTTGATCTACAGGAAGAATTCCGTGCCGCCATTTGCGACCGGTTCGCGCTCACTCTAGTCAACCGTGGTCAACTCAGCAACGGCGATTTTGAAGAACGAGAAGGTGGGGCAGTACTGCTTGCGGACAAAGGTCGACGTAAAGTCGTGGCTGCGTGGCAGGAGCGGAAGCAGGAGGAAATCACCCATCCCTTGCTGGATCAAAAAATGCCCATTGGCCTGCTGCCCTTCGTGCAAGCACGCTTGATGGCACGTAGCATTCGGGGAGAGATGGTCAGTTACTTACCCTATCTGGCGCGTTGAGGACCGAATCATGCTTATTATCGTCACGTATGATGTCTCCACTGAAACCGCGGCTGGTCGCAAGCGGCTTCGCCGTGTGGCCAAAGCCTGTGAGCGTGTCGGCCAAAGAGTGCAAAAGTCCGTATTCGAATGCCAGGTCAATGCAATACAATATGAAGCTTTCGAGCGCGAGTTACTGGCAGAAATCGATGAAAAGGAGGACAATCTGCGCTTCTATCGCATCTCTGAACCAACCGATCTCCGCATCAAGCAATATGGCACCTTCCGGTCCATCGATTTCACGGCTCCCCTCGTCATTTGAGGCGCGAACCCGGTTCGTCGCTCTTGAACCCGCCGTTTCGCGCACCGCTCAACGTATTGTTTATATTCCATTCTATGATATGTTCCTTGCGGTGAACCGATGTCTCAAACGCCTCTTGCTCAGGTTCGCGCAAAGAATAGAAAAAGTTCTTTTACAACAGACGGTTGTATGTTTGTGGGGTATCGCCCGGCTCATAAACCGGGCGCGGATTGAAACCTCTGCGCGATCCTGCATGGTTGGAGGCGGAGAAGGGTATCGCCCGGCTCATAAACCGGGCGCGGATTGAAACATCAGCTCCGACGGCATGCCGCTGCCGGATATGCGGTATCGCCCGGCTCATAAACCGGGCGCGGATTGAAACTGTATGTCTGGGTCAATCTTCACCGCAGGTCCAGGGTATCGCCCGGCTCATAAACCGGGCGCGGATTGAAACAATATAGCGCCGATACACCCTCGGCATTTTGGGAGTATCGCCCGGCTCATAAACCGGGCGCGGATTGAAACTTGTCGGGCTTCACGCCTTTTGCGCCGCGCACAGGGGTATCGCCCGGCTCATAAACCGGGCGCGGATTGAAACAGCGACTCAATGGACTCCTCGATGCCGATAGAGAGGGTATCGCCCGGCTCATAAACCGGGCGCGGATTGAAACCTCAAAGGCCACCTTGTAGGGCACGCGCCCGTACGGTATCGCCCGGCTCATAAACCGGGCGCGGATTGAAACATCAGCTCCGACGGCATGCCGCTGCCGGATATGCGGTATCGCCCGGCTCATAAACCGGGCGCGGATTGAAACCATCGAAGGCCACTTTGTATGGCACGTTGCCATAGGGTATCGCCCGGCTCATAAACCGGGCGCGGATTGAAACCTCAAGCCGCGCGTCAATGCTCGGCAGCCACTCGAGGTATCGCCCGGCTCATAAACCGGGCGCGGATTGAAACACGATCTGCCGAGTGTTCGTCGGCGGCAAGGAACGGGTATCGCCCGGCTCATAAACCGGGCGCGGATTGAAACACCTATGGCCCCTTACTGGCCCTGGGCAATAGCGGGGTATCGCCCGGCTCATAAACCGGGCGCGGATTGAAACGGGCCAACGCCAACGCACCCCGGGAACTCGACGCGGTATCGCCCGGCTCATAAACCGGGCGCGGATTGAAACATAAGAGAGGGAAAGAAGAACCCCAATTTCCACAAGGTATCGCCCGGCTCATAAACCGGGCGCGGATTGAAACATGTACGGACCCCTCATCGCCCTCGGCAACGCGGGTATCGCCCGGCTCATAAACCGGGCGCGGATTGAAACACGTTGGCCACGAGCTTGTGCCCCTGGTCAATCACGTATCGCCCGGCTCATAAACCGGGCGCGGATTGAAACCCATGGCGCGGCTTGTACTGGTCAGCCAACTCCTGTATCGCCCGGCTCATAAACCGGGCGCGGATTGAAACATCAATTGGTTTCCCGGTTGCCGGGTTTTTAACCGGTATCGCCCGGCTCATAAACCGGGCGCGGATTGAAACCTAGTGCCCCTGGCCGGTCTCGATTCTCTGGCCTTGGTATCGCCCGGCTCATAAACCGGGCGCGGATTGAAACTTGATCTGCACGCCAATGGGCACGGTGGAAGGGTCGTATCGCCCGGCTCATAAACCGGGCGCGGATTGAAACACCTCTCCCCAGTTTATGAATCATCAGGACGGCGGTATCGCCCGGCTCATAAACCGGGCGCGGATTGAAACTGACTGCGGTTGCTGCATTGAGCATACGATGGCCGTATCGCCCGGCTCATAAACCGGGCGCGGATTGAAACTGACTAATCGGATTCACGCCTTCGGGGACGCCCGAGGTATCGCCCGGCTCATAAACCGGGCGCGGATTGAAACTCTTAGCAGGACCAGAGCATGAAAATTACTGGGATGGTATCGCCCGGCTCATAAACCGGGCGCGGATTGAAACTGATGAGGTTTATCAATTCACCAAAGAGACCGGCGGGTATCGCCCGGCTCATAAACCGGGCGCGGATTGAAACTATCAACACGTATGAAACGTGCCCGCGTCAGTTTGTATCGCCCGGCTCATAAACCGGGCGCGGATTGAAACTTGGGAATCGAAACAGGAGAGACAAAATGAGTAAGTATCGCCCGGCTCATAAACCGGGCGCGGATTGAAACTGGATATGGACACGCTGCGCGTCGTGCCGAAGCCGTATCGCCCGGCTCATAAACCGGGCGCGGATTGAAACAAGACAAAGCGTACCCACACTATGATGTAACAACGGTATCGCCCGGCTCATAAACCGGGCGCGGATTGAAACTGGGAAATCGAATCCCTCGGTGAATACCATGCAATGTATCGCCCGGCTCATAAACCGGGCGCGGATTGAAACATACAAGTGTGCCGAGAAGTTGGGGTATCGGTAAGTATCGCCCGGCTCATAAACCGGGCGCGGATTGAAACATGTACTGCCGTACATTATGCCTTTCAACTGGAGCGTATCGCCCGGCTCATAAACCGGGCGCGGATTGAAACCCTGTACCGCCAGCGGTGTAGGTAGCTCCCGATGCGGTATCGCCCGGCTCATAAACCGGGCGCGGATTGAAACCTTTTGTAGCTTGGAATATCAGCCTTGCACCGGAGGTATCGCCCGGCTCATAAACCGGGCGCGGATTGAAACACGAGGCGCACGGCCTGCTTGACGCTGCGATCCTGGTATCGCCCGGCTCATAAACCGGGCGCGGATTGAAACAGTACCGGAGTAAGTTCATCCGGCCACTGATAGATGTATCGCCCGGCTCATAAACCGGGCGCGGATTGAAACAGGATATCCAAATCCCAAGCCGAGTTTTGCGGGATGTATCGCCCGGCTCATAAACCGGGCGCGGATTGAAACATCCGCACGATGGCGCCATAACCAGCCGTCAGCTGTATCGCCCGGCTCATAAACCGGGCGCGGATTGAAACGTCGTCAGCGCGAATTTTCCTTGCGCACTTTCGGCCGTATCGCCCGGCTCATAAACCGGGCGCGGATTGAAACCGCTGTGCCTCTAGCTCTTCGCGCTCGATGCGCAGGTATCGCCCGGCTCATAAACCGGGCGCGGATTGAAACTTCTTCGTGAACTCGCGCTATGCGCCCGCGCTGGCGTATCGCCCGGCTCATAAACCGGGCGCGGATTGAAACCACAGGACGTCGCGCCCATCGTGAGCGCGGGAATGTATCGCCCGGCTCATAAACCGGGCGCGGATTGAAACCGCCATACCATAGGCATCACGCGAAACGAAGTGAGGTATCGCCCGGCTCATAAACCGGGCGCGGATTGAAACCACTCTTGGCGGAACGCTCTGATCAGCATTTCTTCCGGTATCGCCCGGCTCATAAACCGGGCGCGGATTGAAACCTCTGGTGCTGATGGATTGGGATATTGTCCAGATCGGTATCGCCCGGCTCATAAACCGGGCGCGGATTGAAACAGGAACTGGCAGAACTCGGGCTGCCCGAAGAAGCGTATCGCCCGGCTCATAAACCGGGCGCGGATTGAAACCTGAGACCTGCGCATCGTCCGAAATAATTGCCGGTTCCTCGACGTTTCATGTGGGTAACCTGAGATCTAGCTTGCCCAAGATGAGGTAGGCCATGTTGATGAAGTTCTTATGGGTACGGTAACCCCGAGCCTTGGCCTTGGCGGACTGCAGAAGGCTGTTGAATCCCTCCAGAATCCCGTTGGTGATCTGGCTCTCGAACCAGCGCAATGCCCCGTCCCAATGGTTCATGAGGGTGTAGGTGACTTTGACCAGAGGGGGTAGTCCGCTGGCCTTGGCGTTTTCCATCCAGGCCTTGAGGAGCACAGCGCCTTGGTGGCGATTCTGGATCGTGAAGATTTCTTGGAAGGAGAGGCGGAACTGGTAGGCCTGAGCCGTCTTGAGGTTCTGGTTCTTGAGGATCTCCTAGAGCTTGGCGCTCTGCTTGGCCGAGAGCTTTCCCGGGTTCTTGAGCCACAGCCAGCGGCTCTTTTTCAGATCGGGCTGGGAGAGGGCTTCGCTCTTACGCACGGCATCCACGGCCTCATTGATGAGCTTCATCAGGTGAAAGCGATCGAAGGTGATCTGGGCACGGGGCAGATGCTCTGCAGCGCCTTTTTGGAAGGCCGGCGAGAGGTCCATGCTCACCTCCGTAATGGCTTCGGCGCTACCACCATGGGCCTGCAGATCGTCGGAGAACTTCGCAAAAGTCCTGGCGTCCTTGCCAGGGGTAGCAAAGAGCAAACGCCTGGCCTCCAGGTCCACGAACAGGGTGATGTAGTCATGGCCGCGCCGGCTGCTGGTTTCATCGACACCGATGGCATGGACCTCTGACATGTCTACGGCCTCACGAGCTTTGGCGACGTAATGCTCGATCACTCGCCAGAGCCGCTGGTCCGTCTCCCGGACCAAGCGGGCGACCGTCAACACGGGCATCTCCCGAACCATGGCCATGACCATAGCCTCGAAGAGCAGCGTGAACCCTGAGCCTTCCCGCGCCCAGGGGACGGGCACCAAATGCACAGCGTGTTCCGGGCACTGGACCCGCGGCACCCGCGCATGGAGGTAGGCCCCATGCTGGAAGAAATCGAGGTGGCGCCAGACCTTCTCCTGCGTGTCATAGACGGGGCAGTCCTAGCCGCAGACCGGACAAGGGAAGTGGCTCCCCTTGGGGAAATTGACGTGCAGGTCCAGCCGCTTCTCCTCCACGGTAAACCGTACATCGTCCACCGCCCACGGTGGAACCAAGCCCAATGCCAGTGTGAACAGTTGATTCCCTTGGTCCATCGTTTCCCTCAGCTCGCTGCCCGCTCTATCAGGCAATCATACCGCCTTACCCACTCGAAATGTCGAGGAGCCCCAAATGATAAATGGCGATAAAATGGCCACATAATGGTGACAAAATAGCACCAAAGTACGAATGGCGCCATGATGACACCAAAATAGCGACATAATGGCGATAAGATGATGTCAAAATGGCGATATGATGGTGTCATTTCGTCACCATTCGGATAACATTTTGGCCATTTGGTGGGACCGTCGGGACGCCATCTTGCGTGTATTCCTGTTCCGCTGTCTGCGCAGGTGTAGGCGCGCCCACAAACTGGATCAACGGCAGCCCTGCATTCGGATAATCAGGCGATTGAATGACCGGCGCCCAATCCTTCGGCATCCGAAACGAACCCGAATCCGTCAAACGGAAAATCCGCTCGCCCACACTCAAGGTCCGCCCCTCTACCCGAATCCCTACCTCACCCGTAGACAAAATCGGCGCCTGCACCACACCACGCTGACTCAGCCACCAAAAACGCAGCATCCATGCATAGTCGCGCGTCAACCGATGCAGCCCCAGGAAAATCCTTGTCAGGATGTATCGGACACCCGGTCAGGAATAAGGGGAGCAACACCCAAGGAAGACGGAAAAGGGAAATGCGCCGAAAGGAAATGGACATGCCAACTCCTAATGAATGCAGAGAACAATCTGATTCCATGACGCTCTGTTATCAAATTTTTTGGCACGTTTTTTCTTTGATACTTTTCTATCATAAAGTTAAGCCAACATAGAGGGTCGACGAAAAAAAGAGGCTCACCAACCAGAATCCAGCGGATCTTTTCCGCCTGTTTCCGAAAAGAAGCGAAAATTTTTTGCGGGGCAGAAACCGCATCAGAGACCGGTTGACGATTCTGTTCTGGCGGTCTGGAAGCCTGGGATTGCTGATCTACAGTAACCGGTCTCCCTGCGGCGTTCTTTCCCTGAGTGGATTGTGTTGCCAGCATGAGGCTCCTTACCGAGCTGGGTGCCGAGTACCTAGGCATCATCCAGAGCCTGCTCAGTACCTGCCGGCTGCAGGGTGTGTACCCTTAGGACTACATCGTCGATGTCCTGCACGGGTGGCACCCTGTCAAGGATGCGACGCAGCTCACCCCAAGACTCTGGAAAGAGCACTTCGCCGCCAATCCTCTACGCTCTCTACTTTCTTACATCCGCAAACCCGCCTGAAAGAACGCCGGTCCCTTACCGAATCGCTGCTACACCTGTTATCTGAAAGCGGCGTTCCCGGAGAGGGCAGAAATCATGCAATGGTGCGCTCGCGCCAGGACTGGGCGACAATTCTGGTATCCAGTCGAGGAAGTTGCGATATTCCGCCACGAGGCCAAAAGCCGGCTCTGTTCCGGGCGATACGGGAGAAAATGGAGCGGCAGGGTCCGGAGGGCTTTTTGCGTGCGGCGCTGGAGTAGGCGCAGCATTTTTCTGCACAGAGGCCGGAGGACATCTGGCTTGCATAGCGGGTGCGGATCCTCGATGATGCGCTGCATTCTCCAGAATCGCTCGCCCGCATGTACGCGCTCATGATCAGCACGGATGAGCACGCCAACGACATGCGCCAGAGCTCGCCTTTTGCTATGGTAGCCACGACTGCGGAGCGGACCCAAGTGCTCCTGGATTTCCGGGACGCCAGGGCGCGGGGGAAACGATGACCATCTTTTTCACTTCTGACTGGCACTTGGGCCACAAAAATATCATCCGATACACCCAGCGACCGTTTTCCTCCATCGAGGAAATGGAATCCTGCCTGATTGGCGAATGGCACAGCCGCGTGACCCGCAGGGATACCGTCTATTTTTTGGGCGATTTCTCCGTTACCAATGCCCAAAACAGGCCGCGCATGGAAGCCATTCTGGCCTCCCTACCCGGACACAAGATTCTGGTCGTCGGCAACCACGATGACGGCAAGATCCAGGGTTGGGACGAGGAACACCGGCTCCTGGATGTTCGTGTCGATGGCAAACATCTCCTGCTCTGCCACTATCCCCTAGCCTCCTGGGGCGACATGCGCAACATCCTGCACCTGCACGGCCATACCCACGGTAATGGTGGCCGGCACCCGGGCATGATCGATGTCGGTGTGGACGTGTGGGGTGGGAGGATCGTGACCCTCGAGGATATCCTGCCGCACACCGAGCCCTTCACCGGCCATCGGCATGAGGGAACGCCGTATCAGATCTAGCGGTGGTAAAGGCCATTTCGTGCACCCCGTTACGGACGCGAGGATACTCGGCATGAGCTTCGCGATGGGAATACTGTCGTGGGCACGATATTCCGCTCGGCAATGACCCTGCGTAATAATCTCACCCGTCGGAAAACAGGAAGGGAGCCCCACGTCGGGCTCTGCTGCGCGGATAAGGAAAAGCTCCCCCATGGTCAATGTCGCCTCCCATAAGATTCACGGTCTCTTCCCCTTCTCCTTCGGGCAGGAGGAACCTTCCGGTGGCTTGATGGGTGCGGACGCACTCCAAAACGTCGCGCGAAGAGTGACGTCCGCGACGGCGACGGACCTGGAACTCACTGCGCCCACCATTACGGAGGGTGGCGTATCGCTGGCGGCAGGGAACTTCGAAGCCAACGGCCCGGTATGGAAAGAAAGCTCCGGAAAAGGGCTGGCGACGGAGGACTTCTACCCCATCATTCGCCAGATCATCGGCAGCAGAGCGGAACACTTTCCGTTGCTCTGTATCCCGCTGGACTTGGCACAGCCCACGATGTTTTCCCAACGCAAAGGTGGAAAGCCGCGGCTCTGGCAGCTGCCCATCGGGGCCAAAGCGAAAGAACGCTGTCGGCTCGGCGAGCACGAAACCTTGGCGCTGCAGTTGCTCGATGCCCGGCTCTATCTGTTTCGTACCGGTATCGGCATTCTCGACCTTGCCTGGCGCTATCCCAACGTCAAGAGAGCCGATCGAATCCTGGAAGGAAATTACGTGCTCGGCCATGCCCGAGCGCCGCAGATCAAGAATCTCGACGCGACAGAACACGACGTGTTCGGTCCCCAACAGCTCGTCCTGCTGGCAGGCCGCATGATCCGTCCACTGGTCCCGGAATATGACTCCTCCCGGAGTAGCCGCAACATCCTCTACTCCATCCTGGAGATTGACGCGGATAGTCCAGAGCCCCTAGACCTGCTGACTACCCGCTTGTCCCATCGGCAGACGATCGATTACCAACCTGCCCAGGAGATGATCCAGGCAACGATTTGGCAGCCCTTTCCCTACGTCTGCCATGGGGCCAGCTTGGAAGGGGGCGCATCGGTGGTCCGCGGAGAACCGATTGCCTCGGACTTTTTGAAGGGGTTTGTCGAGGGCACTGGCCCCAAGACCTATCTTCCCCTGGCGCTGGCTTCCTTCCATGCCCATTTCTGGCTCCTCAATCGCACGGAATGGATCCCCATGGAGCGGACCCGCTCCGGAAGCCGCCAAGAACGCGAGGGAATCGAAGAAATCTTCGAGACCACCGTCGAGTATCGCCGCTATTTTCAATATCCCGTGGTCAGCCAGATCAGTTTGCACAACCGCTTTCACCGTCTCTGGGAAGAGGCCCTGTCGATCCCCGAACGGATCCGTTTTCAGGAACAAACCGCCAAAGATGTGGCGGAACTGATCGGGGCACGCCGCTCCCGCTGGATTGGCCGCCTCTCTGGGGCCGTCGGCGGCTTTTTGGTGACCCACGAAGTCCTTGAGGCCTTTGCGTCCAGCGGACTCCCCTTCGCCATGCCGGACATGCGCACCTGGTTCGTCATTACGGCCAACAAGACCCCAGAAGTGCTGCGCCCAATGTTGGCCTTGGTAGAGCATTGGGAAATCGGGATCTTTCTCGGGAGCCTCCTAGGGGCCGCGCTGGGTTTGTGGTCCATGTGGAATTTTGACAAAACCATCGGGAAGGAATGAGGCAAAGCAGCATCCAGCGCCTTTTCGGCTTTGTCGCGGAATTTGCTTGCCATCCTTGGACTCCCTTCGCGGTGCCGCCAGGCAGCATAACGGTTAAAGATACTAAGATTTTGGCAGCTTGTCCGTTCGTCAAAGGGAGGAAGAAAAGATGGCCGCTGTTTGCCCACACTGTAACAGCCACGATACTGCCTGGAAGCCCAAAGCCCGGCAGTGGGAGTGCCAGGACTGTGAGCAACGTTTCGATGCCCCTGCGCCTGCCCCAGAGGACATACCAGATCCACTAGCGCTGCGGGAAGACGAGTTTCGCGCTCGCGCCAAAGGCCTTGCCGATTCTGACGCCTGGTGCAGCGACGTTCTCGATCATTGGCCGGCACCGATCGCCTATACCTATGCCTTGTTGCGCAGTACGCTGAAAAGGGGGCAGATTGATGCAGCGGCCTTGGTGCTCAAGGATTTCGCCGAATTGCTCGCTCGTTTCTCGACCCTGGCCATGACCTGCGAGATCCGGGAGAAAGGGCCAGAAGACAAGCGCCGCGAGGTGTTGTCCCAGCTCTTCGCCAAACCTCTGACCATGGGAGACTGGGTGCGTCTGGCCGATGGCCTGGCAAAGTGGCTGGAAGCCGAGCCCCAGCGGCAGCCGGACTGGCTCACGCGGCCCATTGCCCGCTTGTGGCGCAGCGGAAAAAGACAGACCGTATTGGGCCGAGTGCTGGAGCAAATGGTCCGTTGGCGCAACGAGACCATCGGGCACGGGGTTCGGGGAAGCGATCTGGAACCCACCATGCAAGGCCTGGAGCGTTTTTTAGGGGCTGATGGAGAAAACAATCTGCATCGAGGGTTGCAGGCCGCTGGCAACATCGGAGAAGGGCTGCTATTGATCGACGACAGGGAGCGTGCCCTTATGGGGAGCCAGGCGCTGCATGCCCCGCAGCAGCAGCAATCTGTCGAGCATCCACTGGAGCCTTGGCAGGGGCTCTGGCTCCAACGTCGCAGCGATGGGGAAAAAATCTCCCTGAGCCCCTACCTGGCCGTGCGCCGCTGCGAAGTCTGCGGTCGTGCCGAGACTTTCCATTACGACTGCCTGCGCCCCAAGAAATACCTGCCGGACTTCCGAGTGCTCAACTACGAACAGGGTCACGCATTTCCGGTTCCCCTCCAGGTGGACAGCGGCCTGCTGGAAGAATGGCGACGGCTGAACATCCCGCAAGAACATCGTGCGGAGATCGATTTCGACAACGATGCAAGCATCCCCGGTGATGTTGTCGAGCTGCTCGGTCAGCAGGCAATCGAACGAGGCTATCTCTCTCCTGCATATCTGCGCGATCCTTTATGGAAATTCATCGATGACGGGCTGGATTCCGGGCAAGGTGGACTTTATTGGCTCCGGGCGCCGGCGCATGTCGGAAAGTCTACCTTCGTGCAGGGTTTGGACCCACAGACCGCCGAGATCTTGGGGGAAAAGCCGTTGCGGGACGACCTGGCCGTGGTCAGCTTCGCGATACGACGGGAGTACCACTACCACTTGGCCCAGTTTGCCGATGGGTTGCGGGATCTGCTCAAAGTCGCGCTCAACCTGAGCGCTGGCACGCAGGTACTGCCCAGCCTCGACATCGCCAACCCAAGCCCACAGGCATTCTTGACGTTCCTGAAGGACTTCCAAACCCTGGGGAGAAAACCCATTCTCGTCATTCTGGATGGTCTGGACGAGCTCGCCGAGGAACATCCCGGCATCCTCGACCTCTTGCCGAGTCCCGATGAGATGCCGGAAAAAGTCTTCCTCCTGCTCACCTCGCGTCCTCTCGCCGACTGCGATCTCTGGATACAGAACCGGCTGCAGTCACTTCTATCCGCGCCCGGGCGGGAGCTGGGGCTCGAGGACCCCGAGTATCGGGACTTGCTCCGGGAGTACGCAGAAAAAACTCTGCAAGGAAAAATCCAGGGCCAGCCTCTTGAGGAAATTTTTCCGCAGCTGCTCGAGCAGAGCGATGCCCGTTTCTTGTACTTCCGCTTCCTGGTCGATCGCCTGAAAGATGGCGATTTGAAAGCGCAGGATCTCCATCACCTGGCCAGAGCCGAGCACTTGTTGCCGCGATTCGTAAGGGCCTTGCGGGACCGCTATGCCAATACCCCGATGGGAGAGCGCATCGACCGTGCCCTCTATACCCTTGCGCTGGCGGAGCGCGCTTTTGAGCAGTCGATGCAATCCCTCCCGATTTTGGCGCGCAGTCCCTGGCAAGGTTTGCCCATGCCGGTACTCTGCGAGATGGTGGAGGGCACGCCGCGAATGACGCCAAACCTCGTCAATCTCCTCTACCTATTGAAACCCTTGCTGTCCACTTGGCGTGGCGAGAGCGATGGTCCCCGGTACCGCCTGGGTATCAAGGGGCTGGAGGATCTGCTCAGAGAGGAGAATCCCCAAGCCCTTGCCGATCTGGCACGCCGCTGGGTCGAGAATCTCTTCCTTCGCCAACGGCAGTGGCTGGATACCCCAGAGGCGGAGCGCGGGGAGGGAAAAGACTTCCGCGGGCCGGCACTGGACTGGGTGCTCCTGCACCTCGATGGCTTGTCCTTGGAGCTGGATGCCCAGCCGAAACTAAGCATCGCGCCCGATCAATCGCTCAGACAGAGCTTGACCAAAGAGCTGCTGGATCGTGCTAACGCGCACAGAAACCGATCGCACCATCGGGATGCGTTGCAGCGGATTTCTGCTGCGGATGCTCTACTTCGTTGGGATTGGGAGACAGAGGAAAAAACGCCCTCTCTGCAATATACCTTGGATTCCGATACCTCTCTGTTTTTGTTAACAAATATTAACGAACTTCAAACGTGGTTAAGCATCTGTGAAAGAAGAGGAGCTTCTCTTTTTGCTATCGGAAATAATGGAGATGCGATAGCTGATTTTGATCGGCCCATAGGCATGTTGAAATTGATCCGCAAACAAAGCGGAGGGCAGCTTTCGCCATACATGGCTGCCAGCCTAGCCGGATTTTTATCAAATCTAGGCTACACTCTCAGAACCATTGGAAAGAATCGTGAAGCCATTGATGCCGGTAACGAAGCAATCAAGATTTGGGAAGAAATACGAGAAAAACACGGCAATCACTTCACGGTCGAAATGACTACCGGGCTGGCCGCCGCAGAAATAAACCTGGGCAAATCCCTCAGCGCTGTAGGTCAGAACCAGGCGGCCCTAGACAACCACGAACATGCGATTGACAAGATGGAAACGCTACGGAATCAACTCGGCGAGCAGTTCCCTCCCAAGATGGCTGAAACTCTGGCCCGCGCGTATGGGAACCGAGGCGTCGTCCGGAGCGACCTCGACCAGAATCAGGATGCCCTAGACGACTACGAGCGCGCAATCCGCATCTTGGAGGACCTACATAGCCAATTGAGAAAGGACTTCACGCCCCAGATGGCCAATGGTCTAGCTGTCGTATACTTGAACCGAGGCAACGTCTGTATGGCTCTCGGTCAGCATGAAGAGGCCGTCTCCGACTACGAGCAGGCGATTGACAGGATGGAATTGCTACGAGAGCAACTCGGCGAGCGGTTCACGCCCGCGATGGCTGAAGATCTGGCCGGCGCATACATGAACAGAGGCAACGTCTGGCTGGCTCTCGATTCGCATGAAAAGGCCCTCTCCGACTACAAGAAGGCGATCTCTATTTGGGTGGATCTGCGCAGCCAATTGGGAGACCAATTCACGCCCGAGATGGCCAATGGTCTAGCTGTCGTATACTTGAACCGAGGCAACGTCTGTATGGCTCTCGGTCAGCATGAAGAGGCCCTTTCCGACTACGAGCAGGCGATTTATATGAAAAATGCGCTACGGACGCGACTCGGCGAGCAGTTCCCTCCCAAGATGGCCAACAATCTGGCTAGCTCATTTGTGAACAGAGGTAATGTCCGGAGCGATCTTGGTCAGAATTCGGAGGCCCTCTCCGACTACGATCAAGCGATTTCTATGTGGGAGGACCTTCGCAGTCGGCCGGGAGAGCGATTCACGCCCGAGATGGCCAACGATCTGGCCAGCGCGTATGGGAACCGGGGCGTCGCCCGAAGCGCTCTCGGCCAACATCAAGAGGCCCTGGCCGACTACGAGCAGGCGATCCAGATTTGGGAGGAACTGCGTGACCGGTTGGGAGAACAGTTCACGCCGGATATGGCGGAAGATCTTCTTACGGCCCAGTCGATGCGGGACAAGTTGCGTGACCATTGATGTTGGACGGCCAAATCATGTATCCAAGATAGTGGGCTGTCAGGATTGGTCGGTAAAGCCATCCGCCCATCCGTCCAGTTGATGGTATGAAAAAGGCGAAATCGTGCTTTCATTTTCTTGGGAGGGAATCCGTATGAAAAATATCGTGTTATTTTTTCTGTTGTTAGTTTCCCCGCTGGCCCTGGCGGGAACCCCTTTTGCACAAATGACGATACCGAAACCGATCGGAACGGTATATCTCGATAAGACGCCGCTTCCCGCTTTTGCTGCTTATGCCTATGGTCCAGGGGCTGCTTTTCAAGGCGAGGCGGATGTGCAGCTGCAAAACAGAAACTTCGCCTTTCACATTCCTGCCGAGATGCAAAAGAACTACGCCGTTTATGTGACCGCATTTGGTCCGTACCTCCTGCCAAAAGGCATGCGCTATCTTTTCTACCAAGGAGCCTCTGGCGGAGAGAGTCTGCACATGCGCAATCAGAGTGGCTCTGTCGAGGTGCGCGGATCGGTCGTGCCTGGAGCGTCATGGAATAACAACAAAACGACATACGAGAATAAAATCCTGCTCAAGAACATGCCGGAATCGGAAAAGTCTATCATCCGGAGCTTCGCCAAAAGCGATGCTGTGCGACGCAACGTGATGTCGATGGATTGAGGAACAAGGCGCCACCCGAAGCCTTTTGCTGAGGGAAAAAAACATTCGGCCCCATTGCGGGGCCTTTTCTTTCTGCTGGTAATTGGCGTTTTTCCCGGCTCCCCCTCGTCACTGGATCCAGCTTGGCCCGGCAGCAGAAGCCTGTTGCATCCTCGCCTCCCAGTCGAGGAGATCCTGGGTGAGAGATTTCAAGCGCCGCAGAGACCGCGGATTCTTCCGGAACGCATCCCGCAGCCGCTTCACCAACGCGGGATCCAGACGCGGCAAGTCCTCCACGTCCGTCCCCCAGTCCCGGGCGATGTCTTCCAGGATGTTGCCAAAGAAGCGGGAAAAGTCCTCCCCCCGCGGCTCCTGTACATAGATGACACGGAAGCGTGACTTCAGTGGGTCCGGCAGCATGCGGATATCATTGGCGGTAGCGATCCAGTTGATGCGCGAGTAATCCACCGGGGTGAGCATGAACTCATCCAGCACCTGCGAAGCCGTCGCGGGCTCCAGCATACCGAGCAAGGTATCCCAGACCCGCCCGTTCTGTCTGCCTTCCCCGATCTTGTCGATTTCATCCAGGCACACCAGCGGGTTGGCGATCTTCGCCTTGAGAAAGTATTCGAGCAGGGCACCAGGGCGGGCGCCTGCCCAGCCGCGGGCGTTGCCCTTGAGCAGCATGTTGTCGTTCATTCCGTTCAAGGAATAGAGCCGGCTTGGTACTCCTAGCTCCCCGGCGAGGCGGCGGCAGAAACGGCTCTTGCCGATCCCGGCACCCCCCACGAGCAGGATGGGAGAAAATTGCAATTCGCGCTGGTTCAGATACCGCGCCCGCGCACTCGAGCCCAGCAAGCGGTCGATCACCTCTTGTAGATTGGGGAACTCGGCACGCAAGGTCTCTGCCCAATCGTCACTCTTTGGCCACGACGCCAGTGGCAGGGGTTCCAACAAGGGTTTCATACGGCGGATCTGTTCCTTCTCCCGCTGTTCCGTGCTGGGGACGAGATCCTGGAGAATCCGCACGCCATCAATGGAATCTTCCACGCCCAACAGGTTCTGTGCCTCCCATCGCAAGCCGAGGAGTGCTGGTTCGTCCACCCCGAGTTCCGCCATAAGCTTCAGGGTCTCTTCGGCAATTTCTGGATCACGGTTGGCGATGGCCGCACACAGTCCCACCTCTGCCGCAAGTGTCCTGATGCTGGCAAATCGCGATGTTTGCTGACGCAGGGATTGCTCGTCGGCAGCGACGGCTTGCCAACGCAGAAAAACCCTTTTGGCAAATGCGGCATCGACGCGCCCCTGAGAGATCCTCTCATTTTGCACGAGGACCAATTGGGCCATCAGCGAGCCCATCTCGGCGGCGAGCGAACACCATCGCAGACCCGTCTCGGCATCGTCTGGCAGGAAGTCAGAATTCGGCAAATAGGCGCGGCCAATATCCGCTAGGGCATCACGAAAGGCATCTGCGCTCAATGTGTCTTCCTGTGCCAGCTCCCAGCAATCTTCCTTTGCCAGGAAATCGCTCTGACTTTTCCAGAGCTGCAAGGCTCTCTTTGCCGAGTCGGTCCCGGCTTTTTTTACATCCGCATCGAGTCGTTCTCCCAACTCCCGAAGTTCTGCTACGCGATTCAGAATCATGACCTAAGCTCCTCGTGATGATCTGTCACGAGGGACATTATAGCCATAGTAACACTGTTGTCAACTGTTGTGTTATCTATCTGTTAACCAGCTTTTCTGAAAAAAAACTCCTCACCAGTCGAGATCGGCCGGGTCCGGGCTGACGATGTCCTGGAGACAGGCCAGGGCCAGGCCCAGACAGGTGCCACCAGGGGCGCTCGATATTTCCAACCTGTCGCCCCGCAGATAGAGAGCAGGATGGCCGCTCGGGACCGGTTCTCCCCAGGGTGTCAGACGGCCACAGGGCAAGGCGCTTGCGGTTTGTATGAGCCAGCGTTTGTCGGAGCGGGAATCGACGTAGAGGCGAATCTTTCCCTCCCGGGCGAGCTGGAAAGCCTGTGCACCGAGCAGCAGGCGATCCAGGCGGACCAGACCTTCAGGAAAGAGCCGCTGCTCGGGGAGCGGGAAGATGGGAACGTCGACAATTTCTGGATGGACGCCATCGGGCACTTCCAGGCGGTGGCGCAGGGTACGCCAGGCATGGCGACAGGCGGTCTCGTCGGTTTTCTGCTCGCCAGATAGAGAATGCGGCTCACTGCCTGGAAGCTTGATGCCCATTTGGTAACTGGCCCATTCCGCCCAGGCATTCCAGTCGGCCAGCTTCTGTAGATAGTCCGGTTGGGCCTTTTGGAAGTGCTGATTCTGCTCGGACTCAGGAATATGGATTCTCCCCTGGCCACCCAGAAACGCAATAATCTGCTGGTGATTCCATCCGCTGGGGTGCTGGTACACCGCATGCGGCCGGTTCCAGTGGGGATGCTGGTCGCGCAACAGAAAGAAGACCTGCGGACGCAGAGAGAGCAGAATCTGGCCTTCCGTGGAACGGATCAGCAGATGCAGCCAGTCGCGCTGGGTCACACCGATCTCGAAAAAGATATCCACGCCTTGCTCGGGGTCCAACAGGCTCTTAGGGATGCGTAACAACGACTCGAGCTCACGTTCCGAAGCGACCTTCCAGAGGTGTACACCCTTCTGTAAACGCAGAGCCCCGGAGGGATCGAGATACAGACCGGCCCAATCGAGGAGTTCCAGCGCCTTTTGGCTGCCGATGGCTGGGCGCCCATGCAGAAAGCTGACCAGATTGGTGCGGCTAACGCCAAAGCTCTGGGCAATGTGCCCCATGCTCCAAGGCGACAGGGAGAGGAACGTATGCAGGACGTCGAGGGGAAGGATCGTTTTCTTCATCGTAATACACTTGATAAAAATGTTACGTTATGCTATGCTACGCTGGTCTGTTTTGCAAGGGAGATTCCTCATGCAAAAAGCACTCTTTCTCGAGTCCAACCCCTTGCTCGCCCACTTTGAGGAAAATCGCCGCGGCAGGGATTTCGTCGTCGGCGACCTCCACGGCTGTCTCGACCAATTCCGCAAACTGCTGCAGCACGTCGCCTTCGATCCCGAGCGGGACCGGGTGTTCTCCGTCGGCGACCTTGTGGATCGTGGTCCCTACAGTTTTGCGACCTTGCAGCTCCTAGAACAGCCCTGGTTTTATGCGGTGCTGGGCAATCACGATGCCATGTTTCTGGCCTATGCGGTCCAGCAGGGTTTTGGCCCGGAGCTGGAACGGGATTTTCGCTTGGAGATCTACGGTAGTGCGTTCCGGAAGAATGACGGCAGCGACTGGGCCATCGCCTTGGGGAGAAATCCAGCGGATGCCGTGCGCCGCCTCGTGCAGCGCCTGGGCACCCTGCCCTTGCTGATCCGGGTCGGTTCTGGGGAGCAAGCCTTTTGGATTGCCCACGCCGAGCGCATTGCCTTTTCCACCGACGACGAGCCGCGGGCACTGACGGACGAATATCTGCTGCAAGGGGCGTTTTTGGACGAACTGCGCGCACCCTGGTCCGTCATTGGCTACGACCTGGAAGGGAACTGGTGGGATGCGCTGCTTTGGGGGCGCTCCGTCCGCCGGGCGATGCAATGGCAAAGCGATCTCCCGCAGCAGTGGCCGGGTGTGGGCATTACCTTCGTTGGGCACACGATCACGGCATCCAGAAATCATCAGGTGCGGGAGGCTGCCAGTCATGTGTTCCTGGACTTTGGTGCCTACCAGGCAAGGAAAAAGGGCTGCGGCCTCGTCCTGTGGGACGTGCAGCAGGATCAGGGATACCAATATCGAGCCTATGCACCGATTGTGACCATTACTCGTCAAGCCGACCGGGAGTGAAAATGACCACAGACGAACTCAATGCCCGCATCCTGCGGGATGGAGCCATCTTGCGCGGCATACTGCAGCGGGTTCGCGACAGAATCGACCCGATGCTTTGGGAGGACCCATACGGGCAGGTCTTTGCACAAGCGGTACTCCCCAAAGATCAGCCTCGCCTGTCGGCGTTGGAACAGGAAAAAGGGCTACTTTTGCTATCCAAGGTCTACGGTTGTCCACCCGCCCTGGAGCAGGTCCCAGACTGGATCCGCAAGCGGATTGCGCCAAGGGACATGGGCCTCGAGACCGCAGCCGAACGCGTCCGCCACGACCACCGGCGCTTCGATGGGTTGTCGCTGAAGAGGGATTGAGCAGGTCGTAGCCAGCCAGATCGGTCGCGCAACCACCTGGCCCGGAAATATACCGAAGCTCACTAGCAAGGCTCCAAAACGCAGCCGAGGCCAAAACGCTCTCGGCTGCTTCCTTTACAATCTGGGATTCCAGCCGTAATCGCCTTGCCGCGCCATCGAGCATCGAGGGCATACCGGATGCACAAGAAAGCGGAGAAGGATACCCGGCGACGAGATCGGCGGGGGCTATGTGCAAAGCCAGATCAGCGATCTGTCAGCGTGGAGGGTGAGGCGGTGAGATGGCGTAACCGCTAGTTACAGCATAACCACCAAGGCAAGGGGGGTATCAGGTATGCTGATCAATGGTGCTTGGTGTTATGTTCTTTATCGTCCACCTTGTGCTGTTTTCCGAAGCGATCTACGGCAACCACGGCGGTTCCAATGATTGCGAGCAAAGTAACACCAAGCGAGCCCATAACATTACCGCTCATCGTCCACCCCTGTAGCGACCAGAAAGCAGCAAACTCTAACCAAAGAAACATGACCAGTGACCAAACGAAAATACCCCAGCTCGGCCAATCCTACAGCTTGGAGTGTTGCGGCAAGATGCTTGGCTTGCTCTGTGTTCATTCTGCCACCCCAACCGATGCCCTAACATAGCGTTAGGCCTTATCCTACCCTAACCGCTTCGCCAGATCCTCCGCCTTCAGATGAGTATAGCGTTTCAGCATTTGCAATGTCTTATGGCCGGTGATCGCCGAGACTTCCATGGGGTTGAAGCCCTTCTCGAAGAGGCGGCTGGTTGCCTCGTGCCGTAGGTCGTGGAAGCGGAGATCCTCGATGCCAGCACGTCGGCAGGCGCGGGAGAAGGCATCCTTCACTCCCTCTTGCTTATACTTCCAGACCTTCCCATTGATCTGGCGCGGAAGTCCATCAAGTACCTTGCAAGCGGCAGAGGAAAGAGGAACAACCCGACGAGTGCCGTTCTTTGTCATATCTAGAGTGATCGTGCGCTTGGCAAGATCCACGTGCTTCCACGTTAGCCCCATGATCTCCCCTTGGCGCATCGCAGTTTCCAGTGCGATCTTCACAATTGCGGCCAATTCGGGATTGATAGCCTCGCACGTATCCAGCAGGATTTCCTCTTCGCCATCCCGCAACCTTCTCTCTCTGCCCTGGGGCACCTTTGGCTTACGGATCACCTCGACCGGGTTTGCGAGCGATTCTAGACCCCATTCCGTGCGAGCTACCTTGAACAGATGCGACAGCAACGCCAGGTGCAAGCGAATCGTATTGGCGCCCTTCCCTTCTTCTTCCATCTCCTTGACCGACTCCGCGACATCTCGGCCACGGACGGATGCCATATATAGGTATGCAATCCGGCGACGCTTCCACTGGTTCACATAATCAACCTCTCGGCGACCACCCTTCTTGGTTGGGACGACTTCGGTCAGGTAGCGATCCAGACACTCCATGAGCGTTGTGCCCTCTGCCTCTGACCGATCTTGCCAAACACCCCGGGTCATCTCTGACTCGATCACGACTGCCCACGCTTCGGCCTCACGTCTCGTCCTGAAAGTCTTGTATTGGGGAGGGAACCCTCTTTTTCTGACCGACACCTTCCAGCCGATGTGCTCCCCTTCTCGGTCGTAGCTGGGCGCGATCGAAGCCATATCAACCCCCTTTTCAGCGCAGCAAAACCAAGCTCAGTGTGCTGCATTTACGCTGCAAAATCAAAACCTGGAAGATTGACGGAAGGGATATTTTTCTAACTGTTTGTTTTTATTGGCGGAGAGGGTGGGATTCGAACCCACGTGACATTGCTGTCCATCCGATTTCGAGTCGGCGCCGTTATGGCCACTTCGGTACCTCTCCAAGGGCCCCATACAGTAATGCATCGACGGGTCCGGCTCAAGAGCCTTCACAGAGTCGCGCCGTCCTTACGGTCCTTGGCGCTGATAAACTGCCGCTTGAGCACGTGCTCGCGCTTCAGTCCCAACCACAGGGCAATCGGGCTGGCCACGAAGATGGACGAATAGGTGCCCACCACAACACCAATGTCCAGAGCCGTAGCAAAGCCGTGAATCACCGGCCCACCAAAGAGAAACAGCGCCAATGCGACCATGAAGGTGATAAAACTGGTAATGATGGTACGCGAGAGGGTTTCATTGATGGCGATGTTGAAGATCTCGGCCACGCTGCCATTCCGTGCGGCACGTAAGTCTTCGCGCATGCGGTCAAACACCACCACCGTATCGTTCAAGGAATAGCCCATGATAACCAGCAGCGCGGCAATCACGGTCAGGGAAAACTCTTGCTGGGAAATCGCAAAGTATCCCACGACGAGAATTGGATCATGCAGCATGGCGAGTACGCCGCCGGTGGCAAAACGCCACTCGAAGCGGAATCCGACATAAATCAGGATGCCGATGGTCACGACGATCAGGGCAAGAATGCCATCGTTGCGCAGTTGCTTCCCCACCTCCGGACCCACGTATTCCGTGCGCCGTAGCTGCACTCCCGGATAGGCCTGAGGATCATGCTGAAAGACCGACAGGATCTTGCTGGATACTGCACTACTCTCTCCGGGACGGGTGCGCAGTCGAACCAGCAAGTCCTTGTCTCCGCCGAAGGTCTGCACCACCGCATCTCCATAACCCGCACCTTCCAACGTGTGGCGCACGGTGCCCAGGTCAGGCGTTTTGCTGAAGGCAAGCTCAACCAAGGTGCCACCCGTAAAGTCGATACTGTAGTTCAGGCCACGAACTAGAAAGACGACGACCGATGCGATAATTAGAAAAATCGAGATCCCTAGAAAGATCCAGCGACGCGACATGAAATCGATATGGGTACCAGATTTGATGAATTGCATGCTGACCTCAGATCCAGAGTTTGCCAACGCGGCGCTTGCCGAGGACAAGTTCGACGATACCGCGGCTCATCATGGTTGCGGTAAACATGGATACCAAAACGCCAATGGTAAGGACCAAGGCGAATCCCTTGATCGCACCCGTACCGAACTGGAACAAGGTGAGTGCCGCAATCAACACCGTGATGTTCGAATCAACGATGGTTGCGAAGGCCTTCTTGAAACCAGTATCAATACTTGCACGCGGACTCATGCCACGGCGCAGCTCTTCGCGGATGCGCTCAAAGACCAAGACATTAGCGTCGACGGCCAAACCGATCTTGAGAACGATGCCGGCTATACCCGGCAAGGTCAAGGTGCCGCCCATGATCGATAAGACCGCCAAAATCGCAAGGATGTTCACCAGAATGGCCAAATCCGCAATCAGCCCGAAGAGGCGGTAGTACAACGTCATGAATCCAACGACAAAGATCATGCCGAAGATCACTGCCATGACCCCGTCGTGAATGGAATCCTGCCCCAGGGTCGGACCGACGGTGCGCTCTTCCGAGACATGCACCGGCGCCGGCAATGCCCCCGCACGCAGCTCGATCGCCACGTTACTGGCATCCTTCAAGCTGGAAAATCCATTGATCTGCGCTCGGCCGCCGGTAATGGCCTCTTGAATCACCGGGGCGGTCACGACCTTGTTGTCGAGCAGAATCGCCATCCGCTTGCCCACATTCTTGCTCGTCAGGTCGCCAAAGATCCGCGTTCCCACGCTGTCAAAGCTGATATTGACGATTGCGCTACCGGTATTGTTATCCACACCAGCGGTAGCACCGTTCAGGTAACGTCCGGTAAGTACGGTATCGGTATGCAACAGGTACGGTTGACCATCACTGCCATAGTAGAGAGCGTCACCCGCTGGCACCTGCCCCTTGAGGGCTGCGGCCAAATCATTTTCGTTGGCCACCATCTTGAATTCCAATTGCGCGGTAGAACCGATAATGGCCTTGGCACGCTGGGTATCCTGCACGCCAGGCAACTGCACGGCAATGTGCTCCTGACCCTGACGCTGTATCTGCGGTTCGGCCACGCCCAGTTCATCGATACGATTCCGAATGACGACAATGGCCTGCTGCAACGCGTCGTCTGTCTGCTTGGTGACCGTCGCTGGGGGCATGCTGACTTCAATCTGCCCCTGCCCTTTCTCCGTGGCCAACAAATCCGGATATTGGCTGGCGATGACGCGCACCGCTGCAGCGCTGAGGTCATCTTGCGCCATTTCCACGCCCAGCTTATCCGGACCGGTGATCTCTACCTTCAGATACTGCAGGTTGTGATGTCGCAAGAGGGTACGAATACCATTCTGGTATTCTTCCAAATGGTGATGAATCAGGGCCTGCGTTTCGACGCGCAAGAGAAGATACACGCCACCACGCAGGTCGAGACCTAAATTCACGGGCCGCCCTCCCAGCGCGCGAAGCCAATCGGGCTCCGCCGATTGTTGCGACAGGATCACCTGCGCGTTGCTGGGCAATCGGTTTTGCAGCAGGGTCTCAGCCAAACCTTGCGCGTCATCATTGGGAAAATAGAACGTCGTACCCTGACTGCTGCTGATCTGCCGGCTTACGGGGATCTTGGCCTGGCGCAGCCAGTCCGCCATGGTGGCGACTGGCGGCAATTGGGTACCCACAGGGGCACGCACGTCGATGGCTGCGTGCCAACCAAAAAAATTGGGTATCGCATAAAAGATGGCGGGAACCACGATCGCCAAAATAATGAGGTACTTCCACCACGGATAACGGGTCATGCCAACGCCTTTAGAGTTTTTTCAGGGTCCCCTTGGGCAGGACCATCGTGACGGCGCTGCGCTGAATCTTTACGACGGTGTTTTCGGCAATTTCTATCTGCAGATATTCTTCCCCTGCCTGCATGACGCGTCCCACCAGCCCACCTGAACTGACCACTTCGTCACCCTTGCCAATCGCAGCAACCATATCCCGTTGTGCCTTGGCCTTTTTACTTTGCGGGCGGATGAGCAGGAAGTAGAAGATGGCGAAAATAACAATCAGCGGCAAGAATTGAAAAATCATGCTGTCCGAACCGCCCCCCGCGTCAGCAGTCGCTGCGTAGGCAGTAGCAATGGGCGAAAAGTTCATGAACCCCTCCGGTTCCAGTATAAGGGCGCCATTGTAGCCCCTCGCCGCAGGACAGGAAAGCCGCCCACCGCCCCCTCTGTCACAGGAAATTCCCTCATTCAGACCTTCTTGATCAACTTGATGACAAAGAGCAAGACGACTGCACCAATCACGGCGACAATGATAGATCCGAGAATTCCGGCGCTAAAGAGAGCGGCCAAGCCTACTGCTGTCAACAAAAAGCCGCCAATGAAAGCGCCAATCACACCAACAATGATGTCCCCAAAGAGGCCAAAGCCTCGTCCGCGAATCAATAAACCAGCGAGCCAGCCGGCAATGCCACCGATGATCAAAAAAATGATAAGATTCATGAGCATGAGAATATCCTTACTGTGGCTGATTGATCAGAGAATTGCCCTAATTCCCAACACAAGGAAAAATAGATTTTTTCTACTATCGATTTTTCTACCAGCGGCCTAATCCGCTGGGCATTGGACACCACGCTGACGATAAAATTCCACGCGAAATTCCGCCAGACGGTTAGCCGCAATGGCGTCCCGCATTTCTCTCATAATAGTTTGATAGTAATACAAATTATGCCAAGTATTCAAACGCGCACCGAGAATTTCGCGATTCTGTTGTAAATGGCGCAGGTAGGCGCGGCTGTAATTACGGCAGGTATAGCACTGGCACTCAGGATCTGGCGGCTGGATATCGCGCGCATACTCCGCGTTGCGCAACTTGAGGGTACCCGAGCGCGTGAAGAGCCAGCCATTGCGGGCATTGCGCGTGGGCATCACGCAATCGAACATATCGACCCCTCGCCAAACCCCTTCAACCAGGTCTTCCGGCGTGCCGACCCCCATCAAATAGCGTGGCTTGGTCTGGGGCATTTCCGGCAGCAGATGATCGAGGACGTGAAACATTTCTGCCTTGCCTTCCCCCACCGACAGTCCACCGATCGCGAGACCGGGAAAATCCAGCTTCTCCAGAGCCGCCAGGGATCGTGAGCGCAAATCTGGAAACATCCCCCCCTGTACGATACCGAAGAGACGTCCCGCACCGGCATAGCTGGCACGGGAGCGCGCCGCCCAGCGCATGGAGAGTTCCATACTCGCCCTGGCCGTGGCGTGGTCGGCTGGATGCGGCGTGCACTCGTCAAAGGCCATGGCGATGTCCGAACCTAGTCGGGCTTGTATTTCCATGGATTCTTCTGGCCCCAGAAACACCTTCCGCCCATCGTTGGGGGCACGGAAGCTCACCCCCAGCTCCCGTAACCGACGCAGCGCCCCCAAGCTAAAAACCTGGAAGCCACCGGAATCTGTGAGGATAGGACCATCCCAATGCATCATTCCATGCAGTCCACCGAGGGCCTCAATCACCTCCAGGCCAGGACGCAGATACAGGTGAAAGGTATTTCCGAGGATGATCTCCGCGCCCAATTCACGCAGTTCCTCTGGAGTCATCGCCTTGACCGTACCGTAGGTTCCCACCGGCATGAACGCTGGCGTCTCCACCGTGCCGCGGGAGAATTGCAGGCGCCCGCGCCGCGCGGCACCATCTCGAGCCAGCAAGGTAAAAAAGCTCATGCCAATGCACCCGAGCAAATCAGCATGGCATCACCGTAGCTGAAAAAGCGGTAGCGTTCTTCTACCGCATGACGATAGGCCGCTAGGATCAGTTCGCGTCCCGCCAGAGCGGAAACCAGCATCATCAAAGTCGATTCTGGAAGATGAAAATTGGTAAATAGCGCGTCGATGACGTGAAACGCCTTGCCCGGGTACAAAAACAGTCGCGTCTCGTCCGCAAAGGGACGCAGCGTGCCATCGCTGGCGGCACTTTCCAAGGCACGACAAGCAGTAGTCCCGACGGCAATCACCCGCCCTCCCCGCGCTTTCGTCGCCGCTACCGCCGCCACCGCTTCCGCACTCACCCGGGTGATTTCTGCATGCATCTGATGCTCTTCAATGTCGTCCGCACGCACTGGCAGAAAGGTACCAGCACCGACATGCAGCGTAACAAAGCAGGAATGGATACCTGCTTGTACGAAGCGGTCCAGCATGTCCTGATCGAAATGCAGTCCCGCCGTAGGTGCCGCAACGGCGCCAGGTTCCCGCGCGTACACGGTCTGATAGCGCTCGCGGTCACTGTCATCCGCCTGGCGCTGAATATAGGGGGGTAGCGGTACCTCGCCGTAGCTTTCCAACAGGACAAGCCAATCTGTGGACTCTCGCTCTAACCAGACTTGCATCTCGCGTCGATCATTCACCGTCGCAAAGCTGCCATCGGGCAAGGACAAGCGCATTCCCGGGCGTAGGGGTTTGGAAGCGCGGGCAAAGAATATTGCCCTGCCGTCCTTCAGAATGCGATCCAGGAGCAACTCCACCGCGCCACCACTTTCTTTGCGTGCCCGTAGGCGGGCGGGCAGTACTCGAGTGTCGTTGAAGACCAGCAAGTCGCCCCGCCGCAACAAATTCGGCAGCTCCCGCACTTGCCTGTCCTGCCACGCCTGCGCCTGCGGATCGACTAGCAGCAAACGGGCGGCACTGCGCTCTGGCAGAGGCTCCTGGGCGATCAAATCGCTGGGGAGATCGTAATGGAAATCGGACGTACGCAGTGACACTCAGGTAAACCACTCATCAGAATCGGCGGCAGGATGCGGGAAAACCTGCAAAGAGGCAATACGCGGCCCATCACGCTGTAAAACCAGCACATCAAAATCGCGAAACCCAACCCGTTCCCCCTGCTCGGGCAGGCGATCCAGGCGCTGCATCAGGAGGCCGCCAATGCTATCGGCGTCACCGGCCTCATCGATGTCGCGATCCAAAACCTGCTCCAGAGAATAAATCGAGAGGCTTCCGGACCCGATCCAGGAACCATCTTCCTGTTCCTGCCAATCCCGATGGCGATGGCGAAACTCATCCGGGATTTTCCCCAGTAACGCCTCCAACACATGGTCCAGGGTAACAAAACCAGTGATGGTGCCCAGTTCGTCGACCACCAGCGCAAAATGCGGTTGCCCGGAGCGGAAATGGGCCAGTAGCTCCATCGCTGGCAGATCACGCGGCACTGCCGGCAAGGGACGGGCAATACGGTGCAGATCAATAGCCGCGTCGGCGTGCCAGAGCAGCGGCAGTAGATCCTTGACATGCACCAGACCACGCACGTGCTGGCGATCGCCAGCGCAGAGAGGATAGCGGGTATAGCGATAGCGCAACAGGGTACGGCGGATTTCTGCCGGGTCGGGCTGGTCCATCAAACAGATCATGTCGGCTGCGGGGCGCGCCAAGTCCCCCGCGCTCAGCTCATGAAAGTCGAGTGCCCGTTCCAGAATGTCTCCCGTACGCGCGCCCAGGGTGCCTTGCGCCTGACTGAGAGCCAGGATCATGGCCAATTCATCACGCGTATGCGGGGCATCCCCGTGTTCGGCGTTCAGCCGCATACCGAACAATCTCAGCAACACCCGGGTGCTGCCATTGAGCAGCGCGATGGCGGGATAGAGCAGCCAATGAAAGGCATAGAGCGGCAGTGCAGTCCACAGAGAGACAGACTCCGCCTTGCGAATCGCCAAAGACTTTGGCGCCAGCTCACCCAGGATGATCGTCGCAAAGGCCACGAGGACAAAGGCGACGGCAAAAGACGTGGACTCTTGCGCTGTAGCGGACTGGATGCCCCAGGCGCGGAAGGCTGGGCGCAGAAGTCTGGCTACTGCTGGCTCACCAATCCAGCCCAAGGCAAGCGAGGCAAGGGTAATGCCCAATTGCGTCGCGGAGAGGTAGATATCGAGATGGCGGTGGATACGCCGCAATACTCGCCCACGCCAAGCATGTTCTTGGACGAGGGCGCGCACTTGGGTACTGCGCAAGCGGACCAAGGCAAACTCTGCCGCCACAAAAAACCCATTGATCAGAATCAGGAGGAACGCTACAAGTAGCGCTGCGGACTCAGGCATGAACGCTAACCCCGCCCTGCCTGAGTCCGCACCTTCGGTCAGCTTTCATGATCGACGAGCAATTGCTCCAGTTCACTAAAACTCTGTACGGCGCCGCCCGTTTCGATCTGCACTCCGAGCTGGCGGGCGATTTGGCTCAAGGAAAACACGCCGCGCACACAGGGCTGCTGATCCTTTTCTTCGACCAGGGCGTGCTGACGACCCATTTGCTTCATGGTCTGGACGAGATCCCCCACCGAGGATCGCTGTACTTCGGCAAAGTCGAGCACCTCGATCTGTCCACGCCGGACCATGATGTCGCCAATCTGCACTTGATCGCGTTGCACTTGCTCGCGAGCGGCAATTCGCACGGGCTTTTCCCCCATCAGATCGCGGGCAGTGACCATTCCCACCAGATCACCCATGGCGTCGACCACGAAGAGCATGCGCACGCCAGCGTGTACCATACGCTGCAGTGCGGCATCAACCGTCAAATCGGGGTGGACGGTTACCGCCGGTACGCGGCGTAGATCGGTCATTACCTTGAGAGCGCTATCATTGACGGAAACATGAACCGGCAGGCCATTATCAAAGTACGTCAAGCGCGAATCGACGTGTAAGTGATGAATTTGCAAAGGTCGAAATCTGGTCATGTTGTTTTTCTCCTTTGGGACGCTCCCCATGAGCCACTCCCTTTTTGAGCATAGCGTAAAATGTCAGCGCGGTAAGCCAGCCAGTCCGCGCTGTAGGTCCTCCCGCAGATCGTCGACATGCTCCAGGCCAACACTCAAACGCAATAGGCCATCCTGGATCCCTGCGGCAGCACGCTCCTCAGCACTGACCCGACTATGGGTGGTACTCGCCGGGTGGGTGATCGTGCTTTTGGCGTCGCCGAGGTTCGCCGTCCGGGAAAAAATCTGCAGACGATCCATCAACGCCCAAGCTGCCGTCTGCCCACCGCGCAGCACAAAGGACAGAATTCCGCCGGGCAGGCGCTGTTGCTTGCGCACCAGCAGCGCTTGGGGATGGGTCGGAAGGCCGGGATAGTAGACCGCCTCCACCTCGGGCAGATCTTGTAGCCAGGTAGCCAATGCTGCTGCATTGGCGCAGTGGCGCTCCATGCGCAGGGCAAGGGTTTCCAGGCCTTTCAGCTGAATCCAGGCATTGAAGGGACTGAGACTCGGGCCCGCGGTGCGGAGGAAGCCGCGCGGCCCGTCCATAAGTTCGCGTCGACCACAGACCGCGCCGCCCAAGGTTCGACCCTGGCCATCGATGTATTTGGTGTTGGAGTGCAGGACGAGATCCGCACCCCAACGAATCGGCTGCTGCAAGATCGGAGTACAGAAGCAGTTGTCGACTACCAGCAGCGCATTGTGGGCATGCGCCAATTTGGCCAGTGCCTCCAGATCGCCCAGCTCGGTCATCGGATTGGAAGGTGTCTCCAGAAATAATATGCGCGTGTTCGGGCGGATCGCAGCCTCCCAAGCCGCCAGATCCGTGAGGGGAACAAAACTGGTCTCGACCGCAAAACGGGCCAGAACTTTCTGCAGCAACTGCACCGTGGTGCCAAACAGGGAACGAGAAGCAACGATATGATCCCCCGCCTGCAATGTGCCCATGAAGGCAGTGAGGCAGGCCGCCATGCCGGAGGCCGTGGCAATGCAGTCCTCCGCACCTTCCAGAGCCGCCAGACGCTCCTCGAGAATGCGGGTGGTGGGATTGGTGAAACGGGCATAGATGTTCCCTGGCTCACGGCCAGCAAAACGTTCTGCAGCCTCCTCCGCGGAGGCAAAGACAAAACTTGAGGTGGGGAAGATGGCCTCGGAATGTTCCTGCTCCGCCGTACGATGGATCCCGGCCCGAATCGCCAGGGTCTCTGGGTGTAGTCGGGTCAACCAATCCTCATCTTTCATCAGAGCTCCTTCAAGAGATGCAGTTGGTGCCCCACCCCCGGCCTTGCCACGGGAATGGGGTAATTGTCACTGAAACAGGCATCACAGAATCCCAGTTCGCGGCTCCCTACGGCCTCATAGAGGGCGTCGATACTCAGATAGCCCAGGCTGTCCGCCCCGATCATCTTGCAAATCTCTTCGATGCTATGCTGCGCGGCAATGAGCTGTGCTCGGTCCGGGGTATCGATCCCGTAGTAGCAAGGCCCGGTAGTGGGCGGCGAACTCGATAGAAAATGAATCTCCCGCGCCCCTGCAGCCCGCACCAAATGCACGATCTTGGCACTGGTCGTACCCCGCACGATCGAGTCGTCCACCAAAATCACCCGCTTACCCTTAAGGATCTCCGGCTGGGCGTTGAGTTTGACCCGTACGCCAAAGTCCCGCCCGCGCTGTGCCGGCTGAATGAAGGTACGGCCGACATAATGGTTGCGGATCAGACCGAGCTCAAAGGGCAGACCCGAGGCCTCGGCATAACCCATAGCCGCCGCCACGCCGGAATCCGGGACTGGCACGACCATGTCGGCGTCGCGGGGATGCAATCGCGCCAACACCTTGCCAATCCGTTTGCGCGCCGAATAGACATGGATGCCATCGAGAACGCTGTCAGGACGCGCAAAATATAGGTACTCAAAGATACACATGCGCCGTGGTTTTTCCGGCAATGCCTGACGACTCTCGATACCAGTGTCAGAAATGATGACCATTTCGCCTGGCGCGACGTCGCGAACGAACTCCGCTCCCATGAGATCCAGAGCGCAGGTCTCGGAGGCGAGGACAAAGCCGCCAGAGTCAATCAGGCGCCCAAGCACCAACGGGCGAAAGCCCATCGGATCACGTACGCCAATCAAGCGGGTTTCCGTTAGGCAAACCAGGGAATAGGCGCCTGACACCTGTTCCAGCGCAGCCGCCAAGCGTTCTCCGGCATCGGTGCCCGACACCCGGGCGAGCAGATGCACAATAACTTCCGTATCCATGTCCGTATGGAAGATGGCACCATCCCGCTCCAGGCGCTGGCGCAGTTCCAGCGCATTGACGAGATTGCCATTGTGGCCCACGGCGAAGAAACCATGTCGGTAATTAATGAACACCGGTTGAGTATTCTGCAACACGGAGCCACCAGCAGTAGAATAGCGGACGTGTCCGATCGCCTGCGTGCCCGGTAACTTGCCTAATTCTTTACTGCCAAAGACATCCGCCACTCTGCCCATGCCGCGATGGCTGTGCAATCTGCCCTCTGCCGCCGCAACGATTCCTGCCGATTCTTGCCCACGATGCTGCAAGGCATAGAGACCCAAATAAGCAAGATTAGCGGCCTCGGGATGACCAAATATTCCCACCACGCCACATTCGTCATGGAAGTGATCATCCTCAAGCACTGTGGTCTGGGCCAACGGTTTTTCCACGGGTTTGGTACTCCCAATAAGACACAGCTGGTGCGGTAACGGTCTGCGCCAGAGCCTCGATACGGGTCTGACCGAGCCAAGACTGTCGCCACCAGCCTGCGTGATTCAACTGAAAACTCTGCGCCAAAAGTATCACAAGTGCGACGATTGCGGCAGCGCGCAGCAAACCAAAAACGCCGCCGACCACCCGATCTGGAATTCCGAATCCAACCCGGTACAACATCCCGCGCAGCACAAAGGACAACACCGTGGCACTGGCAAGGATGAGAAAAAACAGACTGAAATCGGCCACGGGAAGCACCCATTCCGCCGGTAGGTGGCCGTCGAGATACGGCGCCAGAAAACTCTGTCCCCAACGCCAGGCAACGTAGACCCCCCCCACCCAGCCAACGACACCAAAAAACTCGCGAATCATCCCGCGCGCCACACCCCATAGAGCGCTCAGGAGAAAGACTGCGAGTACGGCGACGTTCAACCAACTCATGCTGTGTCTCGGAACCAGCTCGGTGGCAAAGCCGCAAGCACATGAAAGGAACCAAAGCACAGCAGTAGATCATCGCTGCCTAATTCCGCAGCCAAGCGATCCAGTTGCATGGGCAAATCGTGTATCGCAATCTCACCACTGACCTGATCCGCGGGCAGAACTTTTTTGAGGGTGGCGGGGGGAGCGGCACGGGGATTATCCGGCATAGCCAGCAGCCACCAAGCACTGATCCGCTCGCGCAAGGGACCCACACTGGCGGCGAGATCCTTGTCCGCCATCATGCCCCAGCAGGCCACGACGCGCCCATCTTCGTGAGCAACGCGCGCAGCCAAGGCACGTGTCGCTTGCGGATTGTGCGCCACATCGACTATCAGCTCGGGTCCTTGTACTCCCCAGGGGCGCAGTCGCTGCCCTCGCCCAGGTAGCCAGGGCAAAAAAGTCCATTGTGTAGGCGCAGGCCAAGCCAGCGGAAATCGTTCGCGCAGGCAATGGAGCGCCGCCAACGCCAGGGCAAGATTGTTGCGCTGTGCCGCGCTGCTGATGACAGGGACTGGCGCTGGGAAGGCGTTGCCATTGCCTCGCCAATTGCCATCGGGCTCTAGATCGAAATCGCGCCCGAGCAGAAACAAAGGTGCCTCGAGTTGTTCGGCGGCCGCAAGAACGCTCTGGCAAGGCGCAGCGCGATCGCCATAGAATACCGGCCGCTGACGACGGATGATGCCTGCTTTTTCTGCACCGATATGTTCTCGATCTGGACCGAGAAGTGCTTGATGATCCAAATCGATAGAACTGATGATGGCGATGGTGGAATCCACGGCATTCACGGCATCCAGCCGCCCACCCAACCCCACCTCGAGAATGGCGATGTCTGGTTGTGCTTCCAGACACAACATCAGTGCAGCAAGAGTGCTTGCCTCAAAATAGGTCAGGGGGATCTCTTCTGCAACTGGCCCGAGGAGACGCAGTTTCTCCATCCATGCCGTATCGCTGAACGGGTTGCCATCAAAGCGTAACCGTTCAGCGAAGGCCCAGATATGCGGACTGGTATAGGCAGCAGAATGGTGGCCGGCCTGTTGGAACAGCGCTTCCAGATAGGCAACGACGGAGCCCTTGCCGTTGGTCCCCGCTACGGTAATGACCGGAAACGGCAATTCCGCTGGAATATCGAGGCGCGTCATTGCGGCCCGCACCCTCGCCAAACCCAGCTCGATACGCTGCGCAGGTCCAGCCAAGTGAAGCAGCAGAGATTCCGCGTCGGCCGCTTCGAGCTCGGAAATCATGCGTCCGTCAGCTGGCGCGCTCAGCCTGCATCAGGATACCGATTTGGCAAGCGATGCGGGAACGGAGCTGGCGGCGATCCACAATCTGGTCAATAGCACCATGTTCAAGCAGATATTCCGAACGCTGAAATCCCTCCGGGAGTTTTTCGCGAATGGTTTGCTCGATCACCCGCGGCCCGGCAAAGCCAATCAGGGCATTGGGCTCGGCAATCAGAATGTCGCCGAGGGTGGCCAGGCTGGCGGAGACACCCCCCATGGTCGGGTCGGTCAGCACCGAAATATAGGGAACCCGCGCCTTGGCTAGGCGCTCGATTGCGGCTGCGGTCTTTGCCATCTGCAAGAGCGAAAGCAAACCCTCCTGCATACGTGCGCCACCGCTGGCGCTGAAACAGACCAAGGGGCAGCGCTCGACCAGGGCGGTCTCTGCGGCCTTCACAAAGCGCGCCCCTACCACGGAGCCCATACTACCGCCCATGAACTCAAAGGCAAAAGCGGCGGCGACCACCGGCTGCCCCTGCAGCAGGCCACGCATGGCTACCAGGGCATCTTTCTCGCCGGATTTACTCTGCGCCTCTTGAATTCGCTCCTTATAGCGTTTCTGATCCTTGAAGCGCAGCGGGTCTACGGGGAGTAAATCCGCGCCAAGCTCCAAACGTGGTTCGGGATCTAGGAAGTAGTCAAGGCGTTGCCGCACCGTCAGGCGGTGATGATGGCCACAATGCGGGCAGACCTGCAGATTTTCCTCCAACTCGGTGCGGTACAGCACGACCTGGCAGGTAGGACATTTGGACCACAATCCCTCTGGCACCGAGCGCTTATTCTCCGCCGGTTCCGCTTCGGCAACTTTCTTATTGATCTTGGGCGGCAAAACCCGGCTGAACCAATTCATACCTTTCGCTCCGCATAGAGGGCTTTACGAATCGGCACGAGAAACTCCATCACTAGGCGCTCTGCATCCGCATCATCCGTCGCCTGCTGCAAGCGCTGCACCAAGGCCGAGCCAATTACCACTGCGTCTGCGCCCTTTCCCAGTCGCTGTGCCGTAGTCGCATCACGAATCCCAAAACCGATCGCAACCGGCATGGCCAGTTCCTGCCGCAGTTGCGCTACCCGCGCGAGCACGGCGTCCCAATCTTGCTGCTGCGCCCCCGTAATACCGCGCAGAGAGACATAGTAGACAAAGCCAGACCCCAAGCGTTTGACGGCTGCTACCCGCTGCGACCCACTAGTTGGCGCCAACAGAAAAATGGGATCGACCCCTGCCGCGCGCAGCTGCGCACTGCCCTCTTCTGCTTCCTCCGGCGTCATGTCCACCAGAATGACACCATCCACCCCAACGTCTGCAGCTTCCTGGGCAAAGCGCTGCATCCCCAGCGTCTCGACCGGGTTCAGATACCCCATGAGGATGATCGGCGTCGTGTCATTCTGTTGGCGGAATTCCCGCACCCACTGCAGCACGTGCAGCAGCGACACACCACGCCGCAGCGCCCGCTCACTGGAGCCCTGAATCACGGCGCCATCCGCCATCGGATCGGAAAAAGGCACACCCAACTCGATCGCGTCGGCACCAGCCCTTACCATGGCATGTAACAAGGAAACCACACCACTGGTACTGGGGTCGCCTGCGGTAATGAAGGGTATCAAGGCACTGCGCTTTGTCTCGTGGAGAGCAGCGAACAACCCTGTCAGACGACTCATAGATGGATCCCTTCCAGCGCCGCAACCGTATGAATATCTTTGTCTCCCCGCCCGGAGAGATTGACGATGATACTTTGCTCGGGGCGCATGGTGGGAGCGAGTTGAAAGGCATAGGCCAGAGCATGAGAGGTTTCCAAGGCGGGAATGATGCCCTCGACTCGACTGAGGCGATGAAAGGCGGCCAGCGCCTCGTCATCCGTGACCGCCACATATTCGGCCCGCCCCGTATCCTTGAGATAGGCATGTTCGGGCCCCACACCGGGGTAGTCGAGACCGGCAGAAATGGAATGGGTGGCCTCGATCTGGCCATTTTCATCCGCCATCAGATAGGTACGGTTACCGTGCAGCACACCCGGTCGCCCGACACTAAGTGGCGCTGCATGCTGACCCGTGTTCAAACCAAGCCCTGCAGCCTCCACGCCCACCAGACGCACCGCGCCATCATCAATAAACGGGTAAAACAAACCCAGAGCGTTGCTCCCGCCGCCAACACAAGCGATGCAAGCATCGGGTAAACGGCCCGTAAGCTCCAAGCACTGGGCGCGCGCCTCATCGCCGATCACACGATGGAAGTTGCGCACCATCTGCGGATAAGGATGGGGCCCCGCTACCGTACCGATGATGTAGAAGGTATCTTCCACATTACTGACCCAATCGCGCAAGGCTTCATTGAGGGCGTCCTTGAGGGTACGCGAACCACTGCGGACGGGCTCCACCGTAGCCCCAAGCAGCCGCATACGATAGACATTGCTCGACTGACGCTGGATATCTTCCTCGCCCATGTACACGACACAGTCCATGCCATAGCGCGTCGCGACGGTCGCGGTGGCGACGCCGTGCTGCCCCGCCCCTGTTTCCGCAATCAGCCGTCGCTTTCCCATGCGCTTTGCCAGCAACGCCTGACCCACGGCGTTATTGATCTTGTGCGCACCGGTGTGATTGAGATCTTCGCGTTTCAGATAGATTTGTGCCCCACCCAGTTCAGACGACAAACGTTGGGCGTGATAGAGCGGGTTCGGTCGGCCAACGAACTGCCGCAATTCGCTGTGTAGCTCCGCCTGAAACTCGGGATCCTTCTGGGCTGCAGCATAGGCCTGCTGCAATTCATCCAGAGCGGGAATCAAGGTCTCAGCAACGAAGCGACCGCCGTAAACCCCAAAGTGCCCTCGTTCATCGGGTTGTTGATAGATCCCCATCCCCTATGCCTCTCCTACCCCACGGGCCTGTGCAATGAAGTGTTCTATTTTGCCACGATCCTTGCGCCCTGGCGAAATCTCCACGCCGCTACTGACATCCACCGCATAAGGATGAGCGACGGCCACCGCCGTCGCGACAGTATCCGGTCGCAGGCCACCCGCGAGAATCAAAGGCATGTCAAGATCTTGCGGCAAATGCCACCAGGAAAAGCTCTGGCCCGAGCCGCCATAGACCCGGTCATCGCGCTTATCCAAGAGGAGCCCCTGCGCCGTGGCATAGCGATCACGCCAAGGACGCAAATCGCACTCTCCGTTTACCCGCACGACCTTGAGATAAGGGCGGTGGAACCGCTTACAAAAATCCTCGGGTTCATCTCCATGAAATTGCAGGAGATCCAGGGCACAGGATCGCAGTATCCCTTCCACCCAGGATGCCTCGGGATTGACGAAAAGCCCCACCCGAGTGACAAAGGGAGGCAACGCGGCAAGGATCTGCTGCGCTGTTTCTGCAGGCACATTGCGCGGACTGGGCGAGTAGAATACCAAACCAATCGCATCTGCGCCGGCGGTTGCAGCCGCCAGAGCATCTGTCACCGAGGTAATGCCGCAGATCTTTACCCTTAGCACGAATTTCCTCTCCAAAATCCCCGCAGGATCGTCATGGAAACATACCAGAGCAACTGGGGATTGGGTAATTGCTGGGATAGGAAACGGAATAAAAATACAGCCCATCTGGCGGTGCCGTAGTACCGGCAAGGCGTCGATCACGACTGGTCAAGACCTCCCCTACCCACTCTGGCGAACGCTCCCCTCGCCCAACGAAGAGTAACGTACCCATCAGATTGCGGACCATGTGGTGCAAAAATGCATTGGCCTCTACGGTGACAATCAGGAGATCACCGCGACGCTCAATGTCCAATCGCCGCAACGTACGCACCGGACTCTTTGCCTGGCAAGCCGCGGCACGAAAAGCAGAAAAATCATGGGTGCCCAGTAACAGCTGCGCAGCATCTTGCATACGTTGTTCATCAAGAGTCTGCGGTATCCAGGTTGCCCGACCGGCTGCCAACGCGGGGCGTTCGGCTCGATTGACAATCAGGTAACGATAGCTACGACCGGTAGCCGAGAATCGAGCATGAAAATCCGCTGGGACGGGCCTCGCCCACCGGACACTGATCGCGCGCGGAAGAAAGCGGTTGGTGCCACGCACCCAAGCAAGCGCCGATCGAACAACGGGTGTATCGAAATGCGCCACCTGGCAAAGCGCGTGCACACCGGCATCGGTGCGCCCTGCCACGGTTAGGCGGATGGGTCGATCGGCTACCGCCGCCAAGGCATCTTCTAAGGCACCTTGGATAGTGGGAGGCCCATCTTGCAGCTGCCAACCGCAAAAATGGGCCCCATCATACTCGACGCCAAGGGCCCAGCGTTGTTCTTCAGAGCCCATCTGCGTTGTTTAGCTCACAGGCCGGCGACCAGCTTTTCCGCCTCGCTCTGCTGCTCGGGATTACCGTCGCGCCGAATTTCCTCCAGCAATTCCCGCGCCGCGTCGCCATCACCCATCTCGACATAGGCCTTGGCCAGGTCGAGCTTCGTACCGATGGCGTCCCAATCCGCAGCGGTGGCAAGAGTTGCGGCTGCGGGTACTGCAACGCCAAGTTCCGTCTCCATCCGGTGCTCTGCAGGCGCCGTCTCCGCCATGGATGCAGGCTCCTCACTGGCGAGACTCAATCCCGGCTCTGATCCTTCATCCAGAGCGCGGAACTGCTCATTCACGTCCTCCAGCATCTTGCGATGGGCATCCGTCCAAGCGGGTTCTTCTTCACTCTGAACCGGCTCCTCCTGATGTCCCCAGGAGCCAAAATCGAAATCCAGTTTTTCCGGCTCAACCTCTTGTTCGTCGGCTTCCGAGGCGGCCTCTGGCACTGTCACTGCTGGGCTTTCTGCCGTCGAACTGCTTTCAGGCACCGCCGTTTCTTCCAAGAATAAGGCATTACTGGGGAATAGTTCGCGCCCCTTGCCCGCAATTTCTTGCCACTCGGCATTGTTTGGACCGAAGCGACTACGCATCCGTTCGGCCAGATCCAGAAAATCACCGCGCCGATCCGCATCTGCATACAGACCCAACAGACGAACATAAACTTCGCGCCGTCGCGGATTGACCTCCAACGCCTCTTGCAAGACATTCATGGCCTGTTCCGTCTTGCCATACGTCTGGTAGAGGTCGGCCTGCTCTAGGGGATCGACTTCAAAACTATCGCGATCATCGTCCTCATCAACATCCGCCGCAGCTGCCACTGGGGTAGAGCCGATGCCTGATGCCACAGCAGGTGAACTGACGATTGCTGGCTCCGATACGTCAGCATCCGCCACGGGCTTGGGCGTGATTGTTGGTTCCATTGCGGGAACGGGGATGGGCGTCGCTATGGGCGCCGGAGCTGGAGCCGGGGCAGGCGCCCGGGCCGCAGTTCCGAGAGTCGTGAGCTTGGAGGAGATTTCTCTTTGCCGGGCCGCAGCCTGCTCCTGACGCCGATACATCCACACGAAGAGCAGAAGTAGCAGCAGATTCCCGCCCAGAGATACCCACAGCAGCGGCGGAAAGCTTGTCGAACCCGTATCTCGCGACATCTTGGCAATTTGCATCGCCTGCGACGCCAATTGTTGCTGCGCCACGGAGAGACGTGCCTCTACCCCCTGCAAGGTATGTTGCAGATTATCGATTTTTGCCTGGTCCGCAGGGGCGACTACCGGCGCAGCGCTCACGGCTGGCGTCACGGCAGAGGTAGCGACAGCCGTCTTTGCCGCAGAAACGGCTGGTGCACTGGTCAAGCTCAATGCCGTTGCAACACCACTGGGGCTCGCCGGAGACGGAGCTGAAGGTGCCGAGCTTGCCGATGCGGTCGCCGGCGTCGGCGCCGCTGTGCTTGCAGTCGCCGCCCCGGTCTGTTCCTTCCGATGCAGGAGTGTCGCCGCCTGCATGGGGCTCAATGCCTCTACCTCGCGAATGCCCGGGACTCGCAGTACCACACCGGCGAGGAGCCTGGATGGGTCGCCTTGCAGAAAGGCGGCAGGATTGGCCTTGAACAGCGCCGCCATGGCCTGTTGCTGGCTAAGCCGGGGATTCTGGTTGAGTTGTTGAGCGATTTGATACAGCGAGGCACCGGCAGGCACGGGGCCGTAGTGTGCCCGATTGGTCCAGCCATTACTGCTAGGTGCTGGTGCCTGAGGCATTTGGGCATTGCTCGCGACCGCCGCAGGCGTTGCCAGCGCCGTTCTCTTCGGCACGTTGTAGGCGCCGGGATAGGCCTGATATTCCCGCACCATCTGTCCGCCGGCCCAATCCAATTGCACCAGAAATGGGGTAGCGCCTGGGGCAAGCGGCGTCGAACTGCTGATCAGAATGGCTGGATTATCCCCAGGGCGAACAGAGAACTGCCAGTTCTGTGTTGCCTGCGCCACGGGCAGATGAATCATTGCGTAAGCGGAAGGATCTGCCAGTTGCGCTTCCAGCCCTGCCAGTTGCTTCGGATGCGCACTGTGAATCGGGATTTCTGCCTGGAAGGGCTCCCCTGGACCAGAAAGGACTACGAGATTTCCCAGACCAATGGCCTGCGCCACACCTGGCAGCACCAGCCCCAAGGAAAGCAGTGTCTGCACCCAGTCTTTTCTATTCATCCTTCTCCCCTTCCGGCAATGAGCAAGATTGCAGATGACAGCAATGCTGCCAAACAATCTTCACGGCCCTATAGATAGTCGCGAATCAAGATCTCTGCAATCTGCACGCTATTCAGCGCAGCCCCTTTTCGGATGTTGTCTGCCACTACCCAAAAATTCAGCCCCTGCGGGTGACTGCAATCCTCGCGGATCCGCCCCACCCAGGTCTGATCTTTCCCCGCTGCATCAAGGGCAGTGGGCCAGCCCCCCGCTTCGTGCTCGTCCCATACCTGTACACCAGGCGCAGTACGCAGCAGGTCCCGCACTTGTGCGGCGCCAAGCTTCTTCTGAGTAACGACATTGACCGCTTCCGAATGCCCATAAAATACCGGTACACGAACACAGGTTGCGGTGAGCGCCAGATCTGGAATCTCGAGGATCTTGCGGCTTTCCCACAGCATTTTCATCTCTTCCTTGGTGTAGCCATTATCCTGAAACACATCGATTTGCGGCAGGCAATTGAAGGCAATCTGCTTCGGGAATACCGCAGCTGGCACTTCTTCTTGCTTGAAAATTCCCAAAGTCTGCCGACCCAGCTCCTGAATGGCACGGCTGCCGGCACCGCTCACCGCCTGATAGGTAGACACCACAACGCGTTCCAGACCCACCGCGTCCGCAATCGGCTTGAGCACCAAAAGCATCTGAATGGTCGAGCAATTGGGATTCGCGATGATGCCGCGCGTGGTGTAGTCGGCAATACGCTGCGGGTTGACTTCGGGAACGACCAAGGGAATATCTTCTTCATAGCGGTAACGGGAGGTGTTATCGATGACCACAGCCCCGGCTGCAGCGGCTTTTGGCGCATAGATTTCGCTTGCGGACGCGCCTGCGGAGAAAAGCCCGATATCAACCCCTGTCCAATCAAAGTTTGCCGCATCGCGCACCCGTACCGACTTGCCGGCAAAATCCAGCGTGCCCCCTGCAGAGCGCTCACTGGCCAACAGGATCAGTTCACTGACAGGAAAATTCCGCTCCGCCAAGATCTCGCGCATGACTTCGCCAACGGCGCCCGTTGCGCCCAGGATGGCCACCTTGTAGGCATTCTTCTTCATTCCTCAACTCCCTGCCCGCAATGCCGTCACCACTGCTTCACCCATCGCCCGGGTACCGATGATTGCTTCTCCCAGACTTGCGATATCGGCGGTACGCTTACCCTGATCGAGGACGCTCTGGACTGCAGACTCAACCCGCTCCGCCCACCGCTCCTGTTGCAAGGAATGGCGCAACATCATGGCCACCGAGAGGATGGTCGCCAAAGGATTTGCCTTGTCCTGTCCCGCAATATCTGGGGCCGAACCGTGGATGGGTTCATACATGCCACGCCCCTCGCCCAGCGAAGCCGAGGGCAACATGCCGATGGAACCGGTAAGCTGACTCGCCTCATCCGAAAGAATGTCACCGAACATATTTCCGGTGAGCAGCACATCAAACTGCATCGGATAGCGAATCAGCTGCATGGCAGCATTATCGACGTACATATGCTCCAGGCTGACTTCGGGGTATTCCTTACTGACTTCGGTTACCACTTCCCGCCACAGGCGCGTAGTTTCCAGCACATTGGCCTTATCAACGGAACAAACCTTATGCCGCCGACCCTGCGCCGCGCGAAACGCGATGTGCGCAATCCGACGAATTTCTGTTTCATCGTAGACCATGGTGTTGAACCCGCGTCGCTGCCCGTTCACAAGTTCCACGCCGCGCGGCTGACCAAAGTAAATATCGCCCGTCAGCTCACGTACAACCAGGATATCGACGTCTCGTACCAGTTCCGGACGTAACGGCGACGCCGCCAGGAGCTGTGGAAAGATCTGCGCGGGGCGCAGATTGGCATAGAGATCCAGCCCCTTACGCAAGCGCAACAGCCCCTGCTCAGGCCGCTGCGCTGGCGGCCGCGCATCCCACTTCGGTCCGCCCACCGCGCCGAGGAGGACCGCATCGGCACTTTTGGCCAGCGTCAGAGAACTCTCTGGCAGAGGGTCGTCGTGTGCATCGAGGGCCGCGCCACCGACCAGGCCTTCTTCGATTTGCAGCGGCAGATTGGCCAGTTCAGCGACCGTTTCCAGCACGGCGCGGGCAGCGGCACTGATCTCGGGACCAATACCGTCACCGGGGAAAAACGCAATTTTCTTCATTTCTGCAGGTCCTTACGATAAACAATCCGGATCACGAAGGGATTCTCCGTTCCCGGTTGGGGATTTTCTGGAATATGGGTGAAGGGATAGGTGCCAGGGCCTAAGCCATGCACGTCTTCGCTGACAATGGACTGCGCTGCAGCGGAAGCTGTCTCCGGCTTTGCGAGGCTGAAGCGCAAGCCGATCGCCTCCGGACGTTGGCGCGCAGCATCCACATACATGCGCCGGGTAATTTCACTGAAAAGTACCCGAAAAAATGCTACTAGGGTGTTCTCTGCCACTCCGCTGTCGGGATGCGCAGCGAGAAAACTCCGCGCGCTCTCCCGCGGGAGAAGTCTCAAAAAATCTGCCCGCACGACAAACTCCGACAGAGCCCGCTGCAAAGCAGGATCCTCGGGCAACTGGCCAAACCCTTGATAATGCAGGTAGAACAGAGGCGCAGGAAGAGGCAATTCCTCTACCCGCTCCTGCGGCGGTACACCAGCATCCACTACCGCGCCGCGCGGCTGCATGCCCTGCCCCTTTCCCGTCAACCAGTCCCAGATTGCCAATGCGCGCCAGCCAAACGTCCCGAAAATTGCGCAAGGATAGCACAATGACGGAGAATTCGAGCATGTCACTTCCTTCTGAATCGTTGCTGCTGCCCATTACTGGGCTGGTCCTCGCGGGCGGGGCGGGGCGGCGCATGGGTGGCGAGGACAAGGGCTGGCTGTCTTTTGCAGGGCGCCCGCTGGTGCAGCATGCCTTGCGGCCCCTGCGGTCGCATGCCCGGGAAATCCTGATCAGTGCCAACCGACACCAAGAGCGTTATGCTGCCTTGGGGTACCCGGTGCTTGCCGATGCGCAAGAGGGATTCCCCGGCCCATTGCACGGCTTGCTTGCCGGGCTGATGGTGGCGCAAGAGGATTGGATTGCCTTTGTCCCTGTTGACGCTCCCCATTTACCGCGAGATCTCCCGTTGCAACTCTGGCACCAGCGTAAGGGTGTGCCGCTGGTTCTTGCCCGGGATGAACAAAGCGTGATCCCGGTGATTGGGCTGATGCACCGGCGCCTGACTGGCTTGCTGCGTCTTTTCCTCAGCACCGGGCAAAGTCGGGCCGGTGATTTTTTCGCCCCCATTCCGCAGCACCATCTCCACCTTTCGGCGCTTGCGGCGCGTAATTGCAACAGGCCTGAGGATCTCGAGGAGTCGTTTGCGTGCTAACGTTAGGTATAATAGGATATAGCGGCGTCGGGAAAACGACCTTATTGTGTTCTTTGATTCCACATCTGCGTGCTGGCGGGTTGCGTGTCGCTGCCATTAAGGCCAGTCATCATGACGTCCGCTGGGACCAGCCTGGTAAGGACAGTTGGCGTCTGCAGGAGGCGGGTGCCGAACCGGTACTTCTAGCTGGCCCACAGCGCTGGTATCTGAACCGTGCCGCCGCACCCGGTGACTGGGAGGCCATGTTGGCCAGCCTACAGCCCCGTCCCGACCTAGTGCTGAGCGAAGGCAATCAGGACTGGCCCATTCCCCGTCTGCTGGTGCATCGCGCGGCCCTTGGCCGGGAGTTGCGCTGGAACCCTGGAGATCAGGTTCTGGCAGTGGCGAGTGATACGCCTCTGCAGCTGGACGTGCCCTGTCTGGATCTGAACGATCCATCAGCCATCGCTCAATTTATATTGCATTGGTATGGAGAGTAACCCTATGGCGGCCTGTTGCGACGATAACGAACATGATCCCCGCGCGAAAAGCGTTGACGAAGCCTTACAGATCATTCTCGATGCCTCCCAGCCGGTCTCTGATATGGAATGGTTGGCCCTCGATGCAGCGCTCGACCGCGTGCTCGCACAGGACCAACAAGCCTCAGCCCCAATTCCCGCCTGGCCCAACTCTGCTATGGATGGCTACGCCGTGCGCAGTAGCGATGGAGAGGCAGCGAGGCGGATAGTTGGCAGCGCATTTGCGGGGCGCCCCTTCACCGGTTCCGTTGCCGTTGGCGAGGCGGTGCGCATCATGACGGGTGCGATCGTTCCCGAGGATTGTGACACAGTTGTTCCGCAAGAACAGACCGAACGCGACGGCGACAACGTACATCTCACTGGCCAGATTCGTAGTGGTGTCAATGTTCGTCACATTGGAGAAGACTTGGCAGGAGGAGAGATCGCACTACCCGCCGGTACGCTATTACGGCCCAGCCAGATTGGCGTCTTGGCCAGTCTCGGGGTGAGTGAGCTTGCGGTATTTCGGCGGCTCCGTGTGGCTTTTTTCTCCACCGGCGACGAACTACGGCCCCTTGGAAGCGAGCTACGCGCCGGTGAAATCTATGACAGCAACCGTCATACCTTGCTGGCCTTGCTGCGGCGTCTTGGCGTCGAGGCCATCGATCTCGGCCGTCTACCCGACGATCCGGAGCGTATTAGTACCACGTTGCGACAGGCCGGCGAGATCGCCGACGTACTGATCACCAGCGGCGGGGTGTCGGTAGGCGAAGCGGACTACATCGCTGAACTGCTCCAGAGCCTCGGTACCGTCCAGTTCTGGAAAATGAACATGAAACCGGGGCGCCCTCTGGCTTTTGGACGCATCGGTACGGCGGATTTTTTTGGCTTACCTGGCAATCCAGTCTCCACCATTGTGACCTTCTATCAATTTGTCGCCCCGGCACTGCGCAAACGCATGGGGCGCCGCGCACCCTGGACGCTGCCGCGCCTACGCCTCCCGTGTGCGACGGCACTGCGAAAGAAACCGGGGCGCACCGACTTCCAGCGTGGTCGCTTGGTCCACGGTCCCGAGGGATTGCAAGTGACCACGGTCAAGACGCAATCCTCCCACATTCTTACCGGCATGGCAGAGGCAGAGTGCTTCCTGATTCTTCCTGCTGAGGCAGGGGATCTCCCTGCTGGCTCCATCGTCGAGGTACAGCTCCTCGAAGGCATGGTCTGAGCTAGTCCAGACCGTGGCGCACCTTGTACGGTGTGGAATGCGACCAGTGATGCAGAAAATTTTGTGCATATAAGGCGTTGAGCTGCGGATTTCCTCGGAGCACCAGGAGATTCTCGGCGTTGGCCTGTTCCGCTGCCTTGGTAAAGTTGAAGCTGCCCGTGATAACCGTGGCATCATCGATGATCATGACCTTGTTATGAGCAATGGCATGCTGATCATCGATGCGCAGATTCACCCCCTGATTGGCAAAGAAATCAGCGGCAGAATACTTTTGGCTCCGCTGACTCTTGTCCAGCAAGACGCGCAGTTCAACGCCACGCTTCTGCGCCGCTATTGCTGCTTTCGCGATGGGCGCGCTGGTGAAACTGTAGGCCTGTATCCAGAGACGATGCTGCGCCTCGCTCATCGCGCGGATTACGGTATCTGTTGCACCGGCGGGCGGCGAGAAAGCGACTTCGATAGTGCCTTGCGCCGGAATCTTCACCGGCGAGGCTGGCAGGGACGCCCATGCTTCCTGCCATTGCCCCGATGCCTGCTGCAGACCCGACTGCAATTCTGCCGGCGCCAATACCGCGAGCGCAGCGGTGCTGAGCCCCAATACCACAAAGCCGATCCCGATATGGCGCCATGGATTTCCCCGCATTTGCTCCCCCCCTCTTTTCCCGCCATTTTCCCGATTGCGACGCGCTTGCACAATGGGGGTGCTTTTCATAGCCTCTCCATAATAGACAAAGATCCTGGGAGGTCTTCGTGACCAGTATCGTCCTCTTTCGCAACGACTTACGTATTGACGACCACCCTGCTTTTGCTCATGCCGCAGCGCGCGGTCCGGTACTCCCGGTTTTCCTGAGCGACCCCCGGGATGAACGGGGCGCTGCCTATCAATGGTGGCAGCGGCAAAGCCTGCGCAGCCTCGAAAATGCCCTCACCACACTGGGTTTGCCACTGGTCTATCGCCGCGGCCCGACCCTCGAGCTCGTCGCGGAACTCGTGGCGCAGACTGCTGCGGACTCGGTTCTCTGGAATCGACGCTACGCGTGGGAACAACGCGAAACCGATACAGCAATGAAGTCTCACCTTCGCGCCAAAGGCATCACCGTTGAGTCCTTCCCCGGAGATACCCTTAGCGAACCGTGGGACCTCCTGCGCGATGGTGCGCCTTATAAGGTCTTTAGTCCTTTCTGGAAGCGCTTTCTACGCGACATCACGGTACCGACACCGTACCCCCGCCCTCAGCGCCCACAGACGCCTTCCCACATACCCTCCTCAGAAGACCCTGACAGCTGGGGATGGGAGCCCCACGCGCTCGATTGGGCGCAGAGCCTACGGAGCCATTGGAAGCCGGGAGAGGATGGAGCAACCGAGCGTCTCGAAAATTTTATCACTGATGCGCTTGCAGAATATGCCAGTGGCCGGGATTTTCCCGACAGCGAGAAGGTGTCTCGCTTGTCTCCCTATCTGGCGCATGGAGAAATCAGTCCTCGGCGGATTTGGCAGAGAATGCGAGAGATTGCTGAGGAACGCCCGAATCTACAGAAGGCCGTAGACAAATTTTTGCAAGAGTTGGGATGGCGGGAATTTTCCTGGCACCTGCTCTATCACTTCCCCCACTTACCACACTCGCCCTTGCGTGCGGAATTCATGCACTTTCCCTGGAGCGAGAATGATCAGCTGCTACGCGCGTGGCAGCAGGGAAAGACCGGATATCCCATTGTTGACGCCGGGATGCGTGAGCTCTGGCAGACGGGTTACATGCACAATCGCATCCGCATGATTGCGGGGAGTTTTCTGGTGAAAGATCTGTTGCTGCCTTGGCAACAAGGAGCAGCTTGGTTCTTGGATACCTTGGTGGATGCGGATCCGGCCAACAATAACGCATCCTGGCAATGGGTCGCGGGTTGCGGAACCGACGCGGCACCCTATTTTCGCGTCTTCAACCCGGTGCTGCAGGCGCAGAAGTTTGACGCGGAAGGTCACTACCAGCGACGCTGGCTTCCAGAACTCCAGGGGCTACCTGGCGATCTACTCCCAGAACCGTGGAGTCACCCGGAGCGACTGCAGGCGCTAGGGGTCCGATTGGGGGAAGATTACCCGCGCCCCATCGTCGATCATCATGCGGCCCGAGAGCGGGCGTTAGCAGCGTTTGCAACACTACAGGCAGGGCACTGAAACATGACGTAACAATTGCAGCAACAGCCGTCGGAACTTTCTTTGTTCCCATACCTCTAATCTTTTGCAAGCAGCTGTGATGGTTGCGAGCGCATGTTTCTTCCTCCTTTGGTGGTTTTGGGCGGCCCTTATGGTGCCGCCCTCTTTTTTTTCCGACCGGTCGGAATGTTATTGCGCAGAGATCGAGCAAATGCTAATATTGCCACTCGTAGCCATTTTGGCTGCGAGCGCATGTTTCTTTCCTCCTTTGTGGTTTTGGGGCTTCTGAAGCCCCTTTTTTTGTGTCATCCTGCCCCTATGCAACGGTCTACGGAAACTCTAATGGAGGTCCCGACTCCCAGCAGAGAAATGGTGCGCGCCTACTGGCAAGATTCGGGAGCGGGTCCGATTGGCATCTTCCTCCCCGGTTTCGCCTCTGACCTGCGTGGGAGCAAGTCACAACTGCTTGCCGAACGCGCGCAACAAAGCCAGCGTTCCTGGCTGCGTTTTGACTACCGGGGAATGGGCATCTCCGATGGGGATTTCACTGCACTCACCATCTCACGCTACGTGGAAGACATCGGTGCTATCATTCGTGCCCTACCTTCTCGCTCGCTACTGCTGGTCGGCTCAAGCATGGGCGGTTGGGTTGCAACCCGAGCAGCGCAACTCTGGCCAGATCGTGTCCGCGCGCTCGTGCTGATCGCCCCGGCATTCAATTTCATTCAAGACTATTACGCTGCCTTATCTCCGTCCGCCCAGAGCGAATGGCAACGTTCCGGTACGCACGCCTGGCAGCTTGGCGCGCATGGACCGGTATTCTCCTTGGGATTTTCCGCCGTGGAGGATGCCGCACGGCATGATTTACTCGCGGCACCACCCAGGCTAGACATCCCAGTGACGATTCTACATGGCTCCGACGACGATGCGGTACCGCTGCAGCGTAGCTTTGATTTTGCCTGCCACGCGTGCGCCAGCCTACTCGCCATACAAACTCTGCAAGGGGTGGGGCACCGACTGCAAGGAGCAGAACCGCAGCTTTTGAGCGCGGTAGATAGTAGCTTTCTCCGAATCACCCATTCCGGGTGACCCGCACTCCCGCTTTTGGCGCTGACCCTTCTTCCATTATTCTGACGTTCTTGTATAATCCGGCACTCGGGTTGTTAGCTCAGTTGGTAGAGCAGCTGACTCTTAATCAGCGGGTCGTGGGTTCGATCCCCTCACAACCCACCAAATAAAACAGGCACTTAGGATGATTTCCTCGGTGCCTTCATTTTTCTATCCAACCTATATCCAACCTCAGAGGGAAAACGGGCTATCCGGGCAGGCGGGGTCTAGGTATGCACGACTGGTCCCTGTCCGCATCGCATCCACGCGAGTATCGCTTACAAACGACGCGGGGCAGTAAATTGTCCAAGGGTGAGGAACGGCAACGCACGTCTCCGCGTAGATAATGGACCCGCGATCACCCCATATCGCAAAGGCGCGTAAGCGACTACTCAGACGCAGGCACGCCGCTTTTGTTGAAGCTCGAACCCGCTCCTCAGACATCGACATCGTCGAAAATGCTCCGGGTGCCATGTGGCTTGTCGATGGTCTCGGCTGTGCCGAGCGATCGGGGTGCCCTATCTGGAAGTGTACGATCATTGTCGTTGATCCAGTCTTTCGCCAGATCGATCTCGCGATCAATGATTCGCACCGCTTCTGCGTCATCGCCGAACCTGTCCTTCAGCGTCTTGAAGCTTTCGAACATATGTTCCATGTATTCATCGGCAGGTTCGTCACCCCTGTATCCATCTTGTTCCTCTTCGCGCACTCTGCTCAACCGTGGCAATAGGTCTGCGCGGACCCTGGCGATAAGCGCGTCGAATTCAGCATCTGTGAACACGCTGCGAATATCCTCGTTGTCGAGCGCGTACACGTCTTCGCCACTGATGGCATACGCGCCCACGGCTTGAACGAAGATTTTCCTGTACTCCTCTGGAAGCAATCCGAACTCATGCAAACGCACAGCGAGGGCTCCCTCGGAAGAAGAGCTCAAAAACAGGCCGGGACGGCAAACCTTGTCAATCAGTTCAGGGTTCGTCTGAAGATAGAGGGTCAGAAATTCCTTCGAGCACCGCCGGGTGAGGAATGAATGCAGCGACCGCTTCGCGCCCCAAATCGCCAGATACTGGGACTTGTACTTCTCGCTCGCAGTGAACTCCACAAGCCGCTCGACCATCTGCGGATAGAGCGGCTTTGGTACCATCACCGCTTGCTCAATACCGACATCGCCGCAGGTTACCTGCTCGATCAGATTCTCGGTGGCGCTTCCCAGCAGGAAGATGCCCAGAAGGTCCGGACTCCGAGCCAACACCGAAGCGAACGCGTCGCCGATCGTCGGATGTTTAAAGCGCCATACCGACTCACCGTCCGCCTGCTGGTGCAGGACAAGACTGCCATTCAAGGACTCCAGTGCCGTAATGCATTTTCCGAGGCTACTGCCTAGCCTGCGCAGCGCATCTTCTTCCGTTTCATGCAATGAAACCGGACTTTCGAGATAGTCCTTCTTCATGTAGATAAGCGCTAGCGCCGCCATGCTGTCCTTATCCAGCCCGTCGAGCACTTCCTGCAGCAATTGCTCCCGCTTTTGCACAAACTGACCAAGGTGGTACTCCGTCAGATAGAGCCGCTTCGTGAAGGTTGGGTCCGCAAGCCGTCTGGCGATTTCGGGAATGAAGCGCGGGTGTGCCGCCACCGATGGAAGATGCGGCTTGATCTCGGCCTTGAACGCAGGGAGCTGACTACCGAGCTTCAGATGATTGTAGAGGATCTGCTGTTTCTCTTGGCTTGAGAGGTCGTGAACGTCGATTACTACTTGGCTCTCGTTGAACAACGGGAAGGCACCTTCTTTGAGGTCACGCCGGGCACGCTTGTAGATGTAGTCCCGCGAAGTCATCACGATCTTGGCCCCCTGGCGTAACATCGTCCTTACCTGTGGCAGGATGTGGTTCCACGAGTGCGCCAGAGACGATTCGTACTGCATGATGCCGAAGGCGTCATCGACCCAGAAGAACTGCGACGGCTCCTCCGGATTCCATCGCTCCTCCACCTTGGCGGGATCATTCAGCTTCAGCACTGACGAGCCCCATTTGTCGGCAGCGGCCATGGCCAACATAGAGGCGATCGTTGTTTTGCCTGCCGCCGGCTCGCCAATCAGCATCACGAATCCGTGTTCGTTCAAGGCTTCTACCGCTTTGCCGTAGGAGGCCGTGACGACCACCTTAGCGAGGTCTTCGCGCATCGACTCTAGCACCGCTCGGGCTTGTGCATAAGCGCGCTCATCCAGAATTTGGCTCAGGTCTCCGAGCCCATACATGCGCGGCACATGCATGCGCAGGCTCTTCCTCTCCCTGACCTGCTGATTGATCCAGGTGGAGCCAAAAACCAACACATGCCGAACCCCTGCCTGGGCCAGCAGGGCTTTAACCTTGTCCGTCTGTACCCCCGAAACTCCGGCATTCGTCATCAGTACGTAAATGTCGCACTGACCTGCGGCTACGAGCTTGCGAACCTTCTCGATCTCGTCCTTGATGTCTGATGGCTTAAGGTTATGCCCGGCGACCGCCGTGAACTTGCACTGGATCACGAAATGACCTGCATAGACTTTGCCTGGTATGGGAGTCCAGGTTCCGGTAAACGCGCCATCCTTTCCCGCGTCATTCGAATCGAGGAACGATTCGACAGTCTGCCCCAGAACCTCGCGGCAGATTGTCTGGCACAGCTGCTGAAAGCTGTTCCACCCTAGGCGGTGCAATTCGTACATGGCTACCTGCCTACGCGAAGGTCAAGGCCATCTAGCCTTTCGAGGGTTTGAACCACTATTTCCACAAGGGCAGCGTCAAAGTCATCACGGTTTGCTTCTTCGTGCGTGCCCTTGTTCAGATAGGTCCACACTAGATTAGCAGCCGGGATCCCAAGAATCTGACCGTAGGCGGCCACCAGCAAGGGCTTGTTGGCGTGATTGAAGGTCGCTGCGTCGTTCAGCCGCTTTAAGAGCGCTTCGCAGAGGTTGCGCAAGCCGGGCTCAGCGCCGACGCCGGCGATCCGCAGATTCAGCACGCCCAGATCGTGGCTGGCGAGCCAGCGCCACACCTTCTCAGACAGCATCTCGAGGGCCTGCCGGCAAGACGCCAAGGCCTCGCGGTTGTCCAGTGCGTCTTTTGATGCCCTGGCCTTCACCACATAGTTCTTACTTTGGACATTGCCTCTCACGCGAGGCTGATAATTGCCGTTGTGGTTGCGGAACAAATAGACCTGGCAATCACCACGCCGCTGGGTGGGCAAGTGCTGCTGGATGTCTTTAATGAACTCGTTGCTGTGGCAAGTGACGATGAGCTGCGTTTGGGCAAAATGGTCGCTCTCGAAGATCGTCTCGCGGATGCCACTGCGGTGGTCGTGGTCGATAGCGTTGATCGCGTCGTCGAACACTATCAACGGGCTTTGGATACTCTGGGCCTTCGCGAGCAGGATCGCCAGGCCTAGGCACCGAATGTGGCCCTCGCTGAGGATTTGCAGTGCATCCACGCGAACGCCCGGATTGCCTCGGAATGAAATCTCTATCTTCTGTTCGCCGGTTAGCGGCAGATGGAGCGCCGCGAGCTTGTCCGGCTCCAAGTCATTGCGGTTGAACTCGTTGTAGAGGTTCATAGCCGCGTCGTTGAGGCCAGCCATGAGGGTGCCAGGAAGCTGTTTGCGGTAGGCTCTTAGCAAGGCCAGGAAGCTGTCATATGCGGCCTTGATGGGGGCATCGCGCTCGATGTCGCGCGCTTCCTGGGTCACGTCACTGATGAGCGTCGCGTTGTCAGCGTCGAAGGCCGCGATCCGGTCTTTGGCCGCCGCCACGTCCTCGACAAGTCGCTGACGTTTCGAATCCTGGGCTTGGAGAAGCAGTTGGAAAGCGATGAGACTGTCACGCTCGGCGATGTTGCGTTGGCGCTCCTGGTGGGCCAGCAACGAGCCAGCGTCTTGCGCCGCCACGCGGTCGGCGACCGCCAAAATCTGCTCGAGTGTCACGGCGGTGGCTTCAGTGCCGCTCTCCTGCGGCGCCCGGGTGGGGTAGACCGCCGCCCACCAATCTCCCCCAGGCTCGGCTGCCAGGCCGGCAAGGTATCGGCCCACCGGCGTCTCTTGTTCCCCATGGGTCGCAACGAACGCGGTGAGGTTGGCAAGCTGCCGACGGAGCTCGCGCGACGCAGCGGCTACTTTGTCTAGCGCGATCTTGCGCTCCTCTTGCAATTCGCCGAGCTCCTTCAAGTGCGCCAGGCCGGTCATGGCCTTGTTGAAGGGGTTGGCTTTCGCGTCCGCCAACGGCGTGTCACATGCTGGGCAGTGGCCGCCTTCGGTGGCTTGCAGAGCTAGGACTGCCGTGTAGAGGTCTTTAAAAGAAACTTGACTACTACGGGCATCGAGCTTGGCGGCGATGCCTATGAGCACTTCTTGGCCTTGGTGCGACGCCTCGAAGGCGCTCAGTAGGCCTTCGCGCGAAAGACCGATCGCCGCTGGTGGCACGGCGTTAAGGATAGCTTCGAGCTGCTGCAGGCGACTGGGCGCATCGGCTGTGCCGATAAGTGCCTTGAGCCCCCCATACGTCATGCCCGCAGAGTGCGTAAGGGCGAGGGCAGCCTCCTCGTTCGCCAGGTCCAGCAGAGCTTGCGTCTCATCATTGACTATGCCTAGGTCAGCAGCCAGGGCGTTGCGCTTGCCGGTCAGCGCGAGTTGCTTGGTGGTGGTCAGTACGAGTTGCTGGTCAATAGATTCGTTGAAGTGGCCCACAAACTCGTTGAATTTGTCCATTCCGAACAGTGTAGCGATTAGTTCGGTGCGCTGAGCAGGCGGCCGAGCGGCGATTCGGGAGAATGCGTCAATCCGGTTCTTCTCGATGAAGCAGAACCGGAATGTGTCCGGATTAGAGTCGACCGCGACTTCCCGGTCCTGATTGTCCGTCGCCCGCAATGTCGGCGGCTCAAAGTGGCGCGCGTGGAGGTTGGCGAGATATATACGTCCGTCGATGCGTTTGGTCTCGGCCTCTTCGACCGAACCAAGCAGGCTATATTCCAGACCTTCGCAAAAGCTGGTTTTGCCACTGCCGTTGGGGCCATAGAACAAGACGACTCGCTTCTGCAGATCGAACGGCTCGGGCGTCCTAAAGCCTCGGAAGGGGCCGATAGTCATGTTCCGCAGCCGTTGCCAAGGCCAAGTGCCATCAGCCGCTCCAGTTTGGATGTTGGGCGATCCGTCTGGCGTCTGGGCCAAGGCACTGCGAGCGCGATCAACTAAATATATAGACCGCTGACTGCGGTGACGAACGGTCCCAGCCAGCTCATCAAAATTTTCCAAGACGAGGTTCGCCAGCCGCTTCACTTCTGGCGGAGTGTGGGTGGTTGGGAGATGCAGCCACGTTATAAACCGCTCAAAGTCTCGCCTAGCAGATGCCATATATCCTCCTTTGTATAGTTGCCCACAGTTCACGCACTACGTGAACTGGTTATGACGAGATCTCAGTGCCAAGTACGCCTTTGTGCCAATCCCAGAAGCTTGACTGCACGAAAATGATCAGTGAAGTCCGGGATATTGACTTCAGGGTGCATTTTGAGGGACCGCGAAGCCGCCGATCACCAGTGTCGAGTAATGGTCGATATTACTCATCGGCAACTTGGAGGTGAATGGCCATTTCCGCTGCATCACTGGCCATACCCCGACCATATTTTTACTGCTGGTTGAGGATTTCGTCCAGCAATCTCATCTGGTGTATCGCCCGGCTCGCTGCCTGGACGTGGACTAGCCCCCTCACAGTGATCCCGAGCGAGCGCGCGTATATGCCCTGGGGAACAGTCCGATCCAGTAGTTCTGGGCAGCATGGTACCTCCCTTTGCGGTGAAGTATGCAAGCCGACCTATTCCGAAAGCTCATCGAACTTTGCTTTCATGGTCGGGTTGCCCCGGGTGAGGCGCTTGATAGTAACGTTCTGCGCCTTATCGTTGGCTAGGCGCAGGTTGCGATCGGTGCCCATGAGGGCGTCCTTGGTTTTCTGCAGGTGGTCGATGGACTTGTCGATCTCGTCGATGGCGGCTTGAAACTTGCGAGCGGCCAAGTCGTAGTTTTTGGCGAAGGCGTCCTTGAAGCCTTCCAGCTCGGCCTCGAAGTTGGTGATGTCGATATTCTGCGCCTTGACTAGGGCAAGCTCCTGCCGGTAGCGGAGGCTATTGAGGGCAGCGTTACGCAGTAGGGTAATCATCGGCAGGAAGAACTGCGGGCGGATGACGTACATTTTGGGGTACCGGTGCGAGACATCGACGATGCCGGTGTTGTAGAGCTCGCTGTCGGACTCCAGGAGCGATACCAGCACGGCGTACTCACAGCCCTTCTCGGAACGATCCTTGTCGAGTTCCTTGAAGAAGTCCTCGTTGCGCTTCTTGGTGGCCGTGGTGTCCGCCTCGTTCTTCATCTCGAACATGATGGACACGATCTCAATGGGGTTGGCGGGATCGGAGGCGTCGAAATCGCGGAAAATATAATCGCCCTTGCTGCCGGTGCGGGCGTCGGTGTCCTTCTCGAAGTAGGCATTCGGGAAGGCGGTGGCGCGGATCTGGTTGAAGGTGACTTCGCAGTGCTGCTCCAGGGTCTCGCCAAGCATCTTGGTGGAGAGCCGCGCCTTCATGTCGCGCAGCCGCTCGATAGCCTCGTCGCGATCCCGGATCTGCATCTCGTACCGTTCTGTCAGCGCCTTTTCGGCCAAATCCTTCTCGAGCCCTGCCCTTTGCAGTGCTGCGCGTAACTCGTCCCGTTCCTTTTGAACGCTTTCGACGGACTCCCGAATTGCCAGCGCTTTGCTGGTGTCGTGGGCCTGGACCTTGGCCTGCAGCGCCTGTATCTGGGCGTCTTTTTCGGCAGCGACGCGCTGGAGTTGGTTGAGTAGTTTGGCCTCCGAGAGCTCCGAGAGGGAGGCGATCTGCGCCTGGAGCTTGGCGATCTCGGCATCCTTGTCGGCTACGGATTGCTGGCGCTGCTGCTCAAGCTGCGCTCGGGCGAGTTGTAGCGCTGTCTCCTTGTCGCGCTCCGCCAGGGCTAGGCGTTCAGCGACCTGTTTGTTGAACTCCTTGTCGCGCACTTGGCGCAGGATCTCGGCGTAGCCAGACTCATCGACCTGAAAGGCCGTGTGGCAGTGGGGGCAGACGATTTCGGGCATGACGTGGTTCCTTTGCAAGTGTGAGCGATCTAGCGGGGTGGCTTGAAGCTAGCCGTCTCCCGGTCGTAGACATAGTCGGTGATACTTCCATCCTTGATGCGCTCCATCGCCTCATCGATTACGAACGAGGGAACTAGAAGCCCCTCCTTTGGCAGCAGAGGCCGAATATCTTTGAAGCTTGTGATGGCGCGTTCTTCTCCGGCAGAACGTCCGTCTTTTTTTCTCAGGCGACGTAAAATTGGCCAGCTCCGCTGCGAGGCCGTCGAGACCGATATCACGTGCACCATCCCCTGAGTTTCCAGAGAAAAAAGACTCGAGCTCATGTTTTAACTATCTCCATAAGCCTCCCGAAGCTGTCCACCACGTCGTACCTGACATTCTCCGGGGCGAAACGGCGGTTCATCTCATCAAAGAACTTGCGGGCGCATTTGATCTTGGTTTCTTCGATCTCGCGCAGATCCATCGAGGACATCGATCCTTTGGTTTCTGCAACGAAGTAGATGTGCTTCACCGCGCCTTCCTTGAACGAGATGGCCCAGTCCGGGTTGTAGTCTCCGACCGGGGTCGGGATCAGGAAACCGCGCGGTAGCTTGGCGTACACAATGACTTCGGTGCTGGCCTCCAACGCCTCTGCAAAATCACGCTCCCGCTTCGAGCCGGAATCTGGCAGTACGAAGTCGTAGATGTGGTGCCTGGGCGTCTTGACTGCGTTGCTGAAGTCCTGCTTGGTTTGCCCGGCAGTGAAGATGTCGAGGTCGAACTTGTCTTCGACCGGATCGTAGGCCAGATGCTCGATGATGACGGTAGCCTTCTGCTCGTTGATCAGGCGAATCGCTTCGGCGATGAAGCTCTCTGGGTTGGTCTTAAACTGCGCGAATACGGTCGCGTTGAGCCCCTTGAGGATCTCGGTCACCGTGCGTCGCGTCAGCTGAGTGCCTTCGGCAAGCTTACCGATCAGGTCGTACTTGACCGCCGAATGGATCGAGGCGCGGTTGGTTTCCGTCTGTGTGGCTTTCAATTCGAAGGCATCGCCGGCCTTTATTTCGTCATAGGTCACGGCGGCTGCCTGTTCGCCGTGCTGGATGGTGTACTGCATCGGGGTCACACGAAGCCCAGCATCTTTGTCGTTGAGAGTCTTTACCGCTATCTGCACCAGTTCATCGGAGTCGAAGTCGACGCTGTACACCGCCTTGCGATTGATCCGATGCCACAGCGCTTTGAACTCCTGCTTCTCGAAGTTGGCGTTGAGCGGGTTCTTCTTGGGTTTGCGATCGTCGCTAATGTCAGGCAGCTGGCTCTCGCTGAACACGCTGTCAATCAATTGGAAAACCTGCTCGGCGTGCGGAACCAGATCCTCGGGCAAAGGCGCCAGTGTCCCGTCTTTTTTGGCCTCGTGGTAGACGCTGGTGATGCGGTCAGCGTCATCGGTGTAGTCGTGCTTGAGCAGGTATTTGTAGATCTGCTTGGCGAGTTGCGGTGTGACCTCGACATCACCAGTCGCCGTCTTCAGAACTTTGCCGGTGAAGTAGGCCTCGTCCGCTACGCGCGGACGCGCCGACAGCGACTCGCTGATGTCCTTCTGCAGCGCCGTGACAAACTCCCTGTAGCTCTCGCTGGCCACCACGGTCAAAACATTGATGTCGTGTACCGTGACTGGGTTATCCATGCGGTCACCACTTTGGTTGACGCACAGCCGCAAGCCACGCCCCACCTCCTGGCGGCGGGAAATCGTGTTATCGCTATGCTTCAGTGCGCAGATGACAAACACGTTCGGGTTGTCCCAGCCTTCACGCAGTGCCGAGTGGGAGAAGATGAAGCGTACCGGCTCGGCGAACGACAGCAGCCGCTCCTTGTCCTTCAGGATCAGGTCGTAGGCGTCCACGTCGTCGGAAAGCCCCGCGTTCTCGCCACGCGCCGCGACCGTGGGGTCGGCCAGTCGTTTGCTCTTCTTGTCGATGGAGAAATAGCCGCTGTGCGTCTTTTCGGCAGAAATGCCTTTTAGGTACTTGATATACGGCGTCTCATCCAGATCTAGCACCTCGTTGAGGTAGAGCTGATACTCCTCCTCGAAGATGCGGGCGTACTCGCCTTTCTCGTCCGGTGCGCTGTAGTCGCGGTATTTGGCAACTTCGTCGATGAAGAAGAGCGTCAGCACCTTCACGCCTTGCTCGAACAACGGCTGTTCTTTATCGAAGTGCGCCTTGATGGCCTCGCGAATTTGAATGCGGCGCAGCGCGGTCTCGGTCACATCACCGATTGCATCCCCGACGGTGAGCTCGACACCATTGGTGAAGCTCAGGGTGTCGGAGTTGGCGTTGATGTCCGCGACTACATAGCCACGGTACTGATCCAGCTCGTTTGAAAAACCATCGGAGAAGAGGTTGTCTCCTTTGGAGATCTTGCGCACCACGCGCTTGATCTCGCCGCTTTTCAGCTTCTGCTCGAACTCAACACGGGCCACAGGCGCCTTGCTCGAAATCTCGATGGACTGCAAGTACAGATAGCCCGCCGTGCCCGCCAGGCCTTTCACCGCGATGCCGCGCACCGCGATCTTCTTTACCAGCTTCTGGCTATAGGCGTCCAGCGCGTCTAGCCGGTGAATCTTGTTGTGCGTGGTCTTGTGGGTGGCCGAGTAGCGCAACACCATCAGCGCCTTGAACTCCTCCAGCGACTTCAACGTCGCCGCGCCTTCCATCTTCTGCGGTTCATCCAGGATCAGGATGGGGCGGTTAGCGCTGATCACGTCGATGGGCTTGCGCGACTGGAAATCGTCCAGCACGTCATAAATGCGGCGGTTGTCGGCTCCTCGCGCGGCGAAGGCCTGCACGTTGATCACCATCACGTTGATGCCCGCGTCAGACGAGAAGCTCTCCAGGTGGTGCAGCTGTTTCGAGTTGTAGATGAAGAATCGCGCCTTCTTGTGGTAAGTCTCCAGGAAGTGCTCTGCAGTGATCTGCAGCGACTTGGCTACGCCTTCACGGATGGCGATGCTGGGTACCACGATGATGAACTTGCTCCAGCCGTATTGCTTGTTCAGCTCAAAGATCGTCTTGATGTAGCAATAGGTCTTGCCGGTGCCAGTTTCCATCTCGATGTCGAGATTGACCCTTGCCACCTTGGTCTTGACCAGCGCGTCAGATACCGGCAGGTTCTGGCCGTGCTGCACGGCTCGGATGTTGTCGAGCAGCGCTGTTTCCGACAACGTGAAGTCGGCGTTGCGAAATGCAGCTTCCATGTCCAGTGCGGTTTCAGACGCCCGGACCCCCAGCGGAAGCAGCCCCTGCGTACTCACGGGAGCAGTTTTCTGGCTACCGAGATCGAGCCGGTAGCGAACGCCGCCATGATGCGGAACCTGCCCCTTGAAGCAGTCGACCACAGCTTGCACTGCCGCCGTCTGGTAGGCCTGCGTCTTGAATTTGAGCTTCATTTTTCTCTGCAATCCTTCCGTACATATCTATGCATCTTCTCTGCACTGTCAGTTTTCAGAGAAGAACAACCAGTTGATTTACAAGAAGTTAATTTGGCGACGATTCCATAACCTCCGATTTCTTCTCTGCACATCATTCGCCCTTCTCTGCAAGCACCCACCGAGGGACATGGTCACTGCCCTGGTTCTCGATCAAACCCCGACGCCTCAATTTCGTGAGCAGATTACTGATCTTATTGACTTTTTGCTTCTCATCCAGCGCATCGCTGAGCTTGTCCAGCAGTAGCTTGTTGACCTCCACGCGACTCGCCTGCCCAAACTTTTCGAGGTAATCCGTCAACAGCTTGGCGTAGAACGCATCATCCTGTGCCCGTGTCCGGATGTAGTCCGCTTTCCTCGCCGTAACGATGGCTACGGCGGCCGACACATGGAAGTTGGGCTTGCGCCCCTCGATCAGTTGCATCCGTTTCAGACGAGCTGCGGCCTCATCGGGGATGGGCAGTTTCTTCTGCACCCGGTCCAGCGCCAGTACGTCGGCCAGCGGCAGGTCGGTTTTCTGGATTAACAGGCGGCTGTATGCCGGATCGACTACACCGCCGTAGACCGTCATCTTCACCACACCGGGTTCGCTCAGGTCGTAGTCGGGCAGCGGGAAATAACGCCGAGCCTGACCTTTGTAAATCTGGTGAATGCCGTAGCCCATCGTGTCGATCATGTTCAGCTCGGCCATTGCCTGGGCGAGGAACGGGTTTCGGTAGCGGCGCGGCGTCTTGTGCCCTTCGACGTATTCGTCAGGCAGACCCTCGAAGAAGCTGCCTTCATTCTCGAACAGCAACTTGTCCGGCAACTCGGTCACCAGAACACGGCCATTGCGTGTGTAGTCCTGATGGGCAATGCAGTTATGCAGCGCTTCCAGCACGATCTTCTGGTCGTACTTGGAGACCTCGACCAGGATCAGCTGATCCTGCGGCAAGATGCGCAACTGGATATTGCGGATGCGCTGGTACAAGCGCGTGGTGCTGAGCAAAAAAGGCGGGGCGAAGTGCTCGTAGGCGCGCTCCGCCCCCTCCAGCTTCCAGGTCAGTTGCGCGGGATGCGGCGACAGGTGAAAGGCCGCTTCGGCCTTGCCGAGCAAGAGTAAGGCGGCGCGTGTGACCTGCCCATTCTGGGTTAGCCGGGCGCGATCCAGAAAAGTCGCCAGCGGCCAGTTCGCCACCTCATCCGGTTTAAAACGATTGGCGTACTTCTGGGCGAAGGAATCGCGCGCCTTCTGTATGGCATCCGTATCCAGGTCTGCCAGGGTAGCGTCGGGCACCACCTGCGCTGTCCAGTCCTGCGCCAAGGTCTGGTGGCGTATTTCATCCTGCTTGTCCAGCCCCAGCGAAATCAGGCTTTCGCCTGCGCGGGCGTAGTAATGCCCCTTCCATGCGATCGGAATGCCTCTGGGCGCGGCGGGAACCTCAAACAACACCACGCGGCCATCCGCATGATGCAGCTCGTGTATGTCGCGAAAGGTCATGCGTGGCTCGGCGTTTTCGGCAATCTGCATCTTCAGCGATTGCAGGCGATCGGCTTGCGGTCGGTAGTCGCTGCCCACCACGGAGCGGGTCTTGTTGCTCACGCCGAACACCAGCCAGGCGGACTCAGCGCCGCGCAGGTTGGCTTCGTTTGCCAGCGCGGAGAAATACTTCCCGATGTCATCGGTGCTGTAGTCATTGTCCGCCTGTTTGAACTCGACCACCTCATTTTCCCAAGTGGCGATCAATTCCGACAGCAACTGAGCGAGCCTTGCCTGTTCCATCCCGCCCTCCTCAGATGGACTTCACTTCGGTGACGGGCGACAACAGCTTGAAAATCTGCTCCACGTTGATCTTGGTGGCGTCGTCCTTGAAGCCCGCATCGCGGAACACCACGCGCAGCGGTTGGCGCTTGGCCAGTTCTTTCACGAAGGCTTCGTCGATGCCACTGTGCGCGTCAAAGCAGGCGGCCAGTGCGTTGCCGTCGACAAAGAACACATCCTTGCCCTGAATGGACTGTTTGGTAATGGGCAGAGCCAGGTCGACGCCCCAATCCAGCATCACCTGGAACAGCAGGTCTTCCGGCGTGCGGTCGGGCTTGATGTTATCGACGAACAGTTCGAACTTGACCTTGTCGAACGCATCTGGGGCGTAGTAAACGTCGACCATGTTGGAGGTACCAAGTGTCAGGACACGAAAACCAAGGTCGACCGTTTCTTCTCGGGCCGCTTCAGATATGGCCCTTGCTGCCCGCCTGATCCTCTCCTTTGTCAGAGAAGGTATGACTTTTGGAAAATTCTGCTTTTCGCAGAAGATATACCCATCCTTCTGATTCTTATCATCGAATTTAAGAGGCTCCGCTAGCTGGATCAGTAGCCACCGTACATTTTCACCAAACTCGGAGTTGTAATCCATGACGCCGTGCGCAGTCGTTCCCGATCCCGCAAAAAAGTCCATAACCACTTCTCCGGACTTGACGCGCGATATTTCACATAGGTACTTAATCAACGATGATGGCTTAGCAAAGCTAAACGGCACGCCGAGCTCCTTTAGCTCATGGGAGCTGTTTTGATTTATATGATCCTCAATAAGACTATTTGGCTTGGCACTCGAATTGGCAATCACGTCACTCAAATAAGTCTTCGTGAATACGTTCCATAACACCGCATTGCCGTTTGAATCAACTAAATTAGAGGATCGAACTCTTTTAACGACAATCTTGTCCTTATTGTTGAGATACGTTTCTCGACTCCACCTCCACACCTTATCCGCACCCGTGACTGGAGCCACTCCTGCCCCATCCACCTTGGTTGCGGGAAAAGTGTTGCCGGGAGGAATTAGCAAAGTACCATCTGGGGCTTCTATGTAATATCGCTGATTGCTGCAACCTCGCATCGAGTCCAGGCTAGTCATGTACAGTCGAACAAGTTGATACTTTTCACCTTTCCGAGGACCATCCTCATCTGCATGCTTATAGGCACTTACATTGACACCGCCAAAGAACACCTCGCAGAATTCTTTGTTCTTTGCATATGTCAAAATGTAGTCAAAATTTGGCGACCAATAATCGCCTTGATTATTTGCCTTCTTTGATACTCGACATGCACATCCTAGAAAATTTTCCTCACCGAAGACTTCGTCGCACAACTTCTTTAGAGATGCTTGTTCATCGTCGCCGATTGATATAAAGATGAGCCCATTGTCTGACAGTAAGCTTCTCGCAAGTCTGAGCCTTGGATAAATCATGCTAAGCCAGTCAGAGTGAAACCTTCCGTTCGATTCATTGTTTGCAACCAGCTTATTCCCAGCATCATCTTGTTGAAAAGATCGAATAAAATATTCTTCCGCCGTCTCAACAAAACTGTCCTCATAGATGAAGTCGTTCCCCGTGTTGTAGGGGGGGTCGATGTAAATCATCTTGACCTTGCCTAGATAGGTTTCCTGCAAGAGCTTCAGCGCGTCGAGATTATCGCCCTCGATAAACAGGTTCTTCGTGGTATCAAAGTCCACGCTTTCATCGCGGCAGGGGCGCAGCGTCTTGGCAATCGGCGCGTTGGCTGTGAGCAAGGCTTCACGCTTACCTGGCCAGTTCAGGTGGTAGCGTTCCTGCGGCCCTTCCACAATCGACTCGGCCAACTCTTGCCGCAACTGGTCAAAATCCACGGCCATTTTCACGCTGCCGTCCTCGCCCTTGGCTTCGGTGACGCAGCCCGGAAACAGCTCACGAATGCGGGCGATGTTGTCCTGCGTGAGATTCGGCGAGTGCATTTTCAGTTTTTCCATATTCACTCCTCTGGTCACTGCATTTCCGATATCAGGGCTCAGCAGCTCAATTGTTCAAGTTCAGTTTTCAATTGCCGCAGGGCCGCGTTGATCTCAACCTTGCGCTTAAATTGCTTTTCCTTAGCCAGTCTCGCCTGGGTCTTTTCCACTTCGCGGCGCTTGGCTTCTGCCTGCTCGATGCGCACGACCCAGTCGGACAAGGACTCCTGTGAACGTATCGGGAGCGGCAACAGGCCTTGCAACAAGCCGATGTAGAGGTTAGCCATGTCGAGGGCTACCGGCATAGCCGTCCGGACAGTGCTGGCTGGCATCCAGTCGCTGTGGAAGTAGCTGGAGAGCACCCAGCAACGGGCGTCGGCTTCGCTCGGCCGCTTGTACGCGGCAATCACCTGTGTTCGGCCATCAAAGCTCAGCTCGAAGATGATGGGAAACTGCACCGCTCTATCGATGCAGCGCAAAACGTCCAGATTCAGCTCCGACGTCTTGAGCTGGATCGAGAAAATCTGGATTTCCGGCACACCGGACCGCGCTGGCAGGTTGATCGTTTCTGGGGCGAGCTTGTACTGCCAGACGATCTGCTCCACCTGCCGGGTGAACAAGTCCTTCAGCCTCGTATTGGCACCGCTGTGTTCGTAGATCTTGTTCTTTGGCAGGGTGCGGCCAAAGGCGGCTTGCTTGGGATAGGCGATCAGCGCTAGTTTTTGTGTGGACGCTCTTTGACTCATCCGGCCTCCTGAATCACAAGGAAGCTAATGAGTTCGAAGTCGTCCAGGCCGGCGATGGTGTTAACCAGCGCGGTGGTCTTGCCGCCGCTGAACAGGCTGTCCAAGTCCTTTTCTTCCTTTACCTCGATCATCGAACGGATGGATTTTCCCAACAGATCCGAGTACGGCTGCATCCGGCGGCCATCTGCGGTTTCCTGATTGAAGCGCTGGCACACCTCGACAATGGGTTTGTCTTGGCCCTTGCAGCAACTGCGCACCAGATCGAGCAGGCGCTTGACCTCGGTATGGTCGTGAATGACTTCACCCTCGCGGTTGATGTAGACGAGGTAGTAAGGGTGCAGGCGGTTGTGTTGGTTGACGTTCACGCCGGGATTGCGGTTGCGCAAGGTAAAGATCACGCCTGGGCGCAGGCCCAACTCCGGCTTGGCAGGCACCACGGCGTGCATCCCGTTGGGCAAATGGCTGAGCTCGCCGTGGGCTTTGACGTAGTTGAGCAAGTCCATGCGGAAGTCGTTCAGCCCCAGGTCAGTGATCGACACGCCAGTCTTCAAATCCTCCAGCTCGATCACTTCCTCCTGCAGGCGACGCAGTTGCTCCTTGCGGTAGGACACATCATTGGATTGGGCGCTCAGCACGTTGTCGTCGCCGGTGGCCGTGACGTCGGCAATCATCATCCGACTCTCAACCCGCTCCTTGAGGTTGATGTACTCGTCGAGCGAAATGTCGGGCCAGTAGTTGACCAGCTGGATACTGCTGTTGGGCGAGCCAATGCGATCTATCCGGCCAAAGCGCTGGATGATGCGCACTGGGTTCCAGTGGATGTCGTAGTTGATGAGGTAGTCGCAGTCCTGCAGGTTCTGGCCTTCGGAGATGCAATCAGTGCCGATCAGCAAGTCAATCTCTGCCGGTTCGTTCGGCAGCACGACGGCTTTCTCCTTCGAACGCGGCGAGAAGAGGGTGAGCAGTTCCTGGAAGTCGTAGCTCTTCTTGAGCGTGGACTGCGGCGCACCCTTGCCGGTGACCTTGGCCGTGTGGATGGCGAGCGTGGCCAGCAGCTCCGGCGCAAGGTTGGCGTACAGGTAATCAGCGGTGTCGGCAAAGGCCGTGAAGATCAGCACCTTCCTGTTGCCGGGGTTGATTGGGTTTGCAATCTTGCCAAGCAGTTGCACTTTGAGGTGCTGCAACTTGGCGTCGTCCTGCGGTGTGATCTTGTTCATTGAAGCCAGCAAGGCATCGATGACCTGTAAGTCCGCCTTCAGTTCGTGCTCCCAGGACGGCAAGTCCATGTCGGCGAGGCTGATCTTGATCTTGGCGCCTATTTTTTCAGACTCGTCGCTGTCCCCAATGGTGGACAGGTCGTCGTCGTCCGCGTCGAGGTTTTCCAACTGGTCGGTCAGATCATCAATGCTGGTGACGCTGCCGGTCTGATTGAACGTGCTGATCTTGGTCAGCGTATACGTGTGGTTCGCACGCAGGGACTGGAGCGTCAAGCGGAAAGACTCAATCGAGCTTTCTAGGCGCTTGAGCAGATTCGTTGTCATCAACGCCTGCAGGCTCTTTTCGCGGTCGGCTTGCTTGAGCTTGCCTTTGCCAGCGACCTGGGTGTCGTACATTTCCTCGTACTTCTTTAGCCGACTTGGCAGGATGTAGCTGATCGGGGCGTACACGGCGAGCTTGAGCAGGGACAGTTGCTCGAAGATCTCGTTGAAGCTCATCACGTCCGTTCGCTGCGTGAGCGGGCTGTGGAACGACAAAGGCTTGCGGCGCTCGGGGAATTGGCCGATGTCCTTGGTGTCGTAGAAGGTCTGAATATGCTTGCGCGAGCGTGCAATCGTGACGCTGTCGAGCAATTCGAAGAAGTCGAAGTCCAACGAGTCCAGGATGGCTCGCGCTGTGCGCTCTTCCGGTGGAAGCTTTGCCCATGCATTGAAGCTGGCCTGCGCACCACGGAAAATATCCTCTACCGTCTTGCCAGTGCGCAGCTTCTTGCTGAGGTTTTCTGAGTCGCCCTCGTAGGCCAGTGCCAGTTGGTTGCGCAAGTCGGTAAAGCGGTTGTTGACTGGCGTGGCCGACAACATCAGCACCTTGGTCTTGACCCCTTCCTGAATCACCTTGCGCATCAGCTTTTGGTAGCGGGTTTCCTTGTCCTTGTAGGCGTCGTTGTTGCGGAAGTTGTGCGACTCATCGATGACGACGAGGTCGTAGTTGCCCCAGTTGATGCGGTTCAGCGGTGTACCGAAGGACTCGCCGCTGATACGGGACAGATCCGTGTGGCAGAGGACGTCGTAGTTGAACCGGTCGCGGGCGAAGATGTTGGTCTTGAGGTTACGGTTGTAGTTCAGCCAGTTGTCCGCCAGCTTCTTGGGGCAGAGCACCAGCACAGATCGGTTTCGCAACTCGTAATACTTGATGACTGCCAGTGCGGTGAAGGTCTTGCCCAAGCCGACGCTGTCGGCAAGGATACAGCCGCTGTAGGTTTCCAGCTTGTTGATGATCCCGGTGGCAGCATCCTTCTGGTAGTTGAAGAGCTTGTTCCAGATCAGGGTGTCCTGGTAGCCGGTGCGGTCGTTGGGCAGGACGTCTTCGTCGATGTCGTCTAGGAACTCATTGAAAATGTTGTAGAGCATCAGGAAGTAGATGCTCTCGGGTGAGTTCTCTTGGTAAACCGAGGCGATGTGCTCACAAATCTGCGCTGTCACGTCCTCCAGCTTTTCGGGGTCATTCCAGATCTGATCGAACAGGCTCAGGTATGTAGCGGCAAAAGGTGCCTCATCCATCTTGTTGACGAGGTTGGACACCGCATTGCCTTGCTGGTACCCGAGATCGACAGCGGTGAACCCGTGCAGAGGCATGTAAGCCGTGTCGGTGCCACCAGCCTGCACACAGGCGAACTGCTGCATTGGCGCTTTGGTGCGGTTACTCTTGAATTTGGCCTTGCGCCGTATCCACTCGGCGCACTCCTTGGCCACCGCCCGCTGGGTGAGCTTGTTGCGCAGCTGGATTTCAAACTCGCTGCCGTAGAGGCTGCGTTCCCGGTCGAGCTTGGGGATGTGGAACTCCTTTCGCTCTTTGCGAATCTTGTCGGTGACCTCGTTGGCAACAAAGGTGGGCGAGGTGAAGATGAAGTCCAGCTCGTCGATCTTTTCCAGCTCGGCTTTCAGCGCCTCGAAGGCGTACATCGAAAAGCACGAGGCCGCGATCTTCAGGCGCGCGCCTGGCCGGAGGGTCTTCTTGAGATCATCGCCAAGCAACCGGCTGATGTTGTCGATCAGCTCCATTAGTTCTTCTTTGTCGAGGTACGATCTTTCAAGCATTCACCCATGATTTGTGGCAGCATCGAATCATTGGTCTACCGTCTTCAGATCCACTTTTTGGACCTTTTCCAGATTCACCCGCTGTCGCGCCTGCCACAAGTCAAAATGATCCTGCATGATCATCCAACTTTCCGCAGAGCGCCCTAGCGCCTTAGATAACCGTAGGGCCATCTCCGAGCTCACGCCGTTGCTACCATTGAGCACACGGGCCAAGGTAGAAGCCGATACCCCGAGTTTGGTCGCCAACTTCCGTCCGGTAATCCCATTCGGTTCTAGGTAGACTTCACGGATAAATTCGCCGGGGTGTGGGGGATTGTGCATTTCCATTAGTGGTAGTCCTCATAATCCAAGACATAGGCATGACCGTCCTGAAAATCGAAGGTCAACCGCCAATTCGCGTTGACCCGAATCGACCAGCGCCCCTTCTCCGTACCTTGGGCAGGATGCAGGCGAAATCCGGGGATGTCCATGTCGCCGATCGACTGTTCAGTATCCAAGGCCGCAAGTAGCGTGCGGAGCCGCTTGGCGTGCTGTGCTTGGATGCCGGCGAGAGAGCCCGACGCATAGAACGCCTCCAGCCCCTTGTGGCGGAACGATCAAATCATGGCTTGGAGTATACGGTGATGCGCTGTCCGCAACAAGGCGGGAAGTGTGTACCAGGGTACCCGTCAGGGGAAACCTCTCGCCCGCCATGAGGGGAGGAATATTTTGACGTTTTCGTGCCCGAGACCCGCCACTGCCAACACGCCCATCTTTGTTGACACCACGCCAGCTATACACAGGAAACATGGATTAGTTGGGGTGGATAATGATTCGGGTCAAACCTATCAAGAGCCGTGGCGGTGCGGCAGGGGTTGCGAACTATCTGCGCAATGAACGCCCGAGCGAGTCGGCAGAACAGGCGGTTGGTTATTATAGCGAGCGTGGTGGGGCGCCCTCCTTTTGGGCGGGCCGCGGTGCGGAAGCCCTGGGTCTGTCTGGAGCCGTGGATGCCGACCAGTTCCAGGCGCTACTGGAAGGCAAGCTGCCGGATGGAACGGATTTGGCGGGCCGGCACCAAAATCGTCGCATGGGCGACGGGTACGTCATCAGTGCTCCCAAATCGGTATCCATGATGGCCTGCGAGGATGAGCGCTGGAAAGTATGGCACGACGAGGGGGTCAAGGCCGCAGTTGAGTTTCTGCAGGAACGCATGGTCTATGCTCGTCTTGGCAAGGGCGGCAGGGTATCGGAGTACAACGGGGACATCATCGCCGCCGTGCACCGGCATGAGGATGCCCGTCCAGTCGATGGGCTCGTGGATATGGACCTGCATAGCCATGTGACGGTGCTCAACGCCATGCGACGGTCCGATGGGCAGTGGACCAGCATCAATAACGACCAAGGCGTCGATTGCGAACTCCAGAAAGAGGCCGATGCCATTTATCTGGCCACCATGGCCCGATTGGCCGTGGAGCACGGCTATGAACTGGAGCAAAGCGCCACCGGTTTTGAAGTGGCGGGTATCACTCGAGACCAGATCGAGGCATTCAGTCGGCGGCGGGGGCAAATCCAGGCGGACCTAACCGACAAGGGCGGCATCGAGGGCGCCAGCGTCGCGCAACGCGACGCGGCCTGGTCTGCCACCCGCGCCGAGAAACGACAACTGAGCCAAGCGGAGCAACGTTGGGAGTGGCGGCAACGGCTGCGGGAGGCCAAGGTCCCCACCCACAACCTATTGGTGAGGAGCATGGAGCGAGCCAAGCAGCCTAACAGGCCTCACCCAGACAGGGCAGCAATAGCTGTGCGACAGGCGCTGGATCATTGCAGTGAACGCGATACGGTCTTTTCGGCGTCGGCCGTCCGAGCCGAGGCTCTGCGCCAGGGCATGGCGGAAGGTATTCCAATCGAGGCCATCGACGCTGCCCTGCACGCGACCCCAGAACTGCTGGATGGCGGAGCAGTGGATCGGGACGGAACCAACAAGATGCGCAAGATGCACACCACCACGCTGGCCGTCGAGGAAGAGCTGGCGATCCAGGCTATTGCTGCCCAGGGCCAGGTCCAAGCCCTGCAACCCCCGGAAGCCGTATCAGCGCTACTGGAGCAAAGACAGAACGCGCAAGGCTGGAACTATTCCGATGGGCAGGTCGAGGCCATACGGATGGCCCTCACCGGCAGGGAACCACATCAGGGAATCGTGGGTGCAGCGGGCGCTGGAAAAACCACCAGCATGGCCGTCATCGTGGAACAGTACCGACAGGCTGGATACGAGGTAATCGGGCTTGCCCCCTCGGCCAAAGCAGCGGCAGAGCTGCAATCCGCAGGCTGTACCACGCAGACCCTGGAATCGTTCCTGCGCAGCAAGCCGGCAGAGACCCCCGGCAAGACCCTCTACATCCTGGATGAAGCGGGCATGGTATCCCGCCAGGACCTGCTGCGATTTTATCGGCGTGCCGAACAGGATGGGGCACGGACACTGGCCGTGGGCGACCCCAAGCAATTACAAGCCGTGCAGGCCGGCAATCCCTTCGAACAACTGTTACAGCGTAACGACTTCCGTCAGACCAGTATCTCCAAGATCAACCGCCAGGAAAATAAGGCGCTATTGGCCATTGCCGAAGCCTTCGCCAGGGGGGACGCAGAGGAAGGATTGCGATTTGCCGGCCACTATACGCGGGAGATTCCCCTGCCCGATCCCGTACTGGGTCAAAAGCAGCTCGACAAAGCCATCAAACAGGAGCTACTGGCGAGAGCCGCTGCCGAATCCTACCTTCGGCTGTCTCCCGAGGACCGAGGGCAAACCCTAGTCCTCGCGGCCAGCAATGGCACCAGACAAGTCGCCAATGCTGAGATACGCAAGGGCCTCATCGATCGTGGCGAGCTGGGCCAAGACGCCATCGTGATCACCGCACTCGACAAGGTCAGCCTGAGTGCAACCCACCAGGGGCAGGCAGCCTTCTATCAGCCAGGGCAAGTGGTGGAGCTTGGCCGAGAGGAGCAAGGTGTTGGCGATCGCGGCACGCGCTGGAAGATTGTGGGAACCGAAAAGGGAAAGCTGCAAGTCGTCCCACTTCTCGACACGGGAAAAGCGCCGGTGAACCTCACGCCCTCACAAAAACTGCAGCTATACAATGTGCGCCAAATGGAATTGCGCCAGGGGGACAAGGTCCTGTTCCGAAAGAATGACAAGACTCGAGATATCGATCTACGCAACGGCGATGATGCCGTCATTGCAATAAAGGATGGAAAAGCGTTCGCCAACATGAGCGACGGCAGAACGGTGGAACTGAAAACTAGCGAAGTGATGGATTACGGGTACTGCCGAACCGTGCATGCCTCGCAGGGGGCGACGGTGGATCGTGCCATCGTCATTGCCGAAAAAACCAAGGCCGGTGCCAATCTCGGATACGTCGCTCTGAGCCGAGAAAAGCACCATCTGGAAATCATCACCGATAACAAAGAAAAGCTGGCAGAGAGTTGGGGCAAATACGTTCAGCAGGAATCTGCGCGGGATGCGGCAATGCGCGGTACCGCCCAGGCAGCCAGACAACAAAACCGCGAAGCCCTATCCTTCCAACGCGCACGTGCAGAGGAGAAACGTCGGCGCGAAACTCAGGAAAGGGAGCGATACAGCCGGATTATCGAACAAAAAGACGACCGAGGCCGAGGCCAGGGAATGACTCTCTAACTGCCACACCACGGATATGCCCAAACAAAAGCGAGCGCGAAGCGATCGCCAGTGCGAGGTCGTGGGACTCTGCACGTCGTGAAGCGCGGATTCAAGAAAGAGCGAACCCCGTCCTTCGGGCGCGTCGTGCAGCCAATACCAGCCCCCATGCCAAGGACGCTGGGCACAGGTATCGTCACAGCGGACCGGCGAGTTGCCTCGGCAGCACAAGCGCAAGCGGAGCGTACCCAACAGGGTGCGTTTGTGCGGATAAAAGCCTACCCGCAGGGTGGGCGTAAACCAACGTGCATATATGAAAGAGGCCCTAGGTACACGGCAAAGCGTGTGAATCAACGCCCTTTGTGAGGCATTCCCGTGCCACTCCGTGTCAACCCAAAGTCAAACCGTGTTTTGGGTTGACATTCCGCCAGCTATGGGTAGGCGGCGTAAATCTGGCACGGGGCACAGATGCCGCTTTCAGGAGGGTATGGCATGGCGCGAACGCTCACCGCAAAGGTGCTTCCCTACCTCGAAGCCATCGAGGCGGCGCACCGAGCCGGCGAATCGTGGAAGGATATTGGTGCATTGGTGGAAGCGGCTATAGACGTGCGTTTCGGGTCGCCCATTTGTTTTGCGAATGCGGTCCGACGGGCACGCAAAGGGGTGGACGATGGGCGCCTATGGGTCGAGCAACGGCCCTTGCCCGGCATGGCGGACAAGCCTGTGGGTCTATCGCCAATTCATAAAACACCGATATCACAGGAACCACGTAAATCACTTTCTGTTGATCTGGATAAACCGTAAAGGAGAGTTTATGAAACATCTGGTCATTAGCCATGGCGATAAAGGTGGCGTAGGGAAGAGTATATTTTCCATGCTGGCAGTCGAGTTCGGACTGTTCTCCGGGCGGAACGTTGCGCTTGTGGAGGGCGATACCAAAATCGGGGATGTGAAGGCACGCTATGAGAATGTGGTTTCCGTCTTGTCGGTAAATCTGGACAAAAGCGGCAAGGACGCCGAGAACGCGATAGCCACCCTGTTTAGCCACCTGGAAGCCCTGCAGAGTGATTTTGTGGTGATGAACCTGCCTGCCAATTCCCACAAGGCGATTGACGCCTATGCGGAGATTATCGCGCCCGTTGCGCACGAGTTGGGGTTGCAGATCTGTGTGGCGTGGATGATCGGGCGCGAGTCCAGCAGCGCGACCCTGGCGAACGAATCCGCCATCTGCCAGTTGGCGGATCGCAAAATGGCCGTGGTCAATCGCCACGAATCCGATTTTGACCGGGATTACTATTGGTTCACGGTTCCGCAGTATCGGGAAGAGTGGATCGCATCGGGTGGTTTGACCGGAGAAATCCCTGAACTCGCCTCGCGGGTCGGGGCAAGGGTGAAGGAATACCAGGGCCAGTCTTTTGCCTCGCTGACGGGTCCGGAAAGCCCGCTCTTCATTGTCGAGCGACAGATCATCAAGCACTGGCTGCAAAAATCTTGGCAAGGGTCGGTGATCCCCTTGCTGGAAGGGGAATGAATCATGCGCGATGAGACCCAGAAAGAGACGACGAACACGGAACCGATGTCCCAGGTACTGAAGGGGATCAGTGCGGAGGATCTTGGTGGATTCCTCGGCTGGTCAACGCGCTTTCGGATCGGCCCGGACGACCCGATGTGGGGCGCGGTACTGGCGACGAAGATCTCCTACCAGGCGGCGGCAGTGTCCATGGAGGCGGCGACCGATTTATCCACCCAGGTGGCGAAAATCCCGGAGGTCATCTACCGGGGCGCGAAACGAGCGGCCAACGAGGTGTCGGCAAGCATCGCGGGGCAATCTGACGCATTTATGACGCGACTCGAGGCAGGGGGTGGTAAGTTCGCCCGGAACTTTTATGCGGAGGTGGAGCCCCTCCTCGACCAGTCTATGAAGAAAGGCGGGGAAACCCTGGGAAAGGCCTTGCAGAGCGGCAGCCTCAAGCTGGAGAAAGCAGAGCAGGCGCTTGCGTCCCAGCTTTCGGGAGAGGCTGTGCAACGCTATATCCAAGGTGCAAAGCAGGAGGCGCTGGCCACCTTCACCGACGAGGCGAGGAAAGCTGCCCAGGCGGCTGTGCGAGCAGATCTCACCTGGTCATACGCAGCTACCGGGGCGGTGATTCTGGTGCTGATCCTGACCGGCTGGATCGCCAACGACATCTACCTGCATGCCACCGACCGGGTCACACCCGAACCCATCCAGCGGTACACCAATGGCAAGCGATATTGCCATCAGGCAGGGCCAGACTATGTGTGCGTGCTCACCAAGGCACCGCCGGGACCTTGAGGCTCCAGCATCACCTTCCATCCTCTTTAGCCTGGCAAGGTCGGTTGATTCTCTGCCGGGCCATTCGTATGATGAGAAACCAAGCACGAATGGTCCACGCCAAGTGTATACCTGCGACGATCGCCGGTAGCTGCGGGACATTGCAGACGCTGAAATCTTATACTAGGCTCAACACCCGAGAGTTCTTGAAGATGAGGATTGACGTGATCTCAAAGGACTGAAAAAGACTGAAAGCGGTCATTGGGAACATATGCCACAAGCGGTAGAGTACGGGGCGTGGGCGCTACTCGTCGGCAGTGCTCTGGCGGAGCTTGTATAGCGCCAAATTGTCTAGCACGCTTGGTCACCGGAGCAGATTGTCGGGAGATTGCGTATGGAGCACCCGGAAGACCCCAGTCAGCGGGTTTCACTCGAGGCTATATATCAAGCGCTGTGAAAGACCCTGACCTACGACTAAGGTAAGAAAATGCCGCGACACGAAGAGCTGTAGAAGCGTATCCTGCTGCGTGAGTATTTTGCTGACCCACATAGCCCCTGGCAGCGGCCCACTTACCTAATTGCCAATGGGCGTGCTGCGTCAGCACTGCCCGAAGGGTACAGATTTGGCGCTACACTCCCAGTAATACTTGACTATTGAAAATCTCTGGTTTCCTAACGCCAGCTAAAGTCTTGCCTAGAAATCAGCTCGTTAAATAGGCGTGTTGCGGCAAAATTGAAATCGACTTTCAATGCTCATATGCTCCCTGCCATCAGCCAATTTGGCTAGGGTTTTACGTAGTCAAATCCATGGCTCTCTAATTGCATAATTCTGACTATGCCAGCAGGGACAATAACCGCAGAAGGAACCAACTTTGGCATATGCCCTAACTTCTTTTTAAACTGGAGCATGGTGTTGTGGCATGCATCAAATTCAACGCCTTCTGCATTCAATGCCGCTATTCTTTGTTTCATCGGGCTGTTCGCCAGCAAGAATTTCAGACCGGGCCCGAATGCGACTATCACTACTTGGACTTTTTCTTGCCCGAAATAGTTTAAAATATTCTGGCTGGTATTCAGAGCCAAGTTCCATCGCGCCGGGTTATCCTGACTGATTTGTACCACTAGCTTTCTGTTCGCAAACGGGTGATCGTGAACGAAAGCGGGATGATCGAAATGAAAATCATGTAGCATTGAAACATTGGCTACCGCCAATGTTGTTCCGAAGATAATGAACAACATCCCCAGAAACAGTTTATTCACTGCGTGTTTTAGAAACATCATTAGGTTGGCCTCCTCGCCTCAAAAACTGATCATCGCCTGCATGGCAAACTCATTGTCGGTTGCAGCGCTAACGGCTGCGCCGGGGCTGTTTGGTGCCACCCCTGGGGCCTTGAGCGTGCGGAAATAGTATCCCGCCATCAATTTTGTGAACGGTGTGAAGTGGTACTGCAGGGCAAGAGCCCAGGTCTTGAAAATTCGCTCCTGACCCGCTGCCTCTAAGTTGGGGAGACGATTGTAATAGTCATAGCGAACATCCGCCTCAATCCGTTTGGTGAGGAAAAGCCCTCCCTCGATATAATATCCGTTGGCAGTGTTGTTAATGTTCGTATACAACTGATCATTGTACAGTGCTGGCTGCAAGCCGAGTGCTTGACTGAAGGCGGCAGGCGCAGAGATCCATCCATTACCTCGCATATACTCGAATTTCAGCCTGCGACCCCATTGGTGCATGTAGCCTTGCAGGTACTGAAATCCAGCCCCCTCCCGCTGCATGGTATATGCGTGGCCAAGATAGTCCGGCTGTGCGTTCTGGTACCAAACCCAAGCGGTGACATCACTGCGGAACGGGCCGTGCCCACCGAAGATATATGATCCCTGAAGTCGGGCTGCATACAGGGGACTATTGGAGAGATTCCCCGCCGCTACGCTTCCATACATGCCGACCATGGCCCCGTAAGCGACCTGCCAGTGTCCCCATGTCTTCCAGTCAAAAAGCTGAATACCTGGGTACCGGAACGCGTTGACTCCGAGGGCTTCAGAAGAGGGGACAAGCACAGATCCACTGGGACCTGTTGCATAGGGCGATGACGGACTCGCCTCATAAAATGGTTGCAGCATTAGCTGATTGATGACTGTGGGGAAAACCACATAGTTGTAGCTCATGTACCCATTCATGGCATCTTCCGCACTCGGTGCGCGGATTATTCCTGCTTCAATGCGCACCCCGGGAACGTAGCCACTGAACGTGAAACGACCATCTTGCAGTTGTGGAGTATACTGCCCCCTGACCATAGTAGCGGCATTATTCCCAAATTCACCCGCAAAAAAGTAAGAAATATGTGGATTGATCCACCCTCGGATCATTAAACGAGCACGCTGGATAATACCCGTAGTGCTATTTGAAAAATTCGGCCCCACCAAATTGTCATGGGGTACAGCGGAAATATATCGTTTCAGAGCTGGATTATAGATCTCTGCCGGCGTTCCCGCCATCGCGAAAACATCTGGTTCGATAAACCCAGAAATCAGAGGAACATTCTTGGTGTTGGTATCCTGAATTTTAAACCAGTTTGCTGCCGACGCTGTTGTGAAGCATATGCCAATCGAACTTACCGCCAGAGCGATAGCGAGTCGACGTTTTGCCGCGACGGGACCATTCATTGTTCCACTCCTTTGGACTTGTGTTAATTGGTTGTTCGTGTAAGCATTATTCGTGCCGCTTTGAAAATATTGACAACCATCCTCAGAGTGGCGCGAAATGGCGCAGCTAGGCCTTGTACTAATGTCCGACAAGGAACAGCGCAATCTGTTTTTATTATGATTTACTTATTTTTAGGAGATGTGAAATGAGAAGCTCTGTAACAATTCTTGCAGGTATCACAGCCGCCATATTCATGACGTCTGTAGCCGGCGCGACCGACCTGTATGTTGAGACCATTTCGGCACCAATCAATCAAGTCGCCCCAGAGCTGGCGCGCGCCTTGGCTGCACACCACTTCAAGGTCGTGATGCATCTGGACATATTGAAGCGAATCGAAGCGAAAGAAATGCAGTTGCATATCCCTCACCTGAATAAGGGTCAGTTCACCGATGTACAGGCTTTTGTATTTTGCAACCCAATGTTTTTTAGTCAGTTACTCAACAGTGACTGGAAGTCCGCTTCGCTCTGCCCCTTGAATCTAACAGTGTACGGAAAGGGTATGTCTACCACGATCGTGTATCCTGAGCGCATCGCGTATGTTCAGAAGACTCCCGCCAATAGGACAGCACAGCGTATCGACTCCGCAGTTATCGCAGCTCTGAAAAGTATTCCCAAAGCAAACTGATCCTCACAACGAAACGCTCTTACTCTTGGCGCCAGGGTTGACATCAGGGCGCCAGGATGATGAGCGTTAGGCACAGCGTGGGATATTGAGCCATCAATACACGGGAACCAAGGCGTATCCTCGCTGCTGGTAAGCAATCACCGAGATGAAGCCACTCTCGACAGGCTGTACAGTTGGTATCAACGCAGAGGGATGAACATCCATGCCATGGAGAGCAACACCGCAGGCCTGGAAGCGGATACCTTCCTTGGTGAGCATACCAATCTCATGCTCGATAGTTGCAACAGCTCGTTCCTCGGTATACGGGATTCCCCTACGGTTTTTTGTCAAGAAGGCAACGTCTGGTCCAATAAAGACCACGATGAAATGTGGCGTTACCTTCTGTTGTAGAAGCTGTTTACGGGTTAGGCCGATAACTTTTACCAAGTGGGCAACAGCATTGGGATTTTTGATGTTAACCAGAAACACCGCCTTGGCTAAATGAAGACCAGAAAGTGCCTGTGCATCGGATAGGGTGTTACCCTGACTGATGCAGGAAAAGAGGCCTGACGATATAATCAAAATAATTGCTAATATTCTGAAGTTCATGTCGTTTCCTCTCCAAGTTAAAAGTCAGCCTGCCATCCACGAAGCAAAATCAGTACCGACGTCTTTGCGCCCCGTAAGAAAGGTGTTTTGGCTGAGTAAGCGCTAAGACTGAACGACAGCTTACGCTGCTATTTTGGCCTGATTACCGGCAGTACATGCAACATGTATCCGCCGAAAAGTCCTACCATGGCACCAAGCAGAACTTCGCCCATCCGCATGGTAGCATTCAGCCATGGAGGGCTAGTATTCAAATGGGATAAAATCACGATCAGCAGTAGTGTCGATACGACCTACCGCCCGCGGTCAGCAAACCCTAATATTTGGCTGAGTAGTAAGGATAGACCTATCACCACGGCCAAGGATCCCATGTTCGGCGGAAGGTAAATTAATGTGAAAGAAACAGCCTGAGGGGCGCACGCATCCCTGACCGATTTTGGCCATAGGTTGTAAGCGGGATGAAGCTAGGCTGGATCGGGGAGGAATCCGAACTTGATCAGCTTTTTCACCCAGCGGGAGGCATTGCGTTGCACGCTCAACGCTTCATAGTCGGTGGCGGCATCCCGGTAATATGTACCGCGAGAGAGCATGAAGTAGATGATGCGGAGCATTTTATGGGCCAGGGCGACAATGGATCGTTTATGCCCACGGCGCACCACGAGGCTTTGAAATTTGGATTGTAAGGCGCATCGGGTGCGACTGGCGGCATGGGCGCATTCACAGAGCACGCGCCGCACATAGGGATTGCCTTTCCGCGTGCGTCCGCTTTTCCGTTTGCCCGCTGACTCGTTGTTCCCAGGGCAAAGTCCGGTCCACGAAGCCAGGCGATCGGCGCTGCCGAAGACACTCATGTCGTCGCCCATTTCCACCAGCAGCAAGGCCGCTCCCATAAGGTCCACTCCCGGCAAGGTCTGCAGCAAGGTCAGCGCGTGCTGTTGTGGTTGCAAACCCTCCAGTAATCGGGCGTCAAAGCGGGCGATCTGGGCCTCCAGGGCTTCGATATGACGCATCGTTTCTTCCAGCACAAAACCATGGCTGGCACTCAAATCGCCCTGCAGCGCATCCAGTATCTCCGCCCGGCTGGCCTTGAGGCGACGGCTCGCCAGGGACAGCACTTCCTGGGCAGTGGCGCCCTGAATCAGCGCCTTGATCATGGCCCGCGCCGATTGTCCGTGAATGTCGCTGACGACGACACCCAAGCGAATGCCACCATCGGTCAGCACCTTGTGCAGCCGGTTCTTCTCTGCCGCCAGCATGCCCACCAACTTTTGTCGCTGACGGGCAATCAGGCGTAATTCCCGCAGCGCGGCAGGCGGGACAAACGAACCTCGTAACAAGCCCGCACGTGCCAACATGGCCAACCACTCCGCATCCCCCACATCGGTCTTGCGACCGGGCACCTGTTTGACATGACGGGCATTCACCACTTTGGCCTGGATGCCCACCTTTTCCAGTGCGGCATAGGGGCTTTTCCAATAAATCCCTGTGCTCTCCATGACCACCTCATCCGGCTGAAAGGACAAACACCATTCCGCCAGAGCGCGGCGGTCCTTCTTGAAAGCACCGAACTGGCGACGCTCTACATGAATCTGGCCATCAGGGTCGGCCACGATAGCGCAAGCCGTCACTTGCGCCTGATGGATATCCAGACCGATGACCCGTTGAAAAATTGGTTGTAGTTCCATCACATTCCCTCTCGCTCTATACTGGTAAGTCGGGAGGCGGCGGATGCCGAGACCGAATCAACCAGCCTGCAGCAAGCCACAGACGGTCCTTTTAATGTGCGCTCTCTGAGAGGCAATCCGGGGTACGAGTCGGTCCGGCGGGTCACGTTAGATACGGGATCAAGTCACCAAAATTTTGCGCGATCTCTACCCGCCACCACCCACTCGCATTTTCTTTCATTCTCCGGGGTGGCGCGAGTCGCAATGTACGTTAGATAAATCACCGCGGCAAGGGCGCCCAGGATGCCTGAGATCAAGGTGGCCCAAATACTGGATCGTGTTTCCTGCCAGTGATCCTTGAAGACGGCCAAGACCGTGACCGCTGACCATAATGCGCCAATGACTGCTGCTGTAACATGGGTGGGTACCAGTTCATCAAGGCCATAGCCCATGAAATACGCGATGAGAACCAGGACGGTGATGATCGTACTGCGCAAATACGGATCCCGGCGCTGCAATTGCATTTGCTTTTCTTTTAGCTGCAGAAAACTTCGTGCAAACAATGGCATGACAGTGGCAAATCCCCCATTTTCAGTGTCGTCGACTTACCTCGGACCAAGTTCGTCGAGAGTGTAGCCCGTAGGGTAGCTTGGCCGACGTAATCGTGTACGTAGAACAGGTCTTTGGTGCAGAGGCAATGCGGCAGCAACTCTCCCTCGCAGGCGTAGTGCTTGGGTCAGTGTCCAGGTCCGCCAGGTAGGTTGAGAGGGAATGCCCAAGGCGGATAGCAGGGGCGCATCGAGCAAGGCATGGATGGCGGGGCGGCCCAAAGCGAAGAAGGCACGAGGCAGATAGAATCCGAGCAGCAGATCAGAGGTCTGCCGGGCAACGTCGCGGTTGGACTGAGCAAAGCGGAATCGCGCGCTTTCATAGGCGATGTTGAACCGCTCGAACTCCCCATAGTCCATGGGGATGTCTTGAATGTGCATGCGCTCACCGACGGCACGCCAAAAGTAGAACCAGGCCAGTCGTTCGCGCCCCCGCAGGGGGCGGTACCCATAGCGGTCTATCCAGCGGATCGGTTCGTAGACGAAGGTGGACAGCACATAGAGATAGTCTTCATTCCGAATGGGATAGCGTGCGTGTTGGCCATTGATGTTGGCGATGGCGGCCTTCCCCCTTGGGCTATCGTAGCCGTGCTCGATGATCTCGCTGAGCAAGAGATCGGTGTCGTCGTAGCGTTTTCGGGTTCGTTCTGTGAGCTCACCTGTGCTGCGCAACAGTGCGGATATCCGTGGAACGGCGTAGGTCCGGAACAATGCCAACTCCAATGAGCGGGCTACATCGAAGGGAAACGCGCAGGTGGCGATCAGGAAGGTCATGCGGCAGTGATCGGCCAGGGGGTCGAGCTGCAGGAGTTCCTGGGTATAGGCGGTATCGGGACGGATGAGTCCTCCACGGAGGATGACGGTGAAGGGTAGGATGGTGCCCGAAGAGTCCTCCGGGAGCAAACGACGGACTGGGGATTATCGTCGTATCGGGATGCGCAGGTTGCCGGCGTCCGGCATATCCCCGGATGGGCCACTGAAGAGAGCCCCGCGCAAGATCACGGACTCCGCTGGTAGCGTCAACCCGGTTTGGGCGAGTTGTCGCTAAGCGCGTAAGTTTCGTCGCTACCGAGAGGGAACCAGAAACGGATCCACTGTCGACGAACCATTTGGTGTTGGTTCCCTTGCCAACAATGCTGCCCATGGCTACTCTTAGCCCATGAAGGCCACAAAACTGGCTCAACGCCGAGTCGTTCTTTCGGAGACGCGCTTCGCCGAGATCGTGGTCTGGCATGTTGCTAACCCGGTACCAGGCAGCGCGCACTCATTCAAATATCGGCTCGCTTATGTGGTTCTCGGCGAGTGCGTACTGCGCTACGACAACGAGGCTGGGAAAGGAGACCATCGGCACCTGGGCAGCAAGGAAGAAGTTTACCGATTCTTCAGCCCGCGGCAGTTGATGGCCGATTTCTTCGAAGATATTGCGAGGTGGAATGATGAACACCCTGACGATTGAGGTCCGGTCCCTACGCGACAGCCTAGCGAACGCCGCGCAGGCTATGGAGGACTTGACGCCGACCGAGACCTCTATCAGCTTTGATTCTCCCGAGCTGCTCTGGAAGGTTTTGACCGCAAAGCGGTGGGAACTCCTGAAGGTCATGGTGGGTGCGGGTCCGCTGGCGTTACGTGAAATCACACGGCGGACGGGGCGCGACGTGAAATCTGTCCATCTTGATGTTCATGCACTGTTGGATGCGGGGATCATCGAGCGCCAGGCGGCGGGTTTTATTTTACCGTACGATGCCGTGCACGTTGATTTTTTTCTCAAAGCCGGATGATGTGCCAACTATGGCAGATCTGCGGGAACATTGCACCTACGGGGCTTGCGGAGATATTATCGAATGCGGAGAATGGCAAATTCAGACTGGGAGCAGCCACTCCATTAGACTAGTCCGACAAGGAACGGTTCGCGTAGTAAATGAACATTTAGGAGATAATCGTATGAAACGAAGTATTCTAGTATATGGCTTATCCGTAGCGATAATTGGCCTTTTTAGCTCTTCATCATATGCGCTCACAACAATGCAACTATCGCATATGACAAAAGAACAAAAAATGCAAGCTCAGAAATATTTCCGAGCTCATTCATTGGGATTTTCACAAATTTTTAAGCGATATCATCCTGGCCCTTACTGGATACTACATAACGCCAAGGAATTTGGCCTAACCAAGAATCAAGTTGCTCAGGAAGAAAAGCTCAAGGATGGCATGGCTATCAGCACCATTACTGATGATAAAAAATTGCAGAAAGCCTATGCTATTTACAAGAGAAATGCAGCAGCTAGAACGCCTGATGAGTCGGTATTAAAACGTGATATTTACAATGTTGGGAAAGCTGAGACACTCCTCGCATGGGAAATGGTTCCGTATCACTTGAAAGGTTATTCGCTCCTAACTCCAGCACAAAAAAAGATATACACTATGTTGGCAAAGAAAACCTGGATGGAACGCACAAAGAGGAAACAGTAATTCTTACCTGAATTTCTATAGGCTAGACGGTTGGGAAACTTGTTGGTGGATGCTCACTATTTAGTGTGCGCAATACTATGCAGTTGCTCAACCGTAGTTTTCTGTGGCTCGTCTTAGTAGTGGGGTTTTGATACGCAGAACTGGAGAAAAACGTGAATCTCCTGACGATATACGGCGCATCGGTGGTAACTTTGATGATGGTATTTTATGCTCTGGAGCAAAAATCATCGTGGTTTACCCTCGCATTTGGAATAAGCTGCATCGGTTCTGCGATCTACGGGTTTCTTGCCGGAACGTGGCCGTTTGGCATCGTAGAATCCATCTGGAGTTTGGTGGTTTTTCGGAAATGGTATTCTGTGCGGAACAATCCTGAGAAATAGAGTACTCCTGAGTCGATAATATGGATCTCGCGAACGACTGCTTCCGCTGCGTTCCTGCCATTGGCACGTTCTCTACAGAATAATCGCGTGGCCAGTCTTTACAGTGACAACGGACATGGTCGCTACTATCGTCAGCGCTGTGCGCATGAACAAAGGCGATTGTTCCCACCCAGCTAACTCGATTACAGAACGACCAGCCAAGGAAAATACGCATCCTGACGTCCGCATTCATGTCCTACTCACACTCTATAAAATCCCAAGCGAGTTGTCCATTGGGCTCCATAAAATAGGGTGCTGCCGTGACCGATCCGGATGTTTGGGTGAGAGGGCATGCCGCCATGGCCTCGAGATAGGCCAACAGCCGTCGGCGTTTTTTGCTTACCGCTTGCCGTGAGCAGCCCATCATCCTACCCAGTTGTGCCTGGCTTGCACTCGGGAACTCCAGACGCAAGGCCACCAGCTTGCGGATTGCGGGCGGGGCCAGCCGAATGAGACGCTCTGCGGTTCGGTCATCCTCCAGAAACGGTGCGGCTGCCCCTGACGCCACTACCGCATCCTTCAGTAGCGCCATGCCCTGAGCATGCTGTTGCCGGATACGACGATTTGCGAGAGCCTCGGACGTGGTCTTGGAGAGCAGTGGATCATGCTCGAGCAACCACCGATCCGCATCGTCAAGATGAGAGGGTCGTTTGATCATCTTCTCCCTCCTTGATGAGTTCATAGTGCGTGCAAACGCGCAGGCTGAAGGGATAGCAGACGCCGTACCCCGATCCGCCCTTGGGCGGCAAACCGGAGAGCGTGCGCGTGCAACGGCCTAACCCTTGTGGCGGGTTGATGGTATCGGGTTGGAAGTGGGCGCAGGTGCCACAAGACACACGAGTAGGTGCTCCCACGCAGGATGATTCCGCCAAAGAGAGAGAAGGGTTATTGCCCATCGGCTACACCTCCTAGTGCGCCTTCATGGGCGCGCTCTCTATCCCCCATACCCCCTGCTCTATGTGAGGGCGCAGAAGGCGCGCTCACATGAGTGGCTGTGACAGGTGCGCTCTCATCATATGAAGGCGCAGAGGACGCAGAAGGCGCACTTTCTCCGACAGCCTCCCATCCTTTGGCGGTCAAAGCCCATGCCGTTCGGGACTTGCGGTAGGCATCGCGATAGTCCTCCCGGCTGATGAGTCCTTCCCGCTCGAGTTGCCTCATGGCGGTGAGTAGTGCGCCGGCGTTGCGGTATTTTTTGCGCGGGAACCCCACTTCGTCTCGCAGCATGGCCCATGCGTTGGTGTGGGCTTTTGGCTCCGGGCTGACACGCTCCCCTCGCCTAACGAAATCCGCCAGGAGGCGCAGCAGGGTGCTGGTCGGCGGTTCGTTGGCCGCGTCCTCCGCGTCGTGTGCGTTCTCATCCAGCTCCAGCACTCCACCATGAGAGCGCACCAGATGCAGCGGCTCGGCAGTTCGCGGGCCAATGTTCAACTTGTCGAGGCTCAGGGTTAGGCGGCTGTCGTCATCCTTGGCGGGTGTGAGCGATAGGCGCGCGCGTGCGGAATTGTGCCAGGCTGTGCTGCCGCTGTAGCTTTCGCCCCGACCGTTCACGGCCTGCTTGGGCGTATGGGTCAGCAGCAGGATCGCTGGATGACTCTCCAATTGGCGGCATATCCTCGCCAGGGATCGCACAAAACCTCGGACCTGTGATCGATCGTTTTCGTTACCCTCAAAAACATCGCTGGCATTGTCCACAATGACGAAGACGGGCTGGTGCTCGGTAAGAATTTCCCACAGTCGCTTATATATGGTGGTCGGCGCGATAAAATCGCGACCCGTTTCCCGATCGCGAACCGATTCGCCAAGCGCGGGATTTTCGGTTGCATCCAGCACCAGCAGACGCTCGGCCAGGGCATGTGGATTTACGTCCAGAGCGTGGCAGAGGGTGGCCAGGCGATGGCGCAGCAAAGGCTCCGCATCCTCCCCAGAGAAAACCAGCACACGGCCAGGCGTTGTCGGTACTCCCAGGAGAGGCATGCCCATTGCCACCGCAACGGCCAGTTGCAGCGCGAGGGTGCTCTTGCCGCTCCCACCATGCCCAGATAGCAGACAGATGTGACCACGGGGCACCATGCCGTTCCAGACAAAATCCGGTGGCGGCGAGGGGGTATCGATCACCCCGGCCACATCCACGCGCGGCAGGTCCACCAGTGGCTGTGGTTCTGGAAAGCCACCGTCCACACCAGCGGGCTCAGATGGGGACTTGCGGCAGGGTGCGCACCCATCACCGTAGGGCAGGACGTTTCGCGTCCAGTCGCTCTCAAGCATGGATCACCGCCTGCCGTCTGAAGGCCATAAAATCGTTCCAATCGGTGCAGCCCGGTGGGATCTCAGCGGGCGGTGGCAGAATACGGGCGCGAGCGGCAAGGGCCGCATCCCGGCCCTTGGTGGTACCAACGCTGTCGAAGTCCGGACATACCACGATGTCCAGCGCAGGCCATCGGCGGCGGGCTTCAATGGCCACGCTGGCAAGGTTGCCGGCGTCGAGTCCGGCAATGACGCAGACGAGCGGGCGCAAGGCTTGGAGAGTACAGGCGGTGGCCCAGCCCTCGGCAATCCATAGTTGGCGTTTTCCGTCCGGCTTTTCTGCTACTGGGATAAAAGCCCCGGCCTTTTTCATGCCGCTGAGGAATCGCTTTTGACCGTCCGGCCGGATGTACTGCACTCCGCGCAGATATCCCGGGAAATCCAGCACAGGCAGGACCAAAGCGTCACCGCGTTGGCGGGCAATGCCGGGCTCTACGCCTTTTCTGCGTAGGTAATCGTGGTCTGGGGTGGTAGGCCTGGCATGCTTCCAGACCCATGCACCACGCTTGGCGGCGTCCCAGTATTGAGCTTCCCTTTCGGCCTGAGCGGCAGCGCGCTCCTGATCGATTCGGCGGCGCAGAATGGCTAGTTCGATGGCGGTGAGGGTTTGTCTGCGATTGGCGCACCACTTCACCCGGCGACCGGTCCGCCAGTCACCAGCAACGCCAGCAGGCGGTGGGTCGGAGTGTAAACGGTACCAGCCTGTCCGTTGCCCCGGCTTGTCACCGGCGAGACGCACCCGGTGCAGTTTTCCGTCTGGGTTTATGCTCTGGCCTGGGGCAAGCTCAATGCCCCCAGCAGCCAGGGCCTGAGTAAATTGCTCAATGATATCTGAGGCCATTGGATCAGCTCTCAGCACCCTGTCGGCGCTTAGCAAGCCAAGCGGCAAGATCTGCTACTCGATAACGCACCAATCGGCCAACTTTTATGTAGGGCAAGTTATAACGCCCAGTGGTGCGCCAGTTAGTCAGGGTAGAGACTTTGACGCCCAACACTTCAGAAGCAAGCTTTTCGTTGATTTGTACGGGGATGGCTTCAGGTGGGTAGCCGAGGGTACGACCAATCTCCGCCACAATCGTGTCCACAGATTCAGTGTTACTATGCATTGGGATTGCCTCACAATTCCAGATATCGTGAGACAATGATGGCGGGAGAATTCAGGGCGATGCGGCAAATAGACCTATTTGCCGTTTGCCGTTTTGAAAAGAGCTATTTTTCCTTGCGGCAGCGCATAGCTTCCGGGATGTCATTTTTCAGGTCACGGATGGTGCGCTCTGAGGCAGGCGTTCCTTGCAACTCGAGCAAACGGGTCATCTTGCTAGTAAACCCGCGATCCTTGGGGTTGATTCCGGCTTCCTTACAAAGCGCGTGGATGATGGTCAGCAAGATCTTCCGGCTATTCTGTGCACTACCTGGCAATATATCATTCTTGGCTACCTTTTCTGCTTCCTCACGCTGATTTTCTACGCGCCGGACCTCAGAACTGAGCACGGCCAGTTCATCGACCGTTATGAGTGACGCAGTCTCGAAATGATATCCCGCTGGCAAAGGTGGAAGCAGACCACCATAGGAGGTTGTTGAGTCTCGAACTTCATACATCCAAAACGACCGTTCATCTGGCACATCAAAGATCCTATTCTCGGCCCCAGTAAAATGACTGACGCTCTCCAACACATTATCGCCTAGCCCTCTAATCTCTTTATCCCAGGCCTGGAGAGAGCTTTGGGATAAAACGGCCATACCAGATACGCTAATTTCAATTCTGTGCGCTTTTATTTTGCGCCATATTTCGTGCGCAACACGCACTCTACCTCTCTCAAATGGCCTTATTTCTTGACCTTCAAGTCCTTTTTCTGCTTTACGAGAAACTCGAATACAAAGGTGCCCATATGGCAGACTGGGAAAAAGACTTTCTAGATTTTCTACCGTATCCGGATCATCAGAATCACCAGCGACCCAGACCCATATGTTATGCGGTATTGGCCATACGAACTGTAGCTTACCTTCAGCCCCGAGCCGTAAAAGGTATGATTCCGAGACATCCCATCTCTTGGTAAGTTCCGCCAACTCGTAGTAGTCAGGTTCCGGGAGTGTCAGTGTCATTAAGACGGTGATGAAAAAGTCGGTGGTATACTGGGCAAAATGGTGCAGCGGGGGTTGGAAAGATGCGTGGAGCGAAGGTAGAGACCCAAGGGTTGTTCAGCTACGTTTCCCCGGAGCAACGGGTGCCCCAGGACCATCCGCTGAGAGCGATCCGAGCTATCGTGGATCGCTCCCTGGCGGAGATGGATAGCCACTTCAGCACGATGTACTCGACCTACGGTCGCCCCTCCATTCCCCCGGAGTTTCTCCTGCGGGCGCTACTGCTGCAGGTGTTTTACAGCATCCGCTCGGAACGGCAGCTGATGGAGCAACTCAACTACAACCTGCTGTTCCGTTGGTTTGTCGGTTTGGGAATGGACGACGACGTCTGGGTGCCCACGGTCTTTACTAAGAATCGCGATCGGTTGCTGGATCATGGGACGGTACGGGAATTCTTCCGATCCGTACTGGAACAGGCCCGCGGCCAGAATCTGCTTTCCGAAGAGCATTTCTCCGTCGATGGCACCCTGCTGGAAGCTTGGGCTTCGCAGAAGTCCTTCCGGCCGAAAGATCCCGAGGACCGTGAGGGCGATGGTTCCGATTTCCGCGGCCAGTCGCGCAGTAACGAGACTCACGCCTCGGTGACCGACCCCGATGCCCGGCTCTACAAAAAGGCGCCCGGCGAAGCTTCCCGCTTGGCCTATCTTGGGCATGTGCTCATGGATAATCGGCATGGATTGATTGCCGGAGAGCAGGTCACCACCGCCGACGGTACGGCGGAAGTCGACGCCGCCGTCCAACTCGTGGACGATCTGGGCGGGAACCAGCGCATCACCCTCGGTGCCGACAAGGGCTATGACCGCCACGGCTTCGTCCAGAATCTCCGGGATCGGAATGTGACCCCTCATGTAGCCCGCAAGCGAAAAGGCTCGGCCATCGATGCCCGGACTACTCGCCACCGGGGCTATGCCATGAGCATCCACGTCCGGCGGCGGATAGAATCCATCTTCGGCTGGATGAAGACTGTGGGAGGGATGCGGAAAACCCGATTCCGTGGTTTGGAACGGGTCGGTCTGCACTTTTCCTTGGTCACCGTCGCCTACAACCTGGTCCGCATGGTGCGGTTGGGGGTGGCCTGATGGGAGTACTGCGTCTGGAATCCCAAAATGGCCCCAAAAAGACTGCAACAGCGGGCAAAACAGGCCTGATAGGGCTGCCTATTCGGCAATTTTTGACCAAATCCGATAGCGCCAGGGCGTTTCTACGGATTTTTTCCGCATCCTCTTAAGTGCGTCCCGTTGGAAATAAGAATGGGAGGAGTGTAATGGTCGCAATCTGCTACATCCTTGGCGGCGACCGCCTTAGCAATTCTGAGGAGCAAGATAGGGTTTTCATTCGCGATGAATCGCCAATCGGCTCCCGCGCATTCGCTGCTCAGTCAACGTGTTCTCGGTGATCTGCGCGTCTGTGACGCACTCATTCAAGGGCGCGGCTCCAGCCGCACTACGGCCCGGCTTCCGGTAGCTTCTGCGATCCGCGCAATGGTTCGCATGGATGGCGGGGATTTGCCACTTTCCAGGCGGGCAATAGCCGATTGGGTGGTGCCCATGCGTTGCGCCAACTCCGCTTGCGACAATCCAGCGCGGGTCCGGGCTTCGATCAACTCGCGGGCAAGGTTGAACTCACCTTCCAGCGCGTCGTACTCCGTTTTGAACGCGGGGTCTTTCATCCATTGCTCTTTCAGTTCCGATAAGCGGCTCATTGCAAAACCTCCTTGGCGCGTTGCCGTGCCGTCTCTATGGCCCGCTTGGGCGTCTTCTGCGCTTTCTTGACGAAAGCATGCAGGATGACCAGCCGTCTCCCTGTTGCAGTGACATATATTGCTCTGGCAATCCCATCCGGCGCCTTGGCGCGTATTTCCCAGAGCTTGTCTTCCAGGTGCTTGATGTGTGGCTCGTGGACCTGCTCCAGCCCCACCTGCTCAATGAGCTCCACTATCCGCAACAGTCGCGCGCGCAACGCGGACGGCAGGGCTTTGAGTTCATCATCAACACACTTGTCGAGGGTCTCTGCGCTCCACTTCATACTATAGCGTTTTTGCGATGACTGGGCAATTTCTTCATCGGCGTGATCTCAACAGATTGCTTGACCCCAGCCGCGACCAGGATGGCGTCCGTACCTTTCTGCCAGGCATCGGCAACGGGGTCTTGCGCCAACCTTGCGTAGACGGCAGTGGTTTGCTGCGAGTGGTGTCCCAGCCCCTTGCCGATGACGGCCAGAGATACCCCGGCATCGATCTGAAAGGATGCGAGCGAACGGCGCAAGTCATGGATGCGTAGGTCATCAATGCCTGCTCGCTGCAATAGACGTTGCCAGCCTTTTTTGGGTTCTACGAGATGGCCTGTCCTGCCCGGTCCGGGGAATACCCACCCCTGCGCCCCGGATGTCTCTGCGCGGGACTGCAGCACCTCTATGGCGGCGTCGGTGAGAGGTACGGCGATGCTATCGCCAGCCTTTGCCTTGGAGCTTGGAATGGTCCAGGTTTTGCGCTCTAGATTGATCTCCTGCCAATGCATCGCCAGCACGTTGGCCCGACGTGCCCCGGTCAGCAGCGACAGCATGACATAGTCGCGCACGTCCGGACTTTCCTCGGCGGCCAGTGCCTCAAAGAATCTTGGCATTTCATCGGCGTGCAGGCGACGATCCCGGCTTTCCTCTCGGTTCATCTTAAGGCCAGCAGCCGGATTGGCCAGTCGCGGAATATCCAGCGTGTTGATTCCGAAATTGAACACGGCACGGACCAAGGCCAAGACACGGTTGCCCTGATAGATCCCGGCTCCCGTGCTGACCTTCCGGTGCAGCGCGCGAATATGCTGACGTTCGATTTCGGACAGTTTCTTCTTGGCGATCTCTTGCAGGTGTAGACGAAAGTTGCGCTCGTCGTTGCCCAGGCTTTTTTTGCCCTTGGCGCGGCAATCCTTCACCCATTCGCTGAACAGATCGGAGAACGTCATCTCTGCCTTCTTGATGCGCCTCTGCTCAGCCGGGTTAGTCCCTGCGGCAATCTGGTTGATGATCCCAGCAGCGGTTGTGCGAGCTGTCTCAATGGTCACGGTAGCGGCATCGCCTATGCGAATTTCCTCCACCCTGCCGTCTACCTTGCGAATGCAATAGAAGGTCTTGGTCCCGGCTGGGGAAACATATACGGCCAAGCCCTTCTGTTTTTCGTCATAGACGCGGCGCCGCTTGCCGGGGATTGGTTCCAGCGCCGAAAGACTGGCCTTGGTGAAGTTCACTTTTTCAGTCATCGTGGTCTCCTTTCAAAATCTGGAACCAGTGATTTTCAGTCATTCGATCGCGCATCCAGTCTATCATTATAAAAAACATTATGTTACGAGCACGATCAACAGAACGATCAGACCTACTGATTCCGGTTGGATCATCCAACCTATATCCAACCAAATTACGGTAAATACGTCAAATTTGGTAAGGGTAGTATCTTTATAACTATCTGATAAATATAGATACATGAGAGTCGATAAACCGTCATAAATGCCAGACCGCAAGACTCTTAATCAGCGGGTCGTGGGTTCGATCCCCTCACAACCCACCAAACAAAACAGGCACTTAGGAAGTTCTCCTAGGTGCCTTTTTTCATGTCAGTAGACGTATAGTAGACGCTTGGCGTCCAATTCCAGGCACGCTCATGCCGGGTAAAGCAAGAACCAGACGGTGAGTGGTGCCCCCCTCCCCCATTTTGTGGGAAGAAGAGGTGTTCACGTACAGACATAATTTCCATGTCCGAACCACTAAACCCCCGCAACCACCCGTAGTGAAGCACGTTTGCACTCCAAAGCGGCCATCAGGTACTGTAGCCTACGCAGATATTGCTTCGCATTCTGCGGAGAGGACCACGGCTCAGAACGCGAGTTATAAAGCCAGATATGGCCTTGATCCATATTTACGATCATACGCGGGTCAAATTCCAGAACAAAACCAAGCTCATTTACCTGCGGACTGACATATTTTTCCGGATGGTTCTGGTCCCGGACCAGGTAATACCGATTCACCAGATGAAGCACCTCGGTACCGTCATAATATGTTCCCCTTTTCAGTCCATAAGGTAAGCGTTGGCACCATGCAGAATACAGCTCGGCCTTTGCTTGGCGTTTCTTGGTGGGTTTGCCATAGACCATGTTATCCAGGCTGAGTTCTTTCTTATGGTACTTAAGCAGGTTCTTTTTAGTGCTTAACGTATCTTTCACCATTTGCTCTGCTTCTCTGCACAGATCCAGAGCATCCTCAATTGCACGCAACTCTGCACGCGCCTCCCGAATGATCCACTGATCCATGGCCATTGCTTTGGCCTGTTCCATGTCTTCTATCCAGATTTCAGAAGGGTCACTATATGGCTCACGATATGTCCCGCCGTCATTAAAACTGCAAGATTCAGAATAATTGTCACTCAAATTAAAACCAGTGTTTTCTTCAGGGTTCATGGTGTGTTTTCCAGTTAGATTAAAAGGGGTGGAACTGACGAGTTCTTCAGCATATTCATTTGCGTGAAAACTCTGCGCGTCAGTCATAAACTTACTACTTTGTATGCTCATTTCAAATACTCCTCTACTTTTTTAACTAATTGAATCAACTGAATGTGGCGTTGAGCAGAAGGAACCCGCCCCTCCCGCATCCAGCTATGTAAGGTTGAAGAAGAAACGCGTAGCTGGGAAGCTACGAAGGTTGGCCCACCGGCCCGGTGGACTAGTTTGTAGACTTCACTACTGCCAGTGTCACTCATAAGAAACCTCCATGTCTGAGATTGGCTTCGGAAACGACAAAAACCACTTATGCAGTTTCTGTCCACTTACGCATTAATTTTAGTGTGTGTTTTTTTATTGAACCTAATTTTTCTCAAAAAAATGGTATAAGAATCCAGGAGCAACACCGCCCCGTTATTTCATTCGGAGGATTCAATGAAATGGATATACAATTTACGGTTTTGGCTGGGTCTGGCCATACAGGTGGCCAGTCATCTTTTGGATCGGGAAATGGATTAAGGAGGATTGTGTTATGGCCCATTTGGTAGAAACAATGGCATTTATAAGAGAGACCCCATGGCACGGCTTGGGGAATCGGCTGTTGGAAAAGCAGCCTTTGGACGTCTGGCTGCAGGCGGCGGGCATGGACTGGGAGATCAAGACCACTGATGTCCTGTTTCGTGTCGGTACCGGCAGTAATTTCAACATCCATCCCAACCCGGATGCCAAGGTGCTGTATCGGTCGGATACCTTGGCCCCCCTGTCCGTAGTTTCTCCCCGTTATAAGGTGGTTCAACCCAGGGAGATTCTGGAGTTTTACCGTGATCTGGTGGAGGTCGGTGGCTTTGCCCTGGAGACTGCCGGTGTCTTGAAGGGTGGCAAGAAACTCTGGGCGCTGGCACGTACTGGAGAGGAGTTTCTGCTGCGTGGTGCTGATCGGGTCAAAGGCTATCTGCTGCTGGCCACCAGCTGTGACGGCACCCTGGCCACCACGGCGCAGTTCACTTCGGTGCGGGTGGTCTGCAACAACACCCTGCAGCTTTCATTGGAGCAAGGCAAAGATGGCGCCATCAAGGTACCCCATTCCACGACGTTTGATCCCGATGCCGTCAAAGCGGCATTGGGTGTGGGTGTTACGGCCTGGAACCGTTTTGCCGAGTCCGCTCAGGTGCTGGCCGAACGGAAGGTCAACCGCCTGGATGTGACGAAGTTCGTCATCAGCGTGCTGGGAGACCGGGATGCGCCCTTAACGGCACAGCCCAACGAAAAGGCGCTGAAGGGCGTCATTGAACTCTTTGCCGGTCAAGGCAAGGGCAGTCAGTTGGCATCCAGTAATGGCACCGCATGGGGACTGGTCAATGCCGTCACCGAATATGTAGACCACCACCGCCGGGCCAAGAGTCAGGATACCCGTTTGGACTCTGCCTGGTTTGGTCAGGGTGCGGGCATCAAGGCCAAAGCCTGGACGGAGGCGCTGAAACTGGTGGCTTGAGTGCCGGCAGCCTTTCCCGCAGTAATCTCTCTCAACCGCCCTCAAGGTTTTTACCTTGGGGGCTTTTTCATTTTTGGAGGAACACCATGAGTGCATTGAAATTAGTTTCTACCCGCAGCCTGTCCCGAGAGGAGTGGCTGCAATGGCGGCACAAGGGCATTGGCTCCAGTGATGCCGCCGCCGCCATCGGCAAGTCTCCCTACACCGCACCTTTGGCACTATGGTTGGAGAAGACAAGCCGTAAGTCCGCAGAGGACCTCTCCCAGAAAGATGCCGTCCGTTGGGGCACCTTACTGGAACCGCTCATTGCCCAAGCCTATGCCGAACAGACCGGCAAGAAGGTGCGGCGGGTGAATGCCATTCTGCAACATCCCGAGCATCCCTATCTGTTGGCCAATCTGGACCGGATCATTGAGGGGGGTGGGATCCTCGAAATCAAAACGGCGGGACTGCGTAGTCAGGGCTTCTGGGAAGAAGGGGTACCCGAGCATTACCGCATCCAGGTACTGCATCAGCTCCTCGTGACCGGCAAAAGCTGGGCCGAAGTGGCGGTGCTCATTGGGGGGCAGGAGTTTCGGACCTACCGGATAGAACCGGACGGTGGGGAGTTGTCCGAATTGCTGCACGCTGAGCAGGCATTCTGGCATTACGTCAGCTCTGACACCCCCCCCGAAGCAGATGGCACGGAATCCAGTGGCAAGGCCCTGCAATGGCTCTATCCCCGCTCCACGGCCACTTTGGTGGATTACACCGAGCATGGGGCCATGAATGCCCTCTTCCGGGAGCTTATCCAAGCCCGTGCCAAGAGCAAGGCCGCCGAAGTCCACGAAGCCATTCTGGAGCAGCGCATGAAGGAAAGTCTCGGGGATGCCGAAGGCGCTCTGTTCCTGCAAGGCAAGGTGCTGTGGAAAACCAGCAAGGACAGCCGAACTCTGGACACTCAGAGCCTTATTCAAGAACACCCGGATTGGGTAGCGCCGTATTGGATCACCAAACCCGGCAGTCGCCGATTCACCGTACAAGCAGAGTAAGGAGACATTATCATGATCAAAGGACTCGCCATCACCCCGCCCGTATTGGGGCGGATTGCCATCGGCAAGGTTGTAGAGAAGAACGGCAAGCGCCTGCCCGAAAAGGATGACGCCTTCACCATCACCACCCAGGTGCAGCAGCAGGGAGAATGGATGCTGCATCCGCTGCATCTGCAATTACAACAGCAACAAGGCACTCAAAAGCTGCGGTCTATTCCCGTGACGTTGCTCTTCAATGACCCCGATCTGAACCTCCGGGCGGATTATAGCGCCTTTGACAAAACCACGGGCAGGCCGCTTTGTGTGGGCAACGGAGAAAGCGCCCGGCGGATGACGCAGGACGGCATGCAGTCGGTAACTTGTCCGGGGCCACAACTCTGTGGTTTTGGGCAGGAAGCGCGGTGCAAGCCTTATGGGCGGCTCAACGTGCAGATTGAAGGACAGGATGATCCCTTGGCGTCATTCATCTTTCGTACCACGGGCTTCAACAGTATCCGCACCCTGGCGGCACGGCTCAGCTACTGGAACGCCGTGACGCAGGGCGCCGCAAAGTATCTGCCGCTGTCCCTAAAGCTGCGGGCCAAGAGTACGACACAAAGTCATCGGGCACCCATCTACTACGTGGACCTGACCCTACGGGAGGGAGTAGACACCGCCGAGGTGCTGGGGCAAGCTACAATCCATGGGAAGGAACATCAAGAGGCGGATCATGCATTGGAAGCCGCAGCCAGACAAGGCCTCAGTAACGGGATCTTGGAAGAGACCGACGAGGAACGGGAGGCTGTGCTGGAGGAGTTTTTTTCAGAGTAAGTTCCCGCTTGCGTATAGTGCTTTGACAAGCGCTGCCATCGCCCTTAAAAAGCTTCTGATTGTACCTACCGGAAAGCGCTATGAATACAATCATAGCGCTTTTTTTATGCTCAATAAAAAGCGACCATAGTCACCCAAAGGAAATCAAAATGAACGAAGACATTATCAACATCGGAGTCAAGCTCATAAAACATATCGCTTCGAGGCAGCAGGTCGGGGTAGAGAACGAGCAAATTAGTCAGCGACTAAGTGATGATCTGTTCAACTTTAAAGAGTTACTATTAAGCCAAACGACTGGAGTGGCAGAAATTTTTTCAAATATAATTCTAAAAGCTTCGGAAGAGATTGACGCAAAACGACTACGCAACGCAGAATCGTTTTTAGCCTTATACATTGACCCAAACTGGAATGAAGAGTCTAAGGTTAGGGTCACGGAAGCGCAAATAAAAAGTGACACTGTAAATTCCGTTGCTGAAAAAGCATCTATAGCGACTGTGGCCACTGTAGCTATTGGGGCACTTGGATGGATAATAAAAACGATTATAGACAACAAAACAAAGCCAAAGAAGTTTTGGGAGAAATAATTTTTTACCATAACGAGTATAAATAGCAAAGCTTCCAATCAAGGAAACTACAAATGCACAGAACAAGAAACCATCTTTTCTCTTGGCAAGCAAACAAGAGACAGATAAAGAGACCAACCATGCATGGGAAGCCGCAGCCAGACTGGGACTCAGCAATGGGCTCCTGGAAGAAACCGACGAGGAACGGGAGGCCGTGCTGGAGGAGTTTTTCAGTGGTGAGGACGCTTCTGGTCAATCTGTCGGCCGCAAATCGGAACAAGCTGCGGCGTAGGAAGCCTTCCAGTGAGAGCCAGAGGAAGCAGGCTGCCCATGGAGTGGCTTGCTTCTTTTTTTAGCCAAGGTGTGTCGCGTTAGACTGAAAGCGGACATGTGGATGGGTTACCTTGGCCCTTTGTGCGTACCCAGGCTGGGGGGGGGGGTCATTGTTTTGTCTTATGTTGGCCGTTCATGACAAACCTTTGAAAAACAACCGGTTGGAGTTATCATCGAGGGCGCACCATGGGACAGAATGATCTTCTGTGCCAGGTGTTGAACATGCATGGATGCCGATAAGTCGTCTGTGATATCATTCAACCATCTATAAAACCTAATCAAAGGCTGGAAGTGGCTGCAGAACATCACGAGGTTTCCCTGGTCGTACCCTGTCATAACGAGGCGGGCAATCTTTCCGTCCTCTACGAGCGCGCCCTTGCCATCATGGAGCAAACGCAGAAGTCGTGGGAACTAGTGTGCGTCAACGATGGCAGCAAAGACGATACACTGGATCGTCTGCTGGCTCTGCACCAAACGGATCCCAGAGTGGTGGTCATCGATCTCTCCCGTAATTTTGGCAAAGAAGCTGCGCTCACTGCGGGGCTGGATCACGCCCGTGGAGACTGCGCCATTCCGCTCGATGCTGACCTCCAAGACCCTCCAGAGCTTATCCCAGATCTTCTGGCCAAGTGGCAAGAAGGGTATGACGTTGTCAACGCGGTGCGCCTATCAAGAAAAGGGGAGTCATGGCTCAAGCGGGCCAGTGCTCACGCATTCTATCGGTTTATCAACCGGATGAGTGACATACCGATACCTGAAGACACCGGGGACTTCCGACTCCTTTCCCGACCGGTATTGGAAGCATTGCAAAGACTTCCTGAGCGCCGCAGGTTCATGAAGGGCCTTTTTGCATGGGTGGGTTTCCGAACAACCGTTGTGTATTACCATAGAGATCCTCGTCTATCTGGGAAAACCACCTGGAACTACTGGAAGCTCTGGAATTTTGCTGTGGAGGGCATCACATCCTTCAGTAAGGTACCACTACAGCTCGCGGCACATCTAGGACTGATCGTTTCGGGCCTGGCATTCCTCTACGCGATCTATCTAATTATCGGGACCCTAGTATATGGAAACCCTGTCAAGGGCTACCCATCCATGATGGTTACCGTCTTATTCCTGGGCGGTGTGCAGCTGATCGCGCTCGGTGTCATCGGTGAGTACCTTGGCAGAATCTATGAAGAGACAAAAGGTAGACCAGTGTATTTGGTGCGCAACGTCTCAACGAACTCTCAGTATCCCAACGGTGATCAGCATGATCAGGAATAAACAAATTCACCAGATGGTTCGATTCGGGATCTCTGGTGTGGCAGGTTTTCTCGTAGATGCTGGCCTCGTTGCTCTATGTACTCAGGTACTCAGCATTGGTCCCATACTCGCCCAGGTAATCGCGTTCAGTGTAGCGGTCACTGTAACATGGCTAATCAACCGTCATTGGACCTTTGCGGAGCACGCAAGCGATAGATGGCTGTATGAGTTGGCCCGATATGTGACGGCTAATTCTGTTGGCGCGGCAGCGAATAATGCCGTCTACGTTTCCTTGGTTCTCACTATAACCGCATTTTCAAAGGATCCAGTCCTCGCTGTAGCTGCTGGCTCTTTGGCTGGAATGAGTCTTAATTTTGCATCCTCAAAACTCATAGTATTCAAACCACGGCGAGCAGCGTAGTGCATAATATTACACATCAAGGACTCTGAATGACCACCACCAGAAAGAACACCAATATATTTTTTATATTATCATTTTGTTTTTTATATATTTTTATTAATATAGTTTATTTTCACCCATTTTCTCACAACTTTGAACACACTATATTTATGCCTGGAGGTGATCAGGAGTCATTCATATGGTTTATAAAGTGGTGGCCATATGCTATTTCTCATGGGTTAAATCCTTTTATTGCGCGATATATATGGAGCCCTAGTGGATTTAACCTAACTTGGGCGACATCCATCCCAACATTATCAATACTCGCAGCCCCATTAACAATACTATTTGGTCCAATATTTAGTTGGAATTTGTTAAGTTTGTTGGCGGCACCGCTCAATGCAATCTGTGCATTTCTTTTGTTGAGATATCTATATAAGAATAATTTTGCTGCTTTCCTGGGCGGCTATGTGTTCGGCTTTGGCTCATATGTAATGGGTCAGTTGCTTGGACACCTAAACCTAGATTTTGTCTGTTTAGTTCCATTGGCCATATTATTATTTGTGATGAGCGTTAAAGATGACATAAACAGATACTATTTTGTAATAATTATGGCGTTCATTATTTTTCTTGAAGCCGGAATATCAACAGAGATTTTGGCGACAAGCACATTGTTTGGATTTATTTCTATAGCGGTGTTCGTCTTCCTTCAAAACGTGGCGCGCAAAAAGATACTGGTGTCGGCCTTATATTTATCTATATCATATGTTCTTGCAGCGATTTTATTATTTCCATTTCTATATTTTCTGATCAAAGGCTTTTCTGGCGTTCCGAAAATAATTAACAGCCCAACAGCCTACTCATCAGACCTACTAAATTATATAATTCCAACACCAGTAACAAGAATTGGAAGAAGTGTTTTTTCCAGCATCGCTTCTCGATTCACGGGAAACTATGCGGAAGAAGGCGCATACATTGGATTGCCGTTACTTTTATTTACGTCATTCGCTATTAGAGATTACATTGCTGAACAAAAGAGAACAGGCATTGCTCTGTTCATCATTTTTATAGTGATTATCGTTTTTTCATTAGGCCCATATTTGCAAGTCAATGGTGTGAATACACACGTTATAATGCCATGGACATTTTTTACGCATGTACCGCTGATAAGGGGAGCTCTGCCCACCAGGTTTACAAATTATGTAAGCCTAATGGTGGCCATTTTTGTTGGATTCTGGCTTTCCACACAAAAAGTGACTAAGAAAAGATATATGGCAGCAATTGCGTCAATTGTTTTCATTATTCCAAATATTTCTATTTACAATTGGGGTGGTCAACACGTCCCAAGCATTTTCACCAAACATAAAATATTAGCAGGATCTAATGTTATAGTATTGCCTTTCGGGTATACCGGGCCATCCATGTTTTGGCAATTAGAATCAGGAATGAGTTTCAACATGGTTGGTGGATATGTTGGTTTTTCTCCCCTGCCATTTAGAAGACTTCCAGTCACGTCAGACCTTTTTTCTGGTATTCCAGGCGGAAATTTCAACGATTTATTTAGAGCATACTGTTCGCAATTTCATGTAAAATATGTGGTTGTATGCCATAATACTCCGGCTTCGTTGGCTAAAGCTGTGAAAAATGAAGGTTGGGACAGTAAAGAATATGGCCAATGCATGGCTTATCATGTCCCAAGCCATATGAAATATTACGTGTATTCTGGAAATGTGTGGGGGAGTTATGATAGATATGGGTGGATCGGGAAGAACGTAATCCTAAAGACCCAAAACGAACCGATAAAAATAATTCTTACTGGGCAATTCATCCCGCATGGTGCACCTAACGTCAAAATAAGGTTATATGAGGCCGACGGAAAAGTCATAAAAAAGACTTTTATTCCAGGGAAAAAGCAATCACTGGCTGTAAATATGAGAGGGGTTAAGCGTATATATATATCTGCAGGTAACACGTGGATCCCAAAAAATATAATCCATAGTGGTGACACTAGGAAACTATCTGTCAGCATGAAGATAGAAAAACAGAGATAGGGTTAATAGAATCTCTGATCCTGTTTTTTAGGCATTATATGGCTGAACCGGGAATAGTAAGGTTTCTTCATGTTTGTCTGCCCGCTATCGCTATGAAGAATGCGATACATTGATAACCTACGATGAGGATCCAGACATAGGTAGAAATGTCCGTTGTCACTGACCGGCAATATGGCGCCACCGATGTGCGGCGTAATGGCGCCATTTTCAAAGTGCCTGAAATGGGGTCTCGAACAGTGTTAAGAATGGGTGTTTTTTGCTCCTTTCGCAATGATGTTTTTTTGGGGGGGGGGCGAAAACTATCGCCCTCCAGGATCAGCCGATAAGCATCGTGACGTAGACGATCCAACGTGGCCCACCCCGAGCATGCGGTTGGCTGGAAGACGTCTCGGCTTTATTGCGCGTCTGGCTCCGGTGCGGTAGTAAGGTTTCTATGGAGTCCACTGATGGGCGTCGGCTGAACTGCCGGGCATCCACAGGTCAGGCGTGGGGGTGCAGGTGCGTTCGGTCGTGGATGTCACCGGCACACCGCGGTGGCGGTTTTTTTTGAGGAACTTTCAGTGACCGTCTGTTTGAACGCCAACAGGCACAACCGCGGTTGGCCCAACGGCGAATTCGGAGTCACGGCGGGGTGTGGGAGCCGTGAGCGAAGACTGGGGCTCAAGCTGTAACGCGCGTAACGCACGGATTTTCCTTCCGTTACAATAAAAATCAATATAAACAATCTTGTAACGCTGTAACGCCTGTTACGTTCTTTTAATTAATTAATAAAGAAAATATCATCTCTCTATAAAGCTCATATATATTCAGCTCTCTCCCCTAGAGGCGCGTTACAGGCGTTACAGCGTTACAAGCTGCATCTGAGGGTCCTTCGGCGGCCACCAAAGTGGCACCCTGGCAACCGCCGACTTGACATCACTCTTCCCTAACCGCTGCCCCCCCCTGTCACCTCAAAAACGGCAGTATCTAATTGCTCCTCGGGCAATTCTCCGGAAAGGATTGCACCTTTGACGGCGTACACCCGCATTGGTCTCATATCTGGGACTCGTCGTGTATCGGCCTTAGGCAGGTCCATGAAGCCCTTAGCTACCAAGTGTTCCGCCAGCTGTTGCTTCGTCACCCCCTGGCAAAACTCGGCCTCAAAAGTCGGCACAGGAATCCAAAACTCAAACTGCGGGTTGGCTTCGCTGCTATCTATCCACTTGCCATAACCCCAGCACGGGTTTGGGACCCTGGTGCCTTCCCCCAGACCAATTTGTCCAGAGCGGTTTATCCACTCAAAGCGGGCAGAGCCGTAGAGATGCAATTTTTGCACCAATGCCTCATAAGCGCGGATGATATCAGTGGATTCCGAACCCCCTCGTTCATTCAGCCAGGCCTGGAAACACCACTGTGCTGCCGCAATGGCTTCACCCTCTTGAAAAGGAAGAATATGCCATAAAATTGCCAGTTCCCCAGCGGCAGCTACAGCAGCGAAGCGTTGAGCAACGCGATGCACTTGGTTGTCTCCACCTCGGACGTGCCAGTCCGCCTGCAGGCGGTGGATCTGCGCATCGAAACGCGCAACGGTCCAATCCTTATCCTCGGTTGTAGCCAGTAACCGAGTCAAGAAGGCCCTGATGGGTGTGCCATAGAACCGACGGCTGGCCTCATCAAGATGATCCACCAACTCCCGGGCGCTTTGAAAGCCGTTGAGGCTTTGAATGATGCCCATCCCCGCCCCAGCGTCGGCCTTGACGTCAAGCAAACGCACCTCATGTCCTGCCATAGAACGCTGGTTGGTCTGGTGAAGCAACTGATTCAGTGAGATTTCCCCAGAAGACAGAAAAACCAGCCGGAATTTCGTCACCGGTCTTGCGGAAGCATCCGCCCGCATTCGCCCCTTTCCTTGCCCATTACCAAGCAAATATGTAGCATCCCCTGCCGAAGCTGCTGAAAGGGAACCCAGTTCGTCCAGCGTCAAGAGTGCATCGTTGCGGGCCGCAGCCAAGGTTTCCAGTGCATTATCCGTCGTCCGCCAACTATTGATATATTGCTGCGGATCCCCCCACACCGATGAGGCCACCTTAAGCAACCTGGTCTTACCTGAGCTGCTGGGGCCACGGAAATGGACACCAATATTTTCCATTCCCGTCAGGCGTAGCAGAGGGGGCAGAAAAGCAGCAGACAACGCCAGCACCAAGAGCGGATTGCCCTGGCACAATGCCGCCACATGGGTCTGCCACTCATCCAAAGTCCCCGCCTGCCCGTAGGCCTGCATAAATTCCATTAGGCGCTCTGCCATGTGGTACCCGTCAGTTCCTTGGTCACCTGCAATCCCAAAAACAGCATCGGGCAGAGCAAAGACGGCGCATTCCTCATCCAGCCAGCCGCTGGATTCCACCAGAGTCAGACGACGGTTTACGGGAAAGTCTTGGATAAAATATGCCAGAAGCTCCCGGCCTTTAGTCGTCGTATTGCATCGAACACCGTGATCCATCAGCGCCCGCCTGAAATTTTCAGAGGTCAAATCGGTAGCTAAGAGGCGGATGTTATGGCAACTCCCATCGGGATCCCAGACCTTCAGCAGGTATGACCACTGTCCGGATGACAGATCTCGAACCAAGGCATCCACAATGATGGGCGTTGCCAGCCAAGTGACCACCGGAATGTCCTTCTTGCCAACACTATGATGGGTCACCGCCTTCTCATCCACTTGGAAAGGACCAAAGCGCAAAGAGGGAAATTCGACCTCGTCGTCTCTTGCGTCACGAATCTCCTCGATCCAGCCCAGTTCTCGCACCTTATCGACGGCTGCCGGACACAACTCCTCAAGAGGAATCTCCGTCTCGTCACCATAACGCCGGGCGAGCCAAGGCTTACCCTTGGTTACAAACCAGGACCCGGGGGTGTTTTCGTCCGTGAAATAGAGCACCAAGATGGCGCCATTCCCCCGCAACCTCGTATCCTGCAAAGTCCGTCCTGTGCGGACCGCATTGGGATCAGTAGGCACCAGACAGGTGTAACGGCGGCGTTGCCCATCCACCTCGGCAACTCGGCTTTGCAACTGATGGCCATGTTCCACCGCCCAGGTTTCCCTGATCTCCCTTCTTTGCCGATTTACCGCGCCTGGCAAGTCGGATGCAATATCCGGCAGGTTCACGCTGTCTGCGGGTTTAGCCACGAAACCCAGACGCTCCTGGTGGGTGATGTCACAATTGATTCCGCTATCAATCATCGGTTCCGCCGTATAGTGCAGCTGGTTTGATGATTTGATCGGCGCCATATCAATACCAAGTACCACCATGGGTATGCCACCCTTGTTCAAGTCCACACTGTAGAATCCAGTCTGAAAGCAGAATTGTTCCAGGTGGGCGGCCAACATGGCCCCTCGGACGGGGCGGGTCAGCCAGAAGAAGAGGTGTACCCGGATACCGGGTTTTAAGTAACTGCCGCCCGGATTCATGATGCCCGCTGAATTTGAAAACATGTACACGTAGCTGACCTGCTGAAATTCGGGAGGCAGCATTGAGACCACATATTCCACCGCTTGCAGGCTGCAGGGCGCAATACCCTCAGGAGCGGGTATGCCGTCGATGTCCAGCATTACCCAGGGCGTGCCCTCCGGGGCCTCGGGAAAGGCTTCGCTGGTACGCCTGGTCACTTTTTCCGTTTGCGGCGTGGGCAACCCCCGAATTATTGCACAGCGCCGATTCCGATAGATGTCCTGTAACAGGGTATGAAACTCCCTGATACCCTCTACCGGCCGCTGCTCCCAAACAAACTCGGCGCAGTTCGGGTAGGGGTCGGTTTTCACCACGTTGTTTTCGGTTAGCTGAAAGTCCTTGGAAAGTGGAATGAGTTCGTCAGTGGGTCGCAAAACGGTGATGTATGTTGTCATTGCGTAACTCCTCTGCGGTCTGAAGTGGATAGGTGTTGGCACTGGGCTATGAATTGCTCCAAGTCGTGCTGGCGGTATCTGACCGCTCGGCCGATGCGAACGAAGGGGATGCGGCCGGTAAGGACGCGGTCTTTGTTGAGCCACGACTCGGAGAGCCGCAGGTAGGCTGCGGCATCGCGGGTTGTTAAGAGATTGCTGATACTCTGTTGCATTTGTATTTCACCTCATGCGGTGGCAGCCCAATTGCTGCCGACAAGAGCAGCTTAACCCTCTTTAAACTACATTACAATGTAGCACGCCATCATAAAAATGTAGCTGGTGATTATTTCTATGCTTGCGTGCCAGCCATACAAGATGGTATCCTAATTGAAAAGAAGGGAGGTGATATGGAAAAAAAGGCTGGAAGGAAGCCCTTGAAGCAAGCGGACTTGGTTGCATATGAGAAGGCAAGGAAACTCCTAAAAGGGGAGATGCTCCGTCTCGGATTCACAACTACAGACTTGGCGCGCAGCCTTCAGCTGGGTGGAGTAGAGATTGATGTCAACGGTCTCGGGAGGAAAATCCATAAGGGTGGCTTTTCTTTGGCATTTTTCCTCCAGTGCATGGAGGCCATGGGTATTACCCAGCTTGATCTCTACAATGCCCGCCCCCCAGAATCCCGCTTCTCCCCGGAGCTAGGTATTCAGCGTGGCGAAAAGATGAAGCTCATCGATGATGAAGACCCCGCCTATCAACGGAAGGGAGGGGAATCTGATCCAGAGACCTGAGCAAGAATAGCTCCGGCAATCCGGTCCATAGGCTCCCGTAGCCGCTCCACGCCGCTAACGATATAGCCCGCTGTGACATCTCCCCGGTCGGTGCGGTGGTTCACCAGCCGCTTCAGGGCGTAAGCGCTAATGTCCAGGCTGTCGGCAACGGTGATGAAGGTGCGCCGCAGGTCGTGAACGGTGACGCTGACCCCTGTTTTTTTCGCCACCGCCGCAAGGGCCTTCCGAGGTTCCTGCACGTAGCCCTTCGCCCCACTGCTGGAGAATACAAAAGGGCTTCCCGCTTGACCAGCCTCAGCACGGCGCTGGATCAAAAGGTCCACCAAGAACTCCGGCAAGGGCAGCTCCAGCGGGTCGTGATTCTTGGTATTGGTGATGGTCACCATGCGGTTGGCCAAGTCCACCTGCTCCCAGGTCAGGCTGGCCGCCTCTTCCCGCCGCAGGCCGGTAAATAAAAGGAACAGCAAATAATCCCGCAGGGTGGCGTTGCCCAGTTCCTTGACCGCCGCCATCCAACGGCCCAAGTCCCCCGGCCTCAGGCAACCCTGCCGCCGGGGAATCTTTTTCCATGCGCGGGTGTGGGAAAGCGTCTGCACCGGGTTTTCTCGAAGCAAGGGGCGCTCCGCGGTGCCGTACTGATGCATAGCGAAATTCATGATGGCCCGCAAGGCCCGCATCACCACGTTGGCCGTGGCGGCACCCCTCTCTTCCGCAAGACTGCTGAACCGCTCACTGACCTTTTCCCGTGTGATGCTGGCCAGGGGACGGTCCGCCCAGTCGGCCAGATAGAGATCCACTGCCCGCTGATATTCTTTGATGGTCTTAGGGGTCAGACCCCGCACTTGAACGTATTGTAGAAACGCCTCCCTGAGCGTGATCCCTTTGACACGTTCCTGCCGCTTTTTTTCCGTCGGCAGTTCACCACCGGCCATCTCCGCCAACAATTGCTGTGCCCTGTTGCGGGCATTCTCAGGCGTCCATGGAGCGCCATAAGCACCGATGGTCACCCGCTTGGGTTTGCCGTTGACCCGGCGTTCGGCAACGAAGATTTTGTTGTGCTCCGTCACCTTGAGTCCAAACCCACGGAGCTCGTTATCCCGGTAAAACCTCGGCGGCTGGCCGGGTGCTTGCAAGGGGATGGCGTCTACTGCCCGCTTGGAAATCTTGATTCTGTCTACCATGGTCACGACCCGCTGATTGTTTCCGTAGTAGACGTATAGTAGACGCTTGGGAGGAAATCACAACCCAGACAGTGCTAGATGATGCAAAAGAATGACTGTTTAACTACATGATATGTAATAGATTATGATAGAAGGTGCAAAATGGTGAGAGACTGTGAAACAAGTCTTCCGCTAACTCTTAATCAGCGGGTCGTGGGTTCGATCCCCTCACAACCCACCAAATAAAACAGGCGCTTAGAGAGATTTTCTAGGTGCCTTAGTTTTTGCCATCCACCCCATATCCACCCACAAGCCAAGGCGGCTCAACCCATAAACCCGACGACTGGTTTAGCGCATTCCAGCACGGTGAAGAGCGCCCCGACGTCATCGGCCACCTGGAATAGGCGGTCAATCGTTCAGTTCCAGAACGTCCCAGTCCGCCGGGCGCGCCTCGCCGGTCTGGTAGAACTGCTTCACCAGCTTCAAGTATTCCAAAAAATCCCGGCTCTCCGTGGCCAGTCGATTGGCCATGTCCCAATCGATCTCATCGCGCTCGCGGGCCGGAATCAGCACCTGACTGTCGGCAGGATTGTCCACGTCCAGCTTGATGAAGCCGATGCCGTGGGCGGCAAACAGCATCCGTAGCTCCTTTAACGTATCGGTGCCGCCGATTTCAGCCGCGACCAGGTAGCCGAAATTTGCCCACGACGAATTCGAAACCGCCTGAAAAAAACACTCGCGCACGTTCGAACGGTTTATCAGCAGCTTGGCCTCGAATGACCACAGCTTGGTGCGCTTGTCGGAATACTGCGTGACGCAATCGCGGACTTCGCGGTGCCATTCCTTGCTCAAATCCTCCATGCCGACCACATCCGGGTACAGCCAACGGTTGCCGTTGGGTCCGCGTTTGTTCGAGGAGCGCTTTTCGTCGATGCGTTTGGAGAACACGCCGAATTCCTCCCAAAGGTATTGAGAGAGCATCGGGTACAGCGCGTGCTCGCCGATTTTTGATGCATGCGTATCTGCTGCCGACGCTGCCCCTTCGCTTTCGACCGCAGCCACCTCTGCGCTGTCCGTTCGCTCCGAGTAGTAGTACTTGCGCGGCCGCCCCTCGGTGGTTTTTAGCTCTGGATGCCGTGCTTGCATGCGTGGGCGCTGCGAGCTGATTTCTGCGACGAGCTGCTGCACCAAATCCGCATCAGACTTGATGTAGTCGCCTCGACTTTTGGATTTCTTTTCCTTACACTCGACGGGATAGTTTTCAAAAATCCACTCGGCGATTTGTCTCGCCGTCAGCTTTTCGGCGGAACGCGACTTCAATAATTCCAATACGGTTTTTGCCAGATTCAACGCCATAGAAATTCCCCTCAGAGCCTGAACAACTTCTTGACCTCATTCTCTGCCGTTATCGGCAAATCATCCTTTTCGTATTGTCTGACATTAGCCACGATATTCCTTGCGCGCGTGATCTCATTGTTCACCCACTGTGAGTACGACGAGCTGGTGTTCAGGTTATCAATGACGGCAAGGAAGTAGTCCTTCTGATTTGCCAGAAACCAAAAACGCAGGCCGCAGACCCATTTCTCCATCTTAAAGGATTGGAACGGGAATCCAGCGGTTGCATTCCAGTACTTAAATAGCCGAATGGTTGGTTTAATCAGCGACTTGTGTTCCTTGTTTTTCGCCTCAAGAGTCGCGTTGAAGTCGTTCGGATTCGTAATCATCCAGCCACCTGTACCATTGGGAATCCGAAGTCCTCCGAGCCATGTTTTTATCGCAGGCACCAAGTCGAATTTGATATGGTTCAGCTCAAGCACAATAGTTGGAGTTGACTGATAAATTTCCGACGATCCATAACGCTTTTCGACGAAATCCTTTAATCGATTCAGGTACGTCTGCGGGGCAGCGCTGCCATCGCTGAAGACCACCATGTAATCAATATCAGACTGCTCATCCATCGAACGGGGCAGGATCGTGCCTCGAGTCGACGACCCGAAGCGAAAGTGCTGGTTAATAACACCGTTGGCGAAATGCGACGACATCCGCGACTGCAATGTCGAGATCGAGGTCGTGATTGACGACTGCTCAGTAGTAGAAAGCACTGCGCTGCTGGCGGTACTGGTGAGAAAACTCAATACCGACATACTTTCAACCTTCCTTATCTACCTTGTGAGTCGCTTCGCCTTCTTCGATGCCTTTGCGGGCGGAATCAAACGCGCTACGCGGGACGCTTGGGCTTTTTTGGTTCAATTCGTTGCGCGTGGCCGAAAGCGCCTTCAGGCGTTCGGGCAGTTTCCCCAGAAGTTCCACCTGCAGCAATTCGACTTCACGGAAAATGCGGGCATCGTTGCGCAGTGCCAGAAACTGTCCCGCCGCAACCCGATGCATCGCAGCCCGCTCGTTTGGCTTGAGAAACGTCATGAGACCGGCCAGCAGCGAGGCCAGCAGTGCCAATGCACTACCCACCTCGGCATAGCTCTTGAACAGAGCCGCCCCCGCGATAGCGGCAAATGCAGTGGCCGGAATACCCAACCAGTAATGGCAGCGTTCCCACACCTGCGCGGCATTAAAATGGCTCTTGCTGGAATAAGTCGCGTCTTCCTCGATCCGCTCGGCTTCCCGACGCAAGGCCGCAACCTTTTCCTGTTGGTTGGCTTGGGGTTCGTTCATCCCGTTTGTTTCCTGTAAGGACATTTCACGCCGACACCCCAGTCGGCGGCGGTGACTTTGGTGGCACCGCCCCCGGGTGGTAAGTCGCATCGAACACCGTGTCCGTCAGCCAACGCTTGAAGTTGGGGTTGTCGCTGAACTGCTTGAACAGTTCGGTGTGGTCAGACAGCAGCTCCAGCACAACGCGGTTCAGCGCTTTGTCGTGCTCCAGCTTGGCGTTTTGCTTGTCGGAGTTCGCTTGTGCGTTCTGGTAGGCCTTGTCCTGCGCCACCCGCGCCGGGATCTCCTCGGCGATGACCTTGCGGATCTTGTCCTCGTCCTTCCACTCGATGTTGCCGAAGAGGTCGTTGAAGGTCTTGATGATTGCGGAGAGCCTGTCGATGTCTGCCTCGCCTTTGCCGCCTCCACCACCGGGTGGCACCGGCTCGACGGTGGCGTCGGCGTCGGCCATCGCCATCTTCAGCGCAGCTTTGGCCTCAACCCGGTAGCTGTCCATGTCGATGGTCTCCAGCACCCCCTTGGAAAGATCTTCCTCCTTGGGCGCGGGCAGCTTGGGGATAAGGAAATTCAGGAAGATCGACAGCTTCTCCCACGTCGGGTGACCGTAGCTCAGGATCGCGGCGAGGAAGCCGTAGCTGCGCACGAAGGCCTTGGCCTTGCCCTTGAATTTGACCTGATCGTCCTCGCCGAGCTTGTCGGTGTATTCGGCCACGCAAGCATCGAGGATGGGGTCGAGTTTGTCCCGATCTGCGCCGCTCAGGTACAGCGCCACCAAGTCTTCCACCTGCTGCCAGCTGTACACCTGCTGCCCGTCGAGTTCGGGTTTCAGGTCGTGCAGCTTGTTGGCGTCGGTTTCGCCGGTCTGTATGGTGGCGCGGTAGTAGTCCTGAAACGCCGCCTTCACCGCCTCGGCATTTTCAGCGAAGTCGAGCACGAAAGTGTCGTGCTTTTGCGGGTGCGCGCGGTTCAGGCGTGACAGGGTCTGCACCGCCAGTACGCCCGCCAGCGGCTTGTCCACGTACATCGTGTGCAGCAAGGGCTCATCAAAGCCGGTGACGAACTTGTTCGCAACGATCAGGAAGCGATACGGGTCTTGTTTGAGATTGGCCGGAATGTCCTTGCTCGGAAACCCGTTGAGGTCGGCCTCGGTCTTCTTCTGTCCGCCAATCTCGAAGTCGCCCGAGTACGCCACGATGGCCTTGTACGGGCTCTTGATCTGCGTGAGGTAGTCCGACACCTCGCGCCAGTAGTCGATGGCCCGCGCGATGCCGTTGCACACGATCATCGCCCGTGCCTTGCCACCGATCTTCTGCTTGCCCGCCACCTGCGCGATGAAGTGATCGACCATGATCTCGGCCTTGCGACGGATGGCCTTGTCGTGCGATTCGACGTAGTGGCGGATCTTCTTCAGCGCCTTCACCTTGTCGAATTCCGGGTCGTCCGCCACCGTCTTGGCCACTTGGTAGAAGCTGTCGTAAGTGGTGTAGTTCTCCACGACGTCGAGGATGAACTTCTCCTGGATGGCCTGCTTGGTGGTGTAGGTCAGTTCCTCGGGCGAGCGGAACTGCACTTTGTCGCCAACCAGGGTCTTCTCGCCGAACAACTCCAGCGTCTTGTTCTTGGGTGTGGCCGTGAATGCGAAGTAGCTGGCGTTGGCCAGCAATTTGCGCGAGGCAATGCGCTTCTCGATTTCGGCATTGACCGCATCCTGCGTGCTGTCCTCTTCGAACTCCTCTTCGGCAGCCTTGCCGCTGGAATCGTGAGCGGCGGCTTTGCCGCCAAGGGCTTCGTGCATCCGCGCCGTGGTCTTGCCGCCCTGGCTGGAATGCGCTTCGTCGATCAACAGCGCAAACTTCTTGTCGCTGAGGTCACCCAGCTCATCGAGGATGAACGGGAATTTCTGCACCGTGGTGACGATGATCTTCTTGCCCCGGCGCAGGTACTCACGCAGTTCCTGCGCGTTGTCGGAGTGGCCGAAGATCGCCGCCACGTGGTCGTAACCCTTGATGGTGCGGGCAATCTGCGTGTCCAGCGCGCGCCGGTCGGTGATGACGATGATGGAGTCGAACTGCGCCGTCATCGGGTCGTCCTTGCGGCGCAGTTCCACCAGTTGGTGCGCCAGCCAGGCAATCGTGTTGCTCTTGCCGCTGCCTGCCGAATGCTGGATCAGATAGCGCTTGCCCACCCCATCGGTGTGGGCACGGCGCAGCAGTGCACGCACCGTGCGCAACTGATGGAAGCGCGGGAAGATCTGCTTGCGTTTCTTGCGTTTCTTGCCGCTGGCGTCTGCTTCTTCCTCCTCCACCACCTGCGCGTAGCTCTCGATGATGTTGGCCAGCGACTCGCGGGTCAGCACCTGCTTCCACAGGTAATCAGTCTTCAGGCCATCCGGGTTGGGCAGGTTGCCTGCGCCGCTGTTCCAGCCCTGGTTGAACGGCAGGAACCACGACGCCTTGCCCTTCAGCTCGGTGCAGAACGCGGCCTCCGCGTCATCCACCGCGAAGTGCGCCACGCAACGCCCCAGCTGGAACAGCAGTTCCCGGGGCTCTCGCGTGGTCTGGTACTGGACGATGGCGTCGGCCAGGGTCTGCTTAGTCAGCGAATTCTTCAGCTCGAAGGTCAGCACCGGCAGGCCGTTGATGAAGACAACCAAGTCCAGTTCGTTGCCGGAATCGTTGCTGTAGCGCACCTGCCGGGTGACGCTGAAGATGTTCTTGCCGAAGGCGTCCGCAGCGGCAGCGTTGCCCGGCGTGGGCAGCAACTTATAGAGATCGACGTGTACCGGCCCATGGCTCACGCCGTGGCGCAAACAGTCCACCACGCCGCGCTTGGTGATCTCGCCCTGCAGCCGGTGCAGGAACTGGGTGCGATTGATGCCGTCCGCCGCCAGTTCCAGCGTTTCCACCGCCTTGGGCTGGGTGGCCTGTAAGAAAGCCAGCAACTGCACCACATCCAGCGCCACGTCGCGGTTGTAGTCGGTGGGTTTGCCCTGAACATAGCCGTTGTGGGTGGCGGCGAAGTCCGTGGGAGCCAGCGCATGGCTGTACTCGGGCTGCGGCACACCGGTCAGGCCGCGCACCACGCGCGCCTCGAACCAGCGCTCGCTGGTGTCAGTCTTCGCCATCGCCATCCTCCTCTTCGGTCACATCTTCTGAATCATCAACGAGCGCAGCCAGCGCCGTGTCGTCCACCACGTCCTCCGGGCCGGGCTGCCAGCCCCGCACGTCCACTTGGCCCGTGACCACATCGGCAATCAGGCGATCGCGGTATTCCCGGATTAGCTTGATTTCTTCTTCGGTGCGGGTAATGGCGTCGTCCAGCGGCTGGCATTCGTCGGTGATCCAGCGGCAGATGGCTTTTTGCTCCTCGATGGGTGGTAACGCGATGACTGCGTTCTTCACATCGTGCTTGCCGAGTGCAAAGCGCGTGACGCCGGTGGCGAGAACGTGGAACTGCTGCGCCGTGCGCGCCGAGCCGATGGCGCGAAACAGGAACTCTCCCAACACGCGATCCGGTACGGGACGCAGCAGGCCGAGGTGATACGCGCAAACCACGCCGGGCAAATCCTCCGGCACCCACGCGGGTACACCGATGTCGTCCGGCGTTTCGGAATCTTTCGTCAGAATGACATCGCCCGCGTTCAGCGTCAGGCGGGCGATCTCCGCCGCCGTCGCTGTGGCGCGCATCAAGTCCATATCGTCGGTGATGCGGTCATTCTTGTAGACGTCGGTGTAATTGCACAGGCGCACCGGTGTTTCGTGGTCGTGTGAATGTTTGTCCACACCGCTGAAGCGCACGTCCGCGACGTGCTTAATGAGGGCTACCTCCCAATGCTCGGGCACCTCGCCCAGCCATTCGATGCCTGACGGCTTCAGCGCTACTGATGAATCAAGGCCGCGCGTGACAGCGTGGTCGATGATGCGCAGCTTCTGCTCGGTGAGCAGCTTGATCAGATCACGCTTGGTCTTGATGAAGCGGGCGATGTGCGCGTCCTGCGCGCGCAGGTAGGCGACGATCTGGTCTTGCTCGGGGCGCGGCGGCTGGATCAGCACAATGTCGAGGAACTGGTTCGGGTACAGGCGCAGGCGCGAGGATCGGATGCCCGTCGAGCGCCCGATGTATTCGGCGACATAGGCGCGGGTGCGCAACAGGTAATCGAGATACGCCGGGTTGAAGCTGTCGGCGTGGTGCGGGCGGTACACGCCGTAGGCCGGACTGACGATGCCCACGTGCCTGCTCGCACCAAGCGCCGCCATCCACGCCCACAGCGTGTTGATGACGATGTCGCCTGGACGGCACAGTTTGGAGCCAACGTAGCTCGCAGCCTTGAACATCGTGACCTTCTTTTGACTGCGCGGAGTAACGCCAGTGAGGTGAGACACCGACAGCAGTTCTTCCTGTCCGGTCTTCGAGCGCTCATCCACCTCGCGGAAAAAGGTCTTGGCGCGTTGCTCGCTCCAGTGTTCCGGCACAGCGGGTAACCAGCGCATCTTCGGCTGCCGGTAGTTCGGGTACGCGCTCGCCACCGTCATTACGCGCCCCCCACGATCTTGTGCAGCAACCCTTCGCTCTGGCGCTCCAGCGCGAGGATGTCGGCGCGGATTTCTGCCAGCGTGCGCAGCGGCGCGGGCTTGTAGAAATAGCGGGCAAACGAAATCTCGTAGCCGATCTGGGTCTTATCCGTGGCGATCCAGGCGTCCGGCGCGTGCGGCAGCACTTCGCGGGCGAAGAAGGCGACGATGCCGCCCGGTTCCTTCAACGGCACCTGCTCGGTGTCGCGCAGCTCGCTGTCAGGCTCGTACTCGACGATGAAACGATCCTTGCCCACGGTCTCCAGGTACGCGCCATCGAAGCCAGGCTCGAAATGCTCGCCCGCCTTGAGCTTGCTGCGCTTGGCGATGACCGGCGGCGCGGCTTCGTCGCGCCAGCTCACCGCCTTATAGATGGCCTTCTTCTCCGGCGCGCCGAGCTTGTCGCCCTGCGCCTTCAGCGCAGCATCGAAGCGGGAGCGGAACTCATTGTGGTCATCAAACACGGCGCTGCCCAGTGCCTGCTGCGCCCGCTGCGCCACCTCCATCAGCCCCTTGTCGCGCTGCCACGTCGATGCGTCGAGCAGCTTCTTGCGGCGCTTGGCGGGCACGGCCTTACGGGCGGCGGAGGCTTCGCCATCATCGCCGCTGTCGCTGTCTTCGCTGTCGTCGTCTTCGTTCTCGTCCTCGCCTTTCAGCCACGCCTCGATGGCTGGTTTGCGCTTGGCGAACTCGGTGTAGAGCGCCTCGCCGTGGGTGGCGTAGATCTCGGCGCGCAGCACCTCGTCGCCGGTGGCAAACCGCAGGGGCTCGATGCGCTCGTCGGAGAGCTGGTTTTTCAGGCGCAGCGGGCGCTCGACGGTGATCTTCCAGTAGCCGAAGTCCTGGGTGTCGAACCATTTCGACTCGGCGGTTTCCTGCGCCTCGCCGAGGTAGAGGTCGAGGATTCGCTGGATGTCTCCATCCGAGAGTTCGCAGTTCTTCTTGCCGAGGTTGCGGCGCAGCGGCTGGGACCACTGAGATGCGTCGATCAACTGCACTTTGCCACGCCGCGCTTCGGCCTTCTTGTTGGCCAGTACCCAGATGTAGGTGGCGATGCCAGTGTTGTAGAAGATGTTGAGCGGCAGGGCGATGATGGCTTCGAGCCAGTCGTTCTCCAGCACCCAGCGGCGGATGTTGCTCTCGCCCTGGCCTGCGTCCCCTGTGAACAGCGCCGAGCCGTTATGCACCAGCGCAATGCGGCTGCCCAGCGGCGTGTTGTGCTTCATCTTTTGCAGCTTGTTCACCTGGAACATAAGCTGCCCGTCGCTGGAGCGGGTAATGAGCTTGAACTCGTTGTTGCCCGCGTGGCTGACGATGAAGCGAGGGTCGTTGAATTCCTTCTTGCCGCCCATGCGCTCCAGATCGGTCTTCCAACTCTTGCCGTAGGGCGGGTTGGAGATCATGAAATCGAATTCGCGGCTGCGGAACTGGTCGGCGGACAAGGTGGATTTGTCCGCGCCACCGACGATGTTCTCCGCCTCCGCGCCTTCGCCCTTCAGGAGTAGGTCTGCCTTGCAGATGGCGTAGGTTTCGTCGCTGATCTCCTGCCCGAACAGGTGGATCGACACTTCCTTGCCATGCTGCTCGGCCAACTCGTGGAGCGCTTCCTCGGCCACGGTGAGCATGCCGCCGGTGCCGCAGGAGCCGTCGTAGAGCGAATAGGTGCTGGACTCGATGCGGTCGGCCACCGGCAGGAACAGCAGCTTGGCCATGAGCTGCACCACGTCGCGCGGGGTGAAGTGCTCGCCTGCCTCTTCGTTGTTTTCTTCGTTGAAGCGGCGGATCAGCTCCTCGAACACCGTGCCCATGCCGTGGTTGTCCAGCGCGGGCAGCTTGATGCGGCCGTCGGCATCCTTGACGGGCAGCGGCGCAAGATTGACCTCGGGGTCGAGGAAGTCCTCGATCAGGTAGCCGAGGACGTGGGAATCCACCAGCTTCTGGATTTGGTTGCGGAAGTTGAACTTGGTGAGGATCTCCTGCACGTTGGGCGAGAAGCCGTCCAGATACGCAATGAAGTCATTACGAAGCCGCTGGCCTGCCGCGCTGGCTTTCAGCTTGGCCAGCGTGAATTCCGAGACGTTGTAGAAGGCCTGGCCTGCCGCCATGCGCAGCGCACCGTCCTGCTCGGCCACCTCGTGGGTGTCGAGAAACTTCTTGCGCTTCAGCACCGCGTCCTTGGTGGCTTCGAGCACGGCGTCGAGCCGCCGCAGCACGGTGAAGGGCAGGATCACGTCGCGGTACTTGCCGCGCACATAGACATCGCGCAGACGGTCGTCAGCGATGTTCCAGATGAAGTCAGAAATCCATTTGATCTGGCTCTGGTCTTGTTGTTGTTTCTTCTGCATCGACACGTTCCTCAGTTCTCCGCCGTGCCTGTTGTGGAAACGGCGAGATTCCAGTGATCTTTGAGCACGCCGACAAGGCGTTTCTGGCGCTCGGCCAGAAGCGTGGGCGTCCACTCGTTTTCTGCTCTGACTTCCTGCGTCAACACGAAGGGCGACGCCTTGCCTTTGCCCCTAAAGTAGGCGTCCTTCTTCTTGGCAAAATCGTAGTTGCCCGCAGATGAATTCTTTTTTCTATCCAAAGGTACCAGATTGGCCAAACGGTGCGTCCAGCCATCGCGCTCGTCTTCGTCCGGGAACCACTTGATCCAGCCCGAACCGTCGGGCGGGCTTTGTGGCAAGACGTGTTCTAGAGACACGGCATCTTGAAGCTGCACTCCGGGGGCGCGCACCAAGGACTCAAGGCGCAAAACCAGCGCCATCCGTGCCTTGGGCAGATCGTCGTACACGTCTCCATCGAGTGCCGCGACGAACTTGCGCTTTTGCGCGTCTGTCAGCGCCAGCGTGGTGAGCGCAGCCAGATCCCCCTTGAAGGTCTCCGGTTCAATTTCCTTGGTGAGCGCGGCGTAGGTTTCGATGCGCTCGTTGATGCCGACCTTAGTGACCAGCAGGAAGTAGGTCAGGCGTTCTAGCGACTGGAAAAATTCTGCGAGCAGTTTGGGCTGCTGCCGGAAGCGCTTGAAATAGACCAGTGCCGGTGGCACCCAGTCCTTGAAGTCCACACGATTGAGCCAAGACAAGTGCTCGTTGATGGTCTCGGCGTGCTCCGTGGCCTCAAAGTCGGCGTCGCGCACGAAGTCCCACACCTCGGCGTAGGGTTTGATGACCTTGTCGACGAGGTCGATGGGAGCCTTGCATTCGGTGACGTGCTCCTGGAATTCCTTGACCAGCGTGTACTTTTGCTTCTTCTTGGCGTAGATGCTGCGGATGTGGCCGAACAGGTCTCCGAAGGCGTCGCGACCCAGGGCAGTCTCGATGCGGCTCCACTCTTTGGCGTAGGCCCGGCTCTTGACGTCGCCTGCCGTGGTACGGATCAGGCCCAGCACCTGCGCCTTGATGATGTCGATGGGCGCGAGGTCGAGTCCCCGGTTGTTGAGTACAGAGAAGATGCGGTATGCGGCTTCGAGGTCGGGCGTGGAGATGACAACCAGCGAGCAATCGTTGGCCAGGAACTGCCACAGCGCAATGAGGTCGGCGGGTGGTATCGCCTTGGCCTTGGCAAGCAGCAGCATAGCGTTTTCGCGGTAACGCAGGCGGCTGTCTTCCAGCTTGTCCGTGCTGGCAACCAACTGCGTGATGCCGCCCGGCTCCTGGATATTGGTGCGGAAGAAGTCGGCATCTTCCTCACGGGCGGTCAGGCGGTACTCGTTTATCTCGCCAAGACTGACCTTGCCCTTTTTGTAGAGGAAGTCGGTGATGTCGTCTGCTGCATCCGGCATCACGGTGCGCAACACGGCAAACAGCATCGTGAGCGTAGACAGGCGTTGCTGACCGTCGACCACCGAAGATTTCGGGTCCCGGTCGTTCTTGATCAGAACGATGCTGCCCAGGAAGTATTGGCTGCTGGCCCCTGAGACACGCGCGTCCTGCATCGCCGAGTACAGATCATCGAACAGCTCTGTGGCCTGCTCGGTTGTCCAGGCGTAGGGACGCTGGTAGTCCGGAATCTCGAACTGGTAGCTGCCTTCGAAGATCTCCCGGATCAGTTTGTCGTGGGCTTCAAGTGTCTTGGCCATTTTTGCGCTTTCACCTTTTTTCAATTTAGTTATGGGGCAGGAGTCGAGTCTGGATTCTTCGGTTATCTCGCGCCCTCTGGGTATCTGGACTCCTTTGGCTGTCTGCATGATTTATACCACGAATGCCGATGAGCGCAGTACAGCCCGGCTGCACTCCCAAGTAACCTGAGAACAAAATCATTTTCGTTGACACCACGACAGCTATTCACAGGAACCATTGGATGGCGGGGTGTGGGATGATTCGGGTCAAACCTATCAAAAGCAGTGGCGGTGCGGCAGGGGTCGCGAACTACCTGCGCAACGAGCACGTGGGCGAATCGGCAGAACATGCGGTTGGTTATTACAGCGAGAGCGGGGGGGCGCCTTCTTTCTGGGCGGGCCGTGGTGCGCAAACGCTGGGTCTGACAGGAGCGGTGGACACGGTCCAGTTCAAGGAATTATTGGAAGGTAAGCTGCCAGATGGCACGGATTTGGCGGCCAGGCACGAAAACCGTCGCATGGGGGATGGCTATGTCATCAGTGCTCCCAAGTCGGTGTCTATGATAGCCTGCGAGGACGAACGCTGGAAAGTGTGGCACGACGAGGGCGTCAAGGCTGCCGTAGTCTTCCTGCAGGAAAGAATGGTCTATGCCCGTCTGGGCAAGGGCGGCATGGTGTCCGAGTACAACGGAGATATTATCGCCGCCGTGCATCGGCACGAGGACGCCCGTCCAGTCGATAGTCTGGTGGATATGGACCTGCATAGCCATGTGACAGTCATCAATGCCATGCGTCGGGCCGATGGGCAATGGACCAGCATCAACAATGACCAGGGCGTCGACTGTGAGCTCCAGAAAGAAGCCGATGCGATTTATCTGGCCACAATGGCCCGATTGGCCGTAGAGCATGGCTACGAACTGGAGCAAAGTGCAACTGGGTTCGAAGTAGCGGGCATCAGCCGCGAGCAGATCGAGGCGTTCAGTCGGCGGCGGGAGCAGATCAAGACAAACCTGGCGGAGACTGGCGGCATTAAGAACGCCAGCGTGGCACAACGGGACGCTGCGTGGGCTGTAACTCGCGCGGACAAACGCCAGTTGAGCCAGTCGGAGCAACGTTGGGAGTGGCGGCAACGCCTACGAGAGGCCAAGGTCCCCACCCATGAGCTATGGCTGAAAAGCAGGAGGCGAGCGAATGAGCGCAAAGAGCCCCCGCATGATCAAGCTGCGGTGGCTGTAGAGATTGGGCTGGATCACTGCAGTGAGCACGAAACGGTATTTTCGGTGTCGGCAGTCCGGGCCGAGGCTCTGCGGCAGGGTATGGTGCAGGGCCTACCCATTGAGGCCATCGACTCTGCCCTGCAGGCGGCCCCAGAACTACTGGATGGCGGACAGGTGGACCGGGATGGAACCGGCAAGATCCGCAAGCTGCACACCACCACACGGGCCGTTCAAGAAGAGTTGGTGATCCAGTCAATTGCCACACAGGGGCAATCGGAAGCGCTTCAGTCTCCAGAAGCCGTGTCGGCGCTGCTGGAGATAAGGGAGAAAGCGCAAGGCTGGACCTATACCGAAGGGCAGAGGGAAGCCATACAGATGGCCCTCAGTGGTCGCGAACGACACCAAGGCATCGTGGGTGCGGCCGGCGCCGGGAAAACCACCAGCATGGCCGTCATCGTGGAACAGTATCGGCAAGCGGGATACCAGGTAATCGGGCTCGCTCCTTCGGCCAAAGCTGCGGCAGAGCTGCGATCGGCGGGCTGCGAAACCCAGACTCTCGAGTCCTTTCTGCGGAGTAAGCCCGCAGAGAGCCCTGGGAAGGTCCTCTATGTCGTTGATGAGGCGGGCATGGTGTCCCGCAAGGATCTCCTACGATTTTATCGGCGTGCGGAGCGGGACGGGGGGCGGACACTGGTTGTGGGCGATCCCAAACAACTGCAAGCCGTGCAGGCCGGCAACCCCTTCGAGCAGTTGTTACAGTGTAACGAATTCCGGCAGGCCACTATCAGCCAGATCAACCGGCAGAAGGATAAGGCGCTACTGGCGATCGCCGAGGCTTTCGCCAGCGGAGACGCCCAGAAAGGATTGCAGCTTGCTGAACCGTATATCCGCGAATTTGCAATGCCCACGCCTGAGCAAGGTCAAAAGAAGCTCGACAAAAGCGTCAAGCAGGAAGTGTTGGCGAAGGCTGCAGCAGAAGCCTACTTGCGGCTGTCTCCCGAAGACCGGAACCAGACCTTAGTCCTTGCTGCCACGAATGGCACCCGGCAGGCCGCTAATGCACAGATCCGAAGGGGCCTCATCGAACGGGCAGAATTGGGCCGAGACTCCGTAATGCTCACCGCACTGGACAAGGTCAGCCTGAGCACAGCCCATCAGGGCCAGGCGGCATTCTACCAGTCGGGACAGGTGGTAGAGCTGGGCCGAGAGGAGAAAGGAGTCGGAGCGCGGGGTACCCGTTGGAAGATCGTGGGGACAGAGAATGGAAAGCTGCAAGTCGTCCCACTGCACGAAGAAGGGAAAGTGCCGGCAAACCTCACGCCTTCGACAAAGCTGCAACTGTACAATACGCGGCAAATGGAACTGCGCGACGGTGACAAAGTCCTGTTCCGAAAAAATGACAAGAGTCGGGATATCGATCTCCGAAACGGTGATGATGCTGTAATCGCAATTTCCGATGGCAAATTATTTGCCAACATGGGTGACGGTAAATGGGTGGAATTGAAGTCCAGTGAAGTAATGGATTACGGATACTGCCGAACGGTTCATGCCTCGCAGGGGGCTACAGTAGATCGCGCCATTATCATTGCCGAACAGACTAAAGCCGGCGCAAACCTTGGCTATGTCGCTCTGAGCCGGGAAAAGCATCATCTGGAGATTATCACCGACAACAAGACGAAGCTTGCAGAAAGTTGGGGTAAATATGTCCTACAGGAATCTGCTCGGGATGCGGAAATGCGCGGTACAACACAGGCCGCCAGACAGCAGGCTAGCAAAGTCCTATCTTTCCAAGCCAGCCGCACTCGGGAGGAAGAACAAATTCATCGCGGCGTCGTGGACAAAGAGAAATCGCGCATCGTATCGAACGCCGAAAAAAATCGTAGCCGCGCTCCAGACCAAGGCATGGGCATCTAGCCATTCCACTGCCAAGCCAATGCGAACGTGACTGCGAAGTGAGGGTGAGCGCAGCGAGCTAGGACGGAGCCTGGAGCGGGAATCTGCAAGACGCAGGTTCAGGGGAGCTAGCCGCCAGCCCCGTTCGCGCTCTTCGATGACCCCCACAAGTCCAGCGAGAGGGACGGGTGCAGGGATTCGCGCATTGCGATGTCCCCGCCTCGGTACCCATCGCCCATCCCATGCCGATGACCAAGCCGAGGGTGCTGAGAGCAGAAATCGCGCCGGATTCGTGATTTCGGGACGCAGCACAAATGCAAGCGGAGCGTCCCCCCAAAGGGGTGCGTTTGTGCGGATAAAAGCCCAACCCGAAGGGTGGGCGTATACACACGACATTACATCGGCACCTGCATTATTTGCACGGCAAAACGTGCAATTCCCTCTCCATCGCGAGCCATTCCCGTGTTCCTGCGTGTCAACCAAAAACCAAGCCGTGTTTTCGGTTGACATCCCGCTAGCCATAGGCAAGAGGCGTAAATCAGGCACGGGTCTCAATGTCTCTTACAGGAGGGTCGATTTATGGCACGAACGTTCACGGCAAAGGTGCTTCCATACCTCGAAGCCATCGAGACGGCACATCGGGCCGGTGAATCGTGGAAGGATATTTGTGTACTGCTGGAAGCGGTCATTGACGCCCGGTTTGGGTCGCCGGTTTGCCTCAGCAACGCAGTTCGGCGGGCACGAAAAGGGGTAAACGATGGCCGCCTCTGGACGGAGCAGCGACCGTTGTCCGGTATGGCACCAAAGGCAGTGGACTTACCCGCAACTATCAAAACAACTAGTTCCAACGAAGCACGAAAATCCATCTCGATCGATTTAGATAAACTGTAACAGGAGATTGCAATGAAGCATCTGGTGATTAGTCATGGGGATAAAGGCGGCGTTGGGAAAAGTATCTTTTCCATGCTTGCCGTGGAGTTTGGGTTATTTTCGGGGAGGAATGTCGCAATCGTCGAAGGTGATACCAAAATCGGAGATGTGAAGGCACGGTACGAGAATGTTGTCTCCGTCTTGTCGGTTAATTTGGACAAAAGCGGCAAGGATGCCGAGAACGCGATAGCCACCTTGTTCGGCCATCTGGAAGCGCTGGAAAGTGATTATGTCGTGATGAATGCGCCCGCCAATGCGCACAAGGCACTGGACTCCTACGCGGAGCTCATTGTGCCGGTTGCGCGGGAGTTAGGATTTCAAATCTGCGTGGCGTGGATGATTGGGCGGGAATCCAGCAGCGCGACCCTTGCGAACGAGTCTGCGATTTGCCAAATGGCGGATCGAAAAATGGCCGTCGTCAATCGGCATGAGTCAGATTACGACCTGGATTATTACTGGTTCACCGTTCCGCAATTCAAGGATGCCTGGATAGCGTCTGGAGGTCTGACCGGCGAAATCCCTGAGCTGGCCTCGCGGGTAGGGGCGAAGATCAAGGAACATCAAGGCCGGTCGTTTGCCTCGCTGGCCGGCAGGGAAAGCCCATTGTTCATAGTAGAGCGCCAGATCATCAAGAACTGGCTACGGAAATCCTGGGAAGAATCCATGATCCCATTGGTAGAGGAGAAGTGAATCATGAAAATTGTGACCGAAAAAGAAACGCCGACCACGGAGCCCATGCCTCAAGCTGTTAATCAGCGTGCAAAAGTGAACAGGTGCAGGTAGGAATCAGCGTCGAAAACTGAACACCTGCTACCCTCTCGGGATTTGGCCCGGGAGGTACCTGGAGTGCTTTGCATGGAAACGATTGCCAAGATTCGCCTGCTGTACCACGTTAAGAAGAAGTCCATCAGCGAGATAGCCCGGCAGTTTCGCTTGTCGCGGAACACGGTCTACAAGTACCTGCACCACGATGGAGATGTCCCCAAGTACACCCGCCGGTCCTCGGCGAAGCCCCAACTCGGGCCTCATGAGGCCATTCTGCAGAAGTGGGTGGAGACCGAATCGCATCTGCCCCGCAAGCAGCGTCGGACGGCGCGCCGACTCTTTGAGGATCTGCGCAAGGAGGGCTATACCGGGGCCTACGATAGCGTCCAGCGCTGGGTGAAGCACTGGAAGGTCGTTGAGCATCCGGGCGTGCAGAAGGCCTATATCCCTCTAGTCTTTCGCCCTGGCGAGGCCTATCAGTTCGACTGGAGCACCGAGACGGTCGTTTTGGGCGGCGTGACGCACACCGTGAAGGTGGCGCAATTTCGGCTCACCCATAGCCGGATGTCTTTCGTTCGGGCCTATCCCAGGGAGACCCAGGAAATGGTCTTTGCCGCCCACCAGGAGGCCTTTGCCGCCTTTGGCGGGGTGCCCGAGCGGGGGATTTACGACAACCCCAAGACCATTGTCGACATGGTCTACCGCAAGCTCGTTGAGGGACAAGATCGGGAGTTCAATCCCCGGTTCCTGGCGATGATGAACCACTATCTCATCGACCCCACCGCCTGCACGGTGGCGGCCGGCTGGGAGAAGGGGCAGGTCGAGAACCAGGTGGATACGCTGCGCAAGTGGTTCTTCACCCCCACGCCGCGCTTCGATGACATCGACCAGCTCAATGCCTGGCTCTGGCAACAGTGCGTGGAACGCGCGCAGAGCGAGGCTCACCCCGAGCAGAAGGACCGCAGCATCTGGGAAGTCTTCCAGGAGGAGCAGTCCTCCCTGCGCGCCTTTCGGGCAACCTTCGATGGATACGTCGAGGTGCGGGCGCGGGTGTCCAAGACCTGCCTGGTGACGGTGGATCGGAACCAGTACAGCGTGCCGGCCCAATACGCGGGCCAGTACCTGCAGGTACGCCGCTATGTGGACCGTATCCTGGTCCTGCACGAAGGCCAGGCGGTGGCCAGCCATCGGCGGCATATGGGGCGCGGCCAGGTCTTCACGGATGTCATCCACTACCTGGATGTCCTGGAGCGCAAGCCCGGTGCCCTGCGCAACGGGCGCCCCTTCCAGGAGCTGCCTCGCGCCATCACCTCAGTGCGTCAACGGCTGCAAAGCAAGCCCTTGGGGGATCGGGAGTTCGTCACCGTACTCCTGATGGCACGGGAATACGGCATCGACAATCTGGAAACCGCCTGCGCCATGGCCCTGGAGCAGGGTGCCGTGAATGCCGCGGTGGTACTGAACCTTATGCATCGTTTGGCGAATCCGCTGCCCCCGGCCCCGGTGTGTACGCCGGAGGCTCTGCGTTTGCAGGATGAGCCCCGTGCGGACTGTGCCCGCTACGACTTGCTGCGGGGGAATGCCTATGTCCACTGAGCTGCTGCAATCCCTGCGTGCTCTGCATCTCTATGGCATGGCCCTGGCGGTGGAGGATTGGATGGACCAGCGCCTACCTCAGGATCCCGAGACGTGGTTGGGGCAACTCCTCGCCGCGGAAAGCCAGGAACGCAGCAATCGTAGCCTCCTCTACCAGATGCGTACCGCACGTTTCCCCGCCCAGCGCGGCCTGGAAGACTTCGACTTTACCGAGAGTCCCGTGGACCAGAAGGCGCTACAACGACTTGCCGAGGGCCACAATCTGGGCGCCGCCCACAACATCATCTTCGTCGGTGGTACTGGGACCGGGAAAACCCATCTCGCACTGGCTCTCGGACACGCTGCCATCTACCAGGGCCATCGTGTGCGCTGGTTCAACGTCGTCGATCTGGTCAATCAATTGGAGCAGGAAAAGACCCGTGGCCAGAGTGGCCGCCTGGTCAAAACCCTGCTGAACATGAACCTCGTCGTCCTCGATGAGCTGGGCTACTTACCCTTCTCCGAGTCCGGTGGCGCCTTGCTCTTTCACCTGATCAGCAAGCTCTACGAGCACACCGCGCTGATCGTCACCACGAACCTCTCCTTCGGGGAATGGGTCCAGGTCTTCGGCGACGCCAAGATGACCACCGCCATGCTCGATCGCCTCACCCACCACTGCGACATCATCGAGACAGGGAACGACTCCTACCGCTACAAACAGCGCCGCTCTCTCCCCCTCTGAAACTGTTCAAAATTGGACGCTGACACCTGTTCAAATTTCGACGCTGATTGACATCCAGATGGTTACAGGCTCAGATCTGGTTTTCTTCGGGTTCGTTTTGGAGGGGATGGCTCTTTAGCGTGAGAACCGAACTCCTTTTGTAACTGCTTGAGAACGCCATTTACAGCGGTCTCAAAGTATTTTCCATGCCCAAAGCTCTCAAACGTCCGGTCATACAGAGTTTTTGGTACAAATCTCTTCATTTGATCCTGGAAGTCATGTCCGCTTGCAATGACGGGGATTGCAGCGATAGCTTTCTCCAAAAGCTTTTGGTAGTTCCGCAGACCATAGTCTTCGGCTTTCTTTTCCACTAGCCGTGCATCCATTTGGGCTCCGTGCCCAACCAGCCAGGCAATGTCCCAAATGTCCCTGTGCCTGATACGTGTGGGGGTGAGTTCTATCTCCCCGCCATCCGACCTGGAAATGGATGCTGGCAAGGCAATCAGCTTGTCAGCCAGAATCTCATTCTTTGATTCGACAGGCACCAATGGCTGGCTGCGACCTTCCAGAACAGAATAGTTAGCCCGCAATGGAAGAATATCTCGTGTGTAAGCAGGGATATTGGCGATTTCCATCTTGATCTTCTGTTTCGGGATATCTGGCCTTTCTGGACTGGTTTGAATGGCAACCATCCACTTTTCAACACGTACCAGGTTTGACGATGGCGTCCCACGGGCATCAGAAAAAGAACGAGGCTCGCGCACGGATACATCCAGACCAAATCTCTTACCAATAGTATCGATGATGCACTCTTTGATCGCCACCATGCCTTTGGCGGAAAAATCTTTACCACCAGCGAAGTCCAAATCCTCACTGAACCGCTCCGAACCATAACATAATCGTAATGATGTTCCGCCCTGGAAGACCAGCGACTTGAGCAAGCCTGCACCGTCCATTGCGCTAAAGATTTCATAATGCAGCAACTCCTTTTCAACTACTGGACGAAGGAATCCCAGCCCATCAGCCTGCATGGCCATATTTACATAGCGCAAAAAATCTTCATCATTCATCCTGAACTTCCTCCCAATCAATCAATCCCGTATTGCGTCCAACACGAAGTAAGTCCTTTACAGCAAAAGTTTTCTTAGCAATGCGCAGAGGACGCCCAGGAACAATTATTGTCCGATCCAGAAGGTCGGGAATGCTGCGCTTGGTGTGGGTGAATTCAATTGTGCCAAACGGCGTGGTATGTTCGCCCTTGGCTCCTGTGGTCATGACAGTCAGACGATCCATGGGAATCTGGGAAATTACGCCATACTCAGACAAGATACTTTCTAGTGAAACGTAATTAAAATCACTAGGGCGCAACTTCTTCGCAATGTGCTCGATCAACCATCCCCTGTACCGAGGAATGGCCGGCGCAAAAACATACACGCCCCTGGCAGAGCGCGCCAGAAGACCGTCTCGGCACATGCGCTGAAGCCCTTTCTCAAGCGTTTTCTCATCCTCAGGGAAGATCTTCTCCAGGTCACCCTTGGAGAAGGCGACAATCCCTTTTTGCTCAAAATGGGCAAGCCTCTGTAATAGGTCAATACGATTCATGTCATTAAAAACCAGACTATATATTAGGGTTTATATTGACATAATACCAGATTCCCCAAGTATGTCTATCCAATCTTGCGCAAGTGAACCCACCTCTCACGAGAAACAGCGTTGTCCAACCGCACCGACGGCAGCCGAAACCTGCGATGAAACAGCCGCAATTCCGTCACCGAACACCGGGACTTCCTCACCAACCAGTCTGCGCCAGGCCGGTCCGGACGATCCGGATCAACGACCCCCGTGCCCTGGGGGAAGAGCACGACACCGCCGCCAGCAGCAAGGGTGCGCAGAATGACACGCATGGCCATGGGCGAGCGAGTATCCAGCGGAACCATGTGACGCCCGCCCGTCAGACAACCATAGAGCGCCAGTAGCGGACGAAATACCCGATGGCGGGCATAGTCTGGATCAACCGCAAATAGATAGCCGCGGTGCCCCCCCACCATCTGCAGATAGCGGGCCACAACTGGACCGTCCAGCAAGGACACATGCGGACGCACAAGAATCAGATGGCCTGACATCGATGTCTCCCAAGAGTAGAGGAGGGGATGTCAGGGTATAGATCGGGGGAGGGTTAAATGAGATCTGAACGGGAGAAGGGGATTACAGGTCGATATCCTGTTTTTTTCCTGGCAAGTTTGCCCGCCTAACAAAGACCTATGGTGGCCTGAAGAATCTCTTGCAAAGTCGGAAAACGCTTGTGACGCAGGTTTCCATACAAAGGAATGTCTGTCTGAATGGGCGCTTCCTGCTCCGGCTCCTGCAGGGGGATTAGCTGAATCTGCAGCCCCAAAATTTCGGCAATTTCACCGACTGTGCTTACCGACAGTCCAGCCCCCTGCTCATAGGAGATCAAAGTAGCACGAGAGACGCCGACACGCTCTGCAAGTTCCGCCTGGGTGATTCCCAACGCCCGTCGGGTTCTGCGGATTTCTGCGCCGAAGCTCTTTGCATCCATGTGGCACCTCCTGAATCGGAAGACTCAATGTGCCTCAGACAAGCCTTAATGTCGAGAATATTTGACATGCACAGTTTGGCAGATTGCAGAGCTAGAGGACTGGACGGCGATGGTTGTTGCACCAAGTCCCGGAAGCAACACGAGTGACGGAGCCTGCGACGGCGCGAGGGTTGCGCTGGGACGATACCGGGCGGACGTACTCCTTCTTTATCTTGCATTCATTCTTCTCTCTGATACCATCGGCATCAATACGAATTCATTTTTTTTGCATGTATGTCGTATAGACTAATGCGACTGGGTTGCATAGGTGATTACCAAAATCCAGTGTTCATGAACAACTGGATTGGATTTGGAACGAGCCTAAAACTACAAGCGCAGTCCTCACTCATTCTCGCTATCCCAACTACGAAAGCGCTGCACTGACAGTAAACTCGCAGGAGTTTCTGGGCCTTTGCGTAGAGGATAGCCACGCGTGGTAGCCTTATGTGCTTGGCGTCAAGGTGAGCGCTGCCAACGCCTAGCACAGCAATCTCCTCGTTAGCGCACGGGCCTTCCACGGGAATCCCTATGATAGCCAAACCCTGCACGAGCAACTGGAACAGAGTGCTATCCTGATCCAGGATGTCAGCACCCCGCCAGAGCAGGTCTTCGTCGCTCTGGGCTATCGGGTCGGGGATGCGAACAATCCTGCCGCTCATATAATCCACGAAGGCAAGCAAGCACAAAGCCTCAGCGGCCATAGGTGTAGGTGTTGCAGTACGGCATTTTCTGCCATCTCCTAAGTTTCAGGAATCGCCTTCTGCTCATCTCATTCTCCTTGTAGAACTACCGCAAGCCTAATCTCCGCCGTTGCCAAAGCGCATACAATGCAGGAATCACCAATAGTGCCAGGAGCGTTGCGCTGAACATGCCGCCAATCATCGGCGCGGCAATCCGTTTCATCATGTCGGCACCTGTGCCATGGCTCAGCATAATGGGCAAAAGTCCTATCACGACCAAGGTAAATGTCATCGCTAATGGTCGCAGACGTAGCATTGAGCCCTCAATAATCGCAAGTTGAAGATCGTGCCAATTGTTTAACGAATTTCGCATCTGATGCTTTACCAGTGCCTGATCCAGGTACAGTAGCATCACCACACCGAATTCCACTGCGACGCCCGCGAGAGCGATAAATCCAACGGCGACTGCAACCGATAGTTTATAGTGTAGCGCATAAACCAACCAGAGACCTCCCACCAGCGCAAATGGTAATGTCACTAATATGATAGATACCTCGGCCCAGCGACGAAAATTGAGATAGAGAAGCAGCACAATCACCAATAGTACGGCGGGAATCACCAACATCAGACGTTGCTCCGCCTTTTGCATGCTGCGATATTCTCCGACCCAGGAAAGTGTGTATCCGGCGGGAAGATGAACCTGAGAAGCAATTGCCCGTTGTGCCTGACGCACATAACTGCCGATACTCGTCCCTGGCTTTAGATCAATGGTGATCCAGGTATTCAGGCGACTATTGTCGCTAGTCAACATGGAAGGGCCATTTTCCAACGTGATCCGAGCCACCTGCGCCAATGGAATTTGCGCCCCACCGGGCGTTGCAATGCGGCTCTCGAGGAGAGTCGCAAGGGATTGCCGTAGTCGCCGAGGATAGCGCAAGTTCACTGGAAACCGCTCTACCCCCTGCACCGCCGTAGTAATGACCTGCCCTCCTACGGCAGTAGAAACCAAGCGATTCACATCTGCTATGGAGATCCCGTAGCGCGCTGCGGCGCGTCGGTCCGTATGCACGACGATGTAGCGACCACCAGTGACACGAGTTGCATATGCGGAATCTGTATGCGGGACGCCCAGTAAGACCTTTTGTACTTCCTGACCCAATCGGTTCAGCGTGCCAAGGTCTGTGCCGGTAATTTTTATCCCCAGCGGAGTTTGCAAGCCCGTGGTCAACATATCGACTCGGCCCTTGATCGGCTGGGTCCAGTTGTTTGTGAGGCCAGGAATTTGCAGGGCGGTATTCATCAAGTTCTGCAAATGATGCTGGGTCATACCGGGCGGCCAATGATCCGGGCGCCTTAGCGTTACCACCGTATCAAACATGGAGATGGGTGACTGATCGGTCGCAGTTTGCGCTCGACCCGCCTCCCCAAATACGCTCTTTACCTCAGGGAATGTCTTGAGAATCCGGTCGGTGAGTTGTAGCAGCGCGCCCGCTTCGCCATAGGAGATCGCCGGGTTTTGCGCGACGGGCATATACAGCAAGGTGCCCTCATCGAGGGGAGGCATCAACTGGGTACCAAGACGCTGCCACGGATAGACCAAGCTGGCGGCCAGCAGGGCAGACACTAACAGGACCAGCCAGGGGAACTTCAGGACGCCGCGAATCATAGGCTGATACAGAGCTACCAGCCATCGGTTAATTGGGTTTTTTCGCTCTGCGGGGATATGGCCGCGAATAAACCATCCCATGAGGATGGGAACCAAGGTGATGGAAAGTATGGCCGCTGCGGCAATGGAAAAGGTTTTAGTATAGGCGAGCGGTGCGAAGAGTTTTCCCTCCTGTCCCGTTAGGGCAAATATGGGAAGGAAGGAAATCGTAATGATCAACAGTGAAAAAAACAGCGCAGGCCCCACCTCCAAGGCAGCCATTTGCGCACTATGCCATGGGTTCGCCTCAGCCTGCCGTTCCAGATGCTTATGCATATTCTCAATCATGACGACTGGCGCGTCGACCATCACTCCAATGGCAATGGCAATTCCGCCCAGCGACATGATATTCGCCGGAATATCGAGCCAATACATAATGACGAATGCAACCAGTATACCCACGGGCAGTGCGATGAGCGCCACCAAGGCAGAGCGAACCCGAACCAAAAACAGTAGGGCGACCAAAGAGACGGCAATCATCTCTTCGAGCAATTTGCCGGTCAGAGTGCCAATACTTCGTTGGATGAGCGGACGCTGGCTGTACGTGGTAACTACCTGCACTCCCTTGGGCAGGGCGGGGCGAATTTCTTGCAGCTTTTGTTGAATGCGCTGAATCAGGGCATTGGCATTGCCATTTTGATTCATCATGACGATACCACCGACTACCTGACCCTGCCCATTGAGATCGGCGATACCGCTCGGCAATACCGGGCCCAGTTGAACGCGGGCCACCTGACCGATGGTGATCGGAACGTCATTGGCGACGGTCAAGGGAGCCTGTCGTAGATCCTGTAATGAATGGATATAGCCCGAGGTACGCACAATGTAACGGGCCCCGCCCATGTCCACGACCGAACCGCTGGTCTCACCATTGGCAGCGCGAATTGCGGCTTCCACTTGCTCCAGCGTCAATCCATATGCCAACAACCTATTAGGATCCACGACGACTTGATACTCTTGAGTCATACCTCCTACAGTGGCCACCTGAGCGACTCCAGGGATACCTTGCAAAGCAAATTTCAGAAACCAGTTCTGCAGTGTCGTGAGTTGGGCGAGATTCAGGGTGCCCGAGGGATCCGTCAGAGCATATTCATAAACCCAATCGACACCGGAGCTGTCCGGACCCAAGGCTGGGGATACGCCGGGGGGTAGCTGCGCCTGCGCCTGATCCAGATATTGCAACACTAGGTTTCGCGCCTGGAAAATATTCGTCCCATTCTTGAACAGTACATAAACGTAGGAGTCACCAAACATCGAGTATCCACGCACCGCTTGTGCACCGGGCACCTCTTGCAGCGTGGTTTCGAGCGGATAGGTCACCTGATCCTGGACAATCTGGGGAGCTTGTCCAGGGTAGCTGGTTTTCACAATGACCTGGGTTGGAGAGATATCGGGAATGGCTTCCAGGGGAATGTATTGCAGGGCCAGAATCCCGGCAACGGTGACGAATAGCATAGCCAGCAACACCATAAATGGGTTGTTCATACACCAACGTATCGTGGCTTTAATCATGGGTGCTGCCCCCCATTGCCATCCCTTTCATGCTGGACGCCGCAGGCGTTGCCGGTTGCGCAGCTGTTTTGCTGGGCATTGTAGACGCAGTGTTGACCGTCGCGGCGACGTTACTACCTAACATCCGTGCCTGAACGGACTGAAATTGCGACTCCGAGTAGAGCAGGAACTGGGCATTCTCGACCACTCGCTCACCGGCCTGCAGTCCTTTGGATATTGCGGTCCATCCGTCGGCTTCCGGTCCAAGCTGTACTTGCACAGGCCGAAAATGGCCGCCCGGCTCATGCAGCATCACAAAATCCCCTTCCTGGCTGCGGACTATCGCGCTGCTCGGGATTGCGAGCATGCGCTGGGCTTGTGCGAGTAGGGTGGCATCGGCATACATTCCAGGGCGCAAGGTGCCGCCTGGATTCGGGAAACTGAGGCGCGCTGTCACAGTGCGACTTTGGCTATTGACGGTGGGGTAGAGAAAGCTCACCCGGCCACTCCACGTTTTTCCTGGGTAATCCGGAAGCTGTAGGGTCACCTCGTCGCCTAGGTGTACCCGGGAGAGTTGATATCCATAGAGCGCTACATTGACCCAGATACGTTGGAGGTTAGCCACCTGCATGAGGCTGCTCTGTGGGGTGATATACCCTCCTTGCCGGGCTGACAGGCTGTCGATCACCCCGGAAACGGGCGCATAGACAGGGATCACCTTTTCCGCGGCGCCGGTCTGCCGAAGTTGTTGAATTTGCGCATTGGAAAGTCCCAACAACTGCAACTTGGTCTGCGCCGCAGAAACCAGACCATTCCCCAGGTCGATTCCGGCGGCCTTTTGCGCTACGAGATAGTCCTGCTCGGCGCTGTAAAGTTCTGGCGAATAAATCTCGGCAATCTTCTGACCACGAGATACAGGATCGCCAACGGCTTTGACCGGCAGTTGTTCGACCCACCCGGAAAAGTGTGGATTGATGGCATACAGGCGGTTTTCATCAATGGCCACCGTTCCTACGGTATGGATGGCTTGCCCCATCTGTCGTTCCTGGACTGTAACCAGGCGCACCCCCAAGGTTTGAACCATTCGGGAATCGACGGCGAGGCCTGATGTTGAAGATTGAGCGGTATGGGCAGGCTGAGAATATATTGGAATATATTTCATCCCCATGTTGTCTTTCATCGGATGACTTGAATGAATGGCAGGATTCATGGGATTGGCCCAATACAGGATATGCCTAGGGCTTGGTGTGGTGGTCGCGCGCGGAGAGTGCGAACCTACCGTTGGCGCTGGCCACCACAGAGTCACGGCCGCTCCAATTCCTACACCGATAAGCAATAGCGCGGAGCCCACCAAAACTTGGCGCGTTTTCATTCGCTTCCTCCTTGCACATGTGTTGCCAGGAAATTCAATTCGGCTTGGCTGGCATAGGCATTCTGGCGCAACTCGATCGCCTCGGTCTGGGTCGCGAGAACGCGATCCTGTGCCTGCAAAACCGCCCGAAAGCTGGTATGGCTGGAAGTAAAATCAGCCAAGGTCGCTTGATAGGCCAATTGTGCTTCCGGTACCAGTTTTCGCCGCGTCCGGTGATATTGGTTTTGGTAGGAGATGTATGCTGCAAAAACTCCACGCACCTGGCGTTCCAGTGATAAACGCTCCTCATCGTACTGGTCCTGTGCTGCAATCGACTGTGCCTGCGCTGCCGCAACGGTTTGATCTTGGCGATCTGCTGGGAAAATCGGCAGACTGAGGTTGACGCCCACCGATAACCAATTCGGGCTCCCTGGCGCAAAATCCTGTCCATAAGCGGTACTCAGGGTAATTTCCGGGAGATAGGCCGTGC